>JAGYIJ010000003.1 GCA_018402685.1 Aquiluna sp. | reverse complement strand
TAAGCTATTACTAATGAAAGAGTCAATGAGTCAAGAGGTCGCTCTCAGCTTTGCCAACCTTGGTTCTTGGCATGACCTTAGAAACATGATGGTTGAAGCCAGAGAGGCGCAGGGTCTGACCCAAGCTGATCTGGCTATGAAACTCGGCATCACCCAATCGGCAGTTTCTCAATTTGAGAGCTTGAGCGGTAACCCCAGGCTTATGACCCTGATTGCATACGCTCAAGCGCTTAACTTGAGGCTGAGTTTCGATGCCTCGAGTGTGGATGCTAAGTAATTAGTCGCCCGTTATCCACAGGCCAGCACAAACCAAGTTCTCCACAGTCTTAGAATCTGCCACCCAAAGGCGCCTGGCCTTATCTAACTTGATCACATGAATACAAACCTAGATAGCGACCCTTCAAGTAAGTCGTTGGACTTTTGCTGGTATCCCAGCTTTGCTGGCGAGTCTTTTGTCTCTGCGTTGGGCCGCTCTTTAGAGAGATTTGGACTAAGCCAATTCCAATTCGATCAAGTCGTAGGTTTTGCTTCGGCCGCCATCGAAAAACTGCGGCAGGGCGACCTCTGGCTTACTAGATCAGTGAGAGAGATAAAGAGCTCCGACAGTGAGATGTTCGAGTTGAGGTTAGACCTTGGGATAACGGAGTCAGTAGGTCTTGTGAGGATTTACTGCCACTTGCTAAAAAGCCACCTTCTGATTCTGGGGCTGGTTATTCAGATCAAGGAGGTTTTGCAAGACCGGGCACTCATGCGTGAAATGCAAAACCACCACATCATCCTTGCCCAGTCAGTATTCGAGATGGCAAAAGAAGAACAATTCTCTCGATGCCTTGTGAAGGAGGACTCTAATGAATAAGCTTTTGCTTATGACTAACGAACTAACTGAGAGCCAGAAGCTTGCCTATGAGAACGCATCCTCATGGCATGGGCTGAGGTTGGCTCTCATAGATCGCCGACTCGAGCTAGGTCTTTCTCAGAATGATTTGGCTAAGCGGATGGGAGTGACCCAACCTGCTATTTCTCAGTTTGAAAACGTTGGAGCAAACCCAAGGATCATGACACTGTTGGCCTATGCGCATGCTCTTGATGTGAACCTGGACTTCGCACTCAGCTCCGAATAGCCGACCAACTTCTCTTTCCCCAAAACCTCAAGGCAAAGTTTTAATCCAACCAGTTCGGAAGAAGAGTAATTGATCACAATCACCAATCAGGCAACCAAAGCGCGCAACGCGCTTTGGTTGATGTTCTTTGTTATGGGTGTTGTCTCTATGGCTTGGGTGCCAAGGATTCCTGAGATCAAGACCGCTAATGCTCTGACTGATACTCAGTTTGGTTTGGTGTTGGTGGCATCTTCTGTTGGTGCTGTTCTGGGAGCACAGCTATCTGGCAGGGCTATTCACCGGTTTGGTTCTAGGCCGGTGATGTATGTGTCGAGTGTGATCGTGCCACTTGGTGTGAGCCTCATGGGTTTGAGCCTGAATGCCTTTGTGTTGGTTATTGGCTTATTTGTAATGGGCTTTGGATACGCCTCGCTAGATATTGGTGGCAATGCCCAGGCGGTTGCTATTGAGAAGCATCTAGGGAAGCGGTACATAACCTCCTTCCATGGCATGTGGTCGGTGGGGACACTTGCTGCCACGCTATTTGGCGCTTCGGTTGCCTATTTGTTGACTCCTGCTGAGAACCTGGTTGGGGTTTCCTTGGTTGGCATGGTGGTGTTCTTTATGGCAACCAGGTTGCTGCTGCCATCCAGCTTGGATGAACACCAGGGTGATGGTGAGGTGGAGACTAAGAACTCCGTTCCTTGGTTTGGGTTAGCTGCAATACCGCTCTGGATCATGGGTATTGGTGCTGCAGGTTCCTTTATTGCCGAGGGTGCTGCGGCGGACTGGGGAGCACTGCTACTTCGTGACCACATGGATGTTGACCGAGGGTTCAATGCCTCTGCCTTTGCAACCTTTGCTGCGGCCATGATCATCTCTAGGTTCTTAGGGGATCGGTGGCTAGAGCGCTGGGGGCCATTCCTTGTGGTTAGGTTCTTGGGTGTTGTTGGTGGTTCAGTCTGGATTGCCAGCATCTTCTTAGGCATTTGGTTATCTGGCACTAACCCCCTGTTGGCTTTGATTGTTGTGAACACCGGGTTCTTCTTTGCAGGCATGGCTATTGGGCCAATGTTTCCAGCGTTCATTCTCGGTGCTGCCAACATCAAGGGCGTTGCACCTTCCATTGGCATTGCCAGAATCGGTGTTATTGCTATTGGTGCTTACTTTGTTGGCCCTTCACTTGTCGGGGTGCTCTCAGACCTAGTCACTCTTCCTTTGGCAATGCTCTACCCGGCAGGGGCTTTGGTGTTGGCTGGTTATTTGGCAAGGGTGCTGAGGGTGGCGAGAAAGTAGGAAAGCCTTTCTTTTTCAATAAACAGAGATTATTCTCTGTTTTATGAAAAATACATGGCCCTCTCTCGCACCGCTTCTTCGTAGCGATGCTCAGGGCCTTTTGCTGGCCGCTTTGTATTTAGACCCAGAGCGCGAGTTCACTCTTACAGAGCTCGCTAACTTTTCTAAAACCTCTGTTGCCTCTGTGATGCGAGAAGTGGATCGACTCGTTGAGGCTGAGTATCTTCTAGAGAGAAGAGTCGGTAGAAGCAGATTGGTCAAGGTCAACGAAGATCACAGGCTCATCAAAGCAGTTCAAAAGCTTGTGCTCTACTCCTATGGTCCTCAAGTAGTTATCCACAGATTGTTGCAAGGCGTTGCAGGAATATCTCAAGCCTTTATATTCGGTTCTTGGGCGAAGCGTCTGAATGGTCAGGCTGGTCCCGACCCCAGCGACGTTGACGTCGCTCTGGTCGGAACTTTGGGCATGAGAGAGACAACCGAGATTGCATCACGGGCAACTGAGCTTTGTGGCAGAGAAGTCAATGTCATGACCGTGTCGAGTGAAGAGTGGGCTAACCCAAAAGGCAGTTTTTGGCGAACAGTGAAAGAGGGAACGCTTGTCCCAATTGGAAGCGATGGAGAGCATTGAGGAGAAAATTCGCGCAGTTCTAAAACCTGGAGAGCTGAGTGAGATACTCACAAAGGCCAGCGACGGCCTGGCTAGTCTCAAGAGAGCGGAGTCCCAACTAGCTATCAGCGAGATGGCTGTTAGGGACGAGCCCGCTGTCTCTATCTCGCTTTCCTACGACGCAGCAAGAAAATCAGTTGCGGCGGTTCTCGAAGCATTTGGTCTTCGAGTGCATGAGAGAGCCGGGAGTCACTCTTCCTTTGTCAAAGTTGCGAGCATCGATGTTTTCAATCAAGAGATCTGGTGTGACTTGGAGTGGATGAAAACGCTAAGAAATCAATCTCAGTATGGTGACTCCACAATGACCGAGTTGACTGCTCGGCAGGCAGAAGAGGCTCTTTTGGCCGCTCGAAGAATGGTCGCAGATGTGCGCAGAATTCTAGCTTTGCTCGCAGTCACCTAACTGGCGGGGCCCCGGGTGGTGAGAGCAATCAAATGGCAGTGGAGTGACCTCTATTTATTTCAATAAACGTATGTTATCTTTCGTTTTATGAAAGCTAGCTATCCTTCTCTGATGCCAATCCTCCGCAGTGATGTGCAAGGAAGGATATTGGCGATTCTGCTGGTCAACAAAGATCTCGAGTACTCCGTATCGGATTTGGCTAATCGGGTTGGGACATCTTTGCCTACAGCTTTGCGCGAGATTCGCAGGCTCGAGCAGGTTCAGTTCGTAACTGTTCGTCCAGCTGGAAACATGCAGCTCGTGAGAGCCAATCAGGATCACCAGTTGTTTGCGGCTCTTTCCGAGATTGTCCTCTACAGCTTTGGCCCAGCTGAGGTCCTAAGGGATTTGTTTTCTGAGCTTGCCGGTGTTCAAGAAGCCTTTATCTATGGGTCTTGGGCTGAGCGTTATCAGGGTGTGCCAGGAGTCGATCCTGGAGACATTGACGTTCTTTTGGTCGGGGACTTTGACCGGTCTGGGGCGTTTGATTTGTCGCTCAGAGCAACCGAAATCATTGGCAAAGAGGTGGCTGTGAATAACTTAAGCGCAAAAGATTGGAAGGAGGCAGAATCAGGGTTTATTCGAACCGTCCAATCGAGACCTTTGGTCAACCTCCGGGAGTAGTCCATGGAACAAACAATTCAAGACCTCATCGATTCTGGTGAACTTGATTTTGTCAGCTTTAATTCTTGGCGGCCTATGGCAGAGCTTGAGGGGCTAACCCCTCAAGAGATTGCCCAGAAAATCCAATCAGCTGTCTTTTTATCTCCCAACGGGAGAGACTTGAGACATGTCGCTAAGAGTGCTGGTTTTGGAGGATGACCCCTTCACCAGACTGAGCATTGTCGGAGCCCTCAGGCACTTTGGTTTTGACGTTGTCGCCGAGGAGGCCGAGCCCGGTAAAGCTTTAGAGCGAGCAATAGCTGTGAAGCCCCAGGTCGCGATGCTAGATCTCCATTTGGGCAAGGGAGCCACTGGTTTAGATGTTTCCAAGGAGCTCCGCAGGGTGAATCCAAAGATAGGGATAGTGGTGTTGACCTCTTTTGAGGATCCAAGACTCCTGGGCCCTTCGTTGCCTGCCGTGCCGAAGGGCACGGTGTATTTGACTAAGAAATCCGTGCAGAACCTAACGATGCTGAAAGGTGCTGTAAACGATGCTGCTATCGCCGCCATGGGTAACAGCGAGGCTGAGAACAATTCAGCTTTTGGCAAGCTGAGTGATGTTCAAATAGAGACTTTGCGGTTGGTCGCCGAAGGGCTTTCCAACTCGGAGATTGCAAAGAGAAGATTTGTGAAGGAAAAGTCGGTCGAGCTAACCATCTCGAGAGTTGCTAAGTCATTGGGGATTGTCAATAGCAACTCAGTGAACCAAAGGGTTCACATCGCCAGGGTTTACTTCCGCTCCACGGGGGTTATGCAAGATGCTCAAGAGGCTTAGCGACTTCTTCGGGCAAAGATTTGCTGCCTCTGGAGCTTTTGACTACTCGATCTTCGCCCTGTTGGGCGTTTCGATTGTCCTAATCTCTTTCCTGACAGCCACCAGTTTTGAAGACACCGGTAGGACGCTGGGTCTTGTCTTTGCCAACATTGGAGCGGTTGCCGCAATCTTCGTCATTCTCGTGGCTCTTGATCGATACCTCAAGACCCAAGAGCGTGAGGTGAGCATAAGCCTTGGAGCGCTAGTGGTTGGGGGTGCTGCTGCCGGGGTGCTCAAAGGTTTTCTCACCTGGGTGGGACTGGTGTTTTTTGGGTATGCCTTCGACAGCCTGCCCGAATTCATAGCGCGTCTGGGGTTTTCGGCTATTGGCGGTTTGATTGTGGTGCCGGCGGTTGCACTGGTCGGTTCACTGCGCTATCGCTGCGCTCAGCAGCGCGAGGCGCTGATTAGCGAGAAGGTTGCCAGTGTTGGTGGCGAGAGCTACCCGGCAACTTTGGTGAGGTTCGTTACAGATGCCAAGCAAAGGATTGCCCAGTCGGGTAAATCGCTAGATTCGCAGGGGCTGGTTGGTGAGCTGCGTGACATTGTGAATTCGGATCTACGTCCACTGAGCCAGGAGATATGGCGCAGGGAGTCTTTGAAGTTTCCCAGCTTCAAGCTCACCCAAATGGCCAAGATTGCGATTCGAGGACACGTCTATTCGGTGGGCTGGGTTGTGCCACTTTGGGCCCTCACCTCTCTAACTGCAAATGTCAGAGTGTTTGGTATCGAAGATGGTTTGCTTATTCAGCTAGTCAGGTCAGTGCTGTTGATCGCAGGGCTGTTATTGGCAAAAGCAATACCAGTCAAAACCACCGCGGGTGCCCTGGGCGTCTATCTCACTTCGATGGTTCTGATCGCCTTTTCTCAGGTGGCGCTTGGAACCTTCCTCTCCGATGGCCGCAGTCTTGGTGATGATGTTGGCTTCATGATTGCCAATCTCGTATGGCTTTTCCAGCTCACCATGTGTATCGGCATGGCAAAGGCGTTTTTGGAGCTTGGGCAGAAGGTGGAAACAGAGTTCGAGAAGTTCTTAGATGAATCAGATCTTGAGGAGCTCAGAAGGATTCGAGAGTTGGCACTCCGGGATCGCCAATTGGCTCAGTTCCTGCACGGTCACATGCAATCCAAGCTCAATGGTGTTGCCGCTCGCATCGAATCACGAATGGATAATACAGATCTCAGCGAGGAAATTGACCAAATAGAAAGAGTTCTAAACGAGTCCTTGGCAGAGTTTGGCAGGCAGCAGGTCACCAGCCTCGAAGAGGTGATCATGCGGCTGGAGAAAGACTGGGGAGGCATGGCCCAGATCACCTTTGCCATTAGCCCAACACCCCTTAGCCAAAAGCAGCTCGAGGAAGTCAGGGAAGTTATCAACGAGGGAATCGCCAATGGCGTTCGCCACGGCTTCGCATCGAGGATCTCAGTGACAATTGGGGAGGGCCCCGAGATCACCGTCGCAGATGACGGCACCGGTCCAAGAGACGGAGTCCCGGGGTTAGGTTCGACATACTTTGACTCGGTATCAAATGATTGGGAGCTCAGTAATACCGGCTCAGGCTCACTGTTGCGGGTGAAGCTCTCCTAGTTAGTTTTCTTTCTCACTGCCGGCTTTGCCGGCGGTGGTCTTTTGAACCGCTGCCTTTGCAACAGCTTGCTTAGCCGGAGTCTTTTTCACGGGCGGCTTTTGGGCAGGAGCAACCTTCTTGGACTCCGGCGCTGGCGATGTCTTTCTCGGGGCGGGCTTTTGCCTAGCTGGGGCAGCCTTGGCGGCTGCGGGCCTTGAGGCTGGCCTGGCGGCAGTGGTCTTTTGAACCGCAGCCCTTGAGACCGCCTCTTTAGACGGGGCCTTTTTGGCAGGCTGAGCCGATGCAGGCTTTTTGGCCGAAGGTGCTGCAGAGGTCTTTGGCTTTGGGGCAGCCTTTGGTCTTGGTGTGGGCTTGCGTCTAGGAGTTGGCTTGGTGGTGGCAATCTCCTGGTTGAGTTCCTGGAACTGCTTTTCCATCCTGGCTATTGCCGCCTGGATGGCCTCAATCGGATCTTCCGCCTTCGTTGCCTCAGGCTCACTTCTAAGTTTGAGCAGCTTCCTAGGCAGTTTGATTGCCTTTGCTCTCGCTGGTTTTGAACCTCGAGGCTCTTTAGGTTCTTTGGCTACCTTTTGGCCACTGCCTCGAATCAGCCTCACGCCAAACACGAGCCCCAGGGCTGCAATTACAAAGCCGGCTATGCGAATAGCTAAGTCTGATATCGCAAGCTTGTTTGGATCATCAAAGACCAGGCTGGCTTCAAACAGTCTGGTGATTCTGACCTCGCCGGATTGGGCCGTGACGAATACCCTGAAGAAACCATCCTCTAGATCTGCCGGGACCGGGATGTCGACAAATTGGATCTCGCCACCCTGCAGTTCAGGCACTGAGAAGTCAACTGGCTCAAAGACCCTGTCGACAAAGTTCGGATCACTCAGCTGCATTCGACCTGAGGGCTGCACTGGTGATATCCCGGTGTTTTCAAAGAAGACTCTGACGAACTTATCCTCGTCAATCAACGCTCCGTCTACACCGATGATGTCAAAGACCGGGGCCAATGCGAGGGCGTCTCCAACACCCAGCCAGACCTTGGCGTCAATCGCAAGACGCGTCCCGATTACAACCTGGGTTCCGGCATCTGAATCTGCCATGTCAGCCTCGGCTGCCGCCGAGCTGAAGGTCCTTATGTTTGCGTTGAAGGCGCCGTCGTTGGTGCCGGGAGGGATGTTGAAGGTTATTGTGACCTCAACTCTTTCACCGGGCCTCAATACTGGCGCAGCAGGTTCAAAGAGTACCCAATCTGTGATTCGGCTCGGGGTGCTGAAATCTATGAACGATGTTTCGTTTTCAGTGACCTGGTCATTGATCTCAAAAGTGATTGCTTGATCGGTGTCGGAGCTAAGGCTCTCGATCACCATCGTGCGGGTAAAGCTGGTGCCAGCCTCACCACCACCCCAGATACGTCCACTGGCTTCGGCGTCCGTCTCCCCGGATTGACCAAATGAAATGAAAATACCTAGGCCGCTCGCTGACGCAACAGGTGTAATCGCGAAGGTCATTGCGACAATCGCTAGTGCTGCGGCCAGTAGGCGCCTGATGATTTTCCTTACTAACACCTACCCCAGGGCAGCTGATTGGGCTGCCCTGGGGTAGGGGTTTCTGATTCGCTGTTTAGTTACTCGGTTCCGGCAACGTAGTCGTAGTTGTTGCTAGGAGTGCTCGAGAATGTGATGGTTGGACCAGTGAACGAGTAGTCGCTACCCGCTCCTTCAGGCACTGAGGTGCGCTGCGGGATCTGCACTTCAATGGTTCCTGGAGGATCACAGCGGGGTGCATCGCCTGCATCATAGCCGTCCGTACTGCTAGTGAATGCAATCAACTGCTCAGATGAGGAAGCAGTGAAGCTGATTGTTGATGATGTCCAACCCGACGGAACAGTACAAGCTGAAATGTCTGGGGTGATCACCAGTGGTAAGCCAGCTTCAAGAGAGAAGTTCATGGCGATGTCGGATTCAGTGGTGCCGTCAGCCTTCTCGTAGCTTGCTACGAAAGACACGGTGTCCAGCGTTGCAGACAGTGAGGCATTGAGAACTCTGTTGTAGAAGCTGCACTCAGTGCTGCTTTCCGCAGAAGTTGCGACGGTTGAGGTGGAACCACTGAGACCCAGGGTTGGCCCTAATAGGGAAGCGGAGACAGTGAGCGCGTCACCGTCGTACTTTGCGTCCCCAGAGGAAGTCATAGCGAAAGAACCCGGGATGTTCGCCATAACCCATTTGCAGTTGTCGACGGTTGCTACTGAGGATGAAACCCCCGCGGCATTCGCTAGTGGCACGCTAAACGTTGCCAACATAAGCGGTAGGGACAGAGACGCGATTAGCGCACCTGCCAAATTCTTCTTTTCCATTAGGTCTCCTTAGTTGGTGTTAACACGGTTCGTGTTAACACGATACAAACAGCCCGTATCCGCTTCACCTAGGGGATTTCTGAGATTTGAGGTGCTAACCCCTCACGGTTTACGCGGGCCTGTTTTGGATCTCAGGAACAGAGCGATTGGGGCGCATGTAGGGAAGGCAACTTAGTTGTCGTTTAGGGCGAAGGTCAGACTCGGACCTTCAAAGAGGTATGTAAGACCGGCACCTTCTGGAGGGCCTTGTTGTGTGCTTCGAATCTCGACCGAGAGCTCTACTTCTGGTGCGCACTTCGCAGCCTCCCCGGAAAGAAAGTGATTCTTTTCACCAACATTTGGGGTACTCGAATACGTAACCAGATCAAATGAGCGTTCGAGGTCATCTATGTTCGAAATCGGTCCCCATTTCCAGCTTGCTTGAACTGTAGCGGGAAGGCCCTCAACCTGAGGGCAGTTTGCAGCGCCACTCGAGGTTTCAAGAACGAGTGGACGCTCATCCACACCAAAGCCCATGCTGTCGTCTATTGTGCCGTTGTAGGTTGCTCTGAACTCACTTCCAACAAGCGAAACGGTGAGTTTCTTTGTGGTCAGGGATGAGTTGAAGAAGCTGCATTGAGTGGCGTAGTCCGGCACGTCAGCATTTCCGGAGAAACCAATTGCTGCACTGATAGTTCCGGAAATACTGATTGGTTGGCCTTTGTACTTGGTTTCAGATTCGAGGTTTATTCCCGTGGGGACATTTTCAAGGTACCAAATGCAGCTCTCAGCAGCACTCACCGAGATGCTGACATTGGCGTGACTGGGAGGGGTAGAAATCGCAAGGCCCAGCATTTGAAAGCTGGCAACTATCGCCACCACACCTGCCAAAGGTCTTAAATGCATAGCTCACACTCTCTTGAGATGGCTTAATTATCGCTCTGGATCGGGGCTTGGTCATCAGAGGTCAGCTTTTTTGAGGTGCTATCCCCTCAGGCATTATCTGTTTCTCTGCACGCGCGCTGCAAGACCCTGCGAATAAGCGGTTTGCGCTGCGCTCGTGCGCGGAATTGCTAAGGTTCAGCATTCATTACCCGATAGACACTTTTTGGGTCACTTTCCCGTGTTTGGTTAGCTGCACCGATGACCCAATCCGTTCCTGGGTAGCGGTAATCAATTCGATAGTCGACCGAAACCCAAGTCGTAAAGGGCTTTCCATCTCTGCTAAAGGTCCGTTCTATGTTAAATCCAAAGCTCTTTCTTGGGTTGTTTGTCCAAGCCGTCCGGGTAAAGTACCAGGTCGGGTTATTCTGGGGCACGAACCTGAACTCCGCGGCTGTTCCATAGAGGGATCCGTCGTAAATGCGCTCAGCTGAGTCGACAGAAAATTTAAAGGTTTCTTCGGTGTTGGAGTGCGTTCTCGATGTCAATTCTGCTGTGGGATCCGGGGCCAAAGTTCTAAAGGCACTGAGTGACTACTCTGCAACGGTGCCATAAGTGTTTGCAACATTCTCCATGCTGAAGGTAATGCTAGGACCGGTGAATACGTATGTCTGACCAGCTCCATCCGGGGGGCCTGATTGTGCGCTGCTTATCTCAACCTCAAACTCCAGCTCTGGTGAGCATTTTGCAGAATTGCCCGAGGGGAAGAAGTTCTTCAATCCGGAACATCCGAATAGGCAACAACATCTAAAGCGGTTGAGGTAGCAGATTTGTTTCTTCCCCAGCCAAAATTAGCTGGAACCGTTAGTGGCATCCCAGTAACGTTCTGGCACTCTTGGTCAACGTTTGATACTTCAACTGACAGGGGTCTCTCGTCCAACCCAAAGCTAAGGCTTTCGTCCGTAGTCCCACCATAAGTTGCCTCGAACTGGGAACTGTCGATCGCTACCTGCATCTTTTTGGTCGTGAAGGATGAGTTGAAGAAGCTGCATGCCGTGGAGTAGCCGGGAACTTCCGGGTCACCGGAAAACCCAAGGGCCGGGCTAATCGTTGCAGAGACCAACAAGGGCTCACCCTTGTACTTAGTCTCTGACTGCATGTTGATCACCGATGGCAGATTCTCCATGTACCAAACGCAGCTTTCAGCTGCGCTAACAGAGATACTGACATCTGCGTGGCTGGGAGCTGGGGGAGAAGTGGTGATGCCCATCATGGGAAGGCTGGCACTTAGGACCATCCCACCCATAAAGGGCCTTAAACGCATTACTCACACTCCCTAAAGCTTCAATAAAGTGTGGTGCAAGAGAGCTAAATAGTGGCCTGTAGGGTCCTGGGTTGAGGTGCTATCCCCTCAAGATGGATTATTGGGTTAGTCAGGCTTTTTTACCCAAACAACTCAGTCAAAGTCTTAGCCCAACCAGACCTAACGTCATTCAGTGGAATCTCTGCAATGCCCTGAATGTTCAACGCCTCTGACTCTTTATCGGTGACGCCGATGCGGAGTACTGGAACGCCCCTTGCTTCACAAAGACCCTGGAACTTCACGTCGTCTTCCCGGCCTACGGTCACGATGACTCTTCCTTGAGATTCAGAGAACAGGGCTGCGGTGTCATCAAGCTGGTCGCGGTCTTTGAGCTCTTCGATCCAGATTCTGGCTCCAACGTTGAATCTCAGTGCGCTCTCTGCAACTGCAACCGCGAGACCGCCCTCTGAGACATCGTGGGCAGATTCAATCAAGCCTTGCACTGCAGCACCCTGCAGTAGCTCTGCAAGCTGCTTCTCTTTTTGGAGATCAACCCTTGGAGGCTGACCACCGAGGTGAGAGTGGATGGTCTCTGCCCAGGCAGAGCCATCTAGTTCATCCATGGTGGTGCCGAGCAGGTAGATGTTGTTGCCATCGTCTTGCCAACCAGATGGGATGCGTCTTGCAACATCGTCAATCACACCTAAGACACCAACTACCGGAGTTGGGTAGATGGCAACATCACCGGTTTGGTTGTAGAAGCTGACGTTTCCGCCGGTAACCGGGATTCCCAGCTCCATGCAGCCATCGGCTAAGCCTGCGGTGGCTTCCTTGAACTGCCACATCACCTCTGGGTTCTCAGGAGAACCAAAGTTGAGGCAGTTGGTGACGGCCTTTGGTGTTGCACCAGTTACTGCAACGTTTCTATAGGCCTCGGCAAGTGCCTGCTTGGTGCCCTCATAGGGGTTTAGCTGGCAGTACTTGCCGTTGGCATCGGTTGCAATGGTGATGCCCAGACCAGAGTCTTCATTCACCCTGACCATGCCGGCATCATCTGGCATCGAAAGCGCGGTGTTGCCCATGACGTACTTGTCATACTGCGCGGTGATCCAGCTCTTGTCTGCCTGGTTAGGAGAGCTAAGAATCTGCAACAGCTGGGTCGCCAGCTCGGTTGCGTCTTTTGCTCGTTCAAGTCGGTCTGAGCTGTCGGCGTTTAGGGCGTCTTGGTATTTGGGGTATTCAACTGGGCGAGTGTAGACCGGGCCATCGTGGGCAACGGTTCTTGGGGGTACGTTGACGATCTCTTGATCGCCCCAGTTGATATACAACCGGTCCTCGTCGATGACCTCGCCAAGTACCGAGTACTCGACCTCCCACTTGTTTACGATCTTCTCAAAGTCTTTGAGGTGCTTTTTGGGAACGATTGCCATCATGCGCTCTTGAGACTCGCTCATCAGAATCTCTTCTGGGGTTAGCGAGTCGTCTCTGAAGTAGCACATCTTGCAACTGCACCCTCATGCCCATACCGCCGTTAGAGGCAAGCTCACTTGTGGCGCAGGAGATACCGGCACCACCAAGGTCCTGAATACCTGCAACCACGCCTGCTTCAAAGAGCTCTAGGCAGCACTCAATTAGCACCTTCTCGGCAAATGGGTCACCAACCTGAACAGCTGGGCGCTTGGTTGGACCGCCATCGGCAAAGGTTTCTGAGGCAAGCACGCTCACGCCACCGATGCCGTCGGCACCGGTCCTGGCACCAAAGAGAATCACTAGGTCGCCGGCATTGGTTGCCTTGGCAAGCTTTAGATCCTCGTGTTTCATGGCGCCAACGGCCAAGTGCATTCACAAGTGGGTTGCCCTGGTAGACCTTGTCAAAGACAGTCTCGCCACCAATGTTTGGAAGTCCGAGGCAGTTGCCATAGAAGGAGATGCCGTCAACAACGCCATGCACGACTCTTGCGGTGTCGGGGTCTGATGGCGCTCCAAATCTCAGCTGGTCCATGACGGCAATTGGTCTTGCACCCATGGTCAAAATGTCTCTAACGATGCCACCAACACCGGTGGCTGCTCCCTGGAAGGGCTCGATGTAGCTGGGGTGGTTGTGGCTTTCGACCTTGAAGGTCACCGCCATGCCCTCGCCGATGTCGACAACACCTGCGTTTTCACCCATGCCGACCATGAGGTCTTTTTTCATCTCGGGGGTGACCTTCTCGCCAAACTGGCGGAGGTAGATCTTCGATGATTTGTAGCTGCAGTGCTCGGACCACATCACCGAATACATCGCTAGCTCTGAAGAGGTTGGTCTCCTACCAAGAATCTCTCTGATGCTCTCGTATTCGTCTTGTTTGAGACCCAGCTCTTTCCAGGGCTGAGACTTACTCTGGTCTTGGCTGGCATCAGTCACGGTGTCAACGTTTGTTGGGCGCCTTGATTCCATTAGCTGTTCACCAAAACCTTCAGTACCGACTGGAAGAACTTGAGGCCATCGATGCCTGATCTGGTTGCGATTGGGGTGTCAGGGCCGAAGCCTGGCTCCACTGCGTGCTCGGGGTGAGGCATCAGGCCAACGACATTGCCTCGCTCATTGGTGAGCCCGGCAATGTCGTTCATCGAACCATTGGGGTTCACATCCAAATACCTAAAGACCACCCGGTTCTCTTCCTCGAGCATCTTCAAAGTGTCAGGGTTTGCGATGTAGCCGCCCTCGCCGTTCTTTAGTGGGATGGTGATCTCTTCGTCTTTTTCGAACAGTGAGGTCCATGCGGTCTCGTTGTTCTCGACGCGCAGTTTCTGGTCGCGGCAAATAAAGTGCTGGTGTTCGTTTCTAATTAGTCCACCTGGCAAGAGGTGTGATTCAACCAGGACCTGGAAGCCATTGCAGATGCCAAGAACAGGCAGGCCCTGCGCCGCGAGCCTGATTACCTCTTGGGTGGCGGGAGCCTTAGCTGCGATGGCTCCGCAGCGCAAGGTAATCGCCATAGGAAAAGCCACCGGGGAGAACAACCGCATCGACCTTTTTGATGTCGGAGTCTGCATGCCAAAGCGGGACAGGCGTGCCGCCAGCGAGGCGCACCGCGCGCTGCGCATCGCGGTCGTCGAGGGTTCCTGGATATGTGATTACGCCAATCTTCATCGGCTATGCCTTGCTGATTTGCACGACATCTTCGATGACGTCGTTAGAGAGAAAGCTTGATGCTAGATCTTGGGCGTCCTTTAGGTCTTGCTCGGTGATCTCACGGTCGAAGTGAAGCTCGATGCGCTTACCAATTCTTGCGTTCACGATGTCTTTGTGGCCGGAGCGGTGCAGTGCGTTTGCAACTGCTTTTCCCTGCGGGTCTAGAAGATCCTGCTTTGGCATGATCTCGACGATGATCTTTGGCACTTGTCCCCTTCGGTTTGCTGGGTTTCCAGTTTCGGGATGGATTAATAATCGCGCCGCACTGCGTGAATCACTCCAGTTTAGTGAGCGTTCGCCGCTCTATTCACAGACTTGCAGAGGCGCCAGTTATCCACAGATTCTGATAGGGCTCAGCAAGGGAATCTGCCCAAGGGTTAGTTTTGAAGGGCAACAAGATTTCTGGTCAAAATGACCAGAAATCCTTAGACTCTTGGAATGGATAAAACAGTGAGCCTGACAGAGGCAAAATCCCAATTCTCCGCGCTAGTAGAGGACGCCATAAGAGGCGACGAGATCACAATCACCAAGCACGGTAAACCGGTAGCAAAGATCATCAAATATCAGAAGCCGCAGTTGGTTTTTGGTGCGCTTGTCGGCAAGGTGCCAAAAGAGTGGCTGGAGATTGATTTCGATGACACCAGCCACATGGCTGAGGCTTGGGATCAATGGCGTCGCAATCTAAACGAGATTGAACTATGAGAATTTTGCTCGACACCAACGTTCTGAACAACTTACACACTCGCCCCTCCCTACTCGGAAAGCAGACAGTTCGAAAACTAGAAAGCGCCAAGGGTCTCTTCTTTTCACCAATCACTTTTTTTGAGTGGCTTCAAAAAGACGATTACCTGGGAACAACTGCCAAGATGTTAGCCGCCGCCACCATTGCGGCCGGAATCGAAGAGCTCCCACTGAGCGCAAGAGCAGCGTTGGAAGCTCAAAGATTTGGTTCACTTCGAGGCTCAGACCCGCTGGATTTCCTGATTCTTTCTCAGGCAGCACAGGCTGACATGGACCTCTACACCTCGGACCGAAGACTTTTGAGCTTGGGCCTGGACTTTGTAAAAGACTCGACCAAATAGGCCGCTCAGCTCTTTAGTTCCTAACAGCCCTCCTTAAACCCTAGTTATCCACAGATTGCAAAACCAGCTGCCCTGAGCATGACGATCTTGGATAGTTTGATCTCATGATTCCAATACTTGACCAAACTAGTCAGAATACCTACGCTGAGCCCATGGAGAAATTTGTCAGCGTCTACGACTTCAAGTCCAAACTTTCCCAGCACCTGGGTCTCGTTGAAGCAGGTGACGAACTCGTTGTCACCCGAAACGGTAAGCCGATCGCAAAGGTGGTTCCGTACCTAACTCCGAAACTCAAACTTGGCGCATTCAGGGAGGAAATGAAGGGTTGGGAAGATGTTGACTTTGACGCGATTGATTGGTTTGAAGTCTTCCCCGAGTGGAAGGCCAGTTTGTTTGGGGAAGAGAAGTGATTCTGTTGGATTCCCATGCGTTGATTTGGGCACTGGCTAGTCCAGAGAGACTTGGAAAGCAACTAAAGCGCCGCTTGGAATCCGCTGGCTGGGTCTACTTTTCACCAATAAGTACATTCGAATTGAACATGGCATTCATGAGTGGCAGAGCTCCAAAACTGCCTGAAGATTTTCAACATCGATCATCGGAATTGGCGTTCACTGAACTCCAGTTCTCACAAGAGGCAAGCGAATGTGCCAAAAATTTCACCGCCCTTGTTAAGACAGACCCTTTTGATTGGATGCTCGTCGCACAGGCGCAGAGCGCAGGATGCGACTTCTACACCGCGGACCTTCGGCTCTTGGGCCTTGGGCTGCCGTTCATCAAAGACGCGACGCTCTAGGCGCGGAGCTGAAACCCGCTAAGCATCTCCAGAACCAGCAGTGCTCCCAGCCTCACAGTCCGCTGATCGTCGCTGTCCCTGCTGGCGTCAATCTCGGTGATGTCCATGCCTCGAACCTGGTGATGGCCAGCAAGGAGCCTCGCCGCCTGGCGCAGTTGAAAAGCACTTATGCCTCCGGGCGCCGCTGCCGGACAGGCTGGAACGTGGGACCTGTCGCAAACATCAACATCGAGATCAACGAACACTTTGCCGCCAGGCCCTGCTGCAACACCAAGCGCTAGGTTGCAAGCCTCTTGGATGCCGATGTGTTCGAGCGTGGAGCGAGAGATTACGGAGATCCCGAGATTCTTTGCGAGCTTGGCATATTCGTAGGAGTTGGAAAAGTCATTGATGCCAACCTGGACGATGTGCTTGGGGTTTAGTCCAGCCTCAATTAGTCGCCTGACTGGGGAGCCATTTGAGATGCCATCGCGAAGATCGTGGTGAGCATCAAAGGTTATGAGTCCTGCGTTTTCCAGGTCATCACCAAAGACACCAAGTGCCGCTGCGTAGGTGATGGAGTTATCGCCGCCAAGAGCGATGGTGAGCGCCTTATCGGCGCTCGCGATTGTCTCGATTGTCTTTCTGCTCATCTGAATCTGGATCTTCAATCGCTCCAAGGTCTTGAAGCAAGGTCGTGACCTCGTCGTATGCGGTGTAGCTGAAGGTGGAGTAGCGCTTGAGTGCCTCGCGAATTGCTTTTGGGGTGAGGTGAGCGCTGGTTTCGCTAATTGAGGTTTTGTGGGCAGGGATATCTATCAAGCCAACAGCTGACTCTAGGTTGGAAATGAGCGAGTGTGCTCTTGGCCATTTGGCATCTTCAGCCATGGTGCCCAAACTTTCTCGAAAGGTCCGACGCTGCTTTATCAAGCAGCGTCGCTAATTGAGATAACTGTAGCTTTTCTAGCTGGTTTGACTGCAGGGTGATTGCAATGGCAGCGAGTGGGTGGCCGAGGTTATCCAAAATTGCAACCCCGACAGATGCGTAGCCCATGGTCACCTCATCAACCTCTAGCGCGAAGCCCTGGACACGTTCAAGGCCGAGAATTTGCTCAAGGGTTGCCAAGTCTTTTGGACCGAGATTTGTTCTTGTGGCGAGTTCCCTGCCTCTGAATGAGGCAGCAAGTTGCTTCTTGTCAAGATGCTGGAGCATCGCTCTTCCGGAGGCAGTGAGGTGAGCGGGGAGCCGAACCCCAATATCAGTGACAAGCCTTAGTGACCTGGCTGGTCGCTCTTCCAAGAGGTAGAGGACATCGGACCCATCCAAGATTGCAAGGTGACCCACCACGCTGGCTCTCTTGCTAAGTTCCGCAATCAGCTTCTGGAGGGCTGGCCTTGCCAAGCGCTCGAGCGGTTCGTGCCTTTGATATGCGCTTCCAAGTTCCCAAGCGGCAAGACCTAGGCCCCAGCGTCTCTCCTCGGGGTAGTGAATCGCAAAGCCCTGCTCCTCAAGGGCCTCAAGGAGTTGGTAGCAGGAGGATCTTGGGATATTGAGCTTTTTGGCTAGGCGGTCTGCTGTGGTGGGTTGACCAATCTCTGCCATGGTTCGCAACAGGGCCAGGGTTCTACTTGCTGCCGGCACCTTTGACATGGTCCTAGTTTGTCTGAAATCTCAGACACAAGCCAGTAGATCCTCATTGTTTGAACCTTGCTCTGGTTGTGAAATTGGTTCATGACAGCAACGACGCGTGTACTAAGAGCAGCAACCGGATCTCAACTGACTGCTCAGGGCTGGCAACAAGAGGCCGCCCTTCGAATGCTTCACAACAACCTCGATCCTTCGGTGGCAGAACACCCCGAGGAACTAATTGTTTATGGCGGTAACGGCAAGGCCGCCAGAAACTGGAAGTCCTTTGATGCGATGGTGCACACCCTCACACATTTGAAGAACGATGAAACCATGCTGGTGCAGTCCGGCAAGCCAGTTGGTGTCTTCCAAACTCACGAGTGGGCACCAAGGGTTTTGCTTGCTAACTCCAACCTGGTTGGCGACTGGGCCAACTGGCCAGAATTCCGAAGGCTAGAAAACCTAGGCCTGACAATGTATGGCCAGATGACCGCGGGCTCCTGGATCTACATTGGCACCCAAGGAATCCTGCAGGGTACCTACGAGACCTTTGCAGCTGTTGCCCAGAAGCGCTTCAACGGAACCTTGGCCGGAACCCTCACTTTGACCGGCGGTTGCGGTGGCATGGGCGGAGCCCAGCCACTGGCTGTAACCATGAACGAGGGCACCTGCCTGATTGTTGACATCGATGAGTCCCGACTGCGCAAGCGCATCGAGACCAGGTACCTAGATGAGCTAGCGGACAACCTGGACGATGCAATCGAGAGAGCTGTCCGGTACAAGAACGAGCGCAAGGCAATCTCTGTCGGTGTGGTTGGCAATGCGGCCACCATCTTTGCCGAGCTGCTCAAGCGCGATGTCCCGATCGACATCGTCACTGACCAGACCAGCGCTCACGATCCTCTTTATTACATCCCAGAGGGTGTGAGCATGGAGGAGTCTCGTGCATACGCCGAGAGCAATCCAGAGGAGTTCTCGCTTCGCGCCAAGGAGTCGATGGCCAAGCACGTTGAGGCCATGGTTGGCTTCATGGCTAAGGGTGCTGAGGTCTTTGACTACGGCAATTCAATCCGTGACGAGGCTCGCCAGGGCGGTTTTGCAGATGCCTTCAAGTTCCCCGGCTTTATCCCTGCCTACATCCGCCCGCTGTTCTGTGAGGGCAAGGGGCCATTCAGATGGGTGGCACTCTCGGGTGACCCCAAGGACATCTACAGAACTGACCAGGCAATCCTGGACCTCTTCCCAGAGAACGAGCACCTCAGGCGTTGGATCACCATGGCCCAGGAGCGCGTCGAGTTCCAGGGACTACCCGCGAGAATCTGCTGGCTTGGCTACGGCGAGCGCGACAAGGCCGGAGCAGTGTTTAACGACCTAGTCAAAAAGGGTGAGGTGTCTGCTCCGATTGTCATTGGTCGCGATCACCTCGACTGCGGCAGCGTTGCTTCTCCATATAGAGAGTCCGAGGCGATGCTTGATGGCTCGGACGCTATTGCAGACTGGCCACTACTGAACGCCATGATCAACATTGCATCGGGTGCCTCCTGGGTCTCCATCCACCACGGTGGTGGGGTTGGCATGGGTAGGTCCATCCACGCAGGTCAGGTATCTGTTGCCGATGGCACCGAGCTGGCAGCTCAGAAACTGCAGCGAGTGCTAACCAACGACCCTGGCATGGGTGTTATTCGTCACTCAGATGCTGGATATCCAGAGGCTCAGAGCGTGGCACGAGAAAAGCACGTTCACGTTCCAATGCTGGATACTGAATAACTTGAGAACCCTTTACACCGACATCGCCTCGCTGGTTCGAACCGGCGAGGCATTCGGGCATCTTGAGGTGGTTGAAAATGCCGCCATGGTCGTTGAAGGATCAAAGGTTGCTTGGTTGGGGAAAGTTGCCAATGCTCCAGCTGCCGATGAGGTCGTGTCGCTAGCTGGCAAGACCGTGATTCCAGGTTTTGTCGATTCTCACTCCCACCTGATGTTTGGCGGAGAGCGAAGCGAAGAGTTTGCGCACCGGATGGCAGGGCAGCCCTATGCCTCGGGCGGGATTCGAACCACAGTCAAGGCAACCAGGGAGGCAAGTGACCAAGAGCTTCGGGACAACGCAAAGCGTTTGGTTCAAGAGTTTTACGCAAGTGGCATCACTCATTTTGAAATCAAGAGTGGTTACGGTCTCGATGTTGAGACCGAAGCCAGAAGCCTCCAAATTGCAAGTGAGTTCACCGAAGATGTCACCTATCTCGGAGCTCACGTTGTTCCAGAGGGAGTCGAGCGCTCTGAATACCTAGAGCTCGTGACCGGTGAAATGCTCAATGCCTGCAAACCCCATGCCAAATGGGTGGACGTGTTTTGTGATCGTGGGGCATTCGGGGTTGATGAGGCCAGAGAGATCCTTAAAGCTGGCATTGCAGCCGGGCTTCAGCCCCGCATGCATGCGAACCAGCTTGAGAATCTCGGTGCGATTGCTCTTGCGGTTGAGCTTGATTGCGCCTCGGTTGATCACTGCACCCACTTGAGTGCTGAGGACATCGCTGTGCTTTCTGGGTCCAACACTGTCGCCACCTTGGTGCCAGGGGCTGAGTTTTCAACCAGAAGTCCTTACCCCGATGCCAGAAGGTTGGTTGCAGCTGGCGTCACCGTCGCTCTTGCAACCGACTGCAACCCTGGATCCTCATTCACAACCTCGATGCCCTTCTGCATCGCAGTCGCTGTCAGAGAGATGGGGCTCACCCCTGATCAAGCCCTTTGGGCCGCAACGCGGGGAGGCGCGAAGGCGCTTCGCAACCAAAAGGGAACCTTGGAGGTTGGGGCCACTGCTGACTTTGCGGTGCTGGATGCTCCTAACCACATTCACCTTGCCTACCGGCCAGGTGTTCAGCTGGTGGAAAAGACTTTTGTGGCAGGGAAACAGGTTTTCGAGAGGAACAAATGAAGGTAGTTATCTCAACATCGGGCATGACATTTGCCGATGTGATTGCAATTGCAAGAAAGGGCGCCCAGGTTGAGATCTCCCCAGAATCTCTTAGCGCCATGGCCTCAACGCGTGAGCACATTGAGAAACTCGCTCAAGCCGAGACACCTGTTTATGGCATCTCCACCGGCTTCGGTGCTCTAGCTCAAAGGCACATCCCTGCAGGTGATCGCGTGCAGCTGCAGAAGTCACTGATTCGCTCCCACGCTGCCGGCATGGGAGATCCGATCGAACGCGAGGTCGTCAGAGCGCTCATGGCTTTGCGACTAAAGACGATGTGTTCGGGTCAGACCGGCGTGAGGCCGATAGTTGCTCAGACCTATGCCGCCATCTTGAATGCCGGCATCACGCCAAGAGTTTTGGAGTATGGCTCCCTGGGTTGCTCCGGAGATTTAGCACCTCTCGCTCACTGCGCAATGGTGCTCATGGGTGAGGGCAGGGCCTCTGGGCCTGACGGCACTGAGAAGCCAGTCGCAGAGTTGCTGTCAGCAGCCGGCATTACGCCTGTGGAGCTTCGAGAGAAAGAAGGCCTCGCGCTCATCAACGGCACCGATGGCATGTTGGGCATGCTGATCATGGCGATCTCCGATCTTGAGTTGCTGTTGGACCAGGCCGATGTCATCGCTGCTATGAGCGTCGAGGGGCAGATGGGCACCGATCAGGTCTTCAGACCTGAACTCCACGAACCACTTCGACCACATCCAGGCCAGGCAGTAAGTGCTGCAAACATGTTTGCAGCACTCAAGGGAAGTGAGATTGTCTCCTCACATCGCCATGGTGATGGCGTGGTGCAGGATGCTTACTCGCTTCGCTGCTCGCCGCAGGTTGCAGGTGCTGCAAGGGATACCGTTACTCACGCCAAGCTCGTTGCAACCAGGGAGTTGGCGGCAATCATCGACAATCCGGTTGTGTTGCAAAGTGGTGAGGTCACCTCCAACGGCAACTTCCACGGAGCCCCAGTTGCAATGGTGTCTGGACTTCTTGGCAATTGCGGTTGCCGATGTTGGGTCAATCTCAGAGCGAAGGACCGATCGGTTCTTGGATGTATCTAGAAACCGTGGACTGCCTCACTTTCTCGCTCACGATGCCGGAGTCGACTCTGGTTTGATGATCGCGCAATACACCCAAGCGGCGATGGTGAGTGAGAACAAGAGGCTGGCAAATCCCGCAAGCGTCGACTCGATTCCATCGAGTGCGATGCAGGAGGATCACGTCTCCATGGGTTGGCATGCAGGACGCAAGCTGCGCAAAGCCGTCGACAACCTGCGTCGAATCCTTGCCATCGAGCTGGTCACTGCTGCAAGAGCGGTTGAGCTCAGGGAACACAAGCCAGCACCAGTGACCGGCGAGTTGATTGCAATTCTTAGGGAACGAGTTCCTGGGATGGGGCCGGATAGAGATCTATCTCCTGAGCTAGAGGCAGCATACGAGCTCCTGGCACCTCGCTAGGTTATTCACATGTTGCTCAAATAGTCAGTTATCCACAGATTTGGAATATTGACATTTGGTATCACTTTGATACCATTAGCATCATGGCCATGACACTAAGACTTACCGAAGAAGAGAAAGCAACGCTGGAGCGCCTGGCTCAGCAGCTTGGAGTTTCCAAACAGAAGGCTCTCATCGAAGCTATGAATCAAATGGAGACAAAGGCAAAACGCAAACGCGATTTAGCCTTTGCTCGAGAGTTTGTAATGACCCATGACAAAGAACTTATGGAGCGATTGGCAGACGCGTGACCGAGTATCTAGAGCTAGAAGATGCTCTTGAACAGGTTGCGTTTCTTGGGTTTCATGTGAAGGACATGGGGTTACTTGATTCCGCACTGCAGCGCCCCAAGACCAGTCTTTTCGGCGAGGATGCATATCCAGATCTGCAGACCAAGGCTGCAGCAATGCTTCATTCTTTGATAAAGAACCATCCGATGGTTGATGGAAACAAGCGAACCGGCTGGCTACTCTTTCTGTCCTTTATTGCAGCCAACGGATTTCAGCACAACATGACGACCGAAGAGTCCTTCTCTTTGACACTCGGCATAGCAGACGGGAGCTTAGAACTTGAGCAAGCTGCTGACATCATTCGAAAGCACTTGATTCCGAGGGGCTAGCTCTTCGCAAAACTCTCGATCGGCGGACAGGTGCAGGTCAGGTTCCTGTCCCCAAATGCACCGTCAATCCTTCTAACAGGTGGCCAGTACTTGCTCTTGCGCTGAGCATCGGTTGGGAACACTGCCTCTTCACGTGAGTAGGGGTGATCCCACTCTGAAGTCAGGTGGTTGGCGGTGTGGGGAGCATTTACCAGTGGGTTGTTATCCCTTGGCCACTCACCGTCCTCAACCTTCTGGGCCTCAGCACGAATCGCGAGCATGGCACTAATAAATCTGTCGAGCTCTGGCTTTGGCTCCGACTCAGTTGGTTCAATCATGAGGGTTCCCGCTACCGGGAAGCTCATGGTTGGTGCGTGGAAACCGTAGTCAACTAGTCGCTTCAGCAACATCATCGTTTGAGATGCCGGCGTCTTTTTGGAGTGGTCTGATGTCGATGACGGCTTCGTGAGCAACCATGCCGTTCTTGCCCGTATACAAAAGCGGGAAGGCGTCAGAAAGCTTCTTGGCAACGTAGTTGGCGCTCAACACGGCAACCGCGGTTGCATCCATCAGACCGCTTGGACCCATCATCTGGATGTAGGCCCAGGAGATCGGCAGGATGCTTGGCGAACCAAATGGTGCCGCTGAGACTGGACCGTAAGAACCAAGATCCACCTGGGCAAGTGAGTGTCCAGGAAGGAATGGACGCAGGTGCTCTCTGGCAACCACTGGTCCAACACCTGGACCACCACCACCGTGAGGGATGCAGAAGGTTTTGTGCAGGTTCAGGTGAGAGACATCGCCACCAAACTCGCCAAACTTTGCATAACCAACCACCGCGTTGGTGTTGGCACCATCGATGTAGACCTGGCCACCGGCTGCGTGAACCAGGTCACAGATTTCAACCACTGCCTCCTCGAAGACGCCGTGGGTTGATGGGTAGGTGATCATCAGGGCTGCGAGGGTGTCGCCCGCCTCTGCAATCTTGATCTTTAGATCAGCAACGTCAACGTTGCCATCTTCATCACATGCCACGACCACGACTTCCATGCCCGCCAGCACGGCGCTCGCGGCATTGGTGCCGTGGGCTGAGGATGGAATCACACAAACATTGCGCTGGAAGTCACCGCGTGAACGGTGGTAACCGCGGATTGCCAGAAGACCCGCAAGTTCACCCTGGCTACCGGCGTTTGGCTGCAAGCGAGATTGCCTCGTAGCCCGTGATGTCACTGAGCCAAGAGACCAACTCATCGATTAGTTCTAGGTAGCCGGTGACGTCTTCCCGAGGAGCGAAGGGGTGCAGGTTTGCAAACTCAGGCCAGGTAACAGCCTCCATCTCGGTGACCGAGTTGAGCTTCATGGTGCAGGAACCGAGAGGGATCATGCCGCGGTCGAGCGCGTAGTCAAAATCAGAGAGCTTCTTCAAATACCTCAGCATCGCGGTCTCTGAGTGATAGGAATTAAAGACCGGGTGCTCTAGATAGCCGGAGGTGCGGTGGTTTCTGAGGCGGTCGGTGGCATCCTCTGGCTTTGGAACTCTCGCACCAAACACATTTGCCAGTTCGGCCAGGTGCTCCCAAGAGGTGCTCTCGTCAACCGAGATGCCGATGGTTGATTCATCAACCATCAAAAGAGTGAGGTCCTTGTGCCTGGCGGCATCGAAGAACTTCTTTGCATCGACATCAACCAACCTGATGGTGTCGAAGAAGTTCTCGTGCTGGATCTTGATTCCAACTTCACCCAGCACGTTTGCAAGCGCTGATGCCTTGGAGTGAATCTCAGATGCAATGGCCTTAAGGTCCTTTGGTCCGTGGTAGACGGCATACATTCCGGCCATCACAGCGAGAAGCACCTGCGCGGTGCAGATATTGCTGGTGGCTTTCTCGCGTCTGATGTGCTGCTCACGGGTCTGCAGGGTTAGTCGGTAGGCGGGAGCTCCCTCGGCGTCGACAGAGACTCCAACCAGGCGACCTGGCATGGTGCGCTCAAGACGATCGCGAACGGCCAGGTAGCCGGCGTGTGGACCACCAAAGCCCATTGGCACGCCGAATCGTTGCGTGGTGCCACAAACCACATCGGCTCCGGCTTCGCCGGGAGGCTTCAAAACTGTTAGTGCCATTAGGTCTGCAGTTGCGATAGCTAGTCCGCCAAACTCGTGAACCTTTGCGAACAGGTTGTCAAAGTCAATGATTCGTCCCGATGCACCCGGGTATTGAATCACTGCTCCAAAGCACTCTTGGTTGAGCTCGTCAATCTTTGCCGCGTCGAAGTACTGAATCACAATTCCAAGTGGCTCGGCACGGTGCTCTAGGAGCTGCTTGGTCTGCGGGTAGATGTCGCTGTCGACAAAAAAGACGTTGGATTCAGAGTCCGCACTGCGCTTGGCGATCATCATCGCTTCAACCACTGCGGTGGACTCATCGAGCATTGATGCGTTAGCGGTCTTCATGCCGGTTAGGTCGGTGACCACGGTCTGGAAGTTGATAATCGCTTCTAGTCGACCCTGGCTGATCTCGGGCTGGTATGGGGTGTAGGCGGTGTACCAGCTTGGGCTTTCTAGCACGTTGCGCTTGATCACACCCGGTGTTCTGGTGCCGTAGTAGCCAAGACCAATAAAGCTCTGGGTGATGCGGTTCTTGCCGGCGATTTCTCTGAGGCGATCTAGTGCCTCATCCTCGCTGAGTGGCTGCTGGCAGAGTGCTGCCACCGCGATAGTGGATGGCTTCTGGAAGAGCCTTCTCCATCAGGTCCGCTAGAGATTCCGCTCCAACGTAGTCCAGCATTTCCTGCTGCTCTTGGCGATTCGGTCCAATGTGGCGTTGACGGAACTGATGGTGATCTAAAAGCAATTACTCTCCTGTAAAAGCGTCATACTCCGCGGCTGAAAGAAGTTCTGGTAGGGAGGTATAACGGATTTTAATCAGCCAACCTTCCCCAAATGGGTCAGCATTTACCGTGTCGGGTGCTGCGTCCAAAGATTTGTTGGCTTCGATGACCTCTCCGTCCATCGGAGCGTAGAGCTCACCGACGGATTTGGTGGATTCGATCTCACCACAAATCTTCATGTGGGTGGTCGATGCGCCAACCTTCGGTAGGTCAACATAGACAATTTCACCCAGGGCATCCGCCGCATAGCGGGTGATGCCGATGGTTGCCGTATCGCCGTCGATAAGCACCCACTCGTGTTCCTTGGTGTACTGCAAGTGATCTGGGTTTGCCATGATTACCTTCCCCGTTTGTAGAACGGAAGTTTTACGACCTCAAACGAGATTCTTGTTCCCCGCACGTCAGCCTCTAGTTGGCTGCCGATTTCTAGTTCAAGTTTGCCATCTAAAAATGCCATCGCGATCGGGTAACCCAAAGTTGGTGACAGTGCTCCCGAGGTCACTTGACCAATTGGCTCATCGCCGCCCGCAAGGAAAATCTCGTAATCCGCCCTGGCAGCTCTCTTGCCCTCACCCCTGAGGCCATAGAGCCTGAACTCCGGGGTCAGGCCGCTTCTAGCCTCGAGCGCTGCCCTTCCAACAAAACCACCCTTGTCAAAGCGAATTACCTTCCCCAGGTTGGCTTCAAAGGGGGTGACATCTAGGTTCAGCTCGTGGCCATATAGCGGCATACCTGCCTCGAGTCTCAAGGTGTCGCGCGCTGCAAGCCCAGAGGGTTCAACCTCGGGTTGGTCAACCAGCAATCGCCAAATCTTTGCGGCGTGCTCTTCGGGAACAAAGATCTCAAAGCCGTCCTCGCCGGTGTAGCCGGTTCTCGCCAGCAGCACCTCGACGCCCTCAATTTGAGCGGAAAGAATCGAGTAGTACTTTGCCTGACTCAGATCCTTTGTGGTCAGAGCCTCAAGCACCCCTTGCGACTTTGGTCCCTGCAGGGCAATTAGTGCCCAGTCGTCTGACTCATCCAGGACCTCGACATCGCTGAAGGCTTCCTGGCGCTCGACCAGGGCAACCACAACTGCGTGGCGATTGGCCGCGTTGGCCACAATCAAAAACTCATCCTGAGCCATTCGATAGACGATCAGATCGTCAATCGCCCCACCCTGCTCGTTGCAAATCAGCGTGTACTTGGCTCTAGAAACCTCAACCTCAGAGAGCTTGGAAACCAATGCGTAGTCGAGGTAGGCGGATGCCTCGGGGCCTTTGATTCTGATCTCGGCCATATGGCTGATGTCAAAGACTCCGGCAGAGTCTCTCACCTGGTGATGTTCATCTAAGTCGGAGCCGTACCTCACGGGCATGGACCAGCCACCGAAGTCAGTGAAACTTGCGCCCAATTTCTCGTGCTCGGCGTTTAGTGGTGTGCTAAGCATCCCTCAACTTTACGCTTTTTTATTCTCTTGAAAGACGTTCGGCTAACTCTTCATATCGAGTTGCGGTTTGTTGCACAATCTCAGCTGGGAGCTCAGGCGGAGCGCTCTGACGATCCCAGTTTTCAAGCAGCCAATTTCTGACTATCTGCTTGTCAAAACTCTGGTCCCTGACCCCTTTTTCCCACAGCTCTTTATCCCAATACCTGGAGCTGTCTGGGGTGAGGACCTCGTCCCCGAGGGTTATTACGTTGCTACGCGGATTGTTGCCAAACTCAAACTTGGTGTCTGCCAGTATCAATCCTTTTTTAGCAGCCAGCTCGCTCGCCTTTAGGAAGATGCCGACGCTCAGGTCTCTGAGCTCCTCGGCTACTTCCTTACCAACAAGCTCAATCACTTGTTCAAAGCTGATGTTCTCGTCATGCGCACCCTGAGGAGCCTTAAAGGCGGGTGTGAAGATCGGGTAGGGGAGCCGGTCACCGTTAGCAAGGCCCGCTGGCAGCTCGATGCCACAAACCGTCCCGGATTCTTGATACTCAATAAAGCCCGTGCCAGTTAGGTAGCCCCTCACCACGCACTCGACTGGAAACATCTCTAACCTCTTGGCGATCATTGCTCGACCAGCAACGATTTCTGGAACTTCAAGTTCGTCTGAGCGATGGTTTGATATATCAAGATTGTCGAACCACCAGTTGGTGACCGCCGTTAGGTTTGTGCCCTTTCCCGGAATATCGGGAGTGTGAATGTGGTCAAAGGCGCTGACTCGGTCACTTGCCACAATCAAAACCAGGTGATCAAAATCTGAATCCAGCGGTGCGTAGAGCTCTCTGACCTTGCCCGAATAAATGTGCTTGAAGCCTGGGATTTCCACTATTCGATGACCCTCAGGGCGATGTCGCTGCGGTGGTGAGAGCCCTCGAGCTCGAGTCTTGAGATTCCCTCATAGGCCAGAGTTCTTGCCGCTTGGAAGCTCTCGCCAATGCCAACCACCGATGCCACTCGCCCGGTGGTGCCGCCGAAGCAAACCTCGACGCCTTCAATTGATTCGGCAGAGCCAACCCCGCCCAGCTCTCTGACAGGCGCTGGTCTTGTTGGATAGCCCTCCGATGCCAACACCACCGTGACCGCCTTGTCGCTTGCGAACTCAGCTGAAGGGCCATCATCCAGTTTTCCGGTTGCTGCACGAAGCAAGCAGGTCAGAACAGGTTTGAATTCAACCTGCGCAACACAACTTGGGTTTCAGGATCTCCAAATCGGGCATTGAACTCGATGACTCTGATGCCGCGGTCGGTGAGAATCAGACCGCAGTAGAGCAGCCCAACAAATTCGGTTCCTCGCCTTCGCATCTCATCCACGGTCGGCTGGGCAATTTTCCCGCTGACCTCATCGATGAATCCCGCTTCAATCCAGGGAACAGGTGAGTAGGCGCCCATGCCACCGGTGTTGGGGCCCTCATCATTGTCGAATGCTCTTTTGTAATCTTGGGCCGGGCTTAGTGGCATCACCGTTTTTCCGTCTGCCAAGAAGAACAGGCTGACCTCTTGCCCTGCCAAGAACTCTTCGACCAATACGCCATCGAGAACATATTTCTCGGCATGCTCGAGGGCCTCGAGGCGGTCACTGGTGACCAGCACGCCCTTGCCAGCTGCAAGGCCATCGGCCTTGATCACATATGGTGCACCCATCAAATCCATTGCCTCTTCGACATCTTTCAAGGTGTCGCAAAGCCGAGACATCCCGGTTGGGATGTCAGCTGAGGCCATGACCTCCTTGGCAAATTGCTTGCTGCCCTCAAGCTGGGCCGCTTCTTTGCTGGGACCAAAAACGGCAATGCCCTGCTCGCGCAGGGCATCTGCAACTCCGGCAACCAAAGGGGCTTCTGGGCCAATGATTGCAAGTTCGATGCGCTCTTCAAGGGCGGCTTTGACAACCTCGAGGCGGTCGGTGGCATCAACGCCACCTCGGATCTCAACCTCTTGGGCAATACCGGGGTTTCCCGGCGCACAAACGATGTCGCTCGCGGGGTTCCGGTCCGGATCAGTGCCTTGATAATTGCGTGCTCTCTTGCTCCAGAGCCAACCACGAGGATTCTCATGCTGTGGAGTTTACAATCCAAGTTCTCTTAGGATGTCGGCTGCCCTTGAGTAGACCCTCAGGTCCTTGCGTTCTCCCACGATTAGCAAGATGCCCGTGCCTTCATTCTCAACGTAGACAATGCGGAGTCGATTATTGTGACCGGTTCGAAGTGACCTTAGGTGGTGAAGCGCGCCATGCAATCGCTTCCCAAGCCAGTCGATAGATAGCTCCAGCTTGCGCACGCTTTTCAGTACAACCCTCCGCTCGGAAGAGTCGAGTTTTTGGACAGCCTCGATGAAGAATTCAGTAGGTTCAATCTTCATCGAGCTGCTCCCGAGTCACGCCAGCCTCCTCGTAGAGTTTGTCGAGGTCCAAGGGTTCGCCAGGTTCCGCCATCGCTGCCCTGACTTGCACAACAGTTGCTGCGTAATCAATGATCGACTCCCATTCACCGTCATCAAGGTCCTTGTGCCATACGGCAGACAGCTCGTGTATGGCTTTCAGTAGCTCGATGCTCAGGATTGCCGCGACCGGTTTGTTTCGTTTGAGAACGTATTGAATATCACCAGCCTCGGCTTTTGAGACAACTGCCGAGGCCTTTGCAGATAACTCTGTAATTGACACGAAATTTTCCAACATCTTTCTATCCATGTTTCACCTCCTTTCTAACTAGTTTCATGACTATAAAACTAGTTAGATAGAAGGCACTTAGCAACACCTTCTCGCATTCAGATGCAGTCCTGGCCTTGGGTATTTGGAATCTCTGGATAACCCCAAGGTGAGCGGGGTTGTGGATAATTGGGCCATGGCAAAAAAGCGCATCCCCGATGATCTTGGTTTGGCGGCGCTTTCTGACATAGAAAACCAAGAGCCGATGGCCGTTAGGTATTTGCTGCAACTACTTGAAACAAACCACCCCGGTGGAACCATTGAGCTTCGAGTCCCACCGCATGGAGCAGTGCAGCTGGTGGGCGGGCTGAATCATCGCAGGGGAACTCCGCCAAATGTCGTTGAGGTTGGCCCAGGTGAATTTCTCTCGCTCGCGCTTGGCTCCACAAGTTGGGAGCAGCTTTTTGATTCTGGCAAACTACTGGCCTCTGGAGTCAGGGCCTCAGATCTGAGAAATCTATTTCCGATTCCTGGGGTTAGATAGTGACATGGAAAACCCAGAAGAAGTCGAGATCAGAAGAGCACCCAAGGTTTTGCCCTGGGCCCTGACCGGTGCAGCTTTTGGAATGATTGCAGCGTTTGTGCTCTATCTGATTGTTCCTGAGAGCGAACGATCAGATGAGAACATGCTCGGACTGCTCTTAGTGTCACTGGGGTCTTTGGGCCTAGGTGCCGGGGTCGCATTCGCGATTGCTGTTGATTTGTTCACCTCTTCAAAAGCAAAGCGAGCCAGTGCGGTGAGGGCTGAACGCGAAGCTGAGTAGAGCTGTAAACTAAGGCCAAAATCGAGCTCGCTAGGGGATACAAATGCGTGGTGATGGTCTTCTAAACCACGACATAATGCCCGGTGAAAAAGGCCCACAAGACCAGTGCGGAGTCTTCGGAGTTTGGGCTCCAGGTGAAGAGGTCGCCAAGCTCACCTACTTTGGTCTCTACGCCCTCCAGCATCGCGGGCAAGAATCCGCTGGTATCGCCACCTCCACCGGCGAAAAGATTGTCGTCTACAAAGACATGGGTCTTGTCTCCCAGGTCTTCAATGAGGCAGCGCTGGAGTCGCTCCAGGGCCACATCGCCGTTGGCCACACTCGCTACTCAACCACCGGGGCATCGCACTGGCGAAACGCTCAGCCCACTCTCGGCAGAACCGCGTATGGCACGATCGCCCTGGGTCACAACGGCAACCTAACCAACACCGCAGAGCTACTCGAACTATTAGAACAGCGCTATCCCAATCAGGAGAGTGAGCTGCGAGGCGGCAATACCACCGACACCGCCGTCCTCACGGCGCTACTGACCGGCAACCCAGATTCCTCTTTAGAGGAAACCGCAAGGGAGCTTTTGCCCAAGGTCAAGGGTGCCTACTGCCTGGTGTTTATGGATGAGGGCACCCTCTACGCAGCCAGAGACCCCCAGGGCGTCAGACCACTGGTTCTGGGTCGGCTCGAGAGAGGCTGGGTGGTCGCATCGGAATCTGCCGCGCTAGATATCGTTGGTGCTTCTTATGTTCGCGAGGTGGATCCCGGGGAACTGATCGCGATTGATCAAAACGGTTTGCGATCCTCGAGATTTGCTCAGGAGAAGCGCTCTGGTTGCGTATTTGAATATGTCTATCTTGCAAGGCCCGACACCTCAATCTCTGGCCGAGTGGTTTACGAATCTCGAGTGGAGATGGGTCGGACCCTGGCCAAGGAGTATCCGGTCGAGGCTGATTTGGTAATGCCCACCCCGGAGAGCGGAACCCCGGCAGCCATCGGCTACAGCGAAGCCTCGGGGATTCCATTTGGGCACGGGCTCGTTAAGAATGCTTACGTCGGTAGAACCTTCATTCAGCCCTCACAAACCATCAGGCAGCTCGGCATCAGACTCAAGCTCAACCCGCTACGCGAGGTGATTGCCGGCAAGCGATTGGTCGTGGTTGATGACTCAATCGTGCGAGGCAACACCCAGCGAGCTCTGGTGAAGATGCTGAAGGAGGCTGGAGCGGCAGAGGTCCATGTTCGAATCTCAAGCCCGCCAATCGCCTGGCCCTGCTTCTACGGCATCGACTTTGCATCCAGGGCGGAGCTAATTGCATCGGGCCTAGGTGTTGAGAATGTTCGCCAATCAATTGGTGCGGATTCGCTTGGTTACCTCTCCAAGGAGGGCATGATTGCCGCAACCAACCAGCCCGAGAGTTCGCTCTGCACCGCTTGCTTCACCGGTAATTACCCGATGGAGATTCCAGCAGCAGAGCGGTTGGGCAACAACCTTTTGGAGCGTGGCGTTGCAACCATTAGAGAAGAAGGCCACGTTCACCCGAAATGACCAATAACCCCTACGCCAAATCCGGAGTTGACACCGAAGCCGGCGACAAAGCCGTCGAGTTGATGAAGGCCTCGGTCTCCGCAACTCACGGTGACATGGTGCTCGGAGGCTTTGGTGGTTTCGCCGGGATGATCGATGCCAAGTTCTTAAAGGACTTTGACCACCCAATCCTGGCAACCTCAACCGACGGTGTCGGAACCAAGGTTGCAATCGCTCAGGCAATCGATAAGCACGACACCATCGGCCAAGATCTAGTTGGCATGGTCGTTGACGACATCGTCGTGGTCGGCGCTCGCAGTCTGTTTATGACCGACTACATCGCAACCGGAAAGCTCGAACCAACGAGAATCGCAGATATCGTTCGCGGCATCGCAGATGCCTGCAAGGCAGTCGATGTTGCTCTGGTCGGCGGTGAAACCGCCGAGCACCCTGGTCTTTGGGAGAGCACGAATACGACGTCGCGGGTGCTGCGGTTGGGGTCGTTGAAAAATCAAAGCTAATCACCCCCGACAAAGTCCAGGTCGGTGACATTGTCATTGGCATGCAGGCCTCGGGCCTGCACTCCAACGGCTACTCACTGGTGCGGCAAATCGTGGCCGATCAGAAGTTGAAATACACCGACTCGGTTCCAGAGTTCTCTAGATCACTCGGCGAGGAACTCTTGGAGCCAACTCGTTTGTATACCGGGGTTCTGAACAGGGTTTTTGAGGACCCTAGATTCGATGGCCAAATCTCGTCCCTCAGCCACATCACAGGTGGTGGCATTGCGGCAAACCTCTCTCGGATTTTGCCCGATCGCGTGGGTCTAGATGTTGATCGTTCGACCTGGACACCAAACCCCGTCTTCAGAGTGCTTGCCGATTGGGCGGGCTATTCGCTCACCGATCTTGAAAGCACCTGGAACCTAGGTCTTGGGTTTGCCGCGGTTGTGAGGCCGTCGATTGCGACTGAGTTGATGGACTTTTTGACTGAATCGGGAGTTCCAAGCTGGCAGCTTGGGGTTATTGAATCAACCCCGTGTGATTCAGAGCTGCCGGGTTATGTGACCGAGGCCAAGGGTGTTAGAGGCGGAGCGGTAAGACTGGTTTCGAACTATGCGCTCTAAGGCTGTTGTCCTGGTCGGACTAGCTGGCTTATTTGGTATCAGCGTTGCATTCATCTTGGGCATCATCGTTGGCTCTTCAAACGCCCAAGTTCCTTTGATTCGTGACACCCCCGCTCCCTACTGCTTCGAAGACCCAAACCCTGATCAGTTCACCGAGCAGCACGTTCAGAGCAAGGTGATTGCCTGTCAGGTGATGGGCATGACCAAAGATGCGGCAGTGAGTTTTATTGAGGCCGAGGGTCGGAGTTGGCGAATTGCCTCTGAGGACGGAGAGTCTTTCGCACTCACCGAGGACTACACCGATAGCCGCATCAACCTGGATCTGGTTCTGGGTTTGGTTGTTGGCGCGAGTGCTTGGTAGTCAGGAATCTCTGTAGACCTCGCGGCGGTGACCAATGCGAGTCACCAAAATAATCACCCTGTCCTTGAAAATTTCATAGATGATTCGATAGTCGCCAACTCGGATTCGGTAACGACGATTCCCCTTGAGCTAGCGGACTTGAGCGCCGGAGTTGCGACTGGGTACCTTGAACGCCAAGCTTGAAAGTGCAGACTTGCACCTGACCCTCGAGTCCGGGCTCAGATCTTCCTCAGCTACTTCGCGGTCGAAGCTCAATTTGACCTAAGCGGCTTGAGGTCTGTGTTCATCGCTCATGCTCGTCTTCCTAGCGAGATCGTCAGCGATTTCCAAGAGCTTCAGGGTCACTTGGTTCAGTTGATGCTCAAGAACGGCCAGTTTGTCCTCTAGGTCCTCGATGTAATCAAGTAATTTCTCGTATTTCATGGCGTCGAGGATAACTGCGATGGGTTTGCCGTGTTTTTGGATTTCCACAGCCTCGGTTTGGGCAAGTTTCAGAACCTCATTGAAGTTCGCTCTTGCCTCCGAAGCTGAATATTTGGCCATGGGGCTATTGTACAAAAGTGTGTCAAGTTTTGTACAAAACTAGGCGTTGACCTCGAGTCCGGTTGGGAACTGGCGCATCTTTGAGTTGCGCCCACTCGTCATCTGAATACATCCTGGAACGAGTTAGAAACCTCTTGTTCTCGGTGCTCTCCAAGGAGAAGCCACCACCTCGTCCCGGGACCACATCGATTGTGAGGTGGGTGTGTTTCCAATATTCAAACTGCTCTACAGACATCCAGAACCGAATCGGCTCCGCGATGCCATCAACTTGGATCTCCTGCAGCATGACATCCGCACCTCCGGTGCGGAACTCTCCTGCCGGGTAACACATCGGCGAGGAGCCATCGCAGCAGCCACCGGATTGGTGGAACATCAAGGGGCCGTTGCGCTTATAGAGCGTGCGCAGTAGCTCTTCAGTCTCTGGTGTGAAATCAACTCTGGTTGGTGTGGCCATTTCAATCTCCCTTGATAACCGATAGAGATTTTCAGCTCTGATTCAAGCTAGAGGGGTTTGAGGCCGAGCTCACGCTCTACTTCTTCAAGAGGCGTGTAGGTACTTGGATCACTTGGGTTCAACTCGTGCTCGAGGACGGTGAGATTGTCTTCAAGATCCTCTACGTAATCAAGAAATTGCTCGTACTTCTCGGCGTCGAGGATAACCGCGATCGGTTTGCCGTGTTTTTGTACAAAACTAGGCGTTGACCTCGAGTCCGGTTGGGACTGGCGCATCCTTGAGTTGCGCCCACTCGTCATCTGAATACATCCTGGAACGAGTTAGAAACCTCTTGTTCTCGGTGCTCTCCAAGGAGAAGCCACCACCTCGTCCCGGGACAACATCGATTGTGAGGTGGGTGTGTTTCCAATATTCAAACTGCTCTACAGACATCCAGAACCGAATCGGCTCCGCGATGCCATCAACCTGGATCTCCTGCAGCATGACATCCGCACCTCCGGTGCGGAACTCTCCTGCCGGGTAGCACATCGGCGAGGAGCCATCGCAGCAGCCACCGGATTGGTGGAACATCAAGGGGCCGTTGCGCTTATAGAGCGTGCGCAGTAGCTCTTCAGTCTCTGGTGTGAAATCAACTCTGGTTGGTGTGGCCATTTCAATCTCCCTTGATCAAAAACCAGAATAACCCCGGGCCCTAGGGCCCGGGGATATTCGTGGTGGTTTAGAAGAAGCCCAACTTGTTCTCTGAGTAGCTAACAAGCAGGTTCTTGGTCTGCTGGTAGTGCTTGAGCATCATTAGGTGGTTCTCGCGTCCAATACCCGAGGACTTGTAGCCACCGAAGGCTGCGTGTGCTGGGTAGGCGTGGTAGCAGTTGGTCCAAACGCGACCGGCCTGGATGGTTCTACCGGCACGGTAGGCGGTGTTCATCTTGCGAGTCCAAACTCCGGCACCAAGACCGTAGAGGGTGTCGTTCGCAATCTGCATTGCCTCGTCGTGACCATCGAACTTGGTAACTGCCAGCACTGGACCGAAGATTTCCTCCTGGAACAGACGCATCGAGTTCTTACCCTCGAACACGGTTGGCTGGACGTAGTAACCATCGGATAGGTCACCACCTAGGTCAACGCGCTCGCCACCCATGAGTAGCTTCGCGCCCTCCTGCTTGCCGATGTCGATGTAGGAAAGGATCTTCTCGAGCTGGTCGTTAGAGGCCTGAGCGCCAAGCATGGTGTCGGTGTCTAGCGGGTTGCCCTGCTTGATTGCCTTTACCCGCTCGAGTGCATCGCCTAGGAACTTGTCGTAGATCGGTGCATCGATCAGAGCACGTGATGGACAGGTGCAAACCTCGCCCTGGTTTAGTGCGAACATCGTGAAGCCCTCAAGACACTTGTCGTAGAAAGCGTCATTCTCTTCCGCGATGTCGCGGTAGAAGATGTTCGGGCTCTTGCCACCAAGTTCTAGGGTGACCGGGATGATGTTGTCCGATGCGTACTGCATGATCAATCGTCCCGTTGTGGTCTCACCGGTGAATGCAATCTTTGCAATGCGGCGAGAGGAAGCCAGTGGCTTACCTGCTTCAACACCAAAACCATTGACGATGTTTACTACACCAGGAGGCAACAGGTCACCAATTAGTTCCATCAGGAACAGAATCGAGACCGGGGTCTGCTCAGCTGGCTTTAGCACCACGCAGTTGCCTGCGGCAAGTGCTGGGGCTAGCTTCCAGGTGGCCATCAGGATTGGGAAGTTCCAAGGAATGATCTGACCTACAACACCTAGTGGCTCGTGGAACTGGTAGCTCACAGTGTCGTCATCCAGCTCACCCATCGAGCCCTCTTGAGCACGAATCACTCCAGCGAAGTAGCGGAAGTGGTCGATTGCTAGCGGGATGTCGGCGTTCAGGGTCTCGCGAACCGGCTTACCGTTCTCCCAGGTCTCAGCGACCGAGATCATCTCGAGATTGGCCTCCATGATGTCGGCAATCTTGTTCAGGATGATTGCGCGTTCGGTAACCGAGGTCTTACCCCAGGCTTCTTTGGCGCCGTGAGCGGCATCTAGTGCCTTATCGATGTCGGCAGCATTACCTCTTGCTACCTCGCAGAACACCTTTCCGGTGACTGGGGTGACGTTTTCGAAGTATTCTCCCGAACTTGGAGCGACGTACTCGCCGCCGATCCAGTGGTCGTAACGGGAACGGAATTCTGCAACCGCTCCAGCTGTACCGGGTTGTGCATAAACAGTCATCTTTGACTCATTTCTCCAGATTCCGATGCACCTTTGCATCAGTTCTTTGAAGTTACGCCTTTTAGGTGAACGCAAAACAGACTTGGGTATTCAACTAATCTAAACCGCCCCAAAAGGTTAGCTTCAGACCTGTACTAATGGACAGGTGCCGATTTTGCGCTTAACATCTTTGGTATGGCCAATGATTCGCGTGCTGATGTCGCCCTGGGGCGCCGTTCACCGCTGGCCAAGACCCGGGTTGTGATAGCCGACAAAACCGCAATCTCGAGAGTGGGAATCAGAACCATTTTGGAACGCGTCACCGGCACCGCCGTGGTTGCCGAGGCCACCAGCTACGACTCCACACTGCTGGCTGTCGAGGAGCACGCCCCCGATGTATTGGTTATCGACCTCGACCTGGGAGATGACACCACTAAGGGCCTTCAGCTCTGCGAGCAAATCACCAACCGCTTCGATGGCACCAAGATCATGGTTTTGGTGAGATCAGTCTCCGAGTTCGTAGTGGTGGATGCCCTCAGAAGAGGAGCGATCGGTTTTTTCCTAAAGGAGCAAATCACCGCGGATGAACTCCAGCGTGCAGTCAAGAGCGTGCAGGCGGGCGAGACCATTTTGGGCAGCGGAGTCTCAAAGCTGATTGCCAAATCCCTAGGTCAAACTCCCCAGGAGCAGCTCAGCGATAGAGAGCTGGATGTGATCAGGTTTCTGGCCAGAGGTCTGGCCAACAAGGAAATTGCCAAGGAGCTGTTTATTTCAGAATCAACGGTCAAGTTCCACGTTCACAACATTTGCAAAAAGCTTGGTTGCACCAAGCGCACCCAGGTCGTGCACTTTGCAAACAGTGCGGGATTGCTTAGTTAGTTTTCCTCTAGCTCGACTGGACGCTCTTCGTCCACAGCGGGCTCGTCTTCGTAGAGATCGGCCCACTTGTCCTCGTAGTCAGGTTCGGGGGAGTTAGTCGCAAGCTCTGCCTCGAGCGCGTTGTAGTCAGTGGCCGGGGAGAAGTACTTGAGTTCTCTGGCAACTTTGGTGTTCTTAGCTTTTTGACGGCCACGCCCCATGGCGAGCCCCCTCATTCTCTGTACGTTTCGATTGCTTTCGCGATCGAGAAACCTGATTAAACCTTGGAGAGAAATAATACCAGCGCTAGAACCAATACATGACCAACATCAGAGCCAGCAGCGGAACCACTATGTTCGCAGCCAGTGAGATAAAGATCTGAGCGAGGCGACCGGTGTGCCAAAAATCAAAGCCAGCCTTTGCAATACCAGAGAAGGTTGAAAGACCTCCAGCAAAACCCACGCTGGCAATAAGTAGGTAATCCTGAGTGAGATTCCCCGAGTAGATGTATCCCACAAACCCAGCCGCAATGGTGTTGGTGAGAATCACCCCAAAGGGAATTGGCCCCTCCCAGCGGGTTAGATAAACCCTGATGACCGAACCAACACCTCCCGCAGCTGCAATTAGCAGCGCGAGTAAGACGGGGTTGGAGATCAAACCTTTGCCTCTTTTGCAGCGATGCGACCCTGGCGATAACCAATGCCGTAGGCCAAAACCCCAAAGAACATCATGGCCGCAATCTCCCAGCTCAGCCCCTGAGAGTCAATAAACAGCGTCACGGCACTCATGGTCGTAAAGCCCCCGGCGAAGCCGTGGGCCCAGACGTTTTTGCAGAAAAAGGACTGGAAGTATGGAAGCTTTGCGGCAAGGCCGAGCAAATATGCGCCCAGCATATTCACAACAGTGATAGCAACCAACTCACCACTTGGGTAGTCGATATTGAGAGTGATGAGCTCAGAAATCAGATAGCGGAGCATGGTTCCGAGGGCGCCGCCCACAAACACATACCCGACCATTCTCCAGTTGGTGGACACCTGAACAGACTACTTGGGTTTGGATTGCTCTATTGACTCAGACTCTTTTCGACTGCCCAGATTAAACGTTGAGGCAAAACCCAACAGCAAGAATCCAGCAGCAGCCCAGGCCGACCACTTTGCGCCATCGGTAAAGGCATCGCCGGCGGCAAGCTTAATTTCTGCAGCAAGTGCTGGTTCAACCTGGTTGGCAATCAACCCAGCTTCAAGACCGGGAATTGCAGAACCAGCCGAGTCCACAACCGCATCGGTGACGATGACAATCTGTGATGCTGGCACCGCTAGCTCATCGAGTCTTTGCTCCAAGGACACTTGCGTTCCGGTGAAGAGCACTGTTCCCAAAACCGCAATACCGAGGGCGGATCCAACCTGGCGAACGGTTGATTGGGAGCCGGAACCCTGGCCGTTTTTCTCCATCGGAACATCGACCATGATCACACCGGTGAGCTGTGCGGTTGCAAGACCAATACCGATTCCGTAGATCAGCAAGAACGGTGCGATCCAGACCCAGCCATTTTCTTGAGATGCCACCAGGCCAATGCCCAAAACACCCACTAGTTCGAGTAGCACACCGAGTTGCACAGCCCTTGCCGGAGGCAGCTTGCCACTTAGTGCTCCACCAATACCCGATGCCATGAATGCACCACCCGCGAGCCAGAGCAGCACTAGACCCGAGCTGATCGGACTTAGGCCGAGAACGTTCTGTAACCAAAGTGGAATGGCAAACAAGATGCCGAATTCACCCATGGAAATAATCAGCGCGGCAATCGAACCGTTTCTAAACGAGGCAATTCTGAAATAGGTTCAGATCAAGCAGAACGTTCTTCTGCTCCTTCTCGCGCTTGTTTTCCCAAATCACAAACAGCACCGTTGTCACTAACGGAGATTGCCAGCGCAATCGGAATCGGAGACAACCCAGTCTCAGGCCAAACAAGACCAAAGAGCTCAAACTGCCTATTTGGGTTCACTTCCCACCAGCCATAGATGCGGCCCTCGATAAGACCAAACACCAAGGTTGCGAACATGATCACCGAGAGCACCGCACCAACTATGTCAATGCCACCGGCTCGTTGCGGAGACTTGGACTCCAAAACAAAGATCCAGAGACCTGCCAATATCAGGATTCCCAATGGCAGGTTAATCATGAACGCCCAGCGCCAAGAGAAGTCGGTTGCCAACCAGCCACCAAGGACTGGCCCAACCGCGACCATGCCGCCAATTGTTGCTCCCCAAACCGCAAAGGCAATGCCGCGCTCTCTGCCTTGGAAGTTTGCGTTCACCAACGACAAGGTGGTTGGGAGCACCATCGCTCCACCAACACCCTGAATGACCCTGGCTGCAATCAGCTCTGCGGCGGAGTCAGTAAGCCCTGCCCAGACAGAGGCCAGGATAAATATCACAACACCGATCAAGAGCAGTCGCTTGCGACCAACTCGGTCGGCAAGCGAGCCCCAAACCAACAAAAGCGATGCGAAGACGAGGATGTAGCTTTCTTGGACCCACTGCACCTCGGTCGAACTTAGGTTCAACTCACGAATCAGTTCGGGGAAGATGGTGTTGACGATGGTGCCATCGATGATGACAAGCGAGATGGCCATCGAAATAAAGACCAGGGAGATCCAGCGGTTCGGACTTTGCAAAGGGGTGCTCGTTCTTTTTTAGGTGAGGCTCGAAGTTTAGTGAGCGAGATAGGTCTAACCTTTCTCAGGTGCCATCTGTTTCCAACCTCACAGCCTTTTTGCTGATCGCCCTGGTTGTGATTGTCATACCCGGACCATCGGTTGTCTACACAATCGGCAGGGCACTGGTCTTAGGTCGTAAGGCTGCGGTGCTGAGTGTTTTTGGAAATGCCATCGGGGTCGGGTTTCAGATAGTTGCCGTGGCATTTGGGCTCGGCGCACTCATTGCCCAGTCTGCCGAGCTGTTCTTTGCCGTCAAACTCCTGGGCGCACTGTTTTTGATCTACCTCGGTCTAAGTGCAGTTTTGAAGCGCAAGGCCAAGCTCGACACCGCGGTGATTGAGAACCCTCCGAGGACCCGGCGTATTCTGCTGGAGTCAATGGTGGTGGGCATCACCAATGCCAAAACCATCGTTTTTTTCTTGGCCGCCTTCCCGCAGTTCATCTCGCCTGGCTCTTCGCCAATCACCCAGATGCTGTTCATGGGTTTGCTGTTCTCAATCATTGGGGTCGCATCTGATTCGGTTTGGGCGATAGCCGCGGGCACTGCTCGCAACTGGCTGACCTCTTCGCTTGGAAGACTGGCCGGGGTCAGGGCCGGCGGTGGTTTTGCCCTGATGGGTCTAGGTGCCTACATGACCTACGAAGCCTTTCGCTAGCCAGCGGCAATCAGCGCGACGCCAATAAGCGCTAAGACGATGCCCAGCGATTGGGATTTCGCCACGCGTTCTTTCAGGAAGATTCGCGCTAGCAAGATCGTGCCGACTGGGTATAGCGACGTCAGCACTGCGGCAACCGCCAAGTCCCCAGCTCTGGTTGCAATCAGGAAGGCAACATTGCCCATGATGTCTCCGGTTGAAGCCAAGAGAATCAGCCCGGCAAGTTTGAGGTCAGTGACCTTTTCAATGAATGGCTCACCGCTTGATTTCTTATAGAAGGCAAGAAGCAGCCCAAAGAGCAAAACGACGCCAACCATGCGCATGATCAAAAGCGGACCAAGGCCCGAGTCTGAGTCGGTGAAATCTAGAAACAAGAAGATGCCGGCAAACCCAAGGCCTGCGCCAATTGAATAAAGCGTTGCCCTCAGGGTTGGCAGTTGCAGGTTTGGCGATGGCACAAATGCCACCAAGACCACCGCAACCAAAATCAACCCAACGGCCACCAAGACAAACGCGCTCAGGTTTGCACCCAGGGCGACATCAACAACCACCGGAATGACCGCCGAGACCACGGCGGTCAGCGGGCTAACGATTGAGATTGGACCAAGGGCTAGCGCGGCATACAAAAACGTGATTGCAATGGCCGAGCAGACTCCGGCCAGGATGCTGGCAACTACGGTGCTCTGCGAGTAGCTCGCTCCAAAGATGCTCGAGAGGATAACCGCGAGAACAAGGCCAAAGCTAAAGGAGTAGGCGGTGACGGCAACAGCGCGAATTCTCTTGGCGGCAAGAGCGCCTACGAAATCCGCATAACCATAGGAAAAGGCGGATAGTAAACCAAAAATGATGGTCACTATCCGCCTCCTATGGGTGGCTCCGACCGGCGTCGATCCGGTGACCTAACGATTTTCAGTCGTTCGCTCTACCAACTGAGCTACAGAGCCTGGAGAGGTTAAATTCTCCATCAGATCCAGAATCTGGACTGAGCGACTCCGACGGGACTTGAACCCGCGACCTCCGCCGTGACAGGGCGGCGCGCTAACCAACTGCGCTACGGAGCCAGAGTGGTACAAACTACATCGCCTTTGTGACCCCAACGGGATTCGAACCCGTGCTGCCGCCGTGAAAGGGCGGTGTCCTAGGCCTCTAAACGATGGGGCCGTGATGCTGGCGACTTCATTACTACCGACGCACAAGACTACTGGGCATTTGGACAGTTTCGCAACACTAATAGAACTCTCAGGCATTACTTGAATGTTTGACTTAGGGTTAAGAATTAGGAGGAGTCTTGGGTAAAGCACGTTTTGGCCTAACCGCAGTTCTAGCGGCGCTTGCCGTTGGCATCACAACTGCAATCCTGGCTCCCGCTCACGCGGTCCCTGATTACCCCACTGCAGCCGAGGTTGCTGCAGCTAAAGCGGATGTTCAGGAAAAAGAAAAGATGATCGAGCGCATCGAGGGCATCCTCGATGAGCTAGAAGCTGAAGCTCGTGCACTAGAAACCATTGCCCTGCAAAAAAACGAAGCCCACAACCAAGCGATTGAAGCCGTGAACGTAATGGCCGGCAAGGTTGAGGGCCTCGAGTCGGCAGTGGGCGAGGCCCAGGTCGAAGCCGAAGATGCAGAGCGTCAGATGGGCCAGATTGTTGCCCGGATGTATCAAATGGGAACCAGCGGAGACCCAACCCTGGAGATCTTCTTCAACCCCGACTCTGCCGATGATCTGCTCTATCGCTTAGGGACCCAGGAGATGCTGGCGCAGCGAACCGATGCCATCTATCAGGCTGCGCTTGACAAAAAAGCTCAGGCCGAGCAGCTAGCCAACGAGCTAGCTGCTGCCCAAGAAGAACTTGAGGTTCGCCGCGAGGAAGCCAAGCGACTTTTGGAAGAGGCCGAGGCTGCAGCCGATGCGGTGATCGCCACGGTTCGAGAGTCCGAGATTCAACGGGCCGAGATGATGGAACAGCTGGCGTCTTTGAAAGACACCGTTTCTGATCTTGAGCGTCAACGTCGTGAGGGCCTCGAGGCAGAGCGTCGTCAGAACTTGATCAAGACCGCTCCAACCGCCCCCGAGCTCTACAGCGTTTCTGACCCTGATTTTGCCAAGGTTGAGATCGCCATCGCCTTTGCTGAAGAGCAGCTTGGTGAAGAGGTATGTCCTGGGCGGAGCGGGACCAAATGTTTGGGACTGCTCGGGCATCACAATGAAGGCCTACGCTGCAGCTGGAACCTACATCGGTTGGCACTCAGCAACCGCGCAATACAACGTCATGGCCTCTCAGAAGAAGCTTGTGCCACTGCAGAATGCGCAGCGCGGAGATCTGATTTGGTGGTCAACCGAGAAGGCCTTCTCGGGTGACAAGTATCACGTGGCCATTTACATGGGTGACGGCATGATGCTGGAGGCTCCAAACCCAGCTAGGACCGTCCGCATCGTTCCGGTTCGCTATGGCGAGATCTGGCCATATGCTGGCCGCCCAACCGCCGACTAGTACTCGCCAACCTTTTCGTAGAGCTTGGCGATGATCCACCAGTGACCGTCGATCTTCACAAAGTTCAGGTAGTCCTGCATGATGCCGCCAAACATCTGAAGCTGAACCTTGGCAAGGGCCATTGATTCTGAGATGACGTCAATCATCAAGACCTCATCTGCCCTTGGGTTGCCAAGTTCTTTCGGTGATTGGCGATTCACGACCTGGTCCCGGTAGAGCGCATAGGGCCTGAGCACTAACTCATTGCCCTGGGCAGAGTAGAGAGTGACGTTTTTGTGGAAGACGGAGTCGAAGCACTCCAAATCTTGAGAGTGCATGGCCTCGAAGTAGTTCTCGAGGGCTGCTCTGATTTCTTTTTCTACTGACTCCATCGAGATCTCGCTAGCCCTTGTAGTTGGCGTAGGACTCGGCGAGGACCTTCTCGGCTTCGCTGCGGTTTCTCCAACCGTCAAGCTTTACCCACTTGCCAGGCTCCAGGTCTTTGTAGTGCTGGAAGAAGTGCTCGATCTCGTTCTTGACCTGTGCGGGGACATCGTCGATGTCCTGGATGTGATCCCACCTGGGGTCTTTCGCCAATACGCAGAGAAGCTTCTCGTCCTGACCACCATCGTCTTCCATGATCAGCATGCCCACTGGGCGCACGTTCATGTGGGTGCCGGGGTAGACGGGGTACTCGAGCATCACCAACGCATCTAGTGGATCGCCATCGCCACCAAGGGTGTTCTCAAAGGCACCGTAATCAACTGGGTAGACAAACGGGGTGAACAGAACTCGGTCTAGCCAGACCTTGCCGGTTTCGTGGTCGACCTCATATTTGTTGCGGCTTCCCTTTGGAATCTCAATAACTACTTCGTGGCTCAAGGCATCTCCTAAATAGGCTTACTGCATCAAAGATTACCGAATCGAGAGTAATGCCAATGAGACCAAGGCTCACTCCAGCGATTGCCGATGCCCGCAGGGCCATCAGAGAAACCTTTGAGGCGCCCGAATTGGCAGGCACCAAGAGTGTCCTGTTGGCAGTCTCGGGCGGCCCCGATTCGATGGCACTTGCCCTAGCCGCAGGCTTTGAATTGCCAAAGCTTGGCATCAAGGTCTTTGCCGCGGTAATCAACCACAACTTGCAAGAGGGTTCCAAGGAGATTGCGGCGACTGCGAAAGAGCGTTTGTTGGAACTTGGAATCGAATCTGTCGTAATCGATATCGATGTCCCAAAGGGACAAAAGGGACCAGAGGCTCAGGCAAGGGATGCAAGGTATTCAGCTTTAGAAAAATACCGGTCAGAGCTCTCCGCAGACTTTATTCTCACCGGCCACAACCTCGATGATCAGGCCGAGACAGTGTTGTTAGGTCTGACCCGAGGTTCGGGTTTGAAATCAATTGCCGGCATGAAGCTGGTGGATGGTCATTTGGTCAGACCACTACTTGGGATTCAAAAGGCGGACTTGGCTCAGGCCTGCCTGGATAGCGGGGTGGAGTTCTGGGAAGACCCACACAACCAAGACGATGCCTTCACCCGGGTTCGGATTAGAAAGCTGATGCAGAGAATCGAATCAGAGCTTGGCCCCGGGGTTAGCGAAGCGCTTTCTAAAACGGCCGCTTTGGCCTCCGAGGTCGATGACTATTTGACCTCTCAGGCCAAAGAGCTGATTGCCCAAGCCGCCAAAGATGACGGCTATAGCGTCTCGGTGCTGGAGGCTGCTCATCCGGCACTGAGAAATAAGGCGTTGCAAATGATGTCTTTGGAGCACGGTGCAGGCTCGATTTCACGCTCTCAGGTGCTTGGGATTGCCGAGCTAATTACCAATTGGCACGGGCAGAAACCCTTGAGTCTTTCTGGCATTACAGTAGAGCGGGTGAGGGATCAGCTTCTCTTTCAAAAATCATCCTGAGACCCCGGGAGCGCTAGTGCAGCTAAATCACCCAGACATTACAAAAGTGCTGGTTACAGCTGAGCAAATCCGCGAGAAAATCGCTGGAATTGCCGGCGAAATCGATGAGCACTACAAGGACAAGAACCTGCTTTTAGTCGGCGTTCTTAAAGGTGCAGTGCCATTCATGGCAGACCTGGCTCGGGCAATGGAGCTTCACACCACTCAGGACTGGATGGCGGTGAGCTCTTATGGCTCAGGAACGATGTCCTCTGGCGTGGTGCGAATCTTGAAGGATCTGGACACCGACGTGAAGGACAGAGATGTTCTGATTGTTGAGGACATCATCGATTCAGGGCTAACACTCTCCTGGCTCACAGCCAATCTCAAGGCCCGCGGGGCAGCATCTGTTGAGATAGTGACGCTTTTGCGAAAGCCAGAGGCTGCCAAGGTTGAAATAGCTGTCCGTTGGGTGGGGTTTGATATCCCCAACGAGTTTGTTGTTGGCTATGGCCTTGACTACGACGAGCGTTATCGCTCGCTAGATGGTGTCGGAGTGCTTGCACCAAGCGTCTACAGTTAAACGCTTATCAGAGAAAAGGCTTAGCCAAAGATTATGAAGTTGAAGAAGTTTTTCAAGGGTCCATGGTTCTGGATTGCGCTTGCGCTCTCGGTTGTGCTGATCGGTAGCTCACTGCTTTCAACAAACCAGTACCAGCGGGTCGACACCCAGGAGGGCCTCGACCTCATTCGCACCGGCCAGGCCAAGTCCGTCACCGTCATTGACGGTGACCAGCGGGTCGATGTTCAGCTAATTAATGCCAACTCCAGCAATGGTGAATACGTCCAGTTCTACTTCGTCTCTGGCAGGGCCGACACCGTTGCCGAGATAGTTGCCAGCTCGCCAATTAGCGAAGGCTGGACAGACGATGTTCCCTCGACCCCGTGGCTGTTGGCGATTCTTGGATCACTTCTGCCACTGATTATTATTTTGGCGCTGTTCTGGTTCCTGTTGAGTTCGATGGGTGGTGGCGGCAGAGGGGTCATGAGCTTTGGTAAGTCCAAGGCAAAGATGGTCACCAAGGAGACCTCTTCGACAACCTTTGAGGATGTCGCAGGCATTGAAGAGGCTCTCGAAGAGCTCACCGAGATTAAAGACTTTCTCAAAAGCCCCAAGAAGTTTGTCGACATGGGAGCCAAGATCCCAAGGGGAGTGCTGCTCTATGGGCCTCCGGGAACCGGCAAGACTCTGATCGCCAAGGCGGTAGCCGGCGAAGCCGGCGTGCCTTTTTCTCGATCTCCGGGTCTGATTTTGTGGAGATGTTTGTCGGAGTTGGTGCCTCAAGAGTTAGAGACCTCTTCGAGCAGGCCAAGCAGGCTGCCCCTGCAATCATCTTTGTTGACGAGATCGATGCGGTTGGTCGTCACCGCGGCACCGGAATCGGTGGCGGTAACGATGAGCGTGAGCAAACCCTGAACCAGCTCTTGGTTGAGATGGATGGTTTTGACACCAGCACCAACGTGATCTTGATTGCAGCCACCAACCGCCCAGACGTGTTAGACCCTGCGCTATTGCGCCCGGGTCGCTTTGACCGTCAGGTTGGCGTGAACGCACCAGATCTGAAGGGCCGCGAGCAGATTCTCAAGGTCCACGCCAAGAACAAACCAATCGCCGACGACATCGACTTGGCCCTGGTTGCTAGAAGGACCCCCGGTTTCACCGGAGCAGATCTGGCAAACGTGCTGAACGAGTCCGCACTTTTGGCAGCAAGACTCAATAGACCTGCAATCACCGATGAGATTATCGATGAGGCCATTGACCGCGTGATTGGCGGACCGCAAAAGAAGTCCGCAATCATGAAGGACAAGGAAAGGCTCATCACCGCCTATCACGAGGCCGGTCACGCACTAGTTGCGGGAGCGCTGAACTACTCGGACCCGGTCACCAAGATCACCATCCTGCCCAGAGGCCGAGCCCTTGGCTACACCATGGTGATGCCCATGGAAGATCGCTACTCGATCACACGTAATCAGCTCCTAGACCAGATCGCCTATGCCATGGGTGGTCGCATCGCAGAGGAGATTGTCTTCAAAGACCCAACCACCGGAGCCTCGAACGACTTTGAGAAGGCCACCAACATTGCCAGAACCATGGTCACCAAATACGGCATGAGCGCCAAGGTTGGCACCATCTCGCTTGGTTCGGGAACCGCAGAGCCATTTCTTGGAAGAGAACTTGCCACCCACTCAAACTACTCAAACGAGATGGCTCAGGTCGTCGACAACGAAGTCCGTGCCATCTTGGATGGCGCGTTGGACGAGGCTCACAAGGCCTTGATCACTAACCGCCGAATTTTGGACAAGTTGGCCAAGGAGCTACTAGAAAAAGAAACCCTGAACCAGGACGAGATTGCAGTCATCTTCAAGGGCGTCAAGAAGGTTGCTGAGCGCAGCACCTGGAGGTCGTCCCAAAAGCGTGCGGTTGGCACCAAGGGCCCAATCGCGGTCCCCGAGCGCAAGGTTAAAGAGCTCGAGGCACTGCCAGAGCCAGAGCCGCAACCAGAACCAGCTGCAATCGAAGGCGAAGCCCCCGAGGCTAGCAGTGAGAAAAATGCAGGCTGATCGGATTCGCAATGCCGTCACCGAGATTCTTCTAGCCATCGGCGAGGATCCGAATCGCCAGGAGCTCAAATCCACCCCCGAGAAGGTTGCCGAGGCCTACGCCTCCTTTTTCAAGGGCATTGGAGTGGACCCACTGAGTGCGATTGGTGAAACCTTTCCAGCAGATAGCTCCGAGACGGTGATCCTGAAAGACATCGAACTGGTTTCAATTTGCGAGCATCACCTCTTGCCCTTCACCGGAAATGCTCACATCGCCTACCTACCAAACACGCAGTTAGCGGGTTTGGGAAGACTGGCAAAGGTTCTAGAGATCATCGCATCGAGACCGCAATTGCAGGAGCGCTTGACCTCAGAGGTTGCCGATGCTCTTGTTGAGGGCCTAGATCCCAAGGGAGTGCTAGTGGTGATTGAGGCCAGGCACCAGTGCGTGGCATCTCGGGGAGCAAGGCAACCCGAGGTCAACACGGTCACTATCGCATCCAGAGGGGTCTTCACCGAACCCAGCTATCGCCAAGAGGCGATGGCTTTGATAAACAGGTAGTCATGGACCAGTGGACCCGACCCAAACTGATGGGGGTTTTGAACATCACCCCGGATTCATTCAGTGATGGTGGCGAGTTCCTTGAGGTCGAATCCGCCCTGAATCAAGCCAGGCTCTTAGTTTCGCAAGGCGCAGACATCATTGATGTTGGTGGCGAATCAACCAGGCCTGGCGCAATGCGGGTGAGCCTTGATCAGGAGCAGGACCGAGTAATCCCGGTAATCAAAGCAATTGCCGCAGAGCTCGATGTTCTGATCTCAATCGACACCATGAACTCGGCAACGGCGAGTCTGGCCGTTGAGGCCGGCGCACACATCGTGAATGACGTTTCGGGTGGTTTGTCGGACCCAGAGATCTTCGCAGCTGTTGCAAAGCTGGACTGCAAATACATTCTTGGCCACTGGCGCGGGCACTCCGAAGTGATGGACACTCTGACTGGCTATTCGGATGTCGCTAGAGAGGTGGTCGGCGAACTCGCCGAGCAGGTCTCGATGGCGGTGGCTAGCGGCATCGCAAGAGATCGCATCATTGTTGACCCCGGCCTAGGTTTTGCAAAGGACATCAAGCAGAACTGGGATTTGGTTGCCAGGCTTGATGAACTAGAAAAGCTCTCGCTTCCAGTCTTGGTGGGTGCATCTCGCAAGAGGTTCCTAGCCTCGGTCTTGAATCAGGCAGACCCAGCTTCGGTTTCAAACCCCAGGCGTGATGTTGCAACCGCAGTGCTGACGGCACTGCTGTTGCAACGCAAGCTTTGGGGGATCCGAGTCCACAACGTCGAGGCCACGAGCGATGCCATAAAGGTGGTCGAAGCCCTAAAGCAATCGGAGAGTGCCAGGTGAGATTTCGAATTGAGATTCTGGGGCTAAGACTCTTTGGCCACCACGGGGTATTGCAGCACGAGAAGGACTACGGTCAAGAATTCTTGGTCGATTGCAAGCTGGTTGTTTTGGCATCCGGCGAGGACGATCTGGCAAAAACGGTGTCATATGCCGATGTTGCGAACTTGATTGAAGCTAGTTTCAATGCCGAGCGCAACGATCTTTTGGAGGCTCTTGCCCTGAGGCTGAGAGCTGCGGTGATGAGTCTTGGTGATCAGATTGTGGAGTGTGAGGTGTCGGTGCATAAACCCTCGGCACCGCTCACCCAAGGATTCTCCGATGTCATTGTTAGTGCGCTGGGGGATGACTGATGACGAGTCTCGCAATCCTGTCACTGGGTTCGAACCTCGGTGAGCGCAAACAGACTCTTGAAGCTGCAATCAGGCAGATTTCTAAGACCAAGGGCATAAAGCTAGTAAATCAATCTGCAATCTATGAATCTGTTGCGCTGACGGACTCGGGTTATGACCCGGAGCAACCGAGTTATCTCAACGCGGTGGTGCAGGTGGAGACGAGTTTGAAGCCAAAGGTGCTTCTTAGGGTTTTGAACGAAATCGAAAATGACTTTGGCAGGATCAGGCTCCAGCGTTGGGCTCCGAGAACCTTGGATATCGACATCATCACCTTTGGCTATGACCTGATTGAAACCAAGAACTTGATTGTTCCTCACCCCAGAGCCTTTGAGCGTAGCTTCGTTTTGGTGCCCTGGCTTGAGATTGACCCCGATGCAACCCTGCCCGGCAGGGGCAGGGTTTCCGAATTGGTGGCGGAGCTATCTGATTCGGTGGTGGTGGCAAAGTGAAGCCAATTAGCTACCGAGTGTTCTTTGGCATGGCGCTAGTAAGCGTTTTGCTATCTATCAACATTGTTCAGCTCTTCGCGGGGTTTGGCCAGAGCTATCCGCAATCACCAATCAGCTTGATCATCACAATGCCGGTGATTGGAATTGCGGTGGTGTTGGCCACGCTGCCAATCAGGCGCTACCGCAACGCGGTTGAGAACTATAGCTCAGGCCAAAGGCCCGAGCGACCCAATCCTTTTTATGCGCTTAGGGCACTGGTGCTGTCTCGGGCAACCGCATTGGCGGGGACCATCTTTGCTGGTTGGCACCTAGGTGCACTGATTTGGTTGGTGGTGTTCTCGGTGGCTCCAATTGGGCCGGTGACTCTTACCAGCATCGCGCTGTTGGGTTCTATAGCGATGCTTGCCGGCGGGCTGATTGGCCAGAGTAACTGCAAGACTCCTAGAGACTCAGATGGCGAGGGCTTGGCATGAAGATCGGTGTGATCGGTGACGAGCCCGCAGGGCTAATCCTTGCCAAGGCTTGGGCTGGAGCGGGGCATGAGCTAATTGGGGTTTTTGTGGAGTCGGCCGAGGCGATTGAGCGGGTGGAGGATCTGATCCCCGATGTTCCAATCGCCCCGATGGCTGCCGTTGCAGAAGACGCCGATCTTGTTGTTCTTGCCGTTCCATACAAGGACATCGAGCTCACCTGCGAGGGCCTGACTGACCTCGGGGTCTTTGGTCCAAAGAAGATCATCGTGCAGCTCTCCCCACACCACGGTTACCAGGTGCTCTCGGCTGCCGCCAGAGTGGGAGCGATACCCGTTGCCCTGCACCCGGTGATGCACTTCACCGGCACCTCAATGGACCTGACGGTGTTGAAAAACACCACGGTTGCCATTAGCGCCCCAGAGCCCCTGTTGCCAATCGCGCAGGCGCTGGCGATCGAACTCGGAGCAGAGCCCGCAATCATTCAGGAAGAGCAGCGCGCTGCCTACTCCGAAGCCTTTGAGGTTGCCAGCGGTTTTTCCTCGCTCGTGGTTCAGCAAGCGGTGGGCATTTTGAGTGAGGCTGGGGTGCCAGATGCTGCCAGACTGATAGCGCCGGTGGTCAGAAGCGCGGTTGAGACCGCGCTGTATGCACCGGTGAAGGGAATCGATCCGGAGGATGCCTACTAATGGAATTAGCACACTCCACAGCTGAGCTCGATGCTCAGCTGATTGCAGCTAGAGAGCAAGGCCGCAAGGTGGCACTGGTTCCAACCATGGGTGCTTTACACAAGGGCCACCTCTCCCTAGTTCAAAGAGCACTTGCCGAGGGTTACTTTGTGGTGGTTTCGATATTTGTGAATCCAAAGCAGTTTGGAGACGAGGCTGATTTTGGTGACTACCCCAGAACCCTCGGGGTTGATGCCAGGTTGCTCACCGATGCCGGGGTTGATCTGCTGTTCGCCCCTGGCAACAGCGATATCTACCCACCGGGCGTGGAGCTGAAGCAGCCTCAGGCCGGAGAGATTGGGCAAAAGTTTGAAGGTGAGCACCGCCCCGGTCACTTCGACGGGATGCTGTTGGTGGTGAACAGACTGTTTGATCTGGTGAGCCCAAGCGCTGCGTACTTTGGCGAGAAGGACTTCCAGCAGTTGGTGCTGGTCAAAAATATGGTTCGGCAGCAGATTCAATCAGGGGAGCGCGAGCCACTCAAAATAGTTTCCTGTGAGACGGTTCGAGACGAGGAAGGTTTAGCGCTCTCTTCTCGCAACATTCGCATCAAGCCCGAGCACCTCGCTGCTGCCCGCAGCATTTATCGAGCACTGAGCGCAGGGCTTGCAGCGGGCAGCAACCGCGAGCGCATGCTGGAGGCGGCCAAGAGTGAGCTTGATCCGATTACTAGACTTGACTACCTAGAGCTGATTGATGCCGAGAGCTTTGAGGTCTTGGCTGAGGCTAAACCAGGCGCCAGATTGATAATCGCGGCGAGTGTTGGCGAGGTTCGATTGATTGACAACCTAGTGATTGGTGACGCGTGAGCGAAGAGTTTGAGGGCGAAGACCTCCCCGAGCAGATTGCTGTTCGGATGCAAAAGCGCGAAGAGCTAAACCAGCTCTCGAGCGCTTATCCGGTCACCCTTCCAATCACCCACACCATCGAGGCGACCAAGGCTCACTACCCAAACCTGGAAGCCGATATCTCCACCGGCGACATGGTTGGGCTTGCTGGCCGCGTTATGTTTTTGCGCAACACCGGAAAGCTCTGCTTCGCCTCTTTGCAGTCCGGCACCGGTGAGCGCATCCAGGCCATGATCTCGCTCGACAAGGTTGGCGAAGAGTCTTTGGAGAACTGGAAGAACCTGGTTGATCTCGGTGACCACGTATTTGTCTCAGGCGAGGTGATCACCTCGAAGAGAGGCGAGCTCAGCGTTTTGGCCTCCGAGTGGCTAATGGCCGCAAAGACAATCAGGCCGCTTCCCAATTTGCACAACGAGCTTGGTGAAGAGTTCCGAGTTCGACACCGCTACCTAGATTTGATTGTTCGCGACCGTGCCCGCGAGGTTGTCAAGATTCGCTCCGAGGTGATGCAGTCATTGCGCAACACCTTCGCCAATCAGGCTTTCATGGAGGTCGAGACCCCGATGTTGCAGGTCATGCACGGCGGAGCCTCGGCAAGGCCATTCAAGACCCACTCGAATGCCTTTGACACCGAGCTGTATTTGCGCATTGCGCCAGAGTTGTTTTTGAAGCGCGCGGTGGTTGGCGGTCTCGAGCGAGTATTTGAGATCAACCGCAACTTCCGCAATGAGGGTGCTGACCGCACTCACTCACCGGAGTTTGCAATGCTCGAGGCCTACGAGGCCTATGGCGATTACAGCACCATGATGCAGCTGACCCAGGACCTGATTCAAAATGCCGCGATGGATGTCTTTGGCACCCACCAGGTGCAGCTGGATGATGGCACCGTAAACGACCTGGGTGGCAACTGGGATCGCATCTCGATGTTTGAATCTCTGAGCGCAGCTTGCGGTCAGGAGATCACTCCAGAAACTGACATCGCAGAGCTCAAGAAACTTGCCAAGAGCCTGGATATCGAGATCGAACACCCGCTGCATGGCAAGTATGTTGAGGAGCTCTGGGAGCACTTTGTGAAGCCTGGGCTAGATGCCCCAACCTTCGTTATCGACTTCCCGGTTGATACCTCTCCGCTAACGCGTGATCACCGCTCAAAGCCTGGGGTTGTTGAAAAGTGGGATCTCTACATTCGTGGCTTTGAGCAGGCGACCGGCTATTCGGAGCTGGTTGACCCAGTGGTGCAGCGCGAACGTTTTATTGCTCAAGCAAAGCTTGGTGCAACAGGTGACCCAGAGGCTATGAAGCTTGATGAAGAGTTTTTGAAGGCGCTGGAATATGGCATGCCGCCATCGGGTGGACTGGGACTGGGTATTGACCGGTTGTTGATGACTCTGACCGGGCTTGGTATTCGTGAAACAATATTGTTTCCGTTGGTGAAGTGAGGCGCAGATGACTTTTTGGGAAGCAACTCTCGATGTTCTGATTTCGCTGATTCCGCCCGCATTGGTTGGGGTTATTTTCTGGATCATGCTGCGGGCGATTCTGCGGGTGGATCGCGGTGAAAGAAACACCTATGCGCGCATTGAGGCAGAAGAGCGCGCAAAGCGCTCTAACGCCTTGGGCGAACAGCCCTAGTTTTGACACCAACCGCCCCTTAGCATCTTGATTACAGATTTGTAGGAGGTGCCGCTTGTTCGAGAAATTCACCGATAAGGCCAGAAGGGTCGTGGTGCTCGCTCAGGAAGAGGCGAAGCTACTCAACCACAACTACATCGGAACCGAGCACATCCTGCTCGGCCTGATTCACGAGGGTGAGGGCGTCGCAGCCAAGGCGTTAGAAGCACTTGGCATCAACCTGGAGCAGGTTCGCGAGCAGGTCCAGGACATCATTGGCCAGGGCCAGCAGGCACCATCGGGCCACATCCCTTTCACCCCGAGAGCCAAGAAGGTTCTTGAGCTTTCACTTCGTGAGGCACTGCAGCTTGGCCACAGCTACATCGGAACCGAGCATTTGCTTCTCGGTTTGATTCGCGAGGGTGAGGGTGTTGCCGCTCAGGTTTTGACCAAGCTCGGTGCTGACACCAATAAGGTTCGCCAGCAAGTAATTCAGTTACTCTCGGGCTACCAGGGCAAAGAGGCGGTCTCGGTTGGCGGAGAGAGTGCGCCTCAGCCAAAGGGTTCTCAGATTCTCGACCAGTACGGTCGTAACCTCACTCACGCAGCAGCCGATGGCAAGCTCGACCCGGTTGTTGGTCGTGAGCGTGAGATCGAGCGCGTGATGCAGATTCTTTCTCGCAGAACCAAGAACAACCCAATCTTGATTGGTGAGCCAGGCGTTGGTAAGACCGCGGTTGTTGAGGGCCTAGCCCAGGCAATCGTCTCTGGCAATGTTCCAGAGACCCTGCGCGGTAAGCAGCTCTACACCCTGGACATGGGTTCGCTGATTGCAGGTTCCCGCTACCGCGGTGATTTCGAGGAGCGCCTCAAGAAGGTCACCAAGGAGATTCGCACCCGTGGCGACATCATCACCTTTATCGACGAGATTCACACCCTGGTTGGAGCCGGTGCTGCCGAGGGTGCAATTGATGCCGCCTCAATCCTGAAGCCAATGCTTGCACGCGGTGAACTGCAGACCATTGGTGCAACCACCCTGGATGAATACCGCAAGCACTTCGAGAAAGACGCTGCTCTGGTTCGTAGGTTCCAGTCGGTTCAGGTCGCAGAACCGAACCCAGCGATGGCAATCAACATCCTGAAGGGTCTTCGCGATCGTTACGAGGCGCACCACAAGGTTTCCATCACCGATGGCGCAATCGTTGCTGCTGTTGGCATGAGCGATCGCTATGTCACCGATCGCTTCTTGCCAGACAAGGCGATTGACCTAATCGATGAGGCCGGCGCTCGCATGAGGCTGAGCTTCCTCTCCGCTCCTCCAGAGCTCAGAGAGATGGAGGAAAAGATTGCTGTGGTAAAGGCCGCTAAAGAGCAGGCCATCGCCGATCAGGACTTCGAGGCTGCAGCCTCCAAGCGCGATGAGGAGAAAAAGCTCACCGCCGAGAAGGTCCGGATGGAAAAAGAGTTCCGGGATGGCAGCATCGACACCCCGGGCATCGTTGACGAGAGTTTGATTGCCGAGGTTTTGGCGCAGGCCACCGGTATTCCGGTATTCAAGCTGGGCGAGGACGAGGGCGCAAAGCTTATTTACATGGAGCAGGAGCTACACCGCAGGGTGATTGGCCAGGAGGCAGCCATCTCGGCGCTATCCAAGACCATCAGGCGCCAGCGCGCAGGTCTGAAAGACCCGAAGCGCCCGTCTGGTTCGTTTATCTTCGCCGGTCCGACCGGTGTTGGAAAAACCGAGTTGGCAAAGGCCTTGGCCGAGTTCTTGTTTGATGACGAGGATGCGCTGATTGCCCTGGACATGAGCGAGTACAGCGAGAAGCACACTGTCTCTAGGCTGTTCGGAGCTCCTCCGGGATTCGTCGGCTACGACGAGGGTGGCCAGCTAACCGAAAAGGTTCGCAGAAAGCCATTCTCCGTTGTGCTGTTTGATGAGATCGAGAAGGCCCACCCAGATATCTTCAACTCGATGCTGCAGATTCTGGAAGAGGGTCGCCTGACCGATGGTCAGGGTCGAGTGGTGGACTTCAAGAACACCATCATCATCATGACCACAAACCTAGGAACCCGCGAGATCACTCGCGGTGCACTCGGCTTCACTCTCGAGGGCAACTCCGACAACGACTACGACCAGATGAAGTCTCGCGTTATGGAAGAGCTGAAGAAGAACTTCAGGCCTGAGTTCCTAAACCGTGTCGACGAAGTAATCGTCTTCCCACAGCTCAACCGCGAAGAGCTCTTGCTCATTGTTGATTTGTTCGTGAAGCGTCTTCAGGAGCGTCTGGATGACCGCGACCTCAAGCTCACGCTGACCACCGCCGCGAAGGAACGACTAATCGAACTCGGTTACGATCCAACGCTTGGTGCCAGGCCACTTCGAAGAGTTGTGCAGCGAGAGATCGAGGACGAGATCTCAGAGCGCATCCTCAGCGGCACGGTCTCCGCGGCCCAGGATATTCTGGTCGATTTCGTGGACGGAGCTTTCAGCTTTGTCACCAACACTCGCGAGGAAGAGCCAGTCAGCTAATTGACTGAGGTTCAGCAATACGCGGTTGTTGAGGACCTACCCGGGTTTCAACTTCGTCGCTATGCCCCTCACATGATCGTCACCAAGCCAATGCCTGGTTCCCTCTCGCAGAGTGGGAACCAGGCTTTTGGCTTTTTGGCCGACTACATCTTTGGCAATAACGCCGAGGGCGTGAAGATTGCAATGACCGCTCCGGTTTTGCAGCAGAGAACCAAAGATGGTTTTGAGGTCTCTTTTGTGATGCCAAGTGATCTTTCGAATCCCCCGACCCCAAACACTAATCTGAGGGTTTCGAAGGTTGATCAAAAGCTGATGGCGGCTTATAGATTCAGTGGTTCGGCGTCGGATTCTTTGTTTGAAGCAAAATCAAAAAAGCTCCTGGAGGCAGTGGCGAGTGCCGGCTACACCCCAGTGTCAGAGGTGATTTACGCGAGGTATGACGGGCCCTGGACGCTGCCACTTTTACGCCGCAATGAGGTTTTGGTAGAGCTGGGGAGCACCGAGGCACCATAATTTAGCAATGTTTTCGATTCGCCCAGCCCGCACCACAGACGTCCCAGCTATCACCGAGATAGCCCGACCTTTGATTGAACAGCGCATTTTGTTGGGCAAGGAGCTCGTCGAGATCTACGAGTCCATTCAAGAGTTTGTGGTTGCCGAGCAAGAGGGCGAAGTAATCGGTTTTGGCGCCCTGCACGTGATGTGGCAGGACTTGGCCGAAATCAGAACCCTCGCTGTTGCTCAGTCGGCCAAGCGCAAGGGCATTGGAGCCGCGATGCTGCGAGAGTTGCTCGAGCGTGCAAAAGTTCTGGGCGTGCGCAGGGTGTTCTGCTTGAGCTTTGAAGAGGAGTTTTTTAGAAGCCACGGCTTTGAGTTGATTTCGGATGTGCCGGTGGATCCGGAGACCTATGCCGAGATGGTTCGCTCACACGATGACGGTGTTGCAGAGTTTTTGGATTTAGCAAGAGTTAAGCAGAACACGCTCGGAAACTCGCGCATGCTGCTGAAGCTCTAGTTAGATTTAGCTCTATGAGTCAAGTCGATGCGAATGTCTACAAAAAACGTCGCCTTGTTGCCCTTGTTGTCCTAGTTGCAATCGCCGCACTGGTCTTTGCTGGCACCCAGTTACTTGCAGCTCCGAATGATGCTCAGGAGCCAGAAACCATCGCCACCCCGACCTCCGAAGCGACCGCCGAGGAGATCACCAACTGCCAACCCGGAGTGGTTGAGGTTGAGGCCTTTATCGGCAGGGGTGAGACTCTCGAACCTTTGGTGAACCTGCCAGAGGGTGAGCCGGTCTTTGTCTGGTATGAGATCACAAACACCGGTTTGGTGGATTGCATCTTTGACGTTGGCACCTACGCCACCTTCTTCACGATCACCTCTGGTGAGCAGGTCTTCTACTCATCTAGAGACTGTGACAGGGAGGGAGATTCGAGGTTCTCCAAGGTCCTGAAGCCAAACATCGTCGAGAAGTCAGAACCTGGTGAATGGCTCAAGGTTTACTCTTCGAGCGAGTTCCAGTGCTCCGACAACAATCGACCTGCCCCAAGAGGCGGAGCCCAGTATGAGATCAAGGTTGAAGTCTCAGGCGTGGTTTCCGATAAGAAACTCTTTTACCTGTTCTAGCCAGCTGATCTAACCAAGCGCTAACCCAATAGCCTTTTTGAGTTGCTTGCTGCCCGAATCCACGATGGTCTTGTGACCGAGTCTGCCCGCCTCGCTGATGCGCTGTTTGGAGTTGGTAACGCCGCGAACCTCTCCCGAGAGCGAGATCTCGCCAAAGGCTGCCACTTGATTGGGAACAGCCTTATCCGTAACGGCAGAGGCAATCGCGATTGCAATAGCCAGATCGGCAGCCGGCTCAGTGATTCTCATTCCACCAACCGTCGAGACATAGACATCCTTGTCGGCCAGCGAGATGCCAGCTCTGCGTTCCAATACTGCAAGCAGCATTGCAACTCTTGAGCTGTCGACACCGTTGGTGACTCTTCTTGGTTGAGGGGTGCTGGAGCGGACCACCAGGGCCTGGATCTCTGCTCGGAGGGCTCTGCGTCCCTCTACGGTCACTGTGATGCAGCTTCCGGAGGTATTGGACTGATTCTCGGAGACAAACAGTGCGCTCGGGTCTGGAACCTCCAAGATGCCATCCCCACTCATCTCAAAGCAGCCAACCTCATCGGTTGGACCAAAGCGGTTTTTTAGGGTTCGAACAAAGCGCAGTGCGGTCTGTCGATCGCCCTCGAAGTGACACACCACATCCACCAAGTGCTCTAAGGTTCTGGGTCCGGCAATCGAACCATCTTTGGTGACGTGACCCACGAGCATGACTGGAACCGAGTTTTGTTTCGCGAGGCGAATCAGGTTTCCCGCGACCTCTCTGACCTGGGCGGGCATCCCCGCAGAACCATCGATCTCCGTGCTCGCGACCGTTTGCACAGAGTCCACGATCATCAATTCCGGTCTAACGGCTTCGAATTGACCCAGCACGCTACCGAGGTCGGTTTCGGATGCGAGGTAGAGGTTCTCAGAGACTGCTCCGGTGCGCTGAGCCCGAAGCTTTACCTGGCTTACCGATTCCTCGGCTGAAATGTAAAGCACCTTCTTGCCGGTCTTAGCCAGCCTGGATGCAACCTCTAAGAGAAGTGTGGACTTGCCCACCCCGGGCTCACCGGAGAGCAATATGGCCGCTCCTGCCACCAATCCACCGCCAAGAACTCGGTCGAACTCCGAGACGGTGGTTGGGGTGTAGCCATCGGTGGTGGTTTCAATCTCGGTGATTGGCTTGGCGGCATTCGACTGCGAGATGTTGACAACTTTGGCTTTCGAGATGCCGCTTTGCTCGGCGAGTGTTCCCCAGGCTTGGCAGCTTGCGCACTGTCCTGCCCATTTTGGGGTGGACCACCCGCACTCGCTGCAGCGGTAATCGATCTTGGTCTTGGCCATTTTCTAAAACTACCCTGCACCACCCCCACCTAAACTTGCGTTCCAACAACTTTCTGACCGCTGAGGTGAAAATGCGAAGGCACTCATTCGAGTTCTGGTTAGTGCTGATGGTCTCCTTGGGTGCCAGCAGCATCTACTCAGTGCTGAGTTTTTTGCGCAAACTCACGAGCGAAGTCGGGGTCGCTGGAAGCGTCACGACCATAAATCGGCCGCTGGCTCAGGTTCCCTGGTTGGATTTGGTAAGCCAATTGGCTCAAATCACTTTGGCCCTTGTCCCGGTCTTGTTGGCGCTCTACTTCCTGTCTTTGGACGGCATCAAGATTGGTGTGATTCCCAAGGCCAAGGATTGGCTGTTGGGATTGGGGTTACCGATCTTGGTTGGGGTGCCGGGCATCGGGCTTTATGTCTTGGCCCTCGAGCTTGGGCTAACGGCTCGAGTGGTGCCAAGTTCCTTGGGGGATTACTGGTGGACGATTCCGGTGTTGGTGCTCTCTGCGCTGCGAGCCGGATTGCAGGAAGAGATCATCGCGGTTGGCTTCTTTTTCAAAAAACTGGGTCTGATCAAACCCGGCTACAGCATCTGGGCGATCATCGTGATCGCCTCTCTGTTTAGGGCCAGCTACCACCTCTACCAGGGCTACAGCGCCTTTGTCGGAAACTTCGTAATGGGCCTGGTCTTTGGCTACATGTTCTATCGAACCGGCAGGGTTGCGCCACTGATCATTGCCCACACCACAATGAACACCGCGGTGTTTGTTGGCTACCCACTTATCGCAGACTTTCTGCCCGGAGCCTAGGATTTTGTAGATGGACAACCTCAGAGTTTCATTTATCGGGACCGGTTCAATGGGATCGGCTGTCCTAAAGGGGCTGCTGGCAGCGGGGCATCCACCGGCTCAGATTTCTGCCACCACAAAATCATCACTCAGCGCTTCAGCGCTGAGGCAGCTTGGCGTAAGCGCAATGGCGCTCGAAGAGTCGGCTGATGCCAATTCACTTTTGGCGGGCGATGCCGATCTGATCGTTCTTGGAGTGAAGCCCTATCAAATTGTGGAGACGCTCGCAGAGCTCAAGGGCGAGATTGCCAACAATGCAGTTGTGATCTCGATGGCCGCGGGGGTTTCTCTTGAGACCATGGCCGCTTCGCTCCCGGATAACCCAAACCTGGTGCGCTCGATGCCCAATACTCCGGCACTGGTGGGGAAAGGGGTCACCGGCATTAGCGCTGGTGTCAACTGCTCTAGGGAGGCGATGCTGGCAGCTGGAGAGTTGTTTGCATCAGTTGGTGCGGTAATTGAGATTCCCGAGAGTCAGATAAATGCACTCTCTGCCATCTCTGGCTCCGGGCCAGCCTGGGTCTATTACTTCATCGAGCAGTGGGAGGCGATTGCAATAGATAAGGGCTTCACCAAAGAGCAAGCCGAGATGATGGTGCGTGGCACCTTCGATGGCGCGCTTGATCTGCTTGCCAATGGCGATAGTGAGCCCAGCGAGCTTAGACAAAATGTCACCAGCCCCGGCGGCACGACCGCAAAGATCATCGAGACCTTTGATCAGGCGAAACTGAAATCGATATTTGAAGCCGGGTTATTGGCGGCTGTGAAAAGAGCAGAGGAAATTGCAAGCTCAACGCAATAGGCTTATTCCATGGCAGACATATTTGAAGCAATTGCAGACCCAACCAGACGTCAACTTATGGAGACAATTTTGTCCTCCTCTCTGGCTGGCGGCCCCGGAGAACTCACAGTCACCGAGCTTGTGGAGAAGACCGGTTTTGGTCAGCCAACAGTTTCCAAGCACCTGAAGACCTTGCGCGAAGTTGGCCTGGTGTCAGCTCGCGAAGAGGGCCAGAAGCGCTATTACTCGGTCACTCCCGAGCCACTTGAGGAGATCGAAGACTGGATGATCAACTTCCTCTCGCTCGGCTTTGATGCTGAGGCGGAGGAGGGTGAAGAGCTAGCGCAGAACCTCTCCGCTGCGGGCGAAAAGCTCGGGCACTGGATCACAGAGCGCGCCGGCTGGTTAGCGTCCGAGCTCAAGGCTCGTGCCGATGAGCTAGATGTTGATTTTGATCCAAAGGACTTGGGCAAGCGTCTTGGCCGCAAACTTGCGGACGTGAAGACCGAGACCGAAACCTCGGTGAAGGACTTCGAGAAGATTGCAAAACAAAAGGTTGAAGAGGTTGTCGACGATGTTCGCACTGAGGCAACTCACTTCGCCGAGGAAGTAAAGGCAAAGGTAAGAAAGCAGTAATGGCGACATCTGAGCAAGACGCTCTTCGCGAGTATGCGAAGAAGCGACTAAAAAACCAGCAGGAGTTCAAGCAGTTTTTGTTTGTCTGGGCATTTGTCTCAGCACTTCTAAGCGTGATCTGGTTTTGGGCTTCACCAAATTCTTTCTTCTGGCCCATCTTTGCAATTGGCGGGATGGGAATCGGTGCCTACTTCCAGTGGATTGATGCCTACGGGCCTGGCCTGAAGAAAGTCATCACCGAAGCAGATATCGATGCAGAGGTTGAGCGACTGAAGCGCAAGGGCTAGAGTATTGGGGTTGTCCGTTCGGACAAAACTAAGTTTTGTGAGGTTCTATTGGGTTCAGTAATCAAAAAGCGCCGCAAGCGTATGTCGAAGAAGAAGCACCGCAAGCTACTTCGCAAGACTCGCCACCAGCGTCGCAACAAGAAGTAAGTCTTTGAACTACCCGCCCCAAGGGGCGGGTTTTTCTATTTGCGCAGTTCTTTGCGCTTGAATCTCAGAATGTCCCAACCGGCGGCATCGGCATATCTCTTGAGGGCCTTGTCGGGATTTACGACCACAGGGTTTCCCACCAAAGTCAGTAGTGGCAAATCGTTTACGGAGTCTGAGTAGGCAAAAGAGCGCTTGAGGCTGATGCTTCGCTCCTTGGCAAGCTTTCTGGCTGCCTTGCGCTTGGCTTGGCCGTGAAGCGGTTGACCAACCAGCTCTCCGGTGAGCACGCCGTCTTTGTGCCCGACGATGGTTCCAAGAGCGCCGGTGGCACCCAGATCGTCCGCAATCTGCTGAGCAAGCTCTTGCGGGGCTGCGGTGATTAGCCAAACCTCGTGACCGAGCGCGAGGTGTTCCTTTACGGCCCTTACGGTGCCGGGCCAGAGCCTTGGTTTGATTTCCTGCTCATAGACCTTTGGCATCAGATCTCGAAGCTCTTGGATGGGGTGACCCTTGGTTATCGACAGAGCCCGATCCTTGAAATCTGCCATCTTGCTGTTGCTTTCGCCGCGGCGGATAAACATGATTTGCTCGTAGGCAAATCTCCAGATGTCGCGTCGCCTGATGGCTCCGCCGGCAAAGGCGACCTTGCCAAAAAGGATAGATGTTGAGCCACAAACCAGAGTGTTGTCAACGTCGAAAAAGGCCGCCTCAATCTTTGGGGGCTTGGCTTCGTTTTTCGGCATTTGCACAGTCTAGAACTAAGGGCGGTTGCCATAGTCTTATCGGGTGTCTGTTCAACTAACGCTAACCATGATCTCGCGCTCCGGATGCCACCTTTGCGATGTCGCAGAGGATGCACTGGCTCGGGTAATTGGGCGCTTTAGCGCCGAGTATCCCGATGTTGGTTACCAGGTAGAGCGGCTGGATGTTGATCAGGATCCAGAGCTATTGGCCAAGTACTCCGAAGAGGTTCCGGTGCTGTTACTGAATGGCAGGCAGCTGGCGTTTTGGCGCATTGATGAACAGCGGGTGTTCAGTGCGATGGAGGCGGAGCTTTGAAGATCTTTTTGTGGGTGCTAAAAAAATTCTGGTTTCCAATTCTGATTGCGATCTTGGGGGCTATGTCCTCTAGGTATCCGTGGGCGCAGAAGATTCACACAACCCTGAAAAAGTTCAACTAATCCACAGCTTTCAAAACTCTCACTTCTTGGTTCAGGAAATCTTGCCAAACTGGCTTGTATGAATACATCTATACTTTATGCATCTACAACTTCCTGGGAGGCAAAGATGCAAGAAATCCACAAAGCCAAGATCTTTAAAAATGGCGGCTCCCAAGCAATTCGCATCCCAGCGCAGTGGCGCTTTGATGCCGATGAGGTGTTTGTTCGGTTCGATGAGACTCTGAACGCACTGGTCGTTACCCAGCGGCATCCCAGGCCGATGGAGAACTTCTTTGCCCTCGTCGAGAAACTAGGACCAATCCCGGAGGATGAGTGGCCGACGCTTGACCCTGTTCCCGATTCGCCGAGACCTGGTTGGGAGGCGCTAATTGAACTCGAGGACTAGTCCCAGACTGCTGGTCGACACAGATATTCTTAGCCTTGCGCTCCGTGGTAACTCGAAGCTCAATTCAAAGTTGTTGCAGTATTCAGAGACCTGGGCCATATCTGCTATCACGGCGGTTGAGCTGGGCAGGTATGCGAGGGTTGCAAGGTCCGAGCGTATTAGGGGGCTAACCCTGAGTCTCATTGCCAGTGCTTGGGTGATTGAGTTCGATCATGCCGCATCGGTCGAAGCGGCTCAACTACTTGCCTCTGATGACCTCAGGCAGACACCGATTGGGTTTGCTGACACGCTGATTGCCGCTCACGCGCTAAGCCTTGAAGTTCCAATCGTCACCAACAATCACAAGCACTTCAATCGAGTACCGGGCCTTCGAGTTCAAAACTGGTTGCAATAGATTGTTGCATTATTACTACATAGCATTTATGCTACATCCATGGGTCGTAAACCAAAGGCTGAGCAAGAGCAGGTAGCCAACCGCATCGAAGAACTTCGCAATGCGGCCGGGCTCACTCGCCAGGAGCTAGCCGACCAGGTTGACGTCCACTACCAAACCATCGGTTATATCGAGCGCGGAGAGTATTCGCCATCTTTGGTGCTTGCTCTCAAGATTGCCTCGGTTCTAGGCGCCAGTGTCGAAGAGATCTTCTGGCTTGATGAGGAAGAAGCATGAGCAACGAACTACTAGTTGTTTTCTACATCCTGGCAACCTTGGCGGTTGCCTATCTCTGGTTCTACCCAAAGGTGATTGGCAATAACGTCAAGCTGATGGCTTGGATGGACATCCTGGTCACCGGCATCCCAGTTGCTATCTCTGCGGTGCTGTTTTGGAACGATGACCCAAGTTTCAGATTTGTGTTCTTTGACACCAACTGGTTCTTCTTCACCATCCTCGCCATGACCGTGATCGAGGTCCCAATCTTCTTGCTCTATCTAAAGGCTCGAAACCTGAGCAAGGAGTACTGGGCCATGTTCAGAGGTCAAATGGCAGGCTCTGACGCCGCCTGGGCATCGGCTTCTGCAAAGTCGGTTGAGAAGCAGCTCGATGACACCAAGTGGGATGGGCTCAGAACCAGAGGAGCAAAGAAGTTCTTGCTCTGGGGTTCGAATATCGTCATTCTGTTTGGCACCGGCTTTTTGATGGGTGTTGGCGATAACGCCTGGTCCGCATACGCACTGATCCACATTCTCTTCATTTATGTTTTCTGGTTCCTGCTCAGAAAGTCAGTGCGACTCATCGCCGATGCTCCTGATGACGTGCTGGATGAGATGATGATTCGCTCAGCGCAATAGGAGCTATCTGGTTGCATACCGCTGGCTTACGGCAGCGGTATTTGCCGCGGTGACCGCCCTAATGGTTTACGCAATCTTCACTGACTTTCAGACTGATGCAGATGGGTTCAACTACGTGCTGGCTATCACCTGGCCCCAGGTCCAGGCAATCTTCTGGATCTTTGCCGCCTACACCTTCATGCTGCCTTCGCTGGCGATGATTTCCCTAGAGCTCAAGAGAACGGCGAAGAGCTAATGCCACTCGAAATCTGGATCGCAATCGGAGCCGGACTATTTGTTGCAATTTTTGTGCCGATGACCTCTCTCAAAAAGAAAGACGAAGATGAATCTCAAGACCAGGGATAGCTTTCCCGACATACTGCGCGGCTTTGCACTCCTTGGCATTGCAATCGTAAACATCCAGTACTTCTCAATCAGCACTTTCAATGGTGCTGAGTCACTAGATCTAACCAAGTTCGAAAACGGCAGCGTTGCATTTATTGTTTGGGCACTGTTCCAGGCCAAGTTCTACCTCTTGTTCTCGTTCCTGTTCGGCTACTCCGCTCACTACGTGATCAAGTCTGAAAAGAGCAACAGAAGGCGCTTTGTTGGAAGAAACATCGGGCTATTGCTGCTTGGGGCAATCCACTTCAGCTTCTTCTTCCATGGCGACATTCTCTTCTTGTACGGAGCGTTGGGACTGTTGTTGCTTGCTTTTTACTTCCGCAAGGAGAAAACCCTCAAGGTTTGGATCTGGATCATCTACATCCTCACCACCTTGATGTTCGTTGCAATCTCACTCTTTGCACTTCTCGGAGAGTTCTTCCTGGCATCCAAGGGCAAGTCTCTGCCGGCTGATGAGTATGTCGACGTTCTGGATGTTGCGTTGCGCAACGGCAACTTCCTTGAGGCTGCCGCTGCTCGAGTAGAGCTCTGGTTGATATTTGCGCCTCAGGGTTTCTTCCTGCAGGGACCACTGGTGCTCGCAGCATTCATGCTTGGTGTTTTGGTGGCTCGCAAGGGTGGTCTTGCCGAGAACCTGTCTCCCAGGCTCATGAAGAATTACGCCATCTGGGGTCTAACCCTTGGGCTTGGGCTCCAGCTGGTCGGAGCATATTTGATGTTGATGTCGAGTAGCTCGGAGGACTTTGGGCTGAGTCTTTATCTGGGCGGTTTGACCCTCAACTTTATGACTGCTCCGCTGATGTCCGCGGGAATTGTTGGAGCCCTATGGCTTCTGAGCCAGAAGTTCAAGTTCACAACACTCTCTGCTGCCGGCAGACACTCACTCTCCATCTACCTCGGTCAATCTCTGGTGTTCTCAACTCTGTTTTCAGCCTGGGGCTTTGGACTGTTTCAAGAGATCTCGCTGCTGGGAGTTGTTCTGATTGCAGCCGCAACCTGGCTTGGACTTGCTGTCCTAGCAGAGCTAAACCTCAAGTTCCGCTCACGCGGTCCCATGGAGGCGCTACTGTCCAACTTCTCAAAACTCTTTGAAAGGAAATCGTGAACCTAGAGCAACTTGGCTACTTCGGCATCTTCCTGATGGGCGCAATCCCCTGGCTTGAGGCCATTGGTGTTGTGCCAGTGGGGATCCTGTTTGGGCTTGATCCAGTGCTGACGGTTATTGCAGCATCGGTTGGAAACATCATCACAATCGCACTCTTTGCCTATGCCGGCGACCGAATTCGCAGCTGGGTGATCGAGCGCCGCAGGAAGAAGGGCATTGAACCCAAAGCCGGTCGCTATGAGAAGGCCCAGAAGGCCTTCGACAAATACGGCATCTTTGGGATGGCAGCACTTGGTCCAATCCTCATCGGAACCCAGTTTGCGGCTGCCGCTTCGGTTGCCGCGGGGGTTAAGCCATTCAAGGTAACGCTGCTTATCTCAATTGCAATGGTGCTTTGGGCAATAGGAATTGCCTGGGGCATGACTGCCCTTGGAATCACAATCGTCTAGTTATCCACAGATCCCCTGTCTATACTTTGGTATAGATAGGAGATTTCTGTTATGACTAAGCGGGTGACTAGAAAACTATTTAAGAACGGCGGCAGCTGGGCCATTCGCATACCCAAGGGCTGGCTGCCCGAGGACGGTGAATTTGACCTGGTTGCTCGTGAAGACGGTGTGGTTGAAATCCACCCGCTCAACCGAGCCCAGCGAATGAAGCGGCTCTTGGAGTGGCTTGCCTCCCAACCCCCGATTCCAGAGGAAGAGTTCCCAATCCCTGAAAGACCTATTGAGCCTGAGCGCTTTGATTGGGATGAGCTTTGGAATGGTGAGATGAAATGAATCGCTATCTCCTGGATAGCGATGTTTGTATTTTTGCCATCAGAAGCCTGCCAGAGATTTTGGAGAGATTTCTTCGATTGCCCAGTACTTCATGGGGCATTTCTGCTGTCACAGCGTATGAGATAGCCAAGGGTATTGAGCGTCTACCGGGGACGAGAGTAGCGTTAGCAGGATCGGCCTTCCTGGCAGACGCTTTGGTGTTACCAGTCACGACAGATGTTGCGACAGCAGCGGCAGGCGTGCACGAGCGCCTTAGGCGCCTAGGGCAACCAATAGGTAGCTCAGATGAGTTGATCGCTGGGCATGCAATCGCACTGGGCCTTACCCTGGTTACCAACAACACCAAACATTTCGAGAGGATCCCTGGTCTCAAAATCGAGAACTGGGTCTAGTTATCCACAAGCCAGCTGTCTAGACTGTGTCTAGACATAATGATTGGTGGCAAAGTGGCAGACGTGATTACAACAAAACTCTTTAGAAACGGCGGCTCTCTGGCTGTCAGGATTCCAGCTGGCTGGGTGAGCGAGGGTGAGATAACGCTCTCCCGAAACCCAATATCTGGAGACATCGTCATCACTCAAAAGGCGGGAAGGATGAAAACCTTGCTTGAAAAGCTTGCCTCGGAGGAGGCAGGTCGACGACGCAGTCTTTGAAGCTGCAATCACAAGGGACCAGGTGATTGACGATAGAAGCGTCTTCGAACAACAGGCGAATCAAAATGCTTCCTGATTGACACAGACATCTCTAGCTACGCAATCAAGTCTCAACACGGGATTGCCACGAAGTTGCTGACCCTGCAAGCAGATGAGTGGGGTATTTCTGTAATTAGTTATCACGAGATCGCCTTCGGACTCAGCCTTCAAAACCTGTCAGCCAAAGTCAGTGAAAATGGCCCGGCTTTTCCTCGCATCGAGCACGGTGTTCGATTTTGATTCCGAGGCCGCTCAGGCTGCTGCCTTCGTTAGAAAGACTCTCAGAACCATAGGAAAGCCAACGGGTTACTTCGACAGCCTGATTGCAGGTCACGCTCTAGCGCTAGATGCAACTCTGGTTTCAAACAACCTGAAACACTTCGAGAATGTCCCGGGCCTCAGGGTCGAGAACTGGCTCTAGGGCTCCAGGCGGTTTGGTCCGCGGAACAAGAAGCTGGCCTCACGAATGTTTGGCAAGTTCAGCAAGAGCATGACGACTCTTGTCAGGCCCATGCCAAAACCACCGTGCGCGGGGGCTCCGTAGCGGAAGAAGTCCATGTAAAAGCCAAGGCTCTCTGGGTCTAGGCCCTTGTCTCTAGCCTGGGAGTCCAAGACATCAATCCGGTGCTCACGCTGAGCACCGGTGGTGATCTCGGTGCCCTTCCAGATCAGGTCGTAGCTCTTGGTTAGCGCATCGTTGCCCTCGTGTCTCATGTGGTAGAAGGGGCGAATGTTCTTGGGGTAGTCGGTCAGGAATACGAATTCGTGGCCAAATGCCTCCTCGACATGGGCTGCGATCTGGCGCTCACCCTCAGGGTCTAGATCGCCATCTTGACGAGGGACCTTGTAGCCACGGGCCTCAACAATCTCGTGAGCTTCGGCCAGTGGAATTCTTGGGAACGGGGTTGCGGGAACCTTGACCTCAAAGCCGTAGAGCTTCTCAATTTCCTCGCCGTGCTTGTCCTTGACCGCCTGGATGGCCTTGACCATTAGCTGCTCTTGGAATGTCATGACATCTTCGTGAGAGTCAATAAAGCTCATCTCCATGTCAACCGAGACGAACTCGGTCGCGTGTCTTGAGGTGAAGGAAGGATCAGCTCGGAAAACCGGACCAATCTCAAACACTCTGCCAAGACCCGCGGCCATTGCCATTTGCTTGTAGAACTGAGGGGATTGGGCCAAGTAGGCGTGAGTCTCGAAGTACTCCAGCTTGAATAGCTCGGCGTGAGATTCTGATGGCGAAGCCATCAGCTTCGGGGAGTGGATCTCAACAAAGTCGTTTGCCAACCAGTGTTCACGCCAGCTCTGTTCGATAGTTGTCTGCACCCGCATCATCAGGTTTAGCTCCGGGCGCCTGAAGTCTAAGAATCTCCAGTCCAGTCTTTTGTCGATAGAGGTGTCCTCGGCAATTGGGCTGTCTGGCAAGGATTCGGAGATCACTTTGAGGTCGGTCAGCAAAATCTCGATGCCACCAAGCTTGACTCGCTCATCGTGCTTGAGGTTGCCGTGAATTTCGACGAAGCTGCCGTTGGTCAATCCGCTCACCTGGTCAGCAAGTGCATCCTCGTCTGCTGGACGAGGATAGGTGACCTGAACCGAACCTGATTCATCGCGAATGATGATGAACTGAATTCGCTTTTGGTCTCGCAAGGTTTCCACCCAGCCGCCAATCGAGACTGGACCGTCCTGGCCTTGGGCCAGTTGGCTGATGAGCTTGCGGTCTTGCATATTTGAAATCCTCTGAGAGTGTGCTGAGTGGGGCAATTAGCCAAGTTTAGCGAAGGTAAACTTCTATGTATGCCCGCCTCACGCCTTCACCTCGTGCGCCATGGAGAGGTGTTCAATCCCCAGGGAGTGCTCTATGAGCGCCTGGATGGCTTTGAGCTGAGCGAGACCGGCCACCAAATGGCCGAGGCAGCCGCCAAGGAACTGGCTTCGCAAGGTAGGGCGATTGGCAAACTGCTTGCCTCCCCGCTACTTAGAACCCAGCAATCAGCAGCTCCGATAGCAAAGCAGTTTGGGTTGGAAATTGGCATTGAGCCAAGGGTCATAGAACCCTGGAACAAGTTCAAGGGCCTCAAGGTTGGCGCGAGCGCAATCTTGAAAAGGCCATCAATCGCCCTGAGTCTCTACAGCCCCTCGAAGCCAAGCTGGGGAGAGCCATTCGTCGAGATAGCTGATCGGATGCAGCAAGCTGCATTAGAAGCTTGGTCCGAGACTGAATCTGGCGATGTAGTGATTGTTTCCCACCAGCTTCCAATCTGGATGCTTTATCGCTCAAGCGCAGGTTTGAAGCTTCCCCACGACCCAAGAGCCAGGCGCTGTTCGCTCTCCTCGATTACCTCATTTGAGGTCATCGACGGCAAGTTGAAAGAGGTCGGCTACCTAGAGCCCGGGTTGAACCTGGCGGCAAATGCCGTTGACGGGGGAGCGGTCTAGATGTTTAGCAAAAAGACGGTTCGCACCCTGAGCCTCACCCTGGTGATCTTGCTGGTTGCGTCAACCGCCCTGAGCTTGGTTGGCTGCACGACCCAGGACCCTTTGGCAGAGCAGTATCGTGCTGGCGACAACAAAAACTACATCGCAGGAGATGGCACGGTCACCGAGTTTGCCGATGACCAGCGCCCTGGCTTTGAGCCCTGGAGTGGCATCACAGAGAGCGGTTTTGGCCTAGACAGTGACGGCCCTTGAGGGCAGGGTCACGGTCATGAACTGGTGGTACGCAGCCTGCGCACCATGCCGCGCAGAGGCTCCAGATCTTGCTGATCTCTACCGCGAATACAACCCGCAGGGAGTTGAGTTTGTTGGCGTGAATGTCAGAGACTCGGCTGCGACCGCGTTGGCCTTTGACAGGAACTTCGGCATTGAGTTCCCATCTGTGATGGATGCGCAATCCGGGACCGTGTCGCTGGCATTCACCGGTGTTGTTTCTCCTTCGGCTGTGCCAACCACGCTCGTCATTGATAAAGAGGGCAAGGTTGCCTCTCGAATCCTGGGTCGAATTGACCCAGGGATTCTCAGGACGCTGATTGAAACGGTCTTGGCCGAATGAACCCCGGAGAGCTGATCCTCTCGGGATCGATGTTGATTGCCATACCCATTGCGATTCTGGCTGGCATCGTGACGTTTATTTCTCCGTGTGTTTTGCCACTGGTGCCGGGCTATCTGGGTTACGTCTCGGGAACTGCCGCGACTAAGACCAGAGTGATTGCCGGTTCGGTGCTCTTTGTTCTTGGCTTCACAGCGGTGTTTGTTTCACTCGGGGTGCTTGCTGGCACGGCTGGATTGCTGTTTATGGCAAACAACACCTGGGTTCAGTTGGTGTTGGGCGCTCTGGTGGTCTTGTTTGGGCTTGCGCTAATTGGTCAGTTTGGCTTCATGCAGCGCACAATCAAGCTGCCTTTCAGCCCCAAGGTCGGGCTGGCAGGAGCACCGCTACTAGGTGTGGTGTTTGCCTTTGGTTGGACTCCGTGTATTGGTCCGACTCTCTCAGCAGTTTTGGTTTTGGCCTCTGATAGCTCAGACCCGCTTCGAGGTGGTGTCTTGGCAACCGTCTACTCACTGGGAATGGGACTGCCGTTTATTGCAATCGCAGCTGGTTTCTCCTGGGCAACCAAGTCCGTGGAGTTTGTCAAAAAGCACCTTCGCACCTTCAACCTAGTTGGTGGGGGACTGTTGGTTTTGATTGGGATCTTGCTGATGACGGGATTGTGGAATGCGTTCAACTCATGGCTTCAGGTGGTGATCGGTGGCTACACAGTCATTCTCTAAGTTATTGTTTTGGCCGCGTTGGGTATGGCGCCAGCTGACCTCAATGCGCACAGCGCTGTTTTTGCTGCTGTTCTTGGCGTTGGCTGCGGTCCCCGGTTCTGTCTACCCGCAGCGCAGTGCTGATCCCAATGGCGTCAGGCTCTACTACAGCGAGCAGCCTGAGCTGGCTCAGGTGCTGGACTCACTGCAGCTGTTTGATGTCTACACCTCGGTTTGGTTCTCCGCCATCTACATCCTTTTGTTTATCTCGCTGGTTGGCTGCGTGGTGCCAAGGACCAAGGTGCACTGGGAGGCAATGCTGGCAAAGCCAGTCCAGACACCGACAAACCTCAAGCGCATGCCCGCTTATGCCGAGCTCAAAAGCGATAGTTCGGTCATTGAGGCCAGCCACCAAACCCTAAAGAAGTTGGGTTTCCGCACCGAGGTGCAGGGCAACTCGGTGAGCGCCGAGCGCGGCTACATCAAAGAAACCGGCAACCTGGTGTTCCACTACGCCCTCATCGGAGTGCTCATCGCAGTTGGTCTTGGTGGTGGCTACAGCTACTCGGGCCAGCGAGTGTTGGTTGAGGGAGAGGTGTTTGTAAACAACCTCGCCAGCTACGACGCCTTTAACCCCGGAGTCTTTTTTGATGAAGAGGTTTTAGAGCCCTTCAAGTTCCGCCTGGATGAGTTTGAGGTTGTCTATGACCTCCAGAACCTCGCGAACCGTGGAATTCCAATTGACTTCATTGCCTCACTCACCCAGACCGTCGATGGGGTTGATGAGGCGGTTGAGGTCCGGGTTAATTATCCGGCGGAGGTTCCAGGAGCAAACATCTTTTTGACCGGTAATGGTTTTGCACCGGTGATAACCCTGCGTGATGGCCAGGGAAACATCTCTTATTCGGGACCGACCATCTTCTTGCCCCAGGATGGCAACATGACCTCGCTGGGCGTTATCAAAGCACCAGATGCACTGCCTCGAGCAGGTTGGAATCATTGCGTTTTTCTATCCAACTGCCGAGCAGTTGGAATCGGGTGCTTACACATCGATCTACCCAGATCCGTTTATCCCGCTGATGACCATGAATGTCTACACCGGTGATCTTGGTTTAGATGATGGCATTCCAAGAAACGTCTATGCGCTTGACACCACCGAGATGGAGTTGGTGGCAGGTAGGGATGGGCCCAACCCGCCACTGCTTTTAGAGGTCGGTGACGTGGTTCAACTACCGGACAACCTCGGTTCGGTGAGCTTTGATGGACTGCTGAGATTTGCTTCCCTCGACATTGCCTATAACCCCGGTGGCATCTGGGTCCTAGCGTTTTCGATGCTGGCCCTGTTTGCACTCATGGCATCGCTACTGATTCCAAGACGACGGGTTTGGGTCAGGCAGTTGGAAGATGGAACAATAGAGCTTGCCGCACTGGCTCGCGGTGATGATGCAAAACTGGACGACTTCCTTTTGACAGTCAAGACACGTATCGAGAATGAGATAGCTAAATGACGCCTGTTCTAAATGAGCCACTATCCCAACTGTCGCTGCTTTTTGTTTCAGCGTCGATGGGGTTTTTGGCCCTAGCCCTGATGGTATTTTCCTTCGAGCTTGCCCAATTGGTGAAAACCGAGGGTGCTACCAAGGTGATCACCAAGGGTGAACGGGTCGGTTTCATTCTGTTGTGGGTCGCAACCATCATTTTGGGAACCGGAGTTGTGCTGCGCGGTATTGCGGCTAGCCGGGTGCCGTGGGCAAACATGTACGAGTTCGCCATCTCGACGGCATTTTTGATGCTCTTGATTTATCTAACCGCCATGAGCATCAAGGACCTCAAGTTCATTGCAACCTTCATCTCGGGCTTTGCGCTGGTGATCTTGTTTGCATCGGTGTCGCTGTTCTATGTCGAGGTCAAGACCCTGATGCCAGCGCTGCAGAGCTACTGGCTGGTTATCCACGTGGTGGTGGCGGTTTTGGCCACCGGCTTTTTCTCAATCGCAGCTGGCCTCCACATCGCCTACTTGGTGAAGGCGGGCAATCATTGCCAAGCGGCTGATGAACGTCTTCCCGACTCTTGAGCAGCTCGAGAGACTGGCTTATCGGTTCAACGTGGTTGGTTTTGTGCTCTGGAGTTTCACTCTGATTGCAGGTGCGATCTGGGCAGAGCGTGCCTGGCACCGCTACTGGGGTTGGGACACCAAAGAGGTTTGGACCTTCATTATCTGGGTGCTCTACGCCGGCTACCTACACGCCATGGCAACCAGAGGCTGGACTGGCAAGCGAGCCGCCTGGCTAGGTCTGATTGCCTTTTTGTCGGTGATTTTCAACTTCACGATCGTGAACCTCTTTTTCAAAGGTCTCCACGTTTACTCAGGTCTCTAGAAGTTTGCGGCAGCGCTCAATGCGCTCGAGCCAGAACTTCTCACGATCGTCAGTGACGCGATAGCGCTCTAACTTGTCTAGATCAATCTCTGGAACGGCAACTTTGATGCGGGCATCTAAGACCTCCAGGGGTTCAGCGATGATGTCATCGGCCAAGAGATTCTGAGTCCAAAGTCCACAGTCGTAGTTGAGGTTATCCAGGCTTGCCGCCAGATAGAGCCCCTGCACGATCCCCAACGAACTCTCCAATGCTGAACTCACAACAACCTCGAGGCCGCTTTCTTTGGCGATTGCAGCTGCGCTTGCAATGCCGCCCAGCGGCTGCACTTTCAGCACGGCAATGTCGGCAGCTTGCTCCTTGAAGACTCGGAGCGGGTCGCTGACTTTTCGAATGGACTCATCAGCCGCAATCTTTGTTGCTAGCCCGCGTCTGGCAATCTCTTCGCGCAGCTGGCTGAGCTCGCCGATGGTCCTAACCGGCTGCTCAAAGTACTGCAGCTTGATTTCACCGAGTTCTTCAATGATCTCTATCGCTTCATTCACCCTGAGAGCCCCATTGGCATCGAGCCTTATCTGGGTGCCGGGGTGGTTTTCAAACACGTGTCTGATGCGAGCTAAGTCCTGGTCTTTCGAAGCGGGGTCTTCACTAATTTTGATCTTTACGGTTCGAAAACCTGGGAAGTTCCCGAGCACCGAATCGACCTCGGGCAGTGGGACAGCTGGCAAGGTGGCATTGACCGGGATCCACTCCCGCTTGATCTCAGGTAGGTCATCGTTGGCAAAGCTCAGTGCGGCCTTTGAGCCAATTGGCTGCCTCTTGGTCGTCGTATTCGACAAACGCCGAGAACTCTGCCCAGCGCTTAGAGCCTTGGAACACAACCAGCTCACGGGTAGTCAGGCCTCTAAATGAAGTTGTCAGTGGGAGATCCAATACCCGGATATCCGCTATTTCGAGGCCGCTCACCCGATTAGTCTAGGTGCATGCCAAATCAAGTTTCTGAGCTATTTGACGAATCGCTGTGGAGCGAGGTCGAAGGTTTTAGTGACCTTCAAGACATCAGCTACCACGCTCACAACGAACTGGGTGTTGTTCGAGTCGGCTTCTCGCGCCCAGAGGTTAGAAATGCGTTTCGGCCCCAAACAGTAGATGAGCTCTACAGAGCACTTGATCACGCTCGCATGCAAACCAATGTTGGGGTGGTGCTACTAACCGGCAATGGTCCAAGTGACAAAGATGGCGGCTGGGCCTTTTGTTCCGGTGGTGACCAGCGAGTCCGCGGTGATGCGGGCTATGAATACGGGGACAACTCCTCGGCAAGACTGCACATCCTTGAGGTGCAGCGGCTGATTAGGTTTATGCCAAAGGTGGTAATCGCTTTGGTTTCCGGCTGGGCTGCCGGCGGCGGACACTCATTGAACGTGGTGTGTGATCTCTCGATTGCATCAAAAGAACATGCCAGGTTCAAACAAACCGATGCCGATGTCGGTTCTTTTGATGCCGGCTATGGCTCTGCATATCTGGCAAAGCAGGTGGGCCAAAAGTTTGCTCGCGAGATCTTCTTCCTGGGTCAGGAGTATTCGGCAGAGCGAGCCTATGAGCTAGGTGTTGTGAACAAGGTTGTTCCCCACAGCGAACTAGAGACAGCGGGCATTGAATATGCCAGAGAGATTCTTGGTAAATCACCAACCGCTATTCGGATGCTGAAATACGCCATGAACATGGTTGATGACGGCCTAGTTGGCCAGCAGCTCTTTGCGGGAGAAGCAACCCGCCTGGCCTATGGCAGCAAAGAGGCCAAAGAGGGCAAGGATGCCTTTTTAGAAAAGCGCAAACCAGACTGGTCAGATTTCCCCTGGCACTTCTGATGCAACTCAAGATCGTTCCCGCCAATGATGTCTTTGGTGCGCTGCAGCTCATGGTCGAGATTCATGAGGGGTCTGTAGCCGGGTTCATTTCCCCGCCCGAGATAAATGGCATCAAGCCGGTGGTCGAAGGACTACCCAGTGAGGTCAATGACAACACGGCGCTAATCGTTGAATCCTCGGGTTCAACCGGCAAGCCAAAACGCATCGAGCTCTCCAGAGCTGCGCTTTTGGCGAGCGCCGAGGCATCGGCTAAAAGACTCGGAGGTCACGGGCAGTGGCTATTGGCACTGCCGGTGAACTTCATTGCCGGGGCGAATGTGCTTTTTCGCTCAGTGGTCGCAGACACTCAACCGATTCTGATGAACACGCTGTTGCCATTCACGGTCGAGGCTTTTGTTCGTGGTGCCTCTTTGATGGAGGGTGAGCGCCGCTACACCTCACTAGTCCCTAACCAGTTGGCAAAGCTTGCCCAAGCGGCAGAGCAAGATGCCTTTGTATTTTCGATGCTCAGGAAATTCGATGCCATCTTGGTTGGGGGTCAGGCTCCAAACCTCTCTGATGTCTTGGCGCTTCGTGCCAAGGGCATCAATGTTGTGCTCTCCTATGGCATGAGTGAGACCGCCGGAGGCTGCGTTTATGACGGGGTTCCGCTGGAGGGTGTCAACATCGAGATAGTCGATTCCCGAATCCAGGTCTCGGGAAAGGTGCTAGCCAATGGCCTAGGGGAGAGCTTTCTCAGCAATGATCTCGGCCAGCTCCAAAACGGAGTGCTGGAGGTGCTCGGGCGAGCAGACAGGGTCATTATCTCTGGGGGCCTGAAGCTCTCCCTGGATCACTTCGAGGCCAGGGCCCTGGAGTTAGCGGGAGTTGACGAGGTGATTGCAATCTCGCTTGCCAGCGAGCTCGGTGAATCGGTGGGGGTTATCTACTCAGGTGAACCGGAGGTTAGCTTCAGCCCACTTGCCCAGAGCATCTCGCTGGCGGCAAAGCCCAAGCAGGTAATGCGAGTTGAGCGCATTCCCCGCTTGCCATCTGGCAAGCCGGACCTGGTGGCTGCCAGAGCACTGTTAGAGGGTTAGGGTTTTCTCTGATGTCATCGCTTAGTTTGTGGATAGAGGGCGCCAGGCTCAGAACCCTGCCGCTGGCTATTGCGCCAATCGCCCTCGGGGCGGGAACCGCATCCTCACTGGATCGCTTTGATCTGGCTCTGAGCCTTTTGGCTCTGGTGGTAGCACTTGCACTGCAGATTGGCGTGAACTACGCCAATGACTACTCGGATGGCATTCGGGGGACGGACAAGAACCGGGTTGGCCCGCTGCGGCTCACTGGCTCAGGGTCGAAAAAGCCTGAGAGTGTGAAGCTTGCTGCCTTTGGCTTCTTTGGGTTAGCGGCGCTCGCTGGTCTGGGCGTGGTGCTGATCACCGGTTACTGGGTCTTGGTCTTGGTGGGCCTTTTGGCAATAGTTGCAGCCTGGTTCTACACCGGGGGTAAAAACCCCTACGGCTACGCAGGCTTTGGAGAGCTTGCGGTCTTTGTGTTTTTTGGTTTGGTTGCAACGGTTGGAACCAACTTCATTCAAACCGGCATTGTTGACCCGCTGGCGGTTTTGGTTGGCGGTGGCTACGGCCTCTATGCGTCTGCGGTATTGATGGTGAATAACATTCGCGACATCGAGACCGATAAGAAATCCGGCAAGATCACCCTGGCGGTTCAGATGGGCAAAAAGGTTGCGAGCCGGGTGTTTATCCTCATGATCTGGTTGCCGGTGCTACTGAATCTGATGCTGATTCTTTTCTATCCGGCAACTTTATTGGGGCTATTGAATCTATTGCTTGTGCTGCCCGCAACCTTGATTGTTTTGGATGGCAGGAGTGCGAAGGAGTTGATTACCGCTTTGAAGCTGACGAGTTTTGCAGGCCTAGGCTTTGGTCTCTTTATTGGCTTCGGGATCCACGTCGTCAACCTTGGTCTTTGAATCTAAAATCTCGTTTTCCAGATCGGACTCGGTGTCCTCATAACTACCCTGCTTGTTTCTTGCTAACTTCTCCGAGACCACCTCGCTCATGGCTTTGCGCTGGCGGTCTAGGAAAACTAGAGAAATTGCAAAAGAAACCGACGCCGCAATAATTGCGGCGAAGAAAGGGTTGAAGCTAAGACCGACAAGTAATAGAAACAATCCGAAAAACAGCCCGAGGCGGATCAGAGAATAGCTGAGCCAGGGATTTTTCATGATTGAAGTCTACAAACCGCAGACGAACTAGGGTGGAGTTATGACAAGAGTGGCAATAGCAACCATTGCGTTTTTAGTTGTTTGGGCGGTCTTCACCACCGTCTTTGCAGCTAGTGCGAATAAACCAGAGGTCAGGCTTCTGCCGAAATGGCTCTGGGTCGCGCTTTGCGCAGTGGTGCCGTTCTTCGGTGGGCTTTTGTATCTCATGGTCGGTCGACCACTGGGCAGGGAACCAGGCGGCCTTGGCGGCAGGGGCAAGGTAATTGCTCCAGACGATGACCCAAACTTCCTTCGCGACATCTCTAAAAAGCTCAAGCAAGACGAGCCTGAAGAACCGAAAGACAAGGGTGTCGCAGATGACGAGGGCGAAGAGGATGACAAAAAAGACGGCGAGAAGTGAGTAACCCCTCACAACAATTCGCCGCAGCGCTCCTAGCCAACCTTGTAAAAGCGGGCGTCAAAAACTTTTACCTAGCCCCCGGTGCTCGCTCGCAGGCGCTGGCCATTGCCGCCAGCCAGCTGGCTGATGCCGGCAAGATCTCAATCACGGTGCGGCTCGACGAGCGCTCACTGGGCTTCACAGCACTGGGCAGGGCAATGGCTGATGGCAGCCCGAGTGCGATCATCACCACAAGCGGCTCTGCCGTTGCCAATTTGCACCCTGCCGTGATTGAGGCCCACCACGCTGGCATCCCGCTAGTGGTCCTAAGCGCCGATAGGCCAGCAAGGCTGAGGGGATTGGGTGCAAATCAGACCACCAACCAAAAAGACATCTTTGGCCTAAGCGCTTCTTGCATTGATGTTCCAGCGCCAACTTTGGACTTGCTTCCGGATGCATCAGAGGTTGTCACCAGCGCCATGGACCTCATGTTTGGTTCTGAGCGCATTCAACCAGTTCAGCTCAATCTGCAATTCGATGAACCGCTCAGTGCCGGCGCTCCAAACGCTGCCGAGCTTTTGGAGACCACAAAGCTGACGCCTAAGAATTACTCACGCCCGGTGCAATCGGCCCAGCTAGAGGTCGATGAGAGCACGGTCGTGATTGCCGGGGCGGGGGCTGGCGCCAAGGCTCAAGAGTTTGCATTGATTGCCAACCTGCCACTTTTCGCAGAGCCATCCTCGAATGCTCGCTACGGACCACAGGTCATCACTAACTACCCAGAACTACTCAAGACCAAACTCTCTGACAGTGTGAAAAAGGTTGTGGTATTTGGAAAGCCGAGCCTGAGCCGCTCGGTGATGAAGAACAATCAAGGCAGCAGAGCTCTATGTCGTTAGATCCAGGTTTGAAAGCTTCAACCCATTTCAACATGCCACGATGATCGTGGATGAGTTGGTTCCGGTCGGTAGGGCGAACAGCTCCTGGCTTGATTCCTGGCGGCAAGAAACCGACATGGATGAAAGAGCCGGGTTTGTCTCTCAGGTTTGGGACAGCGTTGAAAACCAGGCATTGGTGTTTGGTGCCTCCGACCTGATTCGAGTCGCCGAGGGGTCGGTGAGCGCGAAGGGCATCAACGTTTATTCAAGTCGCGGACTCTCTGGAATCGATGGCACGGTCTCAACCGCGATTGGAATCGCTCAGACCGGCGTGAGTGTCAGGGCGCTGATTGGTGATTTGACCTTCATGCATGAGATCTCCGGTCTGAACCTAACCGGACTGGGCGATCTTGATATCCAGCTGATTGTGGGAAACGACAACGGCGGTCACATCTTTGATCGGCTGGAGATGCGCGAACACCTAAGTGCTGACTGGTTTGAAAAGCTTTTCACCACCCCGCAACAGCTCAACCTAGAGGCAATCGTCACCGGGTTTGGTTGGCAGTATCGCAAGGCGTCAACTGCCAGCGAGTTGGCCAGCGCCATGGAGCTCGGCGGCAAAGTGGTTATTGATTACCAGCTCTAGCTAAATGCGTGCCGAACCGCCCGGAACTTGAGATCGGTCTCATCGAGCTCTGCCTGCGGGTCTGACTCCTCGACAATGCCACAACCTGCAAACGCTCTGATCTGGTCCTTTTCGATTACCCCGCCCCTGAGCGCAATCGCCAGCTCTCCACTGCCATCGGAGCTCAGCCAGCCCACCGGGCCGGCATAGCCGGCACGGTCATATGGTTCCAGCTCAGCGATTAGCTCTTGGGCCATAAGCCTTGGGGTGCCGGCAACCGCGGCGGTCGGGTGAAGTTCGGCTATCACATCAAGCAGGGTGACACCGGTCTTGAGTTTGCCCCTGACATCTGTGGCCAGGTGCCAAAGGTCTGGAAGTGCGAGCGAGAACGGTTCGCTGTCAGCCTCCACCACCTCACAAAATGGCTCCAATCGCTCAACCATGGACTTGGCGGCGTAGTCGTGCTCGTGGCGGTTTTTGTGGCTGTGTGCAAGACCCTCGGCAATTGCTCTGTCAACATCAGGATCGGTTCCGCGGCCGGCCGTGCCGGCTAGCACTCGAGCGGAGACCTCGCCAGACTCCGCTCTTAGAAGGAGCTCGGGAGATGCCCCAAAGACATCACCAATGGCATAGGTCCAGCAGTGCGGGTAGCGTTCGTGGAGTTTTTGAATAGCTTCGGAGAGATCCGGTCGCTGACTGATCGGCATTACGAGGTCTCGACTCAGCACCACCTTGTCGAGCTCGGTCTTGGAGATGATGGAAACCGAGCGCTGAACGAGCTCTTTGAAGCTCGAGGCGCTGAGATCTCCCGGCAGGAAGACCCCACTTGGCTTTTTGGTCTCAATTGCATCGATTGACTCATTCTCGGCCGTGATTTCAAAGGCGATGCCCTCTTTGATTACGAGGGCGGTTTTTGGAACGTAGAGGACAGAGGGGGCCGGGGAGCTTGCAGAGAAGCTGATTGAGGTAAGTGCAATGATTCCGGATCCAGGAAGCTCGACCTGGTTATCTATTTCGGCGCTTGCAATTAGCTCTTTCCACTTCTGAGCTAATTCGGCAATCCGGTTTTCTCCGAAGGCTTCGATTCTGAGCACCTCGCCTTGAGCGAGGATGGCGTGCCCCTGCCTGATAAACACGGAGCTTGCGCTCATGTCTAGTTCATCTGGCACGGCAACGCTGCGCACGCTGATCTTTAGTGGCATGAGTCCCTTTGCTCTTAGTTCGCCGTGAATAAGGCAACTTCCGAGCCAGCCTAGAAATTTCTGCTTATTCTTTAGAAGTCTAGGTTAGGAGAAAGTTGCTCTCAGGCGTGATTCAACTAGCAGCCGTTGGGCTGCTAGTGCTTGGCGCACCTATAGCAACCCTGTCTTCAACAGATATCGAATTGGATGACGACTCTCACCTGCAGCAGGTGATTCCACCAGCGATGCTGGAGGAGGGTTCATTCGAGATTGTCAGTGAACCTCTGAACCTCGACAACATAGTCGTGACGGATAAAACCCCGGCTGACGTCTTTGTGAGTGCTACCACCCCGTTGGTGGTAGCTCTCATGCTGGGCTCAGTCGGGCTGGTCATCTACACCCTCACCAGGGTCGACAAGCAGGACTAGTTGGGCGCGATTAGACTTGGCAAGTGACCAAAGCCGACCTCAATAAAACCCCCGCAGAAGTCTCTGCGATGTTTGATGAGGTTGCTCACGCCTATGACAAAACCAACGATCTTTTGTCCTTTGGGCAGTCCCACTACTGGCGCTTTCGACTAAGGCGAGCGGTTAGGCCTGAGGCCGGGCAAAAGATCCTAGATATTGCAGCCGGCACCGGCACCTCATCAATGGCCCTGATGGTTCCAGGGGTCAAGATTGTGGCAGCCGATTTTTCTAAGGGAATGCTGGAAGAGGGCAAAAAGCGCTATCCCGAACTCGAGTTTGTTTTTGCCGATGCCATGAAGCTTCCTTTTTCGGACAACGAATTTGATGTTGTCACCATGAGCTTTGGTCTGAGGAACGTCTCTGATCGCAATGTCGCGCTCAAGGAGTTTTTGCGGGTTCTGAAGCCAGCGGGACGGCTGGTGATTTGTGAATTCAGTCACGTTCCAGGACCGCTTGGGGTCTTGTATCGGTTTTATCTAAAGAATATCCTGCCCAAGATCTCCAAGCTGATGAGTAAGAACCCGGCCGCATATGACTACCTGTCTGAGTCGATAATGGCCTGGCCCAAGCAGGCAGAGCTCAAAAAAGATATCGAGGATGCTGGTTTTTCTGTTGCTTCTTGGAAGAGTTTGACCTTTGGCGTTGTTGCCCTGCACGAGGGGGTGAAGGCCAATTGAAAATCCAGCTTCCTAGGCAGTTCAGCCAGGTCAGGGACAAAGCGCTGCTTACTGACCTAGAGAATCGCATGGGCGATGTCGAGACCCGGATTCAAGAGGCCACCTCTCACGCCGAACCGCTCATTGACAAGATGTCCTCTCACCTCTCGAGAGCCGGTGGCAAAAGAATGCGTCCGGTTTTGGTTTTGCTTACCTCACATCTTGGTGACCCTGACTCCGAGGACGTGTTGGACGCGGCGGTGGTGATGGAGATCACCCACCTGGCAACCCTTTATCACGATGACGTAATGGACCAGGCAAAGGCCAGGCGCGGGGTTGATGCCGCACAAATGGTTTGGGGTAATAACGTTGCCATTTTGACCGGGGACCTGCTCTTTGCCAGGGCTTCAAATATCGTCTCTGGTCTTGGGGAGCGGGCACTGAGTCTGCAAGCGCGAGTCTTTGAGCAGCTGGTGCTAGGTCAACTGCACGAAAGCCTTGGTCCAAATCAGGGCGAGGACCCCATTTCGCACTATTTGGACGTCTTGCGCGACAAGACCGGTTCGCTAATTGCTCTCTCAGCAAGACTGGGTGCCATGCTCTCGGGAGCCGATGAGAAATACCAAGAGCCACTCCAGCAATTTGGTGAGCGAATCGGGGTTGCCTTCCAATTGGCTGATGACCTCATTGACATTCGTTCCAAGACTCAAGACTCCGGCAAGGTTTCCGGGACTGATTTGCTGGCGGGCGTGCCAACCCTGCCGGTTTTGTTGCTCAGCGGTTTTGACGATGCAAAGAGCAAGGCGCTTGCAAGTGATATCGCTTCGGGGATCACGAGCGAACAACTCCCTGAGATCTTGGAGAGATTGCGCAATCACCCGGCAATGGAGATCGCACAGGCTCAGACTCTTGAGTGGGCCGAGCGGGCAATTGAGGCACTTGAGCCGCTTCCAGCAAGCGGCGTCAAAAACGCTCTGGTAGCCTTTGCCCGCGCAGTTGTTGAGCGCAAGGGTTAGTTTTTAGAAAGAGAAAATGTCAAAGCTTCGTCTTGCCGTAGTGGGTGCCGGTCCCGCCGGTATCTACGCATCGGATTTGATCTTGAAGGCCGAGAGAGACTTCGACGTATCGATTGACCTATTTGACTTACTCCCTGCCCCCTATGGCCTGGTTCGCTACGGCGTAGCCCCCGATCACCCAAGGATCAAGGGCATCATCAAGGCCCTATACGAGGTGTTAGACCGCGGGGACATTCGTTTTTTTGGAAACGTCACCTACGGCAAGGACATCACGCTCACTGATCTCAAGGAGCACTACAACGCAGTCATCTTTGCCACCGGGGCAATAGCGGATGCCTCGCTGAATATTCCAGGTGCTGATCTAGACGGTAGCTACGGCGCAGCTGATTTTGTGAACTGGTATGACGCTCACCCCGATTTTCCGACTGAGTGGCCACTAAATGCCAAGGAGATTGCCGTAATCGGCAACGGCAACGTCGCACTCGATGTTGCCCGAATGCTTATCAAGTTGCCTGAGAACCTACTCTCAACAGATATCCCCGATCATGTTTTTAGAGGCCTGAAGCAATCTCCGGTCACTGACGTTCACGTCTTTGGTCGCCGAGGACCTGCCCAGGTTAAGTTTTCGCCTTTGGAGTTGCGCGAAGCCCTACACATTGAAGGTGTTCAAGCAATCGTCTATGACGAGGATTTCCAGTATGACGAGGGATCTCAAAACGCGATTGATTCCAACAACCAGATTCGCGTGATGGTGAAGACCCTCGAGGATCTGCGCGAGAATCCGCAAGAGACTCAAGAGCGCAGGTTGCACCTGCACTTCTTCGCATCTCCAAAGGAGATTCTTGGTGAGGACGGCAAGGTTGTGGGCTTCCGGGTCGAGAAGACCAAACTCGATGGCACCGGCAATGTCACCCTGACAGGTGAGAGTGTCGATTATCCAGTGCAGGCTGTCTACCGCGCGGTTGGTTATTTCGGATCTGCGCTGGATGAGATTCCCTTTGATCCCAAATACGGCGTGATCAAAAACGATGAGGGTCGGGTCTTGGATGACAAGGGTAATCAGATCCCTGGAATCTACTGCACCGGTTGGATTAAGCGTGGCCCTGTTGGCCTGATTGGCCACACCAAAGCCGATGCAATCGAGACTATTTCGCATGTGATGGCGAACCGGGATTCTTGGTGGCAACCAACTAAGCCCTCCGAGCATGCAATCCTTGAGACTCTTAGTGCTCGCGGCGTTGAGTTTGTTCAGTGGGATAACTGGTTGAACATCGATGATGCGGAGAAAAATCTTGGCCAGGCTCTTGGCAGAGAGCGGCTAAAGCTATTTGATAGAGCAGAAATGCTCCAAGTTTCAAAAGGAGAGTAATTGCAACCCTTGCCGCGCCAAAGGCTACGCAAAGCACAGATTGCAATGCTCCTCACCTTTATTTTCATGGGGCACGCCGCCCTGTCCTCAGTTGCCTGGGTTCCTGAATACATTGCACGGTTAGACGTATCGTTTGCAACCTGGGGCACCATCATCGGCCTCGGTGTCATCGGGTCAATCACCCCGTTGTTTTTCGCATCCAGGCTTATGACGCGGTTTGGGTCAAGGCCAATTATTCGCTTTGCCAACTACGGCGGAATGATCGCACTGGTTTCGCTGGGTCTGACAACAGACCCGGCACTGTGGTTCTTTTTCAACATGGCTTTCAATTTCTGCATGTCGCTTTTGGGAGTGAGCGTGAACTCTCACGCCGTGCTTTTGCAAAAGAAGATCAGCATAAACATCATTGGTCGGATGCATGCCGGCTGGTCCATCGGAGCTGTTATGGCGGCCTTCACCGGTGGTCTGGCCACCGTGTTTTTGCCGCTTGAGCTGTATTTGGTTTTGGTAGCGGTTCTCACACTGATTATTTTTGAATTCAGTTTGCGCTGGCTGATGAGCCCCGATGAGGACGGTCATCAAGAGGAAAAGGCCGGGGTGGTCAAGCGCCGCTTCTACCAAATGCCATCGCAGCTCTGGCTGTTGGCATTTGGTTTGTTCTGCGGTCTTTATCCCGAGGTGGCAATCATCGACTGGGCGGCGGTATTTGCCAGAGACATTTTGAATGCAGATGTTGCGCTTAGGTCGGTGCCGTTCGCGACCTTCATGGTCGGAATGATTGCCGGGCGACTCTCTATGACCCGAATGGCCCAGTACTACCACCCCCAACTAATCGCCTCGCGGGGTTCCTTCATGGCAGCTCTCGCCCTGGCGCTTACTGCGATTTTCACCCCGATTATCACAAGCGCTTCTCCGCTACTTGGGTTGACCACCGCATCTCTACTCTGGGGGGTTGCAGGTTTTGGTTTGTCCTCGGTGTCTCCAGCTTTCTTCTCGGCCGCCGGTCACGTCCCCGGGGTTTCAACCGCATGGGCAGTATCCAGGCTGAGCTTGTTCAACTCGATGGTGTCAATTGGTGCCAAGACCATGATGGGAGCGCTGACCGAGGAGGTCGGGCTATCACTGGCATTTTTCTTCCCGATCTCACTCGCTATCGGTGCGGGGCTGATTGCCGGTTTGTTTGCATCTCGTGCTCGCCGCAGTGAGCTGGATTCTGCTGCACCACCAACCGGACCAATCTCGATCATCGTCCCACCAGAGGGTGATAGGTAGTCTTAGCCCGTGACGCTTTTGTTGATCGGCAATCAGCCCATGCCCTATGCCTGGGGTTCTACGCACCTGATTCAGGACTTTGCCACCTTAGGTGTTGAGGGAGAACCTGCAGCCGAGGTCTGGTTTGGTTCCCACCCAACTGCCCCCTCCACAATCGCAGGCAGCGCAGACAGACTTAGCGACATCGCTCCGAACCTGAGCTTTTTAGTGAAGCTCTTGGCAGCTGCCAAGCCGCTATCGATTCAGGCTCACCCATCCAAGACCCGTGCAAGAGAGCAGTTCGGGCTTGGCAATCCAAGCTACTCAGATGCCAACCACAAGCCAGAGATGATCATCGCGATCACCGAGTTTGAGGTTCTGTGCGGCTTTCGAGATGATTCTGAGATTCGCTCCGATCTCACAGCGCTTGCTAATGCGAGCAGCATTTTTTCTCCTTGGCTAGAAGCCTTCGAGCTTGGTGGCACCAAAGCCGCAGTCGAGTTTGCATTCGAGAATAACCTCGCGGCAGAGCTTGGAAATCACATCACTTCGCTATCTCGGTCGAAGGTGCAGCTCTACCAAAAACTTGCTGATCACTTCCCGGGTGATGTTGGACTAATGATCGGCAGCATCTTGCTCAGGCATCAGAGCCTGGCCGAAGGCCAGGCACTGTTCTTGCCAGCTGGCTCTATCCACGCCTATCTCAAGGGCTTGGCTCTTGAGGTGATGGCATCGAGTGACAATGTGCTCAGGGGTGGCCTAACCAGTAAGCGAATCGATGTTCCAGAGCTGATGCAGGTCCTGGACTTTTCAGCCACGGAGGACTACCGGGTTAGGACCAAGCCGATCGCCAATGGGCTTTTGCACTACCCAACCGCTGTCGATGACTTCAGTGTCTTTAGGGTCGAGCCAACAGCATCGAACATGCTGATTGATCTCAAGCTTGAGGGGTCGATGATTGCGGTTTGCACCGCTGGTGAGATCGAGATTTCGACTTCAAAGGATGAGTATCTGAAACTCTCCAGGGGTCAGGCTGCGTTTGTGAGTGACACCAGGTTGTTCTCCATTACTGGAAACGGCACTGGCTATCTGGCTATGGGTTAGCGGTAGTTCGTAAACTGCAGCGCAACCTCGAGATCGGCTCCCTTTAGCAGTGCGATGACATCTTGCAGGTCATCGCGGCTCTTTGAGCTAACCCGGAGCTCATCGCCCTGGATCTGAGCCTTGATGGACTTTGGTCCCTGGTCGCGAATTAACTTGGTGATCTTTTTGGCGTGCTCTTGATCGATGCCGTCTTTGAGGTTGCAGTTGATTCTCACCTCTTTGCCCGAGGGTTGAGGCTCGGAGGAATCTAGGGCCTTGAGGGAAATCCCACGCTTGATGAGTTTGGTTTGGAAGACATCGAGCACCGCCTTGGCTCGCTCTTCTGAATTGGCCTTGATCACAATGGCCTCGCCGCTCCACTCGATGGAGGCACCGGTGCCCTTGAAGTCATAGCGCTGCTCAACTTCTTTGGCTGCCTGGTTCAGGGCGTTATCCGCCTCTTGGTGGTCTACCTTGCTTACTACGTCAAATGATGAATCTGCCATGCACGAAAGTCTAGTTAGCGCTGCGTCTTGCTGTTGAGGAGCGCACGATCAAATCGATTGGCCAGATGTTGAGCTGTTCGAAGTTTTTCAGCTGCTTTTCATCATCCGAGCCCAGAATATCCATCAGCATGTTGGCGCCCTTGGCACCCTGCTCCGAGGTGGCCTGGTCAATTGATGAAAGGCCATAGAACATGCCCATCGGGTGGCCATCCATGCCGATGACGCTGATGTCTTGCGGCACCCGATAGCCAAGGTCTCTGGCAGCTTGAATCGCACCAAAACCCATCTCATCCGAGGCGCAAAAGATTGCCGTCGGTGCACTTCTCGGATCGCCAAGCATCTGCTTGGCGGCGTGATAGCCGCCAGCAATCGTGAAGTCTGCTTCGGCCATCCACTGCGGGTGAAAATCAAGATTGGCATCCAGCAGTGCCTCGTGATATCCGGTTTTTCGCAAGTAGGGCTGGTGGAAATCCATTTCGGTAGCGGGGGTTCCCGAGATCATTCCGATCTCGGTGTGACCAAGGGAGATCAGGTGCTGGGTCGCAAGCCGACCAGCACCCTCGTCATCAATGGTTAGCGACCTGGCTCCGGGGATCGGACCGCCTATTCCAACGATCGGCTTTTCAAGATCGGTGAGGTTTCTCATCTCCTGCTCCGAGAGCTTGAGAGCTACCGTGAGCACCCCGTCCACGCGCTTTCGCAACACCAGGTCCTCGAAGACCCGCTTGCGGTGAGAAGCTCCTCCGGAGAGGTTGTAGAGGGTGACGTCATAGCCTCTAGCTACCAGTGCGTTGACAATGCCTTCCAGCACCGCGGAGAAGAACCAGGTATTTATGAATGGCAGCACCACACCGATGTTTTTTGATCTGCCGGTGGCAAGGGTGTAGGCAGAGGAGGAGGCAACATACCCCAGCTCCGCTGCGGCCTTTAGAACTTTTTCTCGAGCTCTGGCGGAAACGTGAGCCTTGCCGTTCAGGGCTCTAGATACGGTTGCGGTGGAGACTCCAGCGCGCTCGGCAACTTCGACGATTCCTATCATTTGTTTAAAACTGTAAACCTTTACAGTTCTTCTCGCCACAGCTGAGAGCCAATATCGGGTATTGTTTCGGAGTGCCTTCAAGCACAACGGCTAGTTACCCAAGCGGCCAAAGGGATCTGACTGTAAATCAGCCGGCTCAGCCTTCGGGGGTTCGAATCCCTCACTAGCCACCAATCCCCCGCATTGCGGGGGATTTTTGGGTTCGGGCCAGAAATCTTTATTGCGGCCGAAGCCTTGCTAGCTGCGACCGGGTTTGGTCTTGTAGTCCTTTTCCGCCATGCGGGTCATCAGAATTGCAAAGACCAGCGCTATCACTATGCCTCCGTTGACCAAGAGTTCGATAATGCCGCGTTCGAAGGCCTCCGGGGTCTTGCCAATCGAGAGGGTCAAGGACGAACCAACCGACAGGATGTGTCGGACCGAGGCGATAACGCCAATCACCAAGAATCTACTTAGTTGGTAGAAGCCGGTGTTGAACCTAGCAATTACGGTTCGGGCAATCTCCAAGATGATGACCACGAACAAAATGTCGTTGATGGCCTGCAGCATGCCGTTTGGGTAGAAGGGGCTGGTGGTGAGAAGTCTCTGGACCGTGAAGATTACGGCTCCTAGGGCAACTAGGAACAACAGGGCCGTTAGAACGACGTGGAAGACATCTTCGATGGCGTCCACAGCCTTGGTCGGAATCATTGAAGGCTTAGCTTCTTGAGACTCAATGTCAACTGCCAATGGAGCTTGTTTTTTATCCATGCTTCAGTTTGCACTGTTTTTGGGAATCTAGAAACCCAATTCCCAGAAACGCTGTGCTGCGTTATTTCTGGAATCTGATTCGGCTGACTAAATCTCTAGCCAGAGAGTCTGGTTGGATCTCAGCAGATCACCTTGTTCCGAGTCCGAACTCAGCACAAGCCTGCCTGCAGGCAGGGCGCAGTCTTTTCCGAAGTTGTGAACCACGATCACGTTCTGATTTTGGTAGCTCAAGAGCTCTCCGGTGCTAACCCAATCAAACGAACCCTCACCAAGCTTTAGCTCTTTCCTAATTTCAAGCGCTCGCTTGTAGAGGTTGAGAGTTGAAGAGTCATCTTTCTCCTGAAGATCTCTTGCGAGTTCCAGATAGCCAGCTGGCTGGGGCAGCCAGCTGGCGGCAGTTGGCCCAAAGCCCAGGCTTGGACCATTGGCCTCCCATGGCAGTGGCACCCGGCAGCCATCTCTTCCAACTCGCTCGCCGTTGGTTCTAAAAAAGGTGGGGTCTTGGCGGAACTCTGGTTCCAAGGTGGTGTGCTCGGGGAGACCAAGCTCCTCTCCTTGGTAGAGGTAGCTGGCTCCTGGAAGTCCGAGCATGAACAGCGTTGAGGCTCTCGCGAGGGTAATGCCCAAAAGGGAGTCAGGCTGCGGGTTGTTTGGCCCAATGCCATCGGAGGCCGTGGCTCTGCCATAGTCGCCACCGAACCTCGAGGCATGGCGAATCACATCGTGATTGTTTAGCACCCAGGTGCTGGGTGCTCCGACCGAGTCAAAGGCTTCAAAAGATTCGTTGATTGCGGAGATCAATTTTTCTTGGTCCCAACCGGCGTCTAAGAACCTGAAGTTAAAGGTTTGGTGAAATTCGTCTGGTCTAACCCAAAGCGCCATAAAACTGAGCGGCAAAACATATGCCTCGCCACACATCGCCCGATCCCCCGGATAGCTATCCAGGATATTTCTCCAAGATCTGAATATCTCGTGCACGGAATCCTGGAACCACATCGGGGGAGACTCTCGGCCTTCGATGAATCCAGCGCCAGCCTCTGCGACATAAGGATGATCTGGCAGTCCCTGGGCCTTGGCCATAGCGTGAGGTTGGTCGACCCTGAAACCATCAACCCCGCGGTCTAGCCAGAACCGCAAGATGTCTTCAAACTCATCTCTGACCACCTGGTTTTCCCAGTTCAAATCGGGTTGCGAGGAGTCGAACAGGTGGCAATACCACTGGCCATCTTCGACTCTGGTCCAAGCGGGACCTCCGAACATTGACTGCCAATTGTTTGGCGGCAACTCTCCGTTTTCGCCCTTGCCATCCTTGAAGTGGTAATAGGAACGTTCTTTTGAACCGGGCTTTGAATTGAGCGCACTCTGGAACCACTCGTGCTGGTCTGATGAGTGATTGGGAACCAGGTCAATCATGACTCTGAGACCAAGTTCGTGGGCTCTTTCAAGCATCTGATCGAAGTCGTTTAGATCGCCAAACAGCGGGTCAACGTCGCGGTAGTCACTGACGTCATAGCCGGCGTCCTTTTGGGGTGAGGTGTAAAAGGGGCTCAGCCAAACCGCGTCTATCCCAAGCTCTTTGAGCTTGGGGAGCCGATTGGTGATGCCCTTCAGATCTCCCATGCCATCGCCGCCATGGTCGGCGAATGAGCGCGGGTAGATCTGGTAGATGATGCCAGAGCGCCACCACTCAGAGCCTGCCGTTGGTTCGTGAAGGGGCATTTAGAGCTTTACCCAGACGACCTGGTCATGTTCTAGAACACCTGAGGAAAGATCGTTCTGGGAGCTAAGCAAGATTTCTCCTTGAGGAATCGGGATGTTCGATCCGGTGAAATTGGCTAGCACCAAAACCCCTGAGTTCACATAACCCAAAGAGTGATCACCTATGGAGTCTTTGTGCCAGGAGAAATCTCCGTGGCCAAGCTCGTACTTCTTTCTAAGCTTGAGCATCTTTTTGTAGAGCTCGAGGGTGGAGCCCTCGATGCCTACCTGCTGGTCTCTTGAATAGCTTGCGTAAATATCTGGTTGGGGTAACCAGCTCTGACCGGTTTCATTGAAACCGAAGGCTGGCGCCTCTTTCTCCCAAGGAATTGGAACCCGGCAGCCATCTCTCCCAACCCGCTTGCCTTGGGTTCTAAAAAATGTTGGGTCTTGGCGGTATTCGCCTTCTAAGGTGGTGTGCTCGGGAAGACCCAGCTCCTCACCCTGGTAGATGTATGCGCCACCTGGCAGACCCAGCATGAATGCGGTGGCGGCCCTTGCTCGCCTGAGGCCACGGTCAATGTTTGGTTGTTCGTAGTCGGGGCCGATGCCATCGCCCTGCTTGGGGATCTTGTCATAGGCCATTCGGGTGGCATGCCGGATAACGTCGTGGTTAGAAAGCACCCAGGTGCTCGGTGCTCCAACCGCACCGAATTCCTTGAGTGAGTCATCAATTACTGCCTGCAATCGCTCCTTATCCCAGGGGGTTTCTAGGTAGCCAAAGTTGAATGCCTGGTGATATTCATCGGGCCTGGTCCACTTCGCCATGCGGCTTAGTGGCATGATCCATGCCTCTGCACACATCGCACGGTCCTCGTATTCGTCCAAGACCTCTCTCCACTCGCGAATGATCTCGTGGACACCCTCTTGGCCCCAGAATGGGTGCGGGCTGACCCGGTCCTTTGGCCTCTCGGCATCTTCACCACTCATGGTGGTGAGCTGCTCGGCAAGGTCTGGAAGCCCCGCTTCTTTGATCAGTGCGTGAGCCACATCAATGCGGAAACCAGCAGCGCCGCGGTCTAGCCAGAACCTAAGAATCGACTTGAACTCTTCGCGAACCTCTTTGTTTTCCCAATTGAAATCTGGCTGGGTGGAGTCAAAGAGGTGCAAATACCACTGGCCGTCATCGACCCTGGTCCATGCCGGTCCACCAAACACCGAACCCCAGTTATTGGGCGGCAGTTCACCGTTTTCACCCTTGCCGTCACGGAACATGTAGCGTTCGCGCTCAGGAGATCCGGGCCCTGCATTGAGGGCTGCCTGGAACCAAGCGTGCTCGGAGGAAGAGTGGTTTGGAACCAGGTCAACGATGATCCTGATGTCGCGCTTTTTGGCCTCGGCGACCAGGTTGTCGAAGTCGTTTAGGTTTCCAAAAAGCGGGTCAATGTCCCTGTAGTCAGCGACGTCGTAGCCGGCGTCATTCTGGGGAGAGGTGAAAAACGGCGAGCACCAGATGGCGTCAATGCCTAGCTCTTGAAGCGAGTCCAATCTCGAAATGATGCCCGGGATGTCTCCCATGCCATCGCCATTGCCATCGGCAAACGAGCGGGGGTAGATCTGGTAAATGACTGCGGAGCGCCACCATTCACGGCCAGCATTAGTTGATCGGAGAGTTTCGGACATGGCTGAAAGCTTACGGCGGGATTATCCACAAATCTTGTGGTGTGCCAGGATCTGGTCTTCTCGGTTCGAATTGCCACTTTGAGCATGTTGTAAAAGGCTGTAAACGTTTACTGAATCAAGGTGGATTTAGGTGGTTTTGCCCCGTTGTTACGAAGTCGTTATGTATGCAAGCGTTTACAAGTTTGACCAAGAAATGAATACGGCGTGAACTTGTATCACTTGCCTACTGCAGGTTATAAATCACTATTCAGACACTGAAAGGTGCTCCATTGAAATCAACTAAGCGCAGCCTGTTTGCTCTCGGCTCAATTGCCGCAGCATCAGCGCTAGTTCTATCCGGTTGTGCAGCTGAAGAAGCTGCGACGCCAACCGCAACTGCTACCGCAACTCAGACAGCCGAGGCGCCAGCCGAGCAGTCTCCAGCGATCGAAACCCTAGTTGTTTGGGTTGACGACAACGCTGCACGTTCGCTTGAGGGCGTTGCTGCCCAGTTCGAAGCCGACACCGGCATCGCAGTCGAGCTTGTAATTAAGGAATTCGGATCCATCCGCGACGAGGCGGCTACCGCAATTCCAACCGGTGAGGGACCAGACATGTTGGTCGGTGCTCACGACTGGACTGGCCAGCTGGTTTCAGCTGGTGTTATCGCACCTGTTGAGCTAGGTGCTGCTCTGTCCGACTTCCGCTCGAACGCTCTTGCGGCGTTCTCCTACGACAACGCTCTTTACGGTCTGCCATTTGGCGTTGAGAACATCGCCCTGGTTTGCAACAGTGCATTGGTTCCAGAGCAGCCAGCAAGCTTTGAAGAGCTAGTTGAAACTGGCTTCCAGGTTCAGAGGAACCCAGATGACCTTGACTCGTACCACATGTACTACTTCCAGACCTCATTCGGTGCTCCAGTATTCGTTTCGAACGCTGATGGTTCCTACACCTCAGAGCTCGGTATGGCTGGCGAAGAAGGCTTTGCCTACGCTGAGTGGCTAGCCGAGTTCGGTCCAACCAAGAGCCTGATGGGCTACGGAGACATTGAAGCTGGTGTCAAGGCCGGAGAGATCCCCTGCTGGGTAACCGGTCCATGGGCAGTTCCTGGTATTGCTGAGGCTCTAGGCGAGGATGGCTACGCCATCTACTCACTGCCTTCAGTTGGTGGCGAGACTCCTAACCAGTTCATGGGAGCCTTCGGTTTCTATGTTTCCTCACAGACCGAGGACCCACTGTATGTAAACAAGTTCCTTTCTGAGTACATTGCCTCCGAGGCAGTTCAGACTGAGATCTTCGAGGTCGGTGGCCGTATCCCAGCTCACATCGGTGCCCTAGAGGCAGCTGGTGACAACAAGATTGTTGCCGGTTTCGGTGCAGCTGGTGCCAACGCAGCCCCAATGCCTAACATCCCTGCAATGAACTCCGTATGGGCTTCATGGGGTGCTACCCAGGCAGCAATCTTCGACGGCAAGGTAGATGCTCGTGAAGGTTGGCAGAAGATGATTGATGAGATCAACGCAGCAATTGCTGGCTAATCAAATCAACTAACGAGAAAGGGGGCGTCTAAAGTATTTAGACGCTCCCTTTTCTCTTGTAACTAACCTTCTGCAAGGAAACAAATGACAGAGCAAAGACTCGGCCTGGATTTCAGGTTGCCCGAGGGGCGCAAGAAGAAAAACACTGCGCTCAATGACGGTGGCACCCCATCTTTGATGGGCATTGTCATCAAGATCATTCTTTTGGCTCTCTTAGATGCCGCGATGCTGTTCGCGGTCATGGTGCTTATTACCAATCAGGACTACCTGTTCGCTGGAATAGTCACCCTGGTCACCGTTTTGGTGAACTGGGCATTTCTGAAGCGCGGCAATCTGCCGGCCAAGTACCTGCTCCCAGGGCTGATCTTCATGCTCATTTTTCAAGTTTTTGTGGTTGGTTACTCGGCGTATATCGCCTTCACCAACTACGGCACCATGCACAACTCCGATAAGCCCGATGCCATCAATGCACTCTTGCTGAATGGCCAGACCAGGGTCCCGGAGGCGAATGTTTACCCGCTCAGCGTCGTTGAGGGACCAGATGGTGGGTTGGGCTTTCTTGTCACCTTTATAGACCAAGCGGGCAATCAAGAGGTAAAGGTCGGCCAGGCCGACCAGGTCTTTAGCCCCGCGATTAATCCTGCAGTTCAATTCACTTGGCAAGGCGGTTTCTTCCGAAGGGTTCCAGGAGCTCTCGTTTGCTCAGGTAGTCGAGCGTCAGGAAGAGGCTTTGCGCATGCGGGTCTATCTCGAGGACAGCATCGAGTCCTACTTCATCATGACCCCAGATGCCTCGCAGGCTGTGACCTTTAGGCCAAGGCTGGATTTCAACGAGGAGCTTGACACCATGACCCGGGTCGAAGACGGCAAGGTCTTCTTTGACACCGGCCAGGGCATCTACACAGCACAAGATGGTGAAGAGCTGGCCCCGGGTTGGCGGGTGTTTATCGGAATGGATAACTTCACCAGAGCCGTCACCGAGGAGGGTATTCGCGGGCCGCTTCTAAGAGTGACGCTCTGGACCTTCACGTTTGCGATTCTCTCGGTCATCACAACCTTCGCCCTTGGTTTGGGGCTGGCGATTTTGTTCAACGATGCCAAGCTGAGAGGACAGCGTTGGTATCGGGTGGCAATGGTCTTGCCCTATGCGTTCCCGGGCTTCCTATCCGCGTTTGTTTGGCGAGCGCTGATGAACGAGGACTTTGGTTTTATCAATCAGGTCTTGCTTGGTGGTGCTGAGGTGCCGTGGCTCACGGATGAGCTGTTGGCCAAGATATCGATTTTGATGGTGAACCTCTGGCTTGGTTTCCCCTACATGTTCCTGATCACAACAGGAGCACTGCAGTCGATACCCGAGGAGCTGATGGAATCAGCTCGTATCGACGGGGCAACACCGTGGCAACAGCTCAGGCTAATCAAGTTGCCGCTGTTGCTGGTGTCAATTGCCCCACTGTTGATTACATCGTTTGCATTCAACTTCAACAACTTCTCGCTGATCTATCTATTGACCGGCGGTGGTCCGAAGGACTTCAATGCCACGATCAATGTTGGCCACAGCGACATCTTGATCTCCATGGTCTACAAGATCGCCTTCTCCACCGGGGAGGGTAGAGACTTTGGTTTGGCATCGGCGTTCTCGATCCTGATCTTCTTTGTGGTGGGAACCATTTCCTACTTCTCCTTTAGAAGGACCAAGACTCTAGAGGATGTGAACTAATGGCGGAGATGACCAAACAAGAGCGCAAAGCCTATGAGGCTGCTCGGGCAAACCTGACCGATGAGCGCAAGCTGAGCTTTGGCAGGTGGGCCAAAACCAAGGGATGGCGTCACGCCATTGGCCTGGTTGTTGTGGTTTATTCGCTGTTCCCGATTGTCTATGTGATCTCGGGTTCATTTGCAGATGCCACGCAGTTCACCTCGTCGCTTTTCACCTCCTTCACGCTGGATAACTATCGGGATCTGTTCAATGACCCCTATCGGCCCTATGCAAACTGGTTTGTGAACACGCTGTTTATCTCCGGCACCGCAGCAATCGGTTCGGTGTTCCTATCGGCGCTCGCCGCCTATGCGTTTTCAAGGCTGCGCTTCACCGGCAGAAGAGCGGGTCTACTGACCCTGATCCTGGTTCAGATGTTCCCGCAGCTTTTGGCACTGGTTGCCATCTACGCGCTCCTGGTTGAGATCGGAAACGTCTTTCCATTCCTCGGAATCGGATCTCAGCTCGCGCTGATCATGGTTTACCTCGGTGGAGCACTCGGAGCAAACACCTATTTGATGTATGGGTTTTTCAACACCATTCCAAAGGAGCTCGACGAGGCTGCCAAGATCGATGGTGCTACCCACACCCAGATCTTCTATGGCATTATCCTCAGGCTCGCAGCTCCGATCTTGGCCGTCATTGGATTGCTGGCATTTATCGGCACCAGCTCTGACTTCATCCTGGCGAACATCATCTTGACCAATCCTGAGTCGAGAACTCTGGCGGTTGGTTTGTACATGTATGTCTCGAACCAGTTTGGTCAAAACTGGACGGTGTTTGCAGCCGGTGCGGTGTTGGCTGCTATCCCGATCGTTGCCTTGTTCTTGTATCTCCAGAGATACATCGTGTCGGGTCTAACCGGCGGTGCGGTCAAGGGCTAGTAGCGTTGTAGTCATGCCCCAACCTCTTGCTCTCAAGCCCCATCACGACGGCTCCGCGCTCTATGTTGCAGAACCAGCGTCCAAAGCTTATGGACAAGGTCAAGATCCGGATTCGCATCCACGAATCCATGGGCAAGATCAAGCAGGTTGTCGCCAGGCAGTCAGACTCCGGCGAGGGTTTTCTGACCCCAAAGTTCAAGCCACTGATGAAGCGTCACGGCTGGGACTGGTATGAGGGTCAGATAGTTATCTATAACCCAGAGGTCCACTACCGGTTTTTCATCGAGCTCAAAGATCACGAGAGTTTCTGGCTAAACGCGGTTGGCCTTCACGAACTAGACCAGCCAGACCGCGACGATTTCAAAATCAATGTCTATAACAGGGTCCCGAAGTGGGCAACCGGTTCTGTCCTCTACCAGGTCTTTCCAGACCGCTTTGCCAAAAGCGATGAGGCTGACAAGCGCAAGCTCCCGGAGTGGGCAATCCCCAAGGAGTGGAACGACAAGGTGATTGGCAAGGGTCCCGGCACCGCAGAGCAACTATTCCGCGGTGACCTAAAGGGCATCGAGGAACACCTCGATCACCTTAAAAAAGTCGGCGCGACCATTTTGTATCTGACCCCGTTCTTCCCAGGCGGTTCTAACCACCGCTATGACGCATCTAGCTTTGAGGTGGTTGACCCACTCTTGGGTGGCAACAAGGCGCTGAGCTCACTTGTTGACAGGGCCCATTCCATGGGCTTCAAGGTCATGGGAGACCTGACCGCAAACCACTCTGGAGACAAGCACGAGTGGTTTAGGGCCGCCTATGGAAACCCAAGGGCAGCCGAGTCCGAGTTCTATTACTTTTCTAATGGCAACAAGACCTATGACTCCTGGTGGGGAGTGAAATCACTTCCAAAGTTCAACTGGAACTCCAAAGAGCTGCGCAAGAGATTCATTGAGGGCAAAACTTCCGTAGTTGCCAAATGGCTCAAGGCTCCCTATGGCCTTGATGGCTGGCGCATCGATGTTGCGAATATGACCGGGCTTATTCGTGGAGATGATTTCAATCGGGATGTTGCTAACACCATCAGAAAAACCATGGATGAGATCAACCCCAATTCCTTCTTGATTGGCGAGTTCACCTCCGATGCCGCCAACCACGTCGAGGGCGACAACTACCAGTCCACGATGACCTATTCCAATTTCACCAAACCCGCCTGGCGCTGGCTCTGGAACCCCACCGACTCAAGAGAAGAGGGCCAGGTCGGCATTGGTCGCAAGGGCATCTCCGCCGAGCAGTTCGTGGAACTGCATAACCGGTTTGCAGGTATCTTCCCCTGGCATGTTCGCTTGCATAACCTCAACGCTCTAGACACTCACGACACCGGAAGGTTTAAGACCTTCACAATCCCTGGCAGCCAGCGGGTCGCCGCTGGCCTGCAGTTCACCTTCCCCGGTATCCCAATGATCTTTGCCGGAGACGAGTTTGGTCTTGATGGCCTAAACGGTGAATACTCCAGAACTCCGATTCCATGGAATGGTGAGCGCAAGAGCGACACCACCATGATTGAGACCTATTCAAGGCTTGCTCAGATTCGCAAAAAGCACCGCTCACTGGTTGAGGGTTCGATGCGCTGGCTCTATGTCTCGAAAGAGGCAATGGCCTTTATTCGCGAATCTAAGACTGAGTCAGTCTTGGTTATTGCATCCAGAGGAAAAGACCGCAGGGTCGAAATTCCAAAGGATGCGGTTGGCGGTATTGAGAGTGCGGAAAACCTGTTTGGCAATGGTGCCCTGAGGGTGGTTGGCGGCAAGATTCGCTACGACGCCGTCGCCCTCGATCTGCAGATTTGGCGGTTGCCGTCCGCGGTTCGCTAGTGCTAATCTTTTGCGGTTGCCTTTATGGCTAACGCCCCGATAGCTCAGTGGTAGAGCACTTCCATGGTAAGGAAGGGGTCGACAGTTCAATCCTGTCTCGGGGCTCTCGAACTTTAGTGGCTCCATCGCTAAGGCTCATGGCTGAGTAGCTCAGTTGGTTAGAGCGCACGACTCATAATCGTGAGGTCGCGGGATCGAGCCCCGCCTCAGCTACCATGTCCCCTCCGAAGTCCAAGTGGACTACCCTTTTGCCATGGTCAATCCAGAGATTCAAGGCAAGCGTTATCCGAGAACCCCGGCCTATCAGGTCGGCAGGGAAAAGGTTCGAGAGTTTGCTCGCGCCGTTTTCGCATCCAAGGAGAGCCTCGACCTCGACTACGCCATCTCTCTTGGCCACAAAGACCTAGTAGTTCCACCAACCTTTCCGGTGGTGATTCAGGAGCAGAGCCTGAAGCTCGTGCTTGACGATCCTGAGTCGCAGATTGACTTCTCGAGAGTTGTGCATGGCGACCAGCGCTTCAAGTTTGAGAGACCAATTGTTGCGGGAGATGTTCTAACCAGCGAGCTCAGCGTGGCAAGCGTGAAGAGCCTCGGTGGCAACCACATGGTCAGCTTTCGAAACCGAAATCTTTGATGAGGGCAACCAACTTGTCTGCACCGCTTTCTCGACGCTGGTTGTGAGGGGTGAGTGATGCCTAACTTCGCAGATCTCAGCAGTTGGCGACGTTGTCGCCAGCAAGAACTTTGACCTAACTCGTGACTCCCTGGTTCGCTATGCCGGAGCATCGGGAGATTTCAACCCGATTCACTATCGCGATGACTTTGCCCAATCAGTTGGCCTTCCGGGAGTCCTCGCTCACGGCATGCTCACCATGGGGCTAGCGGTTCAACCAGTGATCGACTGGGTCCAAGACTCAGCAAGAATCCTCGACTACGGCGTTCGCTTCACCAAGCCAGTTGTGGTTCCAGCTTCTGGATTCGCAACCCTCACCGTCACCGCCACTGTTGCCCAATTGGATGAAGAGGGCAACAAAGCTCGCGTGGATTTGACCTGCAGTTTTGAAGAAAACAATGTGCTCGGCAAAGCACAGGTCTGGGTGCAACTTTGAGTCAGCCTGCACCGCTCAGCACCTTCACCACGATGCAGGTGGGGGGAGTTCCCAAGTCAATCAAGGTCTGCGAGAGCACCAAGGCGCTTTACGAAGCTGCCCTTGCAGCATGGTCAGACGATGAGCCATTCGAAGTTTTAGCGGGCGGGTCAAACACTGTCTTTGCCGATGACCTCAGTGACCTAAACATCATTTTGGTCAGGAACAAAGGCATCGAGGTTGTCTCTGAAGACGATTCAAAGATCACCCTTCGAGTCCAAGCGGGCGAGGACTGGGATGAGCTTGTCGCGTGGTGTGTGGCCAACGGTTACGCCGGCATGGAAGCGATGAGTGGAATTCCGGGCAGCGTTGGCGCCACCCCAGTCCAGAACGTTGGTGGCTATGGGCAAGAGGTTTCTGAGGTGATCACTCAGATTGAGTTTTTGGATCAAGAAACCCACAAGATCGAGGTCAAGCCGGCCAGCTTCTTTGAGTTCTCATATCGCAATAGTGCTTTGAAGCGCGGGCTTCGAGGGGTAATTGGCTGGGTTGAGATTGAACTCAAAAAGCTAGGTGGTCTATCTGTCCCTATGGCATCGGGCCAGATCACCAACCACCTGGGGGAGCCCTATGGGTCTCAGTTGCCATTGCAGGTTGTGAGAGAAACCGTCCTTGAGCTGCGAAGCTCCAAGGGCATGGTGGTGAAGCCAGAGGATCCAGACAGCGTTAGTTGCGGCAGCTTCTTCACAAACCCGGTTGTCAGCTACAACAAAAGCCTTGAGTTTCCAGAGGACATGCAGCGGTGGAGCATGCCCGGAAGCGATGACATCAAACTTTCCGCAGGCTGGCTCATCGAGAACTCTGGGATTCCCAAGGGCTACGCATTGCCGCTCTCAAAGGCCGCGATCTCCAACAAGCATGCGCTTGCGATCACAAACCGCGGTGGTGCGACAGGCAAGGAGATTGTTGAACTTGCGAGGTTTATTCAGGAGCGCGTCGCGTCTCGGTGGGGAATCAACTTGGTTCCAGAGCCAAACCTGATTGGGTTTTAGGCAAATAGCTTCTGCAGTCGCTGAATTCCCTCAAGTAGCTGCTCATCACCAAGCGCATAGCTAAGTCTCAGGTAGCCACTTGGGCCAAAAGCCTCTCCTGGCACCAGTGCAACCTCAGCCTCATCGAGGATGAAGTCCGCAATCTCCAGAGAAGATGCGAAGGTCCTGCCTGCAACCTCTTTGCCAATCAGGCCTGAGACATCCGGGTAGACATAGAAGGCGCCCTCAGGGTTTGGTGTAACAAAACCCGGCACCTTGTTCAGCTCTGCCACGGCCAGCTTGCGCCTACGATCAAAGGCTTCCAGCATCTTTTTGACGGGCTCCTGGTCACCGGTTATCGCCGCGATCGCTGCGCGCTGGGAGATGTTGGAGACATTTGAAGTTAGGTGTGATTGCAGGTTGGCAGCTGCCTTGGCAGCGTCATCCGGGGCAATCATCCAACCGAGTCGCCAACCGGTCATCGCATAGCTCTTGGCAACACCGTTGACCATGATGGTGCGGTCTTGGATTTCTGGAACCAACTCGGTGATTGAGTAGGCCTTGAGGCCGTCATAGACCAGGTTCTGGTAGATCTCGTCGGTGATGACCCAGAGGTTTTCTTTGGAGGCAACCCAGTTGCCGATAGCGGTGATTTCCTCTTTGGAGTAGACCGCACCGGTTGGGTTTGATGGCGAGCAAAGCAGTAGCGCCTTGGTCTTATCGGTGTAGTGGGCCTCGAGCTGGTCAACGGTTACCTTGTAGCCCTGGTCGCTTCCTGCAAAGACATCAACCTGCTTGCCTCCGGCAAGCTTGATGGCCTCTGGGTAGGTGGTCCAATAGGGAGCTGGAACCAAGACCTCATCGCCCTGGTCAATAATCACTGCGAAGGACTGGTAGACCGACTGCTTGCCACCGTTAGTGACAATCACCTGGCTGGCCTTGACCTCAGTACCGGAGTCCTGCCTGGTCTTTTCAACAATGGCTTCGCGCATCTCAGGAAGACCCACGGCCATGGTGTAGCGGTGGTTTTTGGGGTCAACCACGGCCTCTCGGCAGCTTCAACGATGTGCTGCGGGGTTGGGAAATCTGGCTCTCCGGCGGCGTAGGAAATGACCGGTCGCCCTTGAGCAATGAGTGCTTTTGCCTTGGAGTCAACCTTCAGGGTTGCACTCTCTGCGATGGCGGCGATGCGGCTGGAGATTCTGGAATGCGACATGGTGCAAGAATACTGGGGTTCGAGGCTCTCTTGATTGGCAATCTTGGGCATTGCGGATAAGGAAATTACCCCCTAAACTCTTTCAAGTTGACATCTGCCGAAAACTAATCTGGCGAAAACTCACTAAATAGATTCAATCTAGAAGTGTGTCTTCTCTAGGTGGCACCTGAAACCAAGCCTCGTGCCAGTTACCGGTTGATGGCGATGGCAACTTTAGGGCGGTAGTTCAATTGGTAGAGCATCGGTCTCCAAAACCGAAAGTTGCAGGTTCGAGTCCTGTCCGCCCTGCGCAGTGAAAGAAGGTTAGAAGTGGCTGAAGAAAACGAGAAACCCTCGGAGGATTTGGTTGAGAAAGCGAAAGCAGACTCCGCCAATATCAAAAACCCAATCCAGCGGGTTTCGCTATTCGTGCGCCAGGTGCTTGCCGAACTAGGCAAGGTCACCAAGCCAACCCGCCAGGAGCTCATCAAGTCCACCGGAGTCGTACTCGGCTTCGTAGCAGTCGTTATGGTCATCATCTCCTTCTTGGACTGGGTGTTCCTAAACGTCGTGACCTTCGTGTTTGCAGGATAAAGAGGAATTTGTGTCAGAAATATTCAGTGATGTAAGCCAAGAGAAGGGCGAGGCTCAGCCCGCTGCTCTCAAGGAAGAAGAGCAAGCAGCAGAGGCTCAGCAGACCCTAGCCGCTGAGGCAGCAGAGCTAGAGAACGCCGATGAGGTTGCAGTAGAGCTTGGTGACGAGGACGTTGACGGCTCCGAGGACGAGGCAGAGGTTCCAGTAGCTGCCGAGACCGAAGCTGTTCACGAGGTCGAGGCTCAAGAGGCACCAGCTGCTGAGGCCGAGGAAGAAGACCCCTACCGCAAGTTCCGCATGGAGCTGCGTGAGCAGCCAGGCAAGTGGTACGTAATCCACTCCTACGCCGGCTACGAGCGTCGCGTGAAGCAGAACATTGAGACTCGCGCACAGGCACTTGCCGGTGGCGATGACATCCTGCAGATCGAGGTCCCAATGGAAGAGTCCATTGAGATCAAGAACGGTCAGCGCAAGCTGGTCTCCAAGGTGAGAATCCCCGGTTATGTTTTGGTTCGCATGGAGATGAACGAGGACAGCTGGTCACTTGTTCGCCACACCCCAGCCGTCACCGGCTTTGTTGGCAACTCCCAGCACCCAACCCCGCTTCGCCCAAACGAGGCCTTCGAGATGCTCAAGCCACTATTCACCCCTGAGGAATCCGAAGAGGTTAAGAGTGCTAAGGCAGCTAGCCCACAGGGCGGCAAGGCAAAGAGCAAGTCCATCCCTGTGAACATCGACTTCAAGGTCGGCGAATCCATCCTGATTAAGGACGGTTCCTTCGCAGGTCTTCCAGGAACAATCTCGGAGATCAAGCCAGAATCTGGCAAGGTCACCGTGCTGGTATCACTATTCGAACGCGAGACTCCAGTGGAGCTGTCCTTTGACCAGGTCGGCCCGCTGAACTAAAGAAAGAAAAGAAAATGGCACCCTCAAAGAAAGTCACCGGACTGATTAAGCTTCAGATCCAGGCAGGCGCTGCTAACCCAGCTCCTCCAATTGGACCTGCGCTAGGTCAGCACGGTGTGAACATCATGGAGTTCTGCACCGCCTACAACAACGCCACCGCTGACCAGCGCGGCAATGTTGTGCCAGTGGAGATCACCGTCTACGAAGACCGTAGCTTCACCTTCATTCTGAAGACCCCACCAGCTGCCGAGCTAATCAAGAAGGCAGCCGGAGTCCAGAAGGGCTCAGGCACCCCTCACACTGTGAAGGTTGCAAATCTCACCAAGGAGCAGGTCAACAAGATCGCCGAGGCAAAGATGGCAGACCTAAATGCCAACGACATCGAGGCAGCTTCAAAAATCATCGCCGGCACCGCCCGCTCCATGGGCATCACCGTCGAGCAGTAATACAACAAAGTAGTAAGTCGGGAGGGGAAACGCTTCCCCACAAGACCACGAACTGTGACCAATAGATAAGGAATAGCAGAAATGGCAAAGCGCTCAAAGGCCTACGAAGAGGCCAAAGCAAAGATCAAAGAGGGCAAGTACTACACAACCGCAGAAGCGGCAGCCCTAGCAATCGAAACCGCAGGCAAGAAGACCAACTCAACAATTGAGGTTGCTCTGAAGCTCGGTGTCGACCCAAGAAAAGCCGACCAGATGATCCGTGGCACCGTCTCGCTGCCACACGGAACTGGTAAGACCGCCCGCGTTATCGTGTTTGCTAACGGTGCCGCAGCAGACGCAGCGCGTGAGGCTGGAGCCGACGAGGTTGGATCAGACGATCTAATCGCCAAGGTCGAAGCTGGCTGGGTTGACTTTGATTCAGCAGTTGCAACCCCAGATTTGATGGGCAAGGTTGGAAAGCTCGGTAAGGTCCTAGGTCCACGTAACCTAATGCCAAACCCAAAGACCGGAACCGTCACCATGGACGTTGCTAAGGCAGTTACCGACATCAAGGGTGGAAAGATCGAGTTCCGCATCGACAAGCAGTCGAACCTTCACTTCATTGCAGGCAAGGCAAACTTCTCTGCCGACAAGCTAACCGAGAACCTAGACGCCGCAATGGAAGAGGTTGTAAGGCTCAAGCCATCAACCTCAAAGGGTAAGTACCTAATCAAGGGAGCAGTCGCGACCACCTTCGGTCCTGGCATCCCACTAGATCTATCTAGCTACTAGTTATTCAGGCTTCTTAGCCACCTGGTAAGCGCCAGTGTGCTCACGCAATCATCTTGGTTGTAGCTGATCACCTGGCGCTTCAGTGTTTCTGCGTGCTTTGGGTCCTCGGAGAGGGCCTGCACGTAACTGTCGTAATACTCCATTGAACCCATCGCCTCTTTGACATCTGAGGCTCGATCAAAGACATAGAAGTTCTCTAGGTTCTTGATCGAATACTTTGGCTCCGAGGTTTGAATGCCAGCCTTCACGACCTTGTAGAGGTCGACAAAGACGTTGGTTGACAAAAGCTTTTCAACCAGGTCTTGGTGCATATCAAAGCGCTCGGCTAAGCGCTTCAGCGCAGCCTGCTCATAGTTGGCGTAGTGAAAGATGCGAAACCCCGGAAACTCTTCAAGGCGAGATTTAGCGAACTGCATGAACTGATCGAAGATCTCCCGTTCGGCAGCCCTGTCATCGGCCCAGAGCCAGTGAAACTCTTCGCCCTGATCGATGCTCATCCAGCCAAAGAGATATTCCAAGCCTCCTGGTTCATCAAAGAAGGTGAAGCCCTCGAGGTCGAAGAAGATATCTCCTGGGTTCTCATCTTTGAGAGGTTTTAGTGCCTCGGCGTTTACTACTTCAACGCTGCGATTGCCGCTCTCATAAAAATCCTGCTGCAGCCGAGCCTGGCGGGAGAGTCGTTCAATGATCTCCTCGGACAGCTTGTCCAGTTGAGCCAGAAAACTCCGCCAACTGCTTCACGGTCTTGATTCCAGATCGAGCCAGTGACTCAATTTGTGGCCTGGTGATATTCGCAACTAACTGCAGGTGGTTGGTTTCTATCCGCATTGCCTGGCAGAGCTCTGGGTATTCGCAAATGTCGCAGTAGCTGGAGGCATCGCAGATCAGCGAGCCGATATCTTCCAAGCGCTGCGGAGCCTCGTCAATGAACGAGTACACCTGCTGCAGGTAGCTGTTGCGTTTTTGGTGCATTTGAGCAATCAGTGCGTCCTTGTCAAAAAAAGCCAGCTCACCATTGCCAAGGATTAGCCCATGGTTGCGATCTGCAGCAAGGCCAAGATATTGCAAGACATCGACATAGAGCCCGACCTGCACCTGGTATTCGGGCTTGGCGCTCTGAGAGAGCTTGGCATCCCAGGCGGTGTAGCCGCCGGACCAGCCATCAACCTGTTTGGCTGTGAAGCCGCTATCGCCAAACTCAAAGCGGTAATCACTTCTCAGCAGGAAGTCCGGTCTTCCGGAAAAAGCCATCGCTCCACTTCCACCGCGAAGTGTTCCCTGATAAATGACCGGCACTCCTTGGTCCATAAGTTCGAGGGTTGCCTCCATGGAAGAGTTTTGCGGCTTGGCGATTAGTTCCCCGAGGTTCTCCAAGAGCTCTTGTTCGAGTTTTTCTTCAAACTTCATGCCGTAGCGAATGGCTAGGTTGTCTGGGCGAATGTAGTGCTGGTCAATGAGTTCTTGAAGACCCGAGACTTTGAGCTCTCTAGCTGTTGCAACACGGGTGCAGTGCTCGCAGGTTGCGCGCATCAAATCTCTGGAATCAAAAGACCAGGAGTTTGAGCGAAGTTTCATGAGAACAGGCTTGCACATCCAACCGACATTGACCGATAGTTAGACAACCGCGTCATGTTCGGGAATCCGAACGTTAGGGCAGATGGGCTGTTCGTGAGAGGGAATACTGTGAACATGGCAAGAACCGCTCTCAACCAAAAGGCACTGGTGCGTCACATCCTCGTAGTGGAGGATGAGCCGCTTTTGAGGGACTTGCTAGCAAAGACGATTGAGCAGGCTGGCTTTGATGTGTCGACAGCAGCGAATGCCGCCGATGCCAAAAGAGTTCTCAAAGTGAGCGACCCAGATGCCCTCGTGTTGGACATTGAACTGGGCCCGGGTCCCAATGGTCTAGACCTAGCCCAGGTGGTGGCCAGACAGTATCCATCGATTGGCATTGTGTTTCTAACCAACCTGCCAGACCCAAGATTCACCGGTGTGAACGGCAAGTCGATTGCAAAGCACCACGCGTATGTGAGAAAGAGCGTGGTGCACTCGGGCACCGAGTTAGTCGATGTTATCGAGGCGGTGCTGCGTGACAGAGTCACAAAGGAATACCGTCACGACCTAGCTTCCAATCGCCCACTGGCGCAGCTCTCGCAGCGCCAGCTGGCAACGCTGCAGTTGGTTGCAGAGGGTAAGACCAATGCACAGATTGCCGCCATTAGGGGCACCACCGTAAGAGCGGTGGAATCAATGCTTTCTAGAATTTTTGAAGCGATGGGGATTGACCAAAAGGCTTCAAACCCGAGGGTGGAGGCAGTTACCAAGTTCCACACCTCTAGGGTAGCCTCGCAGTAATGCTCAGATCTCGCACCCGAGTATCAATTGGAGATGCTCGGTCACTGAATTGGCGAACCCATTTATTGTTCGCCATTCCTGCCCTACTCGCTGCAGGTTTTTTCGACTTTGATCGCCTTGGCGGTAACCCCGGTCTCTGGCTATTGCTTTCCATAATCGGTCTCGGTGTCACCATTGGGACAATCGAGTTATTGAGCGCCATCACCAAAAAGCGCTCTTGGAAAAACTCCAAGCCACTAGTCGTGCTAGTGATTTTGTTCTTGGCTGGCCTCAGCCGCGGTGGAACACTGTTTATTGTTGGCGGCTGGTTGGGGATTGTTCCTGAATCCGACCTCGTCTATCGGTTGGTTGGCGGTCCTATTTTTGTGGTTTCCATCTACGTCCTGATCGACACCATGGTCTCCTCGTTTGTTCAGCATCGGGAGCAAACTGAGGCCCTAATCAATCGGCGCGAGCAGCTTGAGGGAGCGAGAACCGGTTTTGAAAAGGAAATCGCAAGGCTCACCGAGGCGCAGCGGTCGAGCGTTCGAGAGTTAGTGGCCCCATCAGTTTGGGAATTGCAAAAGTTTCTAAGCGCCAAAACCAAAAATGTCCAAGACGCTATTTTTGAAATACAGAGCCTGAACGAGAGGGTAGTAAGACCACTCTCAAGGGAGATGGCCGGCCCCCAGGATCAAACTCAAAGTGAGCTGTTGACCGCAGACATCACAACGGTGAGGGCTCGCCAGAAATGGCTACCCGAAAAGATTTCTATTTCAGATTCTGTGAGCCTGGGGTTTTTCTCATTGGTGGCGCTAATCCTCGGATTCAACTCCCAGAGCGCAGCTCTGGGAGTTGAGGATGCACTGGTGCTGATGGCAGTGACCCTGCCAATCATCTTTATGGCGATTTGGCTTCTTGTGGTGGCGCTTCGTGGGATCGAGCTCAAGACTTGGATCGCGATAACCCTTGGTGTTAGCTACGGAGCAGTGGTTGGTTTTCTCGCCGGCACGCTAACAACACTTTTGGAGCTAACCGCTACCGATCAGTTCGCGGTGCAAAGCGGGTTGTTTGTGGCGGTGAATTTCCTTTTCACCTTGGGGCTCGGGGTCGCATCGAATGAGCGCGAGAAATCTCTCAAAGAACTGGAGGATGCCGTTGAGGAGCTTGCCCTTTTGAACTCCCGTCTAAGACAGCGGGTTTGGTTATCTAGAAAGACTTTGGCAATGGAGCTGCATGGTTCAATCCAGGCAACCCTGCAGTCTGTCGCGGCAAGACTTGCAAAGCTCAAAAACCCAACCGATAAAGAACTAGACAAAGCTCTGGAACAGGTCCGCGAAGCCTTCGCAGGGGTGGACCGCGAAGACTACCTCTCGGGCAGCACCCTGCAAGAACACCTCAACAACCTAGTGCTGCTATGGGAGGGCGCCCTGGATGTCCAGGTGCAAATGACAGACAAAGCCAAATTAGATCTCGATCAAGATCAAGCCGCAGCGCGCTGCGTGCTTGAGGTTTGCCGCGAGGCCATCACCAACGCCGTGAAGCACGGCTCTGCCGAACAGGTGAGACTCACCATCGCAGATAGTGAGGGCTTTGTGAGAATCAACGCAGTCAATGATGGCATCAAACTAACCACGGAGTTAGCCGGTCAGGGAATCGCGCTCTATAAGGAGGTTGCCCACACCTTCTCGCTCAATAACAGCGAAGAGGGCGTTGTGCTAGAACTGCAGTTGCCACTCAGCGTGAAAGTGCAGCCCTAACCTCACGCTCGGTTGGTGGCTCGCAACCCTGTCTCTCACAAACCAAGGCCGCAGCCTTGGCTGCAACATCCAAGGCCGCAACCAAATTCTTTTCACTCAACCTGCCAAACCGAGTTGCAGCATCGGAACCCAAACCATCCACATTCAGTAGCTCGGTCAAGAAATTGGCCATGAAGGTGTCGCCAGCTCCCACGGTGTCAACCAGGTTGATCTTTGGTGCACTAACCGTGTGCTTTTGACCGGCATAGTAAAGATCAGCTCCATCACCACCGCGAGTTACAACCACCAGCTTGTCTTCACCCGCCCACTCAAGAGCAATGGCATCCAAATCGCTGCCAGGAGATAGGTCATAAAGCCACTCGATATCGGCATCTGAGGCCTTGATCAGATTGCTAAAGGCATTCACTCTCATAACCCGCTGTAGTTCAACCTCACGCTCAAAGCCAAGGGCAGAGCGAATGTTCAAATCATGCGAGAGCGTGAAGTTGGAAGTTGCAGATAGCTCTTTGAGCCAAGCCTCAAGCACCAGATTGCCAGGGCCAACGGCCATGGCAAGACAGCCAAACTGAACAGCTTGAACACCCTCAGCTAGGAGTTTTTGAACACTTGGCAGCTCCTCTTTGGTCCAACCCCAGTCGGCGGTGCCATTTACATAGAAGGAGTAGTTGGCAACACCGGATGCATCAATGGTTGCAACCGCCAAGGTGGTTTGCTCACTTGCGTTTATGGACCAGCTCAGATCCACACCGTTTGATTCCAAACGGTGTTTGATCTGAGAACCAAAGCCATCAAAGGATATTCGGCCAAGAAACTTTTGCGGAGCACCTCTTCTAGCAAGTGCCAATGCGACGTTAGCGTTAGCTCCGCCGACAACCGAGGTGTAGTTCTCTGTTTGCTCTTTGTCGCCAATGAGATCTATCAGGGCCTCGCCCACAACCAAAATCATGGGGCAAGTCTAGGCTGATGCCATGCAAGAAATTAGAAGTGCAAAATGAGCCATCATCTACCCACTAATCGGGCTTGCAATTGCCTGGCTGTTCTTTATGACGGCCAGCTTCACAGACCAGCTGGTAAACATTTCCCAGTACGCAACAGACAACTTCTCAGAGCAAGAGCTCAGATGGTCGACCTACCTCTACCTAATCGGCATCTCTGCCGTGTCAGTGACCTCGCTGCTTGGACAGCGAGTGGCACTGGCGCTTAGAAACAAAGAAGACTTCCCACTTGCTCGCGCTGCCCACCGCTTCACAAACCTAGGCATCATCTTGAGCTTGCTCGCCGGAGTGATTTTTGCCATTGGCAACTTCCTTGGAGCTTTTGGTGGCTATGACCGAGACGCTCCAGGTCTGGTTCGCATCTTTGGGGTCTATGTCCCCATCATCTTGGCCACGGCGCTTGTTGTGACGATCCTGCTCTTGGGTTTTGTGTTCCGCAAGGACGCACCTGATCTCAAGAACGAAAAGGACGAAGACCTAGCCAAAAAGCAGCGTGCCGTAGGCCTTGCCTACGCCTCACCAATTCTTGGAACCGCAGTCGCAATCCTTTTTGGCCTAGCGGTCTATGACATCACCAGGACCACCCTCGATGTTTGGATCTGGGTGATCATTCAGCTGATCATTGCGCTGTCAATTTTGATTGGCACCCGCTTTGCCGCCCGGGCAAAGCTGGTGGCAGTTGAGCCAAAACCAAAACAGCCGGGGGTTGCAGCGGTAACACTGAACTTTGTTTTGGCAGTGCTCTTTGGTGTGGTTGTAACGATCATGGCCTTCACCTATGGATCAAATGCCATTGGCTCACTAGTTGACTGGAATGCCTACTGGGAAGCAAGAGCTCCCATGGACGAAAAGGGCGAAGAGTTTGTAGCAATGGCACCAGAGCTCAAGGGCAGCTGACCTTGCTTGGTGGCTAGGAGACATGCTCCCAGCTCTAGTGCTGCTAGCACTAGCCGAGATTGGCATCTACAAATCCATCGTCACCCGTCACCAAGAGGCCTAGATGCTCTATCCAGCCAAGGGGCTGCTGTTTGATAACGATGGTGTCCTAGTCGATTCCATGGCCGGTGCCATGAAAGCCTGGAAAAAGTGGGGAGAGAAGTACTTCCCAGGCTTTGAACTAACCGCCAGAGCACCATGGCCAAAGAGCCCAGGACCTGGTCCACTCCATGGTCAATCAGGAGCTCTTTCGAAGAAGCCAACGACTACATCAACTCCCTTGAGCAAGAGTTGGCATCAGAAACCATTCCTCTAACTGGTGCAATTGAACTCACCACCTCTCTCACTCCCGGAACCTGGACCGTGGTCACCTCAGCAAACCCCAACCTCGCTAAAGCGAGGTTGGCTGCTGCTGGAATTCCAATTCCCAAAGAGCTTGTCACCGCATGGGATGTCTCAAAGGGCAAACCCGACCCAGAGCCATATTTATTAGGTGCTCAGAATCTTGGCTTTGACATCTCAGACTGCGTGGTCTTTGAAGATGCTGCATCCGGCATTCAAGCAGGGCTTGATGCCGGGGCTGGCCTCTTGGTTGGCGTCACCGAGCATGCAATAAACACCAAGGCAGACTTGGTTGTGAAACACTTGGGGGGAATAAGGCTTGAGGATGGCGAATTGTTCATCCCAGACGATTTGAGATTGAGGTAGTGAACATGGCAGAGATCGAATTCTTTGGAGCTGACTGGTGCGGCGACTGCAGAAGGTCCAAAAAACTCCTGGACACCCTGGGTGTTGCCTATGACCACTTCGATGTTGAAACCAGTGCGGAGAACACCGAGAAGGCCAGAGAGATCTCTGGCAGAACCAACATCCCGGTTATTCGCTTTGCAGATGGTGCTCACCTGGTCGAGCCATCGGATGCCATCCTGCACGCGGAGCTCAAGCTCCGCGGGCTAATTAGCTAAGCGCTCTATCTTTTTTCTGGCCTAGCTAATAGGCTGGAGCTTCGTAGTGCTAGAGGAAAACGTCCTTAGGCACGCCCTAAGGAATCCTCAAAATAATGCCAAAAGAAAATTATGCGCCTTCGCGCGCGCCAAGAACATCCAAGCCCGGAGCTAAACGCGCCGTTGCCCCGAAGTGGGAATCAGCACGCGGTGAGTCACCAACCAAGCGTGATGGCCGCAAAGGCTATGCATCCAAAAAGGGTGACTACACCCCAAAGGGTGAGTTCACCCCACGCGGTGAGCGCAGCTTCGATCCAGACCGTAAGGCCCGCCACTCTCAAAGGCCAGATCGCGTTCAGCGCGAGCAGTCCAGAGACCAAGAGTTCTCAAAAGCCAGAGCAAATACTGGCAAGACCTTCCAGGGTGACAAGAAGCTAGCCAAGCTTGAGGCCTCCGAGGTCTTTGAAACCTTTGCAACCTTCCAAGAGATGGACCTACCTGAGCGTTTGACTCAGGAGCTAGCCAAGATGGGAGCAGCAGCGCCGTTCCCAATCCAGGCAGCAACCATTCCTGCAGCCATGACCGGCAGCCACGTCCTTGGACGCGGAAAGACCGGTTCTGGTAAGACGATTGCATTTGGTGTGCCACTGGTTGTCTTTTTGGCTCAGGCTGGAAATCAGCCAAGAAACCCGGGCAAGCCAAAGGCACTGGTAATAGCCCCAACGCGTGAGCTTGCAGACCAGATTGACCGCACCCTGTCACAGCTTGCAAAGAGCGTTGGCTTTTTCACCACCGTTATCTACGGTGGTGTCCCTCAGTACCGCCAGACCCAGGCCCTGAAGCGTGGCGTTGATATTCTGATTGCAACCCCGGGCCGTCTAGAAGACCTAATGGCCCAGGGCCAGGTAGATCTCTCCGAGTGTGAGCGCGTGGTTGTTGATGAGGCTGACCACATGTGTGACCTTGGCTTTATTGAGCCAGTGAACCGCATCTTGGAAGCTACTGGCGAAAGCCAGAAGCTTTTGTTCTCCGCAACCCTTGACTCAGAGGTGGCAGCACTTGTTCGCAAGTTCATGCCAAAGCCTTTCGTCTACGAGGTTCCCGGAGAGGTCAACGAGACCTCTGACATCGAGCACCGCGTTTTGGTTCTAGAGCCAAAGCACCGCTCACAGGTCTTCCACCGTCTAGTGCAGGGCACCGGCAAGAGCATTGTCTTTGTTCGCACCAAGTCAACAGCTGAAGCACTAGCGCAGTCCTTGAATGACTCCGGTGTTCCAACTGCAAGATTGCACGGAGACCTAAACCAGGCTCAGCGCACCAAGAACCTAGAGCGCTTCACCAACGGTGCTGCCAGGGTCATGATTGCAACCGACGTTGCAGCACGTGGTATTCACGTTGACGACGTCAAGCTGGTTATCCAGCTTGACCTCCCAGAGGAATACAAGACCTACCTCCACCGCGCAGGCCGAACCGGCCGTGCCGGTAGAAGCGGAACAGTGGTTTCGCTTGTGCCACTGGGTCGCACCCGCAAGGTCGAGGGACTACTGCAGCGTGCAGATCGCGAAGCGACCTACACCCAGGTAGCCCCGGGCGATGCAATCATCGAAGAGCTTGCAGGACCAATTGCTCCACCACCAGTTGTGGACTTCATCGACTTCGGAGACTCACGCTTTGAGTCAATGAACAAGGACAAGGTAAAGCGCGATATCCGTGCCAAGCACGGAGCACCAAGGTCATATGCAAACAAGGACCGCAAATACCGCGGTCGCTAAATCCAACTGCGAGCCTCCCTGGCCTATAGCCAGGGAGGTTTTGCATTGGGGGTTGCTATAGCCAACCCTGAACACCTAAGATTTAGATAGCCAAAGACCGCCGGTATCGGGGTTGGCAGAACAACTGAGAAATCACTCGTTCTACAACCACGACTAAAGGTTCACGAAAGTGATGACCCGCGCAGGTGTGTGAAGTAACTCCCTAGTGGATCTGCTCCGTGCCCTTGCGCCGGAGCATTTTTTATTTACCTTTGCCGGCGCTAACCAACAAGGAGTGCCATGGCAGACAAGAAAGCAAAAGTTGCTGAGCTTGAGAACCTGTTCTCAAGCTAGCTCAGCAGTTGTGCTGACTGAATACCGCGGACTCTCAGTGACGCAGCTTAAAGAACTGCGCCGCTCAATGGCTAATGACGCAACCTACGTAGTTGCTAAGAACACCCTTCTGGAAATTGCCGCAAAGAACGCTGGCGTAACCGCATTCGAAGGCCAGCTGGTGGGACCATCAGCTCTAGTCTTCGTCCACGGTGACGCAGTCAACACTGCCAAGGCCCTGAAGGACTTCGCAAAGGCAAACCCGCTGCTTGTTATCAAGTCCGGTGTCATGGATGGCGTATCGCTATCCGAGGCAGAGGTTAAGAAGCTTGCAGAGCTCGAGAGCCGTGAGGTGCTACTGGCCAAGGCCGCTGGCGCAATCAAGGCGACGATGTTCAAGGCTGCCTACACCTTCAACGCACTACCTTCCGGGGCAGTTCGCGTTGTCGACGCGCTGCGTCAAAAGCAAGAGTCCAACTAACTAAACGTAAAAAAACTAGGAGAACAAAATGGCAAAAATGACTGCCGACCAGCTCATTGAAGCATTCAAGGAGCTAACCCTTATTGAGCTTTCAGACTTCGTCAAGAAGTTCGAAGAAGTATTCGAAGTATCAGCAGCAGCTCCAGTAGCTGTTGCAGCTGCCGGTGGCGCAGCTGGTGGCGCAGCTGAGGCTGCAGAGGAGAAGGACGAGTTCGACGTCATCCTTGAGGCTGCTGGCGACCAGAAGATCCAGGTCATCAAGGAGGTTCGTGCAATCACCAACCTCGGCCTAGGTGAGGCTAAGGCACTAGTAGACGGCGCACCAAAGGCTGTTCTAGAAGGTGCAAAGAAGGAAGCTGCAGAAGAGGCAAAGGCAAAGCTAGAGGCTGCCGGCGCAACTGTAACCCTGAAGTAGTAACCCAACTGATTTATCCCCTGCAGGGCTTTTCTTGCAGGGGATTTTTCTTTTCTCTTGTCACACTTGGTAAACGGCATATTCAAAAACAAAATCCTGGGAGCAAGAGATGGGGATTCAATCAAGCAATCAGTTGCTTGCCTCCTCACGCTCAACAACAAAACCTAGAACGTCAAGAGCACGCGCAATAGTTAGTGCAGTGCTGGCCATGCTGCTCTTCACCTTCGCTACCCCGGCTGCCGCATTTGACCAGGGCAACCTCAGAGAGACAGGACCAAGGCAGCAGCCAGTGGTTATGGGTGTTGCAAGTTCTTCAATAGTTGCTGCCGGTGACTGGGTGCAGATCAAAGGTTCTGGGTTTGATCAGGTCACTGCGGTCTTTGTTGATGCAACAAAGACCGAGCACCTGATGCAATCAAGTTCTAGGTTGAGCATCTTGATCCCAGAGGGAGTGAACCCGGGAGATGCGGTGCTGCGCCTGGAGGGTGACTACGGGAGCATCTCCAAGCAGTATTTGTTTGAGGTAATTGCACAATCTGAGAGTTCTCAATCAGGAGACCTAGATCAACGGGTTACGGTTGGCACCTTCCAGGGTTATGCCGCCGTCTACACCAAAAACTTCAAGGGATATTCCCTCAAGATATCAATCGCTGACAAAGAGCGATTGATAGACGCACTTGACTCTAACTACACCCAAAACCTAACCAAGGTTGGGGTTGGTAGAACCGTCACAGTCATGGTTTATTTGGGCAACAAACTGGTCAAAGTCCAAAAGATCACCATTCAGTAAGAAAATCACTCACTAGCCCCTTGTTTATGTGCGGTTAGCCGTAACTCTCCATTAGTCACACCTTGTCCCCTTCTTAGAGTTGAAGGGCCTAAAGGGTGCGCTTTGCCGTTCCCTAAAACAAGGAGCTATGAGAAGAGTTAGAGGCCTATCTAACGCAACCAAGCGGTTGCGTGGGTTTGGCCTTGCCGTCATAGCGGTGCTGGCCACTGCTGGGTTGGCCTTGGTTGGGTTTTCGGCGGCAAGCTCATCCGCCAACGGCGCAGACTCGGAAATCGACAATTTCATCCTGCTAAATGGAACCAGTCAGTGTGCAGCGTCACCGGATAGAAGCCAATTCGACCTGACCACAGATTTCACCGTCGAAGCCTGGATGTATCCAACCTCGGCTGCGTCAGACACAGAAGCCATGATCATTAACAAAGAGCAAAGTTATGAATTTGCAATTCGGTCAGGAACTTTTCAGTACGCGATCATGGGCACGGTGAACAACTGGGACTGGCGAGATACCGGCATCCGTGCAAATTCTGATCAATGGCAACATGTTGCCTTTTCTAAAGCGAACAACACTGTCACCTTGTACATAAACGGAGTGAGTGTTTATAGCCTCACCAATGCCACTTTCGCTAATACAAACATTAGGCCCAGCAACCTCGCGTTCAATGTAGGTTGCCGCGCGAGCTCGGCCGGTACAAGCATGGCGTCTTTTTTCGGTGGACGGTTGGACGAGGTTAGGCTTTGGGATGTCGCTCGAAGCCAACCAGACATTTCTCGAGATATGCACCGCAATAGCATTGCTGGAGCTTCGGGTCTGGTCGGTTATTGGGATTTCAACGAGCCATCGGACAGCACTGTCTTTGACAGAACCGAAAATGCTGGCAATCTAACTCTCTATGGCTCTCCTAGCCGGGTAGACGTAAAGCAAGTCTCCGCTGCCTCAGATGGTGACACCGTAATCACCTTCCCAAGAACCTACCTCCCAGGCGTTGGTGGATGGACTGTTCCTGAAAATGCGACTGGCCTTAGTGCCTTGGTCGTTGCGGGTGGTGGGTCTGGTGGAAACACATACGATAACCCAGGTGCCGGTGGTGGTGGTGGTGGTGGTTTCTTGGATTCGTCATTGGGTGCGCCCCAATTATCCAGCACTGTCTCGGTGGTTATTGGTCAAGGAGGGCAGCCTTCAAGGACCAGCGTTGATGCTGCGGGCCGAAACGGGCAGAGTTCAGTTTTCGCGAGTTTGATTGCATCCGGTGGTGGTGGTGGCGGCGGTAGGGATGGAGTCGGACTTCCGGGCGGTAGCGGAGGAGGTGGAGGCGGTCGAAACATAACGACCGGGCTTGGAGGTTCTGCAACGGCAGGTCAGGGAAGCAATGGCGGACGGTCATCCGGGGGCACATTCTTAGGTGGTGGTGGTGGTGGTGGTGCAGGCTCCGCAGGTGGGAATACTTCAGGCTCGACGGGAGGTATAGCTGGCTCGGCACGCACGTCACCAACGTTCGGTTACACGCACTCTAGTGGAGGCAGCGGCGGCACCGCGTATACGACCAGGACCTCAGCTGATGGCGCTACCAACACCGGAAACGGAGGACAGGGAGCCTCAGCCGCTACTGGTGCCCAGAGGCAAGGTGGTGCGGGAGGGTCTGGTGTCGTGATTGTTCGTTACACCCCAACCAAGGACTTGGCTTGGATGGACGAAGTCACCTCGGGAAATGTTCTCAGTCGCGCCGAGCAACTAATTAATTCTTCCGCAGACTTCACTTTCGAGGCTTGGGTCTACCCCGTCAGCAAAAAGGTGAGTACCAGACAGTTTTCTCTCAAATGGGTGCGGGGTATACCAATCGATACTCTCTGTTTTTGTGGGAGAGGACGACGGTAGACGTTATCTGGCTACATCCATAGGGAGCACCCAGGGCGCGGCTGCGCTCTTAGCGCCATTCGAAAGATTTGCGTGGAACCACGTTGCGGTTTCAGTTACAAGTAATCAAATCACTATGTACCTCAATGGAGTCAGTGTTGGGACCAGCACCCAAACCAGAGGCACCGC
>JAGYIJ010000002.1 GCA_018402685.1 Aquiluna sp. | reverse complement strand
AATTTCTTCAAAAAGACTTCCCCGCAGACCAAGGTCTGCGGGGTTTTCTTCTTAATGGGTGCCTATGTTCGGTTAGCCGTAAGTTTCCGAGAGGGGAACTTTTTCATTTCTTAGCCTTTACTCACAATGGTCGGCGTGCGGTGGGACAGTGGGTTGCTCAGGAGTCTTGGGCAGGCTCTGACGGCTGCACTAGTTGCTGCGATGTTTGTCCTTGTCCAGCCATCGGTGCCACTGGCTGAGGCTTCAGGGGTGTTGGCTGATGGTTCGAATTCAGTTGTTGATTACGCTCTCGACATCAATGGCAGTGTTGTAAGCGTTTCAAGTGCTGTAATTCCTGAGGGGTCGAACGACCCATTCACAGTCGAATTTTGGTTCAGAGCCGCTGTTACGGGCAGTAACATTCTTCTCTCTCAAGGTGATGGTACGAATACCTACTACGTCAAGCAGGGTGGGGGCAACCTTGTTCTGCATTACAACGGTATAGAACTCAACACGGGTTACAAGCTTCAAACCAACGCTTGGACACATTTCGCGCACACGGTAGATCCCAGTGATTCCAATTCAGGCTCGAAGGTTTATGTCGATGGTGGTCTGATTACTGAAAGCTCAGGTGTGAGACTCGGCTATCCAATGGTTGGGGGAGACCACGGACTTCACGTTGGTTCTTTATCGAGATCTGGACTTGAGCAATTTGACGGTCTTATTGATCAAGTGAAGATTTGGTCAGGTGCCCTGGATTCCTTAGATCTTGCTCTGAGCATGCATACGCTGGGAGCGCCGTCGGGCGTAACCGGCCTGATTGCTCGCTACGACTTCAATGAAGGTCAAGGGGCAACAGTCTTCGATCGAGTTGCATCGAGTGACCTGTCTTTCTCCGGATCCGCTGCGCATGAAGACGTTCAGCAAGTAACTGCGGCATCCGACGGTGACACCGTCATCACCTTCCCAAGAACTTACCTCCCAGGTGTTGGTGGGTGGACCGCTCCTAGAGACGCAGCCAACATGAGAGCGCTGGTTGTTGCTGGCGGCGGCGGTGGCGGTGCCTGGGTTGGTGCTGGTGGTGGAGCCGGAGGCTTTACGGAGGCAGACATTTCCCTCACCGGAGGAGCAAACTACTCCGTCATCGTTGGTCAAGGTGGAATTGGTGGCTACAAGAACGCAAGGGCCGCCGCAAATGGCCAAGACTCAGCAATAGGTCAAATCCTGCAAACTACAGGTGGTGGCCGAGGCCAGAGTTGGAATTTTGCTCTACCTGGCAATGGGGGTTCCGGTGGTGGAGCTTCCGGTAAGTCAGATGCGATTTTCGCAGTAACAAACAGCCCGGGCACTGGCATAGCTGGGCAAGGATTCTCGGGTGGTATTGGCGAGGGCCACAACAGTCTCGGATACCTCACCGGCGGCGGCGGTGGTGCCGCTGGTGCAGGTGGAGATTATGACAACACCAAGTCGGGTAATGGTGGTCCTGGAAAGTCATCCTCGATAACTGGAACCGCTGTGTTTTACGCCGGGGGTGGCGGTGGAGGAGTTCACGATTCAGGTAAAACACCTGGGACTGGCGGCACGGGTGGTGGTGGCGATGGAGTTAGTGGTCCCACCACTCTGCAAGAGAGCCAGAATGGGGATGCAAACACAGGTGGCGGTGGTGGCGGTGGTGGTGGTGACTTCGCTCTTGACAGCTTCGGTGGGTCAGGTGGCTCGGGTGTTGTAGTTCTGCGCTACACACCATCAGTTGACCAAAGCGCTAATTTTGCAGCCGGCGGCACTATCGCAGGTGACTACATCGGCACCGCCTCATCTGTTATTCCATCGGGAGCTTTCACTGCGGAGGCTTGGATTAAGCCAAATCTCGCTAATCTTCCGACCAACGGAGCCTCAGTATTTTCACAAGGTGACGGAGCTGACACTTCGGACGACAGAGTGTTCCTATGGGTAAATAACGATGGCAAGCTGATTGCTGGCCTTGGAGATGTCTACTACGGAACCGGAGAACTCAATACTTCAGTCCCTGATAATGTGTGGACTCACCTTGCCTTGACAAAAGACGCGTCAAACATCCCTCGGCTTTATGTCAACGGATCTCTTGTCTGGTCGGCCTCTGCCAACGCGGGTACTTACGCAAACGACTTTTGGATTGGTGATTGGGCTCACGACAATAGCCGGGACTTCGATGGCGAGATTGATCAGGTAAAGGTCTGGTATTCGGCCCTTGATGCCACAAACCTTGCCAAGTCCATGCACACCTACTCCAGCTCTGGTGTGACAGGAACACTGGTTGCCCACTATGACATGAACGACCCCGATGGTTCTCTTGAGCTAGACAGATCAGGTAACGGCAATCACCTCGTCAGGAATGCACTGGCATCAGACGCAATCACCTCCTCAAGCATTGTCGAAACCGGTAACGCCACAAATCAGGACGTTTACTTCAAGTTCAACAGAAGCTACTTGACTGCCAACGGTGGGTGGACACCTATCCCTGGCATCACTCGATACAACGTGTTAGCCGTCGGTGGTGGCGGTGCCGGAGGTGCTGGAAACTCGTCAAACCATGGTGGTGGTGGTGGCGGTGGCGGCCAGGTTACTCAAAGCCAACAAACATTGAACGGGGCTACTCAGATTGCGGTGGGGCAAGGCGGACTGGCCGAGGCAACTGAGGGCCAACGGGGTACTAGCGGTCAACACAGCTCAATAGCGGGTGTCCAGGCATTGCCTGGCGGCGGCGGTGGCGGCTTCTCTCAATCAGCCCTAGCCGAATGGACTGGCGGTGGCGGTGGCACAAAGTGGCCAAGCACAGGTTCAGTGGTTCTCGGGGCTGAACCAGCATCGGGAAGAGGTTTCGCCGGCGGTAATGGAAACCTCTTCTATGCCGGCGGAGGCGGCGGTGCCGGAGGTCCTGGGTTTGATTTTGATGCCGTCAACTCAAGTAGCGGCGGTGTTGGAGTCCCGGTTGACATTACCGGTACCTCACTCACATTCGGTGCCGGTGGCGGTGGCGGACATGAACAAGTCGGAAGCGGTAGCGGCGGATCTTTCCAGGGCGCCGGGCTCGGAGGGGCGCAAGTTAGTCTTCCAGGATCGAGCGGTGAGGCCAACTCCGGTGCCGGTGGTGGTGGTGGTTCGGGTGGTGGAAGCACCACCTGGTACCCGGGAGGTCAAGGAGGTTCCGGAGTCATCATCCTCTCCTACAGCCTCGCCCCAGATGCTCCGACATCTTTGGTCGCAACTCAAACCACCTCTCACGCCACAATTGATTTGAGTTGGACTGCCCCCACCTACACAGGCAACTCTTCAATCACCGGATATGACATTGAATACAAGCCTGCTGGTGGTTCATGGACAAGCCACTCAAATGTTGCCTCGTCTCCAGCGAGTGTTCAGTTGTCTCAGCAATGTATTGCTCATGAGTTCAGGGTGATTGCAAAGAACACAAACTTCAGTTCTGCAACAAGCGCAACAGCATCTGCAACACCCGTCTGGGGAACCTTTGGTTCCCTGACTGGTGTTCAGATCAGCTCCACCAACTCAGAGTGCGTTGTGACATTCACTTCAACCACTGCCACCACCTGGACTCCGCCATCCGGAACCACAACCGTTGAAGCACTGCTAGTCGGTGCCGGTGGCGGAGGTGGCGCCTGGGTCGGTGGGGGTGGCGGTGGCGGTGGCGTCACAGAGAGCATCGTTGCCTTGACTCCAAACACCGCAGTCAATGTAGATGTCGGAGCAGGTGGCTCTGGTGCTTCCAAAATTGGTGGCGATTCAGTTATCGTCGCTGGAATCGGAGAGCCGACCGTCTTTGGCTCAACAACGGCGTTCGGTGGTGGAGCTGGAATGAGCTGGGACGCGGCAACGCCTACAGGCAACTTTGCTACCAGTGGAGGAGCCACAGGAAGGGCAGGGCAGAGAGAAGCCCTAACTCCGACTGTGACTGGTCAGGGTTTCAAGGGCGGTGACGTGCCAGGTGACAACAACACATCAACTGCGCAACCACACCCAGCTGGCGGTGGCGGTGGAGCCGGGGGCGCTGGCGAGAATGCAGATCTGGCGAACAACGTATCCGGAGATGGTGGAGTAGGTTTTGCGTCCGACATCACAGGAACCACCATTCGCTACGGAGGTGGCGGTGGTGGTGGTGTCCACGGTTCAAGCTCCACATACCAAGATGGAGACTTTGGAGTTGGCGGCGCAGGCGGAGGGGGTGCAGGATCAGGTCCTAAACGACCTAATTGGTTAGGAAACAATACGGGTCAAGCGCCCGTTGGACAGGCTGGTCAAGATGGAAGAGGTGGTGGTGGTGGTGGTGCAGGTCACCCCGCGCTAGAAGGCTGGAGCTCCCGGGGTGGCGATGGCGGTTCTGGTCTAGTTGTGATCAGACAGCTTTCTGCTGGAGCTCCAGCGATATCAACTCAGCCCCAAGACGCATCTGCGGAGCCCGGCCAAACAAAGACTTTGACTGTCACAGCAACCGGCAATGGAACCCTGAGCTACCAGTGGCAGTCATCCACTGATGGCAGCAGTTGGACAAACGTTGGAACCAACGCCTCCTCATTCACAACTGGCACGCTTGCCCTATCTGACAACGGCATTCAATATCGAGTGATTGTCACAAACACTTTGAATGACCAGAACAGCGTTGTGACATCCAGTGTTGCGGTTATCTCGGTTATTGGTGTGACTATTGGTTCCGGGCTCTGCGAGACAATGGTTTCTAATGACTCTGGTGCAACGGTGAGTCAGACAGCAGCCGGCGGCTGTCTTCTTGAGTTCACAACACCCGGCAACAACTCTTGGTTTGTCCCAAATAACGTGAGCTCTGTTGAGGCACTAGTTGTTGGTGGCGGTGGCGGTGGAGCCAGCGGCCGCGGAGGCACCTGGTACGGCGGTGGCGGCGGAGGCGGCGGCGGTGAATACACCAAGGTCACTCTGCCAGTAACAACGAGCCAGCAGATCCCCTTGACAGTTGGCACTGGTGGCACAGGAGGTGCTTTCGCATCGCCCGGATCAGTTAACAATGGTGGCGATGGTCAAGGTTCAAGTTTCAGTGTCAGCGGCGCTGTGGCGACCGGCGGTTCTGGTGGGCTCGGTTCCACCAACCTGAGCACCGCTGGAACCGGTGGCGCAGGGGGGTCTGGAGCTGGCGTTAGAGGCAGCTCCGGAGGCAAGGGTTCCGATGGTATGGCCTTCCAGACCTACCAGAGACCTGCCAACGGCGGTGCTGCAAATCTGACAACTTTAGGTGGCGAGCAGTTCTGTATTGGTGGTGGTGGAGCAGGCGGTAACCGCGGTGCTGAGGCAACTCACTTCTACTACCAAGCCAAGGGCGGCAGCTGCTCGACCGCGGGCCTTTCATCTGGTGGTGATGGTAACTACTTCAATGGAACCAACTATGTAGCCGCCGATGCCGGAATTGCCAACACCGGCGGCGGTGGTGGAGGCGGTTCATATAACTCGGGCGGTGGCTTCGCTGGAGCTGCAGGTGGCTCAGGTCTAGTTGCCCTGTACTACGTCCCTGGCGCTGGTGAGATTACGCTCAGCCAGCCAGATGCAATGAGCTATTCCTCAACTGCAAACACCGCCTCGATTACCTTGACCAAGACAAGTCCGGGAAGCGCAGCTTGGACCACCTCAAACCAAACCATTTGCACTGTCACGGGCAATGACTCCGGTGCGACGGTGACAGTTTTGATTGCCGGTGTTTGTGCGGTGTCAGTGACTGTTGCAGCCTCTGGTGGCTTCTCAACCGGGTCCGCTGAGGTCAGCTTCCGGATCGACAAGATCACACAGACTGCTCCGGGTTGGGACTCAGCAACGGCAACGGTTGCGTTCGGCAGCAGCTTTGACCTCTATGAGAAGCTGGCTTCTCCATCTGGCGTTGCCAACTACTCATTCACAGCGACAGGAACTGGTTGTGCTGTGACAGGTGTGATGCTCACCGTGGGTGATGCAGGTCTTAGCTGTTCAGTCACACCAACCATCAATGGCACCGACATCTACCTGCCTGCAACAGGAACAGCACTAACAGTCTCGGTCACAAAGATTTCTCAATCAGCACTGGTCTTAACCTCGGCAACCTCAATGGATGTTGACCAGACCTTGACTCTCTCAGCTGCCGGTGGTTCTGGCGACGGTGTACTGAGCTACATAGTCGCCAACCAAGGAACTACCGGCTGTGTTGCTAACCCAACAACCGGAGCACTAACGGCAACTGGTGCGGGTCAGTGTGAGGTTTATGCCCAGCGGGCGCTTTCAGACAACTATGACGAGGTCACCTCTTCTCATGTGGTCATCACTGTCAACAAGATCTCTCAGAACCTTTCCTGGGTCTCTCAACCTCAGGCGCAGTATGTTGCAGGCAACACCTATGCACTTGAGGCAACTGCCTCAAGTCAGCTAAGCGTTGCCTACAGCATCTCCTCTGGCCTCTGCACCCTGGCAGGCAGCACCGTCACCTTCACAGGTTCTGGTGACTGTGTGATTGAGGCGGGTCAGCCAGGAGACAACAGCTTCCTACCCGCAGTGACAATCAGCCAAACTGTTTCTGTTGGCAAGATCAACCAGACCATGACCTTCTCGGCGCTTGCTGATAAGAGCTGGGGTTCATTGGCCTTCAGTCTCTCCGCAACCGCATCCTCTGGATTGAGCATTGTTTACTCTGAAAACAACCAAACCACCAACGACGCTTGTGATGTCAGCGCAAATGGCATTGTGACAATCAAGCACGTTGGCACCTGTGCGATTACTGCAACGCAGGCTGGCAACTCTGCCTTCACCGCAGTCACCACAACCAGATTGTTTGAGGTGACTGCCAACCAGGCCGGTGCTCCGTTTATTGGATCTGTCTCGTTTGGAGACAGGCAGCTGAACGCATCCTTCTTCACGCCGAGCTATCTCGGCGGAGGAAACGTCTCTGCCTATGAGCTACAAGCCCACCCACTTGGTGGTGGAGCAGTCGTGAAGAACACCGGTTGCATCCCGCAGCAGGGAACAAACCAAACCTGCTCTGTTGTTGGCCTAACCAATGGTGTGACCTACGAGCTCAAGGTTGCGGCTATCACTCAGGCCGGGCTTGGCCTGCTCTCTGCCAGCTCCTCAGAGGTGACACCAGCTGCCAACCCCGAAGCGGTTGGAAACCTGGTTGCCATTGAAGGAAATGGCACTCTGACCTTGCAGTGGACGCCACCAACAAACTTGGGTGGTGGGTCATTTGATCAGTACCGAATCTTCTGGAAAGAGCCGGGCGGCAGCTACCAACCCAACGGCTCACCTGGTGCCACAGTCGGGTTCCAGGCATCAACCTCTTTTGTGATTACCGGGCTCACTAATGGAACCGCTTATGACGTGAAGGTCACCACTATTACCAGCGTGAACACCCTAGAGCTTCAGTCCAACACCGCAGAGGTCAGACAAACCCCCTACACGGTCCCAGATGCTCCAGCAGCGGTTGTTGCAATAGACAACGACAACAACGTTGTGGTTGCTTGGCAAGCACCTGTCTTTGATGGTGGTAATCCAATTGACCAATACGTGGTTGAGAAAGACGGCAGCTGCCGTCTGCACAATCACCTCGGCAACCACCACAAGTTGTGAAGTTGCGAAGCCATCGCCTGGCAACACCTCGGTAATTGAGGTTCGTGCAGGAAACGATGCCGGTCTCTCTGCTCCAGTCTCCACATCAATCACCGTGGCAGCTTTGCCCGGTTCTAACCCACCAGGACTGATTGGTGGAGGCAGCTTCCCTGGTGTCACACCAGGAGCTGCTGCACCAATAGTGCTCGATGTCTCTGGTAGTGCAGTGGTCAAGACCAATGAGGTCGTAAGGCTGGTAGGCACCAACTTCAACCTGGTTGAAAAGGTCTTGATAGGTGATGTTGAAGCAAGCTTCTTTGTGAACAGTGCTGAGCTAATCACCATCAGAATTCCGATGGATGTTGCAGCTGGCAACCCAACCATCACTTTGCAGGGAGCCTTTGGTTCAAGGATCTTTACTGGTTTGATTGAAGTGAGTGTTACCCAGGTGTCGATAGACACCAAGGTCACCATTGGAACCTTCTTAGGTTTTGCCGCCGTCTACACCAAGAACCACGAGGGCAAGAGACTCTCAATGAAGATCGGCAACAAGTGGCGAGTCATTGACCCACTGACTGCCAACTACACCTACAACTTCACCAAGGTTGGAGTTGGCAGAACCGTAACCGTCATGGTCTACCTGGATCGTGAGCTGGTGCAGGTGAAGCAGATCAAGATTCAGTAGGTCCTTTTATCCCCTCTAGGGCTTTTCTTGCAGGGGATTTTTCTTTTCTCTTGTGACACTTGTCGCACGGCTAAATCCAAAAACAAATCCTGGGAGCAAGAGATGGGGATTCAATCAAGCAATCAGTTGCTTGCCTCCGCACGCTCAACAGCAAAATCCAGAACGTCAAGAGCACGCTCAATAGGCTCAATAGTCACTGCAGCCTTGTCCTTACTGCTGTTCACCTTCACTACACCGGCTGCAGCATTTGACCAGGGCAACCTCAGAGAAACAGGACCTAGGCAACAGCCTGTCGTTATGGGTGTTGCAAGTTCCTCAATCGTTGCTGCCGGTGACTGGGTGCTGATCACCGGGTCTGGGTTCGATCAGGTCACTGCGGTCTTTGTTGATGCAACAAAGACCGAGCACCTGATGCAATCAAGCTCTCGGTTGAGCATCTTGATCCCAGAGGGAGCTAACCCGGGTGATGCGGTGCTCAAGCTGGAGGGTGAGTACGGCAGTATCTCAAAGCAATATTTGTTTGAAGTGCTGGCTGCTTCAGGGGATGCAGCTGATGACTCCGAGGCCAAAGTAACCATTGGCACATTCCAGGGTTATGCCGCCGTCTACACCAAAAACTTCAAGGGCTACTCCCTCAAGATTTCAATCGCAGACAATGAGCGATTGATCGGTGAACTGGATGCCAATTACACCCAAAACCTGACCAAGGTCGGGGTTGGTAAGACTGTCACAGTCATGGTTTATTTGGGCAACAAACTTGTTAGGGTCCAGGAGCTTACGATTCGCTAAAGCAGTTCCCCTCGCCACCTGAGCAAAAAATGCTTACGCCAGTGGCAGCTTCCCAATTCGGAACTGCTGATTGAGGGTCTATAAGGCCTTTTCTCTGGGCCCAAACGCAAGATGTTCGGTAAACCACACATTATTCATGGGCGGTCCTGGACTCCTAAATAGTCTTATATAGCCCCAACGGAGTGCACACCTGCGGGGTAGGAGGCAGTTGCGCAATGCGCACGTTGATGAGTCGTATCCGAGGGGCCGCTACCGGCGCTTGGCTTCGTCGTATCACGGTAGCTGTCTTCATCGGTTTGTTCGCCGCCGCCACCCCTAATCTCCTTACGCCTGAGCCTCAAGCCGTGGCGGTTCCGGGTGGTGAGCCGGTGGACTACTCCACCAACACAACTAGCGCCACCAACTACGCGTGGAGCGATGATGTGTCGGCTCACCGGGTGTCTCAAGATGCAACTTGGGAACAGTGGATTTATCCAACTGGCCGCGGTGGTGCCTACATCGATAAAAGAAGCACTTACACATTTGCCATTTGGGGTGGCACCCACCACTGGGCTATCTGGGGGAACTCAGGAAACAACTGGACCTGGATTAACACAGGCATCCCAGCGCGTTTCAATGAGTGGCAACACGTGGCGTGGGTCAAGGACTCGAGTGTCCTAAAGCTGTACGTCGATGGTCAGGAGGTGTATACCGCGACTTATGCAGGAATCGCAACCTTGCCAGCGCGAGGAACTCTCTCGATCCAGAATCGCATCTCAAACCCAACTGAGAACTTTCTAGGCCGAATTGACGAGGTCAGGATCTGGGGCAAAGCCAAGACTCAGTCTGAAATTCTTGCCGACATGCACAACCGCCCAGTCTCAACCACTGGGCTGCAGGCCTACTACGACTTCAATGACCTGGAGTCAGGATGGGTTCAGAACACCGCTCCAGGGGCCACCGCAGATAGCCACCTAAGGATCAATGGCGATCTAAACCCAACCGACGTCAAAGAGATTTACCCAGCATCTGCCAACAACCGACTAACCACCTACGTCTTCCCCCGCTCCTACATCACCCGCTTTGGCGGGTGGCGGGTTCCCTCCGGCGTCACCTCAGTAGAGGCCTTCCTCGTCGGCGGTGGCGGTGGCGGTGGCGGTGGCGGCTCAACCGGCTATGCCGGGGGTGGCGGTGGCGGTGCTGAAGTCCTCAGACAGCAAAACTTCAGTGTTATTCCTGGTCAGACCCTCCAGGTTGCTGTTGGCCAGGGTGGTCGTGCTGGAAGAAACTCTGGGGACCGCATCACCTATCCATCAACGGTGGGACAGGCCACAGAGTTTGGCTCACTTGAGGCAACCTTTGGTGGTGCAGGTGGAAACGGCGGTGGCAGTGGCACCGAAAGCCTGGCAACGACGGGTGCATCTGGAGGCGGTGGCGCTCTCTACCAAACTGGAGCTGCCGGCATTTCAGGCAAAGGATTTGCTGGAGGTGATGCTCCGCCGACCGCAAATGCAGCTCAGAGAGCTGGCGGCGGCGGTGGTGGAGTTTTAGGACTTGGTGGAACCGCAACAAACTCGGGCACTGATGCTGGCAAGGGTGGCGCTGGTGGCCCAGGAGCCTATGCGGCTGACACTCGAACTCTGAACTTCTACGCCGCCGGTGGATCAGCCAAGGGTTGTAAGGCATTTGGAACAACGCAGTTTGGTGCAACCCCTGCTATTGGTAACGCAGCTGCGAACTCGGGTTCCGGCGGCGGCGGTGGCGGTGGCGGTGGCGGCTCGGGCTGTATTTCTTCCTGGTACAGCTCACAACCCGGTGGCTGGGGTGGCTCCGGTGTGATTGCCGTCAGCTTCGTTGTGCCAACCTCAGATGGCACAGCTGCAGCCCCTCTCTACTACCCAGAGGGTCCTCAAACCAACATCCCACTGGCAACGGTACTTGCTGGTGGCTGGGAGGTTTGCTACCAGGGAACCTATAACCAAAGCGGTGTTTCGCTAGCAGGGATTTGGGAGAACTGCACGGGTGAATACCTGATGCTTGCGGGTAGAGATGTTGGCACTGCCAACCTCAGAGTTTTAGCAGCAGCACCTCGTTCAGAGGTGCTGGAGGACACAGCAAACCTCGTGAATCCTCGTAACTTGGCCAATGGATCTCAGTGGTATTACAGCGGAACTCGCTCGATGGGCTTTGCTAAAGGTGGCGATGCGCTAGACCGCAGAAGTTGTGATGTTCAGACCACGAACACTGATCTCAGGCTTTGTTGGCACACAAGCGGCGGGAACCTCAACAGTGGATGGAGTGCTGGAACGAACCGTGGCAATTACTCTGCCAACCTAGAACGCCTAATTCTTCAGCCTGCGACCTCAGGTCAGTTTGCAACCTTCAATGCTGAAGCTGGTAAGTGTGCTCCAATCACCTACACCAAGACCATCTCTGGAACCGAGTACACCATCCACGAGTTCTTGGGCGGTGCGGAGTGTGAATTCGACATTCCAGCGGGTGTTGGAAACTTTGAGCTCTACGCCGTCGGTGGCGGTGGCGGTGGCGGTAACAACGTCGGTGGCGGCGGTGGCGGTGGTGGCTCGGCTGCGCTGAGCACAAACCGCTCTGCCGTGAACGGCCAGATCAAAATCACGGTTGGTGCCGGTGGTGCCGGTGGTGTCAATCTGAACAGCACATTGCGAGACGGTCAGAACGGCTTCCCAACAACAGTTGAGAACGAATCAGGAACAGTAATCCTTAATGCCGCTGCGGGTATCGGTGGTCAAAGCTACTGGGCCAACAATGTCTGTTCAGGATCTGGCGGCAAGGTTGGCTCTGGCGGTTCGGGCGGAGCAGCCGGAGCTGGTGGCTCAGCAGGTGGAGCCGGAGGGCTTGCCGCAAACCCAGCCAATGGTGCCAATGGTTCTAATGGTTACTCGACTAACTTCACCGGAGACGAGCGCTTCTTTGGCGGCGGTGGTGGTGGCGGAGGCTGGCAAGGTTTACGCAAGCTCAACGGCATCGGTGGCGTTGGCGGCGGTGGTGCAGGTGCTTACCTAACCAACGGCGTGGGGTCGCAATGGCCAGGCTGGCACCGGTGGCGGTGGTGGTGGCGGTGAAGCGGGCTGTGCCAACGGTGGAGTCGGTGGAAGCGGTGCTGTTTTGCTGCGCTACGCGAGCGTAGCCACTGCGCACTCTCTTGCAATTGTTCGACCTGCCTCTGATGTCATTGAGGGTGGCAACCAGGCACCATTTGCGATTCAGCCCATCATCAAAATTGTTGATGCTGCCGGCAACACTGTCACGAGTGCTACGAATGCTGTGACTGCCAAGGTTATGAGCGGCTCCTCCACGGTTTTGGTTTCGGCCACGGTGAATGCCGTCAACGGAGTCGCCGACTTCTCAGGTGAGAATCTCTTCACCGACACCACCAGACCGACTCAAATTGTTTTTGAGTCCGGAGACCTACTAAAGGTCTATCAGTCAGTTGCGGTGATGCCGCGACCAGAGACCCTACGCGTGGTTTCTGATGCGACCGCCGTGGTTTCAACCCCGGGCACATGGGTCCGCGGTGACTTCTATACCGACCCCTCAGTTCCGAATGCCGTTCTTAGGGTCAGCGATGTCATGGAGAAGATCGAAGAGGGACTTGAAGTCAAGCTGGCAACGAGCACCGGTGACATAACCATGGAGGTTGCAATTTCTTCCAGCCCACAGGCTGGTTCACTAACGCTTGATGCAGGACGCGACACATTCCTTCGTCAGGACATCAAGCTTGCAGGTGCCACCTCTTCGCTAGTGGTCAAGGCGGCAAGAAACATCGTCACCACCGGAGGTGCCTGGAATAACTATCGAGAGCTTTGGTCTAGCAACGGCAACCTAGTTCTGTGGGCAAATAGCAACGACAACAACCAGGGCACGATCCTTATCCCGAACTACACCGAGCTGAAGTCAAACGGCGGAGATATTTTCATAGCTGGTGGTGCTGCAACTACCTCGGGTGAGGTTGAGGTGCCGGGTGGCTATGCGGTTGCCTTCAACGGAACCTTCAACGATGGTGTTCGCTTTGGAACTTCTCAGATACGCGATCAGGTCAGAGTCCTTTCCGAGGGTGGAGACATCGTTGTTCGAGGCTCGACAAACCAGAACAGCCGCTATGGAATCCTCGGATATGCGGGCAATCGAATTCACTCCGGCACCGGAGTAATTGACTTCTCTGGAACCACCTTCGGTAATCAGCGTGGAATGGGTATTCGTCTCAACTGGCTTGGAGGCGCGGCGATGGGATCTTTCTTGATCTCAGAGTCCACTCAGAACCCAGCTATTCGCATGCACGTCAACAATGACTCGACCGGTTCTTGGTGGGGCCTCTACATCGACGAGGGTGCCGCAATGGATACCCGCACCGATCAAGACAGCATTGATCGCAACGGTGGCAATTCTTACAGTCAATCTGCGAGGGCCATTGCTTTGAACCGCATGCCAAACATCTGGGGCAAGGGTGGTATCGACATTGATGTCACGCAGCGCATTTACGCTCATTCGATTATGGCGAGAGGAAACTTCCTTGCCGAGACTGGTGACATCACCCTCGATGCAGGCAACAAGTCCATCTACTTCAATGGGGCCTCATCTCGCGGCAGCTACTTCGGCTCAATGCCGAATTCGCCGATTACCTCATCCAGTGCAAACATTAACCTGCACGGTGCCTACTTCGCAGCTGAAGACTATTCAAACTTCTTCACAAACGGTGAGCTGATCGCTGACCCGGGTTCAAACTCGGATTTCACAGCAAGCATTTACTTCCCTCGCACGACAACCGTTATTGGCAATGATGTCAACACCCCAAGTAAGGTCCGTATTGGTCGCTTCATCGCAGGCAGTGGAGATGGCCTTGGAAACAACGGTATTCGCCGCATTGAACTGAACCGAACCTTTGATGTCAATGGCCCATTAGAGGTCTATGGCGGAAGCGTACTTCTTTATCAGACAATCTCCGCATCCGGCGGGGTCAGCGTTAGCGCTGAGTACACAGCTTATTTATATGGAAACCTCCGGGTGACTGGCGAGAACAACGACATTCGTGTTTACGCAGAGGATCGAGTGCTCACAAACGGTGGAAAGAGTTTCACGACAAATGGTGGAAACATAATCTTTGGTCCGCACGCGGATGGAACAGATGCCCTTGGTCATAACGGCGATGTTTACATCGCCTCTGGCGTCAAGATCAACACCGCGAATGGTTTGACTGACGATCCCGATTACAACAACAATCGCGGTCACGTCATCTTCGCAGCCGCAAATTCCTTCGATGAGAATGGATTCCCGAATGGTCTAGCCGAGGCCTATTCCCAAAATATCCACGGCGTCAACTTATTGCAGAGCAATGGTGCATGCGAGCAACGCCACAAAGATTCACACCGGTGGTGGTGACATCATCATGCGTGGTAGAGGATCGGGATACTGGAACAACTCTCACGGTGTCTCCATTTACGGTGGACTGATCGATGCTGGAGACGGAACCATCTCTATCGATGGCATTGGCCGCACTTCAAGTAATCACGGCGTCCTTCTGAATGGCGCATCTTCAGCCAAGCTCTACCTTTACGCAGCAGGTGGTTCTAACAACACCTCCTCACCCGCGATCAGCATCAGCGGTGAAGTCCAACACAACGGGAGTAGCCAGGCTATTTACACGGGCTTGAATGCCCAGCTTCACACCGACATAGTCCTTGAGGCTCGTGGCCAGGGTGGAATAAGTCTCTATGCATCGAGGACCACTGGCACAAGCGTAGCTATGGCTCTCAACGGCACTGCGCTTCTGTCGCAAAACGGTCCAATTGACCTCAGAACAAGTGCCAATAACGATGGCATCTTCTTCTATTACAACGGTTCTTACGGGCCTGGCGCCATGCTCGGTGCCGCTCCAGCAACCACTGTTGACGAGCAGAGCTACGCACCGAGCAATGCAACGGTCGGCACAACAATCAGGACATCCTCGGCCGACATCACTATTGAGACCGACAGAATTTACTCTGCAAGCAATAACCGCATGATTCTGCACACCACCGGTGATGTCTCGATCATGCCGATATCCAATGAGTTCCGGTCAATGCCCTTCGTCTATTCAAGAATGTATGGCATTGGCACTCTTGACATTGCAAAGGACAACGCACCCGCTCAGCCCACAAGGTTCTATGGTGAGGCCTACGGCCAGGGTCCATTCAACATTCGTGGTGGGTACATCCAGATCTATGGCACGCTTCGAACTTTGGCGGATGGCGCCGACATCGAGCTGAAGGCCTCTAGAGAGCTTTATCTTCATGACTGGTCTCGAGGCGGCCTCTTCACCAACAACGGTGACATCATCTTGCGTTCAAACAACAACAACAATGATGCCGAGCACTCCTTCATATATGTTGCCGACGGAGTCCAGCTGGTCTCGGCAATGGCACCTGATATTGCAATTTTGCAGGTTGACAACATTAGCCAGGCTCAGCTTCAGACTCTGATTCCCGGCTACCGCACCGCAACCGGCGGTGGAAACATTGTCATGGCCTCTGGAAGCGCAAATGATGACATCGGTCCCTACGGATTCGCGAGGACTAGAACTAGCAGCAATCCAGGTGTTCGCTTTGGTACAAGTGGCACCTCGGGCATCATGTATTCCGGTGGTGGAGACATCCGCATGTATGGCGGTTCTCACGTCAACTCCGTGACCGGCCTTTTGGTTCAGGGTCACAAGACCATTGCGGCCGGTGCCGGACAAATCGACATTCAGGCGAGCACGCCGGTGGCTAGTAGCAGAGCTAGGGGTATTGAGATTGGAGCCAACCAGGCCAGCAGGATTGCGATCCTGTCATCGGCCACCGCATCTCCTGCCATCAACATTGAGGCAGTGATTGCAGACCGCTCGGAAGAGGCAATCCTCATCGGGTTCCACGCCTACACCTGGAGAACCGGTGGCCAGGATCGCCGCATCTTGATTGAGGCCAGTGGTCAAGGTGGTATCAACATTGATGGCACCAAGGTGGGAACCGGTGGCTTCCTCGGTGTTGAGATTAACGGAACAGCGATTTTGTCTAAAGAGGGCGACATCACGATCGATGGTAACCAGCGTGGAGTCAGGTTCTCGGGTAGATATTCAAACCTTGGTCATGTCGCTCTTGGCTCCTGTGTTACTAACGATCTTCCAAACTTTGGTCTTTCGTTGTGTGACGGTTCTGATGTTCAAAACTCAACAGCAGACATCAAGGTCGTTGGTGACCAGGTAATCCACTATGGTTTCAATAATGTGCTGACAATCCGCACCACAGGCGATGTTGTTATGGAGCCTCAGGGGCAAAACTTCACCACCACCTTCAACCACTACGCCACCTACGGCAAGGTTGTGCCTGCGAACATCAGGTTTGGTAAGGACAGCACCACTGCAAGTGCGGAGCTTTACACAAGACCAAACCTTGTGGCCGATGGATCTATTGAGCTCTACGGATCCAACATCTATATCGATGGTGACCTGAAGTCGCTGGCAATGAATACGCCAACTGCTTCTGCAGGCATCCGGGCAAAGGCGAGCGGAAGCATCTTCACCGACTACGTCGCGAACAGCGATACTTTGCGATCCAACATCCTCACAAATGGCTCGAGCATTGTTCTTTGGTCAAATGCTGGTACGAATGTTGGTTCAATCATCATTCAGGATGGCACCCGTATTTGTTCGGCGACCAACTTCGCAGCCGTTTCTCAAGGTGATGCAGCATTCACGAGCTGTAATTCAACCGGTGGTGGAGACATCCACATCGCGGGTGGCACTTCGGTTGCAAGCTCTGACTCATCGGTTTTGAATGCCACGGTGCCGGGTGGTTTCGCAGAGGGCTTTGGTACCTACAACTACAGCGGCCACGTCGGGTCTCAAACCACCGGTAACGGCTACCTCTCTGGAGTCCACATCGGATTGCGTCAACAGTGGATCAACACCACATCCATCCACTCCGGTGGCGGTGACATCGTGATTCGTGGTCAGACAACCAACAACTCCAGTTACCCAGGTAGCTGGTACTCCCTGGCCTACGGTGTTGTGGCAATGGGTGATAGCAACACGACCAACGGAACCTCTGGAATCTTCGCCGATGGCGGCAAGGTGCTAATCCACGGCGAGTGTGCTAGCCCAACCAATAACGTGACATGTGGTGGTGTGGGCCTAAACATGTACGCAAGTAACCAAGTCTCAGTCACCAGCATCATCTAACTCGACAACTCTCAGTTACCTATGCCGATGACTACGTGATCGAGTCCATCAACGCCGATGACGATGCAATCAAGATCATTGGTGTGACGGACGGCAACCGCGAGCACGGTTTGTTCATGCCATTTGGTGCAACCTTCAAGAACCCAAATGGTGGGCTGAAGATTCAGGCCGACGAGATGTTTGATTCTTCTTGGTCCTCGAGCTACGACAACAAGTTCAGATTTGATATCGCAGGTCCAATAGTTTTGGAGTCCAACTCCGCGAGCTTCACCAACAACGAGGAGATTGGTCGAAAGGACTACCACCTCAACTTTGTCTCCACTCCGGAAACCTTCCAGTACGGCAAAGTGACCAACCGAAAGCTTGCAGATCTAGGCGAGGCCCCAATCACCGCGCAACGAGTCATTGAGATTTATGCCGAGTCGATTGAGCCATTCAACTCCTCTTTGCCGACCAATTTCTTGACGGTAAATCAGTCCGATGGCCACATCCTTCTCCGTGCCAACTACAACATCACACTGCCTGACGCCAAAGCAATCCGCTCGGCAGGATCACCGGTGATTTTGTGGGCAGACGGTAACTCGTCTGGCTACGGAATAGTCAACATCGGTTCTGACATTGACACTACGTTCAGCTCCTCTGCCGGAGCACCCATCTTTATTGGTGGTGGAGCAGGGGAGACCTACTAACCACAATGGCACCAACATAGATGTTCCAGCTGGCTACGCGGCTGGCAACACCACGGTTCACGGTGTGAGACTTTTGAACGCGTCTCTAAACTCCGGTGACTCCCTCATGAGAATCCGCGGAGTTAGCAGGGCAAACATTTCCTATGACGGTGTCAACATCGCAGGTTCTGCCTTGACCTCCACTACAGGAGAAATAGTGGTTGAGGGTCTTGCTGAGCAAAGTGGTCGTCGTGGTGTGACGATTGAATCGGGCTCAAACATCAGTTCAACTAATGGAAACATCTCCATCGGTGGCACCTTGAATGCTCAGTCGGCATACACGGCTCTGTCTGTGAATGGGGCAGAAATCAAGGCCACCAATGGAGAGCTGAATCTGACTTCAACTAACTCCGCGGATGTCGACAATGCCTACACCGGCATCGGCCTAAATGATGCCAAAGTCTTGAGTGAGACCGGTGAGATAAATCTGATCGCGAACGGTTCTCGAATTTGGACTGGTGGCACCTCATATCTTGGAACCGGTCCTGGTGAGTCAACCTCAAGTGCCAATGTGACGATCAGGGTTGATCGCTTGGCTCTTGATGGCAACATGAGAATCGCCGCTACTGGTTCACTTGTGATTGAGCCAATTACCCAAAACTATCGGGGTGCCGGAACGCTATTCTTCATGGACTCGACCGTGCAGGTCTTCGATTTCTCGAACACCAGAATCGGCAAGACTGGAACGGTAGCGACTCAGACTCTGACGCCAACCACGATTGCCTCCCTGATCAGGGTCAACGGTCCAATTGAGTTGAACGCGGGTTCACTGACTCTCACCAACACCCTGGAGTCGATTTCCGAGAGCGCTCAGATAAGTATTAACTCGGTCACTGGCTTCACCGGCAACAGCGATATTGTCACCAACAATGGCGATGTTCTGGTTCGAGCTGACAGCATCGGATTGGGCGCTTCCGCGACCATCAATGCCGGCACCGGAGCCGTGGATCTAGGTTCGGCATCTTCTGGAACAGGCATCAGGATTCTAAGTGCAACTGACAAGTCAAGTGCTGCAACTACGACACTGAACATTGCCACCGAGGACCTAGATAAGGTGACCGCGGGCAAACTGAGAATTGGTGCTGCCAACGCTGGAAACATCACAATCGAAAGCCCACTGGTGCGCGACCAGGCTGGCAGCAACACTCTGAGACTTCGAACTGCTGGTTCGGTCGCAAACACCGATGGCAACAACCTCAGTGTTTCTAACCTCGCAGTCCAAGCCGGTGGTTCCATCAGACTTGATTCTGACTACTCGAGTGCAACCCCATCACTGCTGGCACTGAACTCTGGCAACCTGTCGGCCGGAAACGTGCAGTTCAGCCAGATGTCCGGTGATTACACTCCTGCCGAGGTCGACGGAGTGACGCCAGTCTTTGGTGTTGCGGTTTCTGCAAGAGCGAGCCAGGTGCCAGTTACTGAGCCAACTGCCGTTTATCAGAACGCTGAAGTCAACCCAGCACCACAGATCAGCTTGATTGATGCCTATGCTCAAACCCTGAATGCAAGAAACACCTTGGCATCGAACTACCAAGTCCAGGCAACCGCTAGCGCTCAAGCTCAACTCTCTGGAGTCACAGTCTCTAGCGTTGCTGGTGGTTTTGCTCAATTCACCGGACTGAGGTTCTTGGGTGCTCAGGGCCAGTACCCAGTGACATTTGAGGTGCTCTCGAATGGCGTCCTAGTTGACTCTGTTGTCACCGGTGACAACTACGAATTGATTTCCTCGCAGCCATCGTCCCTAAACATCAACTGGTCCAACCGCTGGGGTTCTGCTGGCGGTGCGCTATTCCAGACCCCAACCATTTCAATCATTGATGCTGGTGGCAACACAATCAAGGTTGCCCCTCACGACACCGCAACAGTCTCTGCGACCATCACCGGCCCTAGAGGACAGATTCTTGGCGGAGGCCAGGTAGCTGCGACTGGTGGTGTGGCAAGTTTCTCCAACCTTGTTATTGCAGGTTCGGTCGGAGTCAACTACACGGTGGAGTTCTCAGTTGTGATTCAGGGTTCAACTGAGTCCACAACCATCTCTGCCGCTGTCAATAACTTCCAGCTGCAGCCTGGAACACCATCTTCGTTGCGAGTGGCTCAGCAACCAAGCAACATAGTCGCAGGTATTTCCTTCTCGCCCGAGGTCAGTATCGAGTTGATCGATGCTTACTCAAACGTTGTCACCTCAAACAACGACTTTGAGCTCCGTCCAGTCTTCGTGAAGGCCGATGGCACCGAGAGCATCTCGGCAACCATCACGGCAAGTGCCGGCGTGCTCGCCTTTGAAGATCTCACCGGAACCAACGCCGGCACCTTCCGCATTCGCTTCGAGGACACCAGCACCTCACCACTTGCCAGCGTTACCTCGTCACAGTTTGTGGTTAGCCCCGCTACCCCTCACAGCCTTGAGTGGGACGTTCAGCCAAGTGATGTTGTTGCTCGTGCAGTGATGACATCACCAAGACTCAAGATCTTGGATGTCTATGGCAACCACGTCGCTGGAGACTCTCTCACCACCGCAAGGCTGAGGGTAATTGACAGCGCTTCGGCAGAGGCAACACCTAACTTTGCTAACCGGTATAACCAAGCAGGCCTCTGGTGGCTACATCACCTTCGACAACCTCGCTCTAGGTCTCCTTGCCGATACCTACCGCCTCGAGGTAATGGCAGCCACCTACTCGGGTGTTGCTCTTGCTGGCAGCACTGGATGGCAACTCCGACACCTTTGAAATCACCCCTGGTGCAATTGCTTCTCTAGATCTAGTTCAGATTGCGCAGACTGCCAAGGCTGGCGAGGCCTTTGCTCAGCAGCCAATCCTGCGCGTGCTGGATGCTGACGGCAGCCAGGTTCCAACCAGCGCAACTGTCTCAGCGAGGGTTGCACAGATCGGCACCTTCGGTGCGACACAGAGTGCTGCGGTCGAGGGCTTGGCAACCTTCCAGAGCGTTGGAGCATCTGGTGCCATTGGCAACTACCTCATCACCTACACACTTGAACGACAATGGCAACATCGTGAGCACCACTCAGAACATTGAGGTGATTGCGGGTGATGCTGCCAAGATCCAGATCACCGAGCAGCCAACCACCAAGCAGACTGGTGCAACCTTTAGCTCGGGTCCAAAGGTCAGGTTGCTGGATGCCTTCAATAACCCAGTGACGATCAGCGACAACATAACTGTTACTGCAACCCTGGTTGCATCTAACAGCGCTGCTCTGAGCCCAGTTACCCAGAGCTCGGCAGTCACGTTTACCAACGGCATTGCAGATCTTTCAGGCTTTGACATCGTTGCCCTGCCTGGCAGCTACCGACTGGTCTTTGAGGCCAGCAACTTTGCCCCAGTCACCTCTTCAGTGTTTGTGATTACCGTTGCCGACCCAAGCATCCTCACCTGGCAGACTCCACCACCAAGTGATTTGGTGACAGGTATCAACATGCCTCAGAGCATCCTTGAGATCCACGATGCTTACGGCAACCTCGTCACCGGTGACAACTCAACCGAGGTCATCATCACCTCGACCGCAGGATCAACACTTTCTAGAACTGTTGCAACCGCCCAGAACGGTGTCGTCACCTTCAACGGCTTCAACATGATTGCCGCAACCGGTTCTCACACTCTCAAGTTCACTGCAAGCAACTCAAACGTTGCCAGCATCAACGATGTCTCCATCTCTCACGCCATCACCATCTCTAACGATGTGGCAGCCAGCCTCGAGGTTGAGCTGGTTGGCCTGCAAACTCCAAAGGCTGGCCTGCCACTGACGTTTGATGCCGGTGGCTATCTAAAGGTCAACATCCTTGACCGCTTCGGCAACCTGGTCACCACCGGTGACGACAGAGACCTAACTATTGGTGTCAGTTCAGTGGCTGTTGGAGTTGCCGGATCAACAACCTCTAGTGCGGTTGTTGGTGTTGCAGACTTCAGTGCCAATGGCCTAAAGCTGGAGGGCACCGAAACTTCCACTGGCTACAACCTCATCTTCAGCTCGACCACAACTCGTGGCACAACAATCATTGGTCGCCAGAGCTTCACGCTGAGCCCGGGAGTTGCATCTAAGTTGCAGTTGACCACTCAGCCACCAGTAACCATCAGCCGCACGGTGCCATTTGCTCCGGGTGCAGTAAAGATCTTTGATGCCTTTGACAACGAGGTTGAGACGAGCTCCAACTTGGTGGTTCAGCTTTGGAATGGCACTACCTCAAAGTCTGAGGCAGTGGTTGCCGCAAGCAACGATGCTCACACCTTTGAAGCCCTGACCTACAACGTTGCCCCATCAACTGGCTACCAGCTTCGCTACTTTGTCCAGGGTTACGAGGACAACGCCATCTTCTCGAGAACCTTCGAGATCACCTCTGGTGATGCTGCATCGCTGAGCTTCCTAGTTCAGCCAGCAGGCTCAGCAACCATCAATGCCGGCATCGCACCTTTCTCTGTTGAAGTTCTCGATGCCGATGGTTACCGAGTCAACACCGGTGAGAGTGTCACAGTCACACTGAACCTGAAGGACTCAGGCAACAGCAACTGTCACTAATGGTGTCGTGAACGGCTCGGTCACCGGGACCTCCGGCGTGATCACCTTCAGTGCAGTTGCGATCTCTGCCTCACCCGCGACCTACACCTTCGAGGCAACTGCCACCGGTCTAACCGCCACGACCTCAGACGCAGTTACCGTTGCCAACGGTGCTCCGGTCTCTGTTCACCTCGTGAGTAACCCAAGCTTCACTATTCAAGCTGGATCAACTCCAACCAACCAGTTGGTCGTCGAGCTCCAAGATGCCTATGGCAACCGAGCTCTGAGTGGTCCAGGCTCTGATTCGACTGTGACCCTAAGAATCCTCCCCACTGGAGTGTTCACTCAGAGTGCTGGTATCTACGTTGCTGGAACCAGAACAACCCAGATCTCAACAACTTCTGCACAAGGTGTTGCCACCTTCTCGAACTTTGTTCTGGGTGGCAAGGTCGGCACCTACACACTCGAGTATTCGTTTGGTTCACCCGCAGCAACCGTCACGCAGAGCATGACAGTGTCCGCGGGAACGGCAAGTGCTTTGAAGATTATTCAGCAGCCGCAGGGGCCTTTTGTTTCTGGTGACAGGATTGGAAGCACGACAGCGACTTCAGGTAATTCAAGTACCGTATGTCCAACAGCGGGTGACCTGACTTATCGAGCCAAGGACGGTTCGGGTGACTGCGTTGTGGAGTTCACCTCTCTCGGAAGTGCCACTTGGACAAAGCCAATCGGTGTTTCCACCGTGAGCCTGCTCGTTGTGGCCGGTGGCGGTGGGGGTGGCGGCCACCTTGACGGCGCTGGCGGAGGAGCCGGAGGTGTTGTTTATTTTGATTCCTTCACCCCGACAGGAACCTCGGTGAACCTTTCAATTGGGGATGGTGGTGATGGAGCAGCAAGTAGCACCGCAACGGGCAAAGGATCTGACGGTGGAAACACCACCTTCGACGGAGTCGTTGCTCTCGGAGGTGGTGGCGGTGGCGGTTATGGCTACCAAAACAAGACCGCTGACGCTACAGGTCGAGCCGGTGGATCATCGGGTGGAAACGGCGAGCATGGCAACTTCTTAGCGGGTGTCGCTGGAACCCAGAGAACGGACGGAGTGACATACCCCGGCGGAGCAGAGTTCGGCGAGGCCGGCGGTTCGACCAAGGGTGCAACGCAAGCCGGATCCGGTGGCGGCGGTGCCGGAGGGGTTGGTGGAAGCGTTGATCGAGCCACCTCATTCCGAGTCGGCGGAGTTGGCGGCGCAGCACTTTCTAGAACCATCACAGGTGAAACAAGACTATTTGCCGGTGGTGGCGGTGGTGGAGACAGAGGGCCCGAGGATGCATTTACCAACAGTGAGGTTGATCGAGGGGTAGGCGGGTGTTCGAACAATGGTGGTAGCGGCATCGGTGGTCGAGGCGCGGCCGGAGACCAAGTAGCTTGCCCGGCGACGCAAGGACAGGACGGTACAGGCTCGGGCGGTGGCGGTGGCGCTGGTCTTCATTCGGGTTCCCCCGGAGGCGATGGCGGATCGGGAATTGTGATTCTTAGGTTTGCCCCTGTGGCAAAGGTTGTTCCAACAGTTAGCCTCGCAGATGCATTCGGCAACGTGATTGAAGGAGCTGGAACGACTATTTCAGCTGAGGTAGCAGCAGGAGGAGGAGCTTTTTCAACTCCGAATAGTGTGACTCAGGAATCAATCTCTGCAAGCGGAATCGCAACCTTTGAGCAGCTATATCTCTTGGGGGACGATGCCGAATCTCACAGAGTCCGATTTACGGCGACTGTTTCGGGCCAGACGCTGACTGTTGACTCTCCATTTTTCACACTCATTCACGGAGCTCCAGAGAGGTTCAGCACTCCATCCTCTTTGCCTTCCTCGACGGCGGTTGGCGAGGAACTTCCGCGCATCTCACTGAGAGTCTTAGATGCAGCCAACAACTTGACCACGCGCGAGAATTCCATGACGGTGAGCGTCCGGGTTAGTAGCAGTGCGCAGCTATCAATTACCTACTCTCCGCAAGTGGTCACCGCTGGTCTTGTCACTTTCAGCGACATTGTTGTAACTGGTCCTTCAAGAAACCCTGATGGCTCGCCAGTCAGTTACCAGCTGGTGTTCTACACCGACACCTTTGAGTCTGCGACCCCAGCGAGTTTCGGTCTCAACGGTTCTGACTCAACTATTGACTACGCACTGAATAACCCTGGAACTGCAGCAATCCAAGGTGCTGAAACACTTAGTTCGCAAGTTATCCCAGCCAAGTCTTCCTTCACGGTGGAAACCTGGATCAAGCCGGACTCGCTCAACAAGAAGTGGAACCAAGTCGTCCACAACAGCACTGGAGATAACTTCCTCAGGTTTGATATCAATGTCGGAAACGGAGTCATCGGCTCCGATCTAATTCAGGTGCTCTATAACCCTGAGGGGAGCGAAACCGACGACATGTTCAATTTCTCCGCTGCTGGGTTCACAGCCCCCATTGGAGTTTGGACCCACATTGCCGTCTCTATCGATATAGTGGGCAATGGGTACACTGCCCGCTTCTATCGCAATGGTGAATTTGTTGATTCTGCGAGCCACACCGTAGGCAACGTAGTCAACTTTGGCAACATGATCGACAACTTCTTTGTCGGTTATAACAACATCAACTCTGAGGACCGCAGCTTTGACGGACTTATCGACCAGGTCAAGGTTTGGGAAACCGCGCTCAGTGCAGCTCAAATAAAGCAAAGCATGTTCACTCTGGGTGATGCGGCAGTCAAGGGATCAGCTACGCTGCGAGCTCACTACGACTTCAATCAAAGCTCCGGAGGAACAGTCTTTGATCGAATTGGCGGTCGGAACCTCGTGACTGTTGGCTCTCCTGCATTCTCAGACATCAAGTCGGGAACATCAAATGGACTTCCTGTGGTGTCAGCCCCCAAGACCTATTTGCCAGGGTTTACCTCGTGGTCAAGCATTGAAATGGTTCACGGCGCTCCAAGTCGAATTGAGATCGTTTCCCAGCCTTCTTCTGTGAGTGCTGGAATTGCCTCTTTCCAAGACTTTGGCGTGAGGGTTTTGGATTCTGATGGAAACGTGGTTACGGATTGGTTACGTGGTAGTTGGGCATCAAACTCCCCAACCGTCACCTTGAGGTATGAGAACTCATTTTCAACGTCGCCGAGCGTGACCTACTCTGAAGAAATAACCGTCGCGCTCTCGACAACCAGTCCGACTGCTGGCTACGCAACATTTAGTGCAGTGGTGATCGGGGGTGAGGCGACAATTTCTCGGGCACTTAGTTTTGCCCTCTCAGGAGATGCTTCGGTAAGCGCCAGTGGGTCAGTTCTGGTAGAGGGTGGCCATGCGAGCCAGCTCACGTTCACGGGTGGAACGCAACCCCCTAACCAATACACTGCTGGCTCAACGATGGACCCAGTGATCGTAAAGGCACTCGATATTTGGGGCAACGCAGCAACTCAGGTTGCAACCGTCTCAGCGGTGGTAAGTAAGTCAGCCACCGCTTATGAGTCATACGAAGTTGATGCAGTCAACGGCGAAGCAACTTTCACCGCACTTTCATCAACGGCCTCAGCTGCCGCTGGCTACTCAATCGAGTTTGCAATTGAGGGAGTGGCCGGCAGCGAGCTCAGCTCCACGAACTTCGAGATCCTCGCCGCGGCCCCTGCAACCTTCTCGTTCGCCGTAAACGGCGACATCGGCGGTGGCGAGAGCGGCCTGGCTCTAAAGAGTGATGCCAACAGTGACATAACCATTGAGATCTTTGATGCCTATGGCAACCCGCTTGTTACTGACAATACGACTGTTCTTTCGGCAACTGTGACTTCAGGTAGTGCCCAGGTGACCTCATTGAATGGGCGCTCAGCAAGAGCAGTGAACGGTGTGGTCACCTTATCCAACCTGAGACTCAATGCCCTGGCCCAAGCCGGCTACATCATCAGCTTTACCGCAACCAATGCCGGCAGCCCAATCAATGCCGAGGTTCTAGCTAGCCAGGAGTTCACACTTCTGGCTGGTGCAGCAGCGCAGCTCGATTTCGCAACCGCTTCCGCGACTATCCAGAACCGTAAGAACTTTGTCGCTAGCCCTGCCATCAACATCAGGGACGCCGAAGGCAGCCTGATTACCTCGGGTCCAAATTCAACGCTGAGTGTCACAGTGACCATCGAGCATGTCACGGGTGGTTCTGGCCCGCTTCCGTCACTGTCTTCAACGGTTACCGTCGAGGCAGTTGGCGGTGTCGCTGACTTCACTGGTGCAAACCTTCAGCTAAACGGTCCTGTTGGTTCCTATGTTTTGAAATACACCACCGTCAATAGCAATGGCCAGACCTTGGTGACATCGGAGACCATTCAGCTTCTAGCTGGTGACCCTGAGACAGTTAGGTTGCTGACTTCAGCACCAACCAGAATTCAGGTTGGAAAGACCTTCGGTCCTGTTCCTGTGGCAGAGCTGGTTGATGCTGACGGCAACCGAGTGACGGTTGATAACTCCAGCAAGGTGGTCCTAGAGCTGGTTGACGGCAGCAACCAGGTTGCTGCTTCAACCTCTGAGTTTGTTGCCTCGAACGGTGTCGTTTCCTTCACCGGCGTCACCTTCTCTGCAGCTGTTGCTGACTACACCCTGCGTGCAAAGGTGACTGAGGTTGCAGGAAACAACTCCGCACCTGTAGTCGGAGAAGTTGATTCAACTTCAACAACTCCTTTGGTTCACGGCGACCCAACCAAGTTTGAGCTGATTGTTGACCCAAGCACCGACTCCTATGTTGTTGGCTCAATCTATGAAGAGTTCTCGGTTCGAATTCTTGACGCCTTTGGCAACGAGACCATCACTGACTCTTCAGTTGATCTAAGTCTTTCCGTTTCTGCAGTCTCTGGAGCTGAGTTCCAGCGTCAGTCTGGTGGAACGGCAACCTCGGTCAACGGCCTTGCAACCTTCTCCAACTATGTGATGGTTGCAAGACCTGGTGACTACGAGGTTGAGGTATCAGCTGTTTGGGGTGGCAATGCTCTGACTGCTGTTACCAGCACCTTCTCGGTGACCGTTGTTCACGCCGCCCCTTCACAGATTGCTATCGTGCAGCAGGCTGCGACCGCAAAGAGCAGGCTTGCGTTTGAGACTCAGCCAAGCATTGAGGTGCGCGATGCCTTCGGCAACCTGGCTCTGAGTGCTTCTGGAACCGTGACCTTGACTGCCTCAGGAGTTGCTTCGGTCAGCTTTAGCGTTTCACCTTCGGCGACTGTGGTTGATGGTATTGCAACCTTCTCCGGTGTTGCGCTCTATGGTGATTTGGCTAACTACCTATTGACCTTCACCTATAACAACGGTTCAGCTGATCTGATCACCACTCAGCTGATTAGCTTGCAGCCGGGTAACCCGCACTCACTCGCGATGAAGAACAGCGTTTCTGAGACTGTTCGTGCGGGAACGTCTTTTGTGGACCAGCCGGTAGTTCAGGTTCTGGACCAGGATGGCAATGTTGTTCTTTGGGATAACACCACGGTCCTAGAAGCTTCTGTAGGCACCGATGACGCTGGTCTCAACGGTGCAATGATTTCGGCCAATGGTTTTGACCCAGAGACCAACATCTCGAACCTTCAGGCGACAGCGGTCAATGGTGAGGCAACGTTTGCCAACCTGAGGTTCAAGGGTGTCCTTGAGCACAGCTACTCCATGGTGATCTCAGCCTCTGGCTTGGTTTCCACCGAGACCAATGAGTTCCGAGTTCTTCCAGGACCACTTGGTGGCTTCAGCTTTATCTCAGAACCGCTCGGTGCTGTGAATGGTGAACTGGTTAGCGGAAAGACTGCGGGAGTTGAGTTCCCGAGAATTCAGTTCGTTGACAAGTTCGGCAACAACATCTCTGATGACTCCAACACAGTCGTGAGTGCCACACTCACCGCTGGAGCTAGCGGCTCGCTCGCAGGCTCGCTCTCCGCTCAAGCGGTGAGTGGTCAGGTCTCGTTCCAGAATCTAAGGCTGAGTGGACTGGTTTCCGAGGACTATCAGATCACCTTTACCTCTGGCGGCATCAGCACTGAGTCTGGAGCTGTGACTCTCTCGCCAGCAGCACCAAGTCAGCTGAGCGTTAGCTCCCTGGCCACATCCGCTGCTGCTGGATTGGAGTTCCAACCAGTGACCCTGACGGTTACCGACTTCTCTGGCAACCCGATTACCAACCAGACCGGAACCATTACTGCGTTTGCCTCTGGTGGAGGTGTGGTATCCATCAGCAACTCTGACGCGATCCTCGCTGGTGGAAGTGCGACACCAGGGGTGAAGCTTGAGGGTCGAGTGGGTAACTACACGATTACCTACCGCGTTGCCTTCGGAACCACTGTGCTATCAACCACTCACGATGTGACACTGACATTTGGCCAGGCTGACCGAATTGCGATTGTCACTCAGCCTGCGGTTTCTGGAACTCAAACCGGTGCAGCCTTCACGCCACAGCCAGTGGTCGAGATTCGTGACCGCTTTGGTAACCGAGTGCCAGTGGGCGACATCACTATTTCGGCGGAGCTAGAGAGCATGGTTGGATCCGGTGTCATCGAGAAGGCTATTTACGCGGCAGAGGCGGTTGGTAACTGGACCGAGAGTGCTGCAGTTGTTGAACCTCCTCTGAGCACTCCAGAGGCAGTCACCGATGTCAATGGTGTTGCAACCTTTGCCGACCTCGGTGTAATTGGTGTTCCTGGCCACACCTACAACTTGAGATTCCAGGCCTCGGGCTTTGCAGATAGCAACCAGAGCCTTGGCTTTGTTCTATCGGCTGCAAATCCAACGGAGATCTTCATTTCCTCGCAAGGTAATCCGAACCTGACTGCTGGAGAGACCGCCTTTGGTTCTTATGAACTCCACCTTCGAGACAGGTTTAGAAACATCATCACCACTGACTCAAGCTCAGAGGTCGAGCTTCGTGTCAAGGTAGATGCCAATGATCCAAATGTTGGCCGTGGTGGAGTGATTGTTCCACCAAACGGTGCAACCACTACTTTGACCTTCAGCTCGGGTGTGGTGACGTTCTCTGACTACGTCGTTGGTGGCTTGGTTGGAGTTGACTACCGTTTGCAGTTTGTGGCTCCGAACCTCGGACTGATTTCGACTGATTCTCAGGTCATTAGCCTGAACCACGGTGCTCCAACCAGCCTGGTGTTCTCACAATCTCCTCTGCTGGTTTCAGTAGGAGAGAATTTCCCAGCCAGCCAGCAGCCATCTTTGAAGCTGGTAGACCAATACGGCAACCTTGCCGATAGCGTTCAGGGCAATTCTGCAGAGATTGCAATTTCGCCATCGGTAACCACCGAAGTTGTGATGCCCACCTTTGCCAACGGTGTTCTTGACTTCACGAGTATTAGCATGCTGGGATCCCCGGGAGTCGATTACTTCATGACGGTGACACCGAGCGTTTCCGGGGTCGCTCCCGTGACGTCCCCGGCCTTCAGAGTCTTGGCCGGAGCACCAGCTCAGATTGTCGTGGTGCAGGAGCCTGTCGGCGGAATTACCGGCCAGGAGCTTGCCGCTCCAGCAATCATTGAGATTCGAGATCAGGCCGGAAACCCTGCAACCTTGACTGAAGATCTTGTGTTTGAGCTGAGCTTGATTCAAGGCTCCACCATTTACCCGGTTGGTGCTAATGCCGACCTGCCAGAGTTGATTGTCACGACGAGTCCATATGTTGCCACCGTCGCGGGTGGTCCGAGAGTTCAGTTTGATGGCGTTGGGGTTGCTGGTCTAACGACCGATAACTTCCAACTACGAATCACAAACACCGCTGATTCCTCGCTGACCGCGGACACTGGATTGTTTAGCCTGAACCCCGATATTGCCCGCACCATGGTCGTCACTACAAATGTCGTCAGCGTTTCAAACGAAATTGCTGCCCCCACCAGGGCGAGACTGTCAACCCAGCCGCAATTGACTCTCTATGACACCTATAGCAACGTGGTTACCAACGACTCTTCGACCAGGGTGATTGCGGTCCTCAATGGCAACGGAACTCTCTCGGGTCAGGTTGTCGCGGTTGCTAGCAATGGTGTCGTGAGCTTCACCAACCTTGCCGTTCAGGGTGATCTTGAGTTTGGGTACAGCTTGACCTTCCGAGAGGCGTCGCTGGAAGAGTTCGCCTTCTATGTCCAAGGAGACGCATCATCGTCACCAGTAGCTCTTGTGAGCTCTTCGATTTCCCAAGTCACATCGCTGCCGTTTGAATTGGCTCCAGGACCTGCTGCCTACATGCAGATTGACAACAACCTGACCACCAGGCAGCCATCTGGCCAGGTTGCCGCCGGACAGCCACAGCTCAGCCTCTATGACCAGGATGGCAACTTGGCCACCACGACCACAGGTCTTGCGGCAGCCATCTCCGTGACCGGCGGTGCTGAAGGTGCCATCACTGGAAGCTCAACCGCGACGTTCGTCAACGGTATTGCCAACTTCTCTGGTGTGGCTCTGATTGGTATCCCATCTGAGAGCTACACGGTCTCGTATCAAGCTCCCGGCTTGCCAGTGGTCTCAGGTGGCGGGTTGTTTGTAAACCTCACCCCGCAATTGGCAATTAGCTATGAGAACACCGTGTTCTCAATGAGTGCGACCGTGAGCGTCACAGTTACTTCCGAGAGTGATGGGGTGCTGAGCTTTACAACCTCACCAACCTCACTTGGAGTCTGCAGCGTGGATCAAAGCTCCGGCGAGGTGACCATAGAGGGAGCCGGTAACTGCATTGTGAATGTTTCGCAGCAGCTGGCCAATGTTGAAGTAGCTGGTGAGACTCGTGGTTCCTGGTTGACCACCAACGCTCAAACCACCTTGAGCATCGCGAAGGCGGACCAAGCGCTATTGATCTCCAGAGTCACAGACTCCTTCGCGGTCTCATCCAGTGCGGAGAGTAACCTGCCGGACTTCTTTAGGGTGAACAAGGAGTTTGGTGAGCCAGTTTGGCTTGAGTTTGAAGGCGGCACCGTTTCCGGCTCTCAAATTGTCTACCAGATCACCAATTCGCCAGCCCTACTTGCCGCTGGCAACAACACTCAGCCCTGTGTGATGGTTGGAAATGCGGTCTTCCCCGGAAGCGTTCAACTTGTCAGCGGTATTGAAGTGGCCGCCTGTCGGGTGATCGTCACAAAGCTTGGCGACTCGGACTACAACCCGATTACCAACTACTTGGACATCGCTGTGATGCCAACCGAGCAAGCCACCGTTTCGATGGTCGCGAACCCCGTTGTTGTGTTCGGTGAAACTCAAAGGCTCTTTGCGGCTGGCGGCAACGGCACCGGCCAGGTCAGTTTCGAGGTTGTCAGCGGAGGCACCAACTGCGAAGTTGTAACTGTCGATGGTCTGCCATTCGTGCAGGGTAAAGCTGCGGGAAGTTGTGACATCAAGGCCATCAAGTCCGCATCTCTCAACTATCTAACCAACGAATCTCTCACACAGAGCTTCTCGGTTGTGAAGGCAAGGCAATTCATTCGCTTCACTTCGATCATGCCGAAGACGCCAAAGGCATTTGGTTCGCCTGGTGCTGAGGTTGAGGATTACGAGTACGAGCCAACCGCTGTTGCCTCAAGTGAGCTGGCTGTGAACATCAGCATCGCCACCGAACTTGATTCCTCGGGATCGCCAATTGTTTCCGCCTGTACCGCATCTGGAACCAAGGTCACATTTGTTGGTCCTGGTCGCTGTGTGCTGGTTGCCACGCAGGCAGGAGATGACAACTTCCTCGAGGCGCCTAGCATCAGCCAGGTTATTGAGGTCGACAAGCTAAACCAGACCATCACTTTTGAAGCACTTGCCAACGTTGACTTTGGTGACCCAAACTTCAACCTCACCGCAACCTCGAACGCTGAATTGAATGTTTCGTTCTCTCAGCCTCAAAACTTCGACAGCGCAATCTGTTCGGTGTCGTCAGCTGGACTGGTCACTCTGGGTAAAGCCGGAACCTGTGAAGTTTGGGCAACCCAGGCTGGAAACCGCTTCTATCGCGAAGCTCCTATCGTGAAGCAGCGCTTTGAGATTTTGCCAAAGCCTGCCGGAAAGCCATTTATCACCTCGGTGGCGGGTGCCAACGAGTCGATTCTGCTGTCCTTCCGTGAGCCGTCGTTCCGAGGCGGATCTACCATCACCGCTTATGAGACAGTCGTGACGAATGTCTCAACAAGTGCCAAGGTCACGAGCTACGCATGTATTCCTCTTGATGACACCCCACAATTTGATTCCTCTGGAAGTCCAATTGTCACTCCGCAGGGCCAGGTCAGTTGTGAAATTGATGGTCTAACCAACGGAGAGGAATACATCGTCACCGTGGCGGCCGTCACCGCCTACGGCACCGGCCAAATCTCAGATGCCTCGGCACCAATCACGCCAGCGGCCAACTTCGCTGCTCCACAGAGTCTGAGGGCCATTTCTGACGATGCAACCGCAACGCTCGAGTGGGACACTCCAATCGCTATCGATGGCGAGTTCCAGGAGTTCGACCTCTTTGTTAGGGCGGTTGGAACCAGTGAATACACCCAGCTCCCAAGCATCTCGAGCTTTAGCGCCACAAGCTCTGCGGTACCGCTGAGCTTGCTACCTCCAGCACCTGAGCCAGAGCCAGAACCAGAGTCCACCGAGAGCAACGAGATTCTTGCTGAGTCCGCCTCGTTTGGAGCACCGAGCCCCATGCAGGTCTTCAGCTTTGCGTTCAGCTTCCAGGCTGCTAGTGAGCCGCAGCCACTGCAGCCACTGTTTAGATTTGCTCTCCCAATCACAATGAACCAAGCCCAGCAGGTCAATCAGCCTGCTCCAACCGCCATGGCAGATCTTGGTTCAAACTACGAGTTCATGATTGTGACCGTAACGGACACCTCCTCTACCTCTAATTTGCTAAACACGGCTATGTTGCAGCAGCAGCTGCTCACTGCACCGACGGCACCTGTCACTGCCTCGGCCCAAATCCAGGGCGATGACATCTTCATTGCTTGGTCTGGCAGCACATTTGACGGAGGCTCCTCAATCATTGACTACACAGTCTTTGTAAATGGAGTTGCGCTGACCGTCTCGCCAATTGCAGCGAACGCGCTGTTCTTGAGCTGGGACTGGGAGACCACCTACACGATCGAGGTCAAGGCCCGTAACTCAATCGGCTTCAGCCCAGCTGCAAGCGTGATTGTTGTGACACCAGAAGACCCAACTCCGCCACCGCCACCACCGGTGACCTTGGACTCTGGAACGCCTACCTACCCATTCATTCCGAAGCCGGTCGTTCCAGTGCTGCCTGAAGAGACTGTAAAGCCAACTCCAAAACCAACACCTAAGCCATCGGCTACACCAAAGCCAAGTGTGACACCAAAGCCTTCTGCCACACCAACCCCGACTCCTTCAGAGGAGCCAACGGTTGAGCCAGAAGTCACAGAGACACCGACCCCGACTCCAACCCCAACACCGTCTCAGACTTCTGAACCTGCTCCACCAATTGCCGCTCCACCAAGTGACCCCGGTTCGGGCATCTTCGATAGTGCTGTTCCAGGGCCTGCAGGAGCAATTGTTGAGGGCTTGATTGGTGCAATTGGTGGACTTGCAAACGCTCTTGGCATTGACATTGGCCAACCTCAGCCAAACGCGGGCATTGGTGCCTCTGGAGATGACAGTGTCATTGTTGAGTTTGATCCACTTGGTTCGCCTGAGGCGGTTCAGGCAACCAACAACCTCTTGGCAGCAACCGGTGCACTGATTGCAGTGGCCGGAGCAATCGGAGCTGCTGCAGCAGCGGCCGCGGCAGCGGCAGCAGCCGGAGCCGCAAGTGCCGCCGCCGCAGCATCTGGTGCAGCAGGTGCTGCGGGAGCTGCCGGAGCTTCGGGTGGCATGACCGGTGCGGAGATGAACGAAGACGTTCTCGATGCGATGGCATCGGCTGAATACGACCTCGATGTTTTCTCGGGTGCTCCGCCCGGTCCGGGTGATCGATTAGGTCTCTTTGGATTAGCGCTGATGACGGCGCTAGATAGGCCTACCCGTTGGGCTACTCGTAAGGTTGCCAGGTTCTCACCGCTGGTCTCGAAGTTGATCAACGATGGTGTCTACCTCAGGGCGATGTTTGGTCCGCTCTCGGTTCTAACCATTGTTATTGGAGTGTTGCTGGCTGTTACATCGATAAATTCCAATGCTGGAATGCTTCTGCACCCACCAGTGCTGTTGTTTATGGCGATTGCGGTATTAGGTATCTTCGATGCCTTCGCAGGTTCTATTGCAGTCTTTATCTACGTGCTGCTGTCCCTGCCGTTGGTGGACTTCGCGCGCATTGAGGACTGGCGAATGCTCGCCGGCATCGTGGTTGCTGGCTTTGGACCAATCGTGCTTGCCAGGTCGATTAGGAACTTCCGCAGGAGAGTCTCGAACGACCTGGATGGCCTTATCTCTCGAATTGGTGACATCGCCTTCGCATCGCTAATGGGTGGTTGGGTTGCAGGTCTGATAGTTAGAGCCCTGCCAGCACTGACTGGTCTGACTGTGCCAGCGGCCAACTACGTGGAAGCCTTCCAATTCATTGCGACGGTTGCCATTGCGATCAGGATCGTTCTTGAGGACATCACGGGAAGGCTCTTCCCGCAGCGCATGGACAAGCTTGCTCCTGACACGTTGCCAGCACCACCTATGGGCCAGGTCATCACGGTGCAGATCCTGCGCTACTTCTTCTATGTCTTTATCGCCAGCGCCTTCATGGGCTTTGGTGTTGTGGTCTGGATTGCCGCTGCACTGTTCATGGTGCCGACGCTTTTGGGCTACTTCACCGACAAGCTGCCAAATTTCCCTGCTCTCTGGAGAGTGCTGCCAGTTGGCTTGCCAGGACTAGCAATGGTGCTTGGCCTAGAGATCGTCCTGGAGGGGGCTCTCAGCTCGCTATTTGGTGATCACCCGAACTTCTCTACGATCTTTGTCTTCGCGCTGCTGGGTCTGATCCTGACGATCTCGGTGCTTGGAATTCTGGGCCGTGAAGGTAATGAGGGTGAGGAGCGATTCTTCCTCAAGCCACAGTGGCGCTGGGCCTACAGGCTCTTTGGTTTTGTCGTGTTCTTGCTACTGGTTCAGTTCACGGGAATGCTCTAGAGCGAAAGCAATACTAGCGAGAGCGCCATAACGCTCATGCCGAGCATGAAGCCATAAACCGTCAGGTGACCGCGGGCTGAGTTCTTAGCGGTTGGGAGCAGGGTGTCAATTGCCAAGAACACCATCACACCGGCAACCCCGGCAAAGATAACTCCGAGCACGAAGTCACTCAAGAATGGGGCCAGGATCAAATAACCAATCACGGCGCCTGCAGGCTCAGCAAGACCAGATAGGAAGCTGAGCCTGAAGGCCTTGCCTTTGGACTTGGTGGCGTAATAAACGGGGACCGAGACCGCAATGCCCTCGGGGATGTTGTGCATAGCGACCGCTACTGCCAAGGCAATGCCAATCTCAGGGTCATCTAGCACCAAAAGGAAGGTCGCCAGGCCCTCTGGGAAGTTGTGGATGGCAATTGCCAGGGCTAGAAAGACACCCATCTTGAGAAGTCTTTCCTTCTCAACGCCAATGCCCTCTATGGGGGTTTGTGAGGAGCCTAGAAGCTCGACCTGGGTGTTTTCATGTGGGTTGGCTCCCGATGGCACCAGAGCGTCAATGACGGCCATTAGCACCATGCCAGCGATCAGTGCTCCGGCTGCTAAAGCGGCAGCTTGAATCTCCGTAGTGGATTCGCCGATGTATTCGGTGGCCTTGGGGAGAATCTCTGCAAATGACAGGTAGATCATCACACCGGCCGAGAACCCCATCGAAAGCGCAAAGAAGCTCTTGTTGGTGGTCTTGGTGAAAAAGGCAATGGTGGAACCAATGCCGGTGGCAAGGCCGGCGAACAGCGTGACGGAGAACGCGAGAATCAGTGCGCTATCCATCAGTTGCCTTTCTTTAGGGGAAGAAAAAGCCGGCTAGAGAATTCTCTCAGCCGGCTCTTTGCTTAGTCTTTGAACTAGTGCTTGCCGCCGCAGCCGCAAGTGTCTTTACCGCAATTGCATCCCATGGTCGCCTCCTTAGAAGTCCCAGTCGTCGTCAGTGGTTGATTCGTGCTTGCCGATTACGTATGAGGAGCCAGAACCGGAGAAGAAGTCGTGGTTCTCATCGCTGGATGGGCTCAGTGAGCTCAAGATAGCGGGGGAGACGTCGCACTCGTCCTTCGGGAACAGTGGGTCAAAGCCCAGGTTCATCAGGGCCTTGTTGCCGTTGTAGTGGAGGAACTTCTTGACGTCGTGGGTTAGGCCGATCTCGTCATAGAGGTCCGCGGTGTACTTGATCTCGTTCTCGTAGAGCTCGAGGAGTAGGTCGTAGGTGTAGCTGCGTAGTTCTTCCTGACGCTCCTTGGATGCCTCGTTGAAGCCGAGCTGGAACTTGTAACCGATGTAGTAACCGTGGATGGCCTCATCGCGAATGATGAGCCTAATTAGGTCAGCGGTGTTGGTTAGCTTCGCCCTGGATGACCAGTACATCGGTAGGTAGAAACCGCTGTAGAACAGGAAGGACTCCAACAGTGTGGAGGCAACCTTGCGCTTTAGTGGGTCATCGCCGTTGTAGTAGCCAAGGATGATCTCGGCCTTTTTCTGCAGGTAGGGGTTGTCCTCTGACCAGCGGAATGCCTCTTCGATGTCGTTTGTCGAGCACAGCGTTGAGAACACCGAGGAGTAGCTCTTGGCGTGGACGGACTCCATGAAGGCGATGTTGGTGATGACAGCCTCTTCGTGCTGAGTCCTGGCATCTGGCATCAGGCTCATGGCACCGATGGTGCCCTGAATGGTGTCCAGCATGGTCAAACCAGTGAAGACGTGCATGGTGAGCTTCTGCTCGTGTGGACGCAAGGTGCCCCAGGACTGAACGTCGTTCGATAGTGGGACCTTCTCAGGCAACCAGAAGTTCTGAGTGAGGCGGTTCCAGACGTCTAGGTCTACGGAGTCCTCAATCTTGTTCCAGTTGATGGGACGGCTAATCAGTTTGGTCTTTTCCATTTCGATCTTCCTTTTGTCCTAGAGCATGCAGCTGACGCAGTTTTCGACCTCGGTGCCCTCAAGGGCAGCCTGGCGAATGCGGATGTAATAGATGGTCTTGATGCCCTTCTTCCACGCATAAATCTGTGCGCGGTTGACATCACGAGTGGTGGCGGTGTCCTTGAAGAACAGGGTCAGAGATAGTCCCTGGTCAACGTGCTGGGTGGCAGCTGCGTAGACGTCAATGATCTTCTCTGGACCTACCTCGTAGGCATCCTCGTAGTACTCCCAGGTCTCTTCAGACAAAAATGGTGCTGGGTAGTAAACGCGACCAAGCTTGCCCTCTTTACGAACCTCGATGCGAGATGCGATTGGGTGGATCGAGCTGGTCGAGTTGTTGATGTAGGAAATCGAACCGGTTGGTGGCACGGCCTGCAGGTTCTGGTTGTAGATACCGTGCTTCATAACCGACTTCTTTAGTGTCTCCCACTCAGCCTGAGTTGGAATTGCAACACCTGCCTTGTCAAAGAGCTCCTTCACCTTTGGGGTGGCAGGTGCCCAGGTCTGGTTTGTGTACTTGTCGAAGTACTCACCGGTTGCATACTTCGAGTTCTCGAAGTTGTGGAAGTGGGTCTTGCGCTCAATGGCAATCTTGTTAGAGGCCTTGATGGCGTGGTAGACCACGGTGTAGAAGTACATGTTGGTGAAGTCGATTGACTCCTCGGATCCGTAGTGGACCTTCTCGCGGGCCAAATAACCGTGCAGGTTCATCTGGCCTAGACCAATTGCGTGGCTCTTGTGGTTGCCATCCGAGATTGAGCGAACGCTCTCGATGTTGGACATGTCAGAAACTGCACTAAGTGCACGGATGGAGGTCTCCACGGTCTTACCGAAGTCTGGTCCATCCATTGCCATTGCAATGTTCATTGAACCTAGGTTGCAGGAGATGTCCTTGCCAATCTCGTCGTAGCTGAGGTCCTGGTTGTAGGTGGTTGGGGTGTTTACCTGCAGGATCTCGGAGCAGAGGTTGGACATGTTGATGCGGCCCTGGATTGGGTTGGCCTCATTCACGGTGTCCTCATACATCACGTATGGGTAGCCAGACTCAAACTGCAACTCGGCAATGCGCTCGAACAGTTCCCTGGCCTTGATCTTGGACTTCTTAATCCTTGGGTCATCAACCATTTCCTGGTACTTCTCGGTTACCGAGATGTCGCCAAATGGAACGCCGTAGACCTTCTCAACATCGTATGGGGAGAACAGGTACATGTCCTCGCCGCTCTTTGCTAGCTCCAGGGTGACATCTGGAACTACGACGCCAATGGAGAGAGTCTTGATTCTTGTCTTCTCGTCAGCGTTCTCACGCTTGGTGTCTAGGAATCTCAGGATGTCTGGGTGGTGAGCGTTTAGGTAAACGGCACCGGCACCCTGGCGGGCACCGAGCTGGTTTGCGTAGGAGAAGCTGTCCTCGAGAAGCTTCATCACCGGGATGATGCCGGAGGACTGGCCCTCAATCTTCTTGATTGGTGCGCCGTATTCACGGACGTTGGATAGAGATAGGGCAACACCGCCACCGCGCTTCGAGAGCTGCAGGGCTGAGTTGATGCCACGGGCAATCGACTCCATGTTGTCTTCGATGCGAAGTAGGAAGCAGGAGACAAACTCACCGCGCTGCTTCTTACCGCAGTTCAAAAAGGTTGGGGTCGCAGGCTGGAAGCGACCGGAGATGATCTCCTCCACCAGGTTGGTGGCGACGTCTTCGTCACCGGCTGCCAGGGTGAGGGCAACCATTACAACTCGGTCTTCGAAGCGCTCTAGGTAGCGGGTGCCATCAAAAGTCTTTAGTGCGTAACCGGTGTAGAACTTGTAGGCACCCATGAATGCCTCAAAGCGAAACTTCTTGGAGTAGGCGAGGGCTTCTAGCTTCTCGATGAACTCGAAGGAGTACTGGTCCAGAATCTCTTTTTCGTAGTACTCGTTCTCAACCAGGTAGTCCAGGCGCTCTTGAAGGCTGTGGAAGAACACGGTGTTCTGGTTGACGTGGTCGAGGAAGTACCTGCGAACAGCGAGCTTGTCTTTCTCAAGCTGCAGCTTCTCGTCCTGACCCCAGAGGTTGATCATGGCATTGAGGTCCTGATAGCTCAGGGCATTGTCAATGGCAGTCTTGCCGGTTGGGTTTCCTAGGTCATCCGCTAGTTCTACGATTTGGTTTGCCACAGCTTGGCCAGCCTTTCTTTTACTTCACTTACGTCTTCTGGTGTTCCGGTGATCTCAAACTTGTAGAGAACTGGAACCCCAAGCTTTTCGGCAACTAGGTCACCTGCTTTGCAGAAGTGAGCACCAAAGTTGGTGTTCCCCCCTGCGATAACCGCCTTGATGTGCTGGCGGTTAGCTGGGTTGTTCAGAAACTTGATTACCTGTTTCGGAACGGTGGAGGTGTCGTTTCCGCCCCCATAGGTTGGGACAACTAGAACGCTGTCCCGGTTGTGAACAAACTCTGCTGCCTCTTCGGTCTTGATTGGAATCCGAATTGCATTTGGATCGAGCTTGTCGACAAACCGCTTGGTGTTTTCCGAGACGCTCGAGAAGTAGACCAAATCGAACATCTCACACATCTACCTAAGCGCTGATGGCCTGGATGCGGTCCATGCGGAAACCGCTCCAGTGGTCCTCGCCTGCGACGACTACTGGTGCTGCGGTGTAACCCATGGTCTTTACCATCTCTAGGGCGACCGGATCTTGGCTCATGTCAACCTCTTCGTAGTCGATTTGGTTGCGCTGCAGCATGCGCTTGGTGCTGTCGCACTGTACGCAGGCAGGAAGCGTGTAAACAGTTACCGCCATTGGTCTCTCCTAGTTTCTAAAACCCGGGTTACCGGGTTCATTTTGGTAAATTTTGTCGAAATTTCTGACTAATTTCGGAAGCCCTACGTTAGCACTTAACCACTACATGTAGTACCGAAACGCCAAAAAATTCACTTATTTAGTTATTTCTCGAAACATTAACCCACAACTTGAACTTTAGGCTGGTAGAAACTCCCGCGTGTCGTGGGATGTTTACCAAAATACCTATTCACTTGCTCTACAAGCTGTAGAATAACCTCTCGAGAGGGGCCAAAAGTATGCCCCCTGCAGCCGACAATTTAGGAAACGACATGCGCAAAATCGCCGCCCTTCTAACTCTCTTGCCACTTCTAGCCGGATGTGCCCCACAGGGCACCGTTGAAATCACCGATTACTGGGTCAAATCATCAGAGATGTCCACCCAGGGTGGCATGACCGCCGTTTATGGAACCATTACCAACACCACGGGTGATGACGTCGTTCTAATTGGTGGATCTACCGATGCTGCCGGTGTTGTTGAGGTCCACCAGATGTCAATGATCGGTGGCGAGATGAAGATGCAGGAGATTGATGGTGGTCTAGTGATTCCTGCAGGCCAGAGCGTGACATTGGAGCCAGGTGGCGACCACCTGATGTTGATGATGTTGAAAACCGACGTGGTAGCTGGTGGCACAATTGAGGTGCTGTTTGATTTTGAGGGCGCCGAGGACATTATCTTGAGTGATGTTGTTGGCAAGCCCGCCGAGGGTGGCGACGAGGAATACCACTCGGGTGAGATGGAGATGGACAACTAATTGATTAGCCGCAGAGGACTCCTGGGTGGCACGGCCGCGGCTGCAGCAGCCGCTGGCGTAGCCGCCGGCAGCATCAGTAACCGGAGCGGCCGCCAGTGCTAATCAAGAGACCTTTGCAGCCAAGCGAGCACTCGAGTTCTACGGTCCACACCAGATGGGCATCGAAGCGGATCTCCAGGCGGTCACAAACTTCGTCGTATTCGACATCAAGGACATCAACAGACCGCGCAGCCATGCTGCGCTGGATGACGCTGTTGACTGATGACATTTCAAGGCTTGCTAGCGGCGAGCCGATCTTGGCTGACCCAAACCCCGAGCTGGCAATTGGTGCAGCCAGGTTCTCTGCATACGTTGGTTTTGGTCCAAGCCTGTTTCGCAAGCTGGGGCTGGAATCACAAATGCCTTCTGGCTTTGGGCCACTGCCTTCTTTCAAGGTCGATCAGCTGCAAGATCAGTTCTCAGGCGGCGATGTTCTAATTCACATCGCAGCCGATGACCCGATCGTGCTCTCTCATGGAACTAGGGGTTTGATTCGCGACAGCCTGCCCTTTGCAAGTGTTAGGTATTCGCAATCCGGCTTTGCTCACACCCCGGGCATGGTTCCTGCGGGGCTTACTCACCGCAACCTGATGGGTCAGGTTGATGGCACCGCTAATCCCAAGCCTGGTTCGGAAGATTTCAATGAGGTTGTCTGGATTGAGGATGGCCCAGCTTGGATTCAGGGTGGCACCCAGCTGGTCTTTAGGCGCATTGCCATGCAGCTCAATACCTGGGACCAACTTGGCACCGCCTCGAAAGAGGAGGTCATTGGTCGCAAGCTCTCTAACGGTGCTCCGCTGACTGGAGTGAACGAAGAGGATGCTCCGGATTTTGCAGCCCGTCACCCAAATGGTTTGACCGTGATTCCAGACTTTGCTCACATCCGCAGGGCATCTCCGCAAAATGTCACCGACCGCATGTTTAGAAGGCCCTTTTCCTATGAGGCTTCTCCTGCCAGTGATGGCACCCCCGATGTTGGGCTGTTGTGGACTGCGTACCAAAGGGATATGACCAAGCAATTTATCCCTGTGCAAAGGCGCTTGGACGAGCTCGATCTGCTAAACGAGTGGACGGTTCCGATTGGTTCTGCCGAGTTTGCGATTGCGGGTGGCATAGCGCGCGGGGAGATCATCGCGCAGGCACTATTCTCTTAGCGTGCCATTTGCCCGTAAGTCCGATAAGGGCAGAGTTGTAACCTCTGGCGACGAGCTTTCTAAAAAGCTTTTACTGGTTTACATCTTCATTCTCGCTTTGTCGATGAGCCTGATTCCCTTCACCATTGACCCCTATCTACCGGCCTTTCCTCAGATTGCGGACTTTTACGGCGTTCCCAATGGCACGGTCCAAGCTTCGCTTACGGGTGTGACCGTTGGTATTGCACTGGGTCAGCTGATTCTTGGCCCACTCTCCGATGCTTTTGGTAGGAGGCCGCTTTTGCTGATTGCGATTGCCGGCTATGGGCTCAGTGCGGTGCTGGTGTTTTTCGTGCAGAGCTTTGAGGCGTTTTTACTGCTGCGCTTTTTCATGGGCTTTTTTGCAGCCGGTGGTGATGTTATTTCTAGGGCCATTGTTCGCGATCTCTATCGTGGCCAGCCAATGCAGCAGATGCTTGCAAGGGTCTTCCTGATTCAATCGCTCGCTCCAATTCTTGGACCAATCGTTGGCTCGCAGTTGACCGAGGTCATTATTTGGCAGGGCGTTTTCCTAGTCTTTGGCTTCATCGGCATCTTTTTGGCACTTTTGGCTTCCAGGTTTTTGATTGAGACCCTGCCTAAATCAGCCAGGCGCTCCAGCACTCCGGCTGGTCTTGCTAGGGGATACCGCTCGGTGTTAAACGACCGGATCTATATCGGTCTGATGTTCTTCGGGGCCTTCCAACTAGCGGCGCTCTTTGCGTATTTGAACACCGTGCCGTTTATCTTCCAGGACGGCTTTGGTTTATCTCCAAGTGAGTTTGGAGTCTGGATCGCCGTGAATGCTGCTGCCAGCTATGTCGGGGTTCAGGCTGGTTCCAGGCTGGCCAGGGTGTTTCGGGGTCAGTGGCTCTTGGCTTGGTATTCGGCGGCTGGCATCTTGGTGGGGATTGGTTTGATGCTCACTGCCGGTGGCAGCATCTGGGCTGCAGAGTTATTGTTTGCCACCCAGCTGTTTCTATTTGGTGCCGGGCTTACAACGATTCCGACCATTGCGCTCTACAACCACGGCAAGGAGGCCGGCACGGCCGCCTCATTGCTGGGGGTGTTTAACTTCAGTCTCACGAGTCTGGTCTCAGTGCTGTTTGTGTCGCTCAACACCGACACCACCTATGACGTTGGCGCAATTATTGCGCTGTTATTCTTCATCTCTCTATCGGCACTGATTTTTATCACTAGGCCATGGAAGGTTCCAGACCTGAGGAAAAACTAATGCTTAGAACAGCCTCCCTAAAAGATGTCGATCAGGTTCTAAATGTCTGCGTCTCTCACGAGAAGCGCGTGGACAAAGATGTTGAGCCGATGACAAAAGCCGATGTTGAGATCTCGATCAAGGGGGTTGCAGAACCCGGCCACACCATTGTTTGGGATCAAAATGGCACAATCACCGCGGTCTGTTTTGTTTTCACCGATGCGGGCAGAAAACGCTACGAACTAGACCTTTTTTATCTTGACTCGATTCCAAATGCCGAGGACGTGTTCGCAGCAGCTCTTTCTCACCTCAAGGCCCTGGGCCGCGAGTTTGAGGTGACAAGTGCGGCCAATCAAAAAGATCACTCAGCGCTATAGCTGATTGAGTCATTTGGCTTTGAGTTCTACCGCAACTACTGGAAGCTAATTCGACAGATACAGCCAAGATCAGTATCCCAAGCTTGCACCCGGGACTGAGATTCGCCAGCTTCCATTTAGTGACAATGCAAACCTCTATTGGCGATTGGAGATGGACAGCTTCTCGGAGCACTTTGGTTTCAAGTTCGTTGAGTTCGAGCCCTGGTTCAAGATGCGCAAAGAAGACTCACTGATTGACCAGCAGGGGTCATTCGTTATCTACCAAAACGGAGTGGCTGCGGGGTATCTTGTCAGCTCCAATGGCCGCGAAGAGTTGCAGGGCGGATTCATTGACAAGCTCGGTGTCATCAAGTCAATGCAGGGCAAGGGCCTTGGGCGCAAGCTATTGATGCACGGCATTGCCCACAGCGCCCAAAAGGGCCACACCTCGATAGCGCTCGGGGTGGATTCGGGCAATGAGTCAGGTGCGATAGCGCTCTATGAGTCGGTTGGCTTTGAGCCAGAAGTGGTTTGGAGTGCCTACCGGCTGCCGAGATCTTCTCTGAGCAAACCAAACCCCAAACAGCACAATCGCTGCCCCCACCGGTTCATACCAGTTCAGCTGCTTCTGACAGCAGCAGCACTCCCCAAATCGAAGCTATGACGGGGTTGGTATAGGTGACAAGGGCGGCAGTTGCACTGCCGGCCTTGGCAATCACACCGTGAAAGAGTCGATAGGCAAAACCACTACCCAAAACGCCCAGGGCTATAAGAGCACCAACAGTTTCTAGCCTGGGCTCTGCAACAAACAAAGGACCGGTCAACACATAGAGCGGCAGCAGCGTCAGCGCACTGGTTGAAACCTGCACCGCAGCGGTTGTCACACCCGGGAGCTGCATCGGGGTGACGTGCTTGCGGATATAAGGAGTGCCGATGCCATAGGAGAGTGCGGCAAATATCAACGCCAAAATCGCAAGCGGGTCATTGTCCCCAAACCCCTTCCAGGCACCCAAGGTGATGGCAACCCCAACAAAACCGATGCTTAGGCCAATGAGAATATTCGCGGTTATCTTCTCGGTTTTGTAGATAACCAGAATCGATAACAGCGTGAACATCGGAGTCGCTGCTCCGATGATTGCGGCCAAGATGCTGGTGGTGGACTGCTGGGCAAAGGAGAACAGCGAGAACGGGATTGCAGACATGAATAGACCTGCGATCCAGAGGTGATAGATCTGCCGGGTGGTCTTTGGAAATGCCTGCTTGAGCGAAAGGCCCAGCAGGATCATTGCCGTTCCACCCAAAAAGGTTCTCCAGAAGGCAACGCCAAAAAAGGTCGTTAGCTGCAAAGAGAGCTCAGTGAATAAAAAGCTCGAACCCCAAATCAGGGCCATGGGGATAAACAGCCAAATCCAATGCGTTCGCACCAGAAAAGGCTAGTGGTTAGCTGGTCTGGATTTCGCTTCTATCCCCAGACCACAGGGTGTGGAAGGAGCCTTCGGCATCGACTCTCTTGTAAGTGTGTGCTCCAAAGAAATCACGCTGACCCTGCACCAGTGCCGCCGGCAGTCGCTCTGCACGAAGCCCGTCGTAGTAGCTCAGGCTCGAGGCAAAGGCCGGGGTTGGGGTGCCAGTCAGTGCACCCATCGCGACGATTTCGCGCCAGGAGGCCAAGGTTCCATCAATTGCACTCACGAAGTACTCGGCAAATAAAAGGCTCAGTAGGTTTTCGTTCTTTTGGTAGGCCTCGGTGATGCGGTTTAGAAACTGAGCGCGGATGATGCAGCCTCCGCGCCAGATTCTGGCAACCTCACCCAGGTTGATCTCCCAGTTGTGTTCTTTGGCGCCGGCTCTGATGGCATCAAAGCCCTGCGCGTAGGCAACGATCTTGGAGGCGTAGAGCGCTCTGCGCACGGCCTCGATAAAAGCGGGCTTGTCCTCGACGCTCCAGGTCTGGGCGTGCGCGGGAAGCTCCGGCTTGCCAGCGCGCTGCGCGGCCTGAGCAGAGAGGCTTCTTGCAAATACCGCCTCGGCGATGCCGGATACGGGAGTGCCAAGATCGAGAGCACTCTGCACGGTCCAGACTCCGGTGCCCTTGGATCCGGCTTGGTCCAATATGACATCAACTAGGGGCTGACCCGTCTTAGCATCTGTTTGCTTTAGGACCTCGGCAGTGATCTCAATCAGGTAGCTCTCGAGCTCACCCCTATTCCACTCTTCGAAGATCTCGGCAATCTCGTTAGGGGAGAAGTCACCTGCTTTGCGAAGTAGGTCATAGGCCTCGGCGATTAGCTGCATGTCGGCATATTCGATGCCGTTGTGAATCATCTTCACAAAGTGACCGGCGCCATCGGCGCCGATGTGGGTAACGCATGGTTCGCCATCTACGTTGGCCGCGATTGTTTCCAGAATTGGACCCAAGGTCTTGTAGGCCTCTTTGGTGCCGCCGGGCATGATCGAGGGGCCTAGGAGCGCACCCTCTTCACCACCAGAGATGCCGGCACCAACGAAGTTGATGCCAAGTGCGGCAACTTCCTTTTCACGCCTGATGGTGTCGGTGAAGAGCGCGTTACCACCATCAACGATGATGTCGCCCTTGGAAAAGCGCTCCTTGAGAAGCTCAATTACGGCATCGGTTCCGGCACCGGCTTGAACCATGATGATTGCGGTCTTGGGGCTCTTGAGAGAATCCACGAACTCATCGATGGTCTCCGCTGCGATGAAGTTTGCTTCTGGGTGAGAATCAACCAGGGCAGTGGTCTTGTCATAGGAGCGGTTAAAGATTGCGACCGAGTTGCCCTCACGTGAGGCGAGGTTTCTGGCGAGGTTTGAACCCATCACGGCCAAACCAATAACACCAATGTTTGCTGTTGCGGACATTTAGATTCCTAAAGGTGAGATGAAAAAGAAAAAGATCTCGCTCGTCTTTGGGCGTCGGGTAAACCTGAGTTTAGCGCAATAGCTATTTGGCACCTTTGGTTGGTGGGATAATCAGGCGCATGAATCAAGACGCCTATCCAGCTTGGAACCTAGACCTCGATGTTGCAGCATTCATGTGGCCTTCAGAAAAACCGAAGGCCAACATCCTGTTGCAGCACGGCCTTGGCGAATACACCACCCGTTACGTCCACCAATACTCCGAACTGATCCCCAAGCTCAACGAGCTTGGGTTCAATGTTTATGGCTTTGATCTACCCGGCCACGGCTACACCAAAGGTGTTCGCGGACTTGTGAATATGCATGAAGCCCTAGAGCTTCACCTCAAGGCACGCGCTGCAATCCCGAAAGACTTGCCACTGTTTCTCTTTGGCCACTCGCTCGGAGGGCTAGTGACCATCGGCTCGATCATGAAGCAGCAGGATGGTTTGGCAGGTGCCGTGGTTTCCTCGAGCGCGATGCAAAAGCCTTCGTCAATCTTTGAGCGCACGCTCGGTGGCGTGATGGCAAAGCTAAAGCCAGAGGGACCAATGCCGCTGCCGCGCCCCGGCACCGAGGCCCTCACCCGAGACCTTGAACTGGTCAAGCTGATCGATGCCGATCCACTTATGGACACCGGCAAGGCTAAGAACCTGGTTGCCAACACGATCTTGGAGGTCTCCGACCAGGTTTGGTCTTGGGCCCAAAACTGGAAGTTGCCGGTGCTATTTATTCATGGCGATAAGGACACCTCGACTGATCACCGCAACTCGCAGAAACTCTTCAAAGAAATCTCCGCGAGTGACAAGAACCTACTTATCTACCCAGGTGGTTATCACGAGCTACTAAACGACACCATCAAAGACGAGGTGCTGCCAGCAGTCTTGGGTTGGCTAAGAACGAGACTCTAGTTGGGCTTTTAGGTCGGTCAAGGTGTTGACCGGCATCAAGCAGCTAAAAGCTTTGCAAACATAGACGGTTGGTTTTCCAGCAAGATTTTCTCTTTGTGAGAGCAGGGGAGTGTCATTAGCTTCTCCCGCACTTATCACGCTGCCATCATCTGGCAGCGTGAGCACGTGCTGGTGCAGTTCACCACCGGCTCCGACAATTGCAAACTCTCTCACCTGGGCCAAAAGCGCAGTTTGAACATAGAGCGCCGAGGATGTTGCCCTTGGAGCCCTGGACATCAAACCTGCAAGTTCAGCTGTGATGACGTTTGATTGATCTAGGTATTTGGCATCGCCAGTCAATAGGTGCAGCTCACGAAAGAGCTCGGCGGCGATGCCATGTGATGAGGGGTAACCGGAGTCGGTGAGAGTTCTTGGTCGAACCGGGGTTTGGGTGTGAATCCGTTCAGTGTCAAAAAGAACATCGTCATTGAAGCGGTTATGAATCTTTTCCGCAACAAAGACCGCTTTGTCGAAATAGGTTTTCTCTCCAAAGTGGGCATGGGCTTTTAGAAGCGCAACACCGAGTCCTGCCCAGTCTTCTAGTTGCCCAGGGATAGCGGAGAGCTCTCCATTTAGTGAGCTGCGATAGAGGTTGCCCTCGATGAGGTGAGAGCTCAGGAGATAGTCGAGAGCCTCCTTGGCGGAGTTTGCAACCGAGTGATCCTTCGAGCGCGGTCGCTGCGCGCAGCAGCCCCGAGATCATCCAGGTGTTCCAACCGGTTAGCACCTTGTCGTCGCGCTCTGGTCTTACTCGGCGCTCGCGATAGGCAAGGAGTCTCTGTTGCAACTCAAAGTATTCAGCTTCTTCAAGTTCAAAGGCTGGGTCGTACTGCAAGACGGATTTGCCCTCTTCAAAGGTGGGCTTATCGCCGATCTTGAAAAGGCTTAGCCGCCTTGGCCGCATCGTTACCAAGCGCCTCATTCAGGTCTTCAAGATCAAATGCGTAGTACTTTCCTTCGACTGCCTTCAGAGTCGGCATCGAGGCTGGCGGCAAAGCCGCCCTCTTTGGTCTTTAGTTCTCTCAGCACAAAGTCGACGCTGTCTCGCAAGATCTTCCGATATCTCGGGTTTTGAGTTCTTATAACTAGCTCGGCGTAGACCTCAATCAACAGGGCATTGTCATAGAGCATCTTTTCAAAATGCGGAACTAGCCAGCGGTTATCGACGCTGTAGCGAGCAAAGCCACCACCGATCTGGTCATACATCCCACCTGATGCCATGGCGATTGCAGTTCTTTCAACCCAGCCCATGACCTCGGGGTTTGGGTTATGAGAGAGGTATCTGAGTAGGAACTTGAGGGTGGTGTGGGGAGGGAACTTTGGAGCGCCTCCAAACCCGGCGTGATCCAGGTCAAATTCCAACCTCAGGTTCTCGATGGCGGTTTCTAAGACGGCGGCTTTGTCGGTTTGGTGTCGCAGCTTTGAATTCTGAGCCTGGATCTGCTCAACTATTTGGTCGACTGATTTGTTGATCAACTCCTGCTGGTTCAGCCAGGCATCTGCCATTGCCTCGAGGACCTCCCGGAACGATGGCAGCCCATGCCTCGGGGTTGGCGGGTAGTAGGTGCCTGCATAAAAAGGTCTGAGCTGAAGATCTAAAAACACCGTCATGGGCCAACCCCCGTGACCTGAGATCGCTTGGGTCGCGGCCATATAGATACTGTCAATATCTGGCCGCTCTTCGCGGTCCACCTTGATATTCACAAACTCCTGGTTCATGAACTTTGCAATTTCAAGGTCTTCGAATGACTCATGGGCCATCACGTGACACCAGTGGCAAGCGGCATAGCCAATCGATAGCAGAATCGGAACGTTGCGAGATCTAGCTTCTTGAAAAGCTTCTTCGCCCCATTCGAACCAGTCAACCGGGTTGTCTTTGTGTTGGCGAAGGTAGGGAGAAGATGCACCGGCCAGCCTGTTTGCCATCTCTAACCCCTAACTATTTCCCTCTAGTCAATCAGGGAAACTAGCTGAGCGAAATCAGCTCGGCGTAGCCCTCGTTCCAGTGGTCCTCAACACCATCAGGCAGAATCAACACTCGCTCAGGGTTCAGTGCTTCCACCGCTCCAACATCGTGACTCACGAGCACCACTGCTCCGGTGAAGGTGGAGAGTGCTCGCAGGATCTCTTCTCTTGAAGCCGGATCCAAGTTGTTGGTTGGTTCATCCAGTAGCAAGACGTTTGCACTCGAAACAACCAAGGCGGCCAATGCCAGCCTGGTCTTCTCTCCTCCGGAGAGAACTCCCGCTGGCTTATTGACATCGTCACCGGTAAATAAAAATGAACCCAAGACTTTTCTGGCATCGGTGTCGCCCAATTGCGGAGCTGCGTACTGCATGTTTTGCAGCACCGTCTTGTTCACATCCAGAGTCTCGTGCTCCTGGGCGAAGTAGCCAATCTTTAGACCGTGACCTGGCTCAAGTTGCCCGGTGTCGGGCTTATCGACACCGGCAAGGATTCTCAAAAGGGTTGTCTTGCCGGCACCGTTTAGCCCAATCACGACGACCTTGCTGCCCTTATCAATTGCCAGGTCCACGGCGGTGAAGATCTCCAAAGAGCCATAGCTCTTGGAGAGATTCCCTGCCATAAGGGGTGTCTTGCCGCAGGGAGCTGGGTCTGGGAACTTGATCTTTGCCACGCGATCTTTCTCGCGGACATCATCAAGACCCTCTAAGAGCTTCTCTGCTCGCTTCAGCATTTGTTGAGCGGCAACAGCCTTGGTGGCCTTGGCACCAAACTTGGCAGCTTGCAGTTGTAGCGTGCTGGCCTTCTTCTCGGCTCCGGCGCGCTCGCGCTTGCGACGCTCCTCGTCAGCTTCGCGCTGACGCAGGTATTGCTTCCAGCCCATGTTGTAGACATCTATTACCTGGCGGTTGGCATCTAGGTAGAACACCTTGTTCACTGTCTCTTGAACCAGGTCAACATCGTGGCTGATCACGATCAGTCCACCCTGGTAGTTCTTTAGGTAGCTTCTTAGCCAAACCACTCTGTCAGCATCTAGGTGGTTGGTTGGCTCATCGAGCAGCATGGTCTCGGCGTTCGAAAACAGAATCCTGGCTAGTTCGACTCTTCTTCTTTGACCACCTGAGAGGGTCTTGAGTTCTTGTTGCAAAATTCGCTCTTCGATTCCAAGGTTTGAGGCAATGGCAGCGGCCTCGGCCTCGGCGGCATAGCCGCCGGCTCGGTCGAACTCCTCTTGGGCTCTCGAGTACTTCTTCATTGCGGCGTCATGGATCTTGGGGTCATCGGATGCCATGTCCATGCCGGCTTTATTGAGCCTCACCACAATGTCGCCCAGACCTCTCGCGTTCAGGATTCTGGTCATTGCGAGCTCTTCTGGGTTTCCAGATCTTGGGTCTTGGGGCAGATAGCCGATTTCACCAGTTGAGGTGACCTTGCCTGCGGTTGGTTGACCCTCACCGGCAAGAATTTTGGTCATCGTGGTCTTGCCAGCACCATTGCGGCCAACCAGGCCAATCTTGTCGCCCTTTTGGACTCGGAAGTTCACCCCTGACATCAGGGTCCTCGCGCCGATGCGTATTTCTAGGTCTTGCACCGAAATCAAGGTTTTACTCCGAAAGGGGGATTGGGGATCTCTAGTAAGCCTAGGTCATCGACCAACCGCTTAGGATTTTTCTTATGACCAAGACCCCTTCGAAAACTTTGGCCCCCAAGACCCTGTTCCGCATCGTTGCAGCAGCGGAGGCGGTGACCTGGGCGGGCTTGATCTCGGGTTTGATTATCAGGGCAACCGGCAATGCTCCGGAGTGGCTAATTCCTCTGGTTGGCGGTGCTCACGGCTTTACCTTTTTGAGCTACGGAGTATTGGCGGCACTGGTTGGCGTGAATCAGCGCTGGCCCATCTTGCGAATAGTTTTTGGTGTCGCGCTTGCGATTGTCCCGTTTGCAACCGTGCCCTTTGAGCGCACGGTTGCAAAGCGCGGTTACCTGGTTGGTGATTGGCGAACCACTAAGTCCGATGACCCCCGTGATGAGGGTTGGTTCGATGGCTTGTTCCGCTGGTTTATTGCCCGGCCGATTGTCTTGGTTGCGGTTTTGGCAACCGGAGTAATAGTGGTTTACAACGTGCTGTTAGTGCTTGGTCCGCCAACCAGTTGGTTCAACTGATACTTGAGTGTTTATTGCGAAACTCATTGCCAAAAAGGGCTTTGACCTCCGAAAAGTTCTGTGAATTGGCTGAATTGGTTTTGAAATCGCCATAGTTGGGTTGGCATTTATTTAGTTTGTGGGTAACAATGGGGGGACACGAAGGAGTGATAACCGTGTCTAAAGTTCTAGACCTAAAGCACGATCCAGCCGGGTGGCGCAATGTCCCCAGCTCTCACAAACCAATTGATCCAAAACGAGTCCAAGACCTGCTAGTTCAGGAGTGGGAAAAGTTTGAAAAGACTTACCCCGAATCCGGTAGGCACAACAAGCAAGCATCCAAGGTGTTGCCGCTTGGTGTCACCTCAAGCTTCCAGCACTGGGATCCCTACCCAATCACGATTGTTTCGGGCAAGGGCGCGTACCTGACCGACATCGATGGCCGCAAGTTGCTAGACCTGTCCATGGGCTTTGGTGCGATGCTCGTAGGTCACCTAAACCCCAAGGTCGTCAAGGCAGTGCGCAAGGCGCTTCGGAAAACAGGAACGCTGTTTGTGACCCCGTCGACAATTTCGACCGAGGCCGCCGAGAGATTCAAAAAGCGCTTCGGTGTTGACATGCTGCGCTTCACCAACTCCGGCACCGAGTCAACGATGTATGCAATCAGGACCGCTCGCGCGGTGACCGGTCGCAAGGCCGTTGTCAAGATCGAGGGTGGCTACCACGGCGGTTATGACCCTCTGCAGGTTTCTGTCAAGCCAGCTCTTGAGGACATCGGTCCGGCAGATAACCCGGTTGGTTGGGCACCTTTTGATGCCGAGCCTGGCACCGTTCACGTCGTTCCCTATAACGATCTCGATGCCCTGGAGCGAGTGTTCAAGGAGCACAGCAAAGACATTGCCTGCTTCATGATCGAGCCAATCATTGAGAACCTCTCGATCATCCTGCCCGATGCCGGTTACCTCAAAGCGGTTCGCGAGTTGTGCGATGAGTACGACATCGCACTGATCTTTGATGAGGTCAAGACCGGCCTCACCGCCGGCGTTGCCGGCGCTGCCAAGCGCGTCGGGGTAGAACCCGATTTGATCACTCTTGCAAAGAGCATCGGTGGCGGCATGCCGGTGGCTGCTTTTGGTGGCAAGACCAAGTACATGAATGCAGTGGTTGATGGCCGCATGGCTCACTTCGGCACCTATAACGGCAACCCAATCTCGGTTGCCGCTGCCATTGCAGTTGATGAGCTTGCGACCAAGGAAGCCCTGGACAAGGCGGAGGCGATCAACCTGGCAACCCTTGCCAAGCTCGATGAGATCATCAACGAATACGAGCTTCCCGCCCACACCATCGGTTTTGGTGTGAAGGGTGCCATGATTTGGTCCCCAACTCCAGTTCGCAACTACCGCGATTTCAAGGCAACTGACTTTGAGGTTGCCGAGCTGAGCTGGTTGTGGGGAGTGAACCGCGGCGTGCTGACCCCTCCGGGGCTTGATGAGCAGTGGCTGGTTTCCCTTGCCACAACTCAAAAAGACATGGACAAATTGGTTGAATCTAACCGAGAGTTGGCGAAGGCTCTAAGGAGCTAACTAGTTCGACATCAACACCTCGGCTATCGCCGGGGTGTTTCTGTTTTTGGGCAGGTTTTCCCCTCTATCTGAGTTGCAACTCTTATGACCCAATTCCAAACCTTGCTGAGGCGCTTCGACGCTCTGATTATTGACTTCATGGATCGCATTGGACTGACGTTCTTGCGATTCGCGATTGGTGTCGTCTTCATTTGGTTTGGTGCACTCAAGACCATTGGTGAGCTTTCACCGGCCTATGACCTCGTTGCTGCAACTGTCTACTGGCTCACCCCGGAGATCATCGTGCCGCTCTTGGGTTTGTGGGAGGTGGCAATTGGTCTTGCTTTTTGTTCACGCCACTGACCAGGATCGCAATCTTCCTGTTGTTCTTGCAGCTGCCGGGAACCTTCTTGCCACTGGTATTGCTCCCCGAGGTCTGCTTCACAGTGTTTCCCGTTTGGTTTGACCTTGGAGGGTCAATACATAGTGAAGAACCTGGTGATTATTGGTTCGGCTCTGGTGATTGGTTCGCGCGTGCAGTCGGCGGCGAGTAAGAATCAGCTAGTGACAAGTAATCAGCTGGCCTAGCTCCAAGCTGCCGGATCGAATTCATGAAGCCCTAGCGGAGATCTGAACTCAATCCGTGAGAGGCTTAGAGTGAGCAGCCAAGGCTCGGGCGGGGTTTTCGTTGCAGTTAGAGCCGCTGAGTCAAAAACGGCAAAAGCGCTCGAGGGCTCTTTGGCTCTGACGCTTAGGAAGTGAATCCCGGCTATTCCGTGCTCTCGTGTTGCACGAGCTAACTCCTGTGAGGCCCGATAGCTGGTCCTTGAATAAATCTCTGCATTGTCTGGTAGCAGTTCAACGTCAAGCAGCATGGCTTTCAGGTGAGCCGAGAAACTAACCAGGCTGCGAGTAACAATCTCGAGCGATTCATTGGATTTGAGCAGCCTGTGTTGGTGGTAAGCAATCTCCACCATCGCCGTCTCGAGTCGCTGTGCTCCATAGAAGACACCTGGGGAGTGGCGGGCCCGGAAGCGGGATTCTCGGGCGGGCTTTCTTCTAAACGGAATGAGTAATAAATCTTCTCGCTTGAGGATTCGCAAGAGAGTCGAAAATTCATGCTCAGTTTCAACGAATTGCCTGAGTTTTCCTGGGATTGTGAATGACTGGAGTCTGTAAATCTCGAGATCAAACCCACGTGTGGCACTAGCGATCGATGATGGATTCAAGATAACCAACCACGGTGAGTAGCCCTTCGGTTGACACAAGCATGTCAACCGGCTTCGCACTCAACTCAGAGTTCTCCCCGTTGAGCCAGAGCTGGATGTTTTCCTTACTGCCCAAGAGATCTGCAAGTCCTGCATAGAGGCGCAAAACCAAGACCGCGCTCTCATACTCCTTAGATCGCTCGTTGAGCTCAAAACCGCCCTGGAACATCCTTGTCACAGTAGCTGGACTCAGGCCCAGGATCTGACCGAGAAAGCTCTTGGAAAACTGAAGCTCTTCGGAGGCTCGCAGCACCGCCTTTTGAACGACTCTTGCTTCATCTGTCTGCATCTCGAGCATTACGGCTGTTGACATCCGCATCCTTTCAATTGAAATTCTAAGTTGCTTTCTTTCAAAACAGAAGAGAGCAACTCCTTGGAGTCTCGAGCCTAAACACAATGCGATAAAGCTGCAGGGAGTTTTCCACAGCCCCTCCCATAGCATTGATGGGCCATGGAACCCATCAAGATCTCCTATCCGAACGACCTGCCAGTGGCAGGTCGTCGTGAGGAGATTCTTGAAGCGATAAAGAGCCATCAGGTGGTGGTGATTGCAGGTGCTACCGGTTCTGGAAAGACCACCCAGATCCCCAAGATGTGTTTGGAGCTGGGTCGAAAGTCCATTGCTCACACTCAGCCAAGACGCATCGCCGCTCGCTCTGTTGCCGAGCGCATAGCAGAAGAGCTGCAGGTTGAACTCGGTGGCCTGGTGGGCTATCAGGTTCGCTTCACCGACAAGGTCTCAAAGCAAACCAAGATCAAGGTGATGACCGACGGCATCTTGCTCGCAGGTTTGCAAAACGACAGAGACCTCAAGCGCTACGACACCGTGATTATTGATGAGGCTCACGAGCGCAGCCTCAACATTGACTTCCTGCTTGGCTATCTCAAAAAGCTCACGCAGTCTCGCCCTGACCTCAAGGTCATCATCACCTCGGCAACCATCGACCCCGAGTCCTTCTCGAAGCACTTCGGGGGAGCTCCGATCATTGAGGTGTCTGGCAGGACTTATCCGATTGAGGTGCGCCATCGCCCGGTTCAAAAAGACGCGACAGCTGAGGATGATGTCGATGATTCCGACACCGCCGATGACTACATCGACGGCATCGCCAAGGCGCTCAGAGAACTCGAGAAAGAACCCGATGGCGACACCCTTGTCTTTCTCTCTGGAGAATCCGAGATTAGAGACGCCCAGGATCTTCTCGAGGGGCAGATAACTGCCGGCATCTTGGCCAGGAACACAGAGGTGCTGCCGCTCTATGGCCGGCTCTCTGCAAGCGAGCAGCACCGAATCTTTGAGCAAAAGCCAAAGAATGTTGGCAGGAGAGTAATCCTGGCCACCAACGTTGCCGAAACCTCTCTGACTATCCCCGGCATCAAATACGTGATCGACACCGGCACCGCCAGAATCTCTCGGTATAGCCCGAGGGCCAAGGTGCAGCGGCTGCCGATTGAGGCAATCTCGCAAGCCAGTGCCAACCAGCGCGCAGGGCGTGCTGGTAGAACCAGCGATGGCATTGTCATCCGGCTCTATTCGGAGGAGGACTACAAATCCCGCTCCGAATACACCGACCCCGAGATCTTGCGCACCAACCTCGCGGCAGTGATCTTGCAGGCAGCAACAATTGGCATTGATAACCTCAGCGAGTTTCCCTTTATCCAGTCCCCTGATTCCAGGGGCATCAAAGATGGCTTGGGGCTGCTTTCTGAACTTGGGGCACTGGAAATCTCTGAGGGCAGCTCGGTTTCACTCACCCCGCTTGGCAAACAGCTTTCAAAGCTCCCGATCGAACCACGCTTTGGTCGCATGTTGCTGGAGGCAAAAAGCACGACGTTGTTCGTGAAGTTTTAGTTATCGTCTCTGGTCTCACCATTCAAGACCCCAGGGAAAGACCACTGGAAAAACGTGAGCAGGCAAACGCCCTGCACGCAAGGTTTGTGGATCCCACTAGCGACTTTCTGTCGCTGGTGAATCTTTGGAACCACATCGAATCTGAGCAGCGCAAACTCTCCTCCTCTCAGTTCCGAAAGCTTTGCAAAAAGGAGTTCCTCAACTACCTGCGCATTCGGGAGTGGCAGGATTTGATGCGCCAGCTCACGCAGATCATCAAGCCGCTGGGCCTAAACCTAAAAGGTGCGAAGGTGAATCCCGATGGGATTCACAAATCACTGTTGGCAGGACTGTTATCCCAGCTTGGATTAAGGCAAGAGCCGAAGAAGATACCCGGCAAGAAACCAAAACCTTCCAGAGAATACTTAGGTTCTGGCGGTCGGAAGTTCTTGGTTTTCCCAGGGTCTAATTTGGCTAAAAAGCCACCCGAGGCAATCATGAGCGCGGAGCTGGTAGAGACCAGCGCGCTCTATGCGCGCATGAATGCCGAGATAGACACCGCCTGGGCTGAGGAGATCGCAGGCGATCTTTGTAAGCGGAGCTACTCAGACCCACACTGGGAGAAAAAGCTCGGAGCCGTTATTGGCCTAGAGAAGGTCGTGCTGTTTGGTTTGCCGATTGTGGCCTCGAGAAAGATGCAGTATTCCAAGGTGGATGCGGGTTTCTCGCGAGAGCTGTTTATTCGCCATGCCCTGGTTGAAGGCGAGTGGCACTCGGTTCAGCAGTTTGAAAAGCGCAATAAAGAGGTAATCGCGGAGTTAGCGCAACTGGCCGAGCGCACCCGAAACCCTGGATTAGTGCCGGATGAGGAAGACCTGTTTAGGTTTTTCAATAACCGCATTCCCCTTGATGTCTTTTCAACAAGATCGTTTGAGGGTTGGTGGAAAGTCATGAAGCTGGAGCAACCAGAGCTACTAACCATTAGTCAAGAAAAGCTCTTTGGTGAAAGGGTTGAGGAACCTGCCGAGCACGACAATCCAACTTTGTGGCTGCAGGATGGCCAACAGCTCAAGCTCAGCTATCGATTTGACCCTGGGGCAATCGATGACGGTGTGACAGTGGAGGTTCCGCTCGAGCTGTTGTCCTCGGTGCAACCAGAGAGCTTTGACTGGCTAGTACCCGGCATGAGGTTAGAGCTGGTCACTGAACTAATCAGGACCTTGCCAAAGACCATTAGGCGCAATGTGGTTCCCGCGGCGGACTGGGCCAAAAAGACATTGGATCTGCTCCCCGATCAACCAAGCGGGAGACTCACCGAGGTCTTGGCATCGAACCTGCAAAGACTAAGTGGAGTGAAGATTGAGGCCGGCGACTTTGATGTCGACAAGCTCCCAACTTCCCTTCGCATGTCATACAAGATCGTCGATGACAAAGGTCAAGAGATTGGTCTAGAAAACGATGTTGAGAAACTTCGCACCAAGCTCAAAGACCAATCTCGCGGAGCAGTTGCCAGCATTGCCAGCAAGATCAATTCCGATCTAGAACGTGAGATTAGCTCTTGGGATTTTGATGAACTACCAAAAGAGATCAGCTTGGATATCGGTGCTAACAAGGTGAGCGCATTTCCTGCGGTTGTGAAAATCAAAAAGGGTCAGGTTGCGATCAAGGTCTTTTCTCAAAAGACTGATCAGCTCGCTCAACACCCCAGGGGAGTTGCAGAACTTATCCGCATGGCAACACCTTCGGTTGCTAAGTATGTCGAGGATCACCTCACCGGTGATGAGAAGCTCGCTCTGGCAACCTTGCAATACGGCAATATCGAAAGCTTCGTTCAAGACCTCTATGTGGCACTTGCAAACCAAGAACTCAAAGCGCTCGATTCCGGCATGATCTTCACTCGCAAAGAATATGAGGCGGTCCGGGACAAAGTTGGAGCAATTGCGCTGGAGAGATCCTTTGAGGTCGCCAAAGATCTAAACGAGATTGCTCGGGCTCAAAGAGAAGCATTGAAAGCCATCTCGAATGCCAATGCCATGGCTTTTCTCACTGTGTTGTCCTCAGAGAAGGATCACGTTGCCCAGCTGACTCCGAAAAACATTCTCACTGAGACCGGACTTGCAAGACTTCCTCGCATCACCACCTATCTCAAGGCAGTTTCAGAGCGGGTGAGAAAGCTAGCTGAAAACCCGGGACGAGATCGCGAGTCGGCAAGCGAGCTTGCCAAGGCCATCGCAGTCTTTGAAGCCGCCGGCGGCAGCATCCCTTTGACTGCCGGCGCCACTAGTGAATTGGTTCAGGCAAGGTGGCTTCTGGAAGAGCTTCGAGTGAGTTTGTTTGCGCAGTCCTTGGGCACGTCCGAGAGCGTCTCGGTTCAAAGGATCAAGCGCCATCTCAAACTTTGATTTCAAAGTTGAACAAAATAGCCATCCCTAAGCATGAAGGAATCTCGGATTTTGCCATAGTCTGGAAATAAGTGCATTACTTAGAAGGAGGCCATAATGGCCAAAAAGCAAAGAACACAGGACGAGCAAATCTCCCGCTTGCGCGGCTATAACGTCCTAGCAGGTTTCCTGCATTTGATTCAGGCAGTCGGGTTGGGCTTTGTGCTCACCCTATTGGACTTCCAGGTGCTGTTCCCGGCCACCATGGACTACCCGACAGGCCCTCCGGGCTTTGACCTACCAACCGACCGGGTTGTGCTTTGGGAGGTAAACATTGGTGCAGGCGTTGTCGCCTTCTTGGCCCTTTCCGCGCTGTTCCACTTCATCATTTCTTCACCAATGTTCTTCGAGCGCTACAAGGGCGGCCTGAAGCAAAACCACAACTACTTCCGCTGGGTTGAGTACTCACTGTCCTCATCAATCATGATCTGGCTTATTGCTCAGCTAACCGGTGTCTCCGACTTTGCAGCGCTGGTTGGAATCTTTGCGGTGAACGCATCGATGATCTTCTTTGGAGCTATTCAGGAGAAGTACGAGACTCCGGGTAACGGCAAGGGCTTGCCATTCATCATGGGCTCCATCACTGGCATCGTGCCATGGCTGATCATTGTGCTATACACAATCCAGCCTGGTGGCACCAATGCTGCCGAGATTCCTGGCTTTGTCTACGGCATCATCGTGGCACTGTTTGTTTTCTTCAACACCTTTGCGTTCAACCAGGCTTTCCAATACAAGATGGTGGGTCCTTGGAAGGACTACCTATTCGGAGAAGCCACCTACATCACCCTGAGCCTGGTTGCGAAGACCATCCTGGCTTGGCAGGTGTTCTCGGGAGCAATCATCCCTGTGCTAGTAGATGCTGCCTAGCCACTCGCTTTATTAGCTCAACAATCTGAGCCTCAACCTCCTGGTCGATCTTGGTAATTGACCAGGAGGTTGGCCACATTAAGCCCTCATCCAACTGGGCTTGCTCAGAAATCCCGAGGGTCGCAAGGCGGGAATCAAACTTGCTCGCTGCCTGAAAAAAGATCAGTGCTTTACCCTCTTTGTTGGCATAGCTAGGCATGCCGTACCAAGTCTTTGGTTTCAAGTCTGGTGCGTGCTTAGTCACCAACTCATGAATCTTTTGAGCAAGTTTCTTGTCGTTGGGACTCATCTCTTCGATGGCATTTAGAACCTGGGTCAAGGGATCCAGTTTGGTCTTAGCCCTGAGCTCTTTCGCCCTTGCCTTCATGGCAGCTTTTTCGGCTTTTGAAAATTCAGATTCTTCTGCCATTGGTTCTCCCGCCTTGGCCTCCATAAAAAATATAGCGAGCGGGATTATCAGGGGACAAAGATTCTTTCTCAGCTGGGACTCAAGATGTGAGGAGATACTGTTGAATGTGAGGTGCGCCGGTGGCGCCGAAAATCTTTTTGAGAGCACAGGTTCAAACGCGTGGCAAATCTTCTATTCAAACTCGGCACATTTTCGGCAAAAAGAGCTTGGGCGGTAATAGTTGCCTGGATATTGATTCTTGGCACTGCAGTGGGTCTAATGGCTGGCTTTAGCGGTCGCCTCTCATCCTCAATGACCATCGATGGCATCCCATCTCAGGATGTCATCGACCGGCTTGCTGATTCTTTCCCCGAGGCAGCCAGAGGTCAGGGACAGATCGTTTTCCACAAACAAGACACTCCATTCACTCAGGCTGAAATTGACATCATCGCGGCCGCTTTAGAGGAAACCGCAAACCTCCCTGGCGTTGCCAGCACCCTAAACCCATTTGAGGTTGCCGATCAGATTGCCAGCCAGCGCACTGAGCTCAGTGATGGCGAGGCGGAAATCGCAACTGCCCAGAAGGAGATTGCCGATGGCAAAATCCAAATAACTGACGGTTTAGCTGAGATTGAGGCAAACCAGGATGCGATCGACTCTCAGCGCGCAGAGCTCGAGGCCAACAAGGCATCGCTAGAGGCTTCTTTGGCGCAGATCGAAGCCGGTCTAGCTCAGCTTCAGGCCGCCGGAGCACCACCAGAGATGCAGGCAGAGCTACTTGGCAATAAGGCCGCCGTCGAGGCTGGTCTGGAGCAGATTCGTCAGGGTGAGTCTCAGCTCAACCTCGGTCAAGAGCAACTCGATGCGGGTCTTGCTGAACTGACCGCGGCGCAAGAGGACCTTGCTGCCGGGGAGCTCGAATTGCAGGATGCGATTGCAGCTCTCGAGGTTGGCAAGCGCCTGATTCCAGTCACCGAGAACTTTGGAACGATTTCTTCTAATGGCCTAACAGCAGTGGCTAGCGTTCAGTTCACGCTGCCGGTGAATGAGGTTGAACCAGAGACCACCGAGTCAATCGTGAATCTCTTGTCAGAGCTCCGCTCTGAGACTCTCGCGGTTGAGTTCTCGCAATCTCTGACGACTAGTTTTGGCGATCTGTTGGGCCCCGGAGAAATTGTCGGACTCGCTATTGCCGCCATTGTGCTGTTTGTGATGCTTGGCTCTTTGATTGCGGCTGGGTTGCCAGTATTGTCTGCGGTCCTGGGTGTTGGCATCTCGGCATCGATAACCATGGCTCTTTCTGGTTCGATTGAGATGACCTCCACCACGCCAATCCTTGGTGTGATGCTCGGGCTTGCGGTTGGAATTGATTACAGCCTGTTCTTGCTAAACCGTCATCGCAAGCAACTGAAGTCAGGCATGGAACTTAGATACTCAATCGGTTTGGCCACCGGAACCTCGGGCAATGCGGTCACATTCGCTGGTTTGACCGTCATCATCGCGCTCGCTGCCCTCAACCTCACGGGTGTCGGTTTCTTGGGTCTGATGGGAACCATGGGTGCGGTTGCCATTGCAATGGCGGTATTGATTGCCTTGACCTTCACCCCGGCAATGATGTCGCTGGTTGGCATGAAGGTGCTGAACAAGAAGGAGCGGGCTGCTCTTGAGTCTGAAACTGAACTTGCAGAAGCTCAGGAGCCGAAAAATGCCCTGAAGCCAGTATTGGCAACCAAGCACCCCGTGATTGCAACCCTCGCGGTTGGTTTGATATTGGGAGTTGCGGCCATTCCGGCATCGGAGATGCGACTTGGTTTGCCAGATGGCTCATCGGAGCCGCTTGATTCCACCACCTACAAGGCCTTCTCGCTGGTGAGTGAGAACTTTGGTGCTGGTGCCAACGGACAGATTTCTACCGTTGTCACAATGCCACAGGCCGTTTCAGACGACGACCTAATGGAGCTGCAGGCAGATCTAGCCGAGAAGTTCTTTGAGCTCGATAACGTCATGGCAGCATTGCCAGCTGCGGTTTCGGAGGACAACCAGACGCTTTTGTTCCAGGTGATTCCGCTAATGGGTCCGGCAACTGATGAGACTCAGAACTTGGTTTACGACATCAGGTCGCTAGAGGATGAGATCCGCAGCGAGTTTGATGCTCAGCTTGGTGTGACCGGCATAACGGCAACCAACATCGACATCTCTGCCACGCTCGCAGGCGCGCTGCCGCTCTATTTGGGCACGGTGCTATTGCTGTCCCTGATTTTGTTGATTCTGGTGTTTAGGTCAATCTTGGTTCCGCTATTGGCTAGCGCTGGATTCCTGCTCACGGTCTTTGCCACCTTCGGAGCTGTTGTTGCCGTCTACCAGTGGGGTTGGCTCGGATTCTTGTTTGGGGTTCACGACCCGGGCCCAATTCTGAACTTCCTGCCAACGATTCTGATTGGAATCCTTTTTGGTCTGGCCATGGACTACCAGCTGTTTTTGGCATCGGGTATTCGTGAGGCCTACGTCCATGGCAAGTCGCCAAAGGATGCCATCAACTATGGAATCCACCTCTCACGCTCCGTGGTGATTGCAGCGGCTCTAATCATGATCACGGTGTTTGGTGGCTTCGCCTTCAACCACCTGACTCTGGTTAGACCAATCGGGTTTGGTCTTGCCATCGGTGTTTTGATTGATGCCTTCTTGGTCAGGTTGATTTTGGTTCCAGCTGTGATGTCGCTTTTGGGCAAGAGCGCCTGGTGGCTACCAAAGTGGCTGGACCGGATCTTGCCAAACGTTGATGTCGAGGGCAGTTCGCTCGAGCGCGAGAAGGACAAAACTCTAGCTAACTAGTGCTTTGTCCGTAATTTATGGGCTATTCTTGGAAAAAATCTAAGTAGGAGCCAATAAATGCGGAGAACACCCCGAATACTGCTAGATCAGTCCCACCGCCAAGCATGGACAGCAGACCTCGAGTTGGCTGCCAAGATCAATCCCGCGAACCCCGCTGATTCCAGCTATCACTTGGTTGCAGAAGCTGCCAAGAAAGACGGCTTTGATGTTTTGGTGAATGAATCTAGCCAGATCACAAAAGAGCTCCTAGCGGACATCGACGTCTTTGTATTACCGCACGCATCAGAGGATGAGTGGGAGAAGACAGTTGGCTATGGTTCTCCGCAGCTAACTGACTCTGAGATCGCAGCTCTCGAAGAGTTTGTGCTTTCAGGCGGCGGGCTTTTGATCCTTGGAGAAACCGAGCAACAGAAATACGGAAACAACTTTGCCGAGCTCGCTCTGCGCTTTGGCGTCAAGATCACCAATGCCACCGTGCAGGACTCAGTTCAGAATCACAACGGGGTGGCAAGCTGGCCCAAGCCAGATATGCCGAGGCTGGTCAGGTCTGATCTGAACTTCAAGGTGAAAAACCTCAGTCTCTATAGGGCGGCCACTCTCGAGCTGGTTAGCTCCGAAAATGCCGAGGTCTTTCTCTCCACCTCCGAGCACGCACTGCCAGCCGGCGCTCCGCTTGCGGCAGCGCTTTGGCGCGGCGAAGGCAGGGTTGTGGTGCTGGCAGATTCCGATCTGTTTGGTGATGACTCTGTTTCTGATGGCGACAACATTCAACTCTGGCTGAACATCGTCGGCTTTTTGTCAAACGCCAAGGCAGCAAAACTATCCGGAAGCAAAAAGCCCGAGAGCTGGGTGAGTTCAAACCTTGACTGGCAGCGTTTGGTCAACGCGGTGGAGCAGTTGCGCCCGATGCAGCTCAAAGATGGCTCGATTGAGCCCGAGGCTGATCTGAACCTGGTCAACAAGTTGATTGACGATGTTCTAACTTCGGTAAACGCACTGAGCAAGAAGTTCCCACACCAAGAAAACTACATTCACGCTCTGAACAAAGACATCGCATCATGGCGTGATGGCGGCTACAAAGTCCCGGACTTCTATGACTCGTTGCAGGAATTTAGGCCAGACCAGATTCGAAAAGACGGTGTTGAGCACCTGGTGGTGTTTCTCGATGTATACCCAGAACGGCAACCCAAACCGCAATCTGGAGGCGGTGGTCATCAATACTTTCTGGCCCGACTGGCTAGCTCAAAAAGAGCAGAAGTATCAAAACCCAGCGTTTATCCCAATCGAATTCGTGGCTTTCACTGCTGGCTACGACACCAACTCAGCGGTGTTGTTCCCGGAGACGGTGGCCGTTAGGGAAGTGGCAACCTATTTCTGGGGCGGCATCTTCTGCGACCGTGAGGCAGCGAGGTTCAGAAAGGTTACTGATTCTGCTCGCGAGCTTTTGTATCTTGCGCTTCCCGCCGATGCCGAGCGACTGGTCTTAGATCAGCGACTTGCTCAAGAAACCTACGTGCTCTGGGATCTGATTCACGATCGCACTCACTCCAGAGGAGACCTGCCATTTGATCCCTTCATGATCAAGCAGCGCATGCCCTTTTGGATGTATGCACTAGAGGAGCTGCGCTGTGATTTGTCGACCTTCCGCGAGACAGTAGTTTTGGATGAGGAGGGTGACCCACTCGCCAAATACATTCGCTACGCGATTTTGTTTGACCGGCTGTTCCGCTTCCCGATTACCGGTAATCGGGTTCGCAACTATGACGGCTTAGGTGGGCAGATCATGTTTGCTCACCTTCACAAAACAGCAGCTCTGCAGTGGACCGACAATCGATTGACCTTTGATTGGGAAAAGGTGACCCCGGCGGTGATCGAACTTTGCGAGCAGGTCGAGGCGCTTTATCACGATGGCATCAACCGCTCCCGCTTGGCCCAGTGGATCGCGGCCTATGAGTTCGTCAAATCTCTCGTTCCTCCACACCCAGGATCCACCTGGGCCAAGGGAGCAGATCAGCTGCCAACCGCAGGCGAGCTCAAGGCGGTTGTGAACCTGGTGCTGGACGATGAGTTCCCGCTCAATGTCTTCTACGAAACTCTGAATCGAAAGCTAGCGGATGTGGTGGCCTCGACCAAGGGGATAGCTGCCTAGCAGCTAACCTTCTAGCTATGGAAACCATCGACCGCCAGATACTCACCGAGCTGGCTAAAGACTCCAGCAGGTCTCTAAACGAGATAGCTGGTGAGATTGGGATACCAAGTTCGACCCTGCACCAAAAGGTCAAGAAGTTCGAGGCCAAGGGTTTGATTCAGGGCTATCGGGCAGTTATCAATCACAGAGCGTTGGGACTTGGTTTACACGCTCTGGTGTCTCTAACTCCCATTGACCCGGCAAGGCCCGATGACATCGTGCAGATGATTAGCCCCATCGAAGAGATAGAGAGCTGCTGGTCGGTTGCCGGCAACGAGTCCTACATAGTCAAGGTTGCGCTTTCTGACCCCGAGGATCTCGAGGCGCTATTGGGCAGGATTCGCTCGCTGGCGAATGTTTCGACCAAGACCACGGTGATTCTCTCTACACCATTTGAAAACCGACCACCGGTTTTCCCAGAACCAAAGGCAATAGATTGAAAAACAAGCGCGGTTTCGCAAGTGATAACTACGCAGGTGTTCACCCTGAAGTCCTAGCTCGCATGGCTGAGGTGAACCCGGGTCACGAGGTCGCCTATGGCGAGGACAGTGAGACCGAGCGCTTCAACGAGGTTGTCAAAGAACTGTTTGGCAAAGATGCCGTTGGCTTCCCTGTCTTCAATGGCACCGGTGCAAACGTTGTGGCCCTGCAGGCCGCCACCAAGCGCTGGGAAGCGGTTATCTGCGTTGAGAGTGCCCACATCCACGTTGATGAGGGTGGTGCACCAGAGAAGATGGCCGGGCTCAAGCTCTGGACCGTGCCAACCGAGGACGGCAAGCTCAGCGTCGAGGCAGCCCAGAGCCAGATCTTTGATGTTGGCTTTGTCCACCGAGCGCAAGCAACCGTTATCAGCATCACCCAGACCACCGAGATGGGCACGGTCTATCAGCCCGAGGAGATAGCGGCGCTCGCAGATCTAGCTCATGCCAATGGCATGCTGCTGCATCTAGATGGTGCTCGTTTATCAAATGCCGCAGCAGCTCTTGGCAAGAGCTTCAAGGAGTTCACCACCGATGTTGGAGTTGACCTAGTTTCACTTGGTGGCACCAAGATTGGTGCGATGGCGGCTGAGGCCGTGATTGTCACCAATGCCAGCACCCCAAGAGGCAAAGAACTTGCCGAGGCAATGCCGTTTCTGCGCAAGACCTCGATGCAGCTAGCCTCCAAGATGCGATTCTTCTCCGCTCAGCTAAATGCACTGTTCGAGAACGACGCAGCATTGGCTCTCGCCAATGCTAAAAAGGCCAACGCTATGGCTCAAAAGCTTTATTCCGAGGTTATGGAGATCGCTCAGTCTCACCCCGGTATCTCAATTCCAAATACCGCTGAGGCCAATGCTGTTTTCCCGATATTCCCCGCGGAGATTACCGAGGCACTGCAGGCCGAGTACCGCTTCTACATCTGGAACCAAGCAACCGGTCAGGTCAGGTTGATGTGTGCTTGGGACACCGAGGAAGAAGATGTTGCTGGTTTGGTTGGACTTCTCAGAGAGTTGGTTGGCAAAAACTAAATCCCGACTCCGATCATTGACTTAGGGTTGAGGTAATGGGACAGAGGGAAATGGAGTCGGTCTGGGACTACCCCAGGCCTCCAAAAGTTGAGCCAGTTTCTGAACACATCTCTGTTACTCACTTGGGGCAGCAGCTCGTGTCCACCAACCAGGCTGTTCGAGTGCTAGAGACCTCACACCCGCCAAGCTATTACCTACCAATCAAGGACTTCGCTGAGGGAGTGCTGGTTCCGGTTTCCGGTCAGAGCTATTGCGAGTTCAAGGGTGCGGCAAACTATTTTGACCTGGTGGTCAATGGAGAACGAATCCCAAGAGCGGCCTGGACCTATGAAAACCCAACCAAGGGCTTTGAGTCCCTTGAGGGCAAGGTCGCACTCTATGCCAGCAAGGTTGATAAGTGCATGGTTGGCGATGAGGTTGTTCAGGCCCAAGAGGGCGATTTCTATGGCAGCTGGATAACCAGCAATATTGTTGGCCCTTTCAAGGGCGCTCCAGGAACCTGGGGTTGGTGAGCAAATGGCCGTGATGCCGATGTTCCCGCTTGGGTCTGTATTGATGCCTGCGATGCCGTTGAACCTGCGCATCTTTGAAGAGCGCTACCTAAAGCTCTTGGGCGATTTGCTTGGTGAAGAGACTCCTGAGTTTGGCGTGGTCTTGATTGAGCGCGGTCAAGAGGTTGGTGGGGGAGAAAAGCGCATGGACATCGGCACGATCGCCAGCGTTATAGAAATCGGCACCACCGAAGAGTTCTATGGTTTGCAATCGGTTGGCTCAAAACGATTCCGGGTGAACGCCTGGCTACCCGATGACCCCTATCCGATTGCGGACATTGATTTCCTGCCGAATTTGATTTGGGATGACAACCTGATGCCGGCCAGGGTTCACTTGGAAACCAAGGTGAGAAGACTGCTCGCGTTCGCGAGCGAGTTTGGTGATTTGCAGTTTGGGGCAGACGTCGAGTTCAGTGATGACCCAATGGACGCCTGCTGGCAGCTGGCAGGAGTGCTGCCGGTTGGCCAGCTGGATCAAATCGATCTACTCGCTTCGCAATCCGCAGAAGAGCTAATCGCGAAGACCAACGAGATAGTCAATGAGGGCAACAAGTCGCTCGAGCAAATGATGAGCACCATGGAGCAAGACTTCGATGGTGAGAGCTAGCCTTTCAGCTGACTCCCAGACGCTTCTATGATTATGGCAAGGGATGACGCAGCGACAAGGGATTTGAGGTAGTAATGGAAAAGCTAAAGGCCTTCCTGGGCAAACTCCCTCACCCGATTCGCTGGGCCCTAGTCATGGTCATTGGCTTTGTTCTTCTAATCATGGGGCTAGTGATGCTGGTGACCCCAGGGCCAGGACTACTGTTCATATTCCTTGGCACCTCGATTTTGGCCCTTGAGATTAAGTGGGCCAGAGAGCTGAACCAGCAGGGCATGCAGGGCCTCGAGCGAATCGTCGCCAGACTCAAGAAGTTCTTCAACCGCAACAAAAACAAAGACCAGTAGTCTTCGCAAGTGAGCGATCTCAACGAAGTCGGACAAAAGGACAACTGGATTTGCTGGTTGTGTGACCGAGAGGTAGATCAAGACCTATCCGTAAATCATGATCTTGGACCAAGCGTTGATAGCTATGGGGCAATCAGGGTCAAAAAGGGTGCCGATTACGTTGAGCGCCTAGCTCACAGGCAGTGCAACACCATGAAGGGCAAAATCTCGCCGGCGGTGCCATGGTCAAAGGACATCTTTGTTGTCGACCCATCACCAATCTTTGAGACAGTCGAGCGACTGAGAAAAAAGGGTGGTCGAGAGATCATTGCTCGCTGCCCCGATTTGAACGATGGCGAGCAGGCTTCTAGTTGGCTATTGGATCGGCTCTCCAGGCTAGAACCCAATTTGAAGTTCGAGACTTCACTGAACCCCGGTGGTGGTCAGTACGTCCTCACCTTGAGGCTTGCCTAGTCCAAGAAGTTACTGGCGTCCAAAAGTTCATCCCAGTTACTTGGTGGATTCCCTTGCTCAAGCATCTTCCTAAATATCCGGTAGGAATCGGTTTTGCTTTGCCTGGCGCGAAGAGTGCTTTCATCATTGATCCAGCCGTAGATGATGATTTTTGCTGCAGAGTCGTAGCGAAAGAACAGTCGATATTGCTGGGCGAACTTTGCCCTCTTCCAAGCTCGATTCTCCTCACCCAAACTTGTGCCCTGCCGCCAAAGGCGATTTGCCGGGTCCTGGGGAATCACCTCGAACATCAGCTTTTCCAAAGTCGCTAGCCGCTTTGTCTTTTGGTGTGAGCGGTAATTGGCGGGGTCTTTAGCCGCGAGCTTTCTCACCTCGTTGGAGAGTTTGGCCCACTGGTCTTCGAAGTGCGGGTGGGCCAGGAGCAGCCAACCGTTGTAACGCTGGAAGCTCAATTCATTTACTCAGGTCGAAGTCTTCGGTTTCAACACCTGACAGCAGTTTCCTCATTCCAGGATCAGCTTCAATCGGATTCAGCTTCTGCGGGTGCTTGAGCATGTCAGCCTCTAGGAAGGCGAGGTACTTGCGGATAACCGGATCGGTGTCGGACTGTTCAGCCTTTCGCACCTCAACCTTGCCGCCATCGAGGATGGTGAACACAATGCGATCCTCTGGACCCACCGATAGCGCCTTGCGAACTGCCAGCGGGACTGTGGTCTGGCTTTTCGAGGTGAGCTTTGCGGAGTTTTCAATCTTTGCCATGACTATATTGTAAGGAAAAATCCTTACTTTGTGTTGCACGACTGATGAATCTCCGCCTAGTCAGCACAAATGGTCGCTCTGGCGATACTGTTTTCAGGGAATCCTCAGCTAAGGAATCAAGTTGAGAGATGACATTGCGTAAGGAGCTTTGTGTCGATTATTGGAGTTGTTGCTGAGCAACAGGCTGAGTCTCGAGTTGCCGCCACCCCCGAGACCGTGAAGGTCATTGTTTCACTTGGTTACCAGGTCGTTGTTGAAAAGGGTGCGGGTGCGAAGGCATCCTTCCCAGATGCCGCATACGTTGATGCCGGCGCCAAGATCGCGGCGGCCACCACTACCTGGAAGTCCGACATTGTTCTAAAGGTGAATGCACCCACCCCCACTGAGATCAAGAGACTCAAAAAGGGTGCAATTATTGTGGGCGTTTTGAGCCCTGCGCTAAACCCTGAATTGCTAACAGCCCTTTCCAAGCAGGGCGTGACAGCCCTGGCTATGGATGCGGTTCCAAGAATCTCTCGCGCTCAGTCCATGGATGTTTTGAGCTCAATGGCAAACATCGCCGGTTACCGCGCGGTTGTTGAAGCAGCACACGAGTTTGGCCGCTTCTTCACCGGTCAGGTCACCGCTGCGGGCAAGGTTGCACCCGCCAAGGTTTTGGTCGCAGGAGCTGGTGTTGCAGGTCTTGCCGCCATCGGTTCCGCCTCAAGCCTGGGAGCGATTGTTCGAGCTACTGACCCAAGACCAGAGGTTGCCGACCAGGTCAAGTCAATTGGTGGCGAGTATCTGCCTGTCGAGGTTGAAGAAACCATGCAGTCCAGCGATGGCTACGCCAAAGAGACCAGCAAGGCCTACAACCAAAGGGCAGCTGACATCTACACCGAGCAGGCCATGGATGTTGACATCATCATCACCACCGCCTTGATCCCAGGAAGGCCAGCTCCAAAGCTCATTACTGCCAAGGATGTTTCTTTGATGAAGCCCGGCAGCGTAATCGTGGACATGGCTGCAGCCCAGGGCGGCAATGTTGCAGGCTCTGTTGCTGGCAAGAAGATTGTGACTAAGAACGGCGTCACCATTCTTGGCTACACCGACCTGCCTTCCCGGTTGCCGGCTCAGTCCTCTCAGCTCTATGGAACCAACCTGGTGAACCTGTTGAAGCTCTTGACACCAAAGAAGAACGGCAAGCTCACCCTTGATTTCAAGGACGTGGTTCAGCGCGCGGTGACCGTGGTCAAATCTGGCGAAATTACCTGGCCACCACCACCGGTTCAGGTCTCGGCCGCTCCGGCTGGCCAAGGCAGAGCCAGAGCCGATGCCAGAGAAAAAGAAGATGTCCGGCAACACCAGAGGCGCTTTGATTGCCGCGGGCATGGCGGCATTTGTCGGTTTGATTTCCTTTGCGCCACCACCACTGCCTCAGCACTTCTTGGTGCTGATGCTTTCAATAGTGATCGGCTTCTACGTGATCGGTAAGGTCCACCACGCTCTCCACACCCCACTGATGAGCATCACCAATGCCATCTCGGGCATCATCGTGGTGGCGGCTATTTTGCAGATCACCGACACGTTGCTGGCGGTTCAGATTCTGGCTGCGATTGGCGTGCTGATAGCCAGCATCAACGTCTTTGGTGGCTTTGCGGTCACCCGCCGAATGCTCAAGATGTTCACGAAGGGAGACCAGTAATGACTGCAGTAGCCGTTGCAAACGCTGCCTATGTCGCAGCTGCCCTTCTATTCATCATGAGCCTTGCAGGCCTCAGCAAGCACGAGACCGGCAAAGCCGGCATCCGCTACGGCATGGCCGGCATGGCCATTGCACTGTCGGCGACCATTTGGCTCACTCTGTCAGGCGAATGGACCGATGAAACCGCACGCGGAGCTGTGCTGTTGGTACTGGCTCTCATCGCGGGTGCCGGCATTGGTCTGTGGCGTGCCAAGAAGGTGCCGATGACGGGCATCCCCGAACTGATCGCGCTCTTCCACAGCTTCGTGGGCCTGACCGCAGTTTTGGTTGGCTGGAACGGCGCCCTGAACCCTAAGGAACTCTCGGCGGAGCTGGCCGGTGTCTTCAACGCGGAAGTGTTCGCAGGGGTATTTATCGGTGGCATCACCTTCACCGGTTCGATTGTTGCCTACCTCAAGCTCTCGGCCAAGATGTCCTCTAAGCCACTGATCTTGCCAGGCAGAAACCTTTTGAACCTCGGCGCTCTTGTTGGATTCTTCGCACTCACGGTCGCCTACGTCATCACCCCTCAACTCGGTCTGCTGATTGCCGTTACGGTTCTGGCGCTGGCGCTCGGTTGGCACCTCGTGGCCTCCATTGGTGGCGGAGACATGCCGGTGGTGGTCTCGATGCTCAACAGCTACTCGGGTTGGGCGGCTGCGGCAGTTGGATTCTTGCTCAGCAACGACCTGCTGATCGTGGTTGGTGCACTGGTTGGTTCTTCGGGTGCCTACCTCTCCTACATCATGTGCCGTGCGATGAACCGCTCCTTTATCTCCGTGATCTTTGGCGGCTACGGTATCGAAGCACCCTCTGGCGAAGAAGAAGAGACCGGCGAGCACACCGAGATTGATGCCGCCGCTGTCGCACAGCTACTGAATGGTGCCAAGAGCGTTGTCATCACCCCCGGCTACGGCATGGCCGTTGCCCAGGCTCAATACCCAGTTGCAGAGCTTGCAAAGAAGCTTCGCGAGAAGGGTGTGAACGTGCGCTTTGGTATTCACCCGGTTGCTGGTCGCCTCCCAGGCCACATGAACGTGCTTCTGGCTGAAGCCAAGGTTCCCTACGACATCGTTCTAGAAATGGACGAAATCAATGACGACCTGGCATCAACCGCAGTTGTCCTGGTCATTGGAGCCAATGACACCGTGAACCCTGCTGCCACCGAGAACCCCGGCAGCCCGATTGCTGGCATGCCGGTGCTAAAGGTCTGGGAAGCGGAGAACGTGATCGTGTTCAAGCGCTCTATGGCTTCTGGCTACGCAGGTGTTTCCAACCCACTGTTCTATAAGCCAAACACCAAGATGCTCTTTGGTGATGCCAAGGACAAGGTCGGCGAGATTCTAAACGCCCTCTAGTCACGGCTAGTTCGGCTGAAAAACCCGAACGGACCTGGCACGTGCTTCTTGTGCCAGCTCCTTGTCGGTTGTGGCAATGGCTCCATCAACCTTGATGACCTGATGCAGCACCAGTGCATCTGGCATTCTCAAGTTGGTCTCCGCACGAATCTTGGCAATCTCAACCCCATCTGATGCTTCAACCGGAGCAATCTCGATTCGAAGATTTTTGATGGCCTCAAGAAACTGCTCTTGCTTGCCAGCTCGAGTGGGGTGAACCATAGCTTCGGCCTGGTTGAGAACACTCATTTGAAACTGCCAGGCAGTGGTGTCAAGAAACATTCTTACCGCCCACTCGTGATGCGAATCGTCACTAGAGAGAAGTGCGATCAGGGCACTTGCATCAAGAACAACTATCTCGGCCAATCTGCCGCCAACTCTTCACGCCAGCTTGCTGGCCATACGCCACTGAGGGCTCCCGCAAGGTTTTCGATTTGCTTGAGTCTTTCGCTCTTTGCCTCGTTAGCCCTTTGTTCGATTTGCTCGGAACCGACTTCCAAGATCCGGCGCAAGAGTTGAGTTCGCTGTCCGGCAAGTTCGGGCCAGATCTTGGCAGCTTTCTCTAATGCCTCACCGAGCTCATCAGTCTCGGTGATCATGTGGCGAGGTCTAGTGGTTGGCATGGGAAAAGTGTAGCACTAAGAGCTAAAGTGCAACACTTACAACTGTGCATGCAATTGCGTTCGCAAGTTAGGGTTCATGAAACAGCGAAGAGGAGTGCCAGATGAGTTTTGGAACAGCGCTAAAGGCGTTTTGGGCAAACTATAGAAACTTCAAGGGGCGAGCTCGCAGGTCTGAGTACTGGTACATCCAGCTCTTTCTCGTGGTCACCAACCTGGCAGCAGCGGCCATTGATCTTGCCCTAATGGATGGCGATGTTGATCGCTTCATTGCTAATGGTGGTGGCGGCATTGTCGGTTTGATCTGGATACTTGCAACCATCGTTCCGGCACTTGCCGCTCTAGTTAGGCGCCTGCATGACACCAACCGAAGTGGTTGGTGGGCACTGATTGGCTTTGTCCCAATTTTGGGAACAATAGTGATTTTGGTCTTTACGGTTTCAGATTCGGATCAGGGTGAGAACCGCTACGGTATCTCGCCAAAGGAAGATTTAGCCTCTGAGTAAAAGGCAACCAATCGGCAGTGTTTAACTTTCGTTCTGATTAGCCGGAGAGCTGGGCAACAACTCCCGCGATTTGGAGTCGTAGGCCCTTAGAGCCAAGGATTTACTGGCGGAGAATGGGTGAAACGACCCAATGCCCTCTTGCCCGCATAAATACTGGGGTTAGCAAGTTCAAAATGACTTTCTACGCCATCTTTCTACGCCATTTAGGAGAACTTGGAACGTGTTCTAAGGAGAGAAGGAGCACTCACTTGTCCTGGCTTAGCCAGATTTAAAGACGCTGAAAGCGATCTTTGCCTGCCCTCGTAATGCATCAACATTTTCTCCATTACTCATTCGATTTGCCAAGTGAGTCAGCTGATCGTCCAGATAGGCAGCGGAAACGGCAATTGAGGCGGGCATAACTACCCCTTCTTGGTCTTTTGCTTTGGCTAACCACTTTGCAAATGCACTGATGGCACTTTCACGCAAGGTCTCAATAACCTGATTAGTTCTCGGTCCCAAAATTGCCTTGTCGAGCCTCATTTTGGCAAAGAGGCAACCGGCTGGTGCCGACTCAGTAGGTTGTCGCAGCGCATAGTCGACTAGTGAGTCGAGGACCTGTTGGAAGTCTCTGTCTTGTCTTAGCAAACCAAGAACGTGAGAGAGCACTTGATCCGTATACCTCTCGAGTGATGCCGCCATCAACCCGTCTTCATTCTTGAACTCACGATAGAGAGATGGCTTGGAGACGCCCGCTAGTGAGCAGATCTCGTTGACCGAGACCTGAGTTGGACCTTTTGACCAATAGCTCTGAATGGCGACATCCAGGGTCTTGTCGTTATCGAAGGTTCTGGTTCTGCCACGAGCCTTTTGCTTGGTTTCTAAATCAGTTTCCATTGGGGTTCACTTCTAGCTCTGTGATTTTCTCTTCTTTAGTTCGTCCCAAAACTAGTGATACTCCTATCCCGATGACTATCGACCCACCCAGTGAATAGATTAAGAAGCGGATGTCGTCATAGAAGAGAATGCGGATCGTTTGGTTATAGGTCTTTTCAATAAACCCTGGTGGCTCCACATCGAGAATCACCTCATTTATCGAGAACACCGAACCGGCAGCAACGCACCACGAGGTCGGGAGAATCTCAATACCCTCAATCACCAGAATCTCTGCCTGGGTTGAAGTAAGGGTCCGCTGATCGGATCCGGTGAGGACTCCGGTTCTAGTTCTGTGTTTTAGTTCTCCGCCATCAGCTAGGAATTTGGGTGTTAATACCGGGTAGGCGCCTGAGGGCTCAGATCTCGGCGGGCTAATGTGGTAACCAAGCACTTCCTTGATTTGATCAGCTTCTAGATTTTCCAAATCCCCGGCTATCGACTCAAATGCGGTATCTATCGGAGCCCAAACTGTTTTGTCCGCAAGAATCGGATCAGACAAGATTGCAAACCCTTCGGGGTCATACTCCTCGAACAGTCCTAAGAACACATCATGGTTGCCTGTTTCCGCAAGAACACTGATTGGGGTTATGGTCGAGGAGTCTGAAGGGCAGACGTATTCATAGCTTCCCCAACTGCCTGATTCTCCGTCAGCTTGGAGCACGGCGGCTCCCATAGCGGGAGAAGTCATTGTCATAAACAAGCGTTCCAACAAGTGCGAGGGAGTACTTCGAGCGATTTGGAAACCTTGTGGTCTGGCTTGTCTTGATCTTCATCTCTTATTTATACCACATGGTATAAAAATCTCACCCAGACGAGTCTTGCGGACCTGAGCAAACAAAAACTCCCTCTCAATAGACTGTTCAACGCTCTAAATCAAGGGAGTTGCTGGCGGAGAATAGGGGATTCGAACCCCTGAGGGCTTGCACCCAACACGCTTTCCAAGCGTGCGCCATAGGCCACTAGGCGAATTCTCCGAGGGAGAGTCTAGTAGCAATTGGCTATCGAAACTAACCCCAGATTCCTTGGGTAGAGTTCTTGGTGGAAAGGGTGATAGCAATGCAGCTAGTTCCTCACTGGATAAATGGCTCGGCAGTTCAATCAAAATCAATCAGAGAGGGTCAAGTCTTTGATCCAGCCCTGGGCCAGCAAACTAAGTCGGTTGGCTTTGCCAACCAAGACGAAATCAATCAGACCATTGCAGCTGCAAAGGCCGCCTTTCCTTCCTGGCGAGACACCTCTGTCACCAAGCGCCAGCAGGTGCTGTTTAACTTCCGCGAGCTTCTAAATGCCAAGAAGCCTGAGCTAGCCGAGATCATCACCTCAGAGCATGGCAAGGTGCTCTCCGATGCCCTTGGTGAGATCACAAGAGGCCAAGAGGTTGTTGAGTTTGCCTGTGGTCTGCCGCACCTTTTGACTGGCTCATTCTCGGAAAACGCATCCACCAATGTTGACGTTTACTCGCTGAACCAGCCTTTGGGTGTCGTTGGAATCATCAGCCCCTTTAACTTCCCGGCAATGGTGCCGATGTGGTTCTTCCCAGTGGCAATTGCTGCGGGCAACACCGTTGTCCTAAAGCCCAGCGAAAAGGACCCCAGCGCTGCCATCTGGATGGCAGAGCTTTGGAAGGAAGCTGGGCTTCCCGATGGTGTCTTCAATGTCCTGCAGGGTGATAAGGAGGCCGTTGACGGGCTGTTGACTCACCCGGACGTGCAGGCCATTAGCTTTGTTGGCTCCACACCTATCGCTCGCTACATCTACGAGACTTCTTCTGTCCATGGCAAGCGGGTTCAGGCACTAGGAGGAGCTAAGAACCACATGCTGGTTCTACCCGATGCCGATCTAGATTTGGTCGCCGATAGCGCCATCAACGCAGGCTTCGGCTCTGCCGGAGAGCGCTGCATGGCGATCTCGGTTGTGGTTGCTGTTGAGCCGGTGGCAGATGAGTTGATTTCCAAGATTGCGGAGCGAATTAAGCAGATCAAGGTCGGCGATGGCAGGCGCTCCTGCGACATGGGGCCACTGGTAACTCTTCAGCACCGCGACAAGGTTGCCTCCTACATCGATATCGCGAAGCAAGACGGCGCCTCAGTGGTTGTTGATGGTCGCGACGTGAACCCAGATGGCGATGCCGGTGGTTACTGGCTGGGCCCAACCCTGTTGGACAAGGTTCCATTGACATCCGCTGCCTACAAAGAGGAGATCTTTGGACCAGTGCTTTCCGTGGTTCGTGTCAACACCTACCAAGAGGGTCTGGATCTGATCAACTCCGGTGCCTTTGGCAATGGAACTGCGATCTTTACCAACGATGGTGGTGCTGCTCAGTAAAGTTCCAGAACGAGGTCGAGGTTGGCATGGTTGGCATCAACGTTCCAATTCCGGTGCCGGTGGCGTATTTCTCATTTGGTGGCTGGAAGCACTCACTGTTCGGTGACTCCAGGGCTCATGGTGAAGAGGGCTTTAGGTTCTTCACCCGCACCAAAGTTGTCACCTCTCGCTGGCTAGACCCATCACATGGTGGCTTGAATCTAGGTTTCCCGCAGAACTAATAATTGGACTCAGTGCTGTAATGATAAATTGAATTTATCAATTTATCATTTGAGACTTTTCGATTGTTTCGCTCCAGTGGGTGTCATTGCCCCAACCGAACGCTTCGCATGCCAATAGACTTGAGTCGACTCCTCGCGTGGCGTCACCTTGGCTAAACCCCCCAGGATCGAGAGATAGCAAGGGTAACTGAGCTCTGACGGGTGCGCGAGGGGTCCCTTTTTTAACATCCAGCTGAGCCTGGATAATCAGCTGTCTGAATTTCTCGTTAAGCTAGCTGGGTGACCACAGCCCTTTACCGCAGATATCGCCCGGAATCCTTTGCCGAGCTGATTGGTCAAACCCAGGTCACTGATCCACTGATTTCAGCACTAAAGGCTGACCGCGTGAACCACGCTTATCTGTTCTCAGGCCCCAGGGGTTGTGGCAAGACCACCAGCGCCAGAATCCTGGCTCGGTGCTTGAACTGCGCCGAGGGTCCAACCGATACTCCTTGTGGCAAGTGCCCAAGCTGCATCGAGCTTGCTCGCGGTGGCTCTGGCTCTTTGGATGTTGTTGAGATCGATGCCGCCAGTCATAACGGTGTTGATGATGCTCGAGATCTCAGGGAACGCGCAATATTTGCTCCAGCTCGTGACCGCTACAAGATCTTCATTCTCGATGAGGCCCACATGGTCACCCCGCAGGGCTTCAATGCCCTTCTAAAGATTGTCGAAGAGCCACCAGCTCACGTGAAGTTCATCTTCGCAACCACCGAACCCGAAAAGGTAATCGGAACCATTCGCTCGAGAACCCATCACTACCCGTTCCGACTGGTTCCTCCAGGTGAACTGCTTGATTACCTGACGCAAGTCTTGGAATCAGAGGGCTATAGCGCTCAAGAGGGTGTGATGCCGATGGTTGTCAGGGCATCTGGCGGTTCGGTGCGAGACGCACTTTCGCTTTTGGATCAGCTCATTGCAGGAACCGATGGCAAAGAAATCGACTACGTCAGAGCGACAAACCTCTTGGGCTTCACCCATGACGAACTCATGAGCGAGGTTATTGAATCCTTTGCTGAACTCGATGCCGCCAAGGCTTTTCAGGCAGTGGACAAGGTCATTCAGTCCGGTCAGGACGCCAGGAGGTTCTTGGAGGATCTCCTAGAGCGCGTGCGCGACCTGATGCTGATTGCGAGTTTGGGTGGTGATGCCAAGGCAATCTTGCGGGGCATGGGACCAGAGCAGTTTGACCTGCTGTCGATTCAAGCCAGCCGCTTTGGATTAGCTCAGCTAACTCAGACCGCAGAGGCAACCTCGAAAGCCCTATCCGAAACCAGTGCAGCCTCAAACCCGAGGCTGCAGCTAGAACTTCTTTGCGCCAGAGTGCTCGCTCCTGCAACCCAGGTGAATGTGGTGGCCGCGAGAGCTGAGCCAGCCGCCGAGATTAAAGCGCCTTCAAAACCAGAGGCTGCCCCAGTTGCTGCTCCGGCCACCAGGGCAACTCCAAAGACGCAGGCTGCGCCTAAAAAGGAGGCAGAACCAGAGCCACCTTCCCAGCCAACCGAGGTGATTGATGTGGCGCCTCAAAAGTCAATGGTAGAGCCGAGCACCAACGCGTTTAAGGCCAATTGGCAAAACATTTTGGATGTGCTTTCCAAGAAGTCGCGCTCTGCCTGGGCGGTTGCCTTCACGACCAAGGTGTTGGATTACCAAGATGAAGTGCTGACTTTGTTGTTCCAGAGCCAAAAAGATGTCGATGCCTTCAAGAATTCAAACGGTGCCTCTGAAGTCCTCAGGACTGTCATTCGCGAGATGTTTGGCGTGACGGTGAAATACCGCGCCAAGATTGCCGAGGCTCCAGAGGTGAAGATCACCGCTCCGGTGGTGGAGCCAACCGAGCCCGAGGAGTTCACTTCTGAGGAAGAGCTCGAGGAGCCAGTCAATGAGAAGCCAGCAGAGAGTGCTGCTGCGCAACCATCAGAGCCCGAGCGCGCAGGTGAGTTCATGCTGCGCGAGGTGCTCGGCGCAGAACCGATCAAGGGTGATGACTGATGTATGACGGCATAGTTCAGGACCTGATTGATGAACTGGGCAGATTGCCCGGGGTTGGCCCAAAGAGCGCTCAACGCATTGCGTTTCACCTGATTGAATCCGATTCCGATGTGGCAATGAGTCTTGCCAATGTGATTCAAGAGGCCAAGGCCAAGGTCAGGTTCTGCGAGGTCTGCGGCAATGTTTCAGAGGCTGAGAAGTGTGGAATTTGCTCGGACCCCAAGCGCGAGCAGGCTTCGCTGTGTGTGGTTGAGGACTCGAAGGACATCAATGCGATTGAGAGAACTCACGAGTTTCGAGGTTTGTATCACGTTTTAGGCGGAGCGATTTCCCCAATTGCGGGCATCGGTCCCGACCAGCTCAGAATCAAAGATCTCATGAAGCGGCTTGCGGATCCGGAGATCAAAGAGGTCATCATTGCCACCAACCCGAACCTGGAAGGTGAGGCAACTGCCACCTACCTTGCAAGGCTTCTAGGTTCAATGGAAATCACCGTTTCCAAGCTCGCCTCCGGGCTGCCGGTGGGTGGCGATCTCGAATATGCCGATGACATGACTTTGGGCAGGGCTTTTGAGGGCAGGCGCCGAGTCAACTAGAATTTCTTGAATGCCGGTGGCGGCATCCAATCCCCCCAATTAGGAGAATGGCCTTGGCACTTATCGTGCAGAAGTTCGGTGGGTCTTCGGTTGCAGATGCAGAGAAGATCAAGCACGTTGCTGAGCGGATTATTCGGGCCCAGATTGATGGCAACCAGGTTTGTGTCGTGGTTTCGGCAATGGGTGACACCACCGATGAGCTAATTGATTTGGCAGAATCGGTCTCCTCTAAACCGCACGGTCGCGAGATGGATGTCTTGCTGACTGCCGGCGAGCGCATCTCAATGTCGCTATTGGCAATGGCAATCATCGAACAGGGTGGCAAGGCAAAGTCCTTCACCGGCTATCAGGCTGGTATCTCAACTGACTCCGCTCACGGCTCTGCCAGGATCTGGAAGCTTGAACCCGAGCGCATTAGAAAGAGTCTTGAGGCAGGTGAGGTTGCAATCGTTGCCGGGTTCCAGGGCTTTAGTTTTGAAAACGGCGACACCACCACTTTGGGTAGGGGTGGCTCGGACACTACCGCTGTCGCCCTGGCTGCCTCTTTGAAGGCAGATGTTTGCGAGATCTACTCAGACGTTGATGGAATCTATACGGCTGACCCAAGGATTGTCCCAAGGGCCCACAAGCTTGCTCAGATTGACATTGACTCCATGCTTGAGCTGTCGAGCTCTGGCGCAAAGATTCTCTATATCCGCGCGGTTGAATTTGCTAGACGGCATCAGGTGCCGATTCGGGTTCGCTCGACTTTCAGCGCGGATGCAGGCACCCTTATTTACACGGCTATTGAAGGAGACAACATGGAAGAGCCAATCGTTTCTGGCGTGGCAACCGATGACACCCAGGCCAAGATCACCGTTATAGGTCTACCTGACAGGCCAGGCAAGGCTGCCGAGGTCTTCTCGGTGGTGTCTGAGTCTGGTGCGAACATCGACATGATTGTTCAAAACGTCTCCACAGACGAGAACCACCTCTCAGATATCTCCTTTACCCTGCCGCACTCCGATCGCCACAAGGTCGTAGAGGCCCTCAAGGCCAAGCAGGCCGATGTCGGTTTTCAGTCAATTAGCCACGACGATGAAATTGGGAAGCTCTCGATTGTTGGTGCCGGCATGAAGACCTCCTCTGGTGTGTCGGCCAAGCTGTTTGGAGCACTTGCAAAGGCCGGTATCAACATTGAGATGATCTCCACCTCCGAGATCCGCATCTCGGTAGTGACCCGAGCAGATCAGCTCAAGGAAGCCACCCGCATTGTCCACACCGCATTTGAGCTTGATGCCGCTGACACAGCCATTGTTTACACAGGAACCGGAAGGTAATCAGTAGATGACTGGTCTAAATCTCGCCCTGGTAGGTGCAACCGGAGCGGTTGGCACCGTGATGATCGACATCATCAACGCTCGCGAGAACATTTGGGGCGAGATTCGCCTGATTGCCTCGGCACGCAGTGCCGGCAAAGAGATCATGGTTCACGGCAAGCCGCACAAAGTCGTAGCACTTTCAGAAGAGGCCTTTGAGGGCATCGACATTGCAATGTTTGATGTCCCAGATGAGGTCTCCGAGGTCTGGGCGCCAATTGCTGCCAGCAAGGGCGTGGTCGCGATCGATAACTCTGCGGCCTTCCGCATGAACCCGAGTGTCCCTCTGGTGGTGCCAGAGGTGAACCCTGAGATGGCTCGCTCGAGGCCGTTGGGAATTATCGCCAACCCGAACTGCACGACCCTGACAATGATGGCGGCGCTAGGTGCTCTGCACCGCAAGTGGACGCTAACCGAGTTGGTGGTTTCTAGCTATCAGGCAGTTTCTGGTGCTGGCGCGGTTGGTATCGACCAGCTTTCTAAAGAAACCAAGTTGCTTGCTGAGAACCCCGAGGCAGGGCTCACAACCAGCGGTGTTCGTGAGCACCTGGAGGCAGCTGGCGCAATGGATTCAAGCCCCTGGGCCCACCCAATCGCACTCAACGTGATTCCTGCGGCCGGCAGCTTCAAAGACGGTGGTCACACCTCCGAGGAGCTCAAGGTTAGAAATGAATCTCGCAAGATTCTGGGCATTAGTGATTTGAAGGTCTCGGCAACTTGCGTTCGCGTCCCAGTGCAGGTTTCGCACTCGCTCGCCGTTCACGCCACCTTCAAAGAAAAGATCACGGACATTCAGGTTAGGCGTGAACTAGAAGAGCAGCCGACCATCATTGTTTTAGATGACCCAGCTAACAACGTCTATCCAACCCCCGAGCAGGTTGCGGGCCAGGACCCAACCTTTGTTGGCAGGATTCGGCAGGCAGAAGATTTCGAGAACACCATCGACCTGTTTGTGGTGGGGGACAACCTCAAGAAGGGCGCTGCACTCAACACCTACGAAATTGCGGAGCTAATTGCCGAGGAGCTCGCCTAGACGAACTCGATCAGGGTTGCTGCCGGAGGGCAGAACTTCCTGATCGGCGCATAAATCGATTGGCCCATTCCCTGGGAGACGTGCAGCAGCATCGAATGCTCTTCACCCCATGCCGACAGACCACTTGCGTATTTGCGATCGAGGTCGCAATTTGTGACAAGCGCTCTTTTGCCGGGTAGGCAAATCTGACCACCGTGAGTGTGCCCGGCAAACATCATGCCCACCGAAGAAGTGGCAAAGGCATCAATTACTCTGCGGTAGGGGGCGTGGGCAATTCCAAACAGGAAATCAACCTCGCCGACTGCCTGTCTTTGTTTTTCCAAAGACATCAGATCGTCTAGGTTCTCGTGCGGATCATCTAAGCCCAAGAACCCCAGCTGCTTGTTTTTCAGGGTTAGCTTCCCAGAGCGGTTATTGAGGTTTAGCCAGCCGCTACCCTCAAGTTCATTCATGAAGCGCTCGGTGTCTAGATTTTGCGGCGCTGAGACTTTGGAGGGAGACACAAAATAAGAAAACGGGTTCTTTGGTTTAGGGGCCCGGTAGTCGTTCGAACCGTTCACAAAAACCCCTGGGAAATCTAAGAGCGGTGCAAGGGCATTCAGGGTTGGGGATATGGCGTCTTTGTGCCCTAGGTTGTCGCCGGTATTGATTACTAAATCGGGGCTGAGATCCGCGAGCTTTGCGATGAAGTCTCTTTTGCGAGACTGCGATGGGGCGAAGTGCAGATCTGAAATGTGCAGCACCCTGAGACCGGTTAGGGGCGCAAGTTCAACCCTGAGATCAATGAGTTCAAAGGGACCTGAGTTTGTGGCTAGGAACATCGGTTTGGTATCACGATGATTGCACTGGCATCAACCACTGGCTCGCCTGCAGCCGGGAGGGTGGAGTGGACGGCGTCATCACCAAGCAGCGGATCACACTTGTTTAGATACTGAGTCTGGCTCGGCTGTGGGAAGGAAGGAATTAGCCCCATTGCCTCAAGAGCCGAGAAGCCATCGGCCAGGCTAAAGCCCGTCACCTCTGGGACAAACTGCTGTCCACCACCAGAGACAAACACCTGGATGATTGATCCTCTTGGAACTTCGCTACCAAATTCTGGGAAGGTGTAGGCAACTGAGCCAATTGGCTCAGTTGAACTAACTTCTTCTTCGACGATTTGAACATTTAGTTCGTTAGCCAAAAGTTGGACCTCTGCGGTGTCAAGGTCGAGACCTTGAATGTTAGGAACTCTCAGAATTGTCGGTTGAACATACCTTTGATTGGCGATCGGGAACTCACCGTTTTCATACTTGGTGTTTGCCACGCTCATGACATCTTTCCAAACCGCATGGCGAATATTCGACACCGCAGTGTCGTTCACGCGCTTGCCGGTTTGTGGAGTGAGGCCAACTACGTTGCCAACCCAGACCGCGGTGGCAACCTCTGTTGAGTAGCCCGCCATCCAGGTGTGAATGCGATCATCTGTGGTTCCGGTCTTTCCCGCAAGCTGGGTGCCATCGTTGGTGTTGGCTGCAACACCGGTGCCACTTCGCATCACCTCTTTTAGTGAGTGCGTCATGGCTGCCGCTATCTCGGGGTTGACCGATTGTGAGCAAAGGCTCTCTGGAACCACTAGCTCCTGACCGGTGATGCGCTCAAAGACGCGGTCAATTGCAATCGGTGAGCAGTAGACGCCATTGTTTGAAATTGCCGCATAGGCGGAGGCCATTGTCAGAGGAGCTACCTCATTGGTGCCAAGAATCGATGCTGGGAAGTACTGAAGCTCCTCGCCATCTGCTCGATGAACTCCGAACGCAACCGCGGTGTCTCGAATTGCACACAGGTCCAGCTTCGATGCCATGGCCGCAAAGGCGGTGTTCTGCGAGGTAATGACCGCTTGCTGAACCGAGATGTCATCAATGGTCTTATCACCGGAGTTATTGACCTCCCAGAGACCCACCACTCCACCGCAGCTTGCCGTGAATTCCTCAGCGACATCCCAGATCTTGACCTCATCAGGTTCGCCATCAAGATCGACATCCTCACCGGTGAAAATGCGACCGTCAACGTGATCGCCAAGGGTGTAGCCATTTTTGAGCCATTCGGCCAGGGTAAAAATCTTGTAGGTCGAGCCGGGTTGGAATCCTGAGGACCCACCAAAGTCTCGATCGGTTGAGTAGTTCACGCTGGTTCTGCCAATATCTGGAGCATCTGCCTGGTCAAAGTAGCGGTTTTGCGCCATCGCAACAATCCGACCGGTGCCAACCTCAACGGAGATCGCGCTGGTTCCAAAGCCCCACTCGTTCTCAGGCAGGTAAGCGCTCCATCACCGAGTCCCATGCGGCTTGCTGGACATCCAAATCCAGGGTGGTGAAAATCTCAAGCCCGCCGCGCTTCAAAAGCAACTCGCGGTCCTCAGACGTGACTCCAAACTCGGGGAGTTGCGGATGGTCCAAACAGTGAAGTCGCAGAAGAATGCGGTGGTTTGGTTCTCCTCGCAACCCTGACGGGTCTTGGTAATTTTCGTTTGAATTGGAGATTTCTTATAGGCGTCAGCCTGGGCCTGAGTGATGTAGCCCTCATTGGCCATGTTTTGAATCACGTAGTTGCGTCGACTCATTCCACGATTGAGGTTGTCTGAATCATCTGGCTTGTAGTCGTTCGGGGATTTCAGCATTCCCGCCAAGTACGCAGCCTGAGGAACGTTGAGTCTCGAAGCCGGCACACCAAAGTAATACTGTGAGGCGGTTTCAACGCCGTTGATTTGGTTGCCCAAAAACACCAGGTTCAAATAACCGGCAAGGATGTCCTTTTTGGAGACCTCGCGCTCGAGAGCGATGGCCAGTCTGATTTCTCTCAGCTTGCGATCAACTGTGACCTCGGTCGCCTCTGCAATCGCCTCGCGGTCACCAGATAGGTTCGCAACCTCCACCAGGGACTGGCGCACATACTGCATGGTGATTGTCGAGGCACCTGGACCCTCACCAAAGGTGGCGAGGTTAGTCAAGGTGGCACGAATCAGCGAGATGACATCCACACCACCGTGCTCATAAAAGCGTGGGTCCTCGGTGGCGACCACCGCATTCACTAGGTTTTCGGAGATCTCCTCAAAAGGAACCTCGACTCGGTTCTCGTGATAGAAAGTCGCAATTTGCTCAGGCTCACCATCCCTGAGTGCATAAATAGAGGATGACTGGGAGGCATTAATGGGTCTGATGTAGTTCGGCAAACCCTCAAACATGCTGATGCCGGTGGTGGTAACCACGCCGGCAACAGCCACGGCGGGTGCCAAGAGCGCCACAGACAATAGGCCCGCGATAGCACTGAGGATTCCGAATTTGAATAGGTTCCCAAGCGCTGATAAAACAGAGCGGCCAGACATAGACTCTAGGTTACCTGTCGATAGCTGAAACGGAGCTGAGAAATGACCAAGTGGGAGTATGTCACCACCCCTTTGCTACTGCACAACGAGACCAAGATCCTGAACGTTTGGGGAGCCCAGGGTTGGGAATTGGTTCAGGTCACTCAGGGCCCACAGGGCGGTCTAATCGCCTTTTTCAAGCGCGAGGCTGAGTAGTTGTCAATCGAAGCGCGAATTCAAGAACTTGGCTTTGAGCTACCCCAAGCTCCAAAGCCCGCCGGCAGCTATGTCCCCGCCAAGATCTCCGGCAACCTGGTCTTCACCTCCGGGCAGCTGCCAATCGTCGATGGCCAGCTACTAGAGACTGGCAAGCTCGGCAAAGACCTCGAGGCTGAGCGTGGCTATGAGCTAGCTCAGCGCTGCGCGCTGAATGCTCTGGCCGCCATCAAGGGAGTCTTAGGCGACCTGAACCGCATTACCGACGTTGTTAAAGTGGTCGGATTTGTGGCATCAACCCCCGATTTCACAAAGCAGCCGGCGGTCATCAACGGAGCGAGTGAATTACTGATGGAGATTTTTGGTGAGATAGGCGTTCATGCCAGAAGTGCTGTTGGAGTGCCGGTTTTACCGCTGGATTCTCCAGTCGAGGTTGAACTAGTCGTCAGCTTCCAGTAGCGAGCGCATCCAAACCGAGGATTCAACCTTGAATCCAAGCCGCTCATAGAGCAGCCTGGAATCTGGGTTGTTGGCTTCTGTTTCTAGGAACACCGCTTTGGTCCCAAGGGCTCTTGCTTTAGCTAGTGACGCCTCTATTAGTACGGTTGCTAGGCCCTGAGATCTTGACTCGGGAGTGATGTAGATCTCGTCAATTAGGGCCTCTTTGCCACCAGATTCGATTCCCCAACCCCAGGTAATAACCAGGTAGCCAAGGATTTTCTCCTGCTCAACCAACCAGACATCACCAATAGCGGCATTTGCGATTAGCGGCGCCAGCGCACCTTCTATATGCGTGACGGAAAGCGGATTAGCGACCTCCTCGCTGAAGCTGCGCATTAGCGCTACTAGCTCAGTAAGGTCGCTCGGCTCCGCTGTCCGAATCTGCAATTGACTAGTCGCTCGCCCCTTGGCTCATGCGGCCCGAGATGGTGTCCATCACCGAGGTGTCGGCCAGGGTGGTGACATCTCCGATTGGGCGGTCTTCCGCAACGTCCCTGAGGAGCCTGCGCATGATCTTGCCGGAGCGCGTCTTGGGAAGCTCTGCCACCACAAAGATCGTTCTTGGCTTTGCGATCGGACCGATTTCCTTGGCGACGTGCTCGCGCAGAATCTTTGAGGTGTCAGCCTCGGAGCCCAGACCATCAAGCGCGCTGCGCTTGAGGATCACGAAGGCAACCACCGCTTGACCGGTGGTCTCATCCTTGGCTCCCACCACCGCTGCCTCGGCAACGTAGGCGTGAGAAACAAGAGCGGATTCGATCTCTGCGGTTGAAAGCCGGTGGCCGGAGACGTTCATGACGTCGTCCACGCGGCCCAGCAGCCAGATATCGCCATCCTCATCGAACTTGGCGCCATCGCCAGCGAAGTAGATGCCCTCGAACTTGGACCAGTAGGTCTCTTTGAAGCGCTCGGGGTCTCCCCAGATGCCGCGCAGCATCGATGGCCAAGGCTCGGTGATGGCCAACAATCCGCCGTGACCTTTGTCAACGGGGTGGCCATCGTCATCAAGAATCTTGATTTCGATACCGGGTAGTGGAACTTGGGCGCTGCCGGGCTTGGCCTGGGTGATGCCGGGTAGTGGTGAGATCATGATTGCGCCGGTCTCGGTTTGCCACCAGGTGTCAACAATGGGGGCGTTATTTGAACCGATGACCTCGCGGTACCACATCCAGGCCTCGGGGTTGATCGGTTCACCAACTGAGCCCAGGACTCGAATGGAGCTCAGGTCATAGTGGCTGACCACTGTGCGACCAAGCTTCATGAAGCTGCGAATCGCGGTTGGGGCGGTGTACAAAATGGTCACGCTGTACTTCTGGACAATGTCCCACCAGCGACCCCAGTCTGGAGAGTCGGGGGTGCCCTCATAGATCACCTGGGTGGCACCATTTGCAAGTGGTCCGTAGGCAACATAGGAGTGACCTGTGATCCAACCAATATCAGCCGTGCACCAGTAGACGTCCTGACCCTCGTGGAGGTCAAAGACGTTTTTGTGGGTGTAGCTAGCTTGGGTCAGGTAGCCACCGGTGGTGTGCAAAATGCCTTTTGGTTTGCCGGTGGTGCCTGAGGTGTAGAGGATAAACAGCGGGTGCTCGGCGTTGAAGCCCTGAGCCACGTGCTCGGCATCAGCAACCGCCATCTCCTCTTCCCACCAGAGGTCACGGTTTTTGTCCCAGTCAACCTCGTTGCCACAGCGCTTGACGACAAGCACATTTTCAACGCTTGGGCAGTTGCCGTTCGCTAGCGCTTCGTCAACCGCAGGCTTGAGCGCAGAGGCCTTGCCTTTGCGGTAGCCGCCATCGGCGGTGATAACCAGCTTTGCGCCGGCATCTTGAATTCTTGAGGCGAGTGAGTCGGCGCTAAAGCCACCGAAGACTACAGAGTGAACTGCTCCCACCCTTGCCACCGCCTGCATGGCAATGATGGCCTCGGGGATCATTGGCATGTAGATCGCGACTCGGTCACCAGGCTCGATTCCGAGCTTGATCAAAACATTGGCGGCCTTCTTGACCTCTTTGAGTAGGTCTAGGTAGGTGTAGACCTTTCGGTCTCCCGGCTCACCTTCGAAAAACAGCGCAACGCGCTTGCCCCAACCGGCCTCGACGTGGCGGTCGATGCAGTTGTAGCTGACATTTAATTCGCCGTCGTGGAACCACTTTGCAAAGGGTGCGTCGGACCAGTCCAGGGTTTGGGTGAACGGCTTATGCCAGTGCAGCTTTCTGGCCTGATCGGCCCAGAATTCCAGCCGGTCGGCTTTGGCCTTTTCATATAGCTCGGGTTTTGCGACGGCACTCGCCACAAAATCCTTTGATGGCGCGAAGCGCCTTTGTTCGTGAAGCAGATTTTCTATCTCATGCTCAACAGACATCTTTGTCCTCCAGTGTTGATTACCCAATACTGCCAGAAGATATTTTCGGCTGTGTCCCAAAAAGAAAATCTCTGATTTTTCTGAAAGTTTCCCCAATAAGGGGACAAATTCTCGCAATCGCAAATAATATAAGGGCCTGACTTCGGTCAGATGTGGTGCCATGCGTCCCCCCATGCAGGCACCACCTGGCGGCAGGTTTCCCCCAAACCTGCCGCCCCTTCTTTTTCCACAGGTTTTGATTTTGCTCAAACCTGTTTCCTGAACTTTCTGCAGAGTGTGCTGCATGAAAGAAGTAATTGAAATCCAAAGGCTGTTGGAGCTTCCCGGTCTAAACGACCTGGTCATCAGTGGTGCGCTGATGGCGCAGGCGGATTTTGGCGATGGCCTAGTTGAGATCGAAAACCCCTTTCTAAGTTCCCAAAAACTCTCCGAGGCGCTGAGCGAGCTCGCGCTCAGCGCAGGGGTGAGGTTAGACATCGCCAAACCGATTGCGGATTTCTCGCTCTATGGAGCAAGATTCCATGCGGTCTTGGCTCAAGGAGTAAGCCCGATTCCCCTGGTGAGCATCAGAAAGCATCAGCCCCAAGCGATTACCTTGGAGCATCTGGTTCAGGCGCAGATGCTTACTCATCACGCAGGCAGCCTGGCTTTTTGAACAGGTAGCAAACAAAAAATCGATTCTGATCTCAGGTGCGACATCTAGTGGCAAGACGACCTTGCTTAGGGCAATGCTCGCTGGCCTTAGTGAGCGGGTGATTGCGATTGAACAAACACCAGAGCTAATGCTGTTAGCACCCGCAATCTGCCTAACCGAACGAATCTCCAATCAGGAGGGGGTTGGTGCAATTGGGCTCGATGAGCTGGTTGTGCATGCCCTTCGCATGCGACCAGATCGAATAGTGGTTGGGGAGATCAGGCATCGGGAGTTCTAGGTTTTATTGCAGGCCATAAACAATGGCCACCTTGGCACCATGGCCACCCTGCATGCCTCGAGCCTTCAAACGGTTGCCCAGCGGGTATTGATCCTTGGGATGCTCTCCGGCATGAGCGAGTCACTCACCAAAGAGCTCTTTAGTAGTGGCATCGATTTTGTGCTGCAGCTTGCTCGAAAAGACGGCAGGAGATATTTAGAGGCAGTGGGTGAACCTAACTCTCAATCACGGTGTTTTGGCAATTCGCGAAGTTGATTACTCATGAGGCCACAAGCTCTTGCCGCCCTGGTTTCTTCTGGTGTGCCACTCAGAATCGCCCTAGACGAGTTAGGTGTCGAATCGATTCAGGACGAGTTGATTTTGCTGGCTATCAAGATTGGCGCTCCGCTTGTGCCAACGCCTGCAGGTTTTAGAGCAGCAGCTGGTGCATAGCGAGCGGGCCGAAGCAGAGCTGAAACAGGCACAAGCAATTCCCGAGGCAACCAGGCGCCTGTTGCTCTGGTTGCCCGCCGGCACCGTCATCTTCTCTCAGCTCGCAGGGCTTGAAACTCTGCAGGGGCTGATGACCCCGCTCGGGTTGTTGGCTTCGCTACTAGCGCTGGGGTTTTTGTATGCGGGAGCCAAGATCAGCGCATCGATGATTGCGAGATTGAGCTCAGCTCCGAGAACCCAAGTCCACTCTCTTTTGGCCTTGCAGATATGCATCAGTTCTGGCATGGGCCTTTCGCAAATTAGCAAACTGATTCCCTCGCTAACCCCGAGAGCTCAAGAGCTAATAGCCATGAGTCAGCGCACCGGTGCAGCTCTACAAACCCTTATTTCCAGTGAGATCTCTGCGAGTAACGAGCGCGCTATTTCGGAGCAGCTGACTCAGGCCAAAAAGCTCTCGGTTTCGCTTCTAATTCCCCTCACGGCGACCACGCTGCCTGCGTTCTTACTTCTAACAATCGTGCCGATGATCATCGGCATTACCCAATAACGAAAGGAAACAAGAAATGAAACTGATGAGAAAAGATGACGGTGTTATCACCGCCGAATATGCAATTGCCACTTTGGCAGCGGTCGCCTTTGCGGGGCTATTGGTGCTGGTGCTTAGAAGCGACGAGGTTCGGGTGCTGCTATTTCAAATGATTGCTCGGGCACTTGGTCTGGACTAGTGAAAGGGTGCGGTAACAGCAGAGTTCATGCTGCTGTTACCAGCACTACTAGTGCTACTGGCAGCTGCCCTGGGGCTTTTTCAATTGGGCCTGGAGCGAATTTCCTTGGAGGTGCAAGCCTTTGAGGCAGCAAGGGCGATGGCCATCGGGTTTGAACCAGAGCTGAGAGAAGAGGTAATGGTTTCCCATAACCAAGACGGGAGGTTTTTATGCGTGACGCTAGTCAAAGAAGGCCTTTTGAATCTCGAGGCAACTCGCTGCATGATTCCCTATGGCGGCTAGATCACGGCTTCTCTGTCGCGATAGCTCTGGTTGCAATTGCGACCCTGAGCGTTCTGCTAACCGCACTCGGCACGGCGATATCTCTGGCTCAGTTTCAGGTGAAAGCGCAGTTAGTGGCCGATGCGGCTGCCCTTAGTGCAGCTGATACTTTGCTTGGGGCGGTGGCCGGTTTTCCATGTGAAAATGCTGAGCAGATTGCCAAGGTGGATGGTGCAATTTTGAAATCATGTCGTATTGTCGGTCTCGGTGTGATTCTGGAAACCACTCAAAACTTTGGAATATTCGAGGTTTCACGGTGGGCTGAGGCATCGGCCATTCAGTAGTAATTAGTAGGAGAAGATTTGGCTAAGAAGCTGGTAATTGTTGAGTCGCCCGCAAAGGCAAAGACAATTTCTAAATACCTCGGAAGCGATTTCGAGGTTTTGGCATCCGTTGGTCACATCCGTGATTTAGCCGAACCCAAAGAGCTGCCCGCGGACAAGAAAAAGGGACCTTTGGGCAAGTTCTCTATTGATGTTGACAATGACTTTGAGCCCTTCTACACAATCTCTGCCGGCAAATCTAAAACTGTTTCGGAGCTGAAATCTGCCCTCAAGGGCGCCGAGGAGCTCTATCTCGCAACTGATGAGGACCGCGAGGGTGAGGCAATTGCCTGGCACCTACTCGAGGTCCTAAAACCCAAGGTCCCCGTCCACCGCATGGTGTTCAACGAGATCACCAAAGACGCCATTCAAGAGGCAGTCTCAAACACTCGCAGCATCAACGACAACCTGGTTGAAGCTCAGGAGACCAGGCGAGTGGTTGACCGCTTGGTTGGTTATGAGATCTCCCCGGTGCTATGGCGCAAGATCAATCGCGGTCTTTCCGCAGGTCGCGTGCAATCACCGGCAATGCGCATGATCGTGGAGCGCGAGCGCGAGCGCATGGCCTTCACAGAGGCCAGCTACTCCTCAATCACCGCGCAGTTGCAAGAGGACTCCGTTGAGTTTGAGGCGAAGCTCTCCAGCATTGCCGGAGAGAAACTTGCGGGGTCAAAGAGCTTTGATGAAAGCGGAAATCTGGTCCAGAAGGTCAGGGTTTTGGCCCCGGCCGAGGCCGAGGCGTTAGCCGCCTCCCTGGTTGGAGCGAGTCTTGAGGTTATGTCGGTGGAGGCAAAGCCCACCACTAGAAAGCCCTACGCGCCCTTCACTACCTCAACTTTGCAGCAGGAGGCTTCTCGCAAACTGGGGATGAGTGCCAAGCAGGCGATGGATACCGCGCAGCAGCTCTACCAAGAGGGCTACATCACCTACATGCGAACCGATTCCCCGAATCTTTCGCAGCAGGCCATCTCCGCCTCGATCTCCGCTGCCAAAGAGCTATTTGGCGCGGATTCGGTTCACGATTCTCCAAGGCTCTACGGGGCTAAATCCAAAAACGCCCAGGAGGCTCACGAGGCAATTCGGCCCTCGGGCGAGAGCTTCAAGCACCCGAGCGAGCTGGCTAGTTTGCTTCACGGACGCTCGCTCGCTCTATATGAACTCATCTGGCGCAGAACCGTTGCCTCTCAAATGGCCGATGCCAAGCTCTCGACCACCACCGCAAAGTTTTCGATCACTCATCAGGGCGAAGAACTCGAGTTCTCGGCCAGCGGCACAACCGTTTTGTTCAAGGGTTTTTTGGCCGCCTATGACGAAACCTCAGACACCAAAGAGCCAGAGGCGAAGCTGCCAAAACTAGATGTTGGTCAAAAGCTCACTGCCAAAGAGGTGCTGCCAAAAAACCACAGCACTCAGCCGCCTGCAAGATACACCGAGGCGTCTTTGGTGAAGGCCCTTGAAGAGCAGGGGATTGGAAGACCCTCGACCTATGCGGCGATTATCTCGACCATCATCTCAAAGGGCTATGTAGTCAAGCGCGGTAACGCATTGGTTCCCGAGTGGATATCCTTCACGGTCACCAGATTCCTGGAGCAAAACTTTGGCAACCTGGTCGACTACGAATTCACCGCCAAGATGGAAAACGATCTGGACCGGATCGCACTTGGTGAGCTGGATCGCTCCGGTTGGCTAAAGAACTTTTACTTCGGTGATGAGGGTCTACAGGCTGTTGTTAACTCGCTCGGAGAGTCTGACCCAAGGGCAATCAACACCTTCGAGCTAGCCGAGGGTATCGCCCTTCGGACCGGCAAGTTCGGTCCCTATCTCGAGGTCATGGAAAACGATGAGCGCAGAATCGTCAACATTCCCGAAGCCCTCACCCCAGACGAGCTGACCCTGAAAAGGCTCAGGAGCTGATCGATGCTCCACCAGCCAGTGATCGGGTGCTGGGGCAAGAGCCTGAAACAGGACTGGACATCATCGTCAAGGACGGCCGCTATGGTCCTTACATCACCCTGGTCGACGAGGGCAATCCAAAGCCCAAGACCGCCTCGCTCTTTAAGACCATGAGCGTCGACACCGTCAGTTATGAGGAAGCGCTCAAGCTGCTATCACTGCCGAGAACAATCGGAGTTGACCCCGAGACTGGAACTGAGATCACCGCCCAAAACGGCAAGTTTGGTCCATATCTAAAGCGTGGTACTGACTCCCGATCACTTGGCAGCGAGGAGCAAATCTTCGAGCTCAGCTTGGACGAGGCCATCGAGATCTACAAGCAGCCAAAATATGGCGGCCGCAGAACTGCCGCCACCCCGCTCAAAGAATTCGGGGATGACCCAGCTTCGGGCATGCCGGTTGTTGCCAAGACCGGTCAGTTCGGCAACTACGTAACCGATGGCGTAATCAATGCGACCATCCCCAAGGATGAGCCAATTGAAGAGATTGCAAACGATCGGGCCTACGAGCTGTTGGCAATTCGGCGTGAGAAGCTAGGGGTTGAACCCGGCGAGGCACCGAAGACCCAGAAGAAGCCGGCTAGAAAAAAGCGCTGACGTGTTTATTACCTTTGAGGGTATTGATGGTGTGGGTAAGTCCACACAGCTCGATCTGCTCGAGACCTACCTCACCAAGCGCGGCCATGAAGTGATGAGAACCATGGAGCCCGGTGGGACCGATCTTGGGCAAGAAATTCGTCACCTCTTGCTGCATCGCAAGGGAGAAGTCGCTCCTCGTTCAGAGGCTTTGCTCTATGCCGCGGATCGCGCTCACCACGTTGCCACCAAGATATTGCCAGCCCTCGAGGCTGGCAAGGTCGTGCTCTCCGATCGCTACTTCGACTCCTCGGTTGCCTATCAAGGAGCAGCACGAGAGCTCGAGGTTGATGAGGTCAGAGACATCTCGCTCTGGGCAGTCGGAGGACTGATTCCAGATTTGACGATTTTGCTCGATTTGCCAGCAGATGTTGCAATCCAGCGTCGCAACAAGACCGGTGTCGAACCAGACCGCCTCGAAAAAGAACAGGTCGACTTTTTCGAAAGAGCCAGAGACGAATACCTTCGCAGGGCCAATGAGCCAAGGTTCTTGGTGGTTGACGCTGCAGCACCCATCGATGAGATCCACCAAAAGGTCCTAGAGCGCGTCAAACTCTTGGAGTCCTAATGGCCGAGGTTTGGGACGAACTGCTGGGCCAGCCAGAGGCAATTGAACTTCTAACCAAGGCTTTATCCAACAAGGAAGCCGGCGTGCACCACGCTTGGTTATTCACCGGTCCTGCAGGTAGTGGTAGATCGCTGATGGCAAGAGCCTTTGCGGCAGCGCTGCAGTGTGAAAAGGCCGGTTGCGGTGACTGCCAGCAGTGCTCACTTGCAATGGCAAATGCTCACCCAGATATCAACCTGCTGGCCACCGAGCGAGTTCAAATCAGTATCGATGAGGTTCGCACTCTGGTCTCCAGATCCGCCAGCTCCTCCTCAATGGGTAACTATCGGATCGCGATCATCGAAGACGCCGATCGCATGACTGAGCGCACCAGCAACGTGTTGTTGAAGGCACTTGAGGAGCCTGAGCGGGACACAATCTGGATGCTCTGCGCACCGAGCGTTGCCGATCTTTTGCCAACCATTCGCTCGAGAACCAGAAATGTTGTTTTGCGACTGCCCTCCGCAGAAGAGGTCGCGCAACTTTTGGTTCAGCGGGACGGTGTCGATCACGAACTCGCAATAAACAGTGCAAGACAGGCACAAAACCACGTTGGGATGGCGAGACGACTCGCCACCAGCCAAGAGGCAAGAGCCCGCAGAACCGAAACTCTCAGAGAGCTCTCCTCTATCACTAACCTCTCCAAGGCCATGATCGCTGCCGAACACTTATTGTCAGTCGCCAAGCGTGACGCCCAAGCGCTCTCCGAAGAGCGCGATGGATCCGAGCGTGAAAACCTAATGAAGGCTTATGGCCTTTCAAAAGATGACAAGCTGCCACCTAATCTTCGAGCAGAGTTCAAAGCACTGGAGGAGAACCAAAAAGGCGCGGCACCAGAGCGCTTCGTGATGGCATCGACAGAATCTTCACCGATGCCGAGTCCTTTTATAGAGACGTGATGTCCTTGCAGCTTGGCACCGGCTCGGAGCTGATCAACCCCGAGTTTGAAACAGAACTTGTCGCAAGAGCCAACGCCGGTCTGGTTTCGCAAACGATTGAGATTCTCGATGCGATTACTCAAGCCAGGCAGCGACTAGCGGCAAACGTCAGAGATCTTTTGGTGCTGGAGGCACTTTGCACCAGGTTTATCGCAAGGAACGATCTTGCGGCTTAGAGGCTTACTCGCGGTCTCGGTGCTGCTTGCTTGCAGGCTGCGCTGAAACCAGCCCGAGCCCCGAAGAGCAGATCTCGCAAGGGGTTGATTTCGCGGAGCAGCAGATCACCTGGACCAGCTGTGAGGGCAGTTTTGAGTGCGCTCAGATTGCAGCCCCCTTGGATTGGACCAGCGAATCAGAAGATGTCATCTCGATTGCGCTAGTTAGAAAAGCCGGCACCGAAGACCAGCTGCCGATGCTTGTGAACCCGGGTGGTCCTGGGTCTTCGGGTGTTGACTACCTGGTTGATGGCTACGACACCATTGGCACCAGCTACCTGCGCTCAACATTCCAATTGATTGGGTTTGACCCCAGGGGAGTGGGCAGAACAGCACCGGTTAGCTGCGAGGGTGACGAGGCCAAAGATCGCATGCTCTATGAGCATGTCCCATTTGAATTCGGAACAGCCGAATACCTGGACTACTCAGAGCAGCTCTATCAAGAGTTTCGCGCAGAGCTGCCAGCAAGAGGGCTTTTCTTCCGCTTATTTCAACACTCAGCAAACCGCTCGCGATATGGATTTGATTCGCGAGGTTCTGGGTCAAGAGCAATTGAACTACTTGGGCTTTAGCTATGGCAGCTCGCTTGGCGCGAACTACGCCGCGCTGTTTCCAGATCGGGTTGGGCTGATGGTGCTAGATGGTGCGGTGGATCCAACCCTTGATCCCAGCACCAAGCTGGTGGGCCAGATAGCGGGGTTTGACAAAGCCCTTGATGCCTATTTGGAGGACTGCCTGATGGATTCCTTCTGCCCGTTTACCGATGATGTCGAAACCTCCAAAACCAAAATTGCAAACTTTCTGATCGCCAGGGAGTCAAGCCCACTTCCCACCTTCGATGATCGCGGCCTGGCTCTGCAGTCCGCGATTGCGGGAATCATCGTGACTCTGTATTCAGAGCAGTCCTGGCAGTTTTTGTCTCAGGCCTTTGAGGAGGCCTTTGAAGGAAACGGCTCCACCTTCTTGCTACTGGCAGATTTCTATAACGACAGGGATCCCGATGGTGGCTATTTGTCAAACATCACCGAGGCCAACTACGCAATTGGTTGCAGCGATCAAGCTATTTGGCCTGAGCTTCCCGACCGGAGTGTGGAGATCAAAGAGGCTTCAGAAATTCTCGGTCGCTACTTCGCCGCTGAGGATTCATCCTGTGAGGGGTGGCCAAGCGGCATTGGCATGGAGCAGCTAGATTTCAGGGTCCCCTTGGCAAACGGTCCACTGGTGGTTGGAACCACCGGAGACCCGGCAACCCCCTACGCTCAAGCCGTAAGCCTTAGCGAGTTATTAGATGGAGCACGTTTACTCACCTTCGAAGGTGAAGGCCACACCGCCTATGGTTCCAATGACTGCGTGAACCAAATCGTCGATGACTACCTGGCTGGCAATGAGATTGCGGCTAACCCGGTGTGCCGCTCCTAGGGGCCTTGGTTTTTAGGCGTAAAGCCCCAACAAGATAAAGACAAAGATCGCAACAAAGATTGCGGGAGTGACAAACTTCACAACCTCTAGCCATGGCCTAAATGAAATCACCCTGTTGCGAAGAGCCGACTGACCAGGGAGGGTCTTGAGATCGTCTATTACGGCTTGCGCCTGGCTGGCCGCTGAGTACTCAGCGAGCGCCCCAAGGATTCCAGATGCCAAGAGGATAAGTGCGAAGGCATGAACCACAAACATCGGTCCCTGAGCAATATCTGGGGTGGTGAGGGCTGCGAACGCTAGCAATCCGGTTGGTGCCAACTGCGCCAAAATGATGTGCAGACGGTTTTTTTGGAACTCGCGGATTAGTTCAGCTTCACTCATGGTTCTCCCTAAAGGTTTTTCTGCTACAAGGTTAGGCAACCAATTGAAAAATAATGCACTGCAAGAGAATCTCTCGCGCAGATTTAGAACACTGCTCTCTGGAGCAAAGGACGGCATCCCTCCATGGTTGCCGGTGGTTGCCGAAGGCGATGAGCCAGGATTCTTCGTTCCCGGGGATGCTCCTTGGATTGTGCACAGAGATTTCTCCACTCTCGTTGGTGGCGTCAGAGCTCTTTTGATGCAGGCTTTGCACCCGGGCTCGCTCACTGGTGTCGCTCAGCACTCCCGCTATGAGGCCGACCCCTTGGGAAGACTCAGCGGCACCATTCGCTGGCTCACGGTCACTACCTTTGGTTCTCACACCGCGATTCAAAACGAAGCCTCCAGGGTGAATCGCATGCACACCAGGGTCACCGGCGAATACCAGACCTCTCAAGGCGAAACCAAACCTTATAAAGCAGCCGACAAGGACCTTTTGCTTTGGGTGCACGTCGCATTCATGGACTCATTCCTGCGCTCCCACCAGAACTACTCAAAGGCACCGATTCCCGGAGGGGCCGATGAGTACGTTCGGCTCTGGTCAAAATCAGTCGGTCCACTGGGCCTAGACAAGGCACCAATGAGCGAGAGTGAACTCGAGGCGACCCTCGAGGACTTCTATCCGCAATTGACTGTCACTCAAGAGACCAAAGACGTCATTCACTGGATCAAGAAAGCACCGCTACCACTACTCGCCAAGCCTGTTTATCGACTGCTATTTCACTCGGCGCTCGCCTCAATGCCCGAGAACTATAGAGAGCTAATTGGCTTGAAGGGCTGGCCGCTTTGGTTCACCAGGCCCGTCACCACAACACTCTTGCGAGTGATGCGCTTTGCAATTGGACCAGAGTCCCCGATTGAGGATGCGGCAATTGCAAGGCTCAAGCGAGCCGGGACAATCAGTTCCTAGTCACTCCTGGCCTCCAGGAACTGCAACACCTCAATCTGATCCACTCCCGGCACTGGGCCCTTGGGCAGGGCTGCGAGCAGTGAAGAGTTCACAATGGCGCTTGGAAACGCCTTGCCTGCCCACTTGGCCGCAATGTTTTGCGGCGGAATTCTGCAGCAGCTGTCATCCGGGCAGGTGGACTGACCGCGTCTTTTGGTCTCTCTACCCCTAAAGAATCGAACAGTTTCAAACGGTGTGCCAAGGCTGATTGAGAAATCACCTTGGCTACCGCGTTCGATTCTTGAGGTGCACCAGTACGTGCCATTTGGCTTGTCGGTGTACTGGTGATACGGAGCCAGTCGGTCCTGTTCCAGGAACACTTGCCTGGCACTCCACTTCGCACACACCGTCTGACCCTCAATGGTGCCAAGGGCATCTTTGGGAAACAGCACACCATCGTTTTCGTAGGCCTTGGCAACCGATCCCGATGAGTGCGCCTTCAAAAAGTGCACCGGAATACCAAGGTGTTCGGTGGAAAGGTTGGTGAAGCGGTGAGCTGCGGTCTCGTAGTTGACTGCGAAGGCATCTCTCAGGTCTTCGACCGCCAGCTCCCGCTCCTCTTTGGCGTTTTTGAGGAACTTGACCGCCGAGGCCTCGGGAAGCATGAGTGCTCCAGCAAGGTAGTTGATTTCAATTCGCTGCTCTAGAAACTCGGCGTAGGTCTTGACCTCTCGGTGGCCAAGGGCAAATGATGCCAATGCCTGCAATAGCGCTGCCCTGGGGTCAGAGCCCGGTGTAGTGGATCTAGATAGGTAGATCCGCATGTTTCTGAGGTCGGTAACGCTCCTGGTGGCATGGGGAAGGTCGCCGACATAGTGCAGGGTGAAGCCCAGGTGCTGTGCAAGATCTGCTGTGAGCCGCTGACTTAGCGGTCCGGCACTGTGGTTCACTGCCCCTAAGAGCTGCTTGGCAACCTTTTCGATTTCAGGAAAGTAGTTGTTTCTGGCTCGCATGGTTTCGCGCAGCTCTGCATTGGCTCTTCTGGCCTCTTCTGGGGTGGAGGCGCGGTCCGAGTGCATGCGCTCGAGTTCGTTGTGCAGGGTGATCATGGTGCTCAGCACCTCATCAGAGGTCGACTTGCGAACTGGAATCGGTTTGATGCCTAGGGATTCAAAAAGTGGTCCGCGTTGAATTTTTGCCATCTCAATCTCAAGCGCATCTCTGCCGGTTGGCTCCTTGTTTTCAACCAGAGCCTGGATGGTGATCCCAAAAAACTCAGCGATGGCCTTGAGGTCCGAAATCTTGGCATCTCGCTTGCCGTTCTCGATTGCGCTTAGGTGGGAATTGGCTCTTCCCATGTGTTGAGCGAGTCTCTCGAGTTTGACTCCCTGCTCGTTTCTTAGCGCTCTGATGCGCTTTCCGATCAGGAGATTGTCCATGTCATGCAGTTCCATATCTCAAGATTGCCAGCTTCAGTTATTTCTCTCAAGAGAAAAAGAGGGTTTTTTCTAAACGATTTGATAACTAACTGAGGTTGTTTTTAGTGAAGTCTTGCCCTAAGGCAAAGAAGCCACATCAAGATTAGGAGCAACAAAATGATTCGACCTGGAGACCAGAATCAAACCGCCGCCGAGCTGCAGTTTGAATGGGTAAGCGACCCTCGCTGGGCAAATGTGAAGCGTGACTACACCGCTGAAGATGTAATCAAACTGCGCGGACCAGTCCGCGAAGAAAAGACCTTGGCAAAGCGAGGTGCAGAAAAGCTCTGGGAGATGATCCTGGAGAATGACGACCCACAAGAGTGGATCTCAGCACTTGGTGCACTAACTGGTAACCAGGCGGTGCAACAGATTCGCGCCGGACTGAAGGCCATCTACCTTTCTGGCTGGCAGGTTGCGGCAGATGCCAACCTCTCGGGCCAGACCTATCCAGACCAAAGCCTCTACCCAGCCAACTCTGTTCCTGCCGTGGTTCGCAGGATCAACAACGCGCTGATGCGAGCAGGCCAGATTGAATCAACTGATGGGGGCGACCAGCGCGACTGGATGGCTCCGATTGTTGCCGATGCCGAGGCCGGCTTTGGTGGTCCACTAAACGCCTACGAGCTGATGCTCCAGATGATCGATGCCGGTGCCGCTGGAGTGCACTGGGAAGACCAGCTGGCCAGCGAGAAGAAGTGTGGACACATGGGTGGCAAGGTGCTAATTCCAACCAGCCAGCACGTTCGCACCCTAAACGCAGCTCGTATGGCAGCAGATGTCTCGGGAACCCCAACCATCGTTATCGCAAGGACCGATGCCCTGGCTGCAACCTTGCTCACCTCCGACCACGACGAGCGCGATGCCAGGTTCGTGACCGGTGAGCGCACCGCAGAGGGCTTCTACCAGGTGCAAAACGGCATCGAGCCAGTGCTGGCTCGCGGCCACGCCTACGCCCCATACGCTGACCTCTTGTGGGTTGAGTCCGCAGAGCCAGACCTCGAGCTAGCAAAGCGCTTTGCAGAGAGCATCAAGAGCGAGTTCCCAGACCAGAAGCTGGCCTATAACTGCTCACCATCGTTCAACTGGAAGCGTCACCTGGACGATGACCAGATCGCTAAGTTCCAGCGTGAACTGAGCGCAATGGGCTATGCCTTCCAGTTCATCACCCTGGCAGGATTCCACTCACTGAACTACGGCATGTTCGAACTCGCTCTTGACTACAAGGACCGTCAGATGAGTGCCTACGTCGAGCTCCAAGAGGCAGAGTTTGCCGCTGAGAGCCGCGGCTACACCGCCACCCGCCACCAGCGCGAGGTTGGCACCAGTTACTTCGACGCCATTTCAACCGCACTGAACCCAAACAGCTCCACCTTGGCGCTGGTTGGTTCGACCGAAGAAGAGCAGTTCCACTAGGCCGTAAGGCACTAACAGGGAGGTTAGACATGGACAGCATTAAAGTACTTGGCCCAATGAACGATCGTTTTGACGAGATCCTCACCCCGGCCGCCCTCACATTCCTAGAGGAGCTTCAGCACCGCTTCGGTGCTGATCGCCACAACCGGCTGGTCGATCGCATGGACAGAAGGCGTGCCCTTGATAACGGACGCGATCTCAAGTTTCTGAGTGACACCAAGCACATTAGAGAAGACGGCACCTGGTCGGTGGCGGGCTTTGGCCCAGGCCTCGAAGACCGCAGGGTCGAGATCACCGGACCCACTGACCCAAAGATGACCATCAACGCTCTGAACTCGGGTGCCAATGTCTGGCTTGCAGACCAGGAGGATGCAACCAGTCCAACCTGGCAGAACGTAATTGGTGGGCAGCTGTCCCTATTTGATGCAATCCGAGGACAGCTGAGCTTCACCTCACCCGAGGGCAAGAAGTATGAGGTCACCGCAACTGAGACCCCAACCATCGTGATGCGACCAAGAGGTTGGCACCTGGTTGAGAAGAACATTCTTCACGTTCACGAGGGTGGCTCCCAGCACCCAATGTCGGGATCTTTGGTGGACTTCGGTCTATACGCTTTCCACAACGCCCAGGCGTTGATCGATGCGGGCAAGGGACCCTATTTCTACATCGCCAAGATCGAGAACCACCTCGAGGCAAGGTTGTGGAACGAGATCTTCACCTTCACCGAGGACTACCTAAACCTGCCACACGGTGTCATTCGCGCAACCGTTTTGATTGAGACCATCACCGCAGCGTTTGAGATGGACGAGATTCTCTTTGAACTGAGAGATCACTGCGCTGGCCTAAACGCTGGTCGCTGGGACTACGTGTTCTCGATCATCAAGAACTACCGCGGCCGCGGTAAGGGCTTTGTGATGCCAGACCGTGATCAGATTCTGATGACACTGCCATTCATGCGTGCCTACACCGAGCTGTTGGTCAAGACCTGTCACCGCAGAGGTGCTCACGCGATTGGTGGAATGAGCGCCTTCATTCCAAACCGCAGGGACCCAGAGGTTACTGAGCGTGCACTGCAGAAGGTTGCGGCCGACAAGAACCGCGAGGCCGGAGACGGCTTTGATGGCACCTGGGTTGCGCACCCCGATCTGATCGCAACTGCAAGAGCAGAGTTTGACGCTGTGCTTCAGGGCAAGCCAAACCAGCTTGACCGTCAGCGTCCAGAGGTTAGCGTCACCGCAAACGATCTGATTGACATTGCCTCTGCGGGTGGAGAGATCAGCACACAGGGTGTTCGCTCTAACATCTCGGTCGCCGTTCGCTACATCGACTCCTGGCTCAGGGGTATTGGTGCAGCAGCGCTTGACAACCTGATGGAAGATGCTGCCACCGCTGAGATCTCAAGATCTCAGATCTGGCAGTGGATCTACCAGGGCTCAAAGACCAAGGAGGGCAACCTCATCACTGCCAACTGGGTCAGAAGTCAGCTCGAGGAGGTCGTAGCCGGCCTAGACAGGTTCGAAGGCGATCGCATCGATGATGCAATCAAGGTCTTCGAGGAGGTCTGCCTCGAGGAAGAGTTCCCAACATTTTTGACGATTCCTGCCTATGCGCAGTATCTGTTCGAAAGACCGGAGCCAGTTCTGGCCTAACAAACCAAGATGCAGGGGTGCCCAAATGGGCACCCCTGTTTTCGTTTTTGGGACTATCTTGGGGCCAAGTGGTGTTCTTGGAACCATGAGATTTATGAAGGAGCTATAGCGATGTTGCTTGAAGTTCTAATTGTGTTGCTGTTGATCGGTGCTGTTGTGGCAACCCTGCTCAGCTTTTTTGTGGTTCGATCAGCTAATCCAAGCAAAGGGCATGCCTACGACCCAAAGCATGATGTCGACAACCCCCAGCGAGACATCGATAGTTAGTAGGGCTAATATCTAGGGGTTGCCAAAGGCAACGCGCCACCCTAGCTCAGTCGGTAGAGCAGCTCCCTCGTAAAGAGCAGGTCAGGAGTTCGATTCTCCTGGGTGGCTCTCGAATTGAATTTTTGTTCCTAAGCAAAACCCCAAAACAACTGAGTGTCTCTGTTGGTATTTAAGAGACACCCACCAGTATCTCTATTTGGTAACAAGTCCTCACTTCCGTCCCGCCTGTAGGAAAGTGCCACTATCTTTTTACTTAACTTAATTTAGAAATGAAAAAAGTTATGGATCAGGGACGCTTAAGCAAGTCAGACCTAAACCGGTCTGCGATTTTGGCCCAGCTCGGAATTGCTGGCGCAGCTAGCAGGACTGATCTTGCTCGCCTCTTGAACTTGTCACCCGCCTTGATTACTCAGCTGACCAGGGACCTGGTATCTGATGGCTTGATTCGTGAAACGAGGACTCTCTCATCGAGTGGTGGGCGTCCAGCAACCCTTTTGGGCTTATCTTCGGAAGCGGGAACCACTATCGGCATAAAGGTCGTCGCCGATCATCTCACTTTTGTAGCGATGGCCACCGATGGTGCAATTCTGATGTCTTCAACCGTCGATTTCAATTCTTCAGCCAGTTCGATTCTTGAAGATCTGGCCGAGAAAACGGCTTCTTTTATCTCTGATTCAAAGTCCTCAGTGATTCTCGGCATTGGAGTGGCTGTCCCTGGGGCTGTTCGAGACTCAAACACGGGAAGTGTTGATTCAGTGACACTCGGTTGGCAAGGCATCCCACTCGGCGCAACCCTAGCCCGGACCTTATCCCTGCCAGTAGTTGTTGAGAATAACGTCAATGCTGTGGCAGTGGCAGAGCAGCTCTACGGGACCGGTCGCAACTTTCAGAATTTCCTAGTTGTCACTATAGGAACGGGTATCGGACTCTCCATCGTTATTGAAGGTGATCTCTACAGGGGCTCCAGGGGAGCAGCTGGAGAACTTGGTCACATAGAGATTGACCCAGAGGGCCCAATTTGTAATTGCGGAAAAAAAGGCTGTCTAGAGGCTGTGATTGGTCAAACCTCGCTTGAAGCCGCTGGTAATGACAAGGGGCTGATTTCCGGTGAAGAGAACGTAGGAAATTTGGCCAACATTGGCCGAGCCGGCAATGCGGCCGCGCAAGAAATATTTCAAACTGCAGCTAGACATTTGGGAACTGCAGTCTCCAATTTGGTGAATATCTTTGACCCAGAGGCCATTTTGGTTCTTGGAGAAGGCGTAAGTCAGTGGGATTTATGGTCGAGCGAATTCCTGACCACTCTTCGTTCCAAGTCTTTGCCGGGTGCTCTCGGCATTCCTGTTGTTGTGGAACATTGGAACGATGCTAGCTGGGCTCAGGGCGCAGCTTCTTTAGTGCTCTCGGCGTCACGCTCAACGAATTCTGACATCGGAGTTCAGGCGAGCAAGATCAGAAGACGCTTTGTTGCAGCGGGAGTTTCCAAATGAACCTTGTGGAAATCAAAAAACGTAAAAAAATTTCTGACCTGACCATCGCTCTTTTCTTCCTTTTACCCAGTGCGCTTCCGATGATTATTTTTGTTTTTATTCCAATGGTGGGGGCACTTCTTGTGAGCGCAAGTGATTGGAATTTGATCGGGAAATTCAATTTTATTGGACTGTCCAATTATCAGGAGTTGCTGACTTCCCCAAAAACATTTCTCGTGTTTTCCAACTCATTTGCCTACGTTCTTGGGTATCTTCCGCTTGTTTTCTTCTTCGGGCTGCTTTTTCCCTAGCCCTTAACTCAAAAGTTCCGGGTAGAACTTTCTTCAGGGCGTCGTTCTTCTTGCCAGTGGTTACTAGCTGGATAGCGGTGAGCATCGTTTGGAGATGGTTGCTGAACCCAAGCAATGGAGTCGTAAACAGCTTCCTAGAAGCAATTGGAATCTCTGGACCAGGTTGGTGGACGGATCCAAACTGGGCAATGCCCGCGATCATTATTGCTTCCGCCTGGAAGGACATTGGTTTTGTGACAATCATTCTTCTTGCAGGTTTGCAAAACATCGACGAAGAGCTAATTGAAGCAGCTCTGCTCGATGGTGCTGGCTGGTTTAGGCGCTTATTCTCAGTAGTTTTGCCATTGCTAAGCCCGAGCCTGTTTTTTGTTTTCGTGATTTCAATGATTAATGGAATTCAGGTTTTCGACCAGGTATTCGCGATGACAGGTGGGGGCCCAGGAGACTCAACGAGAGTTGTGATGCAGCAGATTTACGACCTAACTTTCAGGTATGGACGTGCAGGCGAAGCAGCAGCTCTGAGTTGGGTGTTATTTGGGGTCATTTTGGTGGTGACGGCCGTTCAGAATTACGGCCAGAAGAGATGGGTGCACTATGCAGATTAGCAAGCGGTGGATTTTGTTTTTATTCTTAGCAATCGCCGCGATTGCTATGCTGTTTCCTTTCTACTGGACCTTCCTAACTTCAATAACACCTGGCGCGAGTGTTGCAAAAGCTCCATTGCTTTGGCCAGCGAATCCTGGGATTTCTGCTTACGAGGAATTGTTTCAAAAATTTGATTTTGGGCGAAGCGCTTTCAACAGTCTTTTCATCGCAGGGGTGACTACCTTGATTCAGATTCTGACTGGATCTTTAGCCGCCTATGCCTTCAGCCGATTGGAATTCAGATTTAAAAACATCATTTTTCTTGCATATCTGGCGACGTTAATGATCCCTTTCCAAGTTCTCATTGTTCCTTTATTTATCGAGCTGAAGTACTTTGGTCTGCTAAATACGTATTGGGCTGCAATCTTGCCAACGATGACAAGCGCCTTTGGAATTTTTCTACTGCGACAATCCCTTAACCAAATTCCGCGACAGCTGGATGAAGCGGCACGGATTGACGGCGCCGGCCATCTCAGAATATTTACGCTAATTCTCATCCCCAATATGGGACCAGCTCTGGCGACATTTGCAGTTTTTTCCTTCATGGCTAGTTGGAATAGTTTCTTGTGGCCACTTGTGGTCCTCAGGAAGCCAGAGCTTCAAACATTGCCAGTCGCCTTAGCAAACCTTCAGGGGCAGTACACGACTGCATGGGATGTCCTTATGGCTGGTTCTGTAATCAGCATCATTCCAATGCTAATTATTTTCATTTTTGCTCAGCGCTACGTTGTGCAGGGCATAGCAAGCTCGGGCATTAAGTGATGTCCGCAGGAAAGGAAACGGAATGAGAAACAAAAGAAAGGCGGCTGCCGGAGCCCTTGGTGTAATTCTTATGCTAACTGGCTGTGCGACTGCCTCCGAAACACCTGAAACAATAGACGCTATCTCTCCAGATGCTGAAGTTGATGAGGCCGTGACAATTACCTACACGAACTTCATATCAAACGGCGGAAACGAGGAAAACCTGGACAAGATCGTCCAGGCTTTCCAAGCGGAAAACCCCAATATCACTGTTGAAGTGACAACACTTCCATATGGCGACTACGGCACAGCATTGCAGACTGACATTGCCGCAGGAACTTTGTCGGATGTGTTCGATATGGAGTACTCAAACTACCAAGAGCTTCAAGCTAATGGAGTCCTTGCACCTATTGCAGTTTCCAACCCAAGTGTATACAAGCAGGGGCTCCTCTCGGCTTACTCAACGGACGGGGTTTCATACGCAATACCTTCTGCATTCTCTACGGTCGTTCTGTTTTACAACAAAGACCTATTTGATGCAGCGGGAGTGGATTACCCAACCGAAAGTTGGACTTGGGAGGATCAAAAAGCTGCGGGCTTGAAGATCACAAACCAGTCAGCTGACATTTGGGGACACCATCAGCCAGTTCAGTTCTGGGAGTACTACAAAGTTCTTGCTCAGGCTGGGGGGCAGTTCCTAAGCGATGACCGCAAGTCGGTAGCCTTTAACTCTCCAGAGGGCATTGAGGCCGCAAAGTGGCTAGTTGAAAAATCGGGCACGACAATGCCGACTATTGAACAGGGCCAGGGAACGCCTGATTTCGACTCAAATCTTTTCAAAGATGGAAAGTTGGGGATGCTCCACACTGGCATTTGGATGTTCGGCGCATTTGCTGATGCACCTTTCAATTGGGATATTGCTGTCGAGCCTGGAAACAAGACCAATGCTCACTCAGCCTTCTCAAACGCCGTTGGAGTTAACTCAAACTCTGCAAACAAGGTAGCCGCAGCCAAGTGGGCCGAGTACCTAACTTCCTCTGACATCATGGTTGATCTTCGTCTCGCTGCAGGCTGGGAACTTCCACCAATTTCGGATGAGGCCAAGTTGGCTACTTACCTAACAATGGGTACCCCAGCGAACCGCAAGGCAGTTTTTGACGCCATGAACGAGGTAGTCATGCCTCCAGCAGTTGCTGTTGGTCAGTCGGAGATGCAGGACATCGTGGGGCGCGAACTTGTCGAAGCTCAAGCAGGGCGCAAGACTGTCGAAGAAGCACTTGCTACGGCTGAAGCTGAAATCAACGCCATCATTGGCGGATAAGTAAGTTCATGTTGACAGATCCCCAGCTGTCTGGGGGTCTGTCAACCATACCCAGAGGTACAAATGAAGTTAGGTTCCAATATTTCAAGCGAAAAGTTGAAGTCCATTGAAGAACTATCAGCTAGTTCCACCAGCTTAATTCGCGGGCTTCAAGATCGCTCGGGTGCCTACCCGGCATCACCAACCTTTTCGGCGTACGAAGGTTTCTCGTGGTTTCGTGATGGCGCATTCATTGCAGATGGCATGTCATCAGCGGGAGCCTTCGACTCAAGTGAAAAGTTCTTTGCTTGGTGTGCAAATACGATCGAACCTTCCGGTCAAATTATCCAGCAACATTACGATCTGCACTTTTCAGGTGAGGCATTCGATCCAGCTAATGCCCTACCCACTCGTTACGCATTTGATCAGGTTGAAGATCCAGATGAGCCCTGGCCTGATCATCAAATTGATGGATACGGCTCTTGGATTTGGGCACTTGAGCAGCACTCATTAAGGTCTGGCATGAATGCGGCCCCATTTTCTCACGCCGTATCACTGAGCATCAAATACTTGCTGGCAAGTTGGAGCTCACCCTGCTATGACTGGTGGGAAGAAAATAGCGACAAGGTTCACGTGGCAACTCTCGGCTCGGTAGCGTCTGGGATGAGGAGTGCCATAAACCTCAATCTCCTAGACGAAAACTTAACCCATCAAGCCGATATAGCGATTGCAGAAATCGAATCTAAGCTCAGAAGGATTGGTTCCATTGGTCATTTGCCTAAGTGGGAAGGCTCCCCGCAGGTTGATGCTTCCGCTCTCTCGCTCCTCGCACCATTAGGGGTCATCGACAAAAGTGATCCCATTTACTTGGGCACAATCAAACGAATTCGGAAAGATTTACTTCAAGGTTATGGGGTTCATCGCTATGACTCAGATAGTTTCTTTGGGGGAGGACTATGGCCATTGCTTTCCTGCTACCTGGCGTTGGCCGAACTTCGAATAGGGAATCGGAAATTTGCTGAAGAGACCCTTATTTGGGTTAGTTCTTTGGCAGACCGGGACAGCCATCTTCCTGAGCAGGTGAACAGCCATCTCATAAAGCCGAGATTCGAAGAATATTGGTTGAACCGCTGGGGCCCATCGGCTCGACCACTCCTATGGACGCATGCAATGTTCCTAAAACTCAAATCCGAATTAGAGAGAACAAAATGATCAAGCACAGACCTCATGGAAGCGGCCACCCTTATTCAGTAGACACGGACCAGCGAAGTCCTATCGATCCAATTGCGGGCGAGCCATTGGATCTTGGAGTCAGGTCAACATCAGATGTTGAGCGCGTCGATCTGATTTATGAGCTAGACGGGATCCCGCAAACTCCGCTAGCTCTTCAAAAGACTCAGCGAAAATCGCGGGGACAAGTATTGGATGGCGGCCATTTAGCATCCGCTCAAGCTCGCCTGGCGCGACAGTCGGGTGGTTGGACTGTCCAGCTGAACGGGTTGACATTTGGTCAAAAACTTAGGTATAGATTCGTCTCAAACTCGGGCAATACGAGATGGTTTGTGACCTCTGTGTATCAGTGGAAAGATTCTGATTTGCAGATTTCCACCTCTGGTACGTCGCGACTCAACGGGGGCGTCCGAATGCTAACCAATGGCGAACATGTTCGGGCAATCAAGTTTCAATTTGAGCTGAGTGCGGATGAACGCGTCAGCGGTTTTGGAGAAAGGTTTGAAGCACAAGAGTTTCGCAGCTCAAAGGTGGACACTATCTTGTTCGAGCAATATAAGAATCAAGGCAAAGAGGCAAGAACTTACATGCCTATGCCCTTCGCACATGTTGTTGGAGGAGGGGGTTGGGGTTTTTGGATTGACTCCTACCGAAAGGTGGAATTTGACATTGGAAAACAAGAAACAAATTTACTGAAAGTAACAGTCGATGTTGACGGCCTAATTGGAGAGCCATTTTCACCCGAGATTCATTTTTTTGATGGGTCACCCAGTGAAGTTCTTGATGCCTTTTTGAACAAGTGCGGAAGGCCACAAGAGCTTCCTGAGTGGGTCTTTGGGCTCTGGGCGAGTGCTAACGAATGGAATACTCAGGCTGAAGTTCTCCGCCAGGCTGACCTTCATAGGGAGTACGACATCTCATTTTCAAACCTAGTGATCGAAGCATGGAGTGACGAGTCGACTTTTACGACTTGGCGAGATGCGGAAAGAACTTCCAAAGTGAGTAGCGGTGAGACAAAGCTCACAGATTTTTCATTCCCAAAGGATGGAGCATGGCCGAATCCAAAAGAGATGGTCGACGACCTACATTCAAGAGGCGTGAAAGTTCATCTCTGGCAAATTCCCCTGCTAAAGATGCGACCTCACCCAAAGGGGCCCCTTGCTGAAGACGTATCGGAGGCAATAGAGGGAGGTCATCTCATTATTGAGGAGAATTCGGCTGGAGTAGAGAAGCCATACAGAAATAGGGGATGGTGGTTCCCCCTTGGGCTGATGCCTGATCTCAGTGACCCTGAATCTGCACAATGGTGGACCGACAAGAGACGGTATCTCGTCAGGGACTTGGGCATAGACGGGTTCAAGACAGATGGCGGTGAGCATGCCTGGGGAAGGGGGCTGTTATACAAGAACGGTAAACGCGGTGATGAAATGAATTGGAAGTTCCCTGTTCACTATGCAGAGGCCTATGGAAATTTGCTTACATCAGAGGGCAAGGCTCCTGTTACCTTCAGTCGGGCAGGCAACGTCGGGAGCCAAGCTCACGGTGCTTTTTGGGCTGGAGACGAAAACTCAACCTGGGAAGCATTTAGGTGGTCACTCAACGCTGGGCTTACCGCCAGCGCTTCAGGAATTTTCTATTGGGGGTGGGATTTCGCTGGCTTTTCAGGAGACGTCCCAAGTTCAGAACTGTACTTGAGGTCTGCAGCGACCGCCTGTTTTGTTCCTATCATGCAGTACCACTCCGAGTTCAATCACCATAGGCTGCCTTCCAGGGACCGAACTCCTTGGAATATTGCAGAACGGAACTCGGATCCCGGCGTCATTGACGAGTTCAGAAACATAATTAAAATCCGCGATCGCCTTCGTCCTTATCTCACAGGCCAGATGGCAAAAGCAATAAATACAGGAAAGCCATTGATGCGCCCTCTATATTTCGACACACTCGACAAAGAGATTTGGGATCCTCGAGCCTCATTCCAGTGGCAACTTGGTGACAGCCTTCTGGTTGCTCCCATTGTTAACGAAGGTTTGGCAAAACGCACCGTTTGGCTTCCTTCGGGGTCTGATTGGGTGGAGGCTTACTCGGGTAATTCTCACCGAGGAGGGGCTTTCATTGAGGCCGAAACAACGACAGCGGCTTCCGTCCCAGTTTTTGTCAGAGCCTCAGCCTGGACTGAAATGAAAACCATCTTTAGAGCAGCATAAAAATGAATGCCACTTGGCTCAAGCAATAAATCAAGCTAAGGAGCCAATTATTACTTGAGCTGGTGGACGCCTCTATTTGATATATGCTTTTGAATAAAGGGACGCAGCTCCCTCGTAAAGAGCAGGTCAGGAGTTCGATTCTCCTGGGTGGCTCTACCGTGATAACCCTCAGCCCGCGATGAAGACGCGAACCCAGTACCCATTTCCCTTGAAGTTGGACTTTACTGTCTGCTTGGCCATTGCTGAGGAGTGTGAGTCAGACAACATGAGGCTGCAAACTTGAGCCGAAATTAGAGTAGCCACGCCCTCATCTGCGCCATTTACTAAACAGTTGATTTTCTTGAAATCACCAGCAAGCATTGCTGAAATCATCGACACTTCCAATAACTGCTCTTCGCTCAGAGAGTCTGAATCCAATTTGATCGTGAAAGAGGCAAGTCCCATCGGGGGATTTATCCTCAGGGCGGACATGAAGGTAATTCGACCAGACGCGGTTTCAAGAACAAGATCGTAACTTCCACCAGGAAGGGAGGCTGGTGTCTGCAAAGTGAAACCACCCTCGCTTTTTAGCGAAATTTCGGCATTCAAACCCCCCACTGACGCTGACTGAACCATGTCAAGCCTCCGACCTGAGACAACCACCTTGTCCCCGGGCGACACAGTCTGACTCGAGAAGCTTTTAATTTCGGGCAGGACGATATTTAATGTTGGGGTATCCGCCGGGGGTGCAGCTGCAACCTGAACGATTTCAGACCAGCTTGCGGTCAGGGTCTGATTTGACCCCGGCGTGTAGCTTCCTGAGAGCAATAAGGATGGCTGCGAGGCACTAAACCAACCCAAAAAGTCATAACCCGAGCGACTCGATGTGGGCAGGGTCAATGGGGAGCTGCCCAGCGGGAAGCCGAGGGCCGTTTGTGTAGATCCTCCCGACGAGTCAAAAGACACCGTATAAACCACGACACTCCAACTTGCATAAAGAATGGTGTCAGAAGTAAATGGGAAAGTGCTTCCAGCGGGATAAGAGGTACCGAGCCCATTCGCTTGCAGGTTCCAAGCCGTGATTTCAAATCCGGATCGGTTGAAATTGGGGGTCTCAAGAGCTTCAGAGGAACTTGCAACCTGCAGGTAGGTCTCGTTGAATTCACCAGGAATGTTCGACTTAAACTCCGCAACCTTTCCGCAGACCACCGGCTTTCCAGAGATACCCTCGGTGCTCGAGACTCCAGATAGATTGCCGCAGTAGACCACCTTTTGAATAGACCCAGATGACCTAAATGCTGTGCTGTGCAAGGAAGAGAGATTCTCCGGGAGTCTCACTATTTTCAGGGCGCTGCCTTCAAACGCTCTCTCAGCTATCGCTGTAATCGAGTCCGGCAGGTAGAGATACTCCTGACGCAGACCTACAAATGCCGCTGTTGCGATTGAAGTAACACTGCTGGTCAATGTCACAGATAGAGCGCCGAAGCCGAAGTTGTTGTAAAAACTATGGCTTGGAATAGTCGTCAGGCCTGAACCAAAGACGAAGTGCCCAAGCCGAGACTGGGCAAATGCCTGATCACCCATGGAGGTCAGTGTGTTTGGAAAAACGGCGTTCAATCTGGTGCCAGCGGAGGGCGCAATATCAGCAAATGCGTAGCTCCCGATAGATGCGAGCCCCTCGCTAAATGTAATCGAGTTGATCTTGGTGTTCTTGAAAGCATCGTTCCCAATGGAAGTCACAGATGAAGGAAAGACGACGGAAGATAGCGATGAGTTGTTCTGGAAGGCTTGATTTGCGATCGAAGTCACCGAGGCGTCAAATTCAACATCACCTGCACATGAGCTGTTCGTCGTCGCCACTCCTGAAGAAACCGTGTAGGTTCCGCCCCCATCGCAGTTAAAAACAGAGGCTTGGGCAGGGAGAACACCCAGCATGGAGAAGGTTAGAGCCATGGTTGCTGCGCTTGCGATTTTTGCCCTGACAAGGCTAAACGACATGGGTTTTGTCTACTTTCTAGATTTATAGAAAGATACCAGTCGGCAACTGGCCCCAACTTGATTTTTGGCTATCTTGAATTGACGCAATGCGAGCAGTCAGAATTTTCGCAACCAGTCTCGGAATGCTAAGTGGTTCTCAATGAGCAGGTGAGGAGTTCGACTCTTTTGGTTGGTTCTATGTCCAACGGCTTTTCAAGCCTCAAATTTCTGGAATCTCGCTCTGGCTGTCACGAATTTGTAAAGCAAGCTTGACATTTAGTAAAGTGTGCTTTACATTTTCCTGCGGAGGTTCAAATGAACAGGCATCAAATATCTTTCTGGGCACAGGTCCTATCAGCACCCGTGAGCATCGTGGTTTACTTCACGCTACTTTCTTCTGAGTTCTCAAAGCCAATGTCGGAATACGACCTGGTTGCACCATTGGCCTGGGCTATCGGTGCCGGGGTCGGTGTCAGTGTGATTGCATCCACACTGCTATCTGCAGCGTTTGGCAGGAGCTCGAAACTAAAACTCACCGATGAGCGTGACACGAAGATTCACAGACTTGGTGAGTTCTACACCCAGGGTTTTTATGTCATCGGGGGAGTTGTGGCACTCGGTCTTGCTGCATTTAGGTTTGATCACTTCTATATCGCCACCTCACTTCTAATCTTCTTCTCTCTTGCAAGCGCTATTGGATCAGCGGCAAAGCTGATCATGTATCGGTTTGGGGTAACTGAGTGACTCAAAAACTCAAGAACCGTCTCAGGGAAGTTAGGCAGCAGGGCGAGGGCATGACTCAGCAAGCCCTCGCAGATCTAGTGGGTGTCTCGAGGCAATCAATCATTGCTATTGAGTCAGGGAAGTATTCGCCATCACTTGAACTGGCGATCAAGATCGCAGAAGTCTTTGACTGTGAAATTAGGGAGTTGTTTTGGCTGGAGAAATGATGCAGGCAGTTGTTCGTCGCGAATATGGAGATTGGCGAAAACTAAGTCTTGAGAGGGTGCCAATGCCCAAGCTCTCAAAAGACCAGATGTTGGTCAAGGTTGAATACGCGGCCATTGATGCCTCAATGGACCACCTGATGCAGGGAGACCCAACTCTCGTTCGTTTGATGCTGGGTCTTTCAAAGCCAAAGCACATCGGTGTCGGGCAGAGCTTTAGTGGGACTGTGGTTGACGTTGGGGATACTCAGGGCTTTTCAGTGGGAGACAAGGTCTTTGGGGTTGGCCGCGGCACCTTTGCCGAATTCGCCATAACCAAGAGCTCTTGGATCACCAAGGTGCCAGAGGGCTTGAGCATGGAGAAGGCGGCCACCATCCCGGTTAGTGGCATCACCGCAAACGACGCTCTAAAACTGCTTCCGCCAGGTGCAGAGCGTGCACTGGTGATTGGCGCATCGGGAGCCGTGGGTGGTTTTTTGACGCAATTGTTGAATCAGCGCGGAATCGCTGTCACCGCCACAGCAAGCCCAGGCAAGAGTGAGTGGGTGAGGTTGGCAGGAGCAAGCAAGGTCATCGGTCATGACGGAGTTGCAAAGCTTGAGCACAAGGTATTTGATGCGATCTTCGTGCTTGGGGAGCCAACCCCCTGAGCGCCCTAACCCCACTCCTTAGTGAGATTGGCCTGGTGGTTCTAATTGGCTCTGATCGCGGCGGATCAAAGTTCTTTGGTGGTTACCTGGCCAGCACTTTGGAGACCAGGCTCTCCAGGGGCAAGCAAAAGATGATCTTTAGTCAAGACACCCCAGAGACCAGGTCAAGCGTCGCAGATCAAATTCAAGATCTATCAAGCTTGGCTGTTGTGACCAAGGGGCTATCGAATGTGATCGAACTCATTGCGAGCTACCAACGTGGTGAGAGCCATGGGAGGCCTGTAGTTTCTCTCGCGACTAGTGAATAGCTGGGTCTGGAACACATCCGCAGCAACCGCAAAATGTTTCCCCATCGGGTTCTCTGCCTTGGTTCTCAAAAACCAGATGCGATTCCGGTTCTTCCTCACCATCAACCCCAGCGCTGAGCGAGCGGGTGACTCGAACAACGTCGGATTCTTTGCCAATTGAGTAGGCCTCAATTTGAATCCCATCAATCACTACCGAGTCACCCTGGAAAAAGAACGCATCAAGTTCGTAGCCATCCCTCCAACCGGGTTCTGAAATTAACTCAGTTATGTCTCTTGGGCTGACCAGCACCTGATTGGCCTGAGCGCTACCCTTCGTGGCATCTACCGTGTAGACGATGAGACCGTCTTTGGAATTTCTAGTTTTTCGATCGAAGTATTCGTCAAATCTTCTCGACTCAACCACCACCGCCTTGGTGTCGCTGAGCCTGATTACGAGGGACTCCGTATCTGCTCCAATTTGGTTTATCGGGAATAGCTCAAAATAGTTCTCAGTCACGGCCTCTTTTGTGATGCAAGCAACTTGATCATCATCGAGCCAACCGGCTAGCCAGCGAAGCCAAGAGGTCATCGTTCTTGAGGAGCCACCCTGGTTTGACATGATGTCATAGCCATTCAAGGGGTTTCGAACCCAAAGACGACTGTCCATTCTTGCTTCTGGGTCTTCATCAGCCTGGTGCGGAACGCCAATCATGTGTCCGGTTTCGTGAACGTAGTAAACCCAAGGAGGCTCAAACGAGTCGTTTTTGAGGAACCAATCCCCAGCTGCAGCAATGTCATAGATTTTGCCCTCTTGGGTATCTAGGTGCCCGTTATGGATCCAATTGAACTCATGTGGACCTCCGTGAAAAAATACCGACTTCGCTCTAGGAATAGCGAAGAAAACTATATCGACATCTGAGTAGTCTGTTTCGGGATCTGAAGCCGCAACCGCTCCGTCATAGAAAAACTGCTTTTTGGGAGCATATCCACTCTGCGCCTCTTGTCCTTGAGTCATGGTGAATTCTTTGTAAGAACCCTCAATACGGAACCAATCAGGGGAGAGTTGGACGTTCATTCTTAGCTTGTTTTCAGAAGCCATCCAATAGAAGTCTTCAAACATCTGTATCTGCTGCTTGTAATACTCGTAGTCTTCGGATGTGCCGGGGAGGTCTTCCCAGTCCACGTAAATGAAGGCGACCTTGATCTCACCCTTGGTTGGCAAAATGGTAGGGGCGAAAGGGAATGCTGTCGCGTTACCTCTGTAGCGCCCAAGAATCTCTCGCTCTCCAGCAAAGTCAGGATTGGGATCGCCTAACTTGCGTGCTCGGCTGTTCTCTTGGATCTTGCACATCTCTGAGTCCAAGGTGACTTGATTTGCTTGCTCACGCATGTCAGGAGTCTTGACCGTCAAGAGAACTTTTCCGGCAAAGCTTCTTGCTTTGGTCGGCTTATTTTGAAACCACGTGGAAAGTTCTGGATTTAGTTCTTTAGCAAACTCGCAGGCAGCCTTGGCGCGCTTCCGAACCATGATGTTCATGCTCATTGGTTGAGAGTGGAACCTTATTCCCGTGCAAATGAACTTGTCCGCATTGGGGTTTGCCTCGACGGTTGCACGAATTTGTTGCTTTTGTAGATTCGTGAGCAGTGTTGAGTTGCCTGCAAATGTGGCGAGAGTGCGCTGATTTACGGTCCATTTTCCAGGTGATGCACTGACCGGCGTTGCAAATGTAATTACCAGCAAAGCTGAGCCAAAAATCGCTAGAAACTTCTTCATTGAATACCCCCCAATGACATTTGACACTAGCAATTCAGGTTGACTAAGGAAAGCTCAGGTCTAGTACCTTTGGTTGAATCAGGAGAGTTCAGTGCTTGTAAAAACTCAGCTAGAAGCAGTAGCGCTGGGAGGGCTAAAGCGAGTATCCGAGCCATTTGTTCCTCAAATTTCGTGCCTGACAGATCTGCTCTCAGTTAGAGCTCGGAGATTGCAGTTTCCGAAGAATAGTGCCAATCCGTGTCTTTGAACAGCTCTCAATAAAAGAGCGAGGGGGCAGCACCCAAATAGAGATGAGGGCTAGATTTGAGTAATTCTCTAGCTTGCAATGGTCACCATCGTTGTTAGCTGCAGGAAATTTAAAAACAGCTCTGGGAGGGCCATTTGACGAAAAAATCGGTCGTCATAGTTGGCGGTGGTCATAACGGCCTTACTGCCGCCGCCTATCTTGCCAAAGCCGGAGTCGAAGTGACGGTCTTGGAGAGACTTTCCAACTTTGGGGGAGCTGCAGTATCGGCTCAAGCCTTTGAGGGCATTGATGCCAGACTCTCTCGCTATTCATACCTGGTGAGCCTGCTCCCACAGCAGGTCATCGAAGATCTTGGCTTGAACATTTCGCTAGCGAAAAGGCGCTACTCCTCCTACACCCCGATTCCAGGCAGCACCAAGGGACTACTGGTTGACAATCACGATGCTGAGGCAACCAGGGAGTCTTTTGAAGCGCTTGGTGCTGTTGATGACTTTGTCGCCTGGAGGAACTTCTACTCTCAGACTCAGCAGCTGGCCAAGGAGCTTTGGCCAAGTGTCCTCTCTCCACTTCGAACAAGAAGCGAGTGGAGGGCCAACAGCACTGATGCTGCGATCTGGGAGAGGTTCATCGAAAGGCCTGTTGGCAATGCAATTGCAAGTGACTTCAGTGATGACTGGGTCCGCGGAGTTGTCTATACCGATGCATTGATTGGGACCTTCTCTCCAAACCAAGATGAGACTCTCAATGCCAATAGGTGTTTTTTGTATCACGTGATTGGTGGGGGAACCGGGGACTGGAATGTGCCAATCGGTGGCATGGGTGCTGTCTCTGGAGAGTTAGAGCGAGCCGCAATCAGCTACGGAGCCAAGTTGGTCTCCGATGCCGAGGTTCTAGAAATTAGCACCAGCTCACAGGGTGCAATTGTCAGATATCGATCAGCTGGTCAAGAGCATGAACTCAAGGCTGATCTGGTGCTTGCAAACTCCTCCAGGCAAGAACTAACCAAGCTCATGGGCGGCAAGACCGAGACAGTTGGTTCTCAGCCAAGTACTTCTGAGGCTTATCCATTTGGTGCTCAAGTGAAGGTGAACCTTCTCCTGAAGCGATTGCCAAAGCTCAAAGACTCCTCGGTCACCCCAGAGGCTGCGTTTGGTGGGACTTTTCATATCAACGAGAGCTTTGAGCAGTTGCAGAGTGCTTATGAGCTAGCGAGTAGGGGAGAGATCCCAAACCCAATGCCCATGCGAGATCTACTGTCACTCACTAACCGACCCAAGCATCCTTGGTGCTGAGCTCCAAGAGTCAGGAGCACAAACCTTGACCGTCTTTGCGCTCCACGCTCCCCACTCGCTGGTTGAAGACCTGACAGAGGCTGAGCACGGTGCGATGCGGGACAAGCTCGAGAGTGCCGTGCTCAGCTCACTGAATTCGGTGTTGGCAGAACCAATCGAAGACCTACTGATGCTTGATGGAAACGGCAACCCTTGCGTTGAAACCAAGACCACCCGGGACCTAGAGGAGGCACTGCGACTTCCTGGAGGAAACATCTTCCACGAACCGCTTAGCTGGCCATTTGTTGAGGATGATGAGCCTTTGGAAACCCCAGCCCAGCGTTGGGGAGTTGCGACTGATGACGCCAATGTTCTGGTTTGTGGGGCTAGTGCCAGGCGAGGTGGCGCGGTTAGCGGTATTGGTGGACACAATGCTGCGATGGCTGCAATTGAAATCTTGTCCTAGCGCCTCAGGTTCACCAGCAGAGCTCCCGCCAGGGTCACAAACACTCCCACCACGTGAATCAAAGTGATCACCTGGCCTGGGAGCGGCAAGAAAGACATCAATCAGCAGTGAACCTAGAATCTGGCCGGTGCCAAGCATTACCCCGAGCCCCAAGACGCCAATTCTCGAGACCACAATCACCTGAATCGCAATAAACAAAACTCCGGTGAAACCACCAACATAGAGCCACCAGCCACTTGGCATTGCGGTCGGGATCCCTACAAAGGGAAGGGAAATCAGCTTGGCGATAAACAACATTCCTGAACCCATCGCGAAGTTCACAAACGTTGCGGCCAAAGCAGACTCTGCGTTGATACCGACCTTGCCATTTGCTGCCTGCTGGAAACCGAGTCCCAATCCCGCCAGAAACGGCAGTGAGAGTAGCAGCACGGTGTCCAAGCTTGGGCTCTCCGCAACCATCCCAACACCAACAATCACTATTAGTGCACCTAAGAGCCTTGCAAAGTTGAGCCTTCGCTTTTGGACTCCAAACCAGCCTCGGGAGTCAATAACGATTCCTGATATTCCCTGACCTGCCACCACCGCAACGGTGAAAAGGGCAATACCCAACGTGCCGGCAGCTAGACCCTGGGTCATAACCAAGAACCCACCGAACACACCACCCAGGGTCATCCAAACCGGCATTTGCTTGGTTTTCAGTAGTTCGATAACTCGCTTCACGCCAGCTCTGCCGGGCTTCGATAGCAGGACAACCAGTGCAATGAGTAGCCAGCCAGAGGTGAAGGAATACAGAGCCGCCCCAACGCCATCTTCAAGGGCAAGTCCTAGTTCACCATTGAGCCTGGATTGAACCGCCACCAAGATGCCTGCGATCAACGCGGCAACTATTGCCAGGAGGTTTGCTATTGAGGCCATCGCCTAAATTATCTTGCACATCAGGCCCTGTAATGCTCGCTTTTGGTCCCCAAATAGAGCAATCTTGCAACACAATCACCCGAATCAGGACTCGATATTGGTTCAGTTTTGTTGAGGTTAGGTAACTTCAGGCTGGCAAAGTGTCTGGATTCGAAAGGTAGAGATGAAACTTCTGACTGCGGCTTTAGCAACAATCGTGCTGTTGGTTCTTCCTCTCGCGCCAGCAAGTGCGCAGTCAGCACCGGTTATCGTGCGATCACTCACCGACTATCCCGGAAGAGTCACTGCGGTAACCGAGGTGCAAAAGGCTGAGATTAGAAAAGTTTTATCCGAGCTTGATGGCAACACTAAGTTCATTTGCACTGGAGCGAGGCTTGAGGGCCAGCCACTTCGAATGAACACGGCGATTCGCCTCAGGGCCAAGCTGGTTTGTGAATACGCCCAGTCGCTAAGACCAGATTTGAGCTACTGGTATCAAACCAAGGTGACCGAACATCGCAGCTTCAACGGCAGGGTGATTGTCGTCAGCAAGTAGTTAGCTAGCCCCAAAGCTCTTCTGAGGGCAAACCAACCACTCCAGCATCTAGGTATTGCAAACCGTCCTCGATATCTGCAGCGAGCAAAAGCGGACCGTCGATATCTACAAAGCTTGAGAACTGGCCAATGACGTAGGCGGGGGCCATCGAGAGTGAACTGCCGGTCATGTTTCCCACCATTATTTGTTTGCCATCGGCCCTGGCCGCATTGACCAGCTTGAGGGCCTCGGTGAGGCCGCCGGTCTTATCGAGTTTGATGTTGATGACCTGGTAGCGATTTTTGATCTCGTGATACTCGCTGAGGGTGCAGCAGGATTCGTCGGCACCAATTGGAATTGGGCTTTCTAGATCCTCAAGTTTTTTATCTCCTGCACGCCTAAGTGGCTGTTCGATCATCGCAACCTTTAGCCTCACCAAATCGGGCAGGTAGTCAATCAGCTCTTGATACTCCCAGCCCTGGTTGACATCGATTACCAACTTGGCCTCTGGCCGAGCCTTCCTGATCGCATCAAGCTTTGCGATTGGGTCATGGTTGTCTAGCTTTATTTTTAGGTTTGGATAACTTGAGAAATCTAAAGACCTTGCCGCCATTTCACTTGGTGTTCCCATTCCAACGGTGGCAACTGTGTTGAGGGTCTTGGGTTGGATTCCCAAAAGCTTCCAAATCCGCTGGCCAGATGATTTGCACTCGAGGTCCCAAAGCGCACAATCAAGTGCGTTTCTGGCACCGCCAGCAGGGAGAGCATCTTGCAGCTCCTCCCTTGTCATTCCTGTTTCCACCCGGGTTCTGACCGATTCCAGCTGGTCCATCATGCTCTGCTGGCTCTCACCCAGGTAGTAGACGCCATCTCCCTCGCCACGGCCCACGTTTTCACCGTCTCTGAGGGTGACCACGACAGCCTCGAGGTTTGTGAAGGTGTGACCGGTGATAACAAAGGGACGCTCCAAAGGAAGCGTCATCGGGGTGATCTCGTATTTCATTGAAGTGTCCTGACGATGTTTTCAACCCCGAAGCGAATCGGGTCGGTGGCGGGAAGTTCGAACTCCTCTTCGAGTGCTGCCAAATACTCTTTTGCCTGATCTGTCGTCAGTGCTGAGGTGTTCACGCTGATGCCAACGCACTTGATCGACTTGTTGGTTTGCTTACCGATATCTATGGTCCTGTCAATGACTTCTTGGATGGTTGGCAATTCAAACTCTGGCCAGCCGGAGATGTGGGTGCGGCCAGCTTGGTGGCAGACCACAAAAGCATCTGGCTGGGAGCCGATTAGCAGCCCCATTGAAACCGCTGCGTAGCCGGGGTGGAAGATACTGCCCTGGCCCTCGATGATGTCCCAGTGATCGGGGTCGTTATCGGGGGAGAGGGTCTCCGCTGCACCAGAAACAAAGTCTGCAACCACGGCATCGATTGGAATGCCGCTGCCTGAAATCATGATTCCGGTTTGACCGCTGGCTCTGAAGGTTGAGGCTTTCCCCTGGTTTCTGAGTTCTTTATCGATTGCCAGCGCGGTGTATTTCTTACCCAGTGCGCAATCTGTTCCAACGGTTAGAAGCCTTTTGCCGGTTCGCTTTTTGCCAGTGCCGACCGGCAAGTTCTTTGGTGGCACTCGAACATCAATCAGTTTCACGCCGTTGGCTTTGGCAGCCAACACCAACTCCTCAATGTCATTGAGCCTGGAGTGAACCCCGGCAACAATGTCCATGCCGTTTTCCATGGCGGTAACTAGGACCTTGGTCCAGCTCTCCGGGATGCCACCGCCAATCATGGCGGTGCCAATCAGAAGGGTCTTTGCTCCTTGATTGGCGGCAGATTCGATGCTGTGCTCTTCAAGACCGAGATCAACCGTGCCACCCGCTAAGTGAAACTGGCCCATGCACTTCTCAGGTGACCAGTGGGCAACCCCGGCACCGGTCTTGGCATAGGTCTCGTTGGTCTCTGAACCCAAGAAGATCAGGTAGGGGGCCTTTAGTTCGGTGAGCTGCATTGCTTCCTAAGAAATCGTTTCTAAAAACACTACTTATTATCAGGTCTTGGTTTTGGCAGTGAGCACTCTGGCGTTCCACCAGGCAATTTGTGACGATTCTTTGAAACCCAGCCATAGACCAGCTCTCCCACCGATATCACCACTGGAATGTTTAGAAGGAAGCCAGCAATCGACCATGGGGTCTTGGCATCAATCAGGCACCTGGCTATCGCTTTTGCTGCCGAAAAGCTCTCCTGCTCGGTGACGTAGTAAACGGCCTTGGAGGTTAGGTCCTCATTCAGGCCATAGCCAGCAAGATCTAGATATTGGTAGGGCTCAATAGCGATTTTGTTGCGGGTCATTTTCCGCAACGCTCTCGCGCTTGAGGAGCAGAAAGCGCAGTCTCCGTCAAAGATCAGGATCGGGGTTTTGACTGCCATTTTGCAAGACTAACTTGCGGTGTAGGGTTTTGAGGTTCCTTTTGTTTGTTGAATGTTAGGCATAGGCTTGCACGGTGAGCGAAACTAAGAAGCTCTCGCTACACCCAACTCAGATTGTGGTGCTGGCGTTCGGCACAGCTGTGCTGCTTGGCACAACCGTTTTGATGCTACCCATCTCAACCGCTGCGGGTAATGAAACCGATCTGGTAACCGCCCTTTTCACCGCCGTCTCCGCTGTCTGCATAACTGGTTTGACCGTTGTCGACACCGGCACTCACTGGTCGGGGTTTGGTCAGACCGCAATCATGATCATGATTCAACTTGGTGGTCTTGGAATCGTCTCTTTTGCCACCATTCTGGGCCTTTTGGTCTCTGGTCGCATTTCGCTGCGTGACCGGTTGAACACTCTGACCGAGGCCAAGATTGTCGGCGCTGACAACATGCCAAAGCTGCTGCGAGCCATCTTGCTGGTTTATTTTGGTTTTGAGGCCATCCTGGCAGCTTGGCTGATTCAAAGGCTTCACTTCGAATATGGCTACAGCTTTGGCGATGCCATTTGGTTCGGCACCTTTCACGCAATCTCCTCGTTCAATAACGGTGGCTTTTCGCTCTACTCAGATTCGATGATGGGTTTCAATTCAGACTTCTTCTTCATTGCCCCAGTAATGTTCGCGGTTGTTGTCGGCGGCCTGGGCTTCCCGGTCTTGATTGAGCTGCACGAGCGAATCTGGAAACTAAATCGTCAGCCCGGTGGCAAGCCACGGCGTTTCTCGCTGCACACAAAGCTCACACTGGGCGCCACGGCAGTTCTGCTTGGTCTCGGATCATTATTTATTGGAGCACTGGAGTGGAACAACCCCAACACCATTGGGGGTCTGAGCGGCTTGGACAAAGTCTGGAACACCATATTTGCAGCGGTGATGCCGCGCTCTGGTGGGCTGAACTCCGTTGACATCTCTCAAATGGACACCGCCACCTGGTTGGGTATCGACTTCCTGATGTTCATCGGTGGTGGGTCAGCATCCACCGGCGGTGGCATCAAGGTCACCACCATGGCGGTGCTGTTCTACATCATCTACACCGAGATTCGTGGTGAGACTGCGGTGAATGTTGGCAACCGCAGGTTGCCTCGTTCGATTCAGCGCCAGGCGCTAACCCTGGTTGCTCTGTCCACCATGGCAATTTTGTTCACCACTTTGTTTTTGGCAGCAACCACTGACTTCAGCCTCGATCAACTTTTGTTCGAGGTGATCTCCGCAACCGCAACGGTGGGTCTTTCAACGGGCATAACTGCCGATTTGCCAGACTTTGCGAAAGTCTGGCTATCGGTTTTGATGTTTATTGGAAGACTGGGACCAGTGGTTGTCGCCTCGGCACTTGCCCTCAGGGTGACCAAGAGGCACTATGAACTACCAAAGGAAAGGCCGCTCATTGGCTAAGGAAAGAATCAAAAAGCGCAGACTGCACACCAACGTGATTGTCGTGGGGATGGGTCGATTTGGGTCCTCACTGGCAAGGGAGCTAATGGCAACCGGCCATGAGGTGCTTGGTGTTGACACCGATGAGCGTCTGGTGCAGCAAATGTCGCACGAGCTCACGCACACCGTCAGGGCCGACACCACCGATGAAGCGGTGTTGAAAGAATTGGGCATCGAGGAGTTCGATGCCGCCGTGGTGGCAATTGGAGCTGACCTAGAGGCCAGCATTCTCACCACCTCGCTGCTATTGCAGTTGGGTGTGCCAAACGTTTGGGCCAAGGCCAACAGTCAGTCTCACGGGCGCATTTTGGATCAGCTCGGTGCTCACCACGTGGTGTTCCCAGAGTATGAAATGGGTAAGCGCGTAGCTCACATGGTCTCTGGAGAGTCTTTGGACTACGTGCCAATTGACAAGGACTTCGTGATGCTCAAGTCTGAGGTGCCACAGTCCTTCCACGAAAAGACATTGGCAGAGCTCAAGATTCGTTCCAGCTACGGGGTCACCGTCGTTGCTGTCACCAAGGGTGATGGCAATTACAACCCAGCGTTCCCAGAGACCGTGCTGCATGCTGGTGATCAGATTGTGGTCGCGGGACAGGTTGATCCCCTCAACAAGTTCTGCCAGATTGCCTAACAATGCTGAATAACGAGAGAGCACTCCCACTTATCGCTGCGCTGGCAGTTTGGTTGCCGCTTAGCTACTTCTACCACCCCACCACCGGCACCATATTGGCCGGAGCCATTATTGGTGTTGGGCTTAGCGCTCTGATTTTTTGGTCGGGAGACCGCATCCCGTTGGGAAAGACTTGGTGGATAAAAATCTTTGCGGTCTCCACGGTCGCCGGTCTTATGAACTCAACCGCACTTGATGTTGCTTACTCGATTTTGTCGGCCCCCTTGGGAAACCGGTTCGGCGTGGTAATCGAGATGATTATTACCGGTCTGGTGCTAACCGGCTTGGCTCTCGCCCAGGTTTTTCTTGGGCCGAAGAAGGAAAAGTAACCCCAAGGCAACAAGCCCTAAGGACCCAAACAATATCCAATAAATGAATTCTGGGTTCTCAAACTCGATCTCAGTTGTTTGCGGGTTGTAGGGGTTTGCGCAAGTGGTAAAGACGTAATTCGGGTCTGATTCATACCCGGTGCTGTTTTGAACCTCAAACAAAAAGCTGTCGCTAATTGGGTGGCCATCTGAGGACACTGCTCGCCAGCCCACCTGATAGACCCCGGGTTCAGAGATATCTGCTTTCGCGGTCGCGATGTTGCCATCAACTACGGCGCAGCCGTTGTTGACTGGATCTCCATCAGAGTTCAGAATCACAATCTCACTGCCCGAACCATCGCCAAGAGCGATCAGATCGTTACTAAAAGTGAGCTCAATTGCAATGATGCCGGCCTCAACGACCTCGTTGGTTTTGGGTGATTGGTCCACTAGTTCGTCATGCGCGAACGATGGTTGCGATAAGCCCATTAGGGCGATTATGAGGGCTGCAAGCCATCTAAACTTCATGGTGTAAGTGTAGGCAGGTTCTATGAAGCAAGCATTACTGGGCATAGCCGGGGGGCTCTTTGCCGGCTTGGCAACGCTCGGAATCTTATTCACTGGCCCACTTTCACTATCCAACGAGAATTCAGTAGCCGAGCAAAGCGTCGAGCCAACGCTCGAGGCTCAACCCGCCCCAACCGAGACTCCAACCGAGCCTGAGCAAGCGGAGGTAGTTGAAGAGCCAATTCAGTGCAGCGTGAGTGAATACGAGGACAGCGAAGACATCCTGGTGCTTCAGGCAGAAGTGCTAGATGCATCAAGTGGTGAAGTCTTGTTTGAGCGCGGAAGCGACACCCCAGCCAGGGCGGCCTCTGTTATGAAGCTCTTCACCGCGGCTGCCGCCTTAGAGACCTTAGGTCCCGATTACCGAGTGACCACTCGGGTCTATGTAGATGCGCAAGACCCCGGCATTTTGTATTTGGTCGGTGCGGGCGATGTAACCCTTAGCCGAACGGGCATCAACCAGGACTCGGTTTACGAAGATGCCCCGAAGCTCTCGAGTCTTGTCAGTCAAATCTCCAACGAACTCAGAGGCCAGACCTTCTCACAGATTGTTCTAGACAGCACCGCATATGGGTCTGCGGCGGGTGAGTACCAGGAAGTCTGGGATCAGCGCGGTCTCACAAATGGCTACATGTCCTACGTCAGCGCTCTGCAGGTCGACGGGGATAGAAATGACCCATCTTTCAAGGACTCACCTCGTTCAAATGACCCGGTCTTGAGGGCCGGCACCTGGTTCCAAGAGGCGCTTGGCACAAGTGCATCTGGCTCTGCGGTTGTTAGGGGAATTGCCCCGCCGGATGCGGTTGAGGTGGCGAGGGTGCAGTCGGCCCCGCTGTCAACCTGGATCGACTACATGCTGATTGTGAGTGATAACACCCTGGCTGAGGCCATTGCGAGACTTGTTTCACTTGATGTCGGGTTAGATGGCAGCTTTGCCTCGCTGACCGAGGCATTCAAAAGGGCCTTGCGAGGAACTGGGCTGGACCTTGGTGGCATGCAGGTTGAGGATGGTTCGGGGCTCTCCCGCTACAACCAAATCTCTCCAAGTCAGGTCAATGAGCTGTTGCAGCTCATTGACGCAGGTTATGGCGAGTTCGAGTTAATCGAAGAGGGTATGCCGGTTAGCGGCACCCCGGGTTCCCTAAGCAATAGGTTGTTAGATGCGGTTGGTTCGGTGACCGCTAAGACCGGTTGGATCAGAACCGGCTACTCGCTAGCGGGTTTTGTTGATGCTCCTGATGACACCAGGTTGATCTTCACCGTCTATAACCTCGGTGATGTCAGAGCGGCAAACCGTGAGGCCATGGATGATCTGGTCCTCGGCTTCTACAATTGCGGCAAGAATCTAGTGAATAGGTGATGGATGAAGCGGGCACTTCTAGTAATCGATGTTCAGGTTGACTTCTGCGAGGGCGGAGCCCTGGCCTGCAGCGGTGGCGCAAAGGTTGCAACAGCCATCACCGAGCACATCAAGGCAAATCGGCAAAGCTACGACTTCGTGATTGCATCTCGTGACTGGCACACACCCGGATCACTAAATGACGGTCACTTTCCGCCAGCTGGTGAGGAACCAGACTTTGTTTCCACCTGGCCGCTGCACTGCATCGCAGGGGAAAAAGGAGCTGAGTATCACGAGAACCTGGATGCATCGCTTATTGATATCCACATCAAAAAGGGCCAGGACGCTAACGGTTACTCGATCTTTGATGGCACCGATGAATCCGGCAAGGGCTTCAACGATCTAGCCCAAGAGCTTGGCATCACCGAGGTTGATGTCGTTGGCATCGCGACCGACTACTGCGTCAGAGCATCATCGCTAGATGCCAATAAGCACAATCTGGACGTTCGGGTTATCACCAGTTTGACCGCCGGGGTCGCAAGCGACAGCACCGAGGCAGCCATCGATGAGATGGTCGATGCCGGGGTGAAGGTAGTGCCGGTTTTCTAGGCTTCTTTTCTCGCACCCTGGGATGGGATAACCGCAAAGACCCTGGGGGCTCCAAAGCCGCTTTCTTCAAAGGCCGCCTCGACCTGGGTTTCTAGCTGGGAGAGCTTTGCACTGTTGATGATTGCAATCGCCGCTCCACCAAAACCACCACCGGTCATCCTCGAGCCAATCGCTCCGGCCTCCATCGCGGTTGCAACCGCCAGGTCTAACTCCGGGATCGAGATCTCAAAGTCATCGCGCATCGATGCGTGAGATGCCAAGAGCAGTTCACCAAGTTCGTCGAGCCTGGCATCAGCGAGTGCGGAGACGGTCTGCAACACCCTTTGATTTTCGGTGACTATGTGTCGCACGCGTCTGAATGTGACATCGTCCATCGCCTCTTTGGCTCTTGGGAGATCGGCAACCTCTAATTCTCTGAGAGATTCGACACCCATGATCTCCGCACCCTTTTCACATGACTCACGGCGCGAGCGGTAGCCACCGTCTGAGTGGCGGTGGCTCACCTGGGTGTCAATCACTGCAACCACCAGATCCTGTTCGCTTAGACCGAGTGGGATGTGGGTGGTTTCCATGGTCTTGCAATCAATCAGCACCGCACCATCAGAGCGAGCGAGCATCGAAGCGGTTTGATCCATGATGCCGGTTGGTGCGCCAACCACCTCGTTTTCGGCTCGCTGGCCAATCAGTGCGAGTTCAATCGGGGATTTGCCAGCTTCCCAAACATCGTTTAGCGCTAAAGCCATTGAGCACTCCACCGCAGCCGAGGATGACAGCCCCGCTCCGATTGGAACATCGGAATCAATAAAGACATCAAAACCGGTGGTCTGACTCTCGCGCATCACCCAGGCAACACCTAGGGGGTAGAGGGCCCAGTCCAAACCAGTTGGCCGGTCATCTCTAAGTTCAATTTCAACAACCTCGGAGCTAAAGCTCGATGTCACCCGGCATATCTTGTCTTCTCTTGTAGCGAGCGCGACATAGGTTCTGCGGTCGATGCCAAAGGGAAGAACGAAGCCGTTGTTGTAGTCGGTGTGCTCGCCAATCAGGTTTGCTCTTCCCGGGGCCGACCAGACGCCACTGGGTTCATATCCGTAGGCCTCCTTGAATCCCGCAAGTGTCTGCTGGGTCAGATTCACGGCATGACCTCTCGAATCCGCTCAGCGGTTTCCTCGGGGGCGATATCACCAACAAAGGCGCCCATTGCACTCTCCGAGCCAGCCAGGTACTTGAGCTTGTCGGCGGCCCTTCTAGGCGAGGTGATCTGCAGCATTAGCCGGATTTGCTCGCGGTTTTCAACCTTGGGGGCCTGGTGCCAAGCTGAGATGTAAGGAGTAGGTGAGTCATAGAGGCCATCAACCGCCATTAGAACCTTTTTGTATTGAATCGCTAGGTCGTCTGCCTCTTGGTCAGTTAGCTGGCTTAGGTCTTGAATGTGGCGCTTTGGGAGCATGTGTATCTCCACTGGCCAGCGAGCTGCGTATGGCACAAATGCCACAAAGTGCTCGCTTTCCAAGACCTTGCGCTCGCTCGCGGACTCGAAGTCAATGAGGTCCTGGAAGAAATCACCGTTGTGCTGAGCCATTGAGTTCAGCAGCGAGCGAGTTCTTGGCGTCACAAAAGGGTAGGAGTAGATCTGGCCGTGCGGGTGGTGAAGGGTGACGCCAATCTCCTCGCCGCGGTTCTCAAAGGGAATACCTGAACCACACCCTCGAGCTCGTAGAGCTCTTTGGTGCGGTTCATCCAGGCTCCGATAACGGTCCTCACTCGCTCAACTGGCATTTGAGCCAGTGAGCCCTCGTGCTCGGGGCTAAAGACCACCACTTCGCAACGACCAAAGGCGGTGGTGGAAAAACCAAACCTGGGCCTGCCATTGGGGTGCTCGATTTGCCCTAAGTCAGGCCCAAAGGCAGGACCCTTGTTTTCAAAGACAGCAACATCAAACTGGTCTGGCAACTCACTGAGATTGGTTTTCGTAGTTGGGCAAAGTGGGCAGGAGTGTTGCGGTGGCAAAAATGCTCGCTGCTGGCGATGGGAGGCGACGGTGATCCACTCGGCGGTCAGCGGGTCATACCTCAGCTCAGCGGTCTGAGGTCGCTTATCTGGTTCGCGCTGATCTGGTTCACGGGCTTCTGGCAGTCTGGAGTTTTGATCATCAAAGTAATAGAGGTCGCGGCCATCAAATAGCTTGCCGTCGATGCGTGGTTTATTCACCAGGACTCCGCCTACTCCTACTTCGCTAACATACATGGGTGCGCCAAAGCGAACCTATAGAGCAACTGAGTCTTTCTCGCGTGACTGAGAATGGCACAAGTATTGCAGTTATTTCCCCCAGGGGCGGGGCAATTTGCAAGCTTTTATTCAACGATTTTGAATTGGTTCCTGATTTTTTGGCAGCAGACCCTTTGGACTACGTTTATGGCCACACCCTCGCTCCTTGGCCTAATCGCCTCGAGGATGCCTCGTATGAATTTCGTGGCACGAGCTACCAGTTTGAAGACCACGATGCCCAGCACAACAAAAACCACGGGCTGTTGCTCACTGAAGACTTTGAGATTAGAGAGCACCTCAAAGACCGGCTCACTCTTGGCTATCGATTTGGCGAACACCCCGGCTATCCGTTCGAGATTGATCTAGAAATCCAATACGCCTTGACCGACAAAGGGTTTGAGGTCGCTGCAACTGCCAAGAACCTAGGGAATGATGCCCCCTTTGCGATTGGCTTTCACCCCTATTTCCTCACCCGCGATCACTTTAGGTTGCAGGCAAAGTTTTCTAGCAAGAGCATCCAAAACGAGCGCATGCTGCCAGTTGGCACAGAGGTCATAGCGGGTTTGGATTTAGATCAGGACTCTAAAGAGCTTGCAGATTTAGATCACCTATTCGAGGGGGCCAATCGGGTGAGTATTGCTCGTGAAGATGGCGTACTTGTCATTGAAGCCACGGAGAACCTGCCATTTTTCATGGCATATCGACCAAAGGATCAAGTAGCTAGTGAACCTGTTTTGGCAATTGAACCCCAAAGCGCAAAGGCGAATGTCTTTAGCACCGACATCGAGTCGGTAGTAATTCCATCAGGCGAGCAAAAGACCTACAGCTTCCAAATCAGAAGGCTGTAGAGGGCAGGTCTTTCTCGTCACTCTCAATGGCCTCAATGATCTTTGTTGCCACGTGCTCGGCGGTGAAGCCCTGCGGGAACTGCGGGGCTTCACCCTGAATTGCTCTTTGAGCTAGACCGGTTTCGGTGTGGCCGGGGCGGGCTGACAGCACTCGAATGCCGTCTCTTCTCCACTCCCTGGTCAGACCCTGCAGCATGCCATGGATTGCGGTTTTGGAACCGGAATAGGCAGCCAGCTGTGGCATGGGAGTCTCGGCAACCACGCCGGTGATGTTTACCAAAACCGGCTCGTTGCCGGCCTCAGCACTGGCCTTTAGAGCTGGGTGCAGTTCTGCAAATAGCTGCAGTGGCCCGGCAAAGTTGATTTTGGTTAGAGCGTTAATGGTTTCACTCTTGAGCTCCGAGACTGGCCCAAAGGCCACAACGCCCGCGGCATTGATGATGCCGTCAACCCCAGAGGCAGCGACCAGATATTCGGTCAGGGTCGTGATGCTCTCGGGCTCAGTGAGTTCAAGCAGCAGCCTCACTTCGGCAACCGCCGGAATCTTCGCCGCCGAGTCATTTGAGGAGGCGGTGCCCATGACCTCGGCACCCTTTGCACGCAGCTGCTTGGTTAGCTCTGCACCTAAAACGCCAGAGGCGCCAACCACCAAGAATTTTTTGTTTGCTATTTCCATAGCGATAGCAACAAGCTCGGCGCTCAAGGTATTTCACAATGCGAAATAAAGCTGATTGGGGGACGAACCCCGCCTAGAATTGAGGATTCCTAAAAGGAGTTATTCCAAATGCGATTCCCCCTAATTCTTTTGAGCCTTAGCGCGCTGGTGCTAGCTGGCTGTTCGAGCACCAGCGAAGACGGTTATAGCGCTGATGGCTCCTGCGATGGCGTGGTGGTAGAAGTGAACTTTGGTGATTTGGGGGAGCGAATCAATTCATGTGTTGCCATTAACGGAACTTCGGAGGTGGCCAAGGACCTGCTTAGCCAAGCCGGTGTCAGCATTGCAGGCACCAGAGCATACGGCGATGCGGTGGTGTGCCGAGTAAACGGCATTCCATCCAGCACCGAACCCCTGATCGTTGAGGGTGAAGAGCCACACCTCGAGTCTTGCGATGAGTTCCCACCCGCATTTGCCTACTGGGCACTTTGGGTCAAAGACTCCGACGGTGCCCCCTGGGATTACGCCATGGAGGGCGTGAGCTCACTGCAGCTATCTAAGGGTCAGTCGGTCGGTTTAGCCCTTACCCTAGGTGGCAACGTAGTGACCCCAAGCGAGTAAATGTCTAGAGCCAAGAAGATCCTGTTATCGGGCTATCTAGCCCTGGGTTTTCTTGCGCTAAGGCTTCTATACGCACTTGTTTTTGCCGGGCTATCTGGAAGCCAAGTTTTGTTCACCCTGCCCGAGATCAGGCTTGCAGGACCCTTTGCTCACGTCTCACTCTTTGGTGAGGTGAGTGTTGATGGCATTTTGCGCAATCTTGAAACCGCACTGCCGTTTGCGCTTTCAATATTGCTTTTTGGCATTGCGGCAAGCTTTATCTCGGCTCAGAACCTAAGGGCTTTTGCCAAAAAGGTCCCAGCATTAAAAAACCTGGTGAATGCCATTGCAATTGGCCTGATGTCACTACCCGCGCTCTTTGATGCCACGCGCAAGGTTTTCGATGCCAGAGCGCTGCGTTCAGAGAAGCGCTCAAACCTGCTGGTTCCGATTCTTGAGCGCTCGGTGGAGCTTGCAAACTCGATCGGTCTGAAGATAGCGCTTGAACCCACTGGCAATTACCGAGCAAAAAAACTCAGCGTTAGTCAGCTCAGCGTTCAAGATTGCAACCTGGGACCAATCGATTTAGAGATCTGCCCTGGCGACGTTGATTGTGCTCAGCGGTGCAACCGGGTCGGGGAAATCCACCCTGCTCGAGGCAATCTCAGGCATCCTCTCTGAGTATCGAGGGAGGGTAACGACAGGCTCAGTGAGCTTTGAGGGCCAAGAGCAGCTTTCGATCTCGGAAGTGGCCAACTTCCTTCGCTATATTCCTCAGAACCCCAGGGAGCTGCTCTGGGGTTTTCAGGCTCGCGATCTGACAGGCGAGATTTCCAAAGAGATCTCAGATCTGCTCGGAATAGCCGAGTTGGCTAGCAAAGACACCCAGCACCTAAGCGAGGGAGAGGCTCTCAAGCTCTTGCTCGCCGAGAACCTAGCTGCAAACCCAACCATGTTGCTACTGGACGAGCCCTATGCCCCGCTTGACGCTCCATCACGAGAGCAGCTCACCCAGCTACTCAACGAGCTAGCTGCCAAGGGCATGGCGATAGTTGTTGTCGAACATGAACCAAACCACTCCGCCGGCCTAAAGGCCAGACATCTCAAGCTCAATCAAGGAAGGCTCGAACCCGGCCAGTATCAGCCGGCACCCGCTGAGATTGTGAGAACGAATGTCGTTGTCGGCAACGAGGTTGTGATCACCGCAGCGCTAGAAGATATCGGTTTCGATCGACTATTGATCACGGCTCCAAAGATTTCTATTCGCCAGGGCGAGCGGGTTTGGCTCGCTGGCGATAACGGCTCTGGGAAGACTTCATTGTTGAGGGCCCTGGTTTCAAACAGGGGCGTCTTGGTCTATGGCCAAAGGCCAGACCAAGTTGCCAAGCTGGCGTTGGTTCCAGAGAACTTCGATGACTTTTTTGTTACCGACTCGCTATTGGCCGAGCTGGCAAGAGCGGACAAGGTTGCCCGCGTTGCACCTGGTTTCACCCTGACCACGCTGGAGTCGATTTTGCCCAAGCAAGATCTTTCTTTGTGGCTAGGGGTTCACCCAAGGGATCTATCTCGTGGCACTCGGTTAGCACTGGCGGTAGCGATGCAGCTCAGCCACAAACCACAGGTTTTGTTGGTCGATGAACCATTCCGTGGGCTGGATGTTCATGCCAGAGAGCTCATGGTCGAGAGCCTGAGGTGTGTGGCAGAGACCGGTTGCGCACTGCTGTTTGCCTCTCACGAGCAAAACTGGTCGACCGCTTTGGCTTCCAGGAAGCTATCCATCGATAACCAGCAGCTAATCGAGAGTGTCGAGGTGAGCGCGTGATCAAGACTTTGCAGCCCATAGCTCTTAGCGCGCTGTCGCTTTTGGCGCTCGCTATTTTTGCCTGGCCCTTTTTACCCTTTGCACTCTCGGCGGAGATAACAAGCTGGTTGGCACTGGCGGCGATTGGCGTGGTGTTGGTGCTAACGCTGATGCTGCTGGATGGTGAGCTAATCGGCCCCAAGCAGGTTGCTCTGATTGCAGTTTTGGCCGCGGTTGGGGCGAGCGTGAGGATTGCCACCGGTGGCACCGGAGGCATTGAGCTGGTGTTCCTAACCGTGATCTTGGGGGGCAGGGCTTTTGGACCCCGGTTTGGGTTCTTACTCGGAGTTGTAACCATCGCCATTTCATCGCTGTTCTTTGGAGGCTTTGGCCCCTGGACCGCCTACCAAATGTTTGCAACAGCTTGGGTTGGAGCGGGAGCCGGGATGCTGTTTGGCAAAGGTCGCAGATTCGAACACGTCTTGCTCGCTGGCTACGGGGTTATCTCCGCCTACGTCTTTGGCCTGTTGCTAAATCTCTGGTTCTGGCCGGTGGCAATTACTGGAGCATCACTTTCCTATAGCGAGAGCGCACCAGCACTTGAGAACCTCTCGAGCTTTTTATTGTTCAGCCTGGCCTCCTCAACCCTGACCTGGGACACGGTTAGGGCAGTCAGTGTTGGGCTGGTGCTGTTACTGGTTGCCAGGCCAGCGCTCAGAGCGCTGGCAAGGGCAAAGCTCTAGACCGAGAAGTATTTGGCTTCTGGGTGGTGGAAGACAAAGGCATCGGTGGACTGCTCAGGGTTGAGCATTAGCTCATCGGAGAGCTCGATACCCACGCGCTCGGGCTTCAGTATCTCCATGATCTTTTTGCGGTCTTCCATCTCGGGGCAGGCTGGGTAGCCAAGCGAGAACCTTGCTCCGCGGTACTTGAGATCAAAGAAGCCCTCAATCTCCTTGGGGTCTTCGCCACCAAAACCAAGCTCGGCTCTGATTCTTGCGTGCCAGAACTCGGCCAAGGCCTCGGTGAGCTGCATGGCTAGGCCATGGAGCTCCATGTATTCGCGATAGGCATTGGCCTCAAAGAGCTTTGCGGTGTGCTTATCAACCTCGGCACCAACCGTCACCAGCTGGATAGGCATAACGTCAATCAGCCCGGTTTCCTTACCCTTCACAAAATCCGCAAGGTTTAGGTGACGGTCTCTTCTTTGGCGGGGGAAGTTGAACCTCAGTCGTTCCTGACCGATTGGCCCTGATGCTCCATCCGGGGCCAATAGGCCTGGAACCCCAAGGACTCCCTCTGGGTCATCTGCGTGATGCAGAACAACAACATCATCTCCGTCTGAATAGACCGGGAAGTAGCCATAGACGACCTTGGCATCGAACATGCCCTCGGCCAAAATCCGATCTAGCCAGTAGCGCAGTCTTGGTCGACCCTCGGTTTCAACAAGTTCTTCATAGCTGGCACCATCCTCGGCCCTCGAGGGCTTGAGGCCCCACTGACCCATGAAGGTGGCTCGCTCGTCCAAGAACTCTGCGTAGTCGGCAAGCTTTAGACCCTTGACCATTCTTGTTCCCCAGAACGGGGCGGCAGGGACCAAGTTGTCGCTTGCGACATCGCTGCGCGCTGGAAGGTTCTCTGGTTCGGTGAGAGTGAGTTGGCTCTTGGCATGGATGCGCTTTTTGAGTGCTGGCAGACCAACGCTCTCAGCGTCTGCACCTCTGGCAACTTGGACCAGTGGTTCCATCAGGTCCAGTCCTTCAAAGGCGTCTTTGGCATATCTGACGACTCCGGGGAACCCGGAGGCCAGATCGTCTTCGACAAAGGTCCTGGTGAGGGCTGCGCCGCCCAAAATGATTGGCCACTTTTTCTCAAGCCCTCTAGAAACTAGCTCTTCTAGGTTTTCCTTCATGACCAAGGTTGATTTCACAAGCAACCCGCTCATACCAATAACGTCTGCGTTGTGTTCTTCAGCGGCAGCGATGATGTCATTCATTGGCTGTTTGATGCCGATGTTGATGACCTTGTAGCCATTGTTCGTGAGGATGATATCGACCAGGTTCTTGCCGATGTCGTGGACATCGCCTCGAACGGTTGCCAAAACAATCGTGCCCTTACCGGCTTCAGAACTCTTCTCCATGTGAGGTTCTAGTAGCGCCACGGCACTCTTCATTACCTCGGCGGACTGCAGCACAAATGGTAGCTGCATCTCACCCTTGCCAAAGCGCTCACCGACTATCTTCATGCCCTCAAGCAGGTGGTTGTTGATGATATCCAGTGGCTTGACCCCATCGGTGCGAGCAAGATCAAGGTCTTGCTCCAAGCCCTTGGATTCTCCATCGATAATCCTGCGCTCTAAGCGCTCGGTGACACCCATGGCTGCAAACTCTTGAGCTCTGGCATCTTTGAGTGCTGCGGAGTTGACCCCGGCAAACATCTCCAGCATCCTTTGCAGGGGGTCGTAGGTGACGTTGCCCTCGGCATCAAACTCTCTGCGGTCATAGATCAAATCAAGCGCAACATCAATTTGCTCTTTTGGGATCGATGCCAGCGGCATGATCTTGGCGGCATCAATAATTGCAGTGTCAAGACCGGCCTCATAGGCCTCGTTCAAAAACACCGAGTTTAGAACCGCACGAGACACTGGGTTTAGTCCAAAAGAGACGTTGGAGACACCGAGGGTGGTGTGGATTCCGGGGTAGAGCCTATTCACCTCACGAATTGCCTCGATGGTCTCAATCGCGTCTTTTCGAGTCTCTTCCTGACCGGTCGCAATCGGGAAGGTGAGGCAGTCCATGATGATGTCCTCAACCCGCATGTCCCAGTCACCAACCAGGGTGTCAATCAGCCTGGAGGCAATCCTCACCTTGTCTTCGCGAGTTCTCGCCTGACCCTCTTCATCGATGGTCAGAGCGATCACGGCTGCGCCGTGCTCGCGAACCAGCGGCATGCTCTTTTGGAATCTGGAGTTTGGCCCATCGCCATCTTCAAAGTTGACCGAGTTGATTACGGCTCTGCCACCAATAAGTTCAAGCCCCGCCTGCATCACCTGCGGCTCGGTGGAGTCAATCACCAGCGGCAAGGTTGATGCCGAAGCGAACCTAGAGACAATCTCCTGCATGTCCTTGACGCCGTCTCTACCGACATAGTCAACGCTGACATCCAAGAGGTGAGCGCCATCGCGCACCTGCTTCTTGGCAATCTCAACGCACTCGTCCCAGTTCTCCTCGAGCATCGCGTCTCGGAAGGCTCTTGAGCCGTTGGCGTTGGTTCGCTCGCCAATGGCCAGATAGGTGTTGTCCTGGTTCAGAGGAACGTGTTGGTAGAGGGATGCAACACCTGGCTCAATGTCGATGTTGCGCTTAGTGAGAGTCTTGCCACCGACTCTGTCGACAACTGCTTTTAGGTGTTCAGGGGTAGTGCCGCAGCAGCCGCCGACAAGAGCAAGGCCATACTCCTTAATGAATTGTTCGTGGGCAGTTGCTAACTCATCAGGGGTGAGTGGGTAGTAAGCGCCATCACCCTGCAAAATCGGCAACCCCGCGTTTGGCATCACCATCACTGGAATCTGGGAGTGCTTTGAGAGCTGGCGGAGGTGCTCACTCATCTCTTGAGGACCAGTTGCACAGTTCAAACCGATCATGTCAATACCGAGTGGCTCCAAGGTGGTCAGTGCAGCACCAATCTCGGAGCCCATGAGCATGGTGCCGGTGGTCTCGACCGTTACTTCAACAAAGATTGGCAATCTGATGCCGGTGTCCACCACGGCCTGCTTGCAAGCCATTCACCGCAGCCTTGGTCTGCAACAGGTCCTGGCTGGTCTCAACCATGAAGGCATCCGCGCCACCATCGATTAGGCCCTTGGCCTGCAGGGCAAAGGTGTCCTTGAGGTGGGCGTAGGTGGTGTGGCCAAGGGACGGAAGCTTGGTGCCAGGACCCATTGAACCTAGGACCCATCTTGGCTCGCCATCTTTTTTGGTGAACTCATCGGCAGATTGTCTTGCGAGCGCAGCTCCGGCGCTCGCTAGCTCTTCGATGCGGTCGTCAATGCCGTAGTCGGAAAGGTTGGACCAGTTAGCGCCAAAGGTGTTGGTTTCGACGCAGTCGATGCCGGTTTCGAAGTAGGCGTTGTGGACATCTAAAACAATGTCGGGTCTGGTGACATTCAGAATCTCGTTGCAACCCTCGTGACCTTCGAAGTCTTCAAGGGATGGCTTGCGGTCTTGCAGCATGGTGCCCATGGCGCCATCGGCAATCACGACGCGCTTATCAAGAGCGCTCATTAGCGCCTGGGCTCTGGGGGCAAGTGCTATCGACTTGAACTGGTGCAAGTGCAACGAAAAACCTTTCAATTTTGGGGTTTTCACGCAGGCTTGCGGTTTGAGAAGTTTAACACTGCAAAAGCAGTTATTCATTGTTCACTCAAATGTTTCAAAAGCTCAATAGCCTTGTCGGATGCAACTAATTGGGATTTGGGCAGTTATCGCCGCAACCATTGGGCCAATTCAGAATCTCACCGGTTGGAATCTGTCGGCGTATCTGTGGCCGGGGTATGACCCAATTTCTCAAACAATCTCAGATCTCGCTGCCGATGACTCTCCGGTGAAGTGGGTGCAGACCAGCTTCTTCATCCTTGGGGCAACCCTGACTCTGATTGCAGCCTGGAGCGCAAAGGCGTTTGCGCTTCCAGGAAGAATCACCTTGTTTTTGGCTGGGCTGAGTTCTTATGGTGTTGCCTATTTTGCTGTTCCAGATATCAAGTCGAACACTCCCGAGCACCTGTTCTTTGCAACCGCTGCCTTCATTTTGTTCTCGGCATGGCCGCTATTTGCCATGCGATTCGACAAGCGATATCACTGGAGCATTAGGCCGCCGGGAGCAATTGGTGCGACTTTGGTGATGACTTTAGTCACCTTGATTTTCTTGTTGACATGGCTAGATCCTGAGCGAACCTTCACTGGCCTTGCCCAGCGGGCAATTGTTGTGATGCAGGTGATTTGGTTATCGGCGGCAATTTGGATGCAGTTCTTGCATCAGAGAAAAGTGGCTACTGCGACGATTTAGAGGTAGATATTCAATCTAGATTCAACCAATCTCTCAAATGACTTCACGCTTCCCTTTGAGGTCTTGAGTTCGACGTAGTCGAGGAACATTGAGATTGATCCATCTTCATACTGCAACAAGACACAGGGCTCTCGGCCCTTGGAGGCAGCAAGCTCGGCTTCGGTGCGCTCATTCATATGGACAAGGCGAGTGCGGATGTTGCGCTCCTCGAGAAGTTTTTTCTCGAAGGCTTTGAAAGCGCTCTTTTTCTTCACGGGGGAGTGGGTGATGTCACAAAGACTGCAGTTCTTCACTCCTACCAGGTGACCAAAGAAGTAGGAGATCTCGCCAATGATCCCGCCATCGGCTTTATAGACACCTATTAGGGTTTTGCCACTGTTGCTCATCTGAAACACAACCTTCCCCTTTGGTTTTGGCTTCCCTCAAAGAGCTATCCTGTGAACCTAGGAAGCGGGAATCAGTGAAGTATCTAAGGATTATTGCAAGGCTGCTATTGGGCGGAGCATTGATCTTTGCTGGCATTAGTCACCTAACAACTGCAAGACAAGAGTTTCAGGCCCAGGTGCCGGTGTGGTTGCCGCTAGATCCTGACTTTGTTGTTGTTGCCTCTGGGGTGGTTGAGATCATGCTCGGTCTCGGGATTGCATCTTTTGGAGCGTTGGTTCCTGTTGCCGGCCTGGCTGCTGCAGCGTTCTTCATTGCAATCTTCCCGGGCAACATCAATCAATACGTTGAGGGCATTAGCGCATTCGGTTTAGACACCGATCAGGCCAGATTGAATCGACTCTTCTTCCAGCCGGTGCTGGTGGTTTGGGCACTTTGGTCAACCGGTGCGATTGGTTATCTCAAGAACCGCTTTGCCAAGCGGGAATCTTGACCCATAGTCCCATGTTCCTTATCCAATGCCGGTCACAGGGAAACTAGCTGCCTCAGCGCTTTTGCTCGCGCTTTTATCGGGCTGTGCCCAGGTTGATGATGCGGCAAGCTCAATAGCAAGCACCGAGTCTGAGATCACAGAGCCCGAGATAACTGAATCTGAGACCCAGGCTCCGACACCAACCCAGACTGAGAGCCAACCAGAACCTGAGCAGGAAGCAGCTCAGCCTGAGGTTTGCTCGACAGAGATTCAAGAGTTGATGGAGGGCACTATCAACTCTCAAACCCAAGCCTTTGCCGATGACGAATTCGAACTTGCCTACTCGCTAGCGTCGCCGAGCTTCAGGGAAGCGGTGACCCTGCAGTCCTTTGTTGCACTCATCTCCGCAAGCTACGGACCACTAATTGAGTCATCCTCACTTGGCTTCAGCGAGTGCTTGATGGATGAGGATGAAAGCTTTGGTCTTATCGACGTGAGTTTTGTCCAGGGTGGTGAGGACGTTTATGCCCTGAGATATCTGATGGCTTCAACCCCAGAGGGCTGGAGGGTCGAGGGAGCTAGCAACCTTGAGGTGATTGGCAAAGGCGCCTAGTTTTGTAAAAGTGCGGGTAAGTTAGAAGAGCCAGAACAGTGGAGGAAACCAATGGAATACCCAATCAATGAGAGCAGCATTCTGCTGGTTATTACTGGCCTTGCCACCACTGTTTTGATTGGAATGCTGGCTCATTTTGCATTATCTAGCTTCTTCAGCAAGCGAGCCAATGCAATGGACGACGCCCACTACTCCCGCGACTAGGGTTTGCGAGAAGTAGGGCAGATCAGTCCTGCGAATAACCAAATTCCGAAAGTAGGCCCCGTGGGATTCGAGCACAGGACCCACGGATTTATTTAGACTCTGGGCGTGCGTTGATAGACGTTCCCTAATTGCACTCTGGTGAAAATGTTTATTCTCTGGGCTATCTAATGATTCAGACTCTGGATGGATGAAGAGTTCAGGGAGACAGTAAATCGCAGGTGGTTCGAGAGGGGGATCTAGACGGCCAATGCAAATTGTCTAATTGGCGGCTTCGGTTGCGATGCCAACCAATCTCTTTGCTGCGGGGGATGCCCGTTCGCCCGACCTCCTAGCAAGGTAAAGTTGTGAAACAGCGCCGGACTCCTTAATAGGTATAAACGCTACGTTAGGCAGCTGGATTGCTCTAATGCTCTCTGGGACTATCGCGATTCCGGCATTGCTCGAGACCAATCCGAGGATGGTTGCGAATTGCATTGCCTCCTCCACCACATGAGGAGTAAAGCCGGCATCGTTGCAGAGCCTGTGAATGTGGTCGTGCAAAAACGAAACGCTTGATCTGGGAAACATCACAAAATTTTCAGAGCGGAGTTCTGATAGAGAAATAGATTTCTTCGAAGCCAAGGCGTGAGTCATGGGGGCGGCTATACGCAGCGGCTCTTTCTCCAAGGGAGCGATTACTAGGCCCGTGTACTCCCTAATCTCTCTCATCAGGCCGACGTCAATTTCCCCATCCTTTAGACGAGAGAGCTGCTCTTCAGAGGTCATTTCTCGAAGTGAAAGTTTTATGCCCGGAGCAGCTTCTTGAAGTTTGGCGGCGATTCTGGGGATGATACCAAGGGCTGCTGAAGCAACGAATCCGAGGCGAACGATTCCCTCATCCCCCTGTAAGAAGTCCAACATCTTTTGGTCAGCGAGGCGATGACTGTCGATCAACTCTCGAGCAATTTTTAGGTAAACCTCGCCAGCTTCGGTAAGGGACACGGACCTTGTGGTGCGATAAATTAACGGCGCTCCAATTCTCTTTTCCAGGGTTTTTATAAGCTGCGAGAGACCAGACTGAGTCATTCCAAGCTGAAGCGCTGCCTTTCCAAAATGACCCCGCTGGGCAACTTCGACAAAAGCTAACAGTGACTTTAGATTCATGGATTCATTATAAAAAGTATTGAATAACGATTCTAAGTTTCATGTTTATCTTCTGAATGCCGCGAGTTATTGTTTCGATATCACAATGTTGTGAGGAGACATGAGTGGCTGCAAGCAGTTCTACAAATAGCAAGGCGCAACAATTCATTAGTGGGTCATGGTCTCAGGGAGCAGGTGCGGAAGCTTTTAGCTCCAATCCCGCCAAGCCCGACGAGATAGTTGCAAAGTTTCACCACTCCTCCGAAGCGGATATCTCTGCTGCCTTGGATGCAGCCAAAAAAGCCCAATCGGATTGGGAAAATTTAGGGATTATCGGGCGTGGCCTCATCCTTCGCTCAGTCGCCGATGTCATGCAAGGCAGGCGGGATTCGTTAGCAGCACTAATGACTCGGGAGCAGGGTAAGACCCTTGCGGAAGCGCTCGGCGAAGTGGATGGGTCCATAGAGACGATTAGGTATCACGCCGCTTCCTCCCGAAATTCTTTCGGGGCAACCTTTCCCTCATCATTTCCCGGAGAGCATATTGAGGTAGTCCGAGAAGCTTTGGGTGTGGTGGCAGTAATAACGCCGTGGAATTTTCCTACTCAGATTCCAGCCTGGAAGATTGCACCAGCTCTGCTCTGGGGCAACACGGTCGTTTGGAAGCCTGCCAGCGATGTGCCTGCGTTGAGCAGTGCCTTTGTTGAAGCCTTTCAGGATGGGGGTTTGCCTGCGGGTGTCCTAAACATGGTCCTCGCTCCCGGGAGAACGGCTCAGGCGCTTGTCGATAGTCAAATGATTTCAGGCATTTCATTCACTGGATCTGTCCCAGTTGGAAACACTATTGCCCGCTCCGCTTCAGACCGCGGCGTGAAGATACAGCTTGAGCTCGGAGGACACAATCCGGCCATTGTCATGCCAGACGTCGACCCGGACTTCGTCGCAACTCAGCTGGTCGTTGGTGCAATGTCTGGCTCAGGTCAGAAGTGCACTGCAACCAGGCGAATAATAACTGTTGGCAAAATACACGCTCCCTTTTTGGCGGCTCTTGCGGAGAAGGTGGACAAGTTAGTGGTTGGAGATGGCTCAGATCCTTCAACGACAACTGGCCCCGTCGTCTCTGCCTCAGCAAAGTCAGAAATAGAGAGTGCAATTGCTGATGCGGTTGCCCAGGGAGGCCGAATCGTTGCGAGGTCTAAAGTTCCAGAGGGCCCCGGGCATTTCGTCGCCCCCACGGTCATCGAAGGCAACATGGAGTTGCGCACCTGCAAAGAGGAAGTCTTTGGGCCAGTTACAACAGTGATGAACGTTGACAGCCTGGACGAGGCGTTACTAATTGCGAACGCGACGGAATTTGGGCTCACCGCATCATTCTTTTCTTCCTCCGATGCAGACATAGCCAGGGCTACTAAAGAACTGGTCGCGGGGCTAATAAAGATCAACGCCCCAAATACCGGTTCAGAGCTGCACGTTCCTTTCGGTGGCTTGAAAGCGTCAACTTTTCCCGGCCCAAGAGAACAAAACGCTCAGAGCGTCGCTGACTTCTTCACCATCACAAAAAGTGTGTATCGCCGAATAGCCCCTAGGGGGAAGCAAAATGACTAGACCTACAGAACGTCTAACATCTCTTCAATACTCGGCTCGAGATGCTGGGCACGCCATGGATCCAAATGAACTTGGCACAGCGAGACAAACCAGACACAGCTTTGCCAGGGCCTTCCTGAGGAACGCAGTTCAGAGGGGCTGGAAATTTTCAATTCGGTCGTGGGAGCTGGACGACCTTGGGCGCGGTCACGCTATTTACCGAGCCGATCTATCTGGGCACATCGTGGAGGGTGTTGTCTTCTCGCAGATTATTGACGAGGATTTGCGCTCTGACCGGGTGATCGCCCAGGACTGGGATGTGACATTCGCTCTGGTCGACGGTGAGGTATCACCCCAGGATCTGGAATACCTTCGTGGTCACGTGACCAAGCAAGAGGATGGAAGAGCTGATTCCAGAACTCTGATTTGGGCGAGAGCTAATCGAAGCCAGCGCTTTTTCAACTACGTGGTGAATTCCCTTGCCGACGGCAACCAGCCTGAGGCATCACAAGTTAGTGACGCCGCCTACATAATGCGCAGCACTGCTTTTTATGGCAACGGCAAGTGGGGGCTACGCGATTTCGACGGTATCGGATCGGATCACCCACTTGGGATTCCGTATCGGGCTCAGATGCTGGCAGCTTGGCTATTGCGTGAGTTCAGCGCCGACTTAGCCGAGCACTGTGCTGCAGCGAAGGCCAAGTCCGCGTCCTCTCAGCCAGCAAGCTTGGATATCAGGTGGCGCAGATTTTTGGGATTGGGGAACGCAACCGGTCTTGGCATGGTCCCCTACGTAATTCGTCATCCTCAAGTTCTTGATGCTTGGGTAGCGTTGCGAGAGTTGCCTTTGGCAAACGCCAGAATCCAAAACTGGAGGCGAGATTCGCCTGAGTGGCAGCGCGTTTTAGAGCTTCTCGTGAGGGCTCGCACCTATTTTTCGCAGAAGGTGTCATTTGAAACCGCCCCCTACCCATCCGGGCCGGAGTTAGCGGAGCAGCTGACTCTTGCGATTGCTTGGGCAAATGAGTTTCAACAGGGTTCGACAATCAAGGGTCAAGGGACTGAGACGCCCGGTGATCTCCTGCACCTTTTTTCTCAAGACGTGTCAATAGAACTTCGTCAGATTGTTGACTCAGTTTTGGTTGAGTGCGACGCATCTCTTGATTCAGACATTGAAGAATTATTACTTTGCGAGGACCGAACTGCTCTCGAGCCGAGTATGTCGATTCTGGAACTTAGGGCTGCACTCGATGAGCGCTACTCCTGGGTGGGACAGCACGACTTTAGTGACAGAGTCTCTACTTCGATGTTTTGGTACTACTCACAAAACAACCAGGAGCCCAGAAGAGGAGTCCGAGGGAAGGACCGCGGCGTTATTACCGAGCACCCTGTCGGTATCGCAAGGGACACTGCCGAGCTGTTGGACGACCTCCGCAACGTTCCGGATGACCTCTCGGTTGGGGCTTTCCTCTTGGATTACCCGCAGCACTGGGGCATCGTTGAAAGGATCCAGTCCGTTCGCGCGCTGAGGTACGCCGAAGCTCGGGTCAACCCACTTTCTGGCGACTTTATACCCCTGGACCTCCAGCGCTTTCAGCTCGCGCTCTACGGCATGGAGAATTTCAACCCCCAGTCAACTGACTGGTTGCGCGTGACTCTTTATGGTGGCGCTCCTACGGTTTCCGACGTGAATGGCTCCGGCCAGGTCGACGATTGGCTTTTTGCTCCCCGACCAGAGGTTGGCTAATGGAGCAGCGGCTGGTATTTGATGGGCTACAAATTTCGAATTGGGATCGGCCAACTCTCGAAGAAGCCCGCTCTGGGGGCGTGCACGGTCTTCATGCGACCTGTGCGGTTTGGGAGGGAACTCAGGACACGATCAGAAACATTTCCGATTGGTATTCCCTGGAACGAGAAAACTCCGACATCGTGACTCTGGTTAGAAGTGCCTCAGACATTCGTGAGGCCGCTAAGTCAAACAAATTGGCGGTGCTCTTAGGGTTTCAGAATTCCTCTCCTTTCGAACAGGACTACACACTGGTCGAAGTCTTCCATCGCCTAGGAGTGCGCGTATCCCAGCTGACTTACAACATTCAGAATCACTTGGGAGGCGCGTGTTACGAGCCCCATGATTCGGGTCTCACGCGCTTCGGAACTCGCATTATCGAGGAAATGAATCGCGTCGGCATGCTCGTGGATCTGTCGCATGTTGGTGACAAAACCTCTTTGGACGCAGTTGCGGCTTCAAGTGCGCCAGTTGCAATCACTCACGCTAATCCGCGCTGGTTCGCTGAAACTCCTCGCAACAAGAGTGACGAACTAATCAAGACTGTCACCGAACGCGGTGGTGTGATTGGCGTTTGCTTTTACCCAAATGTCATCGGGGGCAAGGACGCCACGCTTGAGTCGTTTTGTCAAATGGTCGTAAAGCTTGTTGACCAGGTGGGGAGCGAGCACGTTGCCATTGGTTCGGACGCTGCCAGGAATTGGCCCTCTAGCTATGTTGAGCATCTTCGAGACGGACGCTGGAAGCCCCGTGAACCAGCGGAATGGCCCCAGTGGCCGGATTGGTTCAGCTCCCCAAAAGACTTCCCACGAGTTTTCGAAGGTCTCTCTGATGCCGGTCTCAGCGATGAGGTCATAAAGGGCATCGCGGGAGAAAACTGGCTGCGGCTTTTCGAACAGGTTTTCAATCCCGGCCTGAAGAGTTTGGTTCTCAAGTAATGCAGCAGGATTCACGGAGCCAAATCGTTCGCGTGTCGTTCCGCGAATCGAAAGAAGACAGCTATCGAGCTCTTCGCCAAGCGGGCTACTCGTGGGGTGCTGCTCAGGTTGCGGGAAGATGTGCGGGCGTCGCACAGGTTCTCTTTGGAACAGGCGTGACAGCAGTTTTGAAAGATTCCTCTCGGTTCGCCGCAGGAAAACGAACCGCTCGCCACCTCAGTCTTGCAGACAAAGTTGTGATTTCTTCCAGAGGAATGTCCTGGTTGACAGTCGGACCAATTGCGGTGGCCGCTGCACTGTCCAAGAATCATCCAGTTGTTTGGGTCCGGGGTGCCAAGGTTGGTCCGGAATTGGCAGCGGTCATTTGGGATCTGAAGGTGTCTGAGGGAGAAGCGGTCGTTTGGGGTTCAAGGTCCAAAAGTGGCTGGGACGCTTTCCAAGTAGGACAAGACGGCGAGCTTTGTTCCTGCGAAATCTCGGCCGACCGAATTGGCGACACGCCACTTTGGGCAACCTGGTTTGTCTGCCTGGGTGGAGGTAAACCGAAAGAGGTAGTCCTCTCAAGCGTATTGAGAGAGTCTCAGGTTGTTCAGGCGCATCGCGAGGGCGTGAGTGTCGCCCAGTCCGAGTGGCATGAGTTGGAAAAACTCGCCAGAAAGTTCTTGGTACCCGAATGATTCAACTAAGTCGAATTGCGCATTCCGATCAGGCATCCAGGAGTTATCACCGAGCCGTTCTAGCTGGCGATCTCGTTTTTCCCTGCGGACAAATACCTACAGATTCAAATGGCAAGACTCCGGACACAATCCGCGAGCAGACAATTGTCACCCTTAACAACTTGGAGTCCGAGCTATTGGTTTGCGGGTCGTCACTTAGCTCGATTGTGCAGCTGACTGTGTACCTCTGTGACCAAGACGATTTTGCAGAATATGACGCCACATGGCGCGAGAGATTCGCGGGCCACCCGCTTCCTCCGAGAACGACAGTCTTCGTGGCCGGCTTTCGAGGCACCAAGCGCATAGAAATTACCGCTATCGCAGTAAGGGAAGAGGGGGGCTAGGCAATGAGCACTGAAAACAAGACCTACCTGAGTGCGAGAAACATTACAAAGGACTTTGGCACGACAAGGGTGCTTGACGATGTTTCCATGGACATTCAATCCGGCGACGTTGTCTCGATAATTGGACCCTCGGGTGCAGGCAAATCAACATTTCTTCGCTGCATGAACCTTTTGGAAACTCCTACTTCCGGGACCGTTGAAATCGGCGACTTTGCAATAACTCTGGGAGCTGGTCGCAGCACTGCCTCAAAGAAAGAACTTGCGACGCTTCGACGTAATGTCGGGATGGTTTTCCAGTCTTTCAACCTCTTTCCTCACCTAACAGTGTTGGAAAACATTTGTTTGGCCCAACGTCGAGTTTTAGGCCGTGATGCCGAGCAAGCAAGAGTTCGTGCCTTTGAACTTCTTGATCGAGTTGGCCTAAAAGACAAGTCAGAAGAGTATCCGGGACGCTGCTCGGGGGGTCAGCAGCAACGCGTCGCAATTGCTCGCTCCCTTTCGCTTGACCCCCAGGTGATGCTGTTCGACGAACCAACTTCTGCCCTTGATCCTGAAGTCGGAGCCGAAATTCTCGCTGTTATGCGCGAGCTTGCGGAAGAGGGCATGACGATGATGGTGGTGACCCACGAAATGGGATTTGCTCGCCAGGTTGGCGACAAAGTCCACGTAATGGTGGGGGGCCGCATAGTTGAATCGGGCGATCCCGAGCAGGTTATGACTCAGCCAAGTCATGAGCGCACTCGTCAATTCCTGGCCGCGGTGTTGGGGCGCTAATGGTTCTATTCATTGCTCAGGGCCTAATTTGGACGGTGATTATCACCCTCTCAAGTTTTGCACTGGGCGCATTATTTGGCGTTTTTGTAGCCTTGGCGCGATCCGCGTCCTCACGGGTGATTCGGGCTTTGGCAAGGATTTATGTCGACATGATCCGCAGCGTGCCTCCGCTAGTTTGGCTGTTCATCGTGTTTTTTGGATTAGCGGAGTTGGGGCTAAAGCTCAGCCCACTCCAATCTGCGATCGTCACATTCTCCGTAATTGCTTCCGCCTATCTCGGGGAGATTTATCGCGGTGGCCTAGCGTCGCTTGGTAGTGGACAAATCGAAGCGGCCCAGTCAATTGGTCTGAGCAGGTTTGACCTTTTGGCTCGAATCATCTCACCACAAATTTTCCGCACTGTCAGTCCCTCGATGGTTACCTACGGCATTGGCCTCATGAAGGACTCCGCGTTGGCCTCAACCATCGGCGTCGTCGAGATGACTTTTAGGGCAAACCAGGTAACCCAGAGCACCGGCATGGGCCTAACGTCCTTTGCGATAGTTGGCGGTATTTACCTAGCTCTGAGTATTCCGCTTGGGTTGTGGGCGCGACGCGTGGACGAGAAAATGCGCAAGAAATACGTGGTGAACTGATGGACATCGCAACCTGGATTGGTTATACGCAGGAGCTATTGCCCGGTTTGGGACGCGCGCTTCAGCTAACCGTTGTCTCTCTCGGCTTGGGCTTTCCAATGGCCCTGGTGCTCGCTCTGCTTGTGGGGAGCAAGATTCGAGCGGTGCGATGGAGTGCCCTTGTGGTTGTTGAGCTTGGCCGCGGAATCCCGCTGTTGGTATTGCTTTTCATCCTGTATCAGGGGTTGCCGCAGGTCGACATCGTGCCAAGCGCTTTTGAGGCCGCGGTTTTTGCCTTCACCTGGTCAACTGCCGGATACGCCACCGAGATTATTAGATCTGCGCTTTCAAGCGTTCCAAATGGACAGCTTGAAGCTTCAAGTTCGATCGGCTTGAGTAATTCCGATCGCTTTAGATTTGTCGTGGTTCCTCAGGCTGCCAGAATCGCGGTTCCCCCACTTTTGGGTCTAGCCATAATCATGTTCCAGCTGACTTCTTTGGCCTACGTGATTACCTACAGCGAAGTAATGCAGGCTGCTTACTTCCTAGGGACAAAAACCTTCAATTATTTGGCCGTTTTCTTGGCCGCTGCCGCGGTTTATGCCGCCGTTACAATCCCAGCTTCAGCACTAGTCACTCTCATCGAGAAACGCCTCGCGAGGCATTTATGAGTACTAGGTGCTGGGGTCATTCGCGGGTTCCCGCGGGCGATAAGTATTGATGGAAGGAAAAAGATGCCAAAGCATGCAACCAGACTTGTACTGCTCGCAGCAGTTACAGGTTTTGCTCTAACTGGATGCGCACCGGCTCAGGCCCCCGCACCTGCACCGGCAGCTACGGAAAGTGCTGCGTCCGAGGAAACAACCGAAGAGTGTGTTCCGGCACACCCGGGTCTGACAACTGTGGAGGAGGGCTTCCTAACCGTAGCCGCCTACGAGTACCCGCCATTCTCAGCAATTGATGGAACCACACTCAGTGGCGCCGAAGGTGAGATTCTCAACAGCATCGCCGCTCTTGAGTGCCTCGAAGTTAAGGTTCAGCCAGGCGCTGCAGCAGCAATGATTCCGGCAATTGAAACCGGTCGTGCGGACACCACTCTGGGCAGCTGGTACAGAACAGCAGCACGTGCTGAGATTGTGCTTCTGAGCGATCCAGTGATCATCGACCAGTTGACCCTCATCTCCGTAGATGGTGTCGACTCCGTTGAGGGCCTCATCGGCAAGAAGGTTGGATCCACTCTCGGATTCCTCTGGAATGAGGACCTCGAGAACATTCTGGGTGATGACCTCAGCCTTTACGAGACCACTCAGGCACTCTACGCCGACCTTGCAAGCGGTCGAATCAGTGTCGTCGTTGACACTTTCCCATCTGGCAAGGCCGCACTGGAGACCACTCCAATTGACGGAGCGCAGTTCAATGTGCCAGCACCAGATGACCGCGTTGTTTCAACCACCAAGCCGGGACAAACGAACTTCCCGGTAAGCCTCGACAACCCTGGACTTCAGGAGGCAATCAACAACAATCTGAAGACTCTTCGCGATTCTGGCGTTCTTGGCGAAATTGCGGAGAAGTGGGGCTTCTCACCAACCGCAGTTGAAGAAACCGAACCGAACCTTCTCTAGGGAAGTGTGAAGAGCACCCCAGGCTGAGGTCTGGGGTGCTCTTTCATTTTTGGGGTGAAGTTTATATTTTCGAAGCCGGAACTGTTTGGGGGCAGATGTCAGCGATAAGCAGATAGCCTTCGTGGACGGAAGCTTTAGTAATGAGGGAGACAGACCATGGCACAAAAAGAGCAAAAGGGTCAGAAAAATACCAAAAAGGCCCCAGCTAAAAGCTTGAAGGAAAAAAGACTTGACAAGCAAGCCAAGTCCGAAAGCAAGAAGCGCGCGGAGTAGGTCTTCTGGCCCCTCCTGATGCCCTTATTGGGCATCTCGGTTCATCGCAATCTCTATGCTTGGGGGCTCGGATGTCCACTATGTCTTGAGACATCACAAAAGTAGGCCCCGTGGGATTCGAACCCACGACCCACGGATTAAAAGTCCGTTGCTCTAACCAACTGAGCTAGAGGCCCATAACAGCATCAGAGTCTAACAGCGCTCTAGCTCAGGATGTCCTTGGTCGTGAATCTGCCATAGGCAAGCGATCCAAAGACCGCGACATAGCCAAGTTGCAGAAGCAGGTTGTCACCAAAACTGGAGAGCTCCATTGGCTGCCTAAGAATGTCAGCAAAGTCCAACCAGTAGTGAGTAAACAGCCATTCGTGCAGCCAAGAGAGCTGTGGCAGGTTATCTAGGATCTGGCTAACACCGCTGGCAATCAAGACACCGGTCATGGCACCAACTGGAATTGTCGTCAGCGTCGAGATGAAGAGCCCAAGTGCCAACATGCCCATCATCGAGATGGTCGTGTAAAGGGCAACCAGGGCCATCCGGCCCAGTGCCTCGGGGATTTGTATCACATCACCGCTTAGCAGCGTCACCGGTCCAACCGGGAACAAAATGGCACCAATCATGGCTCCAGCTGCCATCAGGGTGAAGGTGCCGGCTAGTGCAAACACCAGAGTCCCTAGGTACTTCACAACCAAAAGCCGTGCCCTGTTCACAGGTGCAATCAGTAGGTATCTCAGGGTTCCTAGTCCCGCTTCGCCCGCAATGGTGTCACCTGCCACCACAGAAATTGTCAGTGGCAAAAACAGCGGCAAAGCCAACAGCATTGCAGTGAAGCCGGTGAACAGACCGTTTTGAGTCACTCGGTCCAAGAACGGCGGACCCTCTCCCGGGGCAAGTCGATCAGAAGATAGGTAGACGGCGATAGCCAAAAGAATTGGAATCATCGCAATTGCAAAGAGCATTGCCCAGGTCCTGCGACGAGTAAACATGACCCTGAGCTCTGATGCCATCAGTGAGAGGCTTAGCGATTTAGCGAACAACTTCAAACCCCTCTCCGGTTAGGTCAACGAAGTACTCTTCCAAAGACGGGTGCTCGAGACGAATTTCTGAAACCTTGATCTTCTTTTTCACCAAGACCTCGTTGATCTTGGCAACATCGATATCCTCTGCAACCGGAGCAATCATGTTCTCTTTCGAGAACTTGATCTTGCCGATTCCCTGAGTCTTGAGGATGTCAACTGCCTCATCAATCTTGTCGACTCTCAGAATCAACCTGGTTTGGCCATGCGAGCGCAGCTCGGCGAGCGAACCCTGAGCAAGAATCTTGCCGGCGCTCATCACTGCAACGTGATCGCAGAGCTGTTCTATTTCTGTGAGCAGGTGGCTGGAGAGAAAGATTGTGATGCCCTCTGCGGCGAGAGAACGAATCAGGTTTCGAACCTCTCTGGTGCCCTGGGGGTCTAGACCGTTTGTTGGTTCATCAAGAACCAAGAGCTCTCTGGGCTTGAGAAGCGCATTGGCAAGGCCAAGGCGCTGCTTCATGCCAAGTGAGTAGGCGTGAACCTTTTTCTTTGCGGCATTGGAAAGCCCAACTCGCTCCAGGGCTGCATCCACTCTTGCCTTGCGGGTTGAGGGGTCAGAGAACCTATCTGCAGAGTCGATGCGAATCAGGTTGTTTCTGCCTGACATGTATGGATAGAAGGCAGGGCCTTCGACCAGTGCACCGACCTTTGGCAAGGCGACCTGGAGCTCTTTGGGGATCTGGTGATCAAGGAGCTTGATTTCACCATCGGTTGCCTCGGCAAGGCCGAGCAACATCCGAATGGTCGTGGTCTTGCCGGAACCGTTCGGTCCCAGGAATCCAAATACTGAACCCCTGGGGACCGCTAACGATATTCCGTGGACTGCTTTTTGGTCACCAAAGGCTTTAGTGAGGCCATTGGTCTCAATGGCCCACTGGCCCTTTTCTGACACTTAGCGCGCTGCTACTTCCTGCAAGTACTCGATGGTTACCGCACCGGCATAAACCTCACCGGAGTCAGCAACTAGGACGTTCAATAGGGGAGTCGAGAAGACCTTGCCACCGTCAACCTGAGTCATTAGGTCGGCGAACAGCTGGTTCTCCATCATCTCCATTGGAACTTCCTGTGGCATTGCGGGTAGGTAGATAACTGCATCCCAACCCTCACCAATCATTTCTGGCTTTGGGGTGTCGGCGTAGCGAGCCTCAAGCTCGGCACGCATTGCAGCATTGTCCTCGTTGGTGAATTCCGTGTTCTCGTATTCACTCTTTAGGGCTTCTAGCTCGGCCTCTAGCTCGGCTGGGACCTCCATGGTCTCAACGGTGGTGCCAGGAGGCGGAGTGAAGCTAAACAGTGAAGCGTCTGGAGTGTCAAAGCTGATTGACTCAAAGCCAACGTGGAATGCAGGAGTCTCCTGCTCGACTGAGTAGACCTTGACGTCTAGCGCCATGCCGGTCTCGGAGTCAACCGAGATCACGACCGACTCGACCAGTGAGTTCTCAGCGTTTGGCTGGGCGATTAGCTGGTAGGCAGTTCGGCCAGCAATCATGTGGTCCTTGCCAACAGACACTTCGGTGGTCTCACCAACCTGAGCCATTAGGTAGTCGGCGACTGCCTCTGGGTTTGAGATGTCTAGCTGAATCTCTGCTAGGTACTCATCAAGCTGAGCTTGTGCGTTGGCCTCGAACTCGGCCTTGTCCTCCTCAGAGACCTCCATGTCGAAGGTTCCAGTCAAGGCAGTGGCGTTGCGGGCGTCGTAGGCCCAAAACTCGTTCTCGTTGACAATGAAGTCACGCTGGCTCATGGGGTCCAAAACCTGGACCCGCATTCCAACCTCGGAGGCGTAAACGCGGATTCGGTGGGTGCCGGCGATTAGCTCAACGGCCTGGGTGATGGCGTTTTGCTCAATCAGAGAGGGGATGAAATCCTCGAAGCCCTCGGGCATCTTCTCTTCCATCTCGGCAATCATCTCTTCGTCCATCATCGAGCTCATCTCGAGAGGGGGAAGGCCAAGCTCAGAAGTCTTGACGATGGTTCCAGAAAAACCGGTGATCTCACCGTCCATGAGCAGCATTACCTGCTGGGGCGTTAGGTCAGGAAGGTCCACCGCGTTGGCTTGAAGCGGCACTGCAATTGCACCCGCTGCGATAACCGCGGGTACTACCAGTGCTGGCATCCAACGCTTTGAAACCTTCATGACGTATCTCCTTTAGAAGTTTTAGTGTCCTGAGTCTAAGAATCTAAACTCCAAACAAGCTGAGAATGTTTCTCAAACTCATTTTTAGACTCAGTTCAATAAAACCACATTAGCGGTGATCTATTCCCAGTCCTCATCAATCACACTTGGATTCTCAGGATTGCGATCCTGGATGCCATAGGGCTGCTTGTAGGCGGAGGACATCAGGTCCAAAAAGGCCTTGGCATCGAACTCCTCGGGACCCATGACGCCCGTGCCACCCCAAGCGCCAGTTGAAAGTAGTTCGAGGGCAATCACAGGAACGAGTGCGGTCTGCCAAACCACGGCCTGAGCGTCATACTCCTCAGCGGTCCATTGGGTGTCAGCGACGTGATAGAGGTATGTAGCGCGAGGCTTACCCTCTTTGTCCTTACCGGTCACCAAGGTTCCCGCACAGGTCTTGCCAGTCATGGATTCAACCAGTGAACCTGGATCCGGGCAGCACTGCTGCAACCACGTCTCTTGGCGAGACCTGAGCGCGACCAGACTTGGAGCGAACCCATACCGGGTTCACTCGGTCAAGGCCGAGTGCGTGCAGGGTCTTCAGAACGCTGATGAACTCAGAACCCAGTCCGTATTTGAAGTTAACGCGCTGAGCGTCCATCGTGCGAGGCAGCATGGCCACCTCTTCGTGCTCCACGTTCACACACTTGATTGGACCAATGCCCTCTGGGAATTCAAACAGCTCTGGCTCGGAGAACGGCTTGGTGGTAAACCAACCGCGCTCCTTTTCCCAGATCAGAGGTGGGTTTAAGCACTCTTCAATAACCGTCCAGATCGAAAACGATGGAGCAAAGATCTCTTCGCCCTCGTCGTTCACAACAACCAGGTTTCCACCGTCAATGATGGTTACCTCATCGAGCTCTGAGAACAGGTGATCTGCCGCATAGCGAGCAAAGATGTTGGAAATACCAGGCTCGGCACCGGTGCCAACCAGGGCCAATAGGCCCTTGTCGGCGAAGTCCTTTGCCTTTGAGTACTGCCAATCACCTAGCTTTTCGCCCGGGAGATTGAAGGGGTCTTCTGGGTGCGGGTGGCTAAGGCTCATTGCCATGTCCATGTAGTTGGCGCCTGCTTCTAAGGCGCCCTCGACTATGGACTGCACGAACCTTGGTTCAACCGCATTCAAGATGTGGGTGATGTTGTGCTCCTCAGCCAAAGCTGCAACCTTTGAAGGATCGGAGGCATCAATTTGTGCCGCCTCAACCTTCTGTGCAATCTCGGGCTTGGACCACTCGTTAATCCATGCCACAGACTTCTCGGCACGGGAGATGTCGTAGTCAGCGACTACGAGTTTTTCGAAGAAATTACGATCAGCAGCGATTTTGACAATTGCATCGCCAACACCGCCTGCTCCGATGAGCAAGATACGCATTGAATTTCACAACCAGACAATCGACCGATTTTTTTAGCGGGCCCAGTCCTTGCCCTCATCCGTTGATATGCGCAAGCCTCTTTGGCGTCACTGCTAGTAACTGCGCCTTCATCAACGAACTACGTTTCTTATTATGCAACTAAGTTAACGATTTACCAACTACCCCAGTTGGCGGATCGGAACAACCATGGGAGTCCTGCCAACCGGGTCCTCAATCACCCTGGCCAAGATGTTGAAGGCAGTAGCCAGGTTGTTTGGGGTAATAACGTCTTTGGGCTTGCCCTGGGCAATTATTTGGCCGTCTTTGAGGACCACAATTTGATCAGCAAAGCGAGCCGCGAGGTTTAGGTCGTGAATCACTGCCACCACGCTCATCCCACGCTCGCGCTTCAAGGAGGACAATAGGTTCATCACCTGCAGCTGGTGTGAGTAGTCAAGTGAGTTGGTGGGTTCATCAAGGAGCAGCACCTGCGGGTTTTTCACCAAAGCGGCAGCAATCACCGCAGCTTGCCGATAACCACTTGAGAGTTCGCCCACCTTTTTGTCCTTGACCTTGGTGAGAGATGTCCTCGCGAGCAACAGCTCGATTTCCTCTTTGAGCCTCGGAGAGACTCGAGAGATGCCACTTGCTGCCATCGCGCTGCGCGATACCAGTTCAAACACCGTCTCCGAGTTTCTGGCAGCCGGGATGGTTCCTAGAAAGCCAATGCTTTGATCCAGTTCGGTTTTGGTTAGAGACGTTATGGATACACCATCTAGCAAAACCGAACCGCTTGCAGCCTTGATTTTGCGAGCTAGGGCCTTCAGTAGTGACGACTTACCAGCACCATTTGGACCGATGATTGCGGTCACTGAACCTGTGGGGATGCTGAGGTCGAGGTTTTTAATAATCTGCTCGGCAGAGTAGCCAGCGCTTAGCGCCTGAGCGGCCAGCTTGGACTCTGCGTCATACATGCCCTAAAGCTTAGTTTTAGGTGTAGCTCTTGGTGGCACTCACTGCCTTTAGCCAGGCCTGGTAGCCAGTCTTTAGGTCTGACTTTGGCTCAAACTTTTGGGCTGGGGGATTGAGCTGCATCAGCTCTTTTGGGATTCAAAGATGCCAGCTCCCAGGCCCGCCATCATCGCAGCCCCAAAACCGGTTGACTCTAGGTTCTTGGCTCTCACCACACTCGCACCTAATAGGTCTGCCTGCATCTGCATCATCAGGTCGTTGGCTGCAGCCCCGCCATCAACCCGAAGCTCCTGCAGCCGCTTGCCCATGTCCATCTGCATTGCCTCCAAGACGGCATGAACCTGATAAACAATTGCCTCGAGAGTCGCTCTTGCAATGTGAGCCTTTGTGGTGCCGCGGGTAATGCCAAACAGGCTGCCGCGAATATCAGGCTCCCAAAACGGAGCCCCGAGCCCGGTGAGTGCGGGTAAAAAGACGACCCCATCCGAGGAGTCCACCTCCAAAGCCAATGCCTCAACAGCACCGGAGGTGCTGATGATGCCAAGGCCATCTCTGAGCCACTGCACCGCAGCCCCTGCAACAAACACCGAACCTTCCGAGGCATAGGTCTTTTGGCCATCGGCCGAAAGCCAACCAACGGTGGCCAAAAGCCCCTTCTCACTGAGAACTATTTCGCTACCGGTATTGGTCAAGATAAAGGCGCCGGTGCCATAGGTGGCCTTGGATTGCCCAACCTCAAACGCGAGTTGGCCAAACAGTGCTGCCTGCTGATCACCGGCCATGCCGGTGATTGGCAAATCCAGATCCCAAGAAGTGTTCGGGGTTGGTTCTGGCAAGATCGCCCCAGCAGGGGGTGATGGTTGGCAGGGCTGAGATGGGGATCTCGAAGGCGTCGCAAAGCTTTTTGTCCCACTGCATCGTGGCAATGTCCATCAGCTGGGTTCTAGAGGCATTCGATGCATCGGTGATGTGGTGGTTTCCTCCAGAGAGCCTTGCCACCAGGTAGCTATCAACTGTCCCAAGGGCATACCTGCCTGATTCAACGTCTCGGAAGATCTGCGGCAGGTTTCTTTTCCACCACAAAAACTTGCTCGAGGTGAAGTAGGGGTCAAGATTCAAACCGGTTCGACGCCTGATCCAACCACCAGAGTTTTTCGCCTGCAGCTCCTCAGTTAGGTCAGCGGTTCTGCGGTCCTGCCAGACAATGGCCTTGGTTGGAGAGGAGAGAGTCTTGCGATCCCATATCACCGCAGTTTCACGTTGGTTGGTGATGCCGATGGTGGTGGGTTTGTCATCGGTTGAATCAAGAGCAGCTTTGCAAGCAGCAAGGGCTGCTTGCCAAATCTGCTCTGGCTCATGCTCTACCCAGCCGGGTTTGGGGAAGTGCTGCTGGAACTCTTGGTAGCCGCGAGCGAGGATCTCGCCCTTTTCGGAGACGATAAGTGCGGTGACCCCGGTGGTTCCAGCATCAATTGCCAAGATTGACATCAATTTCCTCCTCGAAACTGCCCGCTAGCGCCCAAATTACAGGCTTTCTGCTCTTATGCTTGCAGTGTGATTGAACAAAATCAAACCAAATCGGACAAAATCGTTCAAACCGACACGTTCGATGTTGCCATTATCGGTGCTGGAATCAACGGTGCCGTGGCTGCTGCTGCGCTCAGCGCAGCCGGTCAAAAGGTTTTGTTGGTTGACAAGGGTGATTTTGCATCCTTCACCTCACAGGAGTCTTCGAATCTGGTCTGGGGTGGCATCAAATACCTGCAGTCCTACGAGTTTTGGTTGGTTTTCAAGCTCTGCTTGGCTCGCAACAAGCTCATGAAGCACTACCCAAACCAGATCAGAGAAATCGGCTTTTTGGCATCGATTGGACCAACGGCTCCTTTTGGCAGGCTGCTTGGCACCTTCGGCACACTCTTTTACTGGTTCATCGGGCTTTTGGGGACCAAGCCTCCGGCTAGCTATTCTGCTAGCCAGGCCAAGGCTCTAGAGCCAAACCTGATTAGTGGCCGCAAGGCGGTCAAGTATTACGACGCAGAGCTTCCCGATAACGACTCTCGCTTTGTCTTTGACTTCATTCGCCTTGCGATGCATAACGGTGCTGATGTCAGAAACTACACCGAGCTGGTTGACGCTCAGCACTCAGAAGCTGGCTGGACCCTCTCACTTGATGGCAAAGACGGCAAGCAAGAGGTTAAGGCGAAGGTGATCGTCAATGCCGCAGGCCCCTTCGCCAAGGATGTCAGTGAGCTAATCGGCTCTGAGACCAAGGCGGGTTTGGTCTTCTCAAAGGGCATTCACCTGATTTTGAACCGTAAGCTCACCGACAGCTACCAGGTCCTAGCTTTTTGGGACGAAGAGGGCAGGTTGTTCTACGTTCTCCCAATGGGGGATCGCTCCATGATCGGCACCACCGACACCCGAGTCGATGACCCAAAGACCGAGGTCAACGACGAAGACCGAGAGTTTGTTCTCAGGCAGATCAACGCTCAGTTGGAACTAGAAGTCCCAATCACTTTGGATCAGGTGGTCTCTGAGCGTTCGGGAGTTCGCCCCTTGGTGGTTGAGGGCAGCGATGATGGCAAGGCAGCCGACTGGCACCAGCTATCTCGCAAGCACGTCATTGAAACCAACCCTGAGAAGAAAACTGTCACGATTCTCGGCGGCAAACTGACCGACTGCCTGAATGTCGGTGAAGAGATCATCGCAGAAGTCAAAAAGCTGGGCCACAACCCCAAGGACCCAGGTCTTTGGTTTGGTGAGGGCAGCCAGGTTCGCAAGGCTGAGTTTTACGGAGTCGTAGCCTCGCTTGCACCTCAGGACCAGGCAGAGCGAATCGCAGAGGGCATTTGGCGGCGCCATGGCGAGGTCGGCTTTGATTTCCTCAGCGATGACCTAGAAGAGATCATTCCCGGTCTAGGTATTACCGAGAACGAGATTCGCCACATCGTTCGTCACGAGCTAGTCACCTCGCGAGAGGACCTATTGAGAAGAAGACTGCCGGTGAAGATGGCGCGCTCAGACAAAGAGATTTCAGAGAACAAAAAGCTAGACCAGCTACTCGTGGAGCTGGGTCTGAACTAGCGGCTGCTCGCCCTTTTTGGGCCACTCAACAATCAACATTGCAGTGAGCATCATCCCACCACCAACAACTATGGCCAGTGTTAGCGGCTCTTGGCCAAGGCCAATAGCCAACAGCGCGGTGAAGATGACCTCGCTGGTGATCAGTAGCGCAACTCTGGCAGGATCCAACAAAGTTTGCGCCCAGGTCTGAATCCAAAAAGCCAAAACGGTAGACAGCAGTGCCGTGAACAAAACCGCGAACCAAACCTCCAGGTTTGGTGGCGGTTGATAACCATCAACCAGGGCAAAGCCCCAGGTCACAATTGCTACAGCGGCAATCTGCAGCATTGCAAACCGGTAGGAGTTGCGGGTTTGTCCATAGTGACCCAGTAGCAAGATGTGGACCGCATACAAAACCGCGCAGACCACCAACCAGATCTGGCCAACCTGGAACTCGGTGCTGGTCGCAGCCCCCGAGAAAATGGCCATGCCAACAATCGAGAACAACACCCCGATTGCGACCTTGCCGGAAATCTTCCTACGAACAAAAAGCCAGGCAATCAGGGGAGTGAAAACAACATAGAGCCCGGTGAGAAAGCCGCTGGTCGCAGCTGTTGTGAGCTCTAACCCGATGGTTTGGGTGATGTAGCCAAAGGCCAGCACCACTCCGATTAGCCCGCCGTATTTCAAATCACCAGCTTCGAACCTTAGTGAAACCACTGGCCTTAGCAAGATCATTGCTAGAGCTGCGATGGTGAACCTGGTTGCCAAAAAGTCCATATAGGGCTGCAGCACAATCGCGTCTTTCATCAAGACAAACGCTGCGCCCCAAACAAAGCCAACAAACAAAAGGGCAATTACTGCCAAGCGGGTTTTGGACACCAGAGAATGCTAGCTGGCGCGGACCTTTTCGGCGCTCGGGCCAGCCATTTTGGTTGCCATCGAGGGAAACACGATGCCGTGCATTGCGGCTACCAGCCACCAGTAGGTGTGACCAAACAAACCTCGCGGGTGATACAAGGCTCGCTGCAGCAAGTGGGTCTTGCCACTCTCGTCCTCGCTAACTTGGAATTCCAGCCAGGCAAGACCTGGCATCTTCATCTCTGCGCGAAGTCGCAAGAGCTTAGGCCTAGCGATTTTCTCCACCCGCCAGAAGTCCAGAGCTTCGCCCTCCATGAGGCGGTTGGGGTCTCTGCGACCGCGCCGCAGGCCCACACCACCAATAAGCCTGTCCATCAATCCACGCAGCTCCCAGGCCCAGGTTGCGGTCGAGTAGCCGTTTTGACCGCCAATGGCCTCGACCCTGGCCCAGACATCTTCGACAGAGTCATCTGAGGTGTATTCACGCCTGTCGACATAGAGCGACCCTCCGGCCCAGTCTGGGTCGGTGGGAAGCGGTTCGGAGTGAGTGTTTGGAGTAAGTGCGTTTGACCAGCGGGTCTCAACATCCATTTGCTTAATCCGGGACAGCGCTAACTCGACGGCGTCCTTGAAGCTTGTTAGGCCACCGGGACCATCTGGAATGAACTGCCTGATGTCATCGTTTCTAGCCACCACCTCGTGCTTCAAAGATGCCACCAGTCGCTTAGCAAGGGTGACAGGTACCGGCGTTACAAGCCCGATCCAGCCCGAGGCCAGCTTTGGTGTTAGTACTGGCAACGGGATGATGATGCGGCGCCTGAGGCCAGCGGCCTCGGCGTATTGGTGCATCATCTCCATGTAGGTGAAGACATCGGGACCTGCAATATCAAAATCTCGGTTGATGGATTTCTCTATGGTCGCAGCACCCACCAGGTATCTGAGGACGTCACGAATCGCAATGGGTTGAATTCGGTTCTTGAGCCACTTGGGCGTCACCATGATTGGTAGTCGCTCGGTGAGGTGACGCAGCATCTCAAAGCTTGCTGAACCAGAGCCGATCACGACACCGGCCCGAAGCTCAATGGTTGGAACACCGGAGGCCCTCAAGATCTCGCCGGTTTCGGTCCTGGCGGACATGTGTTGTGAGAGCTTGCCGGTTCCCGAGGTGATGCCACCTAAATAGATAATGCGCTGGACCTGTTCGCGTTTGGCAACCTCGCCAAAGTACTGAGCCAGTTCGCGCTCACGTTGCTCGAAGTCCTCGGAGACCATTAGGGCATGAAGGAGGTAATAGGCGAGGTCTATGCCCGAAAGGGCTCTTTCTAGAGCCTCTTTGTCCATCGCATCACCCTCGATGACCTCCACCTGGTCTCGCCAGGGGTAGTCGGAGAGCTTGGTGGCATCTCGCACCAGCACTCTTACTCGATAGTCGTGAGTGAGCAGTTCTCTGATCAGCCTGCCACCGATGTAGCCGGTGGCACCGGTCACTAGAACTTTTGCTGGCTTGCCGTCTTTGCCCAATAAAGGGGAAAGGTCTCCCGTGACCGTTTCAATCATGGAAGACCTAACCTAAAAAGCCTTGGTTTTGTTTCTAGCCAAATTTTCCGGTGACGTAGTCGAGGGTTCTCTCGTCTGAAGGGTTAGAGAAGATCTTGGTTGTTTCGTCGTGCTCGACAAGCGTTCCCACCCGAGATCCCTCACCGCGGCTGGTGTCTACGGTGAAGAATGCGGTGCGGTCGGCAACGCGAGCTGCCTGCTGCATGTTGTGGGTGACGATGACGATGGTGTAGTCCTTCTTGAGCTCCATCATCAAATCCTCAATCTTGAAGGTCGAGATTGGGTCCAGAGCGGAACATGGCTCGTCCATCAAAATCACATCTGGCTTCACGGCAATCGCTCTTGCGATGCAAAGACGCTGCTGCTGACCGCCGGACATTCCAAAGGCGTTGTCCTTGAGGCGGTCCTTTACGTCATCCCAGAGAGCAGCCTGCTTGAGAGCGCCCTCCACGATTTCGTCCATGTTGCCCTTCATCCCAAGGGTCTGCGGACCAAATGCAATGTTGTCGTAGATGGATTTGGGGAATGGGTTTGGCTTTTGGAACACCATGCCGATGACCTTGCGAACCTGCACTGGGTCAACGTCTGATCCATACATGTCCTGGCCGTGGTAGAGGACCTCGCCGCCGACCTTGGCCGATGGGATTAGGTCATTCATGCGGTTCAGGCTTCGAAGAACCGTGGACTTACCGCAACCAGAGGGGCCAATCAGAGCGGTGATCTCGTTCTCGTAGATTGGGAGGTTCACGCTGTCAACGGCAAGGCTGCTGCCGTAGTGGACACTCATGTCCTTGAGCGAGAAGACCTCGTTCTTTGCTGCTTGTTCCATTTTTTCTACCAGGTCCTCTCGAAGCGGGCTCGCAGCCAAACTGCGATTGAGTTGATGAAGAAGAGTACGACGAGCATTACCAGAACGCCGGCGGCTGCGAGGACGTGGAATTCCTCTTGTGGTCTGCCGGCGTAGCTGTAGATCATTACTGGTAGAGCGGAGTAACCGCCGTCCCAGAAGTTCGGGTCAAAGGTCACGAAGGTTGCAGCGCCGACCAAGAGCAATGGAGCCGCTTCACCAATGGCCCTGGCCACGGCCAAGATCACACCGGTGAGCATTCCAGGAGCTGCGGCTGGCAGAACCATCTTCCTAACCGCCTGCAGCCTTGTGGCCCCAAGGGCCAAAGCTCCGTCGAGCAAAGAGGAGGGCACCGCACGGATTGCCTCTCTTGAGGCCAAGATAACTGTTGGGAGAACCAAAATCGCAACGGTCATGGAACCAGCTGCCACCACAAACCCGAGGTCGAAAATGCCTCTAACAATAAACGCGAGACCCAAGATTCCAAACACGATCGATGGCACACCCGCGAGGTTCTGAATGTTCAACTCAATGATTCTGTTGTACCAACGGGTGCGATCTGCAAAGAGCTCAAGGTAAGTCGCTGCGCTGATGCCAAGCGGCACGATAATCAGGATTACCCCGCCAATTAGCTGAATGGTTCCCAAAATCGCAGGGCGATAGCCAGCCTCCTCCGGTCTGAAGGAGGAGGGGTTGTTCAGAAACAGGCCGGGGTTGACTCCTAGCGCCACCCTCAACCACTGCCCAGGCAATGATGGAGAAAATCATGATCAGGGCAATGCCCAGGGCTGAAAGCAGCACAAGCCGGAAGGCGATGCCCTGGATCTCAGCCTTGGTGTTGGCGCCTTTGTAGATGCTGTTGGTCACAGCTGCTGCGGTTGCAGCTGCCTTGGAAGCTCTTGGTGGGATGCTCTGGGCCATTAGTCGTACACCTCACGGAACTTGCTGACGAAGAAGATTGCAATCATGTTCATGGTGAGAGTCATCACAAACAACAGTGAGCCCACCGCAAAGATCGAGTAGTAATCAATGGTTCCGGTGGCAATCTCACCGGTCGCACGAGATGCGATGAATGCGGTCATGGCACCTGCTGGCTCGGTGAAACCAATCTTGAGCTGAGGGGAACCACCACCGGCAACCAGAAGCACGACCATGGTCTCACCAATGGCTCTCGATGCTCCCAGCACGAACGATGCCACGATGCCGGAGATAGCGGCGGGGAGGACGACCTTGACAGCAACGCGCATCTTCGATGCGCCAAGGGCGTAGGCGCCCTCGCGCAGTGCAACTGGTACTGAGCGCATCGCATCATCACTGACCGAAGCGATTAGAGGAATGATGATGATGCCGACTGTGATACCTGCCACACCAATTGAGAACGGGCTGGTCCACTCAAGCCAGGGAGTTAGCTCCTGGATTAGCGGCTTGAACCAAAAGACTGCAAACAAACCGGTTGCAACGGTTGGGAGTCCCTCAAGAACCTCAAGAATTGGCTTGATGGTCTTGCGGACGCGTGTGGAGGCATACTCCGAAAGATAGATAGCTGCACCAAGACCAAGCGGAACGCCGATCAGAAGTGCGTAGAAGACAACTTGCAGTGTTCCGGCCACTAGCGGGAGAACACCGAAGGAAGAATCTAAAAAGGACGGGGCCCAAAGCGTCCCGGTCAAAAACTCCCATGGCGAGACGTAGTCAAAGAAGCCAGGAAGGGGAGCGAAGAGTGAAATTACGATCGCGATTGTGACGCCAACCGAGATAGCCGATGCTAGAAACAGCAGGCTGATGACGATTTTTTCCCCGATTCGGGGGCTCGGTGCCCGAAGCGAGTTCTTTTCAGAACGGCTTCGGGCACCTTGGATTGATGAGCTCATGGACTTCTTCTCCTAAACCATCAATCCGTTAGCTTTTTCCGACTTTACTACTTGCCAGCCAATACGGCGATCTTGGCAAGAGCTTCGGTCTGCTGTGCAGGAGTTAGTCCTACGTAGCCAGCAGTGGTGTTGATTAGCTCGGTCTCGTTCACTAGGAACTCAGCGAACGCTACTACCTCTGGACGGGCTAGTGCGGTGTCAGAGAAGTAGGTGAATAGACCGCGACCTAGAGGCGCGTAGCTTAGGTTCTGAACGTTCTCCAGGGTTGGAGCGATGCAGCCTGAGCCACCATCGATTTCAAGAGCCTTTACAGTGTCTAGGTTCTCCTGGTAGTAGGAGTAAGGGATGAATCCCATTGCGCCAATACCACCGGAAACACCCTGAACAGCCAGTAGGTCGTCCTCACCAATGTTGATGTAGTCGTTACGGATGTTTCCAGAGTCCCCGTTGACCTCCTCGGTGAAGAAGTCGAAGGTTCCGGAGTCGGTTCCTGGACCGTAAAGCTGGATGTCGATGTCAGCAATCTCGGCTGGCATTCCTGGAACATCGCCCCACTTCATGATGGTGCCTGAAGCATCCTGGTTCCACATTACGGAAAGCTGCTCGATGGAAATGCACTGCAGTGGGTTATCCTTGTTTACAACCACCGATAGTGCGTCGTTAGCAACGGTTACGAAGTCGTATGAAACTCCGTTAGCCAAGCAAGCCTCTTCCTCAGACTCCTTGATGAAGCGAGAAGCGTTTGAAGCATCGGTCTCACCGTTGCAGAACTTCTCGAATCCACCACCGGTACCGGAGATGTTTACAGAAACGCGAACGCCTGGCTCGGTCTCCATGAATAGCTCAGCTGCAACCTCAGATGCTGGACCTACGGTTGAAGAGCCGTCAACCAGGATTGAACCCGATAGTGCCTCTACGGTCTCAGTGGTCTCGGTGCCGTCAGCTGCGGTTACGGTTACGGTTGCGGCAGGCTCTGACTCTGACTCTGCTGCACAGCCTGCCAGTACTAGAACAGAAGCCGACATTAGCGCGGCTGCTGATAGTAGTTTCTTTTTCAAAATAAGTCTCCTTGTGAGATTTTGTAAGGCAGACTGCCTGCCTCGGGCAACACTCTTCAGAGGCGAGCTAACTTTGGCGTATTAATTAGGTGAACGGCAGGCAAACAAATTGCCTAAATCTGCAAAACCTGAGCATCTTGGCTGATTCGCTCGATCGAAACCACCCTTGGTTTTTTGTCCATGCTCAGCCGAATCACGATGAACGCTCCCGGCTCAAGAGTAGAAGCCTCTGCGATGGCGGGCTTGAGATCCAACCTGGCATGCTGGGAAATTGCATCCAACACCTTGGGCAGTGCTGGACGGTGGGTGCAAATCAGTGTCGAGTCGCTACCTTCAAAGATGTCTTCAATTAGCCGCTTGGCTTTCTTTGGGTTTTTCTCCGCTGAATATTCACTGAGCTGAGAGCGCTCCAAGAGCTGGCGGTGGGTCGCTTTGGCATAGGGCAGCACCGTGTCCTTGCACCTTCGCCAGGGACTGGTGATCAGTTTCTTGGGTCCGTAGGAGGCCAGCTGCACCACTAGCCGGTAGGCCTGCTGCTCGCCCCTGGGAAGAAGCGGCCTGGACTTTTCGCCCTTGGACCAATCAGATCTCGGGGTGGCCTTGGCGTGACGCAGGACTATGAGTGCCCTGGTCTCTAACTCCTTTTCCTTGGCTAGCTCCAGCACCTCCTTTAGAAGCGCTTTGTCGTGGGAGTAACTCAAGAGCTTGAGTGCCGATTGGGCGTTGTGCCATTCGACCTTGGCTATCTCGGAGTTTGGTTTGAAAGTAGATCTCCTGAGCGCCTTGTCGGTGACCTTAGATGCCCAGTAGTGAACCTCTTTGTCATCTCCATTGGCTAGCTCGTAGCTGATGGTGGAGAGCTTTCTCCCCAGCTTGATCTTGAGACCCAGTTCTTCCAGGCTCTCTCGAACCGCGGTCTCGCAAAGTTCCTCACCTGGATCCTGTTTGCCCTTGGCAAAACCCCAGTCGTCGTATTTTTCGCGGTAGACAAGGGCAAAGAGAGTTTCACCTTTAACCTCTCGCCAGCAAATCACGCCGGCTGCGAATACTGTCACTACCTACTCCGCTTTTTCTTCAGGGTACGAGCCATTTGTTCGTCCTGCATGTCTAGCAGTTTTTCCCCTGTTGGGGAAAGGGTTTCTCTTGACCACACTCCGGAGGAATCAAGCTCCCAAACCGAAACATCGTCACTCATGCCAAGCTCAAAGAGCTCGTGCAGCTCTTTGAGCTGGTCGGTCTGAGTGATCTTGACCAGGGCCTCGACCCTGCGATCAAGGTTGCGGTGCATCATGTCGGCAGAGCCGATAAAGACATCGGGGTCTCCGCCATTGGCAAACGAGAAGATGCGGCTGTGCTCGAGGTAGCGACCAAGGATCGAGTGCACCTTCACGGTCTCTGAGAGCCCTGGCACACCGGGCTTAATTGCACACATGCCTCGAACCAGAATGTCGATTGGGACTCCTGCCATCGAGGCGAAGTAGAGCTCGTCAATGATTTGCTCGTCAACCAGCGAGTTCATCTTGAAACGAATTCTGGCTGGGCGACCGGCGAGCTGGTGCTCCGCCTCGCGACGGATGCGCATTGTGAGGCCCTCGCGCACTCCAACCGGTGAGGTCAGCAGCGAGCGGAACTGTGGCTCTGACGCGTAGCCAGAGAGCTGGTTGAACAGCTTGGTTAGGTCTTCGCCCACTGACTCTCTAGAGGTGAGAAGCCCTAGGTCCTCGTAGTAGCGAGCTGTCTTTGGGTTGTAGTTACCGGTGCCAACATGGCAGTAGCGCCTGAGCATGGAGCCCTCTTGGCGAATAACCAGTGAGAGCTTGCAGTGGGTCTTTAGACCAACTAGCCCGTAGACCACGTGCACGCCGGCAGCCTCGAGCTTTCTTGCCCAGCCAATGTTGTTTTGCTCATCGAACCTGGCCTTGATCTCAACCAGTGCCAGCACCTGCTTGCCAGCCTCGGCAGCATCGATCAGGGCATCAATAATGGGGGAGTCACCTGATGTGCGGTAGAGGGTCTGCTTAATAGCCAGCACCTGAGGATCATTTGCAGCCTGCTCCAAAAATGCCTGCACGCTCGTTGCAAATGATTCATACGGGTGGTGCACCAAAACCTCGCGCTCGCGAAGCGAGGCAAAGATGTCTGCTGCCTCATCCTCATCGGCCTCGAGATATCTGTTGGTGGTGATGGCGTGCGGTTCAAACCTGAAGCTCCGGTATTGGCAAAAATGCCAGGGCGCTGAGGCTCTTGAGATCTAGTGGTTCTGGGAGGTGGAAAACGTCGTAGTCCTTCACGCTGAGCTCGCGCTGCAATAGCTCCAAGACCTGCGGGTCGATATCCTCGGCGACCTCGAGTCTGACCGGAGGACCGAATCTTCTTCTCAAGAGCTCTTTTTCAAGCTGGACTAAAAGGTTTTCGCCCTCGTCCTCGTCGACCTCGAGGTCTTCGTTTCGGGTGACGCGGAAGGTGTGGTGCTGGAGGACCTCCATGCCGGGAAAGAGTTCATTGATGAACTCACCCATGACATCTTCCAGCGGAACATAGCGCTTGGTTTCTCCAGGGACCTCAACAAAGCGAGGCAAAAGCGGTGGCACCTTCACTCTTGCAAAGTGCTGACCGGCAGTCTTTGGGTTTCTGAGTACCACCGCGAGGTTTAGTGATAGCCCGGAGATATAGGGGAACGGGTGCGCGGGGTCCACTGCCAATGGTGTTAGCACTGGGAAAACCTGGTTCATGAAGTAATCCCGCAACTGCTCCTTCTCCTCATCGTTGAGGGTGGACCAGTGCACTATTTGAATGCCGTGAGAACCAAGGGTGCTGGAGATCTCTCCTGCAAAGAGGTTGGCATGGCGCTGTTGCAGATCTCTGGTGCGCTCGGAGATCTGCCCCAGCACCTCCTGGGGTGACAGTCCGGAGGCGGATTGTGTTGCAATGCCGGTTGCAATGCGTCTTTTGAGCGAGGCGACCCGGACCATGAAAAATTCATCCAGGTTCGAGGCGAAGATGCTTAGAAAGTTCACTCGCTCTAAAAGCGGAATGGAAGAGTCCTCAGCAAGCTCGAGCACGCGCTGGTTGAAATCCAACCAGCTCAGTTCGCGGTCCAGGAACCTGTCGAGTGGCAAATCGGGTTGCGTCTCGGGCAGGAAAATGACCTGGGTCTCTTCTGACATGCGCTCAATCATTCCACTTACGGGTTACCTGTGGGTGAACTATTTTTTCAATCAGCGTGGACTTCGAGCCGGTAGCCGACGTTTCTCACGGTGCCAATAATTGACTCGTGTTCGCCTAGCTTTGCCCGCAGACGTCTGATGTGAACATCAACGGTCCTGGTGCCACCAAAGTAGTCGTAGCCCCAGACCTCACTCAGCAGCTGCTCACGAGAGAAAACTCTTCCCGGGTTCTCGTTCAGATAGCGCAGTAGCTCAAACTCTTTAAAGGTGAGATCAAGTGATCTGCCCCCAATTTTTGCGCTGTAGCTCTCTAGGTCAATGACTAGCCCGGTCTCAATCTTGTCCGGGGTCTTTGCAGCTTCCTTGCCGGCAAGCAGCAGCCTGACCCGGACATCGACTTCGGCCAAGGAAGCGCTATCCAAAATGAAGTCGGTGGCGCCCCACTCCTGGTTGACCGCGGCAATAACGCCATCTGAGACCACCAGCAGCATTGGCTTTTGCCACTGCGCTGCCGCGATGATTCTTGCCACGCTCTTGGCTCCAAGAACGTTTTGCCTTGCATCGAGCACTACCAGGTCATGCCTTGGTGCATCGGAGAGGTCTTGGGGGTCAAACCCAACAATGTTCAGTTGGTGACCGAGGATTTCTAGGGGCTGTAGTGGGTTTACCCGCTCGGCGGAAATGCACAACAACACTGCCATAATCGCCCTTCCGCCTAGTGAAATGATAGTGCGCGGGGCCAAGCTCGCTAAAGTTTAGGTGTGAGCAAGCAGTGGCTGCAGATTGTTGCGATTTGGGTGGCGACCCTGGTCTTTGGGCTGTTAGCCCTTTTGAACTTCACTGGCGATGCCCTCTACACCCTGTTTGCTGCCATCGCGGCATCGGCCATCGCACTGGTGAGTATCGAACACCTGATATCGGCCAAGGCAAAAGACACAATCCGCCAGCAGGTCTATGTCTCAGCCGGCACCATGGCGATTCTTGGTAGCCTGACACTAGTGAGTTTCGCAGGTTAGGATTTATCCATGCTCTTGGCAATCGAACTGTTCTTTATTGGCCTATTGATCCTGGCCGTTTTGGCAATTGGTGGCATCTCGGTTTTGGTGCTCTACAAACTATTTAAAGGCCAGCGCTAGTTTGTTCGTCATTCCAGACGACCTGCCAATTGAGCTAACCCCCTTCACCTTCCTAGTTGGTGAGTGGCGTGGATCCGGAGTCGTTAGCTACCCGGTAGGGGATAAGCCGGCAACCGAGATTGAGTTTTTCCAAACCTTGAGTTTTCGTCCAATGGCCAATGGCAAATTGGACTTCGAATCAGTAGTTCAAGATGCAAATGGCAATCTCGTCACAAGCGAAAAGGGGTTTTGGATGCTCTCCAGGCCTTCTAATGACGGTGATGCCGGTCCCGGGCTCTTGCCCGGCACTGGCGTTCCTGCAATTACGGTTCGTGAGGACCTAGAGCTTTGGCGCAATGCCGCTGGTGGTTTTGATATGGAGGCGCTAATCATCCAGCCCAGCGGAATCGCTGAGCTCTACTTTGGCCAAATCAAGGGTCCCCGGATTGATATCGCCACCGATGCGGTTTTGAGATCACCAAATGCCAAGGAATACTCCTCCGGGCAGCGAGTTCTAGGTCTTGTGGAGGGGGCTCTATTGTGGGCCTGGGACATGGCAGCCGTGGGCTCACCACTCAAGTCACACGCCTCCGCCAGATTGGAAAAGATTGTCGACTGAGCACTTTGGGAACCCGCTTTTAGAGCAGCGCAAGCTCGCTGAGAAACAGGCCTTTGTTAAAAGAAGCGACCAGCGGGTTTTAGAAATCACCGGCCCGGACACCCTTAGCTGGCTGCACTCTCTGACGAGCCAAAACATTCAGAATTTATCTCCGGGGGATTCAACCGAGTCACTGCTGCTCACTCCAAATGGTCGCATCGAGCAGCAGCTCAAGATCATTGTCACCGACTCCGGCGCCATGATCTTGGTTCACAAAGACAAGATAGAGGCGCTAATCGAGTGGCTTCAAAAGATGCGCTTTCGGTCAAAGGTCGAGGTTTCTAAGCGCGAAGATCTCAACTGCTACGGCTCCTTTGCTGATCTTTCAAGCTATGGCCCTCTCTGGCAAGACCCGTGGTCAATACCAAGTGCTGCATCGGTTAGCTATAACCCAGAGCGCAAAGAGTTCTCTTGGCAGGAAGTTGTTTGCGAGGCTGAACCCGATTTAGAAAAGGCCGGCCTCATGGCCTATCACGCACTTCGGATAGCGGCTGGCCGGCCGGAGATTGAAGATATCGATGAGCGCAGCTTGCCGCACGAGTATGACTGGCTGAATTCTGCGGTGCACCTATCCAAGGGTTGCTACCGGGGCCAGGAGAGTGTTTCCAAGGTGCACAATCTTGGACACCCACCCAGAAGGCTTGCCCTGCTGCACCTAGAGCAGGGCGACATGATTGCAGCCAGTGGTGATGAGATCAGCTATCAAGAAAAGGTCATCGGCCACATTGTTCAAGGAGCACTGCACTATGAGGACGGTTCGATTGCCTTGGCGCTTCTGAACCGAAACACTCCCTATTTGGACCTTGTGGTTCATTCTGGTGAGTCCAAGATCGGTGCCACCCAGACGATGCTTGTCCCACACGATGCCGGCAAGGCAGCCAATCTGCCAAGGCCGGCTGCCTTTAAGCTCTCCGCCAGGAGGTAGCTAAACTTTGTGGTTATGACCTATAACCTCATTTTGTTGCGCCATGGTAATTCCGAGTGGAATCAAAAAAACCTCTTTACCGGCTGGGTAGATGTCGACCTCACCGAGCAGGGCATCAAAGAGGCCAAGCGTGCAGGCGAGCTACTCACCAAATCTGGCTTGAAGCCAGATGTTTTGTATACCTCGGTTTTGAAGCGGGCCATCAACACCGCTCACCTCGCACTCAATGAGATGAACAGAAACTGGATCGACACCAAGCGCTCCTGGAGACTCAATGAGAGGCACTACGGCTCTCTGCAAGGTTTAGACAAGGCCGAGACCTTGGAAAAGTATGGACCAGAGCAATTTCAGATTTGGCGCAGAAGCTACGACGTCCCACCACCACCAATCGATGACGACAACGAGTTCTCGCAGGCTCATGATGAGAGATATGCCGGACTTGGTGATGCACTTCCTAGGACCGAGTGCCTCAAAGATGTCCTAGTTCGAATGCTGCCCTATTGGCACAGCGACATTGCAGCATCACTAGAGGCGGGAAAGACCGTTTTGGTTACCGCACATGGAAACTCTCTGCGGGCTTTGGTGAAGCACCTTGACGGTATTGCCGATGATGAGATTGCAGAGCTAAACATTCCCAACGGGAATCCCGCTGCACTACAAGCTCGATGCAAATTTCAAGCCCTTGGTTGCAGGCGGAGAGTATCTAGACCCAGAAGCGGCAGCAGCCGGAGCGGCTGCGGTTGCCGCGCAGGGAAAGAGCTAACTAGCCGTTGTCTTGCCACTCGCCGGTCTGCAGGAAGCTGACCTTGGCGGAGATGTCAACGACGTGGTCGGCGAAGCGCTCGAAGTAGCGCGAAGCCAGTGTCACATCGACCGTGAACATTGCGTTTTCTGACCAGTCTGGTGCCAACACAACATCGAAGACCTTGCGGTGCAGCATGTCAACCGCCTCGTCGCGAGCTTGGATCTCGCGAGCGAGATCTAGGTCGGTGTTCTCCAAAAGGTTCGCGGCCTTGCCGGCTAGCTCGATGTCAATTCGGGACATCTCTTCGAAGACTGGTCTGAGGCTTGCTGGAATTGCGCTACCTGGGTAGCGGTAGCGGGCGATGGCTGCGATGTGAGAGGCAAGGGAACCCATGCGCTCGAGCGATGCGCTCATGCGCAGTGCGGAAACCAAAATCCTGAGGTCTCTGGCAACCGGAGACTGGGTGGCCAAAACCTTGATGACTAGCTCGTCCAGGTCTAGAGCGCGCTCCTCGTTGGCATCGGTCAGTGCCAAAGCCTCATCGGCCATAGCGACATCGGAATCTAGAAAGGCCTTTGAGGCTTTCTCCATGATTGTCTTGGCCTCGTTGGCCAAGGTGACCAGGCGGGACTGAACCTCGCCGAGTTCTTGCTGAAATACGATGCGCATTTTTTAGACCTTCTTTACTCTTTGCGTAAAACTTGACAGCACTAAGCAAATTTCAGCTGAATTCGAAGCAAACCAGCCACAAACTGAACGTGCCTTTTGTCAATTTACACCTAACCTGTTGCAAGGGACTTTGTTAACCTAGTGAACTGATGAGACAACGAGGGCTGATGGGCTTCATAGCTGCCAGGCGCGCGGAGAAGACTGCGGAGAGTGAGTTCGACGCATTCGAAATAGTTGCAGCACAGGTTGTTGACGTAATTGCGACCGCAGGTGTGGTGCTAGATCTAGACAACAACGTGGTCAGAGCATCTCCGGGTGCGATTCAATTCGGCCTGGTTCAAAACCGCAGGTTGATTCATGCCGCGCTTGTGAACCTGGCAGACCGTGCCAAAGAATCATCCGGGGCAGTGCAAGAAGATGTGCTCTTAGAGACCGGATTGAGAAAAGACCAGATCTTTGTCCACGCCAGAGCAGCCCGCTTCGGCGAGCGCTACGTAATGCTCTTGGTCGATGACCGCACCGAGTCTCGCAAGCTCGAGGAAACCAGAAGAGACTTTGTTGCAAACGTCTCCCACGAGCTCAAGACTCCGATTGGAGCCATTGGGCTTCTAGCCGAGGCAATTGCCGGGGCAACTGATGACCCAGAGATGGTGGAGAAGTTCACCGAGTCCTTGCAAAAAGAGGCCTTGCGACTGGGCAATTTGGTTCAGGAGCTAATCCAGCTCTCGAGGGTGCAGGGGGCAAAGCTCTCGGAGACCTCCTCCGAGGTTGACCTGGCTGCGGTGATCTCGGATGCGGTGGAGCGCAATCAGCTCGTGGCAGAGCAGCACAACATCAAGTTGGCAGCCAATGCCACACCAGGAACCAAGATCTTTGCTGACTACGAGATGCTGGTGACCGCGGTTAGAAACCTGATTGAAAACGCCATTGTCTATTCCGAGCAGCACTCCCAGGTTGGAGTGGGCTTGCGGGTTATTGATTCGGTAGCGGAGATCACCGTTACAGATTCTGGAATCGGTATTCCGGAGTCTGAGCAGGAGCGCATCTTCGAGCGCTTCTACCGGGTTGATCCATCCAGGTCTCGCGAAACCGGCGGCACCGGATTGGGCTCATCGATCGTGAAGCATGCCGCTGCCAACCACCGCGGCGAGGTAAAGATCTTTTCTAAAGAGGGTGTCGGATCGACCTTCACCCTGCGACTACCAATCGACAATCAGGGGGCATAAGTGACTCGAGTGCTAGTAGTTGAAGATGAGCGCAACCTGCGCGAACCGCTGGTCTACCTATTGCAAAAAGAGGGCTATGACGTCATCGAGGCCGAGGACGGCAGCTCAGCCGTCGAGAGCTTCAAGACTCTGGGCGCCGATCTGATTCTTTTGGACCTGATGCTTCCTGGGCTCTCCGGCAACGAGGTCTGCCGCATCATCAGGGCCGATAGCCAGGTGCCAATCATCATGGTCACCGCCAAGGACACCGAGATTGACAAGGTGGTCGGGCTAGAGATTGGCGCCGACGACTATGTCACCAAGCCCTATTCGACCAGGGAGCTACTGGCTCGCATGAAGGCCGTGCTTCGTCGCGGTTCTGAACCCCAAGCCCAGCCCGAACATGGTGTGTTGCGGGCAGGACCGGTTGTCATGGACATCGAGCGCCACTCGGTGAGCGTGAATGGCGAGAAGGTTCAGATGCCGCTGAAGGAGTTTGAACTACTTGAACTACTGATGGAGAACGTCAATCGAGTCTTGACCAGAGGTCAGATCATTGATCGGGTTTGGGGTTCTAACTACTTTGGTGACACCAAGACCCTAGATGTCCACGTCAAGCGAATCCGCTCCAAGATTGAAGATGACCCATCCAGGCCCCGTCACCTAATGACGGTTCGTGGCCTCGGGTACAAGTTCGAGGTTTAGTCCAAAGCCTCAGCGAATGGTCGGTACTCCTCCAAGGTGCCATCCAAAACTGGCACCGGCTTTCCGACTGGGTCCGAGCCAGCAGATGCTAAAAAGACATTTCTCATGGCTCCTGCAAATTCATCAACGTCTAGGACAATGCCCGGGTTGCCGTTGTAGCCGAGGTCGTAGACCCCGCCTGGCTCAATGGAGAAATCAAACCTGATGGTGTCACCGGCTGCATCGTTGGTCTCGATTGAAGCCATCAGCTCGTTTTGTGATGCGTTCACGAAGCTGCCAATTAGAACCGCGCGGCCTGCATCGTTCCGGATGAACATTAGGTTGCGGGTCTTTAGGTCGCCAATTTCGGATTGAACTCCATCTGAGGGTGCATAGGGCCTAAGGGATTCCACTTCGCTACTCAGGGAGCATCCTGAAAGCACCAACAAGGTGATTAGGGCGGCGGCGACGGTTGCAATTTTGCTGTTTTTCAAAGGTCCTCCAGGAGCCATATCCCTCTAATTCTAACCTAGGGAAATGGCGGAATCTGTGGTAAAATAGAGGTTTTGAAGCCGAAAGAAGTTCATGAAGTTTGAAGTTGGCGAAACAGTCGTTTATCCCCACCACGGTGCAGCAGAAATCATCGAGGTTTCTAAAAAGACGATTCGCGGTGAAACTCAAACCTATCTAAAGCTCAGGGTCGCCCAGGGCGACCTAATTATTCAGGTCCCAGCCGCCAACGTTGAAATGGTTGGCGTGCGCGACGTAATCGACAAAAAGGGCGTCAAGCAGGTTTTCGATGTATTGCGAGCAGAGTTCGTAGAGGAACCAACCAACTGGTCCCGTCGCTACAAGGCCAATTTGGAAAAACTGGCCTCCGGTGATGTAGTGAAGGTTTCAGAGGTGGTTCGCGATCTTTGGAGACGCGATCAGGATCGTGGACTCTCCGCTGGTGAAAAGCGAATGCTGGCAAAGGCACGCCAGATTCTGATTTCAGAGTTGGCACTTGCCAGAAAAGTTGACGAGGAGAAGGCTTCGGCCGAACTCGACAAGGTATTGGCTAGCTAGCACCATGGCAGTCGCGGTGGTGCTGGTCTCCGCCGGTAAGGGAACCAGACTCGGGGCAAATCTTCCCAAGGCTGCGGTCAGCGTTGCAGGGCTGACTCTTTTGGAGCATTCGCTCAAAAACATCGCTCAATTTGCTCCAGCCGAGTTGGTAGTGGTTGCACCGAGTGAACTAATCGCCGAGTTTTCTGAAATCACCGCAAAACACTTTGACAGCTTTGAAGTGGTGCCAGGCGGTGAGACCAGACAGCTCTCTGTTCAAAATGGTCTGGCGGCCATCACTCAGGATTTGGTCTTGGTTCACGATGCCGCCAGGGCCTTTGTCCCTAAAGAGGTCTTCGATTTAGTTGCAGCTGGACTAGAGAAGGCCGTCAGTGTTGTGCCAGCAATAAACCTTGCCGACACAATCAAGAAAGTCTCAGCTGAGTGGGTCGAAAACACCGTGGACAGATCAGAACTTGTCGCGGTTCAGACGCCGCAGGGCTTCAGGGTCAAGGAGTTGCGTGAAGCGCTCGAGAATGCGACCGAGGACTTTACCGATGAGGCCGGACTGCTCGAATCTCTGGGTCACAAAACTTTGGTAGTCAATGGCCACGAGCATGGCTTCAAGGTGACAACAGCTGCGGACTTAGAGCGAGCAAACGCGATGTTTAGCGAAAGCCGAACCGGCATCGGTGTTGATGCTCACAAATTTGATGTTTCTGGAGAGCTGGTGCTGGGCTGTTTGGTTTGGCCGGAGCTACCTCAGTTGGAGGGTCACTCCGATGGCGACAGTGTTGCCCATGCAATCGTCGATGCACTCTTGTCCAGTGCGAACCTCGGGGACATTGGTTCAAACTTTGGGGTCGATAGGCCTGAATTCAAAGGCGCCACTGGCGAAAGGTTTATCTCGGAGACGCTTGCAATCCTTGCCAGAAACGGGTTTGAGCCAGTAAACGTCTCGGTTCAGATCGTTGGAGACAAGCCAAAAATCGCTCCCAGGCGCCAGGAGTTGCAAGAGCGCTTGAGCGAATTGGTTGGGGCGCCGGTGTCGGTTTTAGCAACCACCACTGATGGCCTGGGCTTTTTGGCAGATTCCAAGGGCGTGGCAGCTGTGGCAACCGCTCTGGTTCGAGCGGCTGGCTAGGCTTTGAATTATGAAGCTCTTTGACACCCACTCTGGGGAAATCAAACAGATTGAGCCGATTTCAAAAGGCAAGCTCTCGATCTATGTTTGTGGCCCAACCGTGCAGTCAGAGCCTCACATCGGTCACCTGCGCTCGGCCTTGGCCTATGACCTGATGCTGCGCTTTGCTCGCTCTCAAGGCTTTGAGGTGACCCTGGTTAGAAACGTCACGGACATCGATGACAAGGTCCTAGAAAAGGCCAAGGAGCTGAACCTTTCTTGGCTGGAGCTAGCCAAAGACAACGAGCAGCTGTTTAGAGATGACTACATGGCAATCGGGATCGAAGAGCCATCGATTGAGCCAAGGGCCACCGAGCACATTCCGCAGATGATCGAAATGATTGAGAAGCTGATTGAAAAGGGGCATGCATACAGAGCATTAGATGGCTCAGCAGATGTTTATTTTGATACCGCGTCTTGGGCTGACTACGGTGAACTCACTCACCAAAAGCCCGAGGACATGGAGGGCGAGAGCTCATCCCCAAAGAAGAAAAACCCTCAGGACTTCGCTCTCTGGAAGGCAGCTAAAGAATCTGAACCCGAAACCGCCAGTTGGGATGCTCCATTTGGTAAGGGGAGACCCGGTTGGCACATTGAGTGCTCGGCGATGAGCCAGCACTACCTCGGTGAAAACTTTGATATTCACGGCGGTGGAGTTGATCTTCGCTTCCCACACCACGAGAACGAGCTCGCGCAATCAAGGGCGGCGGGCGCAAAGTTTGCTAACTACTGGGTCCACAACGGCCTAGTGAGCATTAATGGTCAAAAGATGTCTAAATCACTCGGTAACTCGGTGAGTTCAAGAGATTTATTGGAAGCAGCTTCACCGCAAGCGGTGCGCTACTACCTGATGACCGCCCACTATCGCTCGGTGCTCGACTATCAGCCAGGTGCGCTGCAAGAATCTGCCACCGCACTCGAGCGGATCAACACCTTCCTAGCTAGGGCTCTGCGCGAGACGGGCCCTAGCGAGCAAGCGCTTGAGGCCACGCCAGAAGAGTTCACCAACCAAATGAACGATGATTTGAATATCCCGGCGGCGCTCGCGGTATTGCATGAGAGCGTGCGGCAGGGCAATAGCCTCATAGATGCTGGCCAAAAAGAATCAGCGCGAACCATTTACTCTCAGGTGCTAGCTATGCTCTCGGTGTTGGGACTAAGCCCAAATCAGTGGGCCGCTGCAACAGAGCAAAAGCCTCTTGATTCAGAACTAGAGAAGCTCATTGAAGAGCGAAGAGTCGCCAGAGAACAAAAAGACTTTGCCAAGGCGGATCGAATCAGAGATCAACTAAAGGCCGCCGGCATCGAACTCTCGGACAACCCGAGCGGAACGCATTGGAGCATTGACTAATGGCAAAACCTGGAAGGCCCGGAGCGGCCAAGGGAAAAAAGGGACCCCAAAAGGGCACCGGCGGACTCGGTCGCAAATCCCTAGAGGGCAGAGGTCCAACCCCAAAGGCTGAAGACCGCCCGTATCACAAGTCCTATCGCTCAACCAAGCCTGCCCCCGAGAAAAAGACCGGTGTCAAAAAAGGCCAGTTTGTTGCAGGCAAGACCAGAAGCGCCAAGTCGGTAACTGGCGAGGTGCTATCGGGTAGAAACTCAGTTGTTGAGGCCCTGAGAGCCAAGATCCCCGCCACCGCCCTGTATCTGGCGCAGCGAATTGATTTTGATGACCGCGTCAAAGAATCAATCGCAATTGCTAATGGCCGAGGGATATCTGTAAACGAGGTCACCCGTGCCGAGGTTGATCGGATGACCGGTGGCGACAGTGTCCACCAGGGCATTGCGCTGCAGGTTCCGCCCTACCAATACAAAGACCCCAGTGAACTGCTCGATCGAGCACTCTCGCAGTCGCCACTGCCACTGCTGGTTGCACTCGATGGAATCACCGACCCTAGAAACCTAGGGGCGATCATTCGTTCGGTCGCGGCGTTTGGTGGCCACGGCGTGCTCTTGCCGCAGCGCCGGAGCGTGGGAGTGACGGCCGCCGCCTGGAAAACCAGTGCGGGTGCCGCAGCCAGGGTGCCAGTGGCGCTGGCATCAAATCTGAATCAGGCCATCAAGGAATACCAGCGCAGGGGAGTGTTTGTGGTTGGTCTTGATGCTGAAGGTGACGTTTCGCTTCCAGAGTTCGAACTCTTCGACAAGCCACTATTGGTAATTGTTGGCTCCGAGGGCAAGGGCCTTTCAAGACTGGTTCAAGAAAACTGCGACCAGATTATTTCAATCCCAATTACTCAAGAGCACCGAGTCATTGAATGCCGGCATTGCAGCCAGCGTTGCGCTCTATCAGATTGCAGCTCTGCGCGGCTAAACCTTGTCGCGCCAGTCGCCCTCTTCGTCATCGTCTGCAACGACGATGAGTCCGGTTGGGACTGGTTCCGCAAGAGCTATGGATTCCGAAGTCAGTGAGCTGATGAGCGCCTCTTCGTCCCTGCGATTGGCAAGGATGTCTGAGACATAGGAGCGAACCGCATCGATTAGTTCGACATCGCCACCATGTTTTTCTGACATGTACCAGCGGTGCTCCAGGACCTCGTGGAAGAGCTCGGCTGGTTCTAATCGACCGGTGTATTTCGATGGCACCGCTCCAACCACGGGCTCGAAGACCTCCGAGAGCCACTGGTGCGCCAAGACCTCCTCGTCCGCTCCTGGCCTGGCATGAGAGAGCTTGAACTGGTCGATGTCATTTAGCAATCTTCTGGCCTGGTTTTCTTCGACATCTAGACCGGTTAGCAGTAGCAACCTTCGGGCGTGGTGGCCAGCATCAACGACCTTGGGTTGAATCTTTACGGTGTGGCCAGCTTCATCGCTGACCATCGAAAGCTCTTCAATATCGAAACCCAAGTCATTCAGGCGCTGAACTCTTCTTGATATCCGCCACCTCTCGGAGGCGTCAAAGACCTCGACCGCGGTGAGCTCTTTCCACAACTCGTGGTACTTGTCCACGATTCTTTGGCTGATCTCATTGGGGTCGATATCGCTGGCCTTGCCCGAGGCAAGAAGATCCATTAGCTCTCCGGCAATGTTCACTCTGGCTATCTCCAGGTCATTTTCACGTTGGCCGTTAGATAACCGAGAGTCATAGAGCTGTCCAGTCTCAGCATCCACCAAATAGGCAGCAAACTTTCCGGCATCTCTCCGGAACAGCGTGTTTGAAAGTGAAACATCGCCCCAGAAAAACCCAATCAAGTGCAGTCGCACCAATAAAAGTGCAAGGGCGTCCACCAGCCGCTTTGCGGTTTGATCTCGCAACCCTTGCGACCACATTGCTCGATATGGCAGTGAGAACTTTAGGTGCCGGGTAATGAGCACCGCTGGCAACTCGTTGCCATCGGCGTCGGTGCGGTTATTGATGATCGCAAATGGTTCAACGCAAGGAACGTCAAGCTTCTCGAGTTTGCGCAGCAATTCGTATTCACGCTTTGCAAGATCAAACAGGGTTTCCTTGATCGCAATGACGTGATCATTCAGATGCGCAAAGCGCACGGTGTGACGAGAGAGGCCCTTGGGAAGCGCCGCAATGTTCTCGTTGGGCCAATCCTCTAACGGCAAATGCCACGGCAGATCCAGTAGTGCTGGTTCTGCCGTGGCAGCCGTAATGTTTAGTTGCTGAGGCATTTAGCGCCTAGTTCAGGCGAGCACCGCTCTCCACATCGAACAGGTGAACCGCGTTTGGCTCGGAAATCAGGTGGATCTTGTCGCCGGCCTTGGGGTGGTTGATTGCATCAACACGGACCACAACGTTCTGCTCGGTGCCATCTAGCTGAGCGCGACCGTAGAGGTAACCATCGGAGCCAAGCTCCTCGACTACATCAACGTCGACCACTAGTCCGTGCTCTGCCACAGAGAGCTTCTCTGGGCGAATACCAACAGTGATCTTGGAGCCGGAGGCCTTGGCCAGAATCTCGCGAGAGATTGGCAGCACGGCATCTCCGAACTGGACTCCGCCATCAACAATTGGCAACTGCACCAGGTTCATTGAAGGTGATCCAATGAAGCCAGCGACGAAAACGTTTTGTGGGGTGTCATAGAGGTTGCGAGGGGAGTCAACCTGCTGCAACAGGCCGTCCTTCAGAACCGCTACGCGGTCACCCATGGTCATGGCCTCAACCTGGTCGTGGGTAACGTAAACGGTTGTGACGCCTAGTCTGCGCTGGAGTGATGCAATCTGGGTTCTGGTTGAAACACGGAGCTTGGCATCAAGGTTTGATAGCGGCTCGTCCATCAAGAACACCTGTGGCTTACGCACGATCGCACGGCCCATGGCAACGCGCTGACGCTGACCACCGGAGAGCGCCTTTGGCTTGCGGTTTAGGTATGGCTCTAGATCTAGTAGCTTGGCGGCGTCGAGAACGCGCTCTGCGCGCTCTTCCTTTGAGACACCAGCAATCTTTAGGGCAAATCCCATGTTCTCTGCCACGGTCATGTGTGGGTAGAGAGCGTAGTTCTGGAAAACCATGGCGATGTCACGGTCTTTTGGTGGGACATCGGTGACTTCGCGGTCTCCAATGTAGATGCCGCCCTCATTGACCTCTTCGAGGCCGGCAAGCATTCTGAGTGAGGTTGATTTTCCGCAACCTGATGGACCAACCAAAACCAAGAACTCGCCATCGGCGACCTCTAGGTCTAGTTTGTCAACGGCCGGGGTGGTGCCACCGGGATACAAACGGGTTGCACCCTTGAAAGTAACTGACGCCATTGTAGTTTTCTCCTTCACCGGCAGGTACGTGCCGGACGATCCTTCGTGAATTAGTTATTCGCGAAAAGCGAACCACATAAGTATGGCACTTTACTTAGAATGGGACAGGTTTGTAATCAAGCTGATAGAAAACTTATAAGGATCCCCAAATGACCTCGAATCAGAAGCCAACCCGATCCGAGCAGCGCGAAGCTGCCAGGCAAAAGGCTAAAGAGCTTCGCGAGCAGAACGCGAAGAAGGAAAAGCGCAACAAGTTGGTTGTGCAGATCTCTGTTGTTCTAGTGGCGCTTGGAATCGTTGGTGGCGTTGCCGGTGTGATCGCCTTTGAGGCGGCAAATAGAGCCGAGGCCCCAATTGTTGGTGAGACTCCTGAGAACCTGACCGAACTTGGTGGAGTAAAGCTTGGAGTTGGTCTCCAGGCCTTCACTGAGACCAACACCCCAGTACTTGCTGGAGAAACCAGCACCCCCGAGATCGTGATCTACGTTGACTACCAGTGCCCCATATGCCAGGCATTCGATGTTCCAAACTCCGCACAGATTCGCTCCTGGGTTGACACCGGAGCGGCAACCGTTGAGATCAGACCCCTGTCATTTTTAGACCGAGCATCTTTGAACGAGTTCTCCTCGAGAGCAGCTAACTCGGCAATGTGTGTTGCAAACTTTGAACCAGATGCCTTCTGGGACTACCACGAGAACCTCATGATCAACCAGCCAATGGAGGGCATCGAGGGGCTCAATGACAATGAGCTCTACCAGCTAGCGGAGACTTCGGGAGCTGCAAGCGAAGAGGTCAAGGGCTGCATTCAGGCCAAGAGCTTTGGTGACTACATAGCTCAATACACTCAGGCGGTTCTAAACGCTCCACACGGTGGTATCAGCGTGACCGGAACGCCAACCGTATTGGTGAACGGAAACCCCTACACCTGGGCCACCGGTGAAGAGCTAGTTTCGGCTGAGCGCTTCGCGCAGTTTGTCCAGGCTGCGGTAGCGGAGTAGTTAGCTCTTAATTTCCAGAGGCCTCTCCAAAGCTGACTCGGTTTCTATCTCCACCAGCTATCGCGATACAAATCAGCAGTTTGGTTTGGTCGAGCTCGAAGCTCAATAGTTCAAGTGGGTCCCTATCTGAAAAAAGAATCCGACTGCCAGTCAAGAGATAAGCACTGTTGCGCCGTAGCGAAACAGCTTGCGCTTACTGGGCAGTCGGAGTCTCAATTGTTGCTAATAGCGCAGTCGGGCTGCCATCGGAGCGAGGTGCTCAAGGTCTTTTGCTGGGACAAAGAAGACATCTCCAGCGCTCTCTAGAACTGCTCGAACAGCCTTTTCAACCTCTTCGTTAGCGGTCTCATCATCAGAAACCACCAGGGTGTCAATGCGTCCAGCAGTTGCCATTTCGAGAACCTCGGCGATGCCACCGGCATAGCGCTTTTGGCTCTTTGCAGAATCGAGGTCAGCGATTACCTTTTTATTCTCTGCGCGGAAGTGCTCCTCGATCTCGCCCCAGCACTTTTCGATTAGCTCGGCTTCACTCATGAAGTCATAGCTACCCTCAATGATCAGATCGGCGGCCTGGCTCGGGGCAACATCAGCCCAGAAGGCCTGGAAGCGAGTCACGCCTGTTATCACCAGTGGCAGCTTTTCGTCTGCCTGGACGTGGGTCAGTGCATCGGCAACCGTGCGGAAGAACTTGCGGTGCTCCTCGTCTTCGACCACGGATGTGCGCTGACCAAAGTCAGTTGGTAGACCCTGTGCTCCACCCCTACCGGTGTGCTCGATTGGGAAGCTGCCCCTAATCTCCTGCAACGAATCCCTGTCTCCGCGGAACAGTCTGGTGGGGGACTCGGAGAGCACCAACAGGTGGTACTCCCATGACTTACTCAAAGTCTTGGCAAGCTCTGCCACCGAGAAATCTTTGCCAACGCTCACCTGCTCGTTTGGAGAGTGGCTGAGGTTGAAGGTGTGGAAACCAGTTTCGGAGACCAGCAGTGCAATCCCGTCTGAGGTGTGATCAAAGTTGATGGAGTTAAAGGCTGCCTCGAGGTTCTCTAAGACTGGGCCCATCTGTCTTTTATCCCCAAGTTTTAGAATCTGCTCTTCTGCCTGAGAGACCAGGTTCTTCAAAAGAATTGGGTCTGCCTGGTTCTCTGGTGCTCGCTTGTGAGTGGGTGCATAGATTGAAACTGCAACCTCGCCCAAAAGGGCGAGGGCTTTGTCTAGGTCTGATTTTTTCATTATCTTTTAGGGCTTTAGCTTTTGGCCGCCCATGTCCTAACTGTTGGTCTTGCTTGTTCTTCAAGACTATGCACAACACTTGGGTTCTGCTAATCCTTGAACTCCCAGGCCTCGAGGGGAACAACACATCGACCCGGTTTGGATTCCAAGAAATACACTGGTATTCGATCTGAGCATCAAGGGGGATGGCTTTGGGGTGGAGAGTACTTATTGGGTTCGTGGCAGTAGCCGCACTCCTTGCTGGCTGCACTGCAGCAACTCAGCCAGCGACTCAGCCAACAACTCAATCAGCAACCCAACCAAAGTCGCAGGAAACAACTGAATCAACTGCGGAACCAAATTCTCAGGCAACAACTGAGTCAACTGCTCAGGCAACTGAGACCAACACTGCCGAGCCGGAACCTAGCGAAACCAGCAATGCTGAGCCGGCTGTGGAGCCGGCTCCGAGCGCTGCTGTCTCAGGAGCAACTGGATGCACTAATCAGAGCCACGCCCGCATCCAAAGATCTTGCCGGGTTGAAAGTTCATGTCGAGGCAATCGAGGAAGCGGCAAGCCAGCTCGAACCTTTTGAGGTTGTCTATGAGATCGGCCCAACCGCGGTGCCAGAAAAGGTTGAAGCTGTGATCAATCGCTTTTCGGACAAGCTGAAGATGTATCAGCTGGTTGGGCTTGAGTCATTAGGCATGGACTGGGTGCTGGTTAGCGAAAAAGACTATGAGTGGTGGGTTGACTACCGATTAGAACAAGATGCGGACTATCCCCTTGATCTTTGGAATGCAGAGCTCAATGAGCTCGGCCACTGCCGCTTGAGCTCAAATGTGTTTTGTGGAGCGGGCAACACGGTCAATGGCAAGGAGTATCAAGACAACGTGGTTGGCACCAGGTTCACTGACCGCGGTATCGACTACGTGTCTCGTCACGAGGCCGCCCACTTCTACCAGGCAGTCTTTGGTTATGGCGGAAAGTGTTGGTTTGCAGAAGGTCAGGCAACCTTCTTCGAGACCTATCTGGAGACCAGTTCACGGTCTAGATCTCAGGTCATTGCAACGCTGAGGCAATCACCTTCGAATGTTGCAGAATCATCCGAGACTAGGTTCTTTGAGCTTTTGGAAAGCGATAGCGTCTGCTTTCCCGATTACCGGGTCGCCTACGATCTCGGCATGCTGGTCTTTGAATACCTCTACATGAATTTCAGTTTGCTGCAGGTGCATGAGCTAATGGTGCTAAGCAGCAATGGAAGCTGGGACCAAGCTGTTGCCGAGACACTTGGGGTAAACGCTCAAGATCTCAGTCGAGAGATTGCAAGCTATCTGTTCTCCGAGCTCAACTAGCTCTTGGGTTCACTTTCAATCTTGAACCAAAACCGATCAAAGAGGACTTTTAGAAGCTCAAACGCTAGGCTTTATGCCGCAACGCCGACTTGGCGCAATGGTAGCGCACCGCTCTTGTAAAGCGGGGGTTGCGGGTTCGAGTCCCGCAGTCGGCTCTCTAGCTTCCTAGTCGGAAGCGCGTTGGTGTTCTGGCATCGTGGGCTGTGCTGCCTGGACCAGCAAAATGATTGCTCCAACTATTGGAATCAGCAGCCACCAAAACTGATTCATGCTCTTTCCGGTATCCCGCAGTCTTCTTGCGGTGGCACTAAGCCACGGTAGAAGAGTCACTATCGCAACAATGGTTGCAAGATCGTCTGAGATAACCGATGCGATGGCAGACAACAGGAACAGTGCCAGGATGAAATACCAGTAGTCAGGCCTACTGGTTCGTCCCGTGAAGGTTGCGTACTGCTTGAAGGCTAATTTCGAGGCTTCCCAAATTTCCATTTACCAAGACTACATTTTCTTGAGCTGAGCGGAAGCTAACAGTTCTAGCCGTGGTTTGAAAAGCGGTGCAAAAACTTCTAGATATCAGTGCCGACACTGAAACCATCATTGAGCGTGAGTTTCAAGGTCTCTACTCCGGGCCCGTTGGTCTGAGCTCTATCAAGGGCGGCCAGAGCGCTGCCGATGCAGCGCTGGCCAGCTTGGATATCACTGGCTATGCGAATCTGCGCTCCGAGGTGCTGCCAAGATCTAAGCGCGGGGCAAGCGTGCTCTCTCCCTATATTCGTCACAACATTCTCACCCTGGATCAGGTTTATCGCGCAGTTGGTAAGGCTCCCTACAAGGACCGTGAGAAGTTTCGAGACGAGCTTTTTTGGCAGGAGTATGCAAGACATCTCTATGGCAGGTTGGGCACTGCGCTTTTTGAGAACCTGCGCTTTGAGGCCAACTGGAATACCAAAGGCGATGGTTGGAACCGGGACATGGCCTGCATCGATGAGGTGGTGAGTGAGCTAGAGAGTGATGGCTGGCTAGTGAACCAGACCAGAATGTGGCTGGCATCACACTGGAGCGTTAGAAACCAAAAGGGCTGGCTACATGGCCAAGAGCGCATGCATCAAGAACTCATTGACGGCTCGCGGGCTGCCAACCTGCTTGGTTGGCAATGGACCGTGGGGGCGGGGACCGGCAAGCCCTATGGCTTTGCGAGGTGGCAAGTGGAAAAGCGTGCACCGGGGCTTTGCAAGCGCTGCCCACTGCAAGCAAACTGCCCAATCCAACAGTTCCCAGACGAGATTCAACCTCGGCAACTAGAGCGCGATCCCTTGCTGGATAATGACCCAGACCCGAGAAGGACCGCAGGTCCGCTCTCGGCGCTGAGTCTTACCAAACCAGATCACGTTCTTTTGACGATTGACTCACTCGGCGATGAAGATCGAGCCTTGGTTGCCAATCCCGATCTACCAGTCGTGTTCGTTTTCAATCAGGCGGCGCTCGCAAAACTGCAGCTCAGCGCTAAAAGAATTGGTTTTTATCTAGAGACACTAAAAGACCTGTCAGAGCGCAGAGAGCTAACCGTTTACCTCGGAGATCCCTACCTGTTTGCTCAAGAGCACGATGTCGCTGTCACGTTTGCCCCGGTGCCATCATTCAAGAAGTTCAAAAAACTTGCCGAGGTTCATCCCTACCCCTGGCTCAGACTTGCCCCATGCCGGATCGGTGCGCAGCTTTTCCTCTTGGCGTCAAAAGCTAGATAAGGGCGTCAACCAAAATCACTAGCAGCGGCGCTACCAGTAGCGCCGGCAGTAGATCTGCGATGTTGACCATGCGGATTTGAAGCACCCTTAGGCCAGTGCCCAGCAGCAGCACCCCGCCGGTTGCGGTGATTGCGGCGACCACTGCTTGCGACAAGGAAGCACCGAGAGTCAGGGCTGAAACATACAAAATGCCCTGCCAGATTCCAACCGGTATTGCGCTAAAGGCGACTCCCCAGCCAAAGGTGGCGGCAAAGGCGATCGATGTGAAGCCGTCCAGGGTCGATTTCAAGGCCAAGACATCGATGCCCTGACCTAGTCCATCCTGCAGTGCACCCAATACCGCCATCGGCCCGATGGTGAATAAAAGCGAGGCATTCACAAAGCCCTCAATGAACTTGTCCTTATCGCCACCCTTACCGATTCTCGAGGTCTTGAGTTGGAGCCAGGTTCCAAAGTGAGTGAGGCGATTGTCAATCCCAAGTAGCGAACCGAGCACACCACCAATTAGCAAAGCTCCTAGAACAACCAAGAGGGTTCCGGAGGATGTGACTGCAGAGACAAAATCAGCGTCCTGCAGCGCAAAGAGATTTAGCCCACCAATCACCAGCACGACCAAACCCATTGCATCGGTGAGGGTTTTGCTCATCTTCTCGGGAAGACGGTGGCCCAATAAAACGCCAATGATTGACCCGGCCAAAATTGCCAGGATGTTGATGATTGTTCCCAATTAGACCGTTTCTAAATTCTCAGTTCGCGAGATTTATCGCGCCTGAGAATTCTAGGACTTTGGTTTGAAGGTGATGCTCACTGAGTTGATGCAGTAGCGATCTCCGGTTGGAGTTTGCGGAGCATCGTCAAAGACGTGGCCCAAGTGACCGCCGCACTTCTTGCAACGAACCTCGGTGCGGACCATGCCGTGAGATTTGTCCTCGATGTATTCGATGGCGTCATTGTCCTGCGGCTTATAGAAAGAAGGCCAACCGCAGTGGGAATCAAACTTGGTGTCGGCAACAAACAAAAAGGCGTCGCAGCCACGGCAGTGGTAGCTGCCCTCGCGCTTTTCATTTAGGAGTTCACCGGTGTAGGCACGCTCGGTGCCACCCATACGGAGCACGTGGTATTCGAACTCGTCCAGCTCCTGCTTCCACTGGTCGTCAGTTTTATAGACTTCGTACCGCAATTATTCAGCTCCTAAAAGGTGTTTATAACCGTTGGGTAACACAGTACAAACCTGTTGGTTACCCCTTGTAATTCCCAAAACACGCCGTAGAGTTGAGGAATCGAGCTCTGACTGCGGTTGTGGCTTGACGCACCCGTGACATACGCGGATGGTACAAGCTACAGGAGCAACAAATGGCACAAGGAACCGTTAAGTGGTTCAACTCTGAAAAGGGTTTTGGTTTCATCACTCAGGACGGCGGACCGGACGTATTCGTTCACTTCTCCGCTATTCAGTCCAATGGGTACCGTGAGCTAAGAGAAAACCAGCGCGTCGAATTCGACGTCAAGAGCGGTGACAAAGGCCCACAGGCCGAAAACGTCAACCCGATCGACTAGATCCCGCAAAAAAATCGAACACCGATCGCGAAATGCGGTCGGTGTTCGCTTGCACTCGGAGCATTAGAGTGCTAAAACTTTAGTTAGCACTCGACATCCGCGAGTGCTAATCAAGTCTTAAGTGCAAACGGGAGAAACCCAAATGGCAAAAATTATTCACTTCAACGAAGAGGCGCGTCGCGGCCTCGAGCGCGGCCTGAACATTCTGGCCGACACCGTGAAGGTCACCCTAGGCCCACGTGGTCGCAACGTCGTGTTGGAGAAGAAGTGGGGCGCCCCCACCATTACCAACGATGGTGTTTCGATCGCCAAGGAGATTGAGCTCTCCGACCCATTCGAAAAGATTGGTGCCGAGCTCGTCAAGGAAGTAGCGAAGAAGACCGACGATGTTGCAGGTGATGGAACCACCACCGCAACCGTTTTGGCTCAGGCCTTGGTCAAGGAAGGCTTGCGCAACGTCGCAGCCGGTGCTGACCCAATCAGCCTAAAGCGCGGTATCGACAAGGCCTCAGAGGCCGTCACCCAGGCACTATTGAAAATGGCAGTGCCAGTCGAGACCAAAGAGCAGATTGCTGCAACCGCATCCATTTCTGCCGGTGACTCAGTCATCGGTGAGATCATCGCCGAGGCAATCGACAAGGTTGGCAAGGAGGGTGTTGTAACCGTTGAGGAGTCCAACACCTTCGGCATTCAGCTAGAGCTGACCGAGGGTATGCGCTTTGACAAGGGCTACGTCTCCGCCTACATGGTTTCCGACCCAGACCGCCAGGAGGCAATCCTCGAGGATGCCTACATCCTGATCGCCAACAGCAAGATCGCCAACATGAAGGACCTGCTTCCAATCGTGGACAAGGTCATGCAGGCCGGCAAGCCACTATTGATCATCGCCGAGGACATCGAGGGCGAAGCCCTTGCAACCTTGGTCGTAAACAAGATCCGCGGCATCTTTAAGTCCGTAGCCGTCAAGGCTCCTGGCTTTGGTGACCGCCGCAAGGCAATGCTGCAGGACATCGCGATTCTGACCGGTGGTCAGGTAATCGCCGAAGAAGTTGGTCTGAAGCTAGAGAACACCGAACTGGCAATGCTGGGTCGTGCTCGCAAGGTGGTAATCACCAAGGACGAGACCACGATCGTTGAAGGTGGAGGAGACGCTGAGCAGATCAAGGGCCGAGTCGAGCAGATTCGCCGCGAGATCGGCAACACCGACTCTGACTACGACCGCGAGAAGCTGCAGGAGCGCCTAGCGAAGCTAGCTGGCGGTGTTGCAGTCATCAAGGCTGGAGCAGCGACCGAGGTTGAGCTCAAGGAGCGCAAGCACCGCATTGAGGACGCAGTCCGCAACGCCAAGGCTGCTGTCGAGGAGGGCATCGTCGCAGGTGGTGGTGTTGCACTACTCCAGGCTGGCAAGGTCGCATTCGACGGACTCAAGCTAACCGGCGACGAGGCAACCGGTGCGAACATCGTTCGCGTGGCTATCTCCGCTCCGCTAAAGCAGATTGCAATCAACGCTGGCCTCGAGCCAGGCGTGGTTGCCGAGAAGGTTGGAAACCTACCTTCCGGTCACGGTCTAAACGCCGCCACTGGCGAATACGTAGACATGCTGAAGGCCGGAATCAATGACCCAGTGAAGGTGACCCGCTCTGCATTGCAGAACGCTGCCTCCATTGCAGGTCTGTTCCTAACCACCGAGGCGGTTGTGGCTGAGAAGCCAGAGCCAGCTCCGGCAATGCCAGCTGACCCATCGGGCGGCATGGACTTCTAAAGAAGTAACCAAGAAGGCGGGGTGGGAAACCACCCCGCCTTTTTGTTGCCTAGAGAAACAGCCTTTGGTTGGCGTATTCGATATCGGAGTACTGCTGGGCGGCATAGCTCAGGGCCTGGCCGATCTGGCCCAGCTGAGCTTCCACCTGATCCGATGTGGTGCGCCAGCGCACCATGAGTTCTTGGAAGCTCACCGCTGCGGCGCCCTGCCAGGAATCTGACAGACCGCCGAGTTGGGTTTGCAGGGATGTCACCTCCTGCTGGAGGCGCGAGATGGTTCCTTGGATGTTGGCGTTAGCTGCGAGGATTCGCTCGCTATCTACTGTGAATTGAGGCATGGCTAAACCCTGCCTGAATTACTCGCTCTCGGTGACCGTCTTGATTGAAGCTGTGGATAACTCGACCTCGGGGCCCTTTGTGGGTAACTCGATTACGAATGTTGCGCCGCCGCCTTCGGTCTCTTCGATCCAAATTTGGCCCTCGTGAGCGCTGACGATTGACTTGGCAATCGCCAAGCCCCAAACCAGAACCTCCGGTTTCACGATTGCGAGAGCTGTCGGCTCGATAGAAGCGGTCAAAGACTTTGTCTCTGAGCATCTCTGGGATGCCCTCGCCGTGGTCAATGACCTCGAGCCTGTGTTTGCCATTTGCACTCGAGACTGCAACTTGAACCTCAGAGTCATCGGGTGAGAATCGCCCGGCGTTATTTACCAAGTTCGTCAGCACCTGCTTGATGCGATCGCCATCGACGTTTGCTTTTGCTGAGGTTGAACTTTGGGTCAGGAATCGAACCTTGGGGTTTGCAACGGAGGCGTCTTTCACCACCGCACTCGCAATCTCCGAGAGGTCTTGCTCTCTAAGTTTTAGGTTTCCGATTTCGTCCATGCGGGTCAGGGTGAGAAGTGATTCGACCAACCCGGTCATTCGAATGGCTTCTGATTCGATGCGCTGCATGGCCTCGTTTAGGTCTTTTTGCTTTTTATTGCTCCCATGCGATAGAGCTCGGCATAGCCGCGAACAGTCACCAGCGGAGTTCTGAGTTCGTGGCTGGCGTCTGAGACGAACCTGCGCATTTGCGTCAGGGTTTTGTCTCTGCCTCGAACCGCGCCCTCGATCGAATCAAGCATCGAGTTCAAGGCCCGGTTGAGCCTACCGATCTCGGTCTTTGGATCTCGCTCCACCAGACGTGAGGAGAACTTGCCACTCTGGATGGCCTCACTGGTCCTCTCAACCTCTTTCAGCGGCCTGAGGGCAGAGGTGATGGTGAGCCAGATACTGAGGCCGGAGAGAGTCAGCAGGAAGATTCCAAACCTCGCACCAATCACGCCGTATTCGGCGATGATCTGGCGGTTAGAACTGGTGGGTAGCGCTACGACCACCGAGCCATTTGCTCTTGATAGCGGTAGGGCGACGATGCGCCAATCGCTCTCACCTCGGGATCCGCTGACCTCGGCGTCAAAGGGTAGCCCGCCAAGCTCGATGACCCTATCAAGAGTTAGGGTTTCAAAGTTGGGTAGTTCCCTACCACCACCGGTGGACGAAACCAAACCAAGAAACTGATTGCCCTCGGCATCCAAAATTGCGATGTAGTAATCGCTTGGCAACGAAGGGAGCGCGAGAGCGCCGGAGGCAACTCTGCGCTCTAGCCCAAGCGGATTCTCATCGCGCAGCTGATTTGCAGTGGTGGTCAAAAGGGTGTCGGTGTTTTGCTGCAGGTAGGTGGATAACAGCGCGACGGTTCCGGCGCTCGAGACACTTAGCAAAAGACCAATCAAGCCAACCGACAAAGTGGTTAGTTTGGCCCTGAGGGAAATCTTCTCCCAGGCTGCTAAGAATTTCTGCTTCAAGACTTAGCCCTTGGGCCCCTTGAGCATGTAGCCAACGCCACGCTTGGTGACGATGAGCGGTTCAGAGGAGATTGGGTCCAACTTCTTGCTGCAGGTAGCTGACATAGCTCTCGACAATACCCATCTCACCATTGAAGTCATATTCCCAAACGTGATCCAGAATCTGCGCCTTGGTCAAAACCCGGTTCGGGTTTGTTGCCAGGTAGCGCAAGAGCTGATACTCGGTGGGGGAGAGGTCAACCAATTCGCCATTCACGCTCACATCGTGAGCGTCCTCGTTGATCTCGAGTTCGCCGACTCGGATTACCGAGCCCGGGGCCGCATCCTTGCCGGTACGGCGCATGATCGCGGAGATTCTGGCCATGATCTCGTCAAGGCTAAAGGGCTTGGTGACATAGTCATCGCCGCCAACGGTGAGGCCGGCAACCTTGTCCTCGGTGTCATCCCGTGCGGTCAAAAACAGGATTGGGGTTTCAATGCCCATGCCGCGAATCTTTTTGGTCACTCCGAATCCCGAGATGTCCGGAAGCATGACATCTAGCAGCACGATATCGGGCTGGAGTTCAACGATCTTGTTGATGGCGTCGTTGCCGTTTGGGCTAACGCTCACCTGGTGTCCGGCGAAGCGCAGGCTTGCCGAGAGAAGGTCACGAATGTTTGGTTCATCGTCTACAACTAGAACTTTTAGGCTTTCCATGCTCTGAGTTTGCGATAGTTTCCTGAGAACTAACTGTAAACGGGCTGTAAAGAGGGAAAAGAGCTAGATCTCGTTGTCGTCCATGATTTCGTAGGAGTAACCCTGCTCCGCTAGGAACCTTTGTCGGTTTTGGGCGAAGTCCTGCTCGACCGTGTCTTTCGAAACGATTGTGTAGAACGCTGCCGAGCGACCGTCCTCCTTGGGGCGAAGCAATCGTCCCAACCGCTGAGCCTCTTCTTGCCTGGACCCAAACGCTCCAGAGATCTGAATCGCAACCGATGCCTCGGGGAGGTCAACCGAGAAATTCGCAACCTTGGAAACCACCAGGGCGCTAATCTCCCCGCTTCTGAATTTCTTGAACAGCACCTCGCGCTCATCCACCGGCGTCTCGCCGGTGAGCTTTGGAACCCCCAGAGCCTCTGCGACCTCTGCGATTTGGTCCAAGTACTGCCCAATAATCAAAGTCGGTTCACCCTCGTGCTTTTTCAGGATCCGTCTCATGATGGCAAGTTTTGCCTTGGCGGTGGAGGCGATTCTGAACCGGCCATCGGAATCCGCAATCGCGTAGTCCATGCGCTCATCATCTGGGAGCATCGCTCTCACCTCGTAGCACTTGGCCGGTGCGATGTAGCCCTGCTGCTCGATCTCTTTCCAAGGAGCATCGAATCTCTTGGGTCCAATCAAGGAAAAGACATCGGACTCTCTGCCATCTTCACGAACCAGGGTCGCGGTCAAACCCAGCCTCCTGCGCGCTTGCAGATCTGCGGTCATCTTAAAAATAGGTGCCGGCAATAGGTGAACCTCGTCATAGAGAATCAGGCCCCAGTCGCGAGCATTCAGAAGTGCGAGGTGTAAAAACTCACCCTTTTTCTTGGTGGTCAATATCTGATAGGTCGCAATTGTCACCGGTGCCAATTCCTTGGAAGACCCGGAGTACTCCGCAATCTCATCCTCGGTCAGCGAGGTCTTTGCCAAAAGCTCATCGCGCCACTGTCTGGCGGCAACGGTGTTGGTTACCAAAATCAGGGTGTTGGTTTTGACCTGGGCCATCGCGGCAGCACCAACGATTGTCTTTCCAGCACCGCAGGGCAAAACCACAACACCCGATCCGCCCTCGACAAACTTTGCCACCGCATCCAATTGGTACTGCCTTGGAGCCCAGCCGTTGGTTGCCAAGTCAATCTCGTGCGGGGTGCCGGGGGTGTAGCCGGCATTGTCCTGGGCGGGCCAACCAAGTTTTAGGAGCTGCTGTTTTAGTTGACCGCGGGCCCAGTCGCGAACGCGGTAGCCGGCTTCTTCGCGGCCCTCTAAAAGCTCCTGAATCTTTTTGTTGGACCCGACCTCGGTCAAAACCGCAATCGAATCTGAGCTGAGCAAAAGCCCTTGCTCGTCTCGCTCAATGGTGAGCTTGCCAAAGCGCGCAATCGTGCTTTCGATTTCTGCTTCAACTAGCGGGGGAAGTGGAAACTTCGAATACTTTCTCAAGCCCTCGAGAATGTAGTTGGCATCGTGCCCTGCGGCCCTGGCATTCCACAGACCGAGCTTGGTGATGCGGTAGGTGTGAATGTGTTCTGGTGCTCGCTCAAGCTCGGCAAAGATCGCTAATTCGTGGCGAGCATCCTGAGCATCGGGGTGGTCGGTCTCAAGCAAAACCGTGCGATCGGACTGCACGATAAGGGGACCAGACATCCCAATAGCTTAAACCAGCAGCACTCCGCGAATCCTGGAAATTGGCAGAGTTCGCTCAGCTTCTTTCTCGGTGTCTTTGCCACGCAGTCGGTTTGCCGATATCCCTAGCGGGGCTAATTCAAACTCCTGCTCCGAGCCATCTTGCAATTCGACCCTGAGTTTCACGAGCAGTTTGTTCTTCAGGGCAAACTGCAGCTGACGGAGGATGTCGTTTTCCTGCATCTCAACATTGGTGCCAGAAAGCAGCTTTTCACATAGCTCCAAAAGGTCATCACCGGTCTTCTCTGGAGCGGCCTGGAAGTTTCTAAACCTCGGGGAGACCACCTTGCCATTTGCAAACATGACCGCTTGATACCCGGCGTCTCTGAGGTTGAAATAGATCAGCTCGGCATCGAGCCGGGAGGCAAGTTGCCCTTGCGCAATTGGCTTTAGCATTAGACCTGCGAGCTTTGACTCGTTTGCTATCTGGGTGATCAAGATGGTGTCGGAGGACTCCACGATCGTTCCTGTTTCACCAATGAGGACCTTGAGTTGGCCAAATCGCTTTTTGACCTCCTCAAACAAATACTGCACCGGTTGCGGCAACTCCTTGCCGCTGAGCTTTTTCAAAACGGCCTCGACATCGGTTAGCTGCATGCCAATTTCGAGGGCGTGCGAGAGGGTGAGGTTTGAGATTCGGAACCTCGCGGCAAGCCCGAGGTCCTCGCTGTCGGCGAAGGAATCCAATTGGCGATGCAGTGCGGGGGAGAGTGGCCCGGGACAAATAATGCTCAAATCCCCCTGCACGATCAATCGCTCTTCGGCCTTGGGCAATTCCTTGATTACCGCCTTAGCGCTCGATGCAAGATCGCTCTTGGTTAGTGGCGCTAGGACATCTTCGCCATCTAGTAGCCCAAGGAATGCTCCAAACTCCAACAGCTCCAAGCTGCCAAGGTCAATCAGTGGATAGGCACTCAGCAGCTGTTCTGAAACATTGCCCTTGGTGAAGCTAATCTCTGGCAGTTTCCAAAGCGGAGTCGCAAGAGCGAGCCAGGCTTGCTCGCGATCGAGTTCCAACCAGCTAAGACCTGCCTCGGTTGCCACCCAGCGCTCATGCTGGCTAGTAACCAACCCAGCTCGCATTGCGAGCTGGAAGCGTTGCTGAACCTCTTTGGGTGTCACCTTGAGCTTGAGGGCAATCTCCTTGGCGTCCTGACTGCGGATACCGGCTCGAATCACTCCCAGCCAGTGGCGCTCGCAAGCAAACAGCAACTCGGTGATGCAGAGCATGGTCTCATAGGCAGAGAGCGAGTTGCCATGGCTGAGGTTTGGTTTGTGAGGGATCGGCTCGAGCTCTTGCGCCAAGGCCACAGCCTCCTCGAAGACCTGATCCCCTGAGAGGGCGAGCTGCTTTAGAAACTTGGAGGGCTTGGAGTTTCTAAGGTTGGCAAGCTCTTTGGCGCTCAGAGATCGGATTCTGATCTCGAGTTCTCGACGCGATAGCAAGAGTCTTGAAAGATCGAGTAGGTCATTGCAGCCCTGGGTGGCAGAGGCGCTTTTGGAAACTAGTTCGCGCAGCTCATCAGCGCTTCGCGTTGCAAGGTCCTTGGATAGCTCCAGTAGTGAGGACACTAATCTCGATTCTGCTTAGAGCGCCTGATGATTCCGGTGATCAGCATCGCCATGATCAGCACAAACCCAATTGGCAAACCGATTAGTGGCAGCTGCGCCAAGATCACGGGTATCTCAATCGAACCTGTTGCGCTGATTATGAGGGTTGCCATAATCGAGAGAATCGAAACCAGCGTCACGCCCACCGCCATGTAGGCCAAGATGGTCTCAATCTGAGGTCTTTGGGATGATTGCGCCATCAGACAACTCTAACTCTTCGGATACACTTATCGCCGAGCAGTTGAAAGTAGGAGCAATGCCCACCGGCAAGGTTAAGTTTTTTGATGACGAAAAGGGATTTGGTTTCATCGCCTCAGACGATGGATCCGAGGTTTTCCTGCACGCCAGCGCATTGCCAGATGGCACCGAAACCATTCGACCAGGCTCCAGAGTTGAATTTGGCATCATTGATGGCCGCAAGGGCGCTCAAGCACTCTCGGTGAGAATCCTCGAGGTGCCAACCCTCACGCAGGTCAATCGCAAGCCCGCCGAGGACCTCGCGATAATCACCGAAGACCTAATCGGATTGTTGGACCAGATGGGTGGCAATCTCAAGCGCGGCAAGTATCCGGAGGCCGCTCACGGTCGCAAGGTTGCCCAGCTCTTGCGCAAGGTGGCGGACGAGCTTGAAGGTTAGTAACAAAGACCTAGCCACCGAGGCTCTCGCCGAGCTTCCAGACGGTAGCTACGGCGGCTTTGTTGACGAAAAAGAAATTGAGAAGGGCGCCATTGACGTCCGCTTTCAATGCAGCATGCGTGGCTATGAGGGTTGGAACTGGGTAGTCACCCTCACCCAGCCCGATAAGCGCAAGCAGGCCATGGTTGCAGAGCTAAACCTGATGGCTGGTGAAAATGCGGTATTGGCTCCAGATTGGGTGCCATGGGCGGAGCGCCTGGCTCAGTTCCGAGCGGAGCTTAAAGAGGCCGGCAAGGCCAAGAGCGATGCCGAGGCAGATCAGCTAATTGCCGATATGGCGTCAGCGCTTTCTGATCATGATCAGTCCGACGATGCCGAGCAGGATTCCGACTCCAGCAGTGTGCAGCCACCACTGAAGACCCGAGTCCGCCAGCGTCGGATAAAGCGCGAGCAAGACTACGAAGAGCAGGACCCAGATGAGGGTTCCAACTAGCACCACCTTCTTGGCATCAACATCAACCGGTTCCGGGTGGCTCTTGCGCTCAGAAAATGGCACGAACAGTCGCATTTAGATTCGCTCCAGAACGTAGTCAATCGAGGCGGTAAGGGCTTCAAAGTCTGAGGGCTCGGAGGCAACAAAGGTTGCCACCCGAAGCTGGTTCCTACCGAGCTTGCGATAGGACTCGGTGTCAACAATTCCATTTTCACGCAGGATGGCTGCGACCTGGTTGGCATCGACACCCTCAAAGTCAATGGTGGCAACCACCTGGGAGCGGTGATCTGGGTTTTTCACAAATGGCGTTGCAACCGAGGTTCTCTCTGCCCAATCAAACATGATCTTCGAGCTCTGCTTGGTTCTGGCATCAGCCCATGCCAGGCCACCGTTTTGGTTGATCCACTGCACCTGGTTGTTAGTGAAGAACAGCGTGGCAAGCGCGGGGGTGTTCAGGGTGAAGTTGTCTCTTGAGTTATCAAGCGCGAGCTTGGCCGAGAGAATGTTTGGAATGTACCTACCCGATGCGTGCACACTTTTCGATGCGCTCGATTGCCTTCGGGGATACCAGCGCCAACCACAATCCACCATCTGAGGCCAGGTTCTTTTGCGGAGCAAAGTAGTAGACATCGGTCAAAGTTGGATCAAAGTCAATGCCGCCAGCTGCGCTGGTGGCATCGGTGAGCATCAGCGCATCGCTTGAGATGCCAGCTGGTCTGTGAACGTGGGTAACAACACCTGTTGAAGTTTCGTTGTGTGGGTAGACATAGAGGTCAACATCTGCCTCTGGTGCAAATTCACCCCTGGTGCCAGGCTCTGCGTTGATAACCGTTGGGGCAGCTAGCCAAGGGGTGTCCAGAATCTTGGCGAACTTTCCGCCGAACTCACCGTGAACCAAGGCCTGGCCTTTTTGTTGGCGAGCGAGTGGGTTGCGACATCCCAGAACGCCGATGCGCCGCCGTTACCCAGGATGATTTCATAGCCCTCGGGTGCCTGGAACATATCAAGCAGCCCGGCTTTCAGCTCTCCGACCAGGGCCTTGATCGGCCCCTGGCGGTGAGAGGTTCCCATGTGTTCGGCACCAAATTTTGCAAAGGCCTCAAACTGTTCTTTGCGCATGCGGCTGGGGCCGCAGCCGAATCTGCCGTCTAGTGGTTTTAGGTTTTCGGGAATTACAATCTGGGCCATGGGCCAAAGTTTACTGGCACAACTAGGCTGTTAGCTGTCCTGAAGGGGGCAAAGTGACTGACCTAATCGACACCACCGAGATGTACCTCAAGGCAATCTACGAACTTGAGGAAGAGGGTCTAAACCCAATGCGGGTGCGCATTGCCGAGCGATTGGACCACTCTGGACCAACCGTTTCCCAGACCGTTGCCCGCATGGAACGCGATGGTCTACTAAAGGTCAAAGACGATCGGCTCCTGGAATTCACCGATGAGGGCAGACTCACCGCAGTCGAGGTGATGCGCAAGCACAGGCTCGCCGAGCGGTTGCTATTAGAGGTCATTGGCTTGCCCTGGGAGAAGATTCACGACGAGGCCTGCCGCTGGGAACACGTCATGAGTGAAGAGGTCGAGCGGCGACTGGTGGAGCTGGTATCCGACCCCAACATCTCTCCTTTTGGCATGCCGGTCCCAGGCCTTGAGCTGCTCGGCCTTCCGATTCGGGAAAGCATCAGTTGCCAGCCGCTTCCCGAACTTCAAGATGGCAAATACACCCTCTGCCGAATCGGTGAACCATTGCAGGTTGACTCTCAGTTCCTGGTTCAGCTCAGAGATCTTCAGCTTCTGCCGGGTAAAAATGTGCTGGTCACAAAGAACAACAAGAACTGGTTTTTATCAAATCTCGAGCTCGAGGAGGGTCTTGTTGTAGACAACCTTGTGGCTCAGCACCTGTTCCTCAGTGAAATCCCATAAACCTCGCTATAATTCTCTAGCGGAAGACCGAAAGACCTATCGGAGGATTCCTTTTGACAGCAACAATTGCTGACACCTCATTACCCTCACGCCGTTCGCTGCGCGTGCAGGAGAAGGCCAAGCCCAAGGCTGGCCCCTCTCCAATGAGGACAATCATGACCATGGCGGCAGCCACTGGTTTGATGGCAACCTTTGCTCTTCCCTCCTACGGATTCACCCCAGATGTCACAGCCGCAGCGGGTCTGACTAGAGATGGCGAACTGGCTTCAAGCACCGCTCAGGTTCAGGGTCTAACGGTTGCAACGGCCAGGGCCGTTGAGTTCACCCGCGGAGATTTCCAGCCAGCAGATGCCTCTGAATTCGAGGTGAGGCCATCTGGTGGCGTGCGCTACACCGGACCAAGAGCTGCCGACTACCTGGCCAACCCAAGATTTACCTCAATCACCAGCGCCAACCTCATGAAGTCGGCAGCTGAATTGGTTGGCACACCTTATGTCTATGGTGGTCAAACCCCAGGAGGCATCGACTGCTCCGGTTACGTTTTGTTTGTTTACGCTCAGTTCGGCATTGATCTGCCACACAGCGTTTACCAGCAAGCTCGCATGGCAACCCGCATTCCTGAATCTGAGGCGGTCCCAGGTGACATCGTGGTGTTCAACGACTTCTCCCACAACGGCATCTATGCCGGCAATGGAAACTTCTATCACGCACCCCAGCCAGGTGACCGCGTCAAGCTTGCTCCAATCTTTACCTCCAAGTACCACATCGTCCGCCTTGCGGATATCGAGAACTAAATCGCAACCAAAACTTCACCTTTAGGCTCTGCGTTTCTAACTGGCTTTTTATAAAAAGCCTCTTACTCTTTCCAGCAAGTATCGATTGACGGGTATTTAGGGAGGTGTCTGATGCCGGGAATCATGCATGCCAAGCACGGTGAGCGGATACATCTGCACCGTTCCCCCTTCATACCCATGCCGGTAACCACACGCGTCGCATTTTTGCGGCGCGTTTTTTATTTCCCGGCCTCGATTCGAATGCCCGCAATCCGTGTGGGCGAGTTCGACAGGAGAGAAAGTTGCGCACACTCGTTCTAAACGCTGGCTATGAGCCCTTGGCCGTTGTCAGTTTCAAAAGAGCACTCGTTCTGGTTCTCAACCAAAAGGCGACCGTGCTTGCAGGAGATCAAAACCAGGTGGTTAGAAGTGCCACCGAGGAGTTTGAATTACCCACGGTGATCTTGCTGCAGCGCTATGTGCGCATTCCAAATTCGAGAAGGATTCCAGTTTCTCGCAGGGGAGTGCTGCGTAGGGATGGCTTCAAGTGTGGCTACTGCCTCAAGGGTGCCAACACTATTGATCACGTGCTACCCAAATCTCGTGGCGGCAAGGACACCTGGGACAACCTGGTGGCCTGCTGCCTCAAGTGCAATAACGCCAAGGGCGACAAGACCCCCGCCGAGATGAACTGGGAGCTAAAGATCACCCCAAAGATGCCAACCGGTGTGATCTGGAGTGTTCGCGGAGCTGAGAAAGAGCAACCGCAGTGGCGGGAGTTCTTGGCGATGCAACGCCAAGCTGCCTAGAAACAAAGTTGTCTAGAAACAAAGTCATCTAGAGGCAAAGTTATCTAGAAGCCAAGCCAACTAGAAACAAAAAAAGTGAGGGCCGAAGCCCTCACCTTCATTTGATGTTGTTAGGAAATCAACGCTGCTGCGTCGACTCCAGCTGGAACCAACACTGCGTCGATGATGTGAATGACACCGTTTGATGCCATTACATCGGTTGCGGTTACGTTGGCAGAGTCGTTGATTACGACCTTGTCACCAACTGCGATTGAGATGTTGGAACCCTCAACGGTTGCAACCTCACCGGCTGCTACGTCTGCGGCTAGAACCTTTGATCCCACGACGTGGTAGGTCAAGATCTTCACTAGAGCATCGCGGTTTTCTTCCTTTAGCAATGCCGCTACCAAACCATCTGGCAGTGCTGCAAAAGCGTCATCGGTTGGTGCGAAGACGGTGAATGGGCCGGTGCTCTTTAGGGTCTCAACTAGGCCAGCTGCAGTTGCTGCTGCTAGCAGGGTTGAAAATGAACCGGCGGCTGTTGCTACGTCTACCAAGTCTGAGGTGGTGGAATTTGAATCAGTCATGTTTCTCCTTGATTTGCTCCAAGACAAAGGCCTCAAGTTTCGCGAAGCGAGTTGAGATATCTGGAACATTCCTGAGAGTAGTTTGCGAAGATGTGCAAAGGCTGACCGATAGTTGGTGGCCTCGAGAAGAATCGAACTTCCGACACACGGTTTAGGAAACCGTTGCTCTATCCACTGAGCTACGAGGCCAAAAAGCCTTCCTAGGATAACGCCTTTTTTGCTGGACCCCATTTGCTCATGCCCCAGGGCATTGTTGCTGGTTTTAGGCAAGGCAACAGCCCGATTGCCCGCATCGCTTCTAGGCTTTTGGGGTGGAAAGACAACAGCTTTTGGATCAGCTCGCAAAAGAGCTTGCAACCATTGGCGGTGCTAACCCGCTTTTAGACTTCGAGGCCTCCAGCTTTGGGCAAATCGATTTGGCTCGCGCTCACCCCGGCGGCCTTGCCCAACTCACCGGCTCTCGCTCTAGCACCATGTCGAACCTGGTTCGTGACGGAGTTGCCCAGGCCAGGGCGCTAAGCGCCGCCAGGAGAATTCGCAACAAGGCCAGATCCATTGAACGCAGCTTTTCGATGGCGGCAATGTTCGTTGCGGCCGGTGCAGTGCTCACCCAAGATGACAAGACCTTGCCGATCCTGCTCTGGCGAGCGCACCTGATCCCAAAGGGAGATGACTACGAGCTCAGGGTCGATGAGACTCCCAATGCTGAATCCGGCATTGAGCAAGTTATTGGTTCTGGCCCGTCCAGACTTTCGTGAATCTGACCTCATGGCTGTGGCAGGGGGTCAGGGTGAACTGATTCCTATCTCGGTGCTATCTCTAGTTACCGAGGTCTTGGGTGACAGCGCCAAGGAGACTCAGAAGCTACTTGTGCTTGGAAACTTTGTTCCAGATTTGGTCTCGGTAAACCAGCTCGGTGTCAAAGACAGCGATTTACTGAGGCTAATCACCGATGGCGGAGAGCAGCCAGATGCTCAGAGCGTGCAGCCGGTGGCTGTTGAGAATGCGGATAGTTCTCAGCTCAAGGTCTTAGAAAAGGCCCTCTCGGGACAATCTTTTGCGGTCTGGACTCTGCCAGGAGCTGGTTACTTGCAGACGGTTGTCAACTTATTGGCTAACTATGCACTGGTTGGTAAGCGCGCTTTGCTCATTGCTCCTAGGCAACAAACTTTGGACGAGGTGGGAGAGCGGCTAAACCAGTGCAACTTTGGTGGCCTTGCCATTCGAGAGGGGAACGTCTGGGCCGATTCGGTCGCAGCTATTTCCAGAAACGAAAAAGCCGGAGAGCACCGTTTAGCTGAGGCCAAGGCCAGGTTAGAAAAGGCCGAGGCTGAGGTCAGGGAGTACTTCGAGAACCTGCACGCAAATGACAATCCGCTGAATCTCACGCTGATTGAAATCATTGAAAAACTTGCCGATTTGGCTGCCAAGCCAACCCCACCGGTGGTGTCAGCCCGAATCAAACCAGAGCAGCTTCCCTCGATCCGCCAGGCGGCATCTTCTTTGCTGCACAGAGCCCATGAGGCCGGAGTCTTCCGCTACGGACCAGATGATTCGCCCTGGTTCGGAGCAAAGTTTTCGACCCAGGCCGAGATCAGTGGAGCGCTAGCGGGAGTCAAGGAGATTTCTGGCGAGGAGTTTAGAACCCTGAGCTACCAGATCAATCGCTACCTGACCGATTTGAAGCTAAGGCCCTGCGAAAGCGTTGAACAGTGGTCAGTGCAGCTGAGCCTGTTACTCGGTATTCGCCAGACCCTGGATAAGTTCTTGCCCTCTATCTATGACCGCCCAATCCACGAGATGATCACGGCAACCGGCCCACGCTCTGAGCGTGGCAATCAATCAGGTGCCCAGCGCAGAAGATTCAAAAAGCTCGCCAAGGAATACATTCGTCCCGGGTCCTCAGTTCCAAACCTGCACGAATCATTGCGAGCTGCGCAAGAGCAGCTCGATCTCTGGTTAGAACTAAATGAGAGCAACGCTCCGCCAAGCGTTCCGCTTGGCCTGAGCGATGTCGAGAGTAAGTATCAAAAGATCTTTGATGTCCTAGAAACCCTGCAGCGCCACCTAGATCCAAACCCAGACATCGAGCTGCTAACCAGATTGAGTTTTGCTGAGCTTGGTCAAAAGCTTGAGGACCTGAGCCAAAAGACTGAACCGCTAGATCGCTACATCGAGCGATTGCCACTGGTTCAAGAGCTCAACGAGATGGGTCTGCAGGGGCTATTGCGTGAGCTTTGCAAACTGAACCCATCTGTTGAGCAGCTAGAGCTTGAATTTGATTTGGCCTGGTGGCAATCGGCTCTGGAGACCATCGTGCAGGCCAATCCAAAGATCATGGATTACTCGAATCAACAGCTGGCCGCAATTGAGTTTGAATACGAGATGGCCGCTCAGGAAGTGGTTGCCCAATCAAGTGATTATGTGCGCAGTGAATTAGCTGCCAGGTGGAAAGCCGGCATCAAGCAATACCCCGCACAGGCCGACCTGCTTCGAAGGCTTCTCAAAGAGCGCAAGCTAAATCTTCGAAATGCCCACACCGAGGGCCAAGAGCTTTGGCACGCACTCGCAACCGCAACTTTGGTCACCCCATACCGAGTGGGGAGTTAGCAAAAGACGAGAGATTCGATGTTGTGATCGTGCTCGATGCTGCGTCCATTGGTTTGGCGGAGGCCACACTGGCACTTAGCAAGGCAGACAGCCTGATTGCATTTGGCGATGATGTGATTGCGGCTCCGATGGACTTTGACACCGTCGCTAGAGCAACCCCAATCAACATCGAGGCGGAGCGCGGCAGTGTCTTCAGCTACGCCAAGGAGCAATTACCGATGCTCTCGATCACCCGCAACTATCGCACCGGGTCTCAGGTTTTGGGCAAGTATCTAAACGACAACTTCTACCAGGGTCAAATTGTCTTAGAACCAGCGGTGGGCCAGTTCTTTGGACAGCACAACTTCGAGCAGATCGAGGTCAAAGAGGGCGTGAGCGCCACCTCGACCATCGAGGGTGCAACCGAGTCGATGGATGCCGAGGTGCGACAGGTGGTGGAGCTGGTTGTGAACCACGCGCGCTGGACGCCAGAGGAATCTCTGATGGTGGTCACCGCCTCCCGCACCCATGCTGAGCGAATCGCTCAGCAGGTGGAGTCGGAGGTTGGTAAACAGCCTCAGCTCGCAGAGTTCTTTGATGCTCACGGCCGCGAGGGATTTGAGTGTGTGAGCATGTCGGAACTGACTCACCGGTTGGCTGACCGAGTTATTTTCTCGGTCGGGTTTGGCAGGACCCCGGAGGGCAGAATCTCCGGTTCGCTTGGTGATTTCAACTCCGTTCACGCCGGGCGCTGGATGGTGAATCAGATTGTTGCAGCGCGCAAGCGACTTACCGTGGTCTCGGCATACAACTTCGAGGACTTCGCTCAGTCGCTGCCAGAGAACCAGCGCTGGCTAAAAGACCTGATTGCCCCTTCGTTTTTGTCTGACGTGCAATCGGGAGAACCAGACCCGCTGCTGCGCGATCTTTCCAAGAGATGCGAAAAGCTTGGGATGAAGGTGCAGCTGAACTTTGGTGGCCGGATTGGTCTGGCCGTCTCCCAAGGCAGCAAGGCTGCCGTGGTGGATGCCGACTGGTCACTGGTTGGTGAGAGTTGGGATGACAAGCTCAGGCTTAGACCAGGGCTACTTAGGGCAATGGGTTGGCACTACACCCGTGTTCACGCTCTCGAACTTTTTGCCAGGCCGCAGGATGTCGCAAATCGAATTGCCACCGAGCTCGGCATGGATTTGGCTAATCGCAAAGAACCGCTTTTTGAAGAGCAGGCTTTTGAGGACACCAACCGAGCCTGGGGTGACCCGGATGATTCAAATGACGATCGGCTGCGGGATGACAAACCTCCGCACTGGGGCTAATCGCTAGCAGGAGTCGAAGATTCCGAAGTGCTGGCGGGCTTTGATTCTTTTGAGCTTTTGGAATCGGTTCGGTAAAAACCAGAACCCTTGAATGTCACACCTAGATTGCCAAACTGCTTGCGCAATTCCCCCTGGCACTTCGGGCAGCTGGTTAGCGATTCATCGCTGAATGACTGCTGGATCTCGAAGGCCTCTTGGCAGGATTTGCAGATGTAGGAATAGGTTGGCATAACCTGCAAATTCTAACTACTGATCAAAGCGCTTGAACATCGTTGGGGTTATTGCGTACTGCATTCTGACGTCGTGCTCTTCAGCATCAAGTTTTTCAACCAGCTCGCCATCGAAGATGACTCCGACTGCGGTGGCAACCGAGGTCTTGAGAATGCGGTCGTAGTAACCCCTGCCCTTACCAAGGCGATTGCCTTCGGCATCTATTGCCAGGGCTGGGACTAACACCAACTCGATGGCGTCAATCGGAAAGCGCTCTCCCATGGGCTCCATGATGCCAAGTGACCCCTTAGCCAAGGAGCCGTAGGCAAACTCCAGATCATCTCCCACCACCCTTGGAAGCAATAGGTTTCCCGATCTTGCAAACTCGGTGTTGAATTCGCTGACGTCGGGTTCGCTAGCCAGTGGGTGGTAGCTGGCAAGAGTCTTGATGTCTAGTTTTTCAACCAGGGCCAAAAGTTGTTCGGTAAGCCCAGCGCTAGATCGGGGCCGAAGCGAAGAGTGCAGAGCGCGAATCTCCGCCTTGTTTGAAGATGGCATGGGGGTAATCTTGCCAGCGTGGTGGAAAATGCGCACATCCGATTTCGAGATATCTCTCTCAGGCCGCTCAAGCGCTGGGATGTCAGGGCGATTGAGCGCATCATGCTCAAAGACCGCGCTTGGCTCTCCCCTGGGAAGCCAGCACCCCTGGGATTCGCTATCCACTCAATGTTCGCTCCATGGTTAGAGCGCACCTGCAGCAAATGCGTGATGGCACCGGCATGGCCTGGGTGGTGTTGGTTGATGACGAGGTTGCAGGCCAGCTGAATGTTGCCAACATCCTGCACGGGTCAGTGAGCTCGGCAACCATTGGCTACTGGATCGGCAAGGATTTTGCCGGACGCAATGCCATCCCGATCGCCGTCGCTCTTGCCACCGACTACCTCTTCGACTCAGTGGGCCTGCACCGAGTTGAGATCGACATCAGGCCCGAGAACACCCCGAGTCTTCGAGTGGTTGAAAAGCTCGGTCTTCGCAAAGAGGGCCTCAAAGAAAGATTCATCCACATCGATGGCGCTTGGCGAGACCACCTGGTTTTTGCCATCACCAAGGAGGAGCGCGAAGGGTCAATGCTCGGTCGGTTATCAAACACGCTAGAACAATAAGGTTCATTTAGAACTTGACCCCATATCTTTTTAGTCATGGAGTTTCCAGTTGGCTTAGGTGGGGTAGCACTTGTTGTCGCAGCTGTGGTCTGGCTTCTGGTTTTTGTTCCAGGTTTCACTCAGCGCTCGCAGATCTCCGAGACCTCAAAATACGTAATTCAGCAGCAGCGTGAGGCTGATCGCAAGATTCCAATGACCAAAGACGAGCAGCTTAGAAGGCTGATCAACACCCAGCGCAGCTTCTCGGTTGTGTTTGGGCTCAGCTTCCTAGCCGCTGTTGGTTTGTGGGTAGCGCTGGTTGCTAATCCAACGCTGATCGTTTTTGCAACAGTGCTATCGGTTTTGTCCTTAGCCTCCCTGATGCTCTCAAGAGCCGCGGCTAACCAGGCAGCGAAGATCGCCAATGCAATGCACTCAAGGCGCCTAGAGGTTCGCTCAAAGGCCTCCACGGCAATGGCCAGTGCCGCTGATCGAAGAGGTTGGACACCAAATCCACTCCCGGCTCCACTTGCCTCGATTCCCAAATCGGAACCTGAGGTTACGCAGATGGCAGACGTTATCCACATCTCTCAGCCCAAAAGGGTGCTAACCGGCTCTGAAATAGACCAAATCTTGGCAAGACGCCGAGCAATCTAACTTTGTTGCCGTAGTCTTTTGAAGACTCCCAAGCCCTTTCTAGAAAGAATCCCAAAATGGCACTGCTCGACTCAATCAAAAAGTTTTTCACCCGCGGCGGAAAGGTAGTCGCTGACACCTCTTCAAAGGTCGCTGACGAGGCTGCCGCCGGCGCAAAGGCCCTTGCTAAAGAGGCTGCAGATGCGGCTAAGCAGGTTGCCGAGGATGGCACCGCACTGGCCAAGGATGTTGCTTCAAAGACTCTGGGAGCTGCCGAGGGAGCTGCAAAGAGCGCCGCTAAGAAGGCAGCAACCACTCGCAAAGCAGTAACTAAGCCAGCTGCCAAAAAGCCTGCGGCAAAGACCACCGCTGCAAAGCCAGCAACAAAGAAGCCAGCTGCCAAGACAACTGCAGCTAAGCCTGCAGCCAAGTCGGCCACTGCGAAGAAGCCTGCCGCTAAGAAGCCAGCGGCCAAAAAGCCAACCGCTAAGTAATTACCCGACGGTGTATTTAGCCGCCTGAGCGATGGTTGGGTGGTTGAACTCAAAACCTGAGGCCAGAAGCTTCTCCGCGCTCATTTTGTGTGAGGTGAGCAGGATCTGATCTGCCGCATCTCCTGCAGTTAGTCGCATCGCCCAGGCTGGGATGCGAATCAGGTTTGGACGGCGCAGCTCTTTTCCTAGAGCTGCGAAGATCTGTTCACAGGTCGCTGGTTCCGGTGCTGCAAAGTTGTAGGGGCCTTGGGCGCTCTCAGTGTTGATCAGGTGAATCATTGCTCTGGCGTGATCCTCGGCTGTGATCCAGGCCCACCACTGCTTGCCATTGCCGAGGGACTTCACAAACAAAACGTTGATCATCAGTTTTATGAGCTTTAGGGCGATGGCCCTTTTGCTCATGGTTAGCGTGGTTCTCAGAAGAACCGTCCTGACCTTTGCCTTTTTAGCTTCTTGCTCCCAGTCATTGGAAAGCTCTGCCATCAAGCCGGTGCCCATTGGTGAGTCCTCGGTCAGTAGGGTCTCGCCACCGTTGCCATAGAAGCCTTCGGCGGAGCCGGAGAGAAATACCTTTGGTGGATTCTTTGCTTGGTTGATGGCATCAACCAGCAATCTCGTGGAATTGATTCTGGAATCCACCAGGGTTTGAGCGTATTTTTTGCTCCAGGGGATCTTGGAGGTCGTGGCTCCCGCGAGGTTTACAACCGCGTCAACCTCTTCCATGACGCTTGCATCAAGCTCACCGGTTGCCGGGTTCCAGCTGATTTCGTTATGCGCTCTTTTCTCTCTTCTAACTAGCGAGAGGGGCTCGTGCCCCAGAGCTAGAAGCTGTTTTGTGAGTTCGGTGCCAATCAGGCCCGATGCACCGGAAATCAAGACCTTCACAAATTACCTCCAGTTAGTGAGCTGTCATTCCCTACAATCTCACGCAGTTCATTATTCCGCGGCCAATTGCGGAAGTAATCCACTTTGCTACCCCCTATTTGGCAGGTTTACCAAACCTTGGGATCCAAGAACCTAAATCCACCACGGGAACCACATCTGGATTCTCCAGATCCAGTAGGAGGTCTCAAAGCCCATCCAGATGCTCAAAAAATAGAGCGCCATGACAAGTGCCAGAATCAAAAACCAAACGATGCGTTTTGCTCGCCAGGGCTGGTTTTTCACCACTCCACCGCGCCAATAGTGGTGCAGGGCATAGCTAATTGCGATGGCGTAGAAGGGGGATAGCACCACCGCATAAAAGATGAAGGTGGTGCGATCCAAATACAAAACCCAGGGCAACCAACCTGCCAAAAAGCCGGTAAGAATCAAAAGCTCAGCTTGGCGGACTTTTCTGAACTGGCGAACCAGTAGCCAGATGATCGCAATCAGTCCGGCATACCAAATCGCAAGGTTTGGGATGGCGGTGATGGCCTCGTTGCACTCGGGTAAGAACTCGCAGGTTTCTCCCGTCTTATCGCGTTCGAAGTAGAAGGCGACTGGTTTGCCCATCAGCAGCCAGGAAAAGGCATTTGCCTCGTAGGGGTGGTCTGAACCCAGGCCGGTGTGGAAGGTGAAGGCGTTTTGGTGATACTCCCAGAGCGGCGCCAACCAGCCCCGCTCTGGCTGCCTACCCCAGCCATCGCTCCCTAGAATCCAGCCAAGCCAGCCAAGGACGTAGGTGGCAAGAGCTGGAACCAGTAGCGTCACGGCATTCACAAACCCCTGCCCAATTGCCAACGCAGGCGGCAGCCCCAATCTCTTGCGAATCACCAGGTCGCTGACAAAGGTGTAGAGGCCAAAAAATGCCAAGAAGTAAAGCCCGGACCACTTCACCCCGGTGGCAAGCCCCAGGGAGATTGCCGCCGGGATGAGCCATGGTCGAATGGCGAGCGCGTTTGATTGCAGGCGATTCATCCGAGAGCGCCAATAATCAAGGTCTCTCACCATGAAGTAGAAACCTAAGAGCACCAAGAACATCAAGAGGCCATCGAGGATCGCGGTTCTAGACATCACAATTGCTAGACCCTCGATTGCTAGTAAGAACCCAGCCATCAGCGCAAAGAGCTTGTTGCCGATTAGTCGGTATGCAATTGCTATCACCAGCGGGATTGCCAGGGTTCCCAAAACTGCGACCGAGAATCGCCAACCCAGGGTGCTATTTGCGCCAATGAGCTCCATGCCTAACCAGATGATCCACTTGCCGATTGGAGGGTGGACGACATAGGCGGCTTCCATTAGGTAGCCGGAGAGATCACCCGCTTCAAATGCAGGATTCGGGTCATCCTCCCACTTACGCTCAGAACCAAAAAGACCGAGGGTGTAGGCATCTTTTACGTAGTAGGTCTCATCGAACATCAGGATCTGCGGGTTCGAAAGATTGCCAAAGCGAATGATTGCTCCAAGCAGGGTGAGTGCCAAAATACCAATTGGGTAGCTGAACCTGTTGCGCGTAAGCGCACTAGCGAGGTTCACGGCCTGAGCAATCACGCTTAGATGCTAGTTTGCATAGCGTGTTGATTCTTGCGGCCACACCCATTGGGAACCTAGGCGATGCCTCTAAGCGCCTTAGAGAGCTGCTGGCATCAGCAGAGCACATTGCCGCCGAGGACACCAGAGAACTCAAAAAGCTCGCCACCCGCCTAGAGGTCAAACTCCACGCCCGGCTCTACAGCCTCCACGAACACAATGAATCAGATCGGCTCGAGTCAGTTGGTGGATCTGGCCAGAACCAAAGATGTTGTGGTGGTGTCAGATGCTGGGATGCCGACTGTTTCGGACCCGGGGTTTTTGTTGGTGCGAGAGTGCATTGCAAACGATATCGATGTCAGCGTGGTTCCAGGACCCTCGGCTGTGTTGGCGGCGCTCGCGGTCTCGGGGCTCGCAACCGACAGGTTTTGCTTCGAGGGGTTTTTGCCAAGGAAACAGGGCGAGCGCAAGGGTGTTTTTGAAGCAATCAAGTCAGATCCCCGGACAATGATCTTTTTTGAGGCCCCGCATCGCATCCTGGATTCGCTTCAGGATGCACTGAGTGTGCTGGGCGATCGCCCAGCCAGCGTCTCTCGAGAGCTGACCAAGAAGTTTGAACACACCGAAAGGGGTTTGCTCTCAGAGCTAATTGCCTGGGCAGAAACCGAACCCAAGGGTGAGATGGTTTTGGTGATTTCAGGAGCGCAAGCATCAGAGCCGGACTATGACGAATTGGGTAGGCAGGCGCTGGATTTGAAGGACCAGGGTCTGGGGCTAAAAAAGGCCGCTCAGCTGCTAGCGAGCCAGCACAATGCGTCATCAAGTGCAATCTACGAGCGCGCGCTAGCGCTCAAACCCTAAGATATCGGGGTGTCCAAATCCTTTTACGTAACAACGCCCATCTTCTATGTGAACGATGCGCCACACATTGGGCACGCCTACACCGAGGTCGCAGCTGATGTTCTAACCCGCTGGCACGCGCAGCGTGGCGAGAGTGCATTTTTACTCACCGGCACCGATGAGCACGGTGAGAAGGTGCTGCGCACCGCCCTTGGGAACAACACCGATCCCAAAAGCTGGACCGATCGGCTAGTCAAAGACTCCTGGTTGCCACTTTTGGAAACCATCGATATCAACAATCAAGACTTCATTAGGACCACCGATGAGCGGCACAAGGTTGCGGTTCAGAAGTTTTTGCAAAAGCTCTATGACGATGGCTTTATCTATCAGGGCTCCTTTGAGGGTAACTACTGCGTGGGTTGTGAGGAATACAAAAACGACGGTGACCTAATCGATGGCGAGGGAGAGTTTCTAGGCCAAAGAGTCTGCGCTATTCACTCAAAGCCGGTCGAGCAGCTAAATGAGAACAACTACTTTTTCAAACTGAGCGAGTTTCAACAAAAGCTGCTTGATCACTACGAGCAAAACCCCAAGTTCGTGCAGCCTGAATCGGCAAGAAACGAAGTGGTTTCCTTTGTCCGCCAGGGGCTATCTGACCTATCCATATCTAGATCAAAAGAGCGCTTTGACTGGGGCATTGACATCCCTTGGGATTCCTCCCACATCACCTATGTCTGGTTCGACGCCCTTTTGAACTACATCACCGCCATCGGCTATGGCGAAGACGATGCCAAGCTGGCATCGCTCTGGCCAGCCGATGTTCAGGTGGTTGGAAAAGACATCCTGCGCTTCCACGCGGTGATTTGGCCGGCAATGCTGATGGCCGCAGGCCTTCAGCCACCAAAGCAGGTCTTTGGTCACGGTTGGCTACTGGTTGGCGGCGAGAAGATGTCAAAGTCCAAGCTCACCGGCATTGCACCAAATCAGATCACCGATGCCTTTGGGTCTGATGCTTTTAGGTATTACTTCATGAAGGCAATCGGATTTGGTTCCGATGGTTCCTTTAGTTGGGAAGACCTCTCCGCCAGATACAACTCCGAGCTTGCCAATGGTTTTGGCAATCTGGCATCGCGCTCAATTGCGATGGTCAAGAAATACTTTGATGGCGCTGTTCCAGCTCCCGGCGAATACCTTGAGGCTGACAACCAGGTGATTGCAATTGCCAAGAAGGCAGCAACCGAGGCTGATGCCGCAATCGACGAGGTCGCCATCCACGAGGCCATCCAAAAAAGCTGGCTGTTGGTTGATGAGCTCAACAACTACATCACCAGCCAAGCCCCGTGGGTCTTGGCTAAGGATGAGGCCAACCAAGAGCGGCTTGGAACTGTGATGTATGTGATCGTTGAGGGCCTGAGGGTGCTCAATGTTCTCTTGGCTCCGATCATGCCGAAGGCAACCGGCAAGCTTTGGGCAGCAATCGGCGAGGGTGAGCTATCGGCTCAAACCATTGGGTCTGCTGGCCAGTGGGGGATAACCAAACCGGGATTTGTGCTCAAGGAGCTTGAGGCGCTGTTCCCCAGGGTCGATCAGGCAGAATGACCGAAACCATTCGCCAGCGCAAGGACTACGAGAGCTCGGAGCGAAAACCCAGGCTCTATCCAGATCTGCCCGAACCGCTAACCCTTGGCACCTACGACAACCACACTCATCTCGAGATTGCCGACTCCGATTCACCCCTGAGCGTCAGCGAACAGGTTGAAAAGATGCGCCAGGTTGGCATGCTGGGTGCCGTTCAGGTGGGAGTGACCCTAGAGAGCAGCATCTGGTCTGCCGAGGTCGCAAAGAGCGAACCCATGCTGCTAGCAGCCGTTGCGATTCACCCCAACGAAGCTCCGCTCTATGAAACTAAAGCCAAACTCGATGAGGCGATTGCCGGCATTGCCGAGTTGGCAAGTAAACCCAGGGTCAGAGCAGTTGGCGAAACCGGACTGGACTTTTTTAGGACCGAGGGTCAAGACGAACTAGCTCTGCAACTGCACTCCTTTGAAGAGCACATCGCGATCGCCAAGGAGTTCGATCTGGCACTGCAGATTCACGATCGCGATGCCCACGAGGATGTTGTGAAGACCCTGCGCCGGGTCGGAGCACCCGAGCGCACCGTCTTCCACTGCTACTCCGGTGACCTAGAGCTTGCTGAGATATGCAAACAAGAGGGCTGGTATCTATCTTTTGCAGGGAACATCACGTTTAAGAAAAACCAGCACCTCAGAGACTCTCTGCTCGCGGTCTCGCGCTCGCAAATCTTGATTGAGACCGATGCTCCTTTTTTGACTCCTGAGCCGCTTAGAGGCAGACCAAACGCCCCCTACCTTGTTCCCCACACCTTGAGGTTCATGGCCGATCTAACGGGTGAAAACATCGAGGCTCTTGCGCAAAGGCTTAACGAGAACACCGTAAACGTCTATGGCTCCTGGGACGAAGGGCTTCAATAATGCTGGGAGCTGCAGAGATTAGGCAGCTGGCCGAGAAGCTAGAAATACGCCCAACCAAAAAGCTCGGTCAGAACTTTGTTATTGACCCAAACACCATCCACCGCATTGTCGCTGCCGCGCACCTCACGAGCGAGGATGTGCCGGTAGAGATTGGCCCGGGTCTTGGCTCTCTCACGCTGGGGCTATTAGAGGTTGCACCCAAGGTGATTGCGGTCGAGGTCGACGAGAGATTGGCGCAGCAGTTACCCGAGACCATCGCAAAGCACAAACCAGGTGCGGAGCTAGAACTTGTGGTTGCAGATGCGCTCAGAGTGACAGAGCTGCCCTCAGCGCCTACGGCGCTGGTGGCAAACCTGCCCTACAACATCTCGGTGCCGGTTCTTTTGCACTTCATGGAGCAGTTTCCAACCATCAACAAGGGTCTGGTGATGGTGCAGGCGGAGGTAGCGCACCGGCTAGCGGCGAGCCCTGGCTCGAAGGACTACGGAGCACCGAGCCTGAAGCTCGCCTACTACGGACCTGCCAGACTGGCAGGAAATGTCCCAAGAAGCATCTTCTGGCCGATCCCTGGCGTGGACAGCGCTCTGGTTTATTTTGAGCGCACCAGAAAAAACTTCGATGACCGCAAGGTCGTCTTTAGTGCAATCGATGCCGGGTTTGGAATGAGGCGCAAGACCTTGAGGCAAGCCCTTGGTGGCTGGGCGGGAACTCCCGCCAAAGCCGAAGAGATCTTGCTAGCAGCTGGCATCTCACCATCGCAACGAGCTGAAGAGCTAAACATTGAGGACTTTATAAAGATTGCGAGCAAGAAGTGATTGGCGCAAAGGCACCAGCCAAGATCAACCTCTTTTTTGAGGTTGGTAAAAAACGCCCCGATGGATATCACGATGTTCTGAGCACCTACCAATCGCTAGACCTCTTTGAAGAGGTGATGGTTGAACCGGCAACTGATTGGACCATAAGCGTCTCAGGGGATATCTCGGCAGAACAATTGCAGCTGGTCCCAACCGATGAATCTAACTTGGTGATCAAAGCGGCCAAAGCACTAGCCAAATCGGTTGGTATCGAGAACCCGCAACCAATGCACTTCAAGATTCATAAGCGCGTGCCGGCAGCCGGCGGTGTCGCTGGAGGCAGCGCCGACGCCGCTGCTGCGCTGGTGGCTTTAAACGAAGCCTGGTGTTTGGGCCTTGAGAAAAGCCAGCTTGCAAAGGTCGCAGCTGAGCTTGGAGCCGATGTGCCATTTGCACTTCTTGGTGGAACAGCATTGGGCACCGGCTCCGGCATCGACCTGCAGCCTTTGCCAAAGCTCAGGACGCAGCATGTGCTTTTGGTTTTCTCGCAACCCGGTCTTGGCACCAAAGAGGTATTCGAGGTCTTTGACAAAAGCTTTCCTGAAGGCGACCTGATTGCCAATAGGGCCGATTTCCAAACCGGTTTCAATCTTGACCTTGCGGGAAGAAATTCACTTTTGGTCCCTGCTCTTGAATTGCGCCCCGATCTTCTAGAGCTCATGAACTTGGTTCCAGGCGTGGCAAAGCTCTCGGGGTCTGGTCCAACGCTCTATTTGTTGAGTGAGGACCTTATGGAGCTAACGGGTTGGCAGAAGGAGTATCAAGACGCTGGGTCTTGAAACCCTGATTACCCGGTTTGGCGACCAGGGTGCGGAGCTTATCTAGTGGCGCATCTACTGGGTGGCGATGAGATCACCCATGAGTTTCCAACCAAAGAGGTTTTCTCTTCTGTCACCGTTGGGCTAAACGAGGGTGATCGAATCGGCATCGTGGGTAGAAACGGTGATGGCAAATCGACTCTGATGAAGATCCTCACCAAACAGCTGGTTCCAAATGTTGGTCGCATCACCTGGCGAGGCAATTTGCAGGTTGGAGTCTTGACTCAGGTTGACGAGATCGACTCTGAGCTGAGCGTCGCGATGGCGGTCGTGGGGGACAGGCCAGAGTATGAGTGGGCATCGGATGCAAAGATTCGAGATGTTCTAAAGGGTTTGGTTGCCGATCTGGATTGGAACCAAAGCGTTGGTTCGTTATCGGGAGGCCAGCGCCGCAGGGTGGCGCTGGCGGCTTTGTTGGCAGGCGAATACGACGTCATCGCACTGGATGAACCAACTAACCACCTTGATGTTGATGGGGTGGCATGGCTTGCCAACCATCTCAATAATCGCTGGGGTAAAAACTCGGGTGGACTGATGGTCGTGACTCACGATCGCTGGTTTTTGGATGCTGTTTGCAACTACACCTGGGAAGTATTCAACGGCAAGATCGAGGCGTTTGAGGGTGGCTATGCCGCATACATTCAACAGCGCGCTGAGCGGGACCGCCAGGCAGCAGCTATTGAATCCAGAAGACAGAATTTATTGAGAAAAGAGCTGGCCTGGCTAGGTCGCGGTGCACCTGCTAGAACCGCAAAACCAAAGTTCAGGATTGATGCAGCTTTGCAAATGATTGGTAATGATCCTCCTCCGAGGAACCCCATCGAGCTCTCGCAGTTGGCAAGTGCGAGGTTGGGTAAGGACGTTGTCGACATCGAGTCTGTTAGCTACCAGACCCCCGATGGCAAAGAGATCTTTGACGATGTCACCTTGCGCATGGGTCCGGGGGATCGCATTGGTTTTGTTGGGGCCAATGGTGCTGGGAAGACCACCTTGGTAAAGCTAATAACTGGAGCGCTTCAACCAAGTGCGGGCAGAGTCAAATCGGGCAAGACGGTGCGGTTTGCGACCTTGAGCCAAGATGTTCACGAGCTTGATAAGTATGGCGATGAGCGAATCTTCAGCATGGTGGCCGATGAGAAGAAGACCTTCACGGTTGGCAAGAAAGAGCTTGGAACTGGCCAATTGTTGGAGCAGCTTGGTTTTGATTCGCCCCAATTGCAAACTCCGATTCGAGATCTCTCCGGGGGTCAAAGACGACGCTTCCAGCTACTTAGGTTGCTTTTCACCGAACCAAACGTGTTGATTCTGGACGAGCCAACAAATGACTTAGACACCGACATGCTTGCAGCCATTGAGGATCTCTTGGATTCTTGGCCCGGGAACCTAATTGTCATTAGTCACGATAGATATCTTTTGGAGCGAATCACTGACGACCAATATGCGATTTTGGGCGATGGCAAGATCCGCCACCTAACCGGTGGCGTGGATCAATACCTAAAACTGCGCGCGCAACTGGATGCGCCGGCAATCGATGTGACTAAGGCCAACACCAGTTCCCTATCTGGGGCTGAAAAGAGAAACCTCGAAAAGGATTTAGCACGCATTGAGCGGATGTTAGAAAAGCGCAATCTCGAAAAGAGCGAGCTGGAACGAACACTGGCAACATTTGACCAGAGCGATTATCAGGGGCTAATTCAGCACGGTGAAAAGCTTGCAGCGCTGAGCGCAGAGATCGATCAACTAGAACTTGATTGGCTAGATGCGCAACACAGACTGCAAGGCTAGCCAATCTCTGGCAGACTTGTCGCCGAGGTGAATTGGCCTCATTCCGCTCTGGTGTAACGGCAGCACGGCGCTCTTTGGAGGCGTCCGGTCTAGGTTCGAATCCTAGGGGCGGAGCTAGCTCTAAGACAAAGGGGTACATTGCGAGAATTAGCAGTGGTGGTGCTGGCCGCAGGCCAGGGAACCAGAATGAAATCTGCAACCCCCAAGGTGCTGCATGAAATTGCAGGCATCCCGATGATTGGTCATGTTCTGGCAACCGCACACTCACTGAAACCAAGCAAGGTTGCTGTTGTCTTGAGACACGAAAAAGAGCAAATTGAGAACTACGTTCTCGCTCATTTTCCAAAGACGGAGGTCGTCACCCAGGATGAGATTCCCGGTACCGGAAGAGCTGCGGAGCAGGCTCTAGAGGCACTTGGTGATTTTGACGGTGACGTTTTGATTCTCTCGGGGGATGTTCCGCTACTGGATGTCGAGAGCATCTCGCAACTGGTTCAAAATCACCAGGAGCTCGGATCTCAGGGGTCATTGATCTCGGTGGTCTTAGATAACCCCAATGGCTATGGCCGAATCCTCAGAGTAAAGAACTCTGAGCTTCAGGGCATCGTCGAGCAAAAAGATGCCAGCGCTGCACAGCTCGAGATCACCGAGGTGAACGCCGGGGTCTATGTCTTTGATGCCAAGGCTCTTCGCTCAGCCCTGACCAAAGTTGGCATGGATAACGCGCAAGGTGAAAAGTATCTGACCGACGTTGTCGGCCTGATGCTTGCAAGTGGGCAAAAGGTCCATGCCCAGCAGATTCTTGATCCTTACTTGGTTGCAGGCGTAAATGACAGAGCGCAACTTGGTGAAATCGCAACAGAGTTGAACGCGAGAATCGTTCGCGCCTGGCAGCTGGCGGGCGTGACGATTCAGGAGCCGCACTCAACCTGGATTGATGTCACGGTGCAGCTTGGTCAAGATGTCACATTGCTGCCATCTACCAGACTGCACGGTCTCACCCGAGTTGGAGTTGGAGCGGCGATTGGCCCCGACACCACGCTGCGCGATGTTGAAGTCGGTGAGAACGCAAAGATCTCTAGGACCCAGGGAGACAGTGCCCGGGTTTTAGACGGCGCAACCGTTGGTCCTTTCGCCTACCTGAGGCCCGGAACCGAACTTGGTGCCGATGGCAAGATCGGCGCCTTTGTTGAAACCAAGAACGCCAAGATCGGGCGCGGTGCGAAGGTGCCACACCTTTCATATGTCGGCGATGCCACCATTGGCGAGGGTGCAAACATTGGTGCGGGAACTATTTTTGCTAACTACGACGGCGTGAATAAGCACCGCACCGAGGTCGGTCCACACGCCAGAACCGGCAGTGGAAATGTGTTTGTGGCACCAGTTTCTATTGGTGCTGGTGCCTATACGGCAGCAGGTTCAACAATCCGCCGAAATGTCGAGCCGGGAGCGTTAGCATTGAACCCTAGCCCGCAGAAGAATATGGCGGGCTGGGTACTGGAGCAAAGACCGGGTTCGGCTTCGGCGAAGGCGGCAAGCGAGATAACGGAGTAGATGTTGGCAATTGAAAAGGCCGCAAGCAAACAACTGGTAATCGCCTCTGGAAGGGCCCACCAGGCCCTGGCCCAAGAGGTTGCCGAGATCCTCAACACCGACCTGGTCCCAATGACCGCCTATGACTTTGCAAATGGCGAGACCTTTGTCCGCTACGAACGAAGCGTTCGTGGCGTTGACGCCTTCATCATTCAGGCACACCCGCAACCAATCAACCACTGGCTCATGGAGCAGCTGTTGATGGTTGATGCCATGAAGCGAGCTAGCGCAAAGCGCATCACCGTGGTTTCTCCGTTTTTCCCCTACGCTCGCCAAGACAAGAAGCACAAGGGCCGTGAGCCAATCTCGGCAAGATTAGTCACCGACCTCTATCGCACCGCAGGAGCTTCCAGGCTGATGTCGGTGGATCTTCACACCCCACAGATTCAGGGCTTCTTCGATGGACCAGTGGATCACCTCTGGGCACTGCCGCTATTGGCAGACCACGTGGCATCAACCTTTGGAACCGAGAACCTAACTGTCGTTTCGCCAGACTCGGGTCGAGTTCGAGTCGCTGATATCTGGGCAGACCGGCTTGCAACCCCGCTGGCCATTGTCCACAAGCGTCGCGATCCAGATAAGCCAAACCAGGTTCAGGTGAACGAGATCGTTGGTGATGTGTCTGGTCGCGACTGCCTCTTGGTGGACGACATGATCGACACCGGTGGCACCATCTTGGCTGCCGCCAAGGCTCTAAAGGCAAATGGCGCGGCGAGAGTGATTGTTGCTGCCACCCACCCAGTGTTCTCCAACCCAGCTGTTGAACGCCTATCGGATCCCGTCATTGACTCGGTTGTTGTTACCAACACCTTGCCAATTACTCCCGAGAAGGAGTTTGAGAGCTTGACCGTGCTGTCAATTGCACCACTGATTGCCAAGGCAATCGCTGCGGTCTTCTATGACGATTCAGTCAACTCCCTGTTCCCTGGCCACGCCTAAAAAACACCTTGAAGCAGCAACTTAGCCAGCTAGACGCTGTCTTTATTGGCTTAGCGGCCATGCTCGGCGCCGGTGTCTTCGTGGTCTTTGGACCAGCTGCGCTTTTGGCTGGCAGCTGGCTTCAATTCGCAATCGTGCTGGCTGCGATTGTTGCCTACCTAAATGCGAGCACGATTGCTCAATTAGCCTCAGTGGTTTCAAGGCCCGGTGGCACCTATGCCTATGGTCGGCACTACCTCTCAAACAATTGGGGGTTCTTGGCGGGAGCGGCGTTCCTGATTGGGAAAATCGGTTCTGCTGCAGCCATTGCTCTGGTGTTTGCCAGCTACCTCACCCCGGGCTTTGAGATAGTGACCGCGAGCTTGGCGATCATCGTGATGGCGGTTATCAACATTCTGGGAGTCAATAGAACGGCTTTTGGCTCCAAGATTCTTGCTGGCATCACGATCGCCTTTTTGCTGGTTTTGGTGGTTGCCGCACTGTTTGCACCAGCGACGAATGTGCCATTGGAATCACCCACTGGCATTGGTGTTTTGACCGCGGCCAGCCTGTTCTTTTTTGCCTTTGCTGGCTATGCCAGGGTCGCGACCTTGGGTGACGAGGTGAAGGACTCTCGAGTTGCTGTCCCAAGGGCAATCATCATTTCGCTCGGGATTGTTTTTGTGATCTACCTATCTCTTGGTTGGGTGGTGGAAAACCGCCTTGGAGCCTTAGTGGTGGGTTCTGTGACTCCGCTTGCGGATTTGGCTGCGGTGTCTTTTGGCACGGCATCGTTTGTGTTTGTTTTTGCAGCTGTTGCCGCGCTTGGTTCGTTACTTGCATTGTTGGCCGGCATGAGCCGCACCGCAGCCACCATGGCCGAGGACGGCGAACTGCCAAGAGCGTTAGCCACGAGGTCCCGCAACGGCACACCCTGGTTGGCAGAGTCCTTCATCGCACTGATTGCCATTGTCCTAGCGGCATCGGGTTCATTCACGCTAACTATTGGATTGTCCTCGTTTGCGATTTTGGTTTACTACGCAATTGCCAACCTGGCTGGTTATCGCCAGCCGGCGGTTGAGGCGAAAAGGTCCAAGGTCTGGAACATATTTGGGCTCTTGCTCTGTTTGGTGTTGGCCTTTTCTGTGCCGTTGGATGGACTGATTTTGGGCCTAGCGGTTTTGGTGTTGGCGATGATTTTGCGCTGGGGGCTTTCCAAGCTTCGGTAGTGTCAGCTAGGCTATGGGTCGTTCAGCGGCGAGGGATGTGAAAAAACATCCGTAATCGACGGGGTCTTTTCTCCTCGCCATCTATGAAGAGGAAAAAATGTCAGAGAACAAAATGGCTGCAGAGGTTCGCGAGAGCTTCGGCAAGGGCGCAGCTCGCAAGCTTCGCGCCGTCGGCCGCACCCCTGCCGTTATCTACGGCCACGGAAATGCCACCCGTCACATTCACCTTCCAGCCCACGAGGTTGCGCTAGCGCTTAGAACCAAGAACGCGCTTTTGGCGCTGAACGTTTCCGGCAAGGAAGAGTTGGTTCTGGTGAAGAGTGCTGCCAAGGACCCAGTGACTCAAATCATTGAGCACGTTGATCTAGTTGAGGTTCGCAAGGGCGAGAAGGTCCACGTTGAGGTTCCAGTTCACGTCATTGGTGAGCCAATGGGTGGAACCGTTGTGGATCTTGAGCACAAGACCGTCAAGGTCGAGGCCGAGGCCACCAACATTCCTAACTTCGTTGAGCTTCACATCTCCAAGGAGAACGAGGCTGGACACCACTACTTGGTCTCAGACCTGATTATCCCTGAGGGCGTAAAGCCAGAGCTGGAGCCATCCGAGCTGGTAGCTTCGGTCGTAGAGACCAGAGCGGGAGTCGCTGAAGATGAGACAACTTCTGAAGAAGCTGCTGAAGAAACCGCAGAAGAACCAGCCGCTGACGCAGAGTAATACCTGGTTGATAGTTGGGCTCGGTAATCCCGGGCCCAACTATGCATCCAACCGCCACAACATCGGCCAGCAAGTGCTGGATGCCATAGCCGAAAAGCAAAACCTGAAATTCAAATCTCACAAGACCGGCAGCCTGGTTGCTGAGTATTCAACACCTCCCCAAAAGCTCATCCTGGCCAAGAGCCAGGGCTTTATGAACCTATCCGGATCTCCAGTTCAAAAGCTTTTGCAGTTTCATTCAATTCCCTTAGAGCGCTTAGTTGTCATTCACGACGAGTTAGACATCGAATTTGGGGAACTAAGAAAGAAGTTTGATGGCGGTCACGCCGGCCACAACGGCCTTAGAGACATCACGGCAAAGTGTGGCAGCGGCTATCACCGGCTGCGCTTTGGCATTGGAAGACCGGATGGCCAAATGTCAGTGAGCGATTTCGTGTTGCAAAACTTCTCTAGCACTCGAGCGCAAAGAGCTGCCCGTGCTAATTGAATTGGCAATCGACCACGTGTTGGAAATTACAACGCCAAAAACTGCCTAAGATTATCCGGTGACCCTGGGCCCTCTAATGCAGGTTGTGGCTTTGTCACGCCCAGATCAAAAAACCGCCAGCAAAAAGCACCTTAGTTTCTTTGCACCCGCACCCACACATGCCATTGCACTGGCAGAGATCATTCGCAGCTCCACTGAGCCGGTTGCGGTGATAGTGGCATCGGGTAATCACGCTGCCAAGCTCGCTGACTCTTTATATGAACTGGTTCCAAATCTTGAGCTAATTGACTTTCCCTCTTGGGAGACCCTCCCGCACGAACGGCTTTCCCCGGCAGCCGAGACCGTTGGCAAAAGGCTCAAGGCGCTGCATCGCATGCTCGAGATTCAAAAGGGTGTTGATCACCCGGTCGCGCTATTGATATCGATCCGTGCCGCATTGCAGCCGGTGATGGGAGGGCTGGAAGACCACCCGCCCTTTACTCTCAAGCGAGGCAATGACTATTTGCTACCCGAGCTGTCCTTGAAGCTCATCGAACTTGCCTATGAGCGGGTGGACATGGTGTCTCGGCGCGGGGAGTTTGCGATTCGAGGCGGGATTCTCGATGTCTTTCCCACCACCGCAAACCATGCCCTGAGACTCGAGTTCTTTGGCGATCAGCTGGAGGACATCAGAGAGTTCAATGTCTCTGACCAGCGCTCAATTGCCTCTGAGGTTCTAAGCATTGACCTCTATGCGGCCAGAGAGCTGATCATCACTCCCGAGGTCGGCAGAAGAGCGAGGGAGATGGCTAGTGAGTTCCCAGGGCTCAAAGAGATGCTCTCCAAGATTGGTGAGGGAATCCCGGTTGCAGGAATGGAGTCACTGGCTCCGCTCTTAGGCGTGAAGCTTGGGCCAATCACCGACTACCTGGAAAAACCAGGGTCGTGGTTTTGGAACCCGAGCGCATCAAAGCCAGAGCGCAGTCTTTGGTTGACACCAACGAGGAGTTCTTGCACGCAGCCTGGGATGCCGCTATCGAGGGCGCCAGCGCTCCAATCGATTTTTCCAAGGGTGGGTTCTATGAACCAGAGACCTTCTTTGATCTAATCCGCAAGGACCACGACATCATCGAGATCGACTCACTGCAAAAAGCAGATGCCGTGGATCTGGGTCTAAGGCAAATACCCGCGTTCACCAAGGAGTCTCCTGCCATTGGCTGGTTGCAAGACCAATTGCAGCAGGGAATGAAGATTGTGCTGGTGGCCAAAAGCCATGGCCTTGCAGAGCGGGTTGTAGAGATTCTGGATGCGGAGCAAGTGCCGGTTGTTTTGACCGAGGTCTTGGGTAAACCGGCAAGCGAACACATCACGTGCGTGGTGGGGAATCTAGAGAGCGGCTTTGTGCTGCAGGATCAGCAGTTGATTGTTCTGACCGAGGCCGAGTTCTTTGGAGTCTCCGGTTCCTACGCATCGCCAAAGGAGCGCAAGCTAGCAAGGCGCAGGGGTCAGCAGGTGGATCCGCTGGCGCTGAAATCCGGTGACTACGTGGTCCACGAGATTCACGGCATTGGCAGGTTCAAAGAGCTAATCCAGCGCCAGAACCGCAATCAGGTTAGGGAGTATCTGCTGATTGAATACTCCCCACCAAAGAGGGGTTATCCCGCAGACACACTGTTTGTCCCAACCGACCAGCTGGACTTTCTCTCCCGGTATGTAGGTGCCGAGGCACCGGTTTTATCAAAGATGGGCGGCACCGACTGGGCAAGAGTCAAGGGCAATGCCAGAAAAGCGGTCCGCAAGATTGCAATCGATCTGGTGAAGCTCTACTCCGCCAGGATGAAGAGCAAGGGGTATGCCTTTAGAGCCGATACCCAGTGGCAAAAAGAACTCGAGGAGGGCTTCATCCACCAGGAGACCCCCGATCAGATGACCACCATCGACGAGGTCAAAAGAGACATGGAAAAACAGATCCCGATGGATCGACTCTTGGCCGGGGATGTTGGTTATGGCAAGACCGAGGTGGCGGTTAGGGCTGCCTTCAAGGCGATTCAGGATGGCAAGCAGGTTGCGATGCTGGTGCCAACCACCTTGCTAGTTCGCCAGCACACCGAGACCTTTGAAGAGCGCTATGGCGGATTCCCAATCAAGATCGCAGCTCTGAGCCGTTTCCAAAGCGCCAAGGAATCCAAAAAGGTGCTGGCGGATTTGGAATCGGGTGCGTTGGATATGGTGATTGGCACCCACCGGCTCTTGAGCCAGGGCGTGAAGTTTAGAGATCTGGGCCTAGTGATTATTGACGAGGAGCAGCGCTTTGGAGTCGAACACAAGGAAAAGCTCAAGGAACTAAAGACCAATGTTGATGTTCTTGCCATGAGCGCAACCCCCATCCCAAGAACACTGGAGATGGCGGTTACCGGCATTAGGGAGATGTCAACCTTGGCAACCCCTCCCGAGGAGCGGCACCCGATTTTGACCTTCATCGGTGGCTACAGCGAGAAGCAGGTTGCCGCTGCCATCAGGCGCGAGCTGATTCGCGAGGGTCAGGTCTTCTTTGTTCACAACCGAGTCGCAACCATCGAAAAGACTGCGGCCGACATCGCCAAACTGGTGCCAGAGGCGAGGGTTGCGATTGCTCACGGTCAAATGCCAGAAGCGCTGCTGGAGAAAGTGGTGGTGGATTTCTGGGAGGGCAAGTTCGACGTTCTAGTCTCAACCACAATCATCGAGACTGGAATAGATATACCCAATGCCAACACCCTGATTGTCGATCGGGCAGAGAACTTTGGGCTTTCGCAGCTCCACCAAATCCGAGGCCGAGTTGGTAGATCAAAAGAGCGCGCCTATGCCTATTTCTTCTACGACCCATCGAAACCTTTGACCGAGACCGCCCATGACCGACTGGCAACCATTGCCACCAACAATGAGCTTGGCTCTGGCATGCAGGTTGCGATGAAGGACCTAGAGATTCGCGGAGCGGGAAACCTACTTGGTGGTGAGCAGTCTGGCCATATCGCGGGCGTGGGGTTTGATTTGTATTTGCGCATGATCGCCGAGGCCGTGAACGAATTCCGCGGTGAGGAGATCTCCTCACCTGCCGAGCTCAAGCTAGAACTTCCGGTGGATGCCAGGATCCCGGTTGAGTATGTCGACTCCGAGAGGCTGCGCCTTGAGGCCTACCACAAGCTCTCGGCAGAGAGCTCTGCCAAGAGCAGCAGGGAAAAACTCAACGAGATCTTGTCAGAGCTCGAAGATCGCTATGGCAAAGCCCCGAAATCGGTGCTGCAGCTCATTGAGGTGACATCGTTGCGCCAGCAGGCGAATCGACTGGGCTTGAAAGATGTCAACCTGCTAGGTGCAATGGCGAAGCTGAGTCCGGTCGAGCTCAGTGAAAAGGAAGTGGTTGAACTTAGCCACAAGCTCAAAGGTGTTCGCTACCTGCACTCCTCGAAGCTTTTGACTATCCCGGTGCCTATTTCTAGTGGCACTGAACCCAAATCCGATGACGAGGTGATTGACTGGCTCTGGCAGTTGTTCGCGATCGTATTTGGGACCAAAAATGGAAAAGCTGAAATCACTAATTGACACCGCTCACCAACTAAGGGCCCCGGGCGGTTGCCCCTGGGATGCCGAGCAGGATCACCGCTCACTGGTGCAATACCTGCTCGAAGAAACCCACGAGCTAATCGATGCCCTAGAAAAGGGCAATCGTGACGAGGTCCTAGAAGAACTCGGTGATGTTTTGTATCAGGTGATCTTCCATTCCGATCTGGCCTCCGAGGGAACCCTGGGTGAAGCGTTTGACCTAGAAGATGTTGCAGAGTTCATGGAGCAAAAGATGCGCTCTCGCCACCCACATGTTTTTGGTTCCAAGGAGGAACTCGAGCGCTTTGCCGCCGAGACCGGTGATGATGTCATGCAGAACTGGGAGAGCCACAAGAAAAAAGAAAAGCCCGGCAGAACATCGGTCCTAGATGGAGTTCCCCAGACCATGCCCGCTCTGGCGCTGAGCTCAAAAGTCATGGCCAAGGCCGAAAAGGCGGGCATCTTAGAAGGGCTCTCAGAACCGGTGGTTGCAATGGAGTCCGAGGAGGACCTGGGCAAGCTGCTGTTAGCGATCGTGGCAAGTGCGAGGTCGCTAGGGCTAGATGCTGAGAGAGCTCTGAGAGAGGCGACCCGCGAGTTGCAGGTTGAGATCAGGGCTAAAGAGCTTGAAGAAGACTTTGATGCTGGAGTGATTGGCCAGGGCTAGTTTTTTAGAAACAGCGCCTCGAAGTCTTGGAAGCCCTCATCCAAAATTTGGGAGGGGGTTCTTGGGTCATCGGATTGTGCCCAGTGAATCATGATTGCCATTGAGGCCGAAACGATTGCAGCGGAGACGGTCTTAGCTCTGAGGGTGTCACCACCGTTTTTCACAACCGAAGCCTCGATAACCTGCCTGACCTGATCGAGCTGACCCTGACCCCAGCCATAGACCTCGGGGGAGGAGCCAATCAGCTTGAGTCGAAGCCTGAGGGTCTCCAGGGTCTCATCCAGGCCATCCATCGCCCCGACCCAGGAGCTGTGCAGGAGGGAGATCAGATCTGAGCTTTCAGAGTCGGAGAGTCTTCTCTCGAGCTCTTCTTGGAATTGGTGCACCCCACCCCAGACCACTGCGGCCTTGGAGGGGAAAATTCTAAAGAGGTTGGAACGAGAGATTCCGGCAACCACTGCCACCTCATCCATCGTCACCGTTTCAATGCCACGCTCAGCAAAGAGCTTCAGAGCCGCAAGACTCACCGTGTTCGGGTCTGTGGTGACTGGGCGACCGCGACGCGGCTTAGCCCCCTGATTCAACATGGCCTAACAATAGCAATTCAGTTACTGGCATTTGACCCAGTAGCTAGCTGGCTAAGCCGTTCTTGGTGTTTGATGTGTCAAACTTGGCGCTATGGCCAATCAGGTAACTGCTCCGCGTGGAATGCGAGATTTTCTCCCGGCGCAGAGCACCCCTCGGCAGGAACTGATTGCAAAGATCTCCGCCAGCTACCTATCTAGAGGCTTCCAGAGCATCGAGACGCCACTATTGGAAGACCTAGATCGACTCCTCAGCGGTCAGGGTGGAGACAACGAGAAGCTGGTCTTCAAGGTTCAAAAGCGCGGCGAGGAACTAGAGCGTGCAGTTGCCAATGGTGAAGAGCTTGCCGACCTAGGGCTGCGCTTTGATCTCACCGTTCCACTAACCAGGTATTACGCATCGAATCACGCCAAGTTGCCCAGGGTATTCAAGGCAATGCAAATCGGTCCGGTGTTCCGAGCCGAAAGACCCCAAAAGGGCCGCTACCGGCAGTTCATGCAGTGCGATATCGACATCATTGGAGATGACTCTGTTTCGGCTGAGGCCGAGCTGGTCATTGCATCGCTAGCAGCACTGCAGAGCATCGGGCTTAGTGGCGCAACCATCAGAATCAACCACCGCGATCTACTAAAGAGCAACATAGAAGCCCTGGGCATTGCCGATAGCGATGCCCTAGCGGCAATGATCGTCATCGACAAGCTCGACAAGATTGGCATCGAGGGTGTTGCTAGCGAGCTTGGAGAGTTGTTCGGTGACGCGGTTGCCGACAAGGCATCCAATTGGCTCAAGGAGCTGGACTCCAAAGAGGTTCCAGAACTACTAAGACCACTGGTCGAGGCGGTAGGGGACAGCGCTGAGTATTTGAGGTTTGATCCAACCCTGGTTAGGGGAATGGGTTATTACACCGGCACCATCTTTGAAATTGAACACCCGGATGCTAGCTCCTCTATTGGTGGCGGCGGTCGCTATGACGGCATGGTTGGTAAGTGGCTCGGCAAGGACGTGCCAGCTGTTGGAATCTCACTGGGCTTTGAGCGGATAGCAGACCTGCTTGGAGAGTCTGGCTCCAGCTCACAATTTGAGGTCTTGGTTTATGAACCAGAGCTATTAGCAACCGCCATCAGGTTGCAAAGCGAGCTGGTCGCAAAAGGTAGGGCAATAAGGATCGAGAAAAAGCCAAAGAACCTAAAGGTATTGCTTGATGACATGAGCGCTGCCGGGGCAAACCAGTTTGCGATTTTGAGTGAAGAAATAACCAACATCGAGAGCCTGGAATTCAAGCCGCTTAGCTAAATCGCTAAGCTAGGGACGAACACAGCGCGGTCTTCTCTCAATTTCTTTATCTTTACAAAATCAATAGGAGATTACTTTTGTCTATCATCACCGCAATCGGCGCTCGCGAAATTCTTGACTCCAGAGGCAACCCAACCATTGAGGTTGAGGTCTTGTTGGCCGATGACAGTTTTGGCCGCGCCGCAGTGCCATCGGGTGCATCAACCGGAGCCTTTGAGGCTCACGAGTCTCGCGATGGCGACAAGAAGCGCTACCTGGGCAAAGGCGTTCAAAACGCAGTCAAGGCAGTTGTCGAGAAAATCGACGAGGAGCTGCTGGATTTTGATGCAACTGACCAGAGGCTCGTCGATGCCGCTCTGATCTCAATTGATGGAACGGCCAACAAGTCAAAGCTTGGTGCTAATGCAATCTTGGGTGTTTCGCTAGCTAATTCTCGGGCTGCAGCTGAAAGCTGCAACCTTCCGCTGTATCGCTACCTAGGTGGCTCTAACGCATTTGTGTTGCCAGTGCCACTGATGAACATCATCAATGGTGGCGCTCACGCCGACAACGGTGTTGACATTCAAGAATTCATGATCGTGCCGCTAGGCGCCGAGAGCTTCTCCGAGGCGCTTCGCTGGGGCACCGAGGTCTATCACACCCTGAAAAAGCTATTGAGCGACAAGAACCTGGCAACCGGTCTTGGTGACGAGGGTGGCTTTGCTCCTGATTTACCAACCAACCGTGCAGCGCTGGATCTAATCTCTGAGGCCATTGGCCTTGCCGGCTACAAGCTCGGCAGTGAGATTGCATTGGCACTAGATGTTGCATCCACCGAGTTCTATAGCGAGGAAACCGGTAAGTACTCATTTGAGGGCAAGGAGCTATCGGCTTCGGACATGATTGCCTACTACGAAGAGCTTTTGGCCAACTACCCACTGGTTTCCATCGAGGACCCACTGGCTGAGGACGACTGGGCCGGCTGGACCGAGATCACCGCAAAGCTTGGCGAGCGAGTGCAGTTGGTTGGAGATGACCTCTATGTCACCAACCCCGAGCGTCTGCAAAAAGGCATCGACCTCAAGGCCGGTAACGCGATCTTGGTGAAGGTGAACCAGATTGGAACCTTGACTGAGACCATGGACGCTGTTTCATTGGCTCAGCGCGAGGGCATGAAGGCCATCATCTCTCACCGTTCCGGTGAGACAGAGGACACCTTCATTGCTGACCTAGCTGTCGCTACCAACGCCGGACAGATTAAGACCGGTGCTCCTGCCAGGAGCGAGCGAGTCGCTAAATACAACCAGCTATTGCGCATTGAAGAGGAATTGGACGATGCGGCAAGCTATGCCGGTCGCTCAGCTTTCCCTCGCTTCAACGGCTAGCTAACCGCCCAACCTTCAGCCTTGGCTTTAGACTTTTGAACCATGGCTAAAAAGCGCGAACCCAAGGTTCCGGTGTCAATGACACAGGGACGCATGCTGGTTCGCATGCTCAGACTCAACAGCGTCTCGGTGAGCCTAATCGCGGTCATCGTGCTGGGTTCATTCATGGTTGCCCAGGATGTCCAGACCTTTTTGAACCAGCGCAGAGAGATTGCCGAGATGGAGCAATCAATTGCGATGGCGGAGCAGTCGGTGGCGGACATGCAGGCAGAGCGTGACCGCTGGCAAGACCCGGTTTATATTCGCTCCCAGGCTAGAGATCGGCTCTACTACGTGCTCCCAGGAGAGGTCTCCTACCTGGTGATGAATGCCGAGGGCATGGATCTCTCCGACACCTCCGGCACCCTCGGTGAGATTCTGGCGGAGCGTAGAAGTGCAGATGTGATCTCTCTTGAGGTGCTGGCAGCCAGGGACAACTGGGTGGATTCGCTTTTGGAGTCATTCCTGAGGGCCGCACTGGACACTCCCGTGGAGGAAGAGTGAGCATCTCGCAAGAGGATCTAGCCGAGGTCACTAGGCAACTTGGCAGGCCAGCAAGAGACATCCTGGAGATTGCAGCCCGCTGTGTTTGTGGCAGGCCACTGGTTGTGAAGACCAATCCCAGACTCAGTGATGGCACACCTTTCCCAACCCTTTACTACCTAACCCAGCCCGCTGTCACAGCCGCGGTCTCCACTCTGGAGGCAACTGGCCTGATGGCCACGTTGCAGGAGCAGCTGCAGCAGGATCAGGAGCTAAAAGCCCAATACCTTGCCGCTCACCAAAGCTACCTAGAAGAGCGCGAAGCGATCTTGGAAGTCGAGGAAATCGAAGACTTCTCGGCGGGAGGGATGCCCGAGCGCGTGAAGTGCTTGCATGCCCTGGTTGGCCATTCGCTAGCTAAGGGCAGCGGAGTGAATCCAATTGGCGACATCGCACTTGAAAACCTTGAGTGGTCCAAGGATCACTGCAGTTGCCAATAGCCAAAAACCGCAGTTGGCTTGCCACCTAGCGGGGCAAATCCGCTACTCTATTGGGGTTAGTTCCCCTTGCACCGATGCTCAGGCTGGCCTTGCGCAACGGGCGTGAGTAGCCGGATTGACAACCAAACCGAAGGTAAGCCGCAAAACATGACAGTTGCGACAACTACGTCTAGGACTCCTAAAGCAGTGCTGGAGGCCACCTTGAACAAAAGGCCCCCGCAGCGGATTCTCATTATTGGTGGCGGCTACGCCGGCTTCTACACAGCCTGGAAGCTCGAGAAACTGCTCAGGCGCGGCGAGGCAGAGGTCACTTTGGTTGACCCGCTGCCGTATATGACCTACCAACCATTTTTGCCAGAGGTGGCAGCGGGCTCGATCGAGCCTCGTCACGCGGTGGTTTCCCACCGCCAGCACCTGACCAAGACCAAGCTCATCACCGGTCGCATGCTGAAGGTGAGCCACAAGCAAAAAAAGGCCACGATTGCGATTGAGGGCACCAAAAACCTCGTGATCGAGTATGACCAAGTGGTGATGACCGCAGGTGCGGTGACGAGAACTTTCGCCATTAAGGGCATCGCCGAAGAGGCGATCGGAATGAAGACCATCGAGGAGGCAGTCGAGGTCAGAAACCGGCTGTTCGGTAACTTCGACCGAGCTGCATCACTGCCAAAGAATGACAAGAACCGTCAACGACTTCTGACCACAATCGTGGTTGGTGGTGGCTTTGCCGGCATCGAAGCGTTCGCGGAGCTTAGAAGCGCGGCGACCTATCTGCTTCGCTACTACCCAGAGATTGACTTCGACGAGGTGCAGTTTCACCTGATTGAGGCGATGGGTCGAATCATGCCAGAGGTCTCACAGAAGACCGGCGAGTGGGTAATCAAGAACCTCGAAAAGCGCGGAGCCCACATCCATTTGAACACCCAGGTTGATTCTGCCGACAAGGGCATCGTGAAGCTTTCAACCGGTGAGCAAATGCCATCAGATCTCATTATCTGGACCGCAGGTGTTGCCGCGGCTCCGGTTGCCAAGAACTGTGATTTCCCGCTTGATGACAGATTCCGAGTGCTGGCCAACACCATGCTGCAGATTGTTGACGGCGACAAGGTTATTGAGGGAGCCTGGACCGCAGGAGATGTCTCCGCAGTTCCAGATCTTTCCGGAGGCGGTGTTGGTGGCTACTGCGTTCCAAACGCCCAGCACGCCGTTAGGCAAGCAAAGCTTTTGGCCAAGAACATCGTCGGCAACATTAGAGGCGATGCTCCAAAGCAGTACTTCCACAAAAACCTCGGTGCGGTTGCAGGTCTAGGTATCGGTGTTGGCGCAATGCAGTCCGGCAAGTTTGCTCTCACCGGCTTTATCGCCTGGATTGCCCACCGCGGCTATCACGGCCTTGCAATGCCAACCTGGGAGCGCAAGATCCGCGTGGTGGCGGGATGGTTGTGGAACCTGGTTCTGGGCCGAGATCTGGCAAGCCTTGAGGCTGTTCGCAGCCCACGATTATTCTTCTCGACCTGGGCAGCCAAGCCGAAGAAGTAGTTTCTTCTTAGGATTGAAGGCCCTGGTTACACCAGGGTCTTTTTTCTTCGCCCCGATAGCCCAATGGCAGAGGCAGACGACTTAAAATCGTCACAGTGTCGGTTCGAGTCCGACTCGGGGCACAAACAATTCTCTAGTTTCTAACAGCCACATCTCAGCTACCCGCCATAATGTTGAGGGGTCTAATCAAGGAGAGTGGATGGAAGTCTTACTGGTAATCCTCGCGGTTGCCGTTGTTATTGGTATTTACCTATGGATCACCTACAACGCACTGGTAACCCTCAAGGTCCGCGTTGACGAGGCCTGGAGCGACATTACCGTTCAGCTCAAGCGTCGTGCAGATCTAATCCCAAACCTGATCGACACCGTCAAGGGCTATGCCGCTCACGAAAAAGAAGTTTTCGAGAGCGTCACCAGAGCCCGTGCCGCAACGGTTTCCCCCGAGGCACTAGAGCACCCCGAGCAGGCCGCGCAGGCCGAGGGCATGCTGCAGGGAGCTCTGAAGAGCCTGTTCGCAGTCTCCGAGGCCTACCCACAACTTCTGGCCTCCAACAACTTCCTCGAGCTGCAGCGTGAGCTAACCGACACCGAAGACAAGATCATGGCCTCCAGAAGGTTCTTCAACGGTGGCGTTCGCGAACTAAACACCAAGATTCAGCAGTTCCCAAACAACGTCTTTGCCAACTCGCTGGGCTTTTCAGAGCGAGAGTTTTTCGAGGTCGAAAACCTCGCGGCTATTTCAGAGCCTCCCAAGGCTCAGTTCTAGGGGTCTAGTTGTATTCGGCAATAGCTGCCAATAAGCGCAACACCGTGATTATCATCACGCTGTTTGTTGCGCTCATTGGAGGGTTGGCCTGGCTCTTCGGCCAGGCCTCGGGCAATGGCTCGAGTGCAATTTTCATTATTGTCTTTGCAGCCGGCTACGCGCTATTCCAGTACTACGCAGCCGGCTCAATAGCGCTCAGAATGTCGGGTGCTCAGCAGATCCAAAAGCGCGATAACCCGAGGCTTTGGAACATTGTTGAGAATTTGACAATCTCGCAGGGCATGCCAATGCCCAAGGTCTACATCATCAATGACCCCGCACCAAACGCCTTTGCAACCGGCAGGGACCCGGACAAGGCCATTGTCGCTGCGACAACAGGTTTGTTGGAGATCATGGATGACAATGAGCTCGAGGGCGTCATGGCCCACGAACTAGGTCACGTCAAGAACTACGACATCAGGGTTTCAATGATCGTCTTTGGCTTGATCTCTGCAATTGGACTGCTGGCTGATTTCGCGATTCGCATGGCCTGGTATTCCTCAATGAGCCGCAGCCGAGACTCCGGGCAATTGGGCATGATCTTGATTTTGGTTGGTGTTGTCGGTTGGATAATCGCGGCCCTGATTGGACCTTTGGTGTCAGCCGCAATCTCGCGCCAGCGCGAGTATTTGGCTGATGCTTCCGGGGTGGCAATGACTCGCTACCCAGATGGCCTAGCTTCGGCGCTGAAAAAGCTCGGTGACTACGGCCGTCCGATGCAGCGTGCAAACAGCGCTATGGCCCACATGTATATCAATGACCCCATCAAGCCAGGGCTGGTCGAGCGTGCTTTTTCGACCCACCCACCAATCCCGAAGCGCATCGAACGCCTGCAGAAAATCGGCACCAGCTTCTAAATCGCTAGACTTTCTCTCATTCTTAGATTGAAGGTTTAGTTATGGCAAAGGCATCCATGCCGTCCCTGGAAGATTTCACGCAAGCACAGACGCGAATCTCAGGTATTGCTATTCAGACCCCAATGCTGCAATCTCACTGGCTCTCAGAGCAGACCGATAGCAACATCTGGTTCAAGTGTGAGAACCTGCAGCGCACCGGCGCCTACAAACTCCGCGGTGCCTACAACATGATCTCCCAGCTCACTGATGAGCAAAAGGCCAGAGGTGTCGTTGCGGCATCGGCCGGCAACCACGCTCAGGGTGTTGCGATGGCAGCTCGCGAACTCGGCATCAAGGCCACCATCTTTATGCCGGTCGGCGCATCGCTACCCAAATACACAGCAACTGTTGGCTATGGCGCAAACGTTGTCCTCACCGGTGCAATCTTCGACGAGACCCTGAAGGCTGCCAAAGAGTTCACTGAGGGCTCCGGAGCAGTTTTCATCCCACCCTTTGATCACATCGACATCATCAACGGCCAGGGCACGGTCGCCCTTGAGGTCTTGGATCAGTTCCCAGAGGTTGACAACATCGTGGTCTGCCTAGGTGGCGGTGGTCTCAACCGCCGGAGTGGCAGCTGCTGCAAAGTTGAAGGCCAAGGAGCTTGGCAAAAAGGTCAAGGTCTATGCAGTTCAGGCTGAGCTAGCTGCTGCCTGGCCGCCGTCTTTGAAGGCGGGCAAGCCAATTGAGGTCAAGGTCCAACCAACCATCGCTGATGGTATTGCGGTTGCTAAGCCGGGCAAGGTGCCATTTGATATCATCTCCGAGTTTGTAGACAAGGTCGTTACCGTTTCAGAAGACGAGATGGCCAAAGCCATGCTCGGCGTTATGGAAAATCACAACCTGGTGGTTGAAGCTGGCGGAGCAGTTGGTGTTGCCGCGATTTTGGGCAAGAAGCTAAAGCTCAAGGGCAACACCTGTGTGATTCTCTCCGGTGGCAATATCGACCCGCTTTTGCTGCAGCGCGTTATTCGTCACGGCTTGGTCGCATCAGATCGCTACACCAACATCGCAGTAATGCTTCCAGACCGTCCAGGCCAGCTGGTGCGGACCGCACAGGCGGTCGCAGCAGCTCACGCCAACGTGGTGGAGGTGCTTCACACCCGTCACGGCAACGGTCTTGAAATCAGCGAGGTCGAACTGGATTTGAGTGTTGAGACCCGCGGCAAGGAACACCGCGACGAGGTCATTGAGTCTTTGAAGAAGGCTGGGCTACGGCCAAGGCTGTTTAATTCCTAAAATTCAAAGTTTTTGATTCCGGTGATTTCAACCGCAATCTCTTTGCCCGCTGGGGTCTTATAGCTGACCTTGTCGCCGACCTTGTGGCCGGTGACAGCGCTGCCAATTGGAGAATCCGAAGAAAAGACATCCAGATCGCCTTCGGCGATCTGCTCTTCAAACTTGGTGCCCTCAAAGATTTCGTGAGAGCCGAGGAAGAACTCCATTGGGTTGCCGTTTAGGTTGCAGTGAACCATCAGGCCCTGCTTCACAATGCCGTCAGTGGCATCGGCGGTGCCGATCTCGGCGTTGGCCAGGATGATCTCAAGACGATTGATTCTGGCCTCGAGCTTGCCCTGCTCCTCCTTGGCTGCGTGGTAGCCACCGTTTTCCTTTAGGTCACCCTCTTCTCGGGCCTCTTGAATCTTCTTGGCAATTGCTCCACGTTCAATCAGGATCAGGTCTGCTAGCTCTTGGTGCAGGCGGTCATAGGCCGCCTGGGTAAGTAGCAAAGAATCGCTCATGGTGAATCTCCTGGTTATGAATAAAGGCTCGCTTAGCGAGCCATTCGAGATATGTTATCTCAACCAGCACTCATCAACCAAGCCCGTTACGGCCAATTCCGTGGTGTTCAAAGACACGGTGTGGCGGTTGGTTGGAAAATCACTGGGACCCAATTCCACCTGCACATAGCCAACTGCCAGATAGGAATTGTTTAGCGCCTCAATCGAGCAAATAACTGTGGCATCGGTTGGCTTGGTAACTTCGAAGTCGACCTCGGTTTGCCACTGTGAGATCACTCTGAAGCCAACATCCTGGTGAGAGATCGGGGAGTAGTTGGCAAACCCAAACCACATTGCGGTGATAGTCATAAGAACCACGCCCACTATTGCAAAAATGCGAAAACGCTTTGGATCGCTAGCTGGTTTTTGACCATAGCGATCGGCTAAAAGCTCGGCATTTGATTCCATCGTCCTATAAGGCTAAGCCAAAGGTGGAATACTTGGAGGCATGGACCTACTGCTCGGATTTCTGCTTGATGTCACCACCACCCCAACTCCAGTAGCAGATGACAGCTATAACTCTCCCGGCACAATCGGCTTTTTAGTCACCTTTGGCGTTGCAATTGTTGCGGTGCTGTTGATCTTTGACATGAGTCGCAGGATTCGAGTCTCCAGATATCGCTCAGAGATCCGCGAAAAACTGGCTCAAGAGGAGCTCGATAACCTAACCGTGGAGAAGCCCGAGCGGCCCGAGCCTCCTAAGAAGCCGAACCGATCGAACCGGGAACCGGATCAAGACCAATAAGTAGTGCTGCCACCCAGTGGCAGAAAAATGCCGCCACGGTTAGTGCGTGGAAGATCTCGTGGAAACCAAAGTGCGCAGGAACTGGGTTTGGTTTCTTGGCTCCGTAAATCACCGCTCCGACGCTGTAGCAAACCCCACCGATGATGACCAGGGTCATCATCACCCAGTTGGCGTTGAAGAAATCGACCACGTAGAAAACCGCAATCCAGCCCATGGCTAGATAGATCGGCACATACAACCACCTCGGAGCCGAGAGCCAGAAGACCCTAAAGCCAATTCCCATCAGGCCAATCGACCAAACGGCAATCAGCAATAGCCAACCCTTGTCCTCGGTAAGGCCAGAGACAGCCATCGGGGTGTAGGTGCCGGCGATCAGCAAAAAGATGTTGGCGTGGTCAATGCGCTTTAGAAGTTTCTTGGCGAAGGGCTTCCAGCGGAAGCGGTGATAAAGCGCTGAGTTTCCAAAAAGCAGCACAGAGGATGCGAAGTAAACGGCCGCGGCAACCTTTGCTGCAAAGCCATCCGAGAACACCACAAGCAGCACTCCGGCCGCCACCACAAATGGCAGCACGCCGGTGTGGATCCAACCTCGCCAGGATGGGCGGAAATCATCGTCTTGAACCGAGCCTTTTAGCTCAGCTAAAGGGACGTGAAGGGGGTCTGGGCGCTCTGCTACAACCATGTCGCTAACCCTACGACATCAAGATTACAAATTACTTGCACTACCCTTTGAGAGTGCGAAATCTGCTTTACCGCTTTTATGAAAAGCAAATCGAGACGGGCCTTAGGCCCGAAGATTTGCCAAAGCACGTGGGCGTCATGGTCGATGGCAACCGACGCTGGGCAAAGGGTAAGGGCGTAGACAAGGCCGGCTTTGGTCACGAGGCCGGGGCGAAGCACATAGTTAATTTTCTGGGTTGGTGTTCTGACTTAGGGATTCAGCACGTCACTCTTTACCTTCTCTCAACTGACAACCTGGTTGGCCGTAAACCCAATGAGCTCCAGGAGCTGATCGACATCATCGTCGAGCTCGCCGAAGAGCTGCAACGCAGAGCCAGGTGGAAGCTGCAGGTGGTGGGAGACATCGAAGCTTTGCCATTTGATGCAGCTTCCAGGCTCAGCCGAGTTGAGAGCGAAACCGCTAGCAATGATGGCACTCACGTGAACCTGGCTATTGCCTACGGTGGTCGCAAAGAGATTGCCGATGCGATGCGTTCGATTCTCAAAAAGCACGCCAAATCCGGCAGCTCCATCGAGCAATTGGCGGAGGTAATGACCCCTGAGCTGATTGCCGAGAATCTCTACACCGGAGGGCAGCCGGATCCAGATCTGTTGATCCGCACCAGCGGTGAGCAAAGACTCAGTGGCTTTTTGCTCTGGCAGTCGGCAAACAGTGAGTTCTATTTCGCTGAGGCGCTCTGGCCAGATTTCAGAAGAGTCGATTTTCTGCGAGCAATCAGGGATTTCCAGCGTCGTCACCGTCGCTACGGTGCCTAAACAACACTTAGGTAAACGATTTTATTTTGGGCGTGTTGAAAGAATTAAACCTTAAACCTCAGGCGTAAATTGAGACCAGCTTCACCCCAGAAGGAGCCCAGGTGCCAAATACCGCTAATTCCAAGACAAATGCGACAAAGAAACTTGAGAATGCTGAGGCGGTGAAAAAAACAGGCAAATCCACCAAGGTCAGAACCTTTATTTTGGACACCTCCGTCCTCCTCTCCGACCCAAGAGCGATGTTCCGCTTTGCAGAGCACGAGGTGGTGCTGCCAATCGTCGTGATCAACGAGCTTGAGAAGAAGCGGAACGATCTCGAGATTGGCTATTTCGCAAGAAAAGCCCTGAGGTTCTTGGACGAACTTCGTTCAAAGCACGAGCGACTAGATTTCCCGGTTGAGGTCGGCGACAAGGGCACACTGCGAGTCGAGCTCAACCACATTGACCAGGCGATCTTGCCCACCGGCTTCCAGCTTGGTGACAACGACTCGAGAATCCTCGCGGTAGCGGCAAACCTAAACAACGAGGGCTTTGATGTCACCGTGGTTTCAAAAGACCTACCAATGCGAGTCAAGGCCTCCTCAATTGGACTTAGGGCCGAGGAATACCTGCACGAACTTGCAACCGATGAGTGGAATGGCGTTGCAGAGCTAGCACTCTCAGGCGACGAGATGGCAAACCTCTACGACAACGAAGAGCTAATCCATCAAGACGCCAAGGCCATGCCGGTAAACACCGGTTTGATCATCTCCTCAGAGCGCGGCAGCGCTCTGGGACGAGTTAGTGAGAACAAGACCGTGAAGCTCGTGCGCGGAGACCGGGAGCTCTTTGGTGTCCACGGCCGCTCCGCAGAACAAAGACTTGCAATTGACGCGCTATTGGACCCAGAGATCGGCATCGTCTCACTTGGCGGTCGGGCTGGAACCGGTAAGAGCGCTCTTGCGCTCTGCGCTGGCTTAGAGGCTGTTTTAGAGCGTCGCCAACACAAGAAGATCATGGTCTTTAGACCGCTCTACGCGGTGGGTGGTCAGGAGCTTGGCTTCTTGCCAGGCACCGAGGCCGAGAAGATGAACCCCTGGGCCCAAGCCGTTTTCGACACCCTCGGAGCCCTGGTTTCTAAAGAGGTCATCGAAGAGGTAATGAATCGTGGCATCTTGGAAGTTCTGCCCCTTACCCACATCAGAGGTCGCTCCCTGCACGACACCTTCGTAATTGTTGATGAGGCGCAGTCCTTAGAGCGCAACGTGCTACTAACAATGCTTTCAAGAATCGGACAGAAGTCCAGGGTCGTCCTCACTCACGATGTTGCTCAGCGTGACAACCTCAGGGTGGGACGCCATGACGGTATTGCGTCTGTTGTCGAGACTCTGAAGGGCCAGTCACTCTTCAGTCACATCACCCTCACTCGCTCCGAGCGAAGCGAGATTGCAGCACTGGTCACCGACCTGCTGGATTACTAGCTGGGGATAACTCAAAGCGAGCAATTTGCAATTGCTCTAGTTTTTGGCGGGTGGAATACCTACCTCTAATTGCAGTCGCTCTAGTCCTAGCGTTGAGCGTCCCGCTGGCACTGACCGATATTCGCGAGCACCGGCTCCCAAACCCCCTCACCTTTTTGGCGATTGTTGTGAGCGCTGCGCTGGTCTTAGTGGCCGGGATATCGACCGAGAGTTGGCTTCAGTTAGTAGTTTCGCTGTTGGCCGGTGGCATCACACTCGGTCTTGGCTATCTGATGGCAATGGTGAATGGCATCGGCATGGGTGATGTGAAGTATTTGGTGGCGGTGAATATCTTGCTGGGTTGGTTCTCGCCCTGGCTGATTTTGCCGATGCTCGCCATTGGCTTCACCCTGGCTTCGCTGGTAAGTCTTGGGCTAATAATTGCCCGTCGGGCAAACCTAAAGACCCCAATAGCCATGGGGCCGTTTTTGATGCTGGGGTTTGCTTTTGTGGCTCTAGAGCTCTTTGCGCCAGTTGTTACTGTGGCGGGCGGGTCATAGGCAAGACATCCAGAGCAGCATCTAGCTGCTCCATGGTCAGCTTCTCACCATCGACATAGCCAAGCGCGATGGTTGCCTCTCGGACGGTCAAACCATTTGCCACCGAGTGCTTGGCAATCTTTGCAGCGGCCTCATAGCCAATGTATTTGTTCAGTGGGGTGACAATCGATGGGCTCGACTCGGCAAGGGCCCTTGCGCGGTCTGAATTTATCTCGAGCCCGACAATGGTCTTGTCCGCCAATACACGCATCGAGTTAGCAAGCAGTCTGATCGATTCCAAGAGTGAATTGCCCATCACCGGGATCGCAACATTTAGTTCAAAGTTTCCGCTGGCCCCAGCCCAGGTGACAGTGGCATCGTTACCAATGACACGTGCGCAAACCATCAGGACTGCCTCCGGGATAACCGGGTTCACCTTGCCGGGCATGATCGAGGAGCCGGGCTGCAAATCTGGAATGCTGATTTCGGCAAGGCCGGTGTTGGGACCTGAGCCCATCCAGCGGATATCGTTGTTGATCTTGGTGAGGCTGACAGCAATCACCTTGAGTGCTCCCGATGCCTCAACCAGAGCGTCTCTTGCTCCCTGAGCCTCAAAGTGATCGCGAGCCTCGGTGATTGGCAAACCAGTCTCTTGCGCAAGCTGTCTGATTACCTCTTGGGGAAACCCTTTGGGGTGTTGATGCCGGTGCCGGTTGCTGTTCCGCCTTGCGGAACCTCTGCCACTCTCGGCAGGGCTGAGTTGATGCGCTCGATGCCATAGCGGATCTGAGCGGCGTAGCCTGCAAACTCCTGCCCGAAGGTCACCGGGGTGGCATCCATTAGGTGGGTTCTTCCGGGTTTTACGTCCTGAGCCCAAAGCTTTGCCTTGTCTTCGAGAGCTTTGGCCAAATAGTCAAGGGCAGGAAGCAGGTCGTTGACCAGAGCATTGGTGACGGCAACGTGAACCGAGGTTGGAAATACGTCATTGGAGGACTGCGACATGTTCACGTGGTCGTTGGGGTGGACTTCAAGACCAGAGTGCTTGGTGGCGAGGGTCGCCAAAACCTCGTTCATGTTCATGTTCGAACTGGTTCCAGATCCGGTCTGGAATACATCTACTGGGAAGTGCTCCAGGTGATCGCCTGAGATCACCTGGTCAGCCGCATGAACAATCGCCTTGGCGATTGCCTCATCCATGATTCCAAGTTTGTGGTTGGTTAGTGCTGCAGCCTTTTTGATTCGGGCTAGTGCGATGACGTGCTCTTTTTCGAGGCCCTGGCCGCTGATTGGGAAATTCTCCACTGCACGCTGGGTCTGTGCTCGATAGAGGGCATTGATTGGAACCTTTACCTCACCCATTGTGTCGTGTTCGATGCGGTATTCCATTTGGTTCCTCTTTTTCTTGAAGCCCTAGAGGCTTCCCTCTTTTGCAATTAGGGCAACTTGGCCCTGTTCCAGTCGGTAATTTGCACCAACCAAGGCAAGTTTGCCAGTTGAAACTGAGTTTGCGATGATTTCGGAGCTCTCCAAGAGCTCGGTGAGGTTCTGAACCACATGCCGATCACTGAACTGATCCGCAGTGGTGTCTCCCTGAGCTCGTCCCTTTTCAATAGTGGGGAGGAGTTTAAGGACCAAGTCTTGCAGGTGCTTGCCTTGCTGTTTAGAGTGCCCCTCCACTGCAGCCATGGCAGCTGCTATTGCACCGCACCGGTCATGCCCCAGAACCACAATCAGCGGCACCTTCAAAACCTCAACGGCAAATTCCAAAGAGCCAAGAATAGATTCGGCTAAAACCAACCCAGCATTGCGAACCACAAAGATATCCCCAAGCTCGACATCAAAGATCATTTCAGCACCCAGCCTGGAGTCTGAGCAGCAAAGAACTGCGGCAAAGGGGTGCTGCTCATTAGCAATGTCGTGCCTGAGTGAAGAGGTTTGAATTGGGTGGCTTGGGGTGTCAGCCATGAAGTTTCTGTTGCCAGCCAGAAGTGCGTCCCAGGCCTCAGCGGCGGATTGGGGACGGGCCATTTTCTCTACTCCAGTAGTTCAGCTATCGACTGCGCCACCAGTTCGAAGTCCGCCAGTGGAGCCGTTCCATAGATTACAACTACGCTCTCGCCAAAACTGTGCTTGAGGGCAAATTCCTTGGTGCCGGGAGGGTTCGAAGGACTGCGGGTCGGCCAGACTTCCCAAGCCAATCCGCCGATCTCAATCTCACCATCTTGCAGGTTGGTCTTGAGTAGCTCTGCTTCCCAAGAAGGATTGGTTTGGAAAGCCTGAGAGAGTCCGATGAACTGGTTATCGTCTGTCACAAAGCCGACATACCAACCTCGAACACCCAGGGTGTTATCCAGTCTGGCAGCGCTCGAATACCAACCCTCTGGAATCTCAGGAGCTAGGGCTTGATAACCCTCGGCATTACTGGCAGAAACAGCTATGTCTTGATACGCAATCGGTTGAATTCGGTTGGAGTCGTCTCTTGGGACACCGAGGATCAATAGCAGCACGATGCCCAAGGTCACGAGCATTGAGTAGATCAGGTTTCGAACTGTGGCCTTTGCTCTGCGCTCTGCTGCCTTATCGCTCACTTAGTTTTCTTCCTTAGCCGCGCCATCAAGTTTCTTTCTGGCGCCGGCTAGGAAACTCTCGCAGTGACTGGCAAGAGCCTCACCGCGCTCCCAGAGCGCCATTGATGCCTCCAGGCTCACGTTCTGCTGCTCAAGCTGAGACACGACGCTCTGAAGCTCGTCTCTGGCCTCTTCATAGCTGAGCTTTGCAATTTCCTTAGACATCTCTCTCCTTAACCGCATCAGCGCTTGCTGAAATTTCCTGATCCTTTGTAATAACAGTGAACTTTGAGTCCTTTTTGAGCTTAGAGACCCGGTTGCCCTTGTCATCCATCAGAACGCTGTAGCCGCGCTCTAGGGTCAGCTTCGGGCTCAGCGCACTAGCGCTGGCCCTGAGCTCTTTGATCTCTGAGGCAGAAACCTTCAAGCGATAATCAAAGATCTCTCTGATTCGCCTTGTCAACATGGTGAGTTGTTCTTGCTGGGCGTCAATAAAACCAAAAGGTGAAGCAAGAACCGGCCTGGTGCGAATCGAGGTGATCAACTGCAGCTGAGCATCCACATAACTTGAAACTCGATACCAGGCTCGCTCTCGCATCAGCTTGAGGTTCTTGCGCTCTTCAACTACATCGGGAACCACTCGCTTGGCGGCATCTGTTGGGGTGGAGGCGCGAAGATCGGCTACCAGGTCCAACAGCGGAGAGTCGTTTTCGTGGCCAATGGCAGAGACCAGCGGCTTGGAAAGCGCTGCTGCTGCCCTCACCAAGCGCTCATCGCTAAAGGGCAGTAGGTCTTGGAATGAACCACCACCTCGAGCCACGATGATGACATCAACTTCTTCCATGGCATCTAGTTGCCCCAGTGCCATGATGATCTCTCCCGCTGCCCTGTCGCCCTGCACCAATGTGTTGATCACTTCAAATTGGACATCTGGCCAGCGGAGTTTGGCATTTTGCAAGATGTCCTTTTCGGCATCGGACTTCGCTCCGGTGATGAGCCCAATTCGATTGGGAAGAAATGGCAGTGGTTTTTTTCTTGCAGGGTCAGTGAGACCCTCAGCAATCAGTTGCTGCTTGAGTTTTTCGATGCGCTCCAAAAGCTCGCCAAGACCAACTTTGTGCATCGCGCCAATTCGCATGGTGAGCTTGCCGTTTTTGGGCCAGAACACTGGTTGCAAAAGAGCCACCACCCGGTCGCCCTGTTTCAGACCAAGTTCAATCTCGGCACCGGAGTTTGCAAAGGAGTGAATCTCAATGGCGTTTTCGACATCTAAGTCCCGCAAGGACCCAAAGACATTGCCACCCTTTTCAGAAAATGACTGCAGTTCTCCCTCGACCCAGACTCGGCCAAGCTTGTCGATCCAATCCTTGAGTGACCTGGAAAGTTGCGAAACTTGCCAGGGGGAATGTTCACTACTCACTTTTGATTGAGAGGATTGAGGCGCTAATTGATCCAATTAGGGCCTCCTAAGTGCTTGAGTAGAATTGCAGGGTGATTTCCATCAACAATAACGCCACCGTCGACAAAGAACCCGCAAAGAAGGTGCTGCTGGCAGCACCCAGAGGTTATTGCGCCGGCGTTGACCGCGCGGTCATTGCGGTTGAGAAAGCATTGGATCACTACGGAGCACCGGTCTACGTTCGCAAGCAGATCGTCCACAACAAGCACGTTGTTGAGTCCCTAGAGCGTCGCGGCGCAATCTTTGTTGAAGAGGTGGATGAAGCCCCAGAGGGTTGCATCATGATCTTCTCCGCTCACGGAGTATCCCCGGCGGTCGTGAAGGCCGCCGAGGAGCGCAACCAGCAAACCATTGATGCCACCTGCCCGCTTGTTACCAAGGTCCACAGAGAAGTCCAAAGGTTTGAAAAAGAGGGCTATGACATCCTTCTTGTTGGCCACGAAGGCCACGAAGAGGTAGAGGGAACCGCGGGCCAAGCCCCAGATCTGGTTCAGCTCATCGATGGCGAGGAAGATATCAAAAACGCCAAGGTCAAAGACCCAAACAAGGTGATCTGGCTTTCTCAGACCACTTTGTCGGTCGACGAGACCATGGAGACAGTCCTCAAGATTCGCGAGAAGTTCCCAACCCTGCAGAATCCTCCAAGTGATGACATCTGCTACGCAACCCAGAACCGCCAGGTTGCAATCAAGAAGGTCGGAGCGGGCAGCGATTTGGTTCTGGTTGTTGGGTCAGCAAACTCCTCAAACACCGTTCGGTTGGTTGAGGTTGCCCTAGACGCCGGAGCCAAGGCCGCATATCGAGTGGACAATGCAACCGAGATCCTAGATGAGTGGTTTGAGGGAGTAGCAACAGTTGGCGTTTCCTCGGGAGCATCAGTGCCCGAGGTGTTGGTCTCTGAGGTTCTTGACTACATTGCAACCAAGGGTTTTGGGGACGTAAGAACCGTCACCACAGCTGAAGAAGACATTCAGTTCTCACTGCCACGAGAGCTTCGCAAGGACCTCAAGGCAGCTGGCGAGGACACTTCAAATAAGTCGAAGAGACACTAAGCGCGACCCCTAAGAAGATTTATTACCAGTTGGACTTGCCAGCTGATCCGAGCTGCTTGGCTGCTTCAACAACCCTGGCTGACATTCCAGCTTCTGCTGATTTGCCCCAGGCGCGTGGGTCATAGGTCTTCTTGTTACCGACCTCACCATCAACCTTTAGAACACCGTCATAGTTTTTGAACATGTGGTCGACGATTGGCCTGGTGAAGGCGTACTGGGTGTCGGTGTCGATGTTCATCTTGATGACACCAAAGCTCACCGCATCTGAGATCTCTTGCTCAGTGGACCCTGAGCCACCATGGAAGACGAGGTCAAAAGGCATGTCCTTGCCATATTTCTTGCCAACCTCGTCCTGGATCTCTTTCAATAGCTCTGGGCGAAGGTGAACATTGCCTGGCTTGTAGACGCCGTGGACATTGCCAAAGGTTAGGGCTGCCATGTAGCGACCGTTCTCGCCTAGACCAAGTGCCTCAACAGTTTGGATGCCATCGGCAACGGTGGTGTAGAGGTGCTCACCAATCTCGCCCTCAACGCCATCTTCCTCGCCACCAACAGCGCCAACCTCGATCTCCAAGATTGAACCGATGTTGTGAGACTTGGCTAGAAGCTCCTTGGCAATCTCCAGGTTCTTATCTAGCGCAATAGCGGAGCCGTCCCACATGTGGGAATTGAAGATCGCTTCGCCGCCGGCCTTTACCTGCTCAGCTGAGAGGTCTAGTAGCGGGCGAACAAAACCATCGAGCTGGTCCTCAGCACAGTGGTCGGTGTGAAGCGCGACCTTGATGTCAAAGTTTTTGGCAACCTCACGAGCCATGGCCGCAAAGGCCAGAGCACCTGAGACGCGGTTTTTGATGGTTGGACCTGACCAGTAGTCAGCTCCTCCGGTGGAAACCTGAATGATGCCATCAGAGCCTGCTTCCTGCAGGCCCGCAAGGGCAGCATTCAGGGTCTGGGAGGAAGAGACGTTTAGTGCGGGGTAGGCGAAACCACCTTTTTTGGCGCGGTCTAGCATCTCCTGGTACTCGGCGGATGAAACGATTGCCATGGTTGCCTCCTTAGGCGTTAGCGGGTTCGCCTAGTAGGCGCTCACGATCGGGGTCGACATCTACGCTTGCCTCCACCAGGTTCTCGATGGACTGCAGACCACTGGTTGGCTGCTGCACCTTCGCAGCACCCCACTGCACCGCAGCGGCAATGCCCTCTGCCACATCAAAACCAACACCAAAGGCGCCTGGCTCTGCAGGGTGGGCGGTAACTGCCGATAGGAAACCGGCAATGGTCGAGTCGCCAGCACCAACGGTGTTGATTACCTTGACCGGGGGAGTGAAAGCGTGGATGGCGTGGGTTTTGGTGACGGCGATGATGCCATCAACACCAAGCGATGCCATCACACAGTCCACGCCCCAGTCATTCAGGATCCTGGCTGCATCAATGACATCACCAATGGTGGTTAGGTCTTTCCCTACGCACTCGGCAAGCTCATGAGCGTTTGGCTTCATGATTGTGGCATTGCCCTGCTGGGCCCAATAGCGAAGAGCAGGTCCGGAGGTGTCTAGAACTACTTTGACCCCGAGGGCTTCCATGCGCAAAAACAGTGAGTGAAGGTTGATGACCTCTCCGGTCTCGTCAATCTCTGGGTGAGCCCCGGCAACCACCAACCACTCGGCCTTGTTCTCACGAACGGTCTTATCGGTTAGCTCTACAACCGCATCCCAGTCCCTTTGCTTCAAGGGTCTTGGGTGCTCATTGATCTTGGTGGTTGGTCCGTCGTATTCGACGACGGTGGTGGAGACCCTCAGGGTTCCCTCAATCCAAAGCGGGGTTAGAAACTCGGAGCCGGTGCGCTCCAGGACGCCTTTGTCGGCGTCTCCAATTGGGACAATGCCGGGAGCGGGGATGCCCGCTAGGTGAAGACCGCGAGAGACGTTGATGCCCTTGCCGGCAAGCTCCTCGCCAACTCTGTCAGCACGGTTGACGCCACCTTCCACCAGGTTCTTGACGAAGTAGGTGCGGTCAAGTGTGGGGGAAGGTGTGAGAGTAACGATTGGGCAATTATTGCCAGCCATTAGGACTCCTTGAGATGTGAGTGAAAACTATCGAAGACACTCACATCTTTGTAGGCGCAACGGGATTCACTATAGCCATAAATGGCCTAGTCCTGATTGCTCTCGAGTTCCTTTGCGGTAATTGAAGAAGCGGATTCCTCAAGCACTTTTGGTGTTGCCAGCTCCTCTAAACCAAGCTCGTTCTCGTCAAGATCGTTGAGCTTTCTTGCCGTAACCAGCATGCGACTCTCAAGCGAACTAACAAAAGCGTTGTAGTCCTTCACCGTGGTGTTGATCGAGCGGCCCAGCTTGTCGGCAACCTGAGCGACCTTGCCAACTCGGTCATAGAGCTCTTTGCCGAGTTTGATCATTGAGCGAATCTGGGACTCATCGGCGTTCTGACGCCAGATGTAGTTGATGGTTTTCAATACCGAGAACAGGCTCACGGGAGAGGCAAGTGCCACGTTTTTCTTGAATGCGTACTCCAAGATTGCTGGGTCCTGCTCAAGTGCTGCCGATAGCAGTGACTCTGATGGTACGAAGCAGACCACAAAGTCAGGCGAAGAGTCCAACCCGGTCCAGTAGGCCTTAGAGCCAAGGTCATCGATGTGCTTGCGCATTGCCTTGACGTGCTCCTCCAGGAGCCTGCGCCTGCGATCTAGCTCTTCACCGGTTGCAAGCTCTGAGATGGCGCTGGCTTCTTGGTAAGAGTTGAAGGGCACCTTGGAGTCAATGGCCAAGGACTTGCCACCTGGCAGGTTGATGACCATGTCGGCTCTTCCAGAGCCGCCCTCGGTTGCAATGGTGGCCTGCTCCGAGAAGTCGGCATGTTTGATGAGCCCTGCAAGCTCAACCAGTTTTCTAAGCTGCGCCTCACCCCAGACTCCGCGCAAAGAGTTGGAGGAGAGGGCTTGAGCCAAGGTCTGGGTTTGCTTGCGCAGGTTCTCGTCTGTTTCAACTGCGTTGCGCAGCTGCTCGGTGATCGATGCAAACTGCGTGGAGCGTTCCTTCTCAAGTTGCGCAACAACTGTTTGCATCTGCTCGAGCTGCTGCTTCACAGGTGCAAGCTGAACCAAGATCTTGTTCTCTTCTTGAGCCTTGAGCTTCTCCTGCTCGATCTGAGATTGCAGGTTCGTTAGCTGCACTCGCAGCTCAGTCTCGGTGGCTTGGGCTGCTGCCAGCTGTGAAGAGAGGTCGGGGGCAAGCTGCTTTTTCGATTTTGCTACGAAGTAGCCAATGGCAACACCGAGCAGTGCTCCGATTGCTATGCCAACTAGAAGTGAAATTGCGTCCATAGTGCGAGTATCGCAGTGGCCTCAGACATTTAGCGGTTTCAAACGCTGCTTGGTCGCCAAAAGCAGGCTCTCTAAGTCAGTTGCATCATGCCGCTCAGCCATGTGCAGGGTGATCCTGGCGCAGGCATCTGAATCTGCAAGAGCGTCATGGTGCTGAAACTCCTCGTGACCAATTGCGTAGGCGACTGCGTTGAGTCGGTAGCTCTCAAGGGAGTAGGTCTTTCTTGCCATCGCCAAGGAGCACGCATAGGTGAGATCCGGTAGGTCAAACCGCACTGCCTCAGCTGCTGCTCGTAGCACCCCCATGTCAAAGCCAGCGTTATGGGCAATCAGCGGCAAGCCTTCTGTGAATAGCAGCAGCTCTGGCAGTGCCTCTTCAAAATCAGGAGCATCCTGAACATCTTCTGGTCTAATGCCGTGGACTCTGATGTTGCCCTCATGGAACCAGTTGTTTGGATAGGGAGGTCTAAAAAGCATTGAGAGCGACTCTGTTATTTGACCATCAACTACCCGGACTAAACCAACAGAACAGGGAGATGCAGAGGAGGAGTTTGCGGTTTCAAAATCAATCGCAACGAACTCGAGGGCCATTTGGCAATTATGAACCAATAAACTTTGGCAAATGGCCCTAACAATCGGAATCGTTGGATTACCCAACGTAGGCAAGTCAACTCTTTTCAACGCACTCACCAAGAACAACGTGCTGGCTGCGAACTATCCGTTCGCAACCATCGAGCCAAACATTGGCGTGGTGAACCTGCCAGATGCAAGGCTCGAGCGGCTAGCCGAAATCCACAAGTCCGAGAAGATCCTGCCGGCAGCAGTCTCCTTCGTAGACATTGCCGGCATCGTCAAGGGCGCCTCGGTTGGTGAGGGCTTGGGAAACCAGTTCCTGGCAAACATCCGTGAAGCCGATGCCATTGCTCAGGTGGTGCGTGGCTTCACAGACTCTGACGTTGTCCATGTTGATGGCAAGGTCGATGCCTCCAGTGATATTGAGACCATCAACACCGAGTTGATCCTGGCTGACATGCAGACCTTAGAAAAGGCAAGACCAAGACTTGAAAAAGAGGTCAAGGGCAAGAAGGTCGGACCTGAGGTTCTCGAAACCATCGATGAGGCCCTGAAGATCCTCAACGATGGCAAACCATTGTCACTATCTGATATCGACCTAGCTCCCAATCAAAGAGCTAGGGCTTTTGACCTCAAAGCCAATCCTGTTTGTGTTCAACGTTGATGAAGCGATCTTGACCGACCCTGCCAAGAAGAAGCAGCTTGCTGACCTTGTAGCACCAGCAGAGGCAGTCTTCCTAGACGCCAAGGTCGAGAGTGAACTTATTGACCTAGACAAAGAAGAAGCAGCAGAGCTGCTTCAGTCACTAGGCCAAGAAGAGTCGGGTCTTGACCAACTTGCAAGAATCGGTTTTGAAACCCTTGGTCTTCAGACCTATTTGACAGCAGGACCCAAAGAGTCCCGGGCTTGGACCATTCGCAAGGGCTCCAAAGCACCCCAAGCAGCTGGCGTTATCCACACCGACTTTGAAAAGGGCTTCATCAAGGCAGAGATTGTCTCTTTCAAGGACCTAGATGAAACCGGCTCAATGGCAGATGCCAAGGCAGCTGGCAAGGTCCGTATGGAGGGCAAGGATTACGTCATGCAAGACGGTGATGTGGTGGAGTTCAGGTTTAACGTCTAAATCCTGTGACTTTCTAACAAGTTCTCGCCATCTGAGCAACTTAGACTGCGCTAATGAGCGCAACTCTTACTGCACCACAGCTGACGAATTTTCACCGTATCTTGACCCAGGTCCGCGATGCTGGGCTATTGGCTAAGAAGCCAAGCTTTTATATGATCCGCCTTGCGGTGCTGAGTGTTGTGGCAGTTGGGTTTTGGGTACTTGGAGGGTTTATTGCAAGCCTCAGTAGCCAAAACCAGCTTTGGATGATTGCAGCCTTTGTGTTGGTAGGTGGGCTCGGGATCGTGAGTGCACAGTATGGCTTTATCGCCCATGAGGCTTCTCACAGGCAGATCTTTCACAACAACAAGCTCAATGACTGGACCGGTTTGTTTCTAGCAAACCTGTTTGCAGGTCTCTCTTATGGTTTTTGGCTGCGCAAACACAACAAGCACCACCAAAGGCCAAACCAGATTGGCCAAGACCCCGACATTGCGATTCGCGTGCTGTCGTTCACCACAGAGTCAAAAGAGTCCAAGAAGGGCATAGAGCGCTGGCTGTCTGACCGCCAGGGTTATTTTTTCCCACTACTTCTTTTGTTCACCGGTTTTGACTTGCTGCTGGATTCTTTTGCGGGGCTTGGTCGTAAAGATCGCAAGCTGAGCATTAGGTTGCTCGAGTTCTCACTGATGATGATTCGTCAGCTTGCGCCCTATGTTGTTTTTGCAATTATGTTTGGCCCATTCTGGGCAGTCGCACTCTGGTTCACCATGATGATGACCTTTGGCTTCTTCATGGGAGCTGCGTTTGCACCGAACCACAAGGGCATGCCACTGGTTGCTGAGGATTCCAAGTTGGACTTTTTCTCCCGCCAGGTTCTAACTTCTAGAAACGTGAAGGGTTCTTGGTTGAAGGACAACTTGATGGGTGGATTGAACTATCAGGTTGAACACCACCTGTTCCCATCGATGGCAAGGCCAAACCTCAAAAAGACGCATGATTTGGTCGTGAAGTTCTGCGAGGAGAACAACATCACCCTGGTCGAGATGGGTCTTGCCAAAAGCTACATGGCGATCATGCAGCACCTGAACAAGGTGGGGCTCAGCAACAACGCAGACCCATTTGTTTGCCCAATGGTTGCTGAGCTAAGACCTAGGAACTAATTACTTCATGTCGTAGGTCTGGAGCTTCTTTAGAAGCTCACCAGACTTGATTGTTTGTCCATAGAGCGGGCCCATTGGGCAGTAGTTCATGATGCCGGTGGTGAGCATCAATGCCGCTGGGAGCAGAAGTAGTAGTGACAGACCGCCCTGGGTGAGTGCCACCGCAGCGAGGGTCACCCCGCCAAAGATCCTGATCCAACGACCAGGGGTTGATGCCATAAAAGTCAAAATCTTCTTGTTTACCGGTGTTAGTTTCATGTTACATACAATACCCCTAGGGGTATTTTTATTCCAGCTCTTGAAAACACTATTCATGGGTTTTCACCCTTGAGGCTCTAGACTTAGGGCAGCCCTTCGGGCTTCCCTCCAGCAAGGAACGCTTACTTCTCATGACTCTTAGAAACAATTCGTTGCGCAACATTGCCATCGTTGCTCACGTTGACCACGGCAAGACCACATTGGTTGATGCCATGTTGCGCCAGACCGGCTCCTTTGCCACTCACGGCACCGTTGACGAGCGCGTCATGGACTCGGGAGATCTTGAGAAGGAAAAGGGCATCACAATCCTTGCCAAGAACACTGCCGTCACCTACTCAGGTCCTGCGGCTAAGGGCGAGTCAATTGTTTTGAACGTTATTGACACCCCGGGTCACGCTGACTTCGGTGGTGAGGTTGAGCGCGGTCTATCCATGGTTGATGGCGTTGTGCTTTTGGTTGACGCATCAGAGGGCCCGCTGCCACAGACCAGGTTTGTGCTTGCGCAAGGCACTGGAATCAAAGCTGCCTGTGATCTTGCTAGTGAACAAGACTGACCGCCCCGATGCCAGGATCGACGAGGTCGTCGAGGAAAGCCACGACCTGCTTCTTGGTTTGGCATCCGATCTTCATGACACCATTCCCGATTTGGACGTCGATGCAATTTTGAACCTGCCTGTTATCTATGCATCGGGTCGTGAGGGAAGAGCTTCACTGAACAAGCCAGACAATGGCACCCTGCCTGACAGCGAGAACCTAGAGCCGCTGTTTGAGGCAATTCTGAACTTCATTCCAGCACCCTCCTATGAGGAGGGTCACCCACTGCAGGCTCACGTCACCAACCTGGATGCCTCACCATTCCTTGGTCGCCTGGCTCTGTTGCGCATTTTCAACGGCGAGCTTCGCAAGGGTCAGCAGGTTGCCTGGGTTCGCCAGGATGGCACCACCCAGACAGTGAAGATCACCGAATTGCTCGGCACCAAGGCGCTAGAGCGACTTCCAATCGAGAAGGCCGTTGCCGGTGACATCGTTGCGGTTGCCGGTATTGAGGAGATCACCATTGGTGACTCACTCTGTGATCTAAATGACATTCGTCCACTACCAAGAATCACCGTTGACGAACCAGCCATCTCGATGACCGTAGGTATTAATACCTCTCCAATGGCTGGAAGAGTCAAGGGTGCCAAGGTCACCGCAAGATTGGTCAAGGACCGACTAGACCGTGAGCTAATCGGTAACGTCTCGGTGAAGGTATTGCCAACCGAGCGTCCAGACGCCTGGGAGGTTCAGGGTCGTGGTGAGTTGGCACTGGCCATCTTGGTAGAGCAGATGCGTCGTGAAGGCTACGAGCTAACCGTTGGTAAGCCACAGGTTGTCACCAAGAAGGTCGATGGCAAGCTGCACGAACCAACCGAAGAGCTAACCATTGACGTTCCAGAGGAGTTCTTGGGCGCTGTCACTCAGCTACTGGCTGCTCGCAAGGGCCGCATGCTGAACATGACCAACAATGGCACCGGCTGGGTTCGCATGGAGTTCAAGGTTCCATCCCGAGGTTTGATTGGCTTTAGAACCGAGTTTTTGACCATCACCAAGGGCTCTGGCATCGCCAACGCTCTTGCTGCAGGCTATGAGCCATGGGCTGGAGAAATCGTTACTCGCAAGACTGGCTCCATGGTCGCTGACCGCCAGGGCGTTGCCACCCCCTACGCCATGATCGCACTTCAAGAGCGTGGCAGCTTCTTCATTGAGCCAACCTCCGAGGTCTATGCCGGCATGGTGGTTGGCGAGAACTCCAGGGCCGATGACATGGAGGTCAACATCACTAAGGAGAAGCAGCTCACCAACATGCGAGCTGCTTCCGCTGACAACTTTGTTGGCCTCACCCCACCGCGCAAGCTGTCGCTCGAAGAGTGCTTGGAGTTTGCGCGTGAGGATGAGTGCGTCGAGGTCACACCGGAGGCAACCAGAATTCGCAAATTGGAACTGGATGGCAATGCCCGCGCCCGCGCTGCTTCACAGCGCAAGCGCGCAGCCGACAACTAGAACTTCTGGTCGATTAGGTAGGCGTCTTCTTTGCGTTCGCGCGGAGCTTTTTCGCGGGCGACGATTGCCTCGTCTTGGCCCTCAAGTCCGCCCTGCAGGCCGATCGAGATTGCAACCATTACAAAGTGACCCTTTGCATTCAGGATCTTTTTGATTGCCTCGTGCTCGATGCCACCCATGACATGGGCTTTGAGCCCCATGGACTCTGCTTGGATAATCAGCTTCATTGACGCAAGCCCTAGGTCATAAGCGGTGTCAACCGGGTTGCGGTCATCGCCCTTGGAATTCTTTTCTTCTCCCAGCACGATTGCTAGCGCGGAGGCGTTCGGCGCCCAGGAGCCATTGAAGCCGCCCAGGCCCTGCTCGCTGATCTCTTTATGCAGTGCGGAGCCTCTTGTTGCCAGAACTAGCTTCCAGGGCTGGGAGTTGGAAGAAGAGGGTGCCCAGCGGAATGACTCACCCAGTGACTCAAGCTCAGCTGCGCTGAGAGTGTGACTGGTGTCGTAGATTCTCGGGCTCCAGCGATCACGAACGAGCTTTTCTAGGTTGGCTTTGGTGTCTGCTGGCTTTGCTACTAGTTCTGACAATGAGTTTCCTTCTGGGTGATGTTCGTCTTACTACAACCAAAAAGTGGACAGTTGCTTCCTGCAGTCTTGCGACATCGGTTCCATCACTACAATTGCTCGGTGACCCAAAAAGGTATTGTGCTGTTTTTGATGGCAGGCGTGTTCTGGGGTCTCCCATACTTTTTTATTGCCCTTGCAATTGAATCCTTCTCAACGCCCTCAGTGGTGTTTGCCAGGACCCTGCTTGGTGCACTGGTGCTGATTCCCTATGCCGCCCTGACGGGCGGGCTCAAGCCTGCTTTGAAGGCTTGGCCCTATGTCTTGGTGTTTGCAGTTGTCGAGATGGTTGGGCCCTGGTTCTTGATCACCGAGGCCCAGAAGGGCATTCCCTCGGGTCTTGCCGGTCTGTTGATTGCTACCGTGCCGTTTTTTGTGGTGGCGATCTTGGCCATATTCCTAAAGGACCGCAAGGCGCTTCGGGCAAGGCCGCTCAGTGGCATGGTGATTGGGTTCATTGGTGTTGCAGCCCTGGTCGGGATTGATTCATTCTCAGGTCTTATCGAACCGCTTTTTGTTCTCATGATTATTGCGGCTGCGGTGGGTTATGCAATCGCACCGATTGTTGCCAACCAGAAACTCTCCGATGTTCCCTCCGCGGGGGTGATTGGCGTCAGCATGGCAATTGTTGCAACGCTGTATTCACCTTTTGCACTGCCAACCTTTGGTAGTGAGTTGGCAGCAGCGACGCCATCCTCACTTTGGGCACTGGTTGTTCTTGGCCTAGTCTGCTCGGCTGCTGCCTTCGTGATCTTTTTCAAGCTGATCAAAGAGGTTGGCCCTGCCAAGGCCTCTTTGATCACCTATTTGAACACCGCTGTTGCACTGAGCCTTGGCACCATCTTTCTGAATGAGCCCGTCACGACGGGACTGCTAATCGGGATTCCACTGATTGCAATTGGTCTCTATCTCTCCGGGGGAGCAACCGCCAAGGAAGACATTCCCGATAGCGCTGCCTAGTGATGGAGATCGGTTCGTATCACCTCAGGGCAGAGCTGCATGCACGCTATGGCGGGAACCCAAGGGCTGGCATCTGTCCAACAAAATCCGGTGCGGTGCTGATCTTCTCTGACCCGGTATCTGGCGCACCCTTTGGCTACGACTCCCACGACTACCTCTTGGACGGTGTCTACCACTACACCGGTGAGGGCAGATCGGGAAACCAGCAGTTTGTTCGTGGCAATAGGGCGCTATTAGAAAACTCTCCGCTCTTGCTGTTCTCGCGAGTTGACCAGTACTCATGGCGCTTTGTTGGCGAGGTTTCACTCGCTGAACCAAAGTTCTTGTTGGCTCGGGCAAAGGATCAAAGCGGCAAGGACAGAGACGTCATAGTGTTTCGGTTCAGGAAGTCGCAGCGGACTTTGAGCTTTTATAGGAATTGGGCCTGAATCTCTATTGTTTGCTTCTCAATGCGCCCTATTGTTCTTGCCTCTGCACTCTTGCTAGTCCTCTCCGGCTGCGCAGCAGCCGAGCCTGAGTCTCAGCCAGTTGCCACAGCACAAACGCAATCAACTGAGACCACAGAGCCAACAGAGACAGCTGAGCCAACTCGAGACAGCTGAGTCAACTGAAACCGAAGAGTCAACTGAGACCACAGAGGCTACCGAGGCTGATGAAACAAACGAACCAGAGCCTGAGCCAAGTGAGACTCAGGTTCAGTCAGAGCCAACAGCAACCACAACCACAACGCCGCAGGCGACTCAGACCACCACAGAGCCAGAACCAACCCAGACCCCAACCCCAACCCCAACCCCGACTCCAACTCCGACAGAGGAGCCGGCTCCAGAGCCGGAGGTGGTTGGTTACACCCTTGCCCAGGTGGCACAAAAGAACTCTGCTGCTGAGTGCTGGGTGGCAATTGATGGAAATGTCTATGACCTCACGCAATGGATTAGATCTCACCCTGGTGGCCAAGGAGCGATTACTCAGCTTTGTGGCACCGATGGAACCGCTCAGTTTTTGGGTAAGCACGGAGGCCAGTCAAGACCTTCGTCCACTCTCGATGGCTACCTGATTGGGCCACTGCGCTAGGTGACGTAACGAGGTTAATTCTTTCCTGAACAGTAGGTAAACAAAAAACAGGTTCACTAAAATTTCGCAGGTGAGTCTGGCCAAGAAAATGTATTTGAAGGCGGGGATTCAAATCCCTTGCGTGAACCTGCCCTTCGATGTTGACCTCGATGACGTCATTGCCATGGGCAAGCGATCTCGAGACCGCAATGTCGATGGTTAGAGATGGCAAAGTGGCTTCGTTTTTCGTTTTTGTTGAAAACTCCAAGCAGCTCAAATCGAGGGCTTCAAAGCTTGCGAAGGCTTGGGAAGACAAGCTGAACTTCTGGGTCTTTTATCCCAAAAAACCCCATTTGAACACCGATCTCTCTAGAGATGAAACCTGGAACATCATGAAAGAAAAGGGCATGAATGGCACCAGGCAGGTCGCAATTGGAGAGAACTGGAGCTGTTTGTATTACAAAAACACCGGCAAGCCAGTGATGGAAGCTAAATAACCCAGAGATCCTCGCCGACCATTGGCAACAATCTCGCATTCACACCAACCGCAACGGTGCCATCGGTCATGTCCTTGGTCACAACGGCATTTGAGCCAATCGCACAGTTATCACCGATCGTGATATTCCCAATCAGCTTTGCTCCGGCACCGATAATCACGTTGTTACCAACCGTGGGGTGACGCTTGACGGGGTCAAGCGTCTTGCCACCAAGAGTCACACCGTGATAGATCAAAACATCATCACCAATGACCGCTGTCTCACCAATCACAACACCGACGCCGTGGTCGATTACAAGTCGCTTGCCTATTTGAGCACCGGGGTGGATCTCGATGGCGGTCCAGAACTTGGCGTAGTTGGAGACCATGCGAGAAAGAATGCGGAGCTTGAGCTTCCAGAGTCGGTGGGCGAAGCGATAGACCCAAATGGCGTGCAGTCCAGGAGATGTCAGAATCAGCTCGAGAGCGGACTTTGTTGCTGGGTCGCGCTCGAGGCCTGCCTTGATGTCTTGTCTAATGCTCAATTTTTCTGCTGGTATTCCTCTTGGAGGTCGCGATAGAGAGTCGATGAAACATATCGCTCTCCAAAGCTTGGAACTATTACAACCACTACCTTGCCCGCAAACTCAGGTCTGTGTGAGACCTCCTTGGCTGCCCAGAGGGCAGCCCCAGAGGAAATACCAGCCAGAATGCCCTCCTCGGCAGCTGCTCTGCGAGCAAACTCGAATGCCACGTTGTTCGGAGCGGAGATGACCTCGTCATAAGACGAGGTGTCCAGAATTGGGGGGATGAAGTTCGGACCGATACCAGCAAGTGGGTGACCGGCTGCGTCTCCGCCAGTTAGTAGCGGTGAGGCAGCTGGCTGAACCGCGAATGACTTGATTTCTGGGTTTAGCTCTTTGAGTCTGAGGCTAGTTCCGGTGATGGTGCCGCCGGTGCCACTGCCGGCAACCAGGGCTGCAACTTGACCATCGGTATCACGCCAAATCTCTTCCGCGGTGGTTTCGCGGTGGATGGTGGGTCCTGCCTGGTTCTCAAACTGGCGAACCATTACGGCACCCTCGATGCTGTTGCCGAGCTCTTCAGCCTTGGCAACAGAGCCCTTCATGCCCTCGGCAGCTGCGGTTAGCACGAGCTCTGCGCCATAGGCGCGGATCAAGATCTTGCGCTCGAGGCTCATGGAGTCCGGCATCACGATGATGGTTCGGTAGCCGCGAGCGGCTCCAACCATGGCCAGTGAGATGCCGGTGTTGCCACTGGTTGCCTCAATGAGCGTGCCACCTGGCTTTAGTTCTCCGGATTTCTCGGCTGCATCAACCATGGCGATGCCAAGGCGGTCCTTTACTGAGGAGGAGGGGTTGTAGAACTCGAGCTTGGCATAGACGTCGGCTTTGCCGCCGTCGGTGATTTTGTTTAGCCTCACCAGTGGTGTGTTACCGAAGACCTCGGTGATGTTGTTGTAAACCTTCATGATTCCTCAGGTTAGTTTTAGATGACCTACGGAAGTGTAACTGTCTAGAGGGGATTTACTTCCCTAGGTTTCCTACTGTTACGTCCTTTTGGGTGACTCGGGTGTCTGACAGCGTTTTCTCAAGCTGCGCTCATATCCTTTTCAAATCATGATCAAAAAACTTGCCCTTATTGCTCTGCCCGTTGTGTTTCTAACAGGTTGTTCGATCGAAGAGGTTGCCCAAACTGCGGGCGATGCAGCTGCCTGCACCGCCCTGAGGGGAACTTTGAACACATTGCAGTCTGCTTATGACCAGGGCCTGGTTGATTCAGGAGTGTTGGACCAGGTAGATGAAATGGTTGGAGATCAGCTAGATGCACTGCTTTCGACATCGATGGCGGCAGATCTGAGGCAGCTCTCTGAGGAATTGGCCAATACCGAGTCCGCGCAGGCTGCGAGTGAGCGGATTGGCTCCCTCACCGCATCGATCGCCGAGCGCTGCGAGGCGGTTGGTGTGAACGTTGAGTAACTTCAAGTCTTAGCTAGCTTTTGCTCTAGTAATCTTTGGTCTATGAGCGATTCCCCAACCCTGCACCCCGACAGAAACCTAGCCATGGAGCTGGTGCGCGCAACCGAGGCCGCCGCTATCAGGGCATATCCATTTATTGGCAAGGGCGACAAGCTGGCAGCCGACGGCGCAGCCGTCGATGCCATGCGAGCGTTTTTGGGAACCGTGAACTTTGAGGGTTTGGTCGTAATCGGCGAGGGCGAAAAAGACGATGCTCCGATGCTGTTCAATGGCGAGCTGGTTGGAAACGGTCAGGGTCCCAAGGTGGATATCGCGGTTGATCCAATCGACGGTACTTCATTGACCGCTGCCGGCAGGCATCACGCGATTAGCGTGATTGCGGTCTCCGATCGAGGTTCAATGCTCGATGCCTCCGCCGTCTACAAAATGAACAAGTTTGTTGTTGGGCCGGTGGGCAAGGATGTTTGCGACATCAGAAAGCCGATTGGTGAGAACATCAGGGCCTATGCCAAGGCTGCCGGCAAGGGTGTAGATGAGGTGTTGGTTGCGGTGCTGGATCGCGACTACAACGCCGAGTTGATCGAGGATATTCGCGCTGCTGGAGCTGCGACCAGACTGGTTCGAGACGGTGATGTTGCAACCGGTATTCAGGCTGCGAGGCAAGAGAGCCGCATTGACATGTCAGTGGGTATTGGCGGATCTCCAGAGGGATTGTCACTGCCTGCGGCATCAAGGCCTTAGGAGGGCTAATTCAGGGCATCCTGACCCCGCGTGAGGACTTTGAGTTTGAACGCGGCGAGGCTGCGGGGCTCAAGTTTGACTATGTCTATGAGATGGACGAGATGGTTGCCTCGGATAACAACTTCTTTGTTGCAACCGGTGTCACTGATGGCGCTTTGCTCTCGGGTGTTCGGAAACAGGGCGATGTCGTGATGACGGAGTCAATGGTGATTCGCGGTCGCTCTGGAACGGTTCGCAAGGTCTTCGCCGAGTACCAAGCCGAGCGTTGGATCTAGTTCTCTAGTTCGTCATCCACAAAGTGGTTCTTGGCAATCTGAATTCCCGCTAGGGCGCTCAGCAGCGCCACCAGGGCCATTAACAGAAGCGCTAGTTCCCAGCCCCCGGTCAATTCTCTTAGGACGCCAATGGCAAAGACCGAAATAGTTGCGACGGTGTAGCTAACTCCCTGCCCAAAGGCGCTGAGCGCCAAAACGGTGCTGCGCTCTCTGGAGCGAAGGTTAAACAGCGTCAGCGCTAGAGGGAACATGGTGGGCCCAAGGCCGATGGCTATCACAGCCAACCACAGAGTGCTGTTGTCTCCGAAGAGCACTCCCAGGGTGCCGGCGGTCCCCATTGAAGCCGAGAAGAAGATGATCAGTGCGTGAGACTTGGAATACCTGGTGGCAATGATGGGGACCAGAAGCGAGACCGGCAGACCCATGATGCTAAAAAGCGCCAATAGCAACCCGGCCTCGGGAACGCTGACCCCGTTGTGTTCAATCAGCATCAGTGGCATCCAGGCAAAGCTCACATAGCCAAAGATTGAGGTCATTCCCTGCACAACAGCGATTGCCCAAGCCGTGGGGAGCGCCAAATCGCCTTTTGCGTGCCACCGGTCTTGGGCCTAGCTTCAGGTCGAGAGTTCTTGAGCAAGAAGATAACTGGAAGCAAGGTCAGTGCACCCAAGATCGCCCACTGTCCCAAAGAGGATCTCCAGCCAAGCTCTTGCGCCACCGGAACCGCAAAAAATGCTCCGATAGTCGCGCTCACTGCGGTGAGGGTGATGTAGAAGCTCGATATGATTCCAACCCGATTCGGGAAGTACTTTCTCACCATCACCGGTAGCAAGACATTGCCCATGCCGGCTCCCAAAAGACTCATCAAGCTGCCAGCAAACAGTGCCGAGGAGTCCCATGCCAGCGCCCTGAGCAGGTGACCGGCGACAATCAAGCCGATAGTTATCAGTAGCGTCTTTTCAACGCCAATGCGTCTTGCTGGGGGATAGGAGAGTGAGGTTGCAATCGCAAAGGCCAAGGGAGCTGCAACACCCAACAGTCCGATGGTGACAATCGGTAGTGAAATCTCTTCTTGGATAAATGTCACCACGGGTGAGATTGAGGAGACTGCGGTGCGCAGGTTCAGCGCCAGCAAAGCGATGGCGCTGAGCGCCAACAGCCTTGCCAAATTGCGATCCATTACTAGCTTCCTGTGCGTCCTAAGACTTACAAAAGACTAGGGGTTGAATTCGTTCCCCAAGATTGAGCTATTTAGCTAAGTGCCTTCATAAATTCATCGTGCATCAGGGTGTTGGTTGCTAGCACCGAAGAGCTATCTGCCGTGAGGGGTCCGTCGATCGCGGTGAAGGTGCCACCGGCCTCTTCAACAATCGGCACCAGTGCCGCAATGTCGTAGAGCTTGAGATCATGCTCGGAGACCATCTCGAGTGCTCCCTCGGCTAGATACATGTAGCTCAAAAAATCACCAAATGCTCGGGTTCGCCAAACCTGACGACTCAGTGCAACCAGCTCGTCGAGCTTGCCGGCTCGATCCCAGAGCTGCATCGAGTTATAAGAGATGGAGCTGGCGGCCAGATCGCTCACCTTCGAGGTTTCAATCAATCTGATGCGGCCGTCAATGTCCTTGGTGAAGGCGCCATTGCCGCGCTGCGCCCACCAGCGCCTGCCAAGGGCAGGAGCTGACACGACGGAGGTCGTAATGACATCGTCAACCCGCAGAGCTATTAGCGATGCCCAGATCGGAATCCCACGCAGGTAGTTGGCGGTGCCATCGATTGGGTCAATGATCCAGGTTCTTGCTCCCTCACCCTGGTTGGCAAGCTCTTCTCCGATGATTGCATCCTCGGGACGGTGACGCTCCAAGATCGCACGAAGCCGCTCCTCCACCGACCGATCAGCATCGGTGACGGGGCTGGCGTCGGGCTTTGCCTCGACGCGCAGATCTAATGCTCTGAATCTTGCTAGCGAGATTTCATCTGCCGCATCTGCAAGCTTGAGCGCTAGATCTTGATCTGTAATTCCTGAAGACATCCGCATAATCTACCGCTTTAGGAACTCAACCAGCCTGCGATAGCTATCGAGTCTGAGGGCTGATAGGTCCCCAGTTTTGGTTTTTTCATCCAGTGCGCAATCGGGTGCATCCAACAGATGAGAGCAATCCCTAGGGCAGTCCTCGGCGGCAAGAGAGAGATCCTTGAAGCCCTTCAATAGGTTCTTTGGCTCTATGCCCATCAGGCCAAAGGTTCTGATTCCCGGGGTGTCAATGATCCAGCCATCCTTGAACCGCAGTGCTAGTGCGGAGGAGGAGGTGTGCTTACCCTTGCCGGTTACCTCGTTCACATCGCCAACTGCTCTTTGGTAGCCGGGGTTGAGCCGGTTAATCAGGGTGGTCTTTCCAACCCCGGAGTGACCCACAAACACCGAAGTGTGACCATCTAGAACACTCTCCAGCTCCGAGATATCCTCCTGGTCTTTGTTCATGGTGATGATCGTGAGGTCAAAGCCCTCAAAGTTTGAGATGAACTCGCTCGGGTCGGCCAAATCGCTCTTGGTGAGAACCAATATCGGGTGCAGGCCGGCATTGAATGCCGCCACCAGGTATCTGTCCACCAGCCTGGGCTTTGGTTCGGGGTTGGCGGCTGCCATCACGATGACGAGCTGATCGGCGTTTGCAACAATGGTCTGCTGGTATTCGGTTTCCTCGCTCGAGCGAGTCAGCACACTGGAACGAGGTTCGATTCTCACGATTCTTGCTAGCGCATCCTTTTTGCCAGAGACATCACCATCAAGTGCCACCCGGTCTCCGGTGACGCAGCCATCTGCGCGCAGCTCTTTGGCCAGGGTGGCAAGAACGACGGTGCCATCGTCCATCAGCACGCGGTAGCGGGCCAGGTGAACCTGGAGCACCATGCCCACCGGGAGATCCTGGGTGTCGGGGCGACGCTTGGTTCTTGGTCTAGAACCCTTGGGGTTTGGTCTCACCCGGACATCGTCCTCATCGAGGTCGATGTCTTCACCCGGCTCGAAAACCCAGTTCACCTAGGAATCCAACATTCTTTGCCAAATGTGTTCAAAACCAGGCATGGTCTTGGAGGTGGTTTCAATGTTCTCGACTTCGAGACCTGGAGCCTTGAGGCCAACAATCGCCCCAGCGGTTGCCATGCGGTGATCGTGATAGCTGCGCCACTTGGTGGCAACCAGTTCTCCCGGAGTGATCTCGAGGCCATCTTCCAGTTCGATCGCATTGGACCCCACGCGGTTTATCTCACTCGCTAGGGCGCTGATCCGGTCGGTCTCGTGGCCCCTGAGGTGTTTGATGCCGGAGATCTTGGATGGCGAGCTGGCTATGGCGGCCAATGCGGCAATGGTTGGGGTCAGTTCGCCCGCCTCGGAAAGATCAACATCGATACCGATGATCACCCCGTTGCCCTTGAGGGTCAGCTCGTTATTGCTGATTGCAACATCAGCACCCATTTGAGACAGGAGGTCTATGTAGTGACTGCCAACCTGGGTGGTCTTTGTTGGCCAGTTTGGAATCGTGATGGTTGAACCGGTGACCATGGCGGCTGCCAGAAATGGTCCTGCATTGGACAAATCCGGTTCAATCACGATCTTTCCGCCCGAGATCTCTCCTGGCTCCACTCGCCACTTGGTTTCACTTAGTGCAGTTGCGTTTCACGCCGCGATCTTGCAGACACTTCAGGGTCATCTCAATATGAGGTTGGGAGGGGAGGTCTTTGCCGATGTGGGTCAGGGTGAGACCGTCTTTGAACCTGGCGGCAGATAGCAATAGCCCCGAGACAAACTGCGAGGAGGCCGAGGCATCTATCTCAAGCTCTCCGCCCTGAACCTCCGAGGTGCCAAAGACGCTAAAGGGCAGTGAGGTCGAATCGCTCACCCTTGCCCCCAATGCGGAAAGGGAGTCGATCGTGGTTTGCATGGGTCTGCGTCTTGCGCCCTCGTCGCCATCGAATTTCACCTCGCCTGATGCCAGCATGGCCATTGGCGGAACGAACCGCATGACCGTGCCAGCGAGGCCGCAGTCGATGCTGATGCCGCCGGTGAGTGGGTGCGGGTGAACAATCAGGTCATCGCCCTGCCAGTCAAACCGGGTGCCCAGAGCCTCTAGCGCTTGGATCATCAGATCAGAATCCCTAGACCGAAGTGGGGAGATCAAGTGGGTCGGGGAGGATGCCAGGGCCGCGAGCACGAGCTCGCGGTTGGTGAGGGATTTACTGCCGGGAAGATAAACGGTTGCATCAAAGCGTTGCCCCGCGGGGGCAGGCCAGTAACCGGAATCTGAATTCATTAGCTCAAAGATACCTAAAACAACCTCTGGTTACTTTCTGGACTCAGTGCAATAAAGGTAGGCCGTCCGAGTTGAGCCAAACAATCAATCAGCGTGGCTCTAGCTTGTCGCCGGGGAATGTATTTTGCACTTTTCTCGCTTTTGGTTTTCTTGTGAGCTGTGGGTTCATCCGCGGGTTGGTCGCTGGCAGTTTGCTGAGAGCAGAATAGGGAAAGTTATTTCTCACTAGACTCAAAAGTGATGCCAGACATAAAGTCAGAAAAGCTGCAAACCTTTGAAGAGCAAGCTCTTCCCCTAATGCCACAGCTTTATGGAGCCGCGCTGCGCTGGACCAGAAACCCATCGGATGCCGAGGATTTGGTACAGGAGACCTACGCCAAGGCTTTTGGAGCATGGGCAAAGTTTGAACAGGGCACCAACCTAAAAGCCTGGCTGTTCCGCATCATGACCAACACCCACATCAACCTCTACAACAAAAAGGCCAAGGACAAGGCAAAGACCGCCCTTGACGACCTAGAGGACTGGCAAATTGGTGCTGGTGAGTCAGTGACTTCCAGATCTTCAAGATCTGCCGAGGCCGAGGCCTTGGACAATTTGCCCTCTGGTGTGATAAAAACGCGCTGGATGAAATCCCTGATGAGTTCCGAATGGTGGTCTACTACGCCGTCGTTGAGGGCCTTCCCTATGCCGAAATAGCGGAGGTGATGGATACGCCCGTCGGCACCGTAATGTCTCGGCTACATCGTGGGAAGAAATTACTGAGAACTTTGTTGCATGACTACGCAAGCCAAGAAGGCTATGACGTGAGCGAGAAGGAGGGCAAGTGAAACAGGTTGACTGTGAAGAAGTCAAACACTCGGTTCACGAGTTCCTACACTCCGAGATGCATGAGACTGAGATTCAAACCATCACCGGACACATTGCCAATTGCGACTCTTGCGAGGAGCACTACGACCTAGAGGTTGTTTTCAATCAGGTTATTCAGCGCTCGTGCGACGAAGCTCCAGTTCCTGAGCTTGCAGAGCGGGTCATGCAACGCCTGCGCGAAGTCCAAGAGCACGGCTAAGCGTCGGTTTCGGTAAGCCCCAACCACTCAAACCAGCCGCGATTCAGCACCAACCACGCGATCAATCCATAACCAACTTGGCCCGGCAATCTTCTGGAGTGCTTGGATTGTTCACTTAGCCAACCATCGTGGTCCTTTAGGGGCTCAAAGCAGTTCACGTAAATCAAACCGCGCCGCTTCACAACATCCTCAAAACCCTCAGACAGGTACTGCACCTCGTGGTCATACTCGGCAACACCGGTTGGGGTTGGCCCCACCACAAAAACCTTCACACCCTCGCGCATCGCATCATCTAGTAGCGATGCCAGGTTGAGCCTGGATCTCGAGATGGTGACCCCGGCCTGGATGTCGTGAGAGCCAAGAGCGAGCACCAAAAAGTTCTCGGTGTCTTTACTAAAGCGCGGCATCGCTTCGCGCCGCCAGCGCTCTAGAAGATCCCCGGTGGTTTCGTGGATCATGGCGAGTGGGAAAAAGGCAACATCATCGCCCTTTGGCAATCTGGCCTGGACTCGGCCTAGCCAACCCAGCCCCTTCGGGTCACCTGCTCCGGTGAGCAGCTCGTCTCCGAGGATTACAACCCGATAAGAAATCAATAGCTCTTAGTCCTGGAACGCTCGCTGGATTAGATCGGCCTGCTCGGCTGCGTGCCGCTTGGCGCTTCCGGTTGCAGGAGATGCCGAGGCTGGCCTGGAAATAACCTTGAAGTTGATTCCATAGCGCGGCATAAACAGACCCATATAGGTCCAGGCACCCTGGTTTGCAGGTTCGTCCTGCACCCATCTCAGCTCAGCATTGGGGAACTGCGCAATCGCGGTCTTCATCTCCTCAACCGGGGTTGGGTAGAGCTGCTCTAGACGCACGATTGCAACATCGCCGCCGGCACGCTTCTGGCTCTCGGCCAATAGGTCCCAATAGACCTTGCCGGAGCAGAACAGCACCTTGCGAACCTTGTTTGGATCGAGGTTTTGCTGGTCATTGATCAGCGGCAGGAACGATCCTTGCGTGAAGTCTTCAACCGAGGAGGCAGCTGCCTTCAAGCGCAGCATGGACTTTGGTGCGAAGACCACCAGAGGCCGTCTTGGCTGAGTGAAGGCTTGGCGTCTGAGTAGGTGGAAGTGAGAAGCGGGAGTTGATGGCTGCGCCACCGTCATGTTGTTCTCGGCACAAAGCTGCAAGAAGCGCTCGATTCTTGCTGAGGAGTGATCTGGACCCTGGCCCTCATAGCCGTGGGGAGTAGCAGCACGACAGAGGAGCGCTGGCCCCACTTCTGCTCAGCCGAGGAGATGAACTCATCGAGTATGGTCTGAGCGCCATTGACGAAATCACCAAACTGGGCTTCCCAAAGCGTTAGCGAGTCTGGCTCCTCGACCGAGTAGCCATACTCGAAGCCAAGAGCGGCATACTCGCTCAAAAGTGAGTTGTAGACCTCGAAGCGAGCCTGCTGCTCGGAGATGAACTTCAACGGAGTCCAAACCTGGCCAGTTTCTCTATCGAAGAAGGTGGCGTGACGCTGCACGAAGGTTCCGCGCTGGGAGTCCTGACCAACCAGGCGCACATTCACGCCCTCAACCACTAGCGAACCAAACGCCATCAGCTCGCCAAAGCCCCAGTCAATGCCACCCTCACGGCTCATCTCAACGCGCTTTTGCAGAAGCTGTGCGAGCTTGGGGTGAACCACGAAGCCCTCGGGCAGGTTGGCGTGAGCATTACCCACGGCCTCAACCATCTCCTTGGCAATAGCGGTTGGCTTTGAGTAGCTCTTGCTTCTCGGATGCGGTGGTTCCAATGCCAACTGGTCGCTCCGGCAAGCCAACTGGCTGACTCATCGCCTCGTGGACATCCACGAACGCCTTTTCCAGGCTGGCCTGGAAGTTAGCGTTCGCCTCGTCGAACTCTTCCTGGGTGATGTCGCCTCGACCGATCAGGTTGTCCATGTATAGGGTGCGAACGCTGCGCTTTTGCTCGATCAGGTTATACATCAGCGGCTGGGTCATCGATGGGTCATCACCCTCGTTGTGACCGCGACGACGGTAGGAGAGGATGTCGATCACGACATCCTTTTTGAATTCCTGACGGTATTCAAAGGCCAACTGTGAGACCCGAACCACGGCCTCTGGGTCATCGCCATTGACGTGGAAGATTGGCGCCTGGATGGTCTTGGCAAAATCTGTTGCATAAATCGAGGTTCTGGCATCCTCCGGCAGGGTGGTGAAACCAACCTGGTTGTTTGCAATGACGTGGACGGTGCCACCAACCTTGTAGGCGGGCAACTGACTCATCTGCAATGTCTCTGGGACCACGCCCTGGCCTGCAAAGGCAGCGTCACCGTGAATCAAAATCGGTAGCACTGGATAGTTGCTCGGATTACCCATGCGGTCCTGCTTGGCACGAACGATGCCTTCCATCACTGGGTTCACAGCCTCGAGGTGTGAGGGGTTGGCGGCTAGTGAGACCTTGATGGTCTTGCCGCTGGCGGCAGTGAAGACACCTTCGGTGCCCATGTGGTACTTCACATCTCCTGAACCCTGAACGCTCTTGGTGTCGGTGGCTCCTTCGAACTCACGGAACACCTGACCATAGGTCTTGCCCGCAATGTTGGTCAAAACATTCAGGCTGTCCGCGGTGGGCCATGCCGATTGCGGCCTCTTCGAGACCGGCATCGGCTGCGGACTGCAGAATTTCGTCCATGGCCGCAATCAAAGACTCGCTGCCCTCAAGAGAGAAGCGCTTTTGCCCCACGAACTTGGTCTGCAGGAAGGTCTCGAAGGCCTCGGCCTGGTTGAGTTTTTCTAGAATCCTGAACTGCTCGGCCTTCGAGGGCTTCTCGTAGGGGCGCTCGAGCTTCTCCTGGAACCAGGTGCGCTCCAGGGTGTTTTGGATGTGCATGTATTCGATACCGACGGTGCGGCAGTAGCTGTCGCGAAGGATGCCGAGCATGTTGCGGAACTTTGCCTTGGACCTACCGCCAAAACCACCGGTTTTAAATGTTCTGTCCAGATCCCAAAGCGAGAGGCCGTAGCTGCGGATATCGAGATCCGGGTGCCAGCGCTGCTCGTATTTCAAGGGGTCGATATCGGCTATCAGGTGACCGCGAACCCTGAAGGCGTTGATGTACTCCTGGATTCTGGTGTTCTTGCCGGACTCGTCGGCTAGATCCCAGTGGAAATCGTTGACCCAAACAACCGGGGTGTAGGGGATGCGCATGTCGGCGAAGATCTTGCCGTAGAAGTCGCGCTCTCCAAGTAGTAGCTCGTTGAGAATCTTCAAGAACTCGCCGCTACCGGCACCCTGGATGACTCGGTGGTCATAGGTGGAGGTCAGCGTGATGACCTTGCCAATGCCCTGCTCGGCGAGCTGGTCCTCGGCCATGCCCTGGAACTGGGCTGGGTAGTCAAGTGCTCCAACACCCACGATGCAGCCCTGACCCTGGCTGAGCCTTGGCACCGAGTGGACGGTGCCAATGCCGCCTGGGTTAGTGAGCGAGATCGTGGTGCCCTGGAAATCATCCGCGGTGAGCTTGTTGTCGCGGGCTTTGCGCACGAGCTTTTCGTACTCCGCAATGAACTCAGCAAAGTTCAGCTTCTGAGCGCGCTTGATGTTTGGCACCAAAAGTGCCCTGGTGCCATCTGGCTTCGGGATATCGATCGCCAGGCCAAAGTTGATGTTCGCAGGTGTTACCGATGCTGGCTTGCCGTCCACCTCGTCATAGAAGACGTTTTGGGAGGGGAATTCCTTCAGTGCCTGAACCACCGCATAGCCAACCAGGTGGGTGAAGGAGACCTTGCCACCCCTGGTTCTTTTGAGGTGGGAGTTAATCACGATGCGGTTATCGATCAATAACTTGGCTGGAATTTGCCTAACGCTGGTTGCGGTCGGGATTGAGAGCGAGGCGTCCATGTTGGTCGAGAGCGCCTTGGCCATGCCGCGCAGGATCGTAACCTCGGGCTCTTGGTCCTCTTCCTCGGTGACAATCTGCATTGAGCCGGTTGCCGGCAGGTCGGCTGGAACCGGTGCGGTCTTTGGAGCCTCGGCCTGGGTCTTTGCAATTGGAACCGTGATTGCTTCTGTTGGAGGCGCAACTGCGGCTGGATCGAATTTTGGAACCACGGTCGAATCTGTGTTGATGATGGCAATTGACCCGGTGGTCGCCTCGGGTTCCTTGATTGCTGGAGCACCACCGTGCTCCTGCTGGTAGCGCTCGAGGATTGGCCACCACTCTTTGTCTACCGAATCAGGGTTTTGTTGCCACTGGGCAAACATCTCGGCAACGAGCCATTCGTTTGCCCCAAAGTCGTTTTCAGAATTGTTGTTGTCGCTGCCGGACAAGGCCGCCCCTTTGGTTACTCTCCAGAAAGATGGTCCTAGTCTAGCCAACTCAGCTTTTTGAAAAGCGAAGGTTTTTTGACTAACCAATCAAGTTTTTAACTAGACCAAACTCCGCGGGCATATTGGTTGACCCAATCAACCTCAACGCCCAGTTCCTTGGCTGCTCTCAATGCAAAGTGCGGATCACGCAAAAACTCTCTGCCAGCCATCACAACATCGGCTTTGCCGGAGGCAATGATCTCCTCGGCCTGCAGGCCCGAGGTGATCTGACCAACTGCTGAGACGTTGCCGCCAGATTCTCTCTTGGCCGATTCCGCAAGTGGAACCTGATACCCAGGACCCGATGGAATCTTCACCCCGGTGATGATGCCACCAGAGGAGATGTCAAACAGGTCAGCGCCTTGCTCCCTGGCCCAAATGGCAACCTGGTTGGTTTGGTCCTGGTCCCAGCCGCCTTCGACATAGTCTGTTCCGCTGAAGCGAACCATCAGCGGCACGCCCTCACCGATCTCGGCTCTCACGGCGGCAACTATTTCAAGCAGCAACCGGGCGCGGTTTTCCAAGGAGCCGCCGTATTGGTCGTCCCTGTCGTTAGCCAAGGGGGAGAGGAACTGGTGCAATAGGTAGCCGTGGGCGGCGTGGATCTCGATGGCGTCAAAGCCAGCTTCGATTGAGCGCCTCGCACTCTGCCTGAAATCATCAACTAACAAAGCTATCTCCCCGGTTTCCAATCGGCGCGGAGCGGCATAGCCCTCAAAAGCTTCGGCTGTTGAGGAGTAGCTCTCCCAACCGCCGTCTTCGAGTGGAACGTTTCCAGAGCCGGACCATGGTCTGTAGCTAGAGGCCTTGCGGCCGGCGTGAGCGAGCTGGATGGCGCTTATCAGAACCCATGTCCTTTATCAGTTTGGTGATTGGCTTCCAGGCCTCAACCTGCTGCTGGTTCCAGATGCCGGTGCACCACGGGGTGATTCTGGCCTCTGGGTTCACACCCGTCGCCTCGGCCATCACCAGACCTGCGCCACCAATAGCAAACGACCCTAGGTGAGCGAGGTGAAAATCAGTGACCACACCATCTTGGTTCTCGCAGGAATACATGCACATCGGCGAGACCCAGAGTCGGTTCTTGGTCTCAACGTTGCGGATCTTTAGGGGTGTAAAGAGTTTGCTCACTTGGGTAGCTTTTCCAATCTTGGGGTTGCAAAGAAGATAAACAGGCCAAGGAGTGCACCCCAGCCAATGGCTATGTTCAACGGCAGGATGCCGGTGAGAATTCCAATGATTGAAGGCCCGGCCAATCCGCCGATATAGGTGATGCCAACCACCTTGGCCATGTTCCTACCCGAGTGAGAAGCCTCACCGATCTCGCCGGCTGCGGCAAAGATTTGCGGCACCACTCCAGAGATTCCAAGACCCAAAAGCCCCCATGCCAAAAGCGAAATCTCGTAGTTCGGGGCAAATGCCTGCAAGCCAATGGCAGCAGCTGCAAAGATCGAGCCATTTCGAATCACGAAGCCTCGGCCCTTGATTTCAACGATTCGGTCAATGAATATCCGCCCAATGATCATGCCGATGTTGAATGCCGCTAGGCCCCAGGCTGCAAGTGCGAAGCTGACGTTTTGGTAGTCCGACAAATACAGCGCAGACCAGTCTTGAGCAACACCCTCGATGATCGCACCGGAGGCAGCCATCAACCCGGCCAAAATCACAAAGCCAAAGACCCGCCTGTTTGCCTTTGATGAGACCTTGTTTTGCTGCTTGTCGGAATTGTCTGCAACGGCCTGGTTCGGTAGCAACCAGTTTGCGATAAACAACCCGGCGATCGAGAGCGAGACCCCCACCACCGGCAGGGTCTGAGATTGGGTGAAACCAAGCCCGATGGTCACAAAGCCAAGCCCGGCACCGAGCAACCCTCCGACTGACCAGAACAGGTGGAAGAAGGTGAAGATGGCTTTGCCATTGACCTTCTCCACCTGAAGCGCCGCCGCATTCATGGCAACATCAATGCCCGCAATGCCAAACCCAATCCCAAAGATCGCGAGTCCCAGCCAGAAGGGATTCGGGGCGAAGGCCGGGCCAAATAGTGAGAGACCAACAACCACGCCACCCAGACGGGTGGCGGATTTGGCTCCAATGTGATCGACCATCCAGCCAAACAGCTGCATCGCGAAAAATCCACCAAGGCCCGAGAGCGTTAGCAGTAGTCCCAGGGTTTGGTAGTTGATGCCAACCCGGTCTTCAATCAGGGGAATATGGACAGCCCAGAGGGCTAGCGAAGAGCCGCCGGAAATGAAAAAGAAGCAGACCGCAATCTTTGATTTCAAAAGTTTCACGATGGACACACTATGACAACTAAGTCCTATGCCAACAACATCGAGAGCCTTGCGCCAACTTCCTTTGCCTCAATCAAAAAACCATCGTGGCCGTATTCGCTCTGAATCACCTGCAGCCCACCACCGATCAACTCACCACTGACGTGCTCTGCAATCAGCTCCTGACCACTTAGTGGAAACAACCGGTCGCTATCCACGCCCAGCACCAAGGTGGGGCAAGAGATTTGTTGCAACGCCTGTTCAACAGAACCGCGATCGCGACCCAGATCGTGAGAGTTCATCGCGGAGACCAGGGTGATGTAGCTGTTGGCATCAAAGCGCCGCACGAACTTGTTGCCATGGAAATCGAGGTAGCTCTCAACCGCGTACTTACCGCGCTCGGTAAGCGGGCTCACCTGAGACTGCCAGGACCTGGCAAATCTCTCGTTGAGCTCTTTGGGAGAGCGGTAGTTCAATAAGCGCCATGCGCCTGGCAAGAGCCAGGCCCTTGTGGGGTCCAAAGCCCGGCTTGGCGTCGTAGTACCAACCGGCGGCAAAACCAGAGTCTGAGCGAATCGCCTCCAGCTGGACCGTGTTCAGGGCAATCTGGTCGGCAGTCGAATAGGGGGGAGCTGCCAAGATACCCAGGCGCTCTAGGCGCTCTGGGTGATCGATGGCGATTTCCAGGGCGTGCATGCCCGCCATCGAGCCGCCGATGATTGCAAAGTACTTATCGATGCCGAGCTGGTCGGAGAGCTTTAGAAAAGCCTCCGACTGGTCTCTGATTGTGAGCTGCGGGAAAGAAGGTCCGTACTCTCGTCCGTTTTGATCCAAGGACGAAGGTCCGGTGGAACCCTGGCAACCGCCAAGCACGTTTGGAGTTAGAACAAAGAACCTATCGGTGTCAATCGCAAGCCCCGGTCCCACAATTCCGTTCCACCAACCGCTGGTGGCATGGCCGTTTCCAGCATCGCCAATCAAATGTGAGTCGCCAGTGAGGGCATGCAGCACCAGCACGGCATTTGATTTGTCTTGGTTGAGCTCTCCCCAGGATTCATAGGCAAGTCTCGCGCCGGAGAGCGTCTGGCCGGATTCGAGAGCGATATCGAAGGGTTCGGAGAACTTCCTGTCGCCAACCGGGTCTCCGATGATCCAGGCACCGGTTGCCGGCGGTCTTCCAACTAGCTGACGACGCTGCTCCTCGGTAATGAATTCCGAGGGGGCAGAGTCTTCAGATATCTGGAAATCCATTACTTGGCAGCCGTGAAGCCCTTCTGCAGGTCATGGATTAGGTCTTCAATGCTCTCAAGTCCAACAGAGAGCCTGACCAGTCCCGGTGTGACACCGGTTGTCTTCTGGTCCGCTTCGCAGAGTTGGGAGTGGGTGGTCGATGCCGGGTGAATCACCAGTGAGCGCACGTCACCGATGTTGGCAACGTGGCTAAAGAGCTCTAGCGCATCGACAAACTTGATGCCGGCCTCGACGCCACCCTCGATCTCGAAGGAAACAATTGCACCGGCACCCTTTGGTGCATAGTGCTTGTGTGCCTCGTGATACGGGGAGGATTCCAGACCTGCGTAGTTGACGCTCTTGACCTGCTGGTGAGCATCTAACCACTGCGCAATCTGCTGGGCGTTTTCAACGTGACGCTCCATGCGCATTGAGAGAGTCTCGATGCCCTGCAAGAGTGAGAAGGCGGTGTCGGGCGATACGGCTGCGCCGATATCGCGCAACAGCTGCACTCTGGCCTTGATGATGTAGGCGATGCCATCACCCAGAGCCTCGGAGTAGACGACGCCGTGGTAGCTGGGGTCAGGCTCTGTGAGTCCCGGGAACTTGTCCGATTTGGACCACTCGAACTTGCCGCCATCGACAATTGCTCCGGCGACCACGGTGCCGTGGCCACCTAGGAACTTGGTGGCAGAGTGCACGACGATGTCAGCGCCGTGCTCGAGGGGGCGAATCAAATACGGGGTGGCAACGGTGTTGTCGACAATGAAGGGCACTCCGTTTTTGTGAGCGACGGTTGCAACCTTGCGGATGTCAAGAATCGAAACCTTGGGGTTTCCAATGGTCTCGGCAAAGAACAGCTTGGTGTTTGGTCTAACCGCTGCCTGCCACTCGTTCTCATCGTCCTGGTTTTCAACAAAGGTGACCTCGATGCCCAATTTGGCCATCGTGTATTTGAAGAGGTTGTAGGTGCCGCCATAGAGGGTCGAAGAGGAGACGATGTGGTCACCGGCCTGAGCGATGTTCAGAACCGCAAAGGTCTCGGCGGCCTGGCCGGAGGCAAGTAGCAGGGCGGCGGTGCCGCCCTCGAGAGCCGCGATGCGCTTCTCGGCAACGTCCTGGGTTGGGTTCATGATGCGGGTGTAGATGTTTCCGAACTCCGCAAGACCGAAGAGGTTTCTAGCGTGCTCGGCAGAGTTGAAGGTGTAAGCAGTGGTCTTGTAGATCGGGGTAGCGCGAGCGTTGGTCGCTGGGTCCGCTACTGCACCGGAGTGAATCTGCTGGGTCTCAAAACCCCAATTTGCCTCAGTCATGATTTGCCTTTAGGTGTTAGTTGTTTCTAAAAGATTGGTGCAATAGCACCGCAACTGCAAATGCCTTAGTAATCTTCCGTAACTTTAGCCCAGGTGCTCAAAGGCGAGCGAGGCCAAAAGTGCTGCACCCAGCGGGATTACCGAGTCATCAAACATTGCCTTGGCGCTGTGGTTGGTGGGGGCAGTGGTGTGATCAATCTCCGGTGGGCAAGCGCCAACAAACACAAATGCGCCTGGCACCTCGGCAACTATCGATGCGTAGTCCTCGCCACCAGCAATGGGGTGCTCCATGTCCTGATAGCCGCGCTCGCCAACAAGCTCCTTGGCAACCTTCCGCACCCGCTCCACGGCACCAGGGTCATTCATCAGAACCTTGGTCGCTTGAGAGAAGCTCACCTCTGCCTTGATGCCATAGGCATCGGCAATGGAGTGGATCAGCTTTGGTGCAAGGTCGTGAAGCTTTTTGGTATTCACCTCTGAGAAGGTGCGAACCGTCGCACCAAAGCTTGCGGTGTCGGGAATCACGTTGGTGGTTGCGGTGTCACCCGCTCTGATCCAACCGACATTGAGAATCACCGGGTCGAACTGGTCGAAGGTCTTATTTAGCATTACCTGCAGTGAGCTAATTGCCTCGACCATCGGAGTGACGGGGTCTTTCGAGAGCCAGGGCATGGAGCCATGGCCGCCGGAGCCATAAAAGGTTGCGTGTAGGTCGCCGGCGCTCGCCATCATGGGCCCGGGCTTGGTTGTAATTGCTCCAATTGGGAGCGCGGTGAACACGTGCAGGCCGTAGGCGGCAACTGGTCTTTCGCCAGTGATCTCGAGCATGCCCTCTTCGATCATGACATCGGCTCCGTGGTGACCCTCTTCACCGGGTTGGAACCAGATTGCGACCTTGCCAGAGAGCTTGTCCTTGTTTTGGTGCAGCAGCTTCGCAGCTCCTACCCCTGAGGCCATGTGGAGGTCATGGCCACAGGCGTGCATGAAGCCATTGGTGGAAGCAAAGTCCAAACCGGTTTCTTCTTGCACGCTCAGTGCGTCCATGTCCGCCCTGAGTAGCACCGTTGGTCCAGGCTTTGCTCCCTCGATGACGAGCACGATCGATGTCAGGTTCTTACCCAGGGTTATTTCGCCAAGACCATCGATTGCCTTGAGAATCTTTTCTTGGGTTTTTGGCAGGTCGAGTGCGAACTCTGGTTCTTTGTGTAGGGCCCGTCTCAGGGCGATTAGCTCTTCGCTAAATTGGCTTGCCTGTGTGAGAAGTTCTTGACTGATTGTCATCTTCTTGGGCCCTTCGGTTTGGGAAATCAAAAGCTGGTATCTACTATGGCTGTATGTTTCGCGCTTTGCACCCCGATTGGCAAAATCTGTTGGGGGACCAAAAACAAGCCCTCGAAACCATAGAGTCTCTAATCGATTCAGACCCGAAGACCATTCCCCAAAAGGAGCTGGTTCTCAAAGCTCTCAGCTATCCACCCTCGCACTACCGAGTGTTGATAGTGGGGCAGGACCCCTATCCAAATCCGCTTCACGCCAACGGCCTCGCCTTTGCCGTGAACCCTGGAACCAACCCGCTGCCTCCCACTCTGGCAAACATCTTCAAGGAGCTGCGCGCCGATCTCGGCCACGAGTTTGTCCAGACCGGGGATATCAACCCCTGGCAGGAGCGCGGCGTGCTGCTACTGAATCGACACCTGACCACCAGAAGCGATGAGACCGCCGCGCACTTCGACTTTGGCTGGGAGGAGTTCACCCAGCGCGTGGTTCAGGAGCTGGTTCGAGCAAGAAGCGGCAGGCTGGTTGCGATTTTGTGGGGTCAGCGGGCTCAGGAGCTGGCTCCCGATCTGGCGGGAGCCAAGGTGCTAACAAGCCCGCACCCCTCACCGCTTTCTAGCTACCGCGGCTTTTTTGGTTCAAAACCTTTTTCTTCTTGTAACAATGCACTTGTAGCTTTAGATCTGGAGCCAATCGATTGGAGCGCGTAGGTGGTGGATTCCGAAACCAGGTGGCGCCTGGTTCGAGCGCTCAAACAAAAACCACCAAAACCCGAACCCGAGGTAGAAATCCGCAGCGTTAGGTTCGAAGACCTGCCGCAGATTCGTGACATTTATAACTACTTCATTAGAAACACGGTCATCACCTTTGATGACAAACCCCTTGATCTTCACTACTGGCAAGACAAACAGGCAATGCTCGAGAAGTTCGATTTGCCATTTATCGTCATGATGAAAGGACCTGAGCTAATCGGCTTTGCCTATGTCGCACCCTGGCGAGCGAAGGCCGGCTATCTCAAGGTTGTTGAAAACCAGATCTACCTGTTGCCTGCGGCAACCGGCAAGAAACTTGGTGGGACGCTGATGCAGGCCTTGCTTGATCGCTGCCGCGCTCAGGGCATCAAAGAGGTGATTGCGGTGATAGCCGACAGGGGAGCGGGGGCATCAATCGCGCTTCACAAAAAGTTTGGCTTCAAAGACAATGGGCACCTAGCAAACGTCGCGGTTCGCTTCGGCAGGCCAATCGGCTCACACCTTTACTCTTTGCAACTTAGCTCGCGCTAGCGACCCTCACGTCTTTGACTGCAGCCTTCAGGGTTGCCAGTGAGTTTCTAGAGATTCCCTCGGTGGTGATAACGATGTCTGCAGACTCAAAGTTTGCAAACGAGGTGAAGCCCCTGATTCCCCACTTGGTGTGATCGGCCAACACCACAAACTTTGACGCCCGGCGGATAACCTCGCGGTTGGTTTCAGCCTCGACCAGGTTCGGGGAGCTAAATCCAAACTCCGAGTCCATGCCGTGGGTGCCCATGAAGACCAGGTCGAGGTTGAATCTGGAGAACACCTCGGAGGCGATGTTGCCAACCAGGGAATCGGTTGGGGTGCGGACGCCTCCGGTGAGAACCACGGTTTGATCCGCTCTGGGGTTTTGGGCAAAGAAGTCGCTAATCGGCACCGAGTTGGTGACAATCGTCAAAGAGGCCAGATCCCGCAATCGCTTTGCCAGTGCGTAGACGGTGCTGCCACCCATGAGCGCCACCGCCATACCTGGGCGAACCAAGTCGGCGGCAACCAGTGCCATCGCATCCTTGGCTGCCTGCTCGCGCATCGAGTTGAAGCTGAAGGGAGGTTCAACGGTTGAAGACAGCGAGTTTGCAGTGACACCGCCGTGGACCTTGTCCACGAGCCCCTGACCGGCAAGCTGTTCGACATCGCGTCTAATGGTTACCTCAGACACGCCAAGGGCTTCAGCCAAGTCAGTGATGCGCTTGGCACCCGATAGCGACACCTCATCCAAGATGCGCGCTTTGCGCTGAGCTGCAAGCAATTGGATTCCCCTAAATCTTTCTCAAAAGATTAGACAAGTTTTGCGGAAATGTTTGCTTATTTACTAACAGAATGATTACTTTTGTCCGTTTTGTTTCGAAAAGTTTGGGAAATGCCAATAAGTTCGTTCACACCCAAACATTTTTGGGCTTTTAGCTGAGTCTAAAAGGAGTTATACCCGGGTGAATTCCAAAAGATTTACCCAAAAAGAAATAGCAACTGAGTGAAACTGGGCGGAGTCTTTACTCCGCCCAGTTATCAGGTGCAGACTAGAGGCATCCGGGACGAAGAGGTCAGCATTCAATTGGAAAAGCCACAATTCATTCACCTTTCTCAAGCTGGCGTTTCCCTCGTTCTCTCTCTCAAGCGCGGTGCCCTCGAGGTTTTGCACTGGGGCCAAGAGCTCTCTAAAGATGAAAACCTCGAGAATCTCCTAGCTGCCAGCATCGAGTCCACCGCTCACGCCGAGCTCGATGAGCCCCATGTCGAGGGCATCTTCCGGGAGGCGGCCAGAGGAGTAATCTCCCGTCCGGCACTCTTGGGTCACCGATCCGGCAAGGACTTCAGTCAGTTATTCGAAATCACGGGCGTTGAATCAGATGCCAGCTCTGCCAGAGTCAAGTTCAGCGACAAGGTAGCCGAGCTGAATGCCACCGCGATCTTTACTTTCGTAGGGTCCGGGGTGCTGATGGTTTCGTTGGAGGTTGAAAACCTCGGGGAGGATTTCAACCTCGAAGAACTCAGTGTTTATTTGCCGCTACCTGACAGGGCAAGTGAGTCAATGGACTTTGCGGGACGTTGGATCAAGGAGCGTCAACCACAGCGCAGGGAGATTCAAGCCGGGGCTTTTGTTCGCGAGGTGCGCGAGGGTCGCTCCTCCCACGACTACACGATCTTGCAGCTTGCTATGACGCAAGGCGCCGGGTTCCAGTCTGGAGAGATCTGGTCTATGGGTCTGATGTTCTCTGGTAACTCGCGGCATGTTGTGGAGAAGCTACAGGGTGGCAGGAAGTTCATTGGAGCCGGAGAGTCTTTGATGCCCGGTGAGATGGTTCTCAAAAAGGGTGAGAAGTATTCAACACCCGGGGTTGCAGCTATCTACTCTGAGAATGGAATTGATGGGGTTAGTGCCAGAAGCTATGGCTGGCTTCGCTCTCGTGGCGATCACCCGACCAAGCTGAAGCCAAGACCGCTCACCTTGAATGTTTGGGAAGCGGTCTATTTCGATCACAACCTAGAGAAGCTCTCCGAGTTGGCCGATGTTGCGCAGTCAATTGGCGTTGAGAGATTTGTTTTGGACGATGGCTGGTTTGGTTCTCGCAGGGATGACACCAAGGGTCTTGGTGACTGGGTGGTGTCCCCTGAGGTCTGGCCCGAGGGCTTGGGTCCACTAATTGAGAAGGTCAAGGCCAACGGCATGGAGTTTGGTCTTTGGTTTGAGGGTGAGATGGTGAACCCCGATAGCGATCTCTACCGAGCTCACCCGGACTGGGTGCTGGGAGCAGGCGGCAGGGTGCCGCCACTTGGCAGGATGCAGCTGGTGCTGGATCTCACAAATGAGGATTGCTATCAGCACGTGTTCCAGCAAACCGACAGAGTGCTCTCTGATTACGACATTGCCTACATAAAGTGGGATCACAACAAGTACCTGGTTGAGCCAGGTTCACTCGGTGTTGCCGCAGCTCACAACCAGACCAATGCCATCTACCGCATGTTCACAGAGCTCAAGCAGAACCATCCGGGCCTAGAGATCGAGAGCTGCTCCTCCGGAGGAGGGCGCATCGATCTTGGCATGGCAATGATTGCCGATCGGTTCTGGACCTCGGACTGCAATGACGCGTTAGAGCGCCAGTACATCCAGCGCTACACGCAAGTGGCGATCCCGCCAGAAATGCTCGGGTCACACATTGGCCCCACCAAGAGCCACACCACCGGCAGGGTTCACGAGCTTCACTTCAGAGCCATCTCGGCACTGTTTGGTCACGCCGGGTTGGAGTGGGATATCACCAGCTGCACCAAAGAAGAGCTGGCGCAGCTCAAATCTTGGTCTGATTACTACAAGCAAAACCGTGAGCTGATTCACTCGGGAAACCCGGTTCGGGTTGACTCTCCAGATGAGTACTTCCTGCAGGGTGTTGTTTCTCAGGACAAGACCAAGGCCCTGTTTAGCTACGCGACCCTGCAGGCCAGCAAGGGCTCAAGACCAGATGCACTTTGTTTCCCTGGTCTTGATGAGAACCGCAGCTATCAGAATCAAGGCCGTCTACCCAGCCGGAGAACCAAAGTTCATTCAGCGCACTCAAGTTGGTTGGCTAGATGGCATCACTCTGAGCGGCAAGGCCTTGGCCCTTATCGGAGTCCGCGCACCAATCATGTATCCAGAAAACGCACTACTAGTAGAAATCGAGGCAATCTAAATGCTGAATCTCTCAAAGCTCCACTTCGGCGGGGACTACAACCCCGAGCAGTGGCCAAAGGAAGTCTGGGCGGAGGATATCCGCCTGATGCAAAAAGCCGGTGTGAACCTGGTGTCACTGGGTATTTTTTCCTGGGCAAAGCTAGAGCCAGCGGATGGTCAGTACAACTTCGATTGGCTGGACGAGATCATGGGCATGCTGCACGAGGGTGGCATCAGCGTTGACATGGCCACCGCCACAGCATCGCCACCTGCCTGGCTCTCACACGCTCACCCCGAGATGCTGCCGATCGACTTCGATGGCGTGCAGCGCAGCTTTGGTGGTCGCCAGGCATACTGCTCGGCAAGCCCGGTCTATCGCAAGAAGGCAGCGGCTCTAGTTGAGAAGCTGGCCGAGAGATATGCCAACCACCCAGCGGTTGTGATGTGGCACGTCAATAACGAATATGGTTGCCACAACCCGCTCTGCTACTGCGATGTCTCTCGCTCCGCATTCATTGACTACCTCAAGACCCGCTATGCGTCTTTGGATGAGCTAAACGCATCCTGGGGAACCGACTTTTGGTCGCAGCGCTACTACAACTGGGAAGAGATCCAGGTTCCAAAGAGCACCACCGATGGCACCCACCCAAACCCAGGTTGCCAGCTAGATTTCAGACGCTTTTCTTCAAACAACATCTTGGAGCTTTACAAGATGGAGCGCGACATCATCAAAAAGTACGACCAGGTGAACCCGGTAACCACCAACTTCATGTCCATGAAGTTCACCGCGGTCGTTGACTACTTCGAATGGGCAAAGGAGGTCGACTTTGTCTCCACCGACCACTACCTCGCTCAGCACGATCTTTTGAACCACATCGACCTAGCCCAGATGGCTGACCTCACTCGTGGCTTTGCAAAGGGCCAACAGTGGCTACTGATGGAGCACAGCTCCTCGGCTGTGAACTGGCAGCCAAAGAACTTTGCCAAGGTCGAAGGTCAGGAAAAGCGCAACTCCATGAGCTTTGTCGCACGTGGTTCGCAAGGAGTGATGTATTTCCAGTGGCGACAGAGCCAGGCAGGATCTGAGCGCTTCCACTCGTCGATGGTTCCGCACGCAGGGGAGGACACCAGGGTCTACCGCGAGATCACCGAGCTTGGGCAATTGCTGAAGTCTCACCCCGAGATCTCCGAACACCCCACTAACCCAGCCAAGGTTGCGATGGTCTATGACTACGAGCAGTTCTGGGCGCTAATGCAGCAGAACCTCCCAACCGATGGCATCAACTACCCAGACACCGTTGCCGCTTGGTACCGGGCGATGTGGGAATTGGGTATTCAGGTTGACTTCGTCTCGGCTGATGCCACCAAGGCAGAGCTTGCAAACTACCCACTGGTCTTGATGCCCATGGTCCACATGCTCTCTGAGGCACAGGAGGAGACCTTCACCTCCTATGCCCAAGAGGGTGGCACCTTGGTGGTTGGCTACTTCTCAAACATTGCCGATAGAACCTTGCGGGTCAAACTCGGTGGCTATGGCGGCAAGCTGGTCAAGGACGTAATCGGCGTCTACGTCGAGGAGTTCTACCCACTCAGGGAGTCCTCAATCAAGCTCTCAAACGGCATGAGTGCAACGCTTTGGAGCGAGCTCTCTAGAGCAAATGGTGCTGAAGTTGTTGCGACGTTTGAGGGTGGCGATGCAAAGGGAAGCGTTGCAATCGCAAAGCGCAACCTTGGATCTTCAACCGCCTACTACCAAGCAACCGAGCTAGAGCTTGAGTCCCAAAAGAAGTTCTTCGCAGAGATTGCCAAGGGTCTAGGCATTGAGTCTGCAGGTGGCAATGGCGTTGAGATTATTCACCGCGGTCCCCACCGCTTTGAGATCGATCACAACAAGGGCACGGTGAGTGTTAGCTAGCAAAAAAAGATAACCCCCGGAGAGAAATCTCCGGGGGTTTATTCGTGCGGGTGAAGGGACTTGAACCCCCACGCCTCGCGGCGCCAGAACCTAAATCTGGTGCGTCTGCCAATTTCGCCACACCCGCATGGAACTTGAGAAAGCTTAGCGTTTTTTGGAGCCTGTGGAAAACTCAAAGCAGGAAACAATCACTTCTGAGATGGTTTCTCGCATGCAAACCTTGGATCTCATTCTCAGTAAGTCTCGCGGGCTGATTCGCTCGGAGAATCTCGACGTGCTCAGTGCCACCCAAAAGGCAATTGATCAGGTTGCGGAGAGCTCCCACCAGGTGCTGGACGAGCTCGAATTGCAAGAGCTCGCGATGCGCAAGCTCACCGGCTATGGAGCTCTCCAGCCCTTTATGGATGATCCAACCATTGAGGAGATCTGGATCAATAGGCCAAACGAGCTGCACTTCTATGGCACAAACGGCTATCAAAGACTCGAGCTAGATCTTCCTTCCGCTGAGATCAAGAGCATTTGCTACCGGCTCCTGTCTCACTCCAAAAGACGAGTGGACCGGCTAACCCCTTTTGTTGATGCAGCCATCTACGACGGCTCCAGGCTGCATGTGGTGATTCCAGAGATCACCCAGGAGCACTGGGCGATAAACATTCGCAAGTTCCCAAAGGCCAATGTCACTCTCAATGACCTCAAACGAACTTGGCACCATCGACGACCTTCAGCTGCAAAGACTGAAGCGGGCAATGGCCAATGGCGAGAGCATCTTGATTGCTGGTGCAACGCAGGCTGGCAAGACCACGCTGCTCTCAGCTCTCCTAAGAGAGCTGAGAGCGGACCAAAGGTTAGTTTCTTGCGAGGACACCTTTGAGATAGCGATCGAGCACTCCGACTGGGTTGCAATGCAGACCAGACCCGAGGATCTTGAGGGCAGTAACGAGATCTCGCTGCGAGATCTTGTGAAGCAAGCTCTGCGCATGCGCCCAGCGCGGCTTGCCATTGGTGAGGTGCGCGGGGCGGAGGCGCTTGACATGCTGGTCGCGTTGAACTCTGGCATCCCTGGCCTTTGCACCATCCATGCCAATAGCGCCTCGGCTGCCTTGCAGAAGCTCCTAACCCTGCCGCTTCTAGCGGGCGAGAACATCACCGATGCCTTCTTGAGGCCGACCGTAATGGGCGCCTTCCAGCTGGTCGCCTTTTGCCACAGAGACGACCAGGGCACAAGGCGCGTGAAAGAACTATTGGAGGTCTCTGATGCGCTTAGTTGACTCACTGTTGCAATCAGCCGGGTTACACACTCGCAAAAAAGAGCTGATGGTCCTGTTTGGGTTTCTAACGAGCCTTAGTTTTTTGCTGAGCTATTTTGCAACCGGTGTTTTTGGCATGGCGATATCGGTTGCGGTCTTAGCACTTGGTGCGCAGCTCGAGATGCTCAGGCTCAAGGCGGGGGCGAGGCAAAAGGCTTTTGATGCGCTTTGGCCGCAGGTCTTTGACTCTTTTCAAAATGCCACGGTTGCGAACCTGTCGACTCTCGAGCAGCTCGAGTATTTGTCTTTGAAGGGACCGCTTCGGCTCAGAGAGCAGTTCCGAGTTTTGCATCAGCAGCTCGATGCCGGCATCGAGCTCTCGAGCGCTCTCGAAGGCTTCAAAAGACGCATTGGCTCGCGCCATGCGGATTTTTTAGCGCTGTTGATTGAGATCTCCACCGAGCTTGGTGGCAGGGGTTTGGGGGACTGGTGGAAAAGAGCCGCTAGCGAGATCCGTCAAGAGCAGGCCCTAATGGGCGAGGTGATGGCCAAGCAGGGCTGGGTGCTGGGCAGTGCGAAGGTTGCACTTGTTGCACCCTGGCTGATTGCCTTTGTGCTGTTGCGACTAGAGCAAAACCGTGAGGCATATGCCTCCGAGCTTGGCGCACTGGTGTTGTTTTTTGGACTATTGGTCTCTCTTGTCGCCTATGCGCTTGTGAACAAGCTTGGTTCACTCAAGGTCCCCGAGCGGGTGTTCTATGCGGCTAGCTGATCGAGTGCTGGTGCAAAGCGCCCCCGAGGCTCCAAGCCCACGGGTGGAAATCACCCTGTGGCTAAAGAGCTTTTTGAAACCAAAGAAGACCAGCCTGCGCTTTTCACTGCCGGATGTTGCAGGGGCGATTGGTCTACTGCTCTCCGCGGGCCTTCCGGTCTCGGTGGCAATCAGCTGGCTGGCTCCTAGAACCGAAGGGGAGATCGGGAAACTCTTGGAGAACCTCGCTGAGAACTTAGAGCTTGGCGCAGATATCGTCCAAGAGCTTGATGACTGGGCGCACTATGGCGATCCGGGTCTTAGCGAACTGGCGGAGAAGCTCAAGCTCATGATCGAGCGCGGAGCGGGGGTGAGCTCTCAGGTCTTTGAGCTTGCAGGCTCCTTGCGAGCAAGCCTCTATCGAGAACTGTTGGCAAAGGCCGGGTCGAATGAGACCAAGATGCTGATCCCCACCGTGTTTCTGATTTTGCCGGTGACTGTTTTGTTTGCCCTTTTTCCATCCCTCGTTGTTTTGCAATCCAGCATCTGAATAAACCAAAAAAGAAAGGAAAACCAATGGCATCTTCTACTAGGCAATCTCTCAAATCAGACAGGGGAGACGTCCCGGGCTGGGTGCTTATCACCCTGATGACCGCGGGGCTGGTGGTTTTGATCTGGGCCTATGCCGGCCCCGCTTTAGAGGGCGTGTTCGAGCAGGCCATGAACCGAGTGGTCTCGTTCTAATGCCTACAGCTAGCGATGCCGGTAACTCGGTGATTGGCGCTGTGATCAACACCGCACTGGCAACCCTGGTCACCCTGAGTGTGATGAGCCTGTCCTTTGCGGCCTATCACACGCTCATGATTCGCGATGCCGCGATCACCGCGGCCAGCAAGGCGGGCAGGTTCAGCGCTCCCGAGCAAAACCGCTATTTGCTGCGGCTACTGGATGAGAACCTGCCCGATCTGGCTAGCTATGAGATCACACCCCTTGGCTTGGGTGACTATGTCGGGGTGAGAGTGGTTTCGAAGCTTCCAGGCTTTGGCTTTATCGAACCGCCCGCTATCTCGATTCAGGCGATTGCCCCCAAAGAGCGTGTCAGCTAAGGGCTCTGCGCCAATAGAGAGCGTGGCGCTAATAACCCTTTTGCTTTTGCCAATTGGGCCATCGGTGTTTCTCTACGAACAGCTGAGCAATCAGCTAGCCGCCGAGTCGATAGCCCGTCACGGCGTCAGGGCGGCAATGCTCGATGCACCACTTGGCGGCTTTATAGACCCAGGTGCTCAGCTGGCCGTGCTGGCTCGCTCCTGGGAGAAACCGCTCACTGGCTATCAGGTCACTAGCCAGGGTCAGCTGATCACCCTGGAGGTGAGGGTGGGTAATGCGGTAGCCATTGCCACCTTGGGCAGGGAGCCGGGCTAATGGTTGCAGGACTTTGGTCTGATAAGGGCAGCATTGCTCCTTTGGTGGCGGGTTATCTGGCGCTAATACTGCTAACAATCTTTGGCTCGGCTGCGGTTGGGGTGAGCATGATTGCGGTCAACAGGGTGCAGGCGGTTGCAGATGCCACGGTCTTGTTTGCCCATGACAGGTCTGTAACCCGTGGCATACCGAACCAGCAGAGTCTCAGAACCGCAGCCGCAGAGTTTCTGAGCACCGCTCCGAGTGCGAAGCGGATTGCGGTTAGCTCTGTCAACCTCAGAGTCTCAGGTGCAATCAGTGAGCTAGAGCTGTGTGCGAGGGTGACAAACCCGCTTGGTTTTGGCGCAATGGATATCTGCAGGATCGCTCGTGCGGAGAGTTTTATTGTGCGTTAGCTGTCTTGGTCTGGCTTAGGTGCATCGGGTGCGTAAACAGGAAGGTAGCGCCAAAACAGATAGGCCCCGACAAAGTTCAGTAGTCCGGTAGTGGCTAGGGCTCCTGCCAAACCCACGGTTGCGGTTAGGGCGGAGATCATGGCCGGAGCTACTGCCACCCCACCAGAGGTGAGGATTCTAAAGGAGGCTAGAAACTGCGGGCGCGAGTTTGGGGGAGCGAGGTCTGCTCCCAGCACCATGTTTATGCCGGCGCTCGCGGCATTAGCCAAAGCAGTGACAGAGGCCAAGACCCAGAAAGAAAAAACATCGGTGACCATAAACGAGAACAGGTATGCGGTCCCAAGAGCCAACAGCGTTGGCACCGAGGACCAGAACTTGCCATAGCGATCCATGATGATGCCCGAGAGGTAGAAAAGGGCAAAGTCGATGAAACCGGTGATTCCAAAGATGAAGCTAGATTCAGCAGGACCAATGCCGAGTTGAATTGCCAAAAGCGGCAGACCGATGAGCCTGATGGTTCTTCCAGCCGAGATGATTGCGGATGCAACACCCAAGGTCGCAAGCTTTGGAGCCTCCTGTTTGGCAACCGCCCAAATTCCGCCCTCCAGGCCGGATTTGGGGGTGACAATCCGCTCTGCCTTCACGCTCAAAACCGAGATGCCGGCTGCCAAAATCATCACGGCTGCAACCAGGTAGCCGCTTTGGACTCCAAAGAGCGCGATAAAACCTGCACCAACAACTGGTCCAATCGCAAAACCACCGCGGAACATGCCACCAAGCAAAGACATCGATCTTGGTCTGTGTCGTGCTGGAACCAAGGAGCTCAAAAGCGAGTGTCTTGCCAGTCCAAAGAGCGAATGAGCGGCACCAAAACCAAGTGCCGCACCGAGCAAGGCGCCATAACCGAGGTCAAAAAATGCCAGTAACAAAAGCAGGGCACCCATTACCGATGCCAGCAAGATTGAATTTCGCTCGCCGATTCTGGCGGTGATTCTCGCCGCCGGCACCTCGAAAATCAACGTTCCAACCATCAGTACCGTGGTAACAATCGCAGCCTCCGCAAGGCTGAAACCGTAAAGCACGGCACTCACCGGCAAGATCGGGAGCAGTGCGCCCTCGGCGGCAGTGAACAAAAGCGAGGGCAGATAGACGGGTGCAATCAGCCGGCGTTTACGAAAATCATCAGCTGACATGGGTTTTATTATTCACCCCTTGGTCTTTCCTCGAGCCAACAACAGCAGCGGCGATGATCAAAACCGCCGAGATTGCAAGCAGCGGGCTTAGGGGAGTCTGGGTAGTTATTAGCAGCATGGTGGTGGAGATCAGGGGTGTCAAAAATGCAATTAGGCCAACGCGCTGCGGATTGCCATTTTTGAGCGCATAGACCCACAAATAAAAACTGCCACCGAGTGGTCCAAGCCCGAGAGCAATCAATAGCGGCCAATCCGCAAGCTGGATCGTGGTTGCAGGTTCAAAGATCAAGTGCGCCAAGATTGCAAGGGCTCCGGAGACAAAGCCAAAGGTTCCAACCCCGGTGTTTTGGAATTGCACCCGCTTTGACAAAAGCGAATAGGTAGAGAAGAAGATTGCTGCCGCAAATGCAAAGACATAGCCAATTGCAAACCCGCTCACCAGCTCGGTTCCAGAGAGTATGGCCATCCCGGCCCCGATAAACCCTGCAATCGCAGCAATCACGTGCCGAAAGGTCAATTTGCTGCCGGGAATTATCAATGGCGCTAACACCACAATCAAAAGTGGCCAGAGGTAGTTCACGAGGTTTGCCTGCACGCTCGGAGCATTTTGAAGACCAGCAAACAAAGCCGCGTGGTAACCAAACAGGCCATAGACCCCAACCGCTAACGCGGTTTTGGAGACTTTGAGTTTTTTGAGATCGAACCCCGCAAGCGGTAGCGAGACTAAAGAACCAATTAGCAGTCCGATTCCGGTCAACAAAAACGGCGGGATATGGGAAAGGAAGGCTGCCAAGGTTGCGAGCGAACCCCAGAGGAACACCGCCCCCAAGGCGGCTAAATCGCTTCGCACTCTCAAAGCATAGGGCGGAGATCAGAAAGTGTTCGAAACCAGCATTTGTATAAAACCGAACAAAATAAAACAAATCTGTTACAAAAACGAAATTCTGAGGGTATTTGTAAACCGGATGTTCGCCTAAAGTTAAGAGGTCCGTGCCTGGGGTATCCCAGGTCTGACTCCAAGACAAGGAGAAACATGAAGAAATTCCGCCCAGCGGCTTTCGTTGCGGGTCTAAGCGCCTTGGCCCTAACCCTTTCGGGTTGTGCGCCAGCAGAGGAGCTAACCCCAACCCCAACCGCTACTGAGACCAGTACCACCGAGGAGGCTCAGCTAGCGCCGCTACTGACCGTCGGTTGGAACGACATTGTTGACCACTTCAACGGTTCTACCGCTGCTGGTAACAACGTCGCAAACTCACTTACCGACTACCTGACCTCTGCAGGCTTCAACTACTACGACAACGGCCCAGGCCTTGTTCGTAACACCGACTTCGGAACCTACGAGATCGTTGTTGAAGAGCCATTGACCGTTCAGTACACCATCAACGATGGCGTTGTCTGGTCAGACGGCACCCCAATTGACGGTGCAGACATGCTTTTGGCATGGGTTTCAACCTTCGGCTACTACAAGAACGCAGATGACTCATATCTCTTCGCTCACGCAGCACCAAAGGACAACCTTGCTTCCAAGCTGCCAACCGTTGAGGGCAACACCCTGACCTTCGAGTACGACGTTCAGTACGTTGACTGGGAGCTACAGTTCGGTGTTGGCGTTTCAGCTCACGGAACCGTAATGATGGCCTACCCAGAGATCACTGATGCAGCCGCTGCTAAGCAGGCACTTATCGACGCCGTTGCTAACGGTGACGAGGAGTGGATGGCTGGCGTTGCTGATGTTTGGAACAACGGCTACCAGTTCTCAAACACCCCAGACAACCCACTTGCTTACCTATCCTCCGGACCATACGTCCTAGAGGAGCTAGTTGAGGAGCAGTACTCAACTCACGTAATCAACCCACTGTTTGACTGGGGACCAAAGCCACAGTACGAGCGCATCACCATCCGTCAGATCTCTGACTCAACCGCCGCTATTCAGGCTGTTGACAACGGTGAGGTTCAGATCGCTTCCGGTCAGCCAACCTCTGACGTGCTAGCACTGGTACAGGCTCTTCAGAATGCAGAGTACGCATCCTCAGAAGAGGCTGCATACGAGCACATTGACCTCTCGGTCAACAACGGTGGTCCTTTCGACCCAGCTACCTATGGTGGCGACGCGGAGACCGCTCTGAAGGTTCGCCAGGCGTTCCTACTCTCAATCCCTCGTAACGAGATCATTGAGAAGCTAATCAAGCCACTGAACCCAACTGCGAAGCTACGCACCTCGGTGCTATTCGTGCCTGGAGCAGAGGGCTATGACGAGGCTGAGGCTAACTACGAGATGTACCTAGGCACCGACGAGGAGAACCGTGCAATGGCACAGGAGCTTCTTGCCGAGGCTGGCGTCTCCACTCCAATCGATGTTGAGTTCTGGTACCCAACCGGAAACGTCCGTCGCCAGCAGCAGGTTGAGCTAATCACCCTGTCAGCAGGCCAGGTCGGCTTCAACATTGTTGACGAGTCCGAGCCAAACTGGGAGTTCACCGCAAACGTGTTCCCAGCCGTCAACCCACACGATGCAACCATCTTCGCTTGGGCTGCGACCTCACTGGCAGTGTCCGGTGACGACCAGTACCTAACCCTTGGTGGTCCATCGAACTGGACCGGTTATGACAACGCAACTGTCACCGAACTGATCAACGAGCTAAACACCGCTGTTCAGGTCGAGGACCAGCTACGTATCCGCCTTGCAATTGAGGCAGAGCTAGCTAAAGATGCGTACAACATCACCATCTTCCAGTTCCCAGGTCTAACCTGGTGGGACAACTCGGTTACCGGCGTTGAGCCATCCCTACTAGTTCCTTACTACTTCTGGAACTTCTGGGACTGGACCCCAACCGCGGGCTAATCTAGACACATAGTTGAGAGGGGGCCATCGATTCTTCGGTGGCCCCCTATCACTGCCCGTCAGGAGCAAAGATGCTGAGCTTTATCGTGCGACGCGCTGCCGCGACCCTAATGGTGTTGCTGGTGGCATCGTTCATTGTCTATAACCTCACAGCCATCTCCGGCGACCCACTCATGGAACTGCGCGGTTCTCGTGATCCTGACATTCAGTTCCGCATTGAGTACCTGACCGAAATCCTCAATCTCGATGTCCCACCCCCAATTCGCTACTTCTACTGGCTCGGGGGAGCAGCTGGCTGTCTCATCGGCTCTTGCAACCTAGGCATCGCGGTCTCGCAGAGGCGAGGTGCCGGTCACCGAGGCGCTATCTGGCGCCGTTGCCTCTACCGTGCAGCTGATTGCTCTTGCAACAGTCCTGTCGATCATCGTCGGTGTTGCAGTTGGTATGACTACCGCCCTGAGGCAGTACTCGGGCTATGACTACACCGTTACCTTTTTTGCCTTCATCTTCTACTCACTACCAATCTTTTGGGTTGCCGTTCTGCTCAAGGAGTTCGGAGCGATTCAGTTCAACCGGTTCTTAGCTGAACCGATAATCCCCACAACTACGGCCATACTCTTAGCACTTGGCCTTGCGGCGGTGGTCACCGGCATAGTCGGTGGCGGGCTAAAGACCCGCGTCAGAGCCTTTGTTTCTTCCTTGGCTCTCTCAGGGCTACTGATCTTCTTCTTGAACATCACCCAGTGGCTGAAGTATCCATCCATTGGCACCGTTGGAGTGGTTCTTCTAACCCTGCTGGCAGCAGGAGTGGTCCTGCTGCTCTCAATTGGCTTTGGCATTCGCCGCGGAGTCATCATTGTCGGTGGCATGGCAGCTGTCGCAGGGGCGATGTGGCTCCCGGGTCAGTACTTCTTCTTCTATGTTCCAGGAGCCCTGGGCATATTTGGCTGGATCGCCATCATGACGGTGATTGGAGTTGCACTGGGATTGCTACTTGGTGGCGATGCTCGCAAGGAGATTGCCAGGGCCGCTGGTGTCACAGGGTTCTTCTCTGGAATCATCATGGTGATAGACGAGGCCCTGCAGTATTGGAACACCTATCTAGACCTGATTCCTATTCAAAATGGCTTTATCTCCACCATTGGTGCTGTCACCCCTTCGGTGAAGCGCCAAGAGAACATGTGGCTGGATCTTGCTTGATTCCTATGCTCACCTGATCTTGCCAACAGCTGCGCTAATGATCATCTCGGTTGCCGGCTACACGCGTTATTCGCGTGCATCACTCCTTGAGGTGATGAACCAGGACTATGTCCGCACCGCACGAGCCAAGGGTCTAAACGAGCGCACGGTTGTCGTGCGTCACGCAATGCGCAACGCGCTATTGCCGATTGCAACCATCATCCCCGTGGACATCACGGGTCTGATTGGCGGGGCGGTGATCACCGAGCAGGTCTTTGCCTGGAACGGTATGGGATCACTGTTTGTGAGAGGGCTCAACGCGGTGGATGTGAACCTAGTAATGGGCTATGTCATGGTGGTGGGTCTGATGGCGGTTATCGGTAACGTCATTGCAGACCTCTTGTATTCAGCGCTCGACCCAAGAATCAGGATCAGCTAATGGCAAAAAAGCGCGAAACTAACGAGACTCAGCTCAATCGTGAGATCACGATCGAGCAGCGCGAGACCGAAGGTCTCTCGCTCGGCACGATTGTCCGCAGGCGCTTCTTCCGTCACAAGGCCGCCGTGGTGTCACTGTTTGTTCTTGCCTTCATCACACTTCTTGCCTTCACCTCCGTCGGCACGGTCATTGGTGGTTCTGGCAATCTCATTAATGACCCCAACACCAACCGGCTAGCCATCGATGGCTTCCGCATCGAGGGCTGGTGGCCCTATAACTGGTATGAGAACTACGACGTCATGAACCAGGGCGGTCAGCCAACCCTGGATCTTGCAAACTTCTCCGCAGGCGAGCACCCCTTTGGTCAGGACACCCTGGGCAAAGACATCTTTGCCAGAGTCATGCGAGGCATTCAGCAGTCGCTGATTGTTGTTCTGATTGTTGGTGTTCTTTCAACCGTGATTGGTGTCACCGTTGGTGCGATTGCTGGCTTCTTCCGTGGTCGCATCGACAGCTTCCTAATGCGTGCCACTGACGTGGTCATCATCCTTCCGCTTTTGGTCGTAGGAGCCGTTCTAAGCCGCAACTTTGGTGGCGATGCCGTATCACTCGCCATCCTGCTTGGAGCCCTTGCCTGGACCGGTCTAGCGCGTCTGGTGAGAGCTGAGTTCCTAGCTCTCAGAGAGCGTGAGTTCGTAGATGCCGCAAGAGTTGCTGGAGCCTCTAACTTCAGGATCATCTTCAAGCACATCATGCCCAACACCATTGGTGTCATCGTGGTGAACGCAACCCTGTTGATGGCAGCTGCCATCTTGATTGAGACCTCACTGAGCTTCCTAGGATTCGGCATCGTTGCTCCAGATATCTCACTGGGTCAGATCATCAGCGAATACAACGAAGCCTTCAAAACACGCCCCTGGCTGTTCTGGTATCCGGGTCTGTTCATTGTGATCATCGCGCTTGACGATTAACTTCATCGGTGATGGTCTAAGAGACGCCTTTGACCCAAGGCAAAGGCGTCTGCCTCGCACCGATGGCGCAATCAACGACCTCAAGAAGCTTTTCAAGAACCGCAAGGCAAACTAATGAGAGTCGGCAAGCTAGTAGTTCAGAACCTTTTAGTTGAGAACAATAAAGTTCAAAACCACCAGCGCACCAAGGCCAGCCAGCTGGCCGAGGTGCCAGGTGACAGTGACTTTGGCATCTTCCTTGAGGGAGCCAGTGTCTCTTTGCTGTTCCCAGTAGCGGCGAATGGTCGCCGCAGCAGCACCGGAATCGGTGCTGATCAGATCTCCAGGTCTAACGGTGCCAGCGAGGTAGGTGCTCTCGGGCAAATGCTGACCCTGCTCGCGGCTAGCGAAGATGCTGGTGTGTCTTCCGGGTGCAGTTGCAGACCAGCTGGTGATGCGCTTGCCGTTCTCCGAGGTAAATAGCCAGCGCCCAGCGGGTGTCGATTCTTGCGATCTTCTGCATGGGAACCTTGAAGGTTCTAATCACGTTCTTGATTACAACCTCGTTTTCACTCACCTCAACCCTGGGAAACCAAAAGAGCATCAGGGTGCCAAAGACTATGGTCAAAACCAGGGGAGTGCTCAAAAGCACTCCCGAGATGCCATCGGTGGCAAAGACGCTGGCCAGAGCCAGCGCCATGGCAACGATGATGGCAATCGAGAGGTATCTCGAGGACTTAGCAATGAAAACCTGCACGTCACAAGTGTTGCAGTAAACGAAAAGGGTTTGTGCCTAAATGACCTCTAAACCGATTATTGAAACCAGTGAACTATCCGTTGACTTCTGGGTCGACGGTGAGTGGGTAATGGCCGCATCCGGCATTAACTTCAACGTCAAGCCAGGAGAAGTGCTCGCCATTGTTGGTGAGTCAGGCTCTGGCAAGTCAACCTCTGCAATGAGTCTCCTAGGGCTACTCCCTGTGAATGGTCGCGCATCCGGCTCCGTGAAGCTAGAGGGCGAAGAGCTCATCGGAGCCGATAAGAAGCGACTGAGGGAGATTAGGGGCCAGAAGATTGCCGTTATCTTCCAGGAGCCCATGACAGCCCTAAACCCTGTCTACACGGTCGGATTCCAGATCACAGAGGCTCTCCAGATCCACAACAAGGGCATGACCAAGGCAGAGGCCAAGAGGCGCTCCCTGGAGCTCCTAGCCATGGTTGAACTACCAGACCCAGAGAAAGCCTTCAACTCCTACCCCCACCAGCTCTCAGGAGGCCAGAGACAGCGCGCAATGATTGCGCAGTCAATCTCCTGCGATCCGCTATTGCTGATCGCAGACGAGCCAACAACAGCCCTGGACGTCACCGTCCAGGCTGAGATTCTCGAGCTGATGCGCAACCTGAACAAGAGGCTCAACTCAGCAATCATCTTGATTACCCATGACATGGGAGTTGTTGCAGACCTCTCTGACCACATGATCGTCATGAAGGACGGCGTTGTTGTTGAGACTGGCTCAACAGACCAAATCTTTGAAGCACCAACCCACGAATACACCAAGGCACTGCTTGCAGCAGTGCCTCACCTTGGTGCAGCACCAGTTAGAGAAACCAAGATTGCCACCAATGTCGAGCCAGCTCTCAAGATGGAGAATCTCGACATTGAGTATCCAAAGCGTGGCAAGGTGCCAGCCTTCTTGGCAGTCAAGAACGCATCGCTTGAGATCTACCCAGGAGAAGTTCTAGGTCTGGTTGGAGAGTCAGGTTCTGGCAAGACAACGATTGGTAGAGCAGTGGTTGGCCTATTGCCAATCAAGTCAGGCCAACTATCTGTTGCAGGTCAGAAGATGGTCGGGGTTTCCAAGAAGGAGCTTCTCGAGGTCCGCAGAAACATCGGCATCGTCTTCCAGGATCCAGGTAGCTCGCTCAATCCACGCTGGCCCATTGGTCAGTCGATCGCTGAGCCATTGCTGCTGGCAGGTTGGGACTCAGAAGCTAGAACCAAGCGCGTTAGTGAGCTGCTGGACCTAGTTGAACTGCCAAAGACCTATCGCAACCGCTATCCCCACGAGCTCTCCGGAGGCCAGAGACAGCGTGTTGGTATTGCTAGAGCGCTAGCGCTGAGTCCAAAGCTTCTGGTTGCTGATGAGCCAACCAGTGCTTTGGACGTTTCTGTTCAGGCCAGGGTTCTAGAGCTATTGCAGCAGATTCAAAAAGAGCAGCAGTTTGCAACCCTGTTTATCTCTCACGACCTAGCTGTTGTTGACCTACTGAGTGACCGCATAGCGGTCATGCAGTTTGGTGAGATTGTTGAGCAGGGGAGAAGGACCAGATTCTTCGCAACCCACAACACGAATACACCAAGAAACTCATTGCTGCAGTTCCTGTTCCTGATCCAAAGGAGCAGAGGCAGCGAAGGGAAGCTAGAAGGGGCTAGGGAATTCTCTACGTGTCCTCACATGCAATTCGCTACTACTTTTTTCTGGAATAGCAGCGCTATGTGACTTCCCTCATCTTTTGGTGGCGATTGGACTAGGACTGCCAGTCGCAGCAGCTTCATTCGTAAGCGCCAGCTTCGGCATTCTCCTCGGTTACAGCCTCACAAGTAGATTCGTGTTCAACGAGGCCGAGCAACCACGTTCATTTTCGGAGATATCTGATCGTTGCTCTCTGCGTTGTCGGACTGGCCACAATTGCAATCCCGCTGCTGTCGGGGCTACTGAAATTAGAATGGATAGCTAAGCTAATCTGGATGGCTCTGCAGGCACTTCTTCAGTATCAAGTGCACAAGAGATGGACATTTCGAAGCTTGGATTGACTAGTGGGGTGGAGATATTCCAATTCTAAATAGACGTGCCTCTTCAGAGATAGTGGCCATTCTCGCCTTAGTACTTCTGATGCTGCCGGCTCTTAGGCCTGCAGAAAAGTACCTTGGAAGCTGGCTATGGTTCATCCCTTACTTTTTGGTTTGCATGGCCAGTCGTCTGGCACTTGAGGTCCTCGAGAGATTCAGGACTCAAGAAGTTCTTGCAATCAAAAGTCTTCATTTTCGGGACCGTGGCGATTGTCGCACTGATTTCCACTGTGTTCTATCCCTTTGCAGACGCGTTGAAGCTCGAAATGCAGGGCCAAGATCAAGATGATTGCACGATTCTCGGTGTGACGGCTTTACTGGCTGGAGAGAATCCAGTCGCAGCGCCAACCTACTTCGGAAATCCTTGTTCAAACCTTTTAGGTGCGATCGTCCCTCACGCACCCTTCGTTATAACCAACCTAATGGGGACTTGCTGGCCCCGCCTTCTTTGCTCTAACAGTTGCCTTTATGTATCGTGAAAGAATATGGATCGGCTTCAAATTGGAACATTTGTTGCCGTGATTGCAGGCACGCCAGCCAGCCTTGAGTTAATGGTCAACGGCAGTGATTTTGTCTTCATTGGCTTTATGTCTCTCATCGCTGTATTCCTTGTCAATAGCTCGAAGAATGCAGAAAAGCTGAAGAGACTCAATCTTCTACCCGCTCGCCCTGCTAGTTGGGCTAATCGCCAGCACGCGCATAAATATGCCAATCTTCGCTGTGCCGTTCCGGAATCATCCTGCTTCAACGGCGCAACCGCTGGGTCTGGTTCACGCTTATCGTTTCTGCAATTGTTTTAGTTCCGAATGTTTTGGTTTACCTAAGTAACCCAGAGGGTTTTGCACCCCTCCATCTCATCTCCAAGGGCCAATCTTTGGTGCCTCGGCGTCTTCTACGTGCTCATGTTTTTAGTTACAGCGGTAGCCGTTCTGGCGCGTTTATTCTGAGGTCCAGATTCCATTGGGATGACCTGTCAACGGTTGCTGTTGGTCGTCGCACCTCACCTGATATTTTTGTCGTTTGGAGATTTGGTCTTCAATCGACAATTCGATATTTTCTGGTGGGAGGGAGCCAATTACCTCTACCTTGCTGACACCGATGCTCGCGTGGTTCTCGATTTCCCGACTAGTCAGAACACGAGACAAGCATGAGTAAATCAAAAACTAATTCGAAGATAAATTTTCTCAGTTTCGTCGTCCTTGCAGGTGATGACTCCAACGACGAAATAACGCGAAAGCATGCGACGATTAGCGAAATTGCTAGGCGCTCGTCGAGTCACTTTGAAGTCATACTTCTGAGGTCACCAAGAAGAGACTTGAGTTCTAGTAGCTCTGACTCTCTTCGTCGCGAGCTCAGCAACTGCATTTTCATTGAGCAGTCTTCGAGGGTGTCAAGGAATGCATCTGCCATTATCGGGCTTCGGCAAGCGATTGGTGATTGGGCTGTGATCCTTGATAGAAGTGAAAATCAACTCGAGGCAATCGCTGCCTTGGTCGACTCGATTGACTACGATCACGAGGTCGTGTTTGGCAAGGCAAATGCAGGGCGAGCTGCCCGTCAATCGATCAGCTACCGGGTAGGCCAGAGGGTATTTGGGTGGGCGTTTACCGCCATACATGGAAGCAACTTTTCGTCAGAAGCCCCAGTGTTTAGGGCAATGTCCAGGTCAGCGATTAGCTTGGTGTTGGCAGCAAGGCGACCGGACGTCGAGTTTAGGGCGTTCATTACTTCTGCTGCCCTGCCTGCAAAGACAATTTCCTTTCAGGCTACTTTGAAAGAGAACAAAACACCTTTTTGGCAATCCTACGGCTCGGCGATGGAGATGCTTCTTGGGGGCACCAAGGTTCCAATGCGGTTCTGCATCTCTTGTGTCACTAGTTGGCGCTGTCCTGAACGTCTTTTATGCCATTTATGTTCTTGCTACCGCGCTTCTCGGAGACAACATTCAGGATGGTTGGGCCAGCACATCGCTCCAGTTATCTGCCATGTTTTTTCTTGTTTGCCTGGTGCTCTTCCTCATCAGCGAGTACCTCCTGCAACTGATGCCCGATCGTGAGCACAGCACCACACAGTTCTCTTCCAGCTTCGACGGAGACCCAATCGAGTTAGACAAGCGCCTAAATGTGGAGAATCTCGAGAGGCAAAGAGCGCGGAACTTGAGCAGTGTCAAGGTTGCTGTCATAGGGGCTGGCTTCTATGGCCTGAGCATCTCGGAACACATTGCGCGAATGACTGGCGCCCATGTGGAGGTCTGGAGAGGGCCGGCGAGATAGGGGCGGGCGCGTCATGGGCAAACCAAGCTCGCGTTCATGGCGGCTATCACTACCCACGTGACCTGAGAGGACTGCTGCGCTAGAAGTCGCAGTGGCCTGGCGAGATTTAAGAATGACTTTGGTGCCGCAATATTCGATGACTTTGAGATGCTTTATGCCATTTCTCAAAGACAATTCGAAAGTTACAGTCAAGTCAATTCAGGGCGTTTTGCAAGCAGAGTGGCCGCACCGCTGTCTGAGGCCTCAAAGCAACAAAAGGAACTTTTGATTTCGATTATGTCGAAGACGTTTTTCTGGTTGATGAGCCAGCGTTTAATTCCTCGACTTTGCCTCGAAGAATCCCTTCAGAGAGCGCAAAGTTCCGGCGTCGCGGTGCGCTTTGCCACGGAGGCACTCAGCGTTTCTAAGCCTGGAGACAAGTTCCTATCGATCTCAAAGGCGGTGACTCTGCAGCCTATAACTTCGTTGTCGACTGCACCTATTCGGGACTCGGCACCCTTTAACCCCTGTCGAGGCCTGTCTCGAATTCTGAAAATAGAGCGGGCCGGAGATAGCACTCGTGTCAGTTCCCGGGAGGCTGTCAAGTGTTGGGGTTACTGTCATGGACGGGCCGTTCTTCTCTCTGATGCCTTTCCCTACTCAGCCTCTCCACTCCTTTTACTCATGTGACCTACACACCGCGCTGGACCAAAGCTGGGGGAAGTGAGAATCGTGTTGAGACTCGCGACAGTTCCGCGTTCCCAAGAATGCAATTGGATGCGGCTCGAATAATGCCCTGTGTTACGCGATGTCGAATACCGCTCCTCAATCTTTGTCGATAAGGCAATTCTCACGAGCTCAGAAATCCACGATGCTCGGCCGATCCTCATTCTGAACAGAAAGGGCACGAGGGTTACATATCTGTTCTTGGCTCAAAAATTGACACCGTTTACGACGCAATAGACTCAATTCTTGAGACCACAAGTTTGGAGGAGCATTCGTTGAAAAGCTTCGAGAAAATACTTATCGGCTACACCGGGTTTGTCGGCACAACCCTTACTCAGCAAACCCCGTTTGATGGTCAATTCAACAGAGAAAACATTAGTGAGACTGATGGGTCTCAAACCAAACTTCTGGTTTGCTCAGCAGCTCCTGGCGCAGAAATGGTTGGCAAACCAGAATCCCGAAGATGATTTGCTGCAACATCAACCTCCTGATTAGGTCCCTCGCTGGGATAGAAGCAGAGGCCGCAATTTTGATTAGCACGGTGGATGTTTTCAGTAGCCCAATTGGTGTTACGGAGGATGACGAACCGGAGTTCGACAAAGCAAATGCTTACGGAGTAAATCGAAGGATTCTCGAGGTCAAATTTCAGGAACTCTTTCCGAGCCCCTTGGTAGTTCGATTGCCAGGACTCGTAGGCACCGGCTTGCGAAAGAATGCACTATTCGACCTCAGGAACGACAATGAGATTCATAAGTTGAATGGCGCGTCAGTTTTTCAGTTCTACCCGATGGCAAATCTCTGGGATGACTTGTCCCTATCTCTAAAGCTAGGGCTTTCTTTAGTTCATTTGACTGCCGAACCAATTTCCCTTGACGAAATTGCAAGGGACGTTTTCGGCAAGGAATTGCAGACCCACGAGGCAGCTGTCCGATACGACTTTAGATCAAAACACGCGCGTTTTTGGGACGGTGGGACAAGCTACCAATACAACGCAGAGGACTCCTTAGATGCAATTCGAAAGTATGCAAGATCGTGAGCCTTCCTAAACTCTCAATTTCAAATCTGGCTTGGAATAGTTCAGAAGACGATGGGGTGGCAATAGATCCTTCACGCTGAGGGAGTCGAATTCATAGATCTCGCGATGGGGAAGTATTTCGACTCGCCCTCAGAGGCATCGATTTCAGATTGGGTTAATGTCAAAGAGGCATGGGCAAACCGTGGAATAGCCATCGCCGGGATGCAGTCGCTTCTCTTTGGCGTTGGTAACCATAATCTCTTTGGGTCGGATCAAGAACGACAGATTCTTTCAATTTCCCTGTACAGGATTTTCGAGCGCGCCGAAAGCATCGGTGTGGAAAGGCTTGTATTCGGGTCGCCTGCAAACAGACAGAGACTCACTCTGGGCAACGAAGAGCTGGAAACCGCCAAGGAATCTTTTAGTGCCGCTGGGGCAGCAGCCGCTTCGCGCGGGGTGAAGCTTCTCCTAGAGCCAAACTCAAAGAGGTACGGTTGCAACTTTTGAATTCAGCTCGAGAGGCCATCGACCTGGTGGCGGAAATCGGAGAACCTGGACTCGGCGTGAACTTGGACATTGGCGCTCAGGTTGATGCTGAAGAGGGGCTGTCCTTCAGCGATGACGACATCAAGTTTCTGGGTCATCTGCACTTGAGCGAGAAATGATCTGAGCCCTCTGCATGAGAGGAGGCGAGCCTCTGGAATCTTGAGCTCAAGTCCACAGCTTTTGAACCATTTCGAGTTTGCAACAGTCGAGCAATTAGGCACACAAAGACAGTTCTGAACTTAGAGTCTGTGGCGAGCTCATTGAAAGTTGCGAAGAGAGCACTCAATCAATGAATCGCCCAAAGTACTCAATCGTAATTCCTTGTCATAACGAGGCCCTGACTATCGAGGACGACAGTTGAGAATCTTCTCGCCGCCTTGGTCGATGAAAGAGATTTTGAAATCGTGCTGATTGATAATCAAAGCAGCGATGAGAACTTGGGATGTCCTGGCAGAAATCGTTAGCCGGCACGAAGTTGTGACGAGCTACAAATCTCCCGAGCGTGCAGGTTACGGAGTCGCGATCAAAGACGGGATCCGCCGCTCTCGAGGGACATACGTCGTCTTCGTGATGGCAGATGGAAGTGAAGAGCCAGCCGATGTCTTAACTTTCATAACTACCTCGAGGTCCAACCCGGAAGCCTGTGTATTTGGCAATCGATTTTCTGAATCTGGATCGATAAAGGGATATCCACGGGCAAAGCTCTTGGTAAATAGAGTTAGCAATCTCACCCTCGGGTCACTTCAAGACAACAAACCGAGACCTAACAAATGGTTTCAAGCCTCTACCCGAGAGAGCTTCTAGACGAACTGACCCTTGAGTCGGACGATTTCAGCATCACTGTAGAGCCTCTTTAGGGGCCATTTGCTCTGGAACGAAAGTGATTGAAGTTCCAAACAAATGGGAGGAGGCGTGAGGCTGGAGAATCATCGTTCAGCCTCTGAAGTTGGCAGTTCCGTATGCCCGAGCCGCTCTAAGAGCAGCGCGTCTCTGCAAGGCTAGGGCGACAGGTCCATCAGCTCAACTGCCTTGGCAAAGTCAGGAACCTTGGCCTTGAGCTCTGCGAAGGTGCCCTCAGCAACAATCTTGCCCTTGTCCAGATAGATGATCTTGTCAGCGTGCTGAACGGTTGAGAGCCTGTGGGCAATCAGGATTACGGTCATCTCGTTCTTTAGTGACTGCAGAACCTTTGTAATCTCTGCCTCTGTCTCGGCATCCAGTGCACTGGTTGCCTCGTCCAAGAACAAAATCTTCGGGTCACGGTAGAGAGCTCTAGCTAGTCCGAGTCTCTGAATCTCGCCACCTGATAGCTGACCTGAGTCGGGCTTGATCTGCAGCTCGAACCAGTTTTCAAGTTCGGTGAACTTACCTAGTCCTGCTCGAACCAGTGACTGCTGGACCTTGTCCTGATCGGTTGAAGAGTCTTCGACTAGCGAAACGTTCTCAAGGATGCTGCCTGTCACGAGGTGAGGTCGCTGAGTGACGATACCGAAGGTGCCAGGAGCGCCAAAGAGGATGTCGCGAGGATTTATGCCACCGACCGTGATCGAGCCGGCAGAAGGCTCTCTGAAGCCGGTAGCAAGGTCAAAGACAGTTGATTTACCTGCCCCAGATGGTCCGACGATAGCGACCTTGGTGAGCGGCTCGACGCTGAAGCTGATGCCGCTCAAAACGTCAACATCGCTCTTCGGGTAGCGGAAGCGAACGTCCTTGAATTCAACATTGGGGTTCTGAGGGATTTCAAATTCACCCAGAGCGACCTCGGTGGCTTGGCGAGCTCTTCTCTCAACTAGGGCGTTGAACGCCAACTGACCACGGTTTGAGCCATCCTGCATTTGGTTGAAGGCTGCCTGCAGTGGAAGCAAGGAGGCGATCAATCGCAAACCACCAGCCATAAAGACACCGATGGTGACTGCCTGAGTTGGAAGGTCGGAAAAGATCACCACTCCGCCAATGAAGGCAAAGATGCCGAGAACCAAAGACGTCTCCACAACGTATCTCGGGAGAGAGTTCAGTGTGTAGATGACTGCACCACCCTGAGCCGCCTGAGTTCTTCCCATCGAGAATTTCGTTAGCCAGCTTGGGGTGACTCCGGAGCTAAGAGCTTCTCGCTTCACTCCAAACAGGTCTCTGACTGGTCTCCAGTGAAGTTTCGTAACCCTTCATCTGAAGCTGACCGTTTCTCGCGATTCGGAAACCGATCATCTTGTTGAGAGTGAAAAGAACAGCTCCCATGAATACACCCATGGAAACTGTCGCAATCGGGTTGACCGCGATGAAAATCGCAACCATCGCAATCAGCAGTGAACCTTCAGCCACAAATGTCATTCGAGCATTCAAGAAGGAGCTCATTGCGCCTGTTGAATACATAACTCGGTTCTGGAACTCGGCCACTGAGTCGCTACCAATGTCCGAGTCTTGAATTGGCGAGAAAAAGTCTTCAGCAAGTTCTCTGGAGAACTTGCCCTCAAATCCTGCAACGGTGAGGGATGTTAGGAGGTTGAGCCAGATGGAGAAGCCTGACTTCATCAGGAAGACTCCAGCGATAACCATGGCAATCAAAACTGCTTGCAATTCGGTGATCATGATTTCGCCAATGATTGGCAGGTTGAGCGGAGACCTCGTTCAGCAGACCCAGAGGCCAGATAACTAAAGGACGTTGCAAGCAGAGCAATACCCGCCAAGCCAATTAGGTCTAGAAGGTTGGCTGCGATTCTCGCAATCGAGAGAAGGAAGAGCTTGCGACGTGACTTCTTGTCGAGAATCTGGCCGATGGACCTAAAAGTTAGTTTTTGCATGTCTTCCCTTGAATGCAACGAGTCTATTAGCGCAAGCAGAGATTACTCATCAATGCCTAGACTTAGCTGGTTATGGCGGAATACGAGCTCAAACAAGAACTAGCTGAGCTAGAAGACTCACTCGCATCCGTTGAGGCTGTTTTGAAGCCCTCTGAAATCAAACTCGAGATCGATTCATTGGAAGCAGAAGCAAGTAATCCTGACCTATGGAGCGACCAGGCAAAAGCTCAGCAGGTCACAGGCAAGCTCTCCAGGCTCAAAGTCACAACTTGCTTCAATCAGCTCACTCAGAAGCCAACTTGATGACCTGGTTGTGCTCCTGGAGCTCGCAGGGGAGGAAGACTCCTCCTCGGCACTGAGTGAAGTGCAGAGTGAGATGAAGGGCCTCAAGCAAAAGATTGATGCCCTCGAGGTCGAGACTTTGCTATCTGGCGAGTTTGACTCTCGCGGCGCTGTCGTGACGATCAGGTCCGGAGCCGGGGAGACGACGCCACAGACTTTGCAGAGATGCTGATGCGCATGTATTTGCGCTACTCAGAGAAACAAGGCTTCAAAGCACAAGTTCTTGATGTTTCTTATGCCGAAGGTGCGGGAATCAAGTCAGCAACATTTGAAGTGGATGCACCATTCGCCTTTGGAAACCTTTCAGTTGAATCCGGCACTCACAGGCTCGTGCGAATGAGCCCCTTCAATGCAGCTGGCAAGAGGCAGACCTCCTTCGCTGCAGTTGAGGTCGTGCCACTTGTTGAAACCACTGATGCGGTTGAGGTTCCAGACACAGAGATCAGAGTCGATGTTTTCAGGAGCTCGGGTCCCGGAGGGCAGTCTGTGAACACAACGGACTCTGCAGTTCGAATCACCCACATCCCAACCGGCATCGTGGTTTCGTGCCAGAACGAGAAGAGCCAGCTGCAGAACAAGGCAGCAGCCATGAGGGTTTTGCAATCAAGACTCTTAGAGCTGAAGCGCCAAGAAGAAGAAGCAAAAAAGAAGTCAATTGCCGGGGACGTGAAGGCAAGCTGGGGAGAGCAAATGCGGAGCTATGTGCTCGCTCCCTATCAAATGGTCAAAGACCTTCGAACTGGACATGAGGAAAACAACCCCGGTGATGTCTTTGATGGCGCCATCGAAGGTTTTATCTCAGCCGGCATTCGCTGGCGCAAGCAAAGCGCAAGTTAGACACCTGCCCACAGCTCAGGCTCATTATGGAGTTCGCTATCTAGGCTTGAGAAACAATGATCAGGCTTGAAAACGTAAGCAAGAGCTATAAGAGATCGCAAGGTCTGGCACTCAACGAAGTCTCCCTCGATATTCAAAGAGGCGAGTTCGTATTTCTTGTTGGCACCTCTGGTTCTGGCAAATCATCTCTGATGCGCCTCATGCTCCGCGAGGAGCGCCCTGACTCCGGTGAAGTTCTGGTTCTTGGCGAGAACCTGAGGCGCATGCCGGGCAGGCGAGTTCCCAAATTCAGAAGACGCCTCGGCGTCGTGTTTCAAGACTTCAGGCTCTTGCCAAACAAGACGGTTTATCAGAATGTCGCCTTTGCTCTCAAGGTGATTGGCAAGTCAAAGGCTTTTATTGATGCAGCTGTCCCAGATGTGTTGAAACTGGTTGGTTTGGACGAGAAGGCGAACCGCTACCCAACTGAGCTTTCTGGTGGAGAGCAGCAGAGGGTTGCTGTCGCTAGGGCGCTAGTGAACAGACCAGAGGTGCTGCTAGCTGATGAGCCAACTGGAAACCTAGATCCTGAGACCAGCCTCGAAATCATGGGCTTGCTGGAACGAATCAACCTCTCCGGCACAACCGTGATCATGGCAACCCACGACAGGTCAATAGTTGACCGCATGAGTAAGCGAGTGGTTGAAATCAGCTCTGGTCAAATTGTGAGGGACGAGCAGGGTGCTCGCTATCGCGAGTTCGACACTCAGCCCACTGAGACTGTGAACATCGATGCACAACCCGAGACCGAGGGTGACAAGTGATGAACATCGGTTTTGTGTTTCAAGAGATGTGGGCAGGACTCAAGAGCAACCTCGCCATGGTGTTCTCAATCGTGCTCGTGACCTTTATCTCACTGACTTTTGTTGGTGTCGCAGCGCTTCTGCAGATGCAAATCAACGAGATGAAGAGCTACTGGTATGACAGAGCTCAGGTTGTTGTCTATCTCTGCACCGACTACTCATCAGAACTTGTTTGCCCTGCTGGAGCTGTGACGGATGAACAGAAAGCTTCTGTTGGAGCTCAGTTGGCTTCTCAGGGTCTCGCACCCTATGTCTCTGACTTTTACTTTGAGTCCCACCAAGACGCTTACGAGAAGTTTGCCGAAGAGTTTGCAGATTCCTCTGCTCTTGCATTCATCTCACCCGAGCAGCTCAATGAGGCTTACTGGGTCAACCTGGTTGACCCAGAGCGAAGCGACCTGATTGTTGAGAGCTTCTCAGGCATGCCGGGAGTTGAAGAAGTTCGGGATCAGCGTGGTTACCTTGATCAGATTTTCTTGTTCCTGAACATCGGCAGCCTCTCAGCTGCAGCGATTGCAGGAGTGATGTTGCTGAGCGCAACGTTGCTGATTTCAACCACCATCAGGCTTAGCGCGTTCTCTAGACGTCGTGAGATTGGCATCATGCAGCTTGTTGGCGCCTCCAAATTCTCGATTCAGCTGCCCTTCATTCTCGAAGGCATAATTGCGGCAACCCTTGGAGCACTTCTTGCAATTGCTGGCAACTACTTCATCGTTGACACTTTGGTGGCGGACTACCTAGCTCCACAGCTGCCTTTCACCAGCTTTGTTGGGGTTGATCAGGCTCTAACCATCGCTCCCTACATCCTGCTGAGCGGTGTTATTCTTGCCACTCTTGCTTCTGGTGTTTCTATCAGGCGCTATCTCAAGAATTAGGAGTCAAGCTTTGGTTAGGGAGCGTGGCCAGAAAGTGGTCGCCACAAACCGTAAAGCCCGACACGATTACCACATCCTGGACGTGTTTGAGGCTGGCCTTGTGCTAACCGGAACAGAAGTCAAAACCCTAAGAGAAGGCAGAGCTTCTCTGGTTGATGGCTATGCCTCAATCGATGGGGGAGAAGCCTGGCTTGAGAACGTCCACATCCCTGAGTTCTTCCAAGGGTCCTGGACCAACCACTCTAACTCGCCGCAAGCGCAAACTGCTTTTGAACCGCATTGAGATTGATCGCCTGTCCGGCAAGGTTCGAGAAGCAGGCCTGACGCTTGTCCCGCTGTCGCTCTACTTCAAAGACGGCAGAGCCAAAGTCGAGATCGCTTTGGCCAAGGGCAAGAAGGACTACGACAAGCGTCAGACTCTCAAAGAGGCCCAGGACAAGCGAGAGGTCGCCAGGGCGGTTTCGACGCTTGGTAAAGAGTGGTAACGTCAGTAACCAGGTTCTGAGTCTTCCGTTACTAGACTTCTAGAAGCTAATTGAGAGGGGAAAGCATGACAAACATTGCCGTCGTCATTCCCTCCTTTAGGGTCACTGATCACATTCTTGACGTTCTATCTGGCATAGGCCCAGAGGTCTCAAAGATATTTGTTGTAGATGATGCTTGCCCTGACAACTCAGGTGATTTTGTTGAGAAGAACTCCAAAGACAAGCGCGTCACAGTTCTCAGGCACAAAGAGAACCAGGGCGTGGGTGGTGCTGTAATCACCGGCTACAAAGCTGCACTTGAAGCCGGTGTCGACATCGTCGTCAAGGTCGATGGCGACGGTCAAATGGACCCTGCCCTAATTCCAACTCTTGTTTCCCCGATCCTGGCCGGCGAAGCCGATTACGCAAAGGGAAACAGGTTCGACAGCCTCGAAGATCTTTACGAGATGCCAAGGGTGAGAATCTTTGGAAATGCAGTTCTCTCACTTTGGTCCAAGCAGTCAACTGGCTACTGGAGAATCACGGATCCAACCAATGGCTTCACAGCCATTCACCGCAAGGCCCTAGAGAACATTCACCTTGACAAGCTCCGCAAGACCTACTTTTTTGAGTCTGACATGCTGTTCAGGCTCTCAATCATCAATGCCGTCGTGACCGACGTCCCAATGAAGGCTCGGTACGGCGAAGAGAAGAGCCATCTCAAGATTCGCAAGGTTCTAGTTGAGTTTCCAATCCGCCACACAATCAACCTGCTGAAGCGAATTTTCTACCGCTACTACCTGCGTGAGTGGTCAATCGCGAGCATTGAATTGCCAGTCGGCTTCACATTGCTCGTCTTTGGAGTCTGGTTTGGAATCGCAAGCTTCATAGAAGCAAGCGGTGCTGGTAGGGCAACGACAGCGGGTCAAGTCACGGTTGCGGCAATTGGAATTATTCTTGGAGTGCAGTTACTGCTCTCATTCTTGGCTTTCGATGTTTCCTCAGAACCAAAGATTCCAAGACAAAGACGTTGATCAAGAAGCGATTGGACCCCAATGAAACTAGCCACTGACCTGAAGACCTTCTTCTCAGATTGGCGCAACCTGCTGGCACTTGGAACCCTTGGAGCCATAGGTGCATGGGTTTACTCCAGAGTTTGGATGGTCAATCCTGCAATCTTGGGTGATGAGTACTTGTACTCAATCAATGCCCGCAAGGTGGGACCATGGGATCCAGCGCCTGTGGGTGACTTCTCGAACTACCTCTTCAACTTTGTCTATCAATCCACAAACCTCTGTGGCGGAGCTTTCTACACCTGCGGGAAGATTCTGAACCTAGTCTTTTTCCTTGGGTTCATCTTCATCATCTTCATAGTTGCGCTTCGCTTCATGCCATTCTGGGCTGCCTACGCGTTCATGATTGCGGCCGGATTGTCACCTCTAAGTGTTTACACATCGATGTTCTTGCCAGAGTCCATGTACTTCTTCTTCATCGGCCTCTTGTTGCTCGCCGTATTGAAGGCGACAACTGAATTCACGGTTAGAAACTGGGCCATTGCCGGTGCAGTTATCGGTATAGCATCGCTCGTTAAGCCACACGCTTGGCTTTCGGCTATCGCAGTTGGTATCACGCTGGTTGTGATTGGACTTACTCAAAAGCACGTCGGCTTCAAGGGAACTCTGTTTTCAGGACTAGCTCTGGTTGGTGGTGCGGTTGTTGCCAGAATTGTGGTGGGCCTGGCTGTTGGAGGCACGAAGGCGCTTGGGTTTCTTTGGTCAGTACTTCGGCGTGGGCACAATCGAGCAGGTCGTTAGCGGGCCCAGCTGAAGCTGAGAGCTGAGCAAGTGGTTGGCATCGAGCCAATGAATGGCGTGATTGCCCTGTTTGGGATTCAGCTGAACACTCACATGCTCACAATCATGGCTCTTATGGGCATTGCAATCATTGGTCTGATTGTTGCCCTGGTTGACCTAATTAGAACTCGAGAGCTAAAGCCGGTAAATGCCTTCGGTCTCTTTGCATTCATCTGGCTCTTCAGCTTGATGATTGAAATTGTCATCTTCACTGGATGGATCACCGGTGGAGGAGATGATCACACAACTCGTGTGCTTCTCCGCTACTACGACTTCCTGTTCGTGATTGTTCCGCTGGCAGGCTTATCGGTATTTATCGCTAACCTCCAGGAGCGAGTAAACGTCTTTATCCGCTGGGGTGTGGCTATCGCGGTTGCTGCTCTAATCACCCCTGCATTCTCAGGCTTCTTTGGAACACTGACAATTCAAATCGCAGATGCTCCCAACCTTGCAGGTTTGGTTGTAAACCAAGATGTCTTCAATGGTGCTGCACTGGTTGGTTTTGCAGCTGTTGCATTGTTTGCAACGTTCCCTAAGTTCACTGCGTGGGCATTTGTTGCTGTTCTGCCATTCACCTTGGTTGGAACTGGATGGCAGATTCAAGATCAGTACCAGGGCTTCAGAGCCGAGCTAAGTGCTAGCGACAAGGCCGGTCAGTACATAAACGCCAACTTTTCTCCAGAGGAGATTGACAACGCTTTGATTCTTGCGACCTCAAGGTTCGATGCAACGAATGTTGCTATTTGGGCTGACAGTGCAAAGGTCACCTACGAAATTTATGGTCCGGGAAGTCAGTACGACGCTTCCATGGCAGAGCCTGGAACAACGTTTATTGTGACGTCAGGAGATCTGGGCGTTGTTGGTGATGTACGCTTCCTACATCCCAGGTGACGGTTACACCATCTACATCCTGGATTGATTGAAAAGTTGAGAATCCTTTTCGTGCATGAGGTCAATTACCTCACCAAGCCAATCTTCGAGATGCACGAGTTTCCAGAGCACCTCGCAGCTCTTGGTCACGATGTAGCTTTCTTGCATTTTCACCGAAGGGTTAGCGAAGTCTTCAGAAATAGCGTCAGATTGGCGCAAGGAGATCTGCTGGGCGGGTAGTACCCGAAGTGACTCTTACACTTTTCAGCCCAAGGACTAAAGTTCAGCGGGCTCATGTGGTCGACTCTGAGCCGCAATTCGCGGGTATTCAATCGTGCGGCGAGCAATCTCAGACTTCAAGCCTGATGTGATTGTCAATCTTGCAGTCCCGACTTTTGGTTGGCAAGTCGTGAGGGAAGCAAAGAAGCAAGGGATCCCCATTGCCTACAGGGCCCTGGATGTCTCACATAAGATTCGGAAGACCGTCTTCGAATCTCTTGTGAAAGTGGCTGAAAGATTCGTTATTCGAACCTCAGACTTGGTACTGGCAAACAATCCGGCGATGCGCGACTACTGCCTTCAGATGGGTGCAAAATCCGAGAAGGTTTCAGTAGTGCTCCCTCAAATGAACATTGACATGTTTCAAGTCGGCTAGACCAAATCAATTGCGCTCACGGCTTGGAATTGGTCCTTCAGGTCAGAATTGTCGCTTACATGGGTTCCTTCTTTTATTTCAGCGGACTAGAGCAAGTACTAAGTTGGCTGGCAACCATGACTGAAGAGCGCAAAGGGGATTATGTTCTCATGCTTATAGGTGGAGGCGAGGGGGAGTCAGCCCTCAGAAAACTTGTTGAGGATGAGGGGCTTTCGCACCAGGTTATTTTCACCGGATACGTCACATTCTCCGAGTTGCCTGATTTTATTGGTGCTGCTGATGTGCTCATAAACCCGATGAAGCCTGATCTGGTGAGCAATACCGCGCTGCCGAACAAGCTTATTCAGTATCTGTCAACAGATGCACAAGTGGTGAGTACAAAACTAGATGGTGCATTCTCACTGTTTGAAGGGGTTGATGGAATATCTTGGGCAAACTCGCCAGAAGAATGCATCGAAATCGCGCTCGCTTTACCTGATTCCAAATTGGATCATGAATGTCTACGTGCCAGACAGAATTTTTTGCGCGAGTTATTTGGGGAATCCAATCTGAGGAAGTTTGAAGCAAAACTTATGACGCTGGCGGCAGCGAAATGAGAGTAATCGTCTTGGGCTCAACGGGAATGCTAGGTCAAAGAGTTTGCGAGAAGTTGGATGCGCAGGGTCACCAGATTGTCCGAGTTTCCAGAAGTGCGGGAACTACATTCGATTTCGAAAAGGAGGGTTTTGAAGTATTTTCAGACTCAATTGGCCTTTTAGGCGAGGACTGGGTTGTGAACTGTGTCGGCTGGATACCTCAGAAGTCAGCTGGTGACTTAGAGAAAGATCGAATGAGGGCCTTTAGTTTGAATTCCGAACTACCAAAACAAATCGCCCAATCGCAATCAAAGCTCGGTTTTGGCTGGATTCAGATTGCGACAGACTGTGTGTTCGATGGCCTAAAGGGTGATTACGACGAGGATTCTCGCAAGGCAGAGACCGACCTCTATAGCGAGTCTAAGATTTCAGGCGAAAATTTCACTAAAGGCGCAGTTCAAGTGAGAACGTCAATTATTGGTGTTGACTCGGAGGGTAAATCGGGCCTTTACGAGTGGTTCCGAGGGTTACCCGAAGGTGCGAAAGTTGAGGGATACGCGGGCCACCTCTGGAACGGTGTCACTACTAATGCCTTCGCAAGCCTCGTCGTTGGCTTAATCGCCATGGGAATGAAGGATCCTATGATTCATCACTGGGTACCTCTTGGGTCCGTCTCAAAGTATGAGCTTCTGCTCCTGTTCAAGAAACATCTTCATCGGACTGATATTGAAGTGGAGCCTGTCGAAAGACACCCAGCGCTCGACAGAAGGTTGATATCAAAAAACGTGGAGCAAAACATAAGGCTGTGGGAGGTTGCTGGCTACAGTAGGCCTCAGACGATTGAGGAATTAGTTATCCAAATGATTGACAGTGACCCTCGAGAAAGTAGCAGCAAGTGAATAAGCCGAGAACAATTCCAGGTTCTGTTGTGGTCATAACCGGAGGAACGGGCTCTTTTGGTTCGACAATGGCGAAGCATGCTTTATCAGAGGGGGCGTCTGAGGTTCGAATATTGAGCCGAGACGAGGCCAAACAGGATGCCATGCGTCACGCCATATCCGACTCTAGACTCAGATTCTTCATCGGCGACACACGGGACTTGGAGTCCGTGGATCGCGCAATTCGTGGAAGCGACTTGGTATTTCATGCCGCAGCGCTCAAGCAGGTTCCTTCAGCAGAGTTTTTTCCACTAGAGGCAGTAAAAACCAACATAAACGGCTCTGCGAATGTCCTCAGGTCATCGCTTGAGCGAGGAGTTAGGTCCGTTGTCTGCCTCAGCACTGACAAGGCTGTTTATCCAATCAATGCGATGGGCATGACTAAAGCTCTAATGGAAAAGACAGCCATGGCATTTGCACGAGACAATCAGGACTCTGAGACATCTATCTCCGTCACTCGCTACGGAAACGTTATGTACTCAAGAGGTTCGGTTATTCCCCTTTTATTTCTCAGATGAAGAGCGGGAAGAGCGTCACGATAACTGATCCAACCATGACTAGGTTCTTGATGTCACTGGCGGAGTCAGTCGACCTTGTGAAGTATGCATTTGAGAATGCTGAGACTGGCGACCTCTTCGTACGGAAGGCCCCAGCCTCTACAATCGAAACTCTGGCACTGGCTCTCGGGGAGCTATTTGGCGTAAATCTGGCAATTGACACAATTGGCTTTAGGCACGGTGAGAAGCTCTATGAATCGCTGTTGAGCGTTGAGGAAAGGGCCTATGCGCAAGATCATGGTGATTACTATCGTGTTCCCCTTGACACACGCGACCTGAATTACGAAGTCTTCTTTGAGCAGGGCCAGTCCAGGCCGGAGAGTCTCGAGGCGTACACTTCTCACAACACTCAAAGACTTTCCGTTGAGGGGGTAAAGGAGCTGTTGCTTACAACTGCCTGAGATTCGAGAAGAGTTAGAACTATGGGAAAAATAAAGGTTCTTACTGTTGTAGGCACTCGTCCCGAGTTGATTCGTCTCTCTAGGCTCATTCCGCTTCTTGATGAGATTCACAGAATCACGTTCTTGTTCACACTGGTCAAAACTATGATCCAAACCTGAGTGATATTTTCTTTGAAGACCTGGAGCTCAGGTCTCCTGACTACTACCTAGGGATTCGTGGTGATTCCCTAGGTGCAGGTTCTGGGCAACCTCTTCCCTGCAATGGAGAAAGTACTTCTGAAGGAATCTCCAGACGCAGTGGCGATTCTCGGTGACACTAACTCCTCTCTTATCCGCAATCATTGCGGAGCGCATGGGAATCCCTGTCTATCACATGGAAGCTGGCAACAGGTCTTTTGATGTTAACGTTCCCGAGGAGCTCAACCGCAAGCTCGTTGATCACATTTCAACATTCAACCTGAGCTACACGGAGTTTGGTCGTCGGAATTTGCTTGCTGAAGGCCTTCATCCCAGGTATGTGATGGTCACGGGCTCACCACTTTTTGAAGTTATTGGCCACTTTCGCTCCAAGATTGAAAGCTCGTCCGCCCTAGCGCGCACTCTCTGACTGAGGGAGGATATTTTTTAGCAAGTTTCCATAGGGAAGAAAATGTTGATAACGAGGACAATCTCAGGTCGATTCTTGATGCGCCCTGGCCAGCTCAGCGAAGCATGGAATCTTCCGGTCATAGCGTCCCTGCACCCTAGGACTGCAAATCGGATAGATAGACACGGAATTGAGGTGCCAGCCTCAGTAAAGCTCGTTCCGCCGCTAAATTTCACTGACTACTGCCAGCTGCAGAGCAACGCGAAGTGCGTGCTGTCTGACTCGGGCACTATCAGTGAGGAAGCGGCAATTCTAAATTTCCCGGCGGTTACTGTTAGAACTCCATGGAGAGGCCCGAGGCACTTGAGGCTGGTGCACTGGTCATGTCAGGCCTCTCGCCAGGGCAAGTTTTGGCTGCGCGTGGAGACCGCAGTAACATCGCCTCAAGCCAGACTCTTCCCTCAGATTATCAAATACCGAGACTTCAGTGTCCGAGTGCTGAAGCAGTTGGTTTCGACCGCGAATGTCTCGCGACTTTGGTCAGGTCGTCAAAACCACAGAAGTGCAATCTAGGAATAAGTGGATTCCAAGATCGTTTTCTCAGGAGGAGTCGAGGAGGGGGGGACTACTTTTTTATCACTTTGACTACGAAACATATTCTCAGGGCTGCCACCCATTCAGAAGTCAAGGGATAAGGCAGTACCTACAGTCTCGGAGACACATTCCACGAGTGGCAACGAGCGAACCACAGCCAGAAGAGTTGAACTCTACAATCAAATACTGACAGAGTCGGTGGTTTTCTTCAGGCAACTCAATCCCCTCTGGAACACACTTCGACACGCGGAGGTACTTATTGGCCATCTGGTTCGATTAGTTTCATTCCGTATTTCGCGTGCTGAGGCGCAGCCTCTCTCTGGATTCCAGACCTAACGAACACGCCTCGATCTCAAAGTCCAGGTCGCCGTTTCAAATCTGCCTCCCGGAACTTTTTTGAATCACACTCACGAATTGTGAGTGGAAGATTTGACAACGTTGATTGAAGCTAGATGTGTAGCGGATAGATTTTCGACGTCGTTGGAGGTAGAGGTCGTCCCAGGCGAGGTGAAGGAGTCTGTGAAGGGCGACCAAAGCTTCGGCTTCCTAGAAGGCTCTACCTCAGTCTTAGCCACGCTCTTCGACCGCTCACTAGGCGAAGCAGGATTCTGGTTGCCGGGACCTACCTGGGGCGAGGCAGTGAACTCCTTCTTCAGCTATTGCTTCGGACGCCACCTGTCCTATCGGAACTCAGTGGAGCTCCGACACAAAGTCAAAGCACAAGTCGAGGCCTATCTATCCAATGGGTTAGCAAGCGCCTCATGTACAGTTTCATTGGGACTGGAAATTGTAATGTCGATGCTTCCAGAGTTTTATCTACGCTCTCACCTCTGATCAGAGGCCAAGCATTTCGAGACCTAGGTTGGCCAAAGGCACCCAAGATAATTTTCACTTCAAACAACTTCGGCTTCGACACAGAGTTTATGGTCTATCTAGCCAATAGAGCGTCAATCGGTCCAATATTTCGTGGGTCAGCACGGTAACAACTACGGAGTCAGTCAAGACTTGGAGCCAATTCCTGAAGTGTCAACCAGCGATCTGTTTTTATCGTGGGGCTGGGGCGGTATCAGGGTTGAAGCCTTTGGGGTGCTGAAACCTCTGCTCAGGTCCAGTAGTCACCCCAAGCAGCTCACTTTAATGCTAAGGGATGAATTGAGGGTGACTTGGCAGTCGACATTGCGAAGGACAAACGCGAAGTACATAGGTCGCGTTGTCAAGTTACTTCAAGTTCTGGGTGAGCGAAAGATCACAGCCCAGGTCAGGTTTCATTCGAGCCACTGGGGTCAGTTAGAGGAAGCGACTAAATCGGTCATTGCAGCCTATTCAGAGATATTATCGTGTCGCGCCAAAGACTCCACTTCAGCGGCAACTTCGAAGGGGTGGCGCCGCGGTGTTTACATACGATTCCACTGGCATGCTCGAACTCGCAACGTCGGGTGGTGGCTTCCTTTGTTTTCCTGCTGATGGAATAGGCCATGTTCATGAGGCATTCTCCTCAAACTACAAACAGCTAGCAAGTTGCAGGCCTTCTCAGTGACGATGCTGACCTCATAGCTTCAGCGGGTCAAAGAATTTTGAAACATGGGTTTTGCAATGAGGACAAAAAAGCGATTCGACTCTTTTCAGAAGGCATTGCGTTCAGGCGAAGACATCGAGCGGTCGGCCATGGCAAAGTTTCTTACGCCGCCAGGCTCTCTGAAACGTAAGGCCATGAACGCCACATTACGAAACCTCTAGAGCTCCTGAAATCAAGGTTGGAATCCTTGGACATCATGGGTTCCTTGGAAGCAACATTCTGGCCCAACCTTCAAAGTCATGACATTCATGGCGTATCCATTGAGTACTCAAGAAACAGCCCTAACACATTCTCGGAGGCAATAACAGACTCAGGGCTGACCCACTTAGTTGTGGCAATAGGAAGAGCTTCTTCAAGTGGAAGTCAGAAGCCTCAGCTCTAAAGATTTTTCAGATTTTTGGACGCGTATGGTCCGCAAAAGATTTGTTGTGTCACTTGAGAGTGTGATCTGGTTTGGCTCAGGAGCAGAGTTTGGCGGAGGTTCAAGACGAATCTCCAGTCGTAGCCTTAAAGTTCCCAGAACCGACTACGCTCTTGCAGAAGAACCTAGAGTCCAGGGTGCTATCTTCTCTCAGGTCCTACGGGGTCCCAGTGCAGATTATCTATCCCTCAACCGTGTTTGGCGCAAAACAGCGAGGAAACATGCTGTACCCACAAATTGTTCAAGCTGTTCGCGAGCACAAGACTCTAGATGTTCGTGAACCCATGGCTGTCCGAGACTTTGTGCATGTCTCTGATCTTGCCGAGCTAGTTAGGGCATCAATAACTTCCCCAGTATTTAGCGCGTCAGACTACATATGTGCGCGAGGTAACTCGAATCGGGTGGGAGATTTTGTCCGAATCGCAATTCAGGAAATTGGTGAACGATTGGTTGTTACTGTGCCAGCAGGCGAGAATCTACTTGCCTGCACTGAGGAGCATTTCGACATTCTGGAGATCAAGAATCAATTCGCCTGGGCGCCGGCTGCAAGCCTAGAGGAGCAAGTCAGCTGCTTCTTTGCGTGCCGAGGGTTTGACATGAAGCGAGCGGCAGTTTTTAGATTCCCCATTTCTTTCTGGGAGCCGAGTCGCAAACGCTTCGGAATGTCAAAATGCTTGACGATTTAGGCGTTGAAGTGACTGTCTTCGCGTTCTCTGAGCCTCAATTCATTTCTGAACTTCGGGATGCGATGAAAAAATGTCGCTAAGGACCGTGAGCGAGAGACTAATCACCACAGTTCCATTTCAGAAAAGCAGGCTAGTGAGGGCCATTCAGGGCCATCTAAATCTCATCGCATGTTCTTTGTGGGCCTCACTAACTCTCAGACGGGGATAAGTTCGACATTGTTCATGTGAACAACGGTGGATACCCAGGTTCTGCATCATCAAGGGCTTTCTTTTAGGGGCAGCCCTGACTCAAAAACGTGCACAAAAGTTTGCAACGGTAAACAACATGGCTGTGCCTTACGGTTCAAATCTCTCAAGATGCTTTGATTGGCCCTGGGATCGAATAATTGCCCAAACAGAAGGTTGCTTGGATAACGGGTTCGGCTGCTGCAAAGTCTCGACTCGAGGCTGTATTGAGGCTAACTGGCAGAGAAGTTCTGGTGATCCCGAACGGCTGCCCAGCCCCAGCCTGTCGATGTGGCTCTGGTGAGAAGAGTCAACGTGCCAAAAAGGCCTCGAAGTCCGTAACTGCTCTCAGTGTGGGGCACTTGGAGACCAGAAAAGGCCACACTGTCCTAGTCGAGGCTATTGTCCAAGCTCAAGACTGAGGGGAAGCTGAGCCCCACTTGGAGATTCAAGATTGAAGGCGAAGGTCCTGATTTTGCGAAACTTCGGGCTCAAATTCTGAAGGAAGGGCTCCAAGAGTCGGTCAGTCTAATCGGCAGGTCTCCTTGCATCCTTCACGAATTTTGGATGCCGACGTACTGATACACCCATCTGTCTCTAATGAAGACCTCCCCAACGTCATCTCAGAAGCCATGGCGCTTTCTTTACCAATTATCGGGACTAGGGTCGCGGGCATTCCTGATCAAGTAATTGATGGGGTAAATGGGCTGCTTGTTGAGCCAGGTTCTGAGGAAGAACTGGCCCGTGCTATCGAGAATCTATTGGGCGATCACAATGCCAGAAAGAGTTACGGGGCTGCGTCACGAGAACGTTACCTGCAGCGATTCAGTCCAGAAATCGCAAAGACACGGTATCTTGAACTCTATGGGCTCGAAGGGTTAGCGAAGATTTGATTGACTTTGACGTATTTTATGAACGTAGAGTGTTAGTCACTGGGCATACTGGTTTCAAGGGAACCTGGCTCAGGCGCATTCTGGACAAGGTTGGAGCAGTGACTTCGGGTCTCGCACTTGCACCTGAAGAGATCTCACATTCAAACCTTCTAGGAGGAACCGCGAATCCTGAGGGCGACATTGTAGACATTAGGTCTTTCTCTGCTGTACGAGCGAAAGTTTTGGATTTTGATCCAGAAGTGATTTTTCATCTAGCTGCTCAACCTCTGGTGAGGGAGGCTATAGAAGTACCATGGCCACTTACGAGACTAACTTTATGGGTGGAGTAAACCTCCTAGAGTCTGTCCGAGAAGCTAACTCATTGAAAGCTTTCATCTTCATTACATCTGACAAAGCTTACGAAAACGTGGAATGGGAATGGGGATACAGAGAGAATGACCGTTTAGGTGGGATTGACCCATACTCTGCGTCCAAGGGTACTATCGAAATTGCTCTGTCATCCTACATTCGCTCGGTCTTCAAAGATCGAGACTGGTCATTGATATCAGCGAGAGCGGGGAACGTCATCGGCGGGGAGATTTTCCCCCGATCGAGATAATCCCGGACATAGTGCGATCGGCTAAAGCGGGCCAATCAGTAGAGATTCGAAACCCGGGGCGACAAGACCTTGGCAACACGTACTCTGAGCCTCCTGTCGGGCTACCTAAAATTAGCCGAGCTAAGTCTCAAGGGGAGGTATCCCTCCAGTCGGCTTATAATTTCGGCCCCCATGGTTCCGAGACGAGGACCGTACTGGAGGTTGCTGAATCCATGGTGGCTGGGCTAGCTGCAGGATTTGTTGTTGTGAAGCCGGACTCGTCCAACATGCACGAAGCGAGGCCTGCTGGCATTGAATTGCGACCGTGCGGCACGCGACCTGAGCTGGTCTCCAAGATGGGACTTTGAAAGCACGATTCAAGCAACCTCTAGCTGGTATAAAACTTGGCTAGATGGCGGCGACGTTTCTAGAGTTACGGATCAACAGATTCTCGAGTATTTTCAGGAGCTTCAGCGATGATCAGCGGTGTGCAAATCACCCCTCTTCGACAAATTCACGATGAGCGCGGGAAGGTCATGCACATGTTGCGGAACGACTCCCCAGTGTTCAGTGCATTTGGCGAGATTTACTTTTCATCTGTTCACCCTGGAGCGGTCAAAGCTTGGCATCGCCACAAGCAGATGACTCTGAATTACGCGGTCATCTTCGGGAACCTAAAGCTTGTTTTGTTTGACGATCGCCCAGAAAGCAGTACCCGTGGTGTGACCCAGGAGCTGTATTTGTCACCTGAGAACTACATTCTCGTTACGGTTCCCCTGATGATTTGGAATGGGTTCAAGGCTGTTGGAAACTCGACATCAATCTTGGCCAATTGTTCAACTTTGCCTCACGCAGCGGATGAAATTGATCGAATCGATCCGGATTCTGATTTAATCGGGTACGACTGGGCTCTCAAACATAGATAGGGATCTCATGAAAGTGCTAATCCTTGCGGGATGGTTTCGGAACCCGGCTAGCGGAATACACCGAGGTGATTCCGAAGCCTATGGTTCCAATTGGGGGTAAGCCAATCATCTGGCACATAATGCAACACTACGCCAGCTATGGACACAATGGAGTTTGTCCTGGCACTTGGCTACAAAGCAGACGTGATTAAGAAGTTCTTCTTGGAGTTATCCTCCACAGGTTCGAATTTCACAGTGAGCACCGCATCGGGCGATGTAGAAATTCACGACTCCACTGCCCCAGATTGGAAAGTCACTTTGATAGATACGGGGCTCGACTCACTGACCGGCGAGAGAATCGCAAGGGTTGGAGAGTATCTCAAACGACGAGCCTTTCTTTCTTACCTATGGAGACGGTGTCTCTGACGTTGATATCAGATGCGCTGCTCAGTTTTCACAGGTCTCATCAAAGACTCATCACAATGAGTGCTGTGAGACCTCCTGCTCGCTTTGGTGAACTCGCGATTGCCCAGGATGGCACTGTCGAGAGTTTTCAAGAGAAGCCGCAGTTGCATTCTGGATGGATAAATGGAGGTTTTTTTGTAGTTCAGCCAGAATTCTTGGATTTGATTCCTAGATCAAACGTGATGCTTGAACGTGAGCCATTGGAGGCAGCAACGAAGATGGGCCAGCTTTCCGCCTACAAGCACGAGGGGTTTTGGCAATGCATGGACACCAAGAGGGATGTTGACCTTCTGCAGGCGCTTTGGGATAGCAAAGAGGCCCTGGGTTAGAAGTTGAAAAAGACTGCTCTAATTTTTGGCTCCACTGGACAGGTTGGAAGTCGAGTAGCAGACTCTCTTGAGTCAGACGGCTACTTAGTTTTGAGAGTGTCCCGAGATCCAGCCAGCGAAAATTGGCTGCCTTGGGGCCGGGTTGAAGAATTGGCTTTGGACAAGAAAATTCAGGTGATTGTCAATGCAGCGTCCCCTAACGCAGCGGTGGCAAGCGCTGATCCCTCAAAATTCTTGGATTGGATGACATCTCATTCTGAGCGAATTTTGAGAATCGCAGCGGCTGTCGCGCGGCCCAAATCGTGTCGGTCTCTACAACTCAGGTTTACTCGTCGAATCCCGAAGGTACTTACTATGAGGAATCGGAGTCATCAGGGGATTCCCCATATGCACTAGGCCACATAGCTCTTGAGGGACGTCTTCTTTCTTTTCCCAGCACCAGCGTTCTTCGGCTTTCGAACTCATTTGGGGCCCCGGGGAGGCTTGGAAGACTGGACAGTTCACTTGTGACCAACCAACTGGTTAGACAGGCCATTCTCGAGGAGAAAGAGCCCGGCGTCCCTAAATCCAGATGTTGTCCGTGACTTTCTTCCAGTTTCAGAACTCTGTAGGGCCGTGCTTTGGGTATTGTCTCAAGGCCTCCCAGGCTTATTCAACGTTTCATCAGGTCGAGTGATTTCTCTTGGCGCCTGGTCTGCATTCGTGTTCGGCGTCGTCTCCGAGGAAAGCGTCCCGACAGTGATGCGAAATTCCCTCGGTTTAGTGAAAAGGACGGATTTTTCACTTACTCAAATTCAGAAGCTTCAGAGCTCGGGATTTGAATTTCAAAACGACTACGCTGGCGAACTTCGTCAGCTTGCTCACTACCTAAAGAAGGCTGAGGGTAAATCTTGAGCAATCCAAAAGTCAGTTGATGGTTATTCCTAATTACAACTATGGCGATTTTTGTCACGAGGCTCTTGACTCTGTGCTCAGTCAAACCTTCCAGGACTTCGAAGTAATTGTCGTTGACAATTTTTCCACCGACAACACCAAGGAAGTAATCGAGAGTAAAGGCTCGAAAAGATTCGCATCATCCAGTTTCAAAACAACGGCTCAATCGGTGCTGCTAGAAATCGTGGCGTGGCAGAAGCGAAAGGGGGCTTTGTCAGCCTTTCTAGACTCAGACGACCTCTGGCATCCTTCGAAGCTCGCCATTCAGTTCAACAGGACAGAGGCTGAAGCGGACTTAAGTTTTCATGACGTGAAGCATTTTGGAGCCCGTAACTTTTCCGCATTTCGAGGATGGAGCTTGGGTAAAAACCCACTGCAGAGGCTTGCATCAGAGGGAAATCCAATCGCAACTTCCACCGTACTTGCCAGAAAGTCGGTTCTACTAGGAAGTCGGAGGCTTTCCCGAGGCAACAGAGCTGGTTTCAGTGGAAGACTTTGCGTTGTGGCTGAAGACTGGCTCACCATGGCGCATCTTTCCTGCACATCCCCGCACGCTTAGGTAGAGTACCGTATTCACCGTGGGGTCACTTCACAAACTGATGGTCCAACCAGAGCGGAATTAGCTCTCAAGCCTTACATGCCGCAGCTCTCGGAGCAGAGAGTGCAGATGGCGCAAGGTTTCATCGCCTACGCAAGAGGAGTGAGGGAGCTGAACCTGGGAACCAAGTCCAGGCACTAGAGTCAGTTCAAGGTTGCACTCAGATTCAGCGCTTTCGATTCCGTTGGCGATCTGCGCTTGAGGTTGCTGTCAAGTCAAACTCAGGCGTGAGTAGTTTTGCTTTCAGGATGACGCCAAACAGTTCCTTGTAATTCGCATAGGCTTTGGATACTGATTCCTCGGTATTGATTTAGGTTTGAGGAGACTCCAAGTGTCAGACGTAGCAAAACTTGAATTCCCGTGACAGCGGCGTAATTCGAGCTGCCCATAGTTAGCTCTGACTGAAGGCACTTCAGGCCTGGACATTAGTGGATTGATGGCCAGAGCTGGGCTCACAACTTTTGACCAGGGGTTCGTCAACATCTTCATCGTCGAAGAGCGCCATTACCTTCATTGACGGCGACAATGGAATCTTGCGCTACCGAGGTTACCCAATCAGAGGAACTTGCGAAGCTCCAAGAGCTTCTTGGATGTGGCCTATCTCCTCATCTACGGCGACTTGCCCAGTCAGCCTGAGGCTGAGTCATTTGATGAAGAATCAGGAGACACACTCTTTGCACGAGGATCTCAAGGATTTTTCAGGTCATTTCCTCAATCGGCTCACCCGATGGCCGTCATCTCGGCAGGCGTCTCCGCCTTGTCGACTTTTTACCCGGACTCGCTTGACCCAGAGGATTCAGACCAGGTCGAACTCTCAACCACTCGATTACCAGCAAAGATGCCCGTGTTGGCTGCATACGCTCACAAGACGGCACTTGGTCAGGCGTTGATGTATCCAGACAACTCCCTTGGTATGGTCGAGAATTTCCTTCGCATGACCTTTGGAACATACGCCGAGGACTATCGTTCAAAATCCGGTCTGTCACCAAGGCGCTGGACACTTTGCTGCTCCTGCATGCAGACCATCGAACAGAACTGCAAAGCACCTCAACCGTGAGGCTCGTGAGGATCAGCTCAAGCAAACTTGTTTGCGTCCGTATCAGCAGGTGTTAATGCCTGTTTGGTCCCTCTTCATGGAGGTGCAAACGAGGCCGTCATGACATGCTTCAGCAAATCCGTGATTCCGGAGATTCTGAACCCAATCGTTACTCAAGCTCTAGACACTTTGCTTCTTCTTCACGCCGACCACGAGCAGAACTGCAGCACCTCAACGGTTCGTCTTGTCGGATCATCCCAGGCCAACCTGTTTGCGTCTGTCTCGGCGGGCGTTAATGCTCTTTTTGGCCCGCTGCATGGGGGTGCTAACGAGGCGGTTCTCGACATGCTTCAGCAAATTCGTGATTCCGGAGATTCGGTTCAGAAGTATGTCGAGCGAGTCAAGAACAAAGAAGACGGCATTCGTCTCATGGGCTTTGGTCACAGGGTCTACAAGTCCTTCGACCCAAGAGCCAAGATTGTCAAGGCAACTGCAGATCGTGTTCTTTCGGAGCTCGGCGTGAGTGATCCTTTGCTGGACATCGCCAAGGAGCTCGAAGCAGCTGCATTGGCAGACGAGTACTTCGTTGAGCGCAAGCTCTATCCAAACGTTGACTTCTACACAGGTGTCATTTACAAAGCCATGGGCTTCCCGCCAAAGATGTTTACTCCACTGTTCGCAATCGGTCGCCTACCTGGCTGGATTGCGCACTGGAGAGAGATGATGGCAGACCCAACCACTCGCATTGGTCGCCCTCAGCAGGTATACGTGGGGCCTACCGAGCGTCATCTCTAACTAAGAAAAAGACCTTCGTATCGCCGTAGGACTTCTCCTGTTCTAGGAAAAACCCTCGAGTGGCGGAGCCTCTTCTTTGCCTGGCCGCTCAAGAACAACGATTCCTAGGTCACTGAGGTTCAGGTTTCCCAACAAGGCTGAGTATCTCGTTGTGAGCCATCTCATAGGGCGGGTCAATGAAGACCAAGTCGACCGGCTCATTCTTCTTCAAATAGGACTTTGCGTCACTGCGAACGAGTCTCACATCGGACTTCAACCCAGACTTAGACAAACCCTCCGCTACTTGCTTCAGGTTCTCCTCGCAGACTTTGGCCGCAGCCGGGTCTCTCTCAACCAAGGTGACTGACCTCGCACCCCTTGAAGCTGCTTCTAAGCCCAAAGCTCCCGTGCCAGCAAAGAGATCGAGGACTCGAGCATCTTGAATTGCGCCTCGAGATTCAAGAATTGAGAAGATGCTCTCTTTCACGCGATCAGACGTTGGTCTCGTTGCCTTGGCTGGCCCTTTGAGCCTTAGGGAGCCTAAGACTCCGCCGATAATCCTGGTCACGCTTGTGAGCCTAGCGATTCATTTGGCTTGGCTGGTTCATTATTGGTTGCATGCTTCAAATCCCTGGAAAGCTCTCAAGTGTTATTGGCGATAAGAGCGCCAAGGCATTTGAGAAGCAGCTTGGCATCAGCACAATCGGGGAACTTCTCGAACACTACCCAAGGCGATACGCCTCCAGGGGTGAACTAACCAGCTTTGACTCACTTCCAATTGGTGAGGTGGTAAGCGTTGTTGGTGAAATTGAGAGCGTGAATGTTCGAAGGATGAAGGGAAGGCAGGGGAGCATCTTCGAGGTGACCCTCTCTGATGGCAATCTTGGCTTGACTCTGGCCTTCTTCAATCAGGCTTGGCGGCAAAAAGAACTTACTCCCGGAGTCAGAGGGCTCTTCTCAGGTCGAGTGGGGGCATTTTCTGGAAAGCTTCAACTCGCTCACCCTGAGTATGAATTGTTTGAAGATCTTGAGGATGGCAAGGCCAAAGCGTGGGCAGAGCTCCCAATCCCCATCTACAAGTCTTCTGGAACGCTGACCACCTGGAAGATTCAAAAGGCGATCTCAATCACTCTTGATTCAATCGAGATTCCGGAATTGCTCCCCGCCAAGTTGCTTGAAGAACAAAAGCACATCCCATTGCAGGAAGCTATCCATCAAATCCATAGACCCTCAACGAAGCACGACTTTCTTGCAGCTCAGGATTCTCTTCGATTTCATGAGGCCATGGTGCTTCAATTGCAACTCAGCCAGCAGCGGGCAGTAAACGCCAACTCCAGCTCAGAAACACGCGAACCTGGCGAACTGCTTACCGCGTTCGACAAGACACTTCCTTTCGAACTTACTTCAGGTCAAAAGAAAGTCTCGACAGAGATCTTTGCCGATTTGGCTTCAGGTCGCCCGATGCACCGATTGCTGCAGGGTGAGGTGGGTTCTGGAAAGACGCTTGTTGCGCTCAGGACCATCCTCGCGGTGGCGGAGTCTGGTGGCCAGAGTGCGCTGCTAGCTCCCACGGAAGTTCTTGCGAATCAGCACTTCCAGAGCCTCCGAGACTCTCTGGGAGAGCAACTTTCTCGAAAGCTGGGCCTGAGTCTTCTAACCGGACAAATGTCACAACAAGAGAGAAAGAAGGTTTTGCTCGATCTAGCAAGTGGAAAGTGCTTGCTGGTGGTTGGAACCCACGCATTGATTTCTGACGTTGTTAGCTTCTATGACCTTGGGCTGGTCGTAATTGACGAGCAACACCGATTCGGTGTTGCTCAAAGGGAAAAGCTTCGTCAAAAAGCAAACAAAGCACCACATGTCTTGACCATGACCGCAACCCCAATTCCTAGAACGCTTGCCATAACGGTCTTTGGTGACCTTGATGTCTCCACCCTCACCGAGCTTCCTGCTGGAAGACAAGAGATCAAGAGCCATGTGGTTGAAGTGTCGAAGCCTTCACTGGTGGCAAGAGTCTGGGAGCGAGTAAGAGAAGAGGTTTCATCAGGTAGGCAGGTTTTTGTTGTTTGCCCTCGGATTGATGCCAAGCAGGTCGAAGAAGCAGACTTGGTTGAGGAGCTAGAGCTGGATGACGGGCCAGCACCTGCCAGCGCAGTCGAGGTCTTCGAGGCTTTGAAGGTCAACAAAACTCTCCAAGGGCTTCGAATCGGGCTGATGCATGGTCGCCTTGAAGCGGACGAAAAGACCGAAGTGATGAGCCAATTCACGCAGGGGCTGATTGATGTGCTGGTGTCAACAACAGTTATTGAAGTCGGTGTCAATGTTCCGAATGCCTCGGTAATGGTGGTTTTGGATGCGGATAGGTTCGGCATCTCGCAACTTCACCAGCTCCGAGGCAGAGTCGGGCGTGGTGAGCATCCCGGACTGTGTCTCTTGGTGACGGGTGCCGAGGCTGGGTCATCTGGCAATGCAAAGACTTGAAGCCGTTGCATCAACTAACGATGGCTTCAAGCTGAGTGAGGTTGATCTTGAACTCAGGGGAGAGGGCGATGTCTTGGGTCGACTCCAATCAGGTGGCAAGTCGTCTCTGAAGCTCTTGAGAGTCATCAAGGATGCTGAGCTTATTCAGCGGGCCAAGGGGCTGGCTGAAGAGCTCCAGAAGCAGGGATTGGGTGAGAACCTGAGGCAGCTAATTGAAAAAGAGGATGCAACAGCACTAAAGCAAAGCTAACCTTTGTTGTTGTGACTCAGTTAGCCATCTACCCAGGATCATTTGATCCAATCACCTTGGGGCACCTTTCAGTTCTCCAGAGGGCTGCCAAAGTGTTTGAGTCTGTTGAGCTACTCATTGTTCACAACCCCTCCAAGAAGCCAACCTTTTCACTTGCTCAGCGAGTCGAGCTAGCCAAGGCCTCTCTGGCAGAGGTTGGAGCACCTTCGAACATCAAGGTCTCAACCCTCGAGTCAGGTTTGCTTGTCGAGCATGCTCAGAGCCTTGGCGCAAAAGCGATCATCAAGGGCTTCAGGACTGCTAGCGACATCGAGTATGAGCTCCCTATGTCGCAGGTCAACAGAGACCTATCCGGGATTGAGACTGTGTTTTTGGCAGCAGAGGCAGGTTTTGGTTTTGTGAGCTCGTCACTGGTTCGTGAGGTTGCCTCACTTGGGGGAGATGTCTCCAAGTACGTGACTGAAGCAGTTGCTAAGGCTCTACAGGGGGTTTCAAAGTGAGTTTCAAGGTTCCAGTCAAGGACATTCTCAAGCACCCTGGAAACATGCGGGAGCTGGTGCTTCGTGAGTCTTTTGCTGAGCAAGGTTGGCACCCCGGTCGCCTACCTGCCAGCAGGTGCAGAACTAGAGATTGACCTGCGCTTGGAGTCTGTTCACGAGGGCATTTTGGCGACCGGTGAGGTTTTTGGAACTGGAATTGCAGAGTGCTCTAGGTGCCTGGATGAGATAAAGCTTGAAATTGAGGTGGATTTCCAAGAGCTTTTCGCCTATTCTTCTTCATCGGATGACGAGCTGGTCGTTGATGGCGAGCACATTGATTTAGAGCAGGTCGTCATTGATTCGGTGGTTCTGAGTCTTCCCTTCCAACCCGTGTGTAGCCAAGATTGCCTTGGATTGTGTGCGGAGTGTGGAAGCAAGTTGAATGAGAACCCCGGTCACGAGCACGAAAAGCCGATTGATTCGCGCTTTGAAGCTCTAAAAGACTTACTAAGCAAGGAAGAGTAGAAGATGCCAGTACCAAAGAGACGGACTTCACGTTCAAACACTCGAGCACGCCGCTCAATGTGGAAGGCCGCACCTATCACCCTGGTAAAGACCATTGAGAATGGTCAGGTGACCTACAGCCTCCCTCACCGTGCAAAGGTCGTTACCGACTCCGTCGGCACCGAGCTTTACATGGAGTACAAGGGCCGCAAGGTAGCAGACGCCTAAATGCCTCACGACGAGCTGCTTCAGCGGCTCGGTGCAGCAATTGCGCCAGAGCTCCTAGAGCTCGCGCTGACTCATTCCTCTTTCGCCTATGAAAACGGCGGCGAAGACAACGAACGTCTCGAATTTGTTGGCGACTCAATCCTTGGCTATTTGGTAGCCGTTCACGTTTTCCAAACCCACTCCACCCTCAAAGAGGGTGAGATGACCAAACTCAAAAACGCTGTCGTTTCTGCGCAGGCTCTAGCAACCGCTGCCAACCGCCTCGATCTTGGAAGCCACCTGCGCCTCGGCAAGGGCGAAGAGCAAACCGGCGGACGAGCTAAGACCAATCTTCTGGCAGATGCCTTCGAGGCTGTTCTCGGGGCTGCCTACCTAACCTCGGGCATCGAGGCTGCAAAGACAATCGTCTTCAAGCACGTGATTCCACTTCTAGATGACCCTGACTCAATTCGCGAATCTGCTGACCCAAAGACCTCATTGCTCGAGAAGCTCGCAAAGCTAAAAATGGAGCCAGCTCGCTACGAGATCACGGGCGAGGGTCCAGATCATGAGCGCAGCTACCTTGCCGTTTGCTTGTCCGGCGACAGAGAGCTCTCTCGCGGGACTGGAACCACCAAGCGGGGAGCTGAGACTTCAGCAGCCATTGCTGCCCTGAGAGAGCTTGCTAGCAAGTAATGCCAGAACTACCCGAAGTTGAGACAGTTAGAGCAGGCCTTGCCCAGCATCTAGTTGGAGCAAGGGTGAAGAGCGTTCGCGTTTTTGACCAGCGTTCTCTCAAGAAGAACTTTGCCGGGGCAGAAGGTTTCACCAAAGAGGCGATTGACGCCAAGCTTCAAGCGGTGGTCAGACGAGGCAAGTTCTTATGGCTGCCAGTTTCTAGTTCTCGGGCACTGGTTGGTCACCTCGGCATGAGCGGTCAGATTCTGGTTCGAACACCTGACTATGCGCCTGACGGGCAAACCAGGGTGATTCTCGATGTCGAGACCCAGAGCAACGACCCCTTGGAAATTCGCTTCATCGATCAAAGACTTTTTGGTGGCCTCGTTTTTGAAGACCTGGTTGCAACCTCTGACGGAGGCCCCGGCGGATATTCGCCCGAGGCTCCTGCCGATTCACTTATCCCAACCAATGTTGCTCACATCGCCAGGGATCTGCTAGATCCGCTGTTTGATGCTGAGCAGGTGGCATCGAAGATGACCAAGAAGAATTCAGGCATCAAGCGGGTCTTGCTGGATCAGAACCTTTTGTCTGGCATCGGAAACATCTACGCAGATGAATCTCTCTGGCTTGCAAAGCTTCACTATGACCAACCTGCTAGCTCAATCTCCAAGAAGAAGCACCTTGAGCTGATCGACATTGCCAAAGGGGTCCTTGAGAGGGCTGTTCTTCAAGGTGGAACATCCTTTGATGAGCAATACAAGAACGTCAATGGAGAGAGTGGCTATTTCTCTCAATCCTTGAATGCTTATGGCCAAACTGGCTTGCCATGCAACCGATGCGGAAGACAGATCAAACGAGAGGCTTGGGCTAATCGAGGATCGCATTTCTGCCCAGGTTGTCAGAGGCTTCGCAAAGCTGCGCAGATGATAATCTCTAGCCCCATTGAGTTGAAGGGGAGTGCATGGCAAAAAAGATCTTCGTAATCTGCATGCTTGACTCGATTCACTCAGCAAGATGGCTTGGTCAGTTCAAAGATGAGGACATTGAGTTTCTGCTGTTCCCATCATCCCCTCACAGGCGTGTGCGTCCTGAACTCAAAGAGCTACTCAAGAACCGCTCCAAAGCTAAATATCGAATTGTGCCCATGGGAAAGCAATTCGGCTTGCCACTCTGGATAGCTGACAAGTTTGTCGACAACTTTTTCAGGGGATCGCTTGCCAGAGTGTTCATCAAGAGCTTTCAGCCTGAAATCGTTCACGCACTTGAACTTCAAAACGCAGGCTACGTTGCCCTAAAAGCCCTGGAAAACACAAAGCCAAAGGGTCTTTCGCTGATAACCACAAACTGGGGGAGTGACATCTACTGGTTCCAGCGCTATCCCAAGCACAAAGCAAAGCTTGAGAGGCTAATGGAGCTCGCGTGACTATCACTCTGCTGAGTGCTCTCGAGACTTAGGGCTTGCTACAAACCTCGGATTCACTGGGACCTTCATGCCTGTTATCCCAAACGCGGGTGGCTTCTCGGCTGAGGTGCTAAGCCGAGAACTTGTTCCAAGCGCCTCAAGGAAGACAATTGCAATCAAGGGCTATGACGGCTGGGTTGGGAAGGCCAAGGTAGCCCTAGAGGCTATTGCAGGCATGGCGGATGAACTCAGGGACTTCGAACTAGTTCTTTATTCGACAAACCTGGCCACGAAGCGCAAAGCCAAAGAGGTTGAGAAGAAGACCGGTCTGCGTTTCGTCGTGAATGGTAAAGGAGCTCTGAGTCACTCGCAGGTCCTTGACCTCTTTGCTAAGTCAAAGATCTACATCGGGCTTTCGGAGAGCGATGGAATCAGCACTTCTCTTCTCGAGGCCATGGCCATGGGCGCTATTCCGGTCCAAACCGCAACTGCTTGCTGCGATGAGTGGTTTAGTGACTCGGGAGTTGCAGTCAGGGAAATCACCCCATCTGCCGTTCAGAGCGCAATTCGCCAAGCGCTCGCCTTGGCAGATGACCAATCCAATGCAGACAGAAACAGAGAGACCATCAGGGAAAAGGCATCGGCCGAGAAGGTCTCAGCGATTGCTCGGACCTTCTACAACATCTAGCTTTTGAGCTTTGGCCACAACGCCACCAAAGCCGCCACGCCAATCGCTCCGTAGGACCACCAAAGCCCTGCATTGTTTGCTGGAATCAGAATGTCTCCAGTCAGATTCTGACCAATCACAAAGAGCTCAACCGCAATGGTTAGCGCAAAAACCAAGCCGGGCAATTTCCCTTTTTGCCGATCTCGGATTCCCCCTGCAAGCATCAAAACCAGAGAGAGTGAAAAGAGCAACCCAATGGGAATCTCGTCACCAACTTGGGTTTGGTGCATCAGGGTGCCAACAACGGAAGCAAAGCTGGCATAGAGAAAACCAACCACGGCACCCTTGATGCCACCTCTACCCCTAGCCATGCTGAAAACACTACTTGGAAGTTCTGTAACCTTTGGCTTGGCTGGATAAGAGCTGTTGGTTTTTCAATAGGCTTTACGAACCAAAGAAAGGGGTGATGCGTCCTTGCATCTAAAGAGCATTACCCTCAAAGGCTTTAAGTCCTTTGCCCAAACCACAAACTTGCTTCTTGAACCAGGCATTACCTGTGTTGTTGGGCCCAATGGTTCTGGAAAATCAAACATTGTCGATGCCCTTGCCTGGGTCATGGGAGAGCAGGGTCCAAAGACCCTGCGTGGCGGCAAGATGGAAGATGTCATCTTTGCCGGAACTGACACCAAGGGCCCACTGGGCAGAGCCGAAGTCCAGCTAACAATTGACAACTCAGACGGTGCTCTGCCCATTGAGTATGCCGAGGTGACAATCTCAAGAGTGCTCTTCCGCAACGGAGCCAGCGAATACGCCATCAATGGCGAGAGCTGCAGACTGCTCGATGTCCAGGAGCTATTGAGCGACACCGGTCTTGGCCGTGAAATGCATGTGATTGTTGGCCAAGGCCAGCTAGACACAGTTTTGAAGGCAAACCCAGAGGAACGACGAGCCTTCATTGAAGAGGCCGCAGGAATCCTCAAATACCGCAGACGCAAAGAGAAGACTGAGCGCAAGCTCGAAGCAATGCAGGTCAACCTGACAAGACTCCAGGACTTGATCGCTGAACTCAGAAGAAACCTAAAACCCCTGGGTCGCCAAGCCGACATCGCTCGCCAGGCACAAGAGATTGCTGCAATTGCCAGAGAGGCAAAGTCAAAGCTCTTGAGCCATCAAATCAGAGCACTCAGAGAACAGCTTGAGGTAAACCAAAAGGGTGAGACTGAGCGCAAGGCTGAAGCCAGCTATGCCAGAACCCAGTTGGAATCTGCTAGAGCGGGAATTGCCGAGATTGAATCACAGCTGGTCTCGGGCGAGCTCGATCAGCTGAGATCACAACTGTTTGCACTCGAGGCCCAAGAGTCAAAACTAAGAAACCTTCAGAACCTCGCTCAGCAAAAGATCTCTCTTTTGGAAAATCCAGTTTCGATTGCAAGAGATCAAGAGCTAGCTTCCCTGAAGTCTGCACTCGATGAGGCCGGTAAGGCGCTCGCTGAGCTCCAACAGGAGCTCACAAGCCGTGAAGGCTCCCTTGCTGATCTGGAGGCAGCTCGAGAAGCCGCGGCGGGCAAGCTGAGCGCGTTCGATGCGGAGCAGCTTCGCGCTAGAGCTGAGATTGAGGAATCCCAAAGACAAGTAACTGCTGCTGAGGGCAAAATCTCAGTTCTTGAGAGCAAGCTAGCCGGTATTGCAAACCAAGCTTTATCCCTTGAAGCTTCGAAAGAACAAAGCATTGCCAAGGCAGCAGAGCTGTCAGCTGCCAAGGCAGAACTCCAGCCAGAGCTAGACACCAGCGACGACGCGCTTCGAGTCGCTTACGAGAAAGCTCAACAAGCCGAATCAACAGCGAGACAAGCGGTTGAGTCAGCTCGTGATGAGCTCCATGCTCTCGAGCGTGAGAGAGACGCGGTTGCCGCGAAGCACTCTGCCCTTGGTCTCACCCTCGAGCAGACTGACGGAGCTCAAGACATTCGCAAGGCGAATCTCAAAGGCCTTGCAGGGCTTTTGGCAGAGCAAATCTCCATCGACCCAGGTTTCGAGACCGCAATCGCGGTTGCGCTTGGCCCGCTATCCGATGCATTGGTGGCAGCCAGCCAAGAAGAGGCAGTTGCTGGACTCAGGTTCTTGAAGGGAAATCAGCTTGGTCGAGTTGAGTTCCTTATCTCTTCGGGTAAAGCGGAGCGAGGCAGCGAAGCTCAGCTGCAAGGTCTCACGGCAGCCAGCTCTGTGGTGTCGGCGCCTAAAGAAGTTCTAGCTCAGCTTGCAAACATCTACCTAGCGGATGACCTTGACCAGGCTCAAAGCGCTCTGGCTTCAGGAAAACTCAAGAACTGCGTGGTCATCACTAAAGACGGTGACTACCTAAGTGACTACCTGGTTCGAGGTGGCGGGTCAAAAAGCCTTCAAAACTTGAGCTCACTGCAGAACGCGACCAAGCTGCCAAGAAGCTCGAAAAGCTAGCGAAGGACATCGAGAAGTCATCAAGTGCTCTGGCTGCAAAGCGCGAAGAGCTTTCTAGTGCTTCGGAGTTGGTTCGAACCTCGCTCAGCACCTTGCAACAGCATGATGCCGAGCTTGCTGCAAGGGCAGAGCGAATCGGAAGGGTTATCGCCCAAGCCGATAGCGCTCAAGCCGAAGTCCAGACGTATTGACCGCGATCTTGAACAACTTGCGCAAGACCAGATCCCAACTCGAGGGTGAGCTGGAGGTTGCCAAAGCAGCCCTGGCTTCAATGCCAAAGCCTGCAACGACTGAGGAGAACACTCAGCAGCGAGCTGAGCTCGCAGCTGCGCTGGAGAAAGCCAGAGCGGAAGAGCTTGAGGTTCGCATCTCGGTGGGAACTATCAAGGAGCGTCTTGCAGGAGCAAGTCGCGAGGAAGCGACACTTGCTTGGGCGCATCAAGGATGCTGAAGCTGCAATCCAAAAGGACCTAGAAGCCGAGAAGCAGCGTGAAGCGCAGCTGGTGAACGCCAGAGCATCTGTCTCAGAGCTTCCCAAAGTCATCTCGCTAACTGAAAAGCTATCCGCAACCCTGAGACAGAAACTCCGTGACCTAGAAGCACAGCGAGGCTCCAGGCTCGAGAGACTAAACATCCTTAGAACCCAAGCCCAATCTTTGGAGCAAAAGCTCACTGATCTCAACCAGGGTGTTCATGAGGTTGAGCTCAAGGCTCACGAACTCAGGCTAAATCTCTCGAACCTCTCGGAGCGCGTTCAGGCGGAGCTTGGAATGAGCATCGAGACCTTGCTGGCTGACACTCCAGAGGCTGAGGAGTCTCGTGAAGATCTAGAGAAGGCACTTCGCAGTGCCGAGGGCAAGCTTGCTCAGCTTGGTGCCTTCAACCCACTAGCACTAGAAGAGTTCTCCGCTCTGGAAGAGCGCCACAAATACCTCTCAGACCAACTCGAAGACCTCACCAAGGCAAGAGCTGACCTCGCTGGAATCATCAAGGATCTTGATTCCAAGATGCAGCACATCTTTGCTGCTGCGTTTGAGGACACGAAGCGTGAGTTCGAGAAGATCTTCCCGGTCTTGTTCCCTGGTGGTTCGGGTTCGATTTCACTGACCGATGCTGATGACCTGCTTTCAACTGGTGTTGAGGTTTCTGTTAGGCCAGCTGGCAAGCGCATCGAGAGAATGTCGCTTTTGTCTGGTGGTGAAAGATCGCTTGCTGCTGTCGCGCTGTTGATCTCAATCTTCAAAGCTCGCCCAAGCCCCTTCTATGTTCTAGACGAGGTTGAGGCAGCTCTTGATGATGCGAACCTTGGAAGATTGCTTGCCGTTATTGAGTCACTAAGAGATTCTTCGCAGCTAATCATCGTTACCCACCAGAAGCGAACCATGGAGATTGCCGATGCTCTCTATGGTGTTTCCATGAGACAAGACGGCATTACTCAGGTTGTTGGCCAGAAGCTTCAGAAGGCCAGCTGATGTTCAAGTTTCTAAAGCGCCTGCGCGGTGACAAGACAGAAGCACCCAAGGTCGAAGAGGCCCAGCCAGCTGTCGTCGAAGCAGAGGTTGTTGAAGCGCCAGTTGTCGAACCTGAGGTTATTCAGCCAGAACCGATTACCTCAGCTGCTCAGCCCATTGAGCCTGAAGTTTCTCAGCCAGAGCTTCCTGAACCAGAGTTGCCTGAGGTTCCAGAAGCACAAGAGGTCGCAGCTCCAGTTGCTGAACCTGAACCTGCGAAGCAGCCAGAGCCAGACCTGCTCCAGTCGATAGCCAGTGGCTTCTGACACCCCTGCCGTTGTTGAGGTGGAATTACCGGAGCGCGGTCTTGGTGATGGCATCAGGTCGCTATTCAGCTCTGATGTTGACCTAGAGGACCTCGAAGACATTCTTCTTCGAGCTGACTTTGGTGTTGATGCATCAATAGAAATCACTGAAGCTCTCAAGAAAGCTGCCAACAAGGCTGGAGCTAGCTCAGATGCCGAGCTGCGGCTGCTGCTTGAAGGACCTCCTGGTTGAGAAGCTCACCAGAAGCGATGCAGCTTTGAATCTCTCAACTGGCGACCTGCCCTATGTGATCTTGGTTGTTGGGGTGAACGGCGCTGGCAAGACAACCACAATTGGAAAGCTGTCTCGTTGGCTAAAAGACGGCGACTGGAATGTTGTCCTGGGTGCTGCGGACACCTTCCGCGCAGCAGCTGTTGAACAGCTTGCAACCTGGGCCGATAGAGCCGAGGCAAAGATTGTGAGACCTGAGCGGGAAGGCCAGGATCCAGCATCTGTTGCCTACCAAACCGTTGAGTTAGCTCTTCGAGACGATGCCGACATCGCAATCATTGACACCGCAGGTCGATTGCAAAACAAAAAAGACCTAATGGATGAGCTCGGCAAGATTCGCCGGGCTGTCGAGAAGCAGGCTCGAATCACCGAGGTGCTCTTGGTGATTGATGCAACAACTGGACAAAACGCCATTGCCCAGGCGAAGGCTTTCACCGAGGTTGCAGATGTCACCGGCATCGTGATGACCAAGCTCGATGGAACTGCCAAGGGTGGCATTGTCTATTCACTGCAGCAACAGCTTGACCTTCCGGTCAAGCTGGTTGGTGTTGGTGAAGGAATCAATGACTTTGCTTTCTTCTCGCCGGAGGAGTTTGCCAAGGGCTTGGTTGCCTACCGCAGCAAATAGTGGAATTAGTTCAACCCACCTCTGGGTTGACTTTTCTTGGCAGCGAGCTTGATTAGACTTTGCAACAGACTTTAGGAGTTTTGATTGACCTACATAATCGCCCTTCCATGCGTTGACGTAAAAGACAAGGCATGTATTGACGAGTGCCCAGTTGACTGCATCTACGAGGGCGACCGCATGCTCTACATCCACCCGGATGAGTGCGTTGACTGTGGTGCGTGTGAGCCAGTTTGCCCAGTAGAAGCCATCTACTACGAGGACGACGTTCCAGGTGAGTGGAGCGACTACTACAAGGTCAACGTTGACTTCTTCAACGAGGTTGGTTCTCCAGGTGGAGCTGCAAAGGTTGGCCCAATCGCAGGCGATCACCCAATTGTTGCTGCCCTGGCCCCTCAAGGCGAATAGGCTTTTGGCCTAAACCAACGGGAGCCAAATGTTTGGAAATCTCTCTGAGAGACTCTCAGACACCTTCAAGAACCTGCGTGGTCGTGGGCGTCTCTCACCAGCTGACATTGATGCCACCCTTCGCGACATCCGCAGGGCTCTTCTAGAGGCCGATGTCTCTCTTGAGGTAGTAAAAGACTTCACCGCCAAGGTTCGCGAGCGCTCCCTTGGCGATGAGGTTTCAAAGGCTCTCAACCCTGCTCAGCAGGTTGTTCAGATCGTCAACGAGGAGCTCACCACCATTTTGGGTGGTGAGGCTCGCAAGCTCTCTTTCTCTAAGACTCCACCAACCGTCATCATGTTGGCCGGTCTCCAGGGTTCGGGTAAGACGACACTGGCTGGCAAGTTGGCTAAGTGGCTCAAGGAGCAAAACCAAACAGTCTTGCTAGTTGCTGCCGATCTTCAGCGACCAAACGCTGTTAATCAGCTTGCAGGTGCTGGGGGAGCGGACAGGAACAACTGTCTTTGCTCCCGAGGCTGGCAATGGCGTTGGCAACCCTGTGAAGGTTGCCAAGGATGCCATTGCTCATGCCAAGAAGAGTCAGTTCTCAGTAGTCATCGTCGACACCGCAGGTCGCCTGGGTGTCGACGAGGAGATGATGCAGCAGGCACGCGACATTCGTGATGCTGTGACTCCTGACGAGATCTTGTTTGTTGTTGACTCGATGCTGGGTCAAGATGCGGTGAACGTTGCCAAGGCCTTCCACGATGGTGTTGGAGTCTCGGGTGTTGTTCTAACCAAGCTTGATGGTGATTCACGCGGTGGTGCTGCGCTTTCTGTTGCCACGGTGACCGGTGCTCCTATTTTGTTCAGCTCCACCGGTGAAGGCCTTGATGCCTTTGAGCCGTTCTACCCAGATCGCATGGCTAGTCGCATTCTGGACCTGGGAGATGTTCTAAGTCTCATTGAGCAGGCTCAAAAGAACTTTGATGAAGAAGAATCAAAAAAGCTAGCCGAGAAGATCTCCACTGACTCCTTCACGCTGCAGGACTTCTTGGAGCAAATGCAGCAGCTTCGCAAGATGGGCAACATGAAGAACATCCTTGGGATGTTGCCCGGTGCCGGAAAGATGAAGCAGCAGCTTGAGGACTTTGACGAAAAAGAGATCTCTCGCACCGAAGCCATCATCTTCTCCATGACCCCACTGGAGCGAGACCAGCCAAAGGTCCTAAATGGCTCCAGGAGACTTCGAATTGCTCGAGGTGCAGGAACATCGGTCACCGAGGTGAACGCGCTTGTGAACAGGTTTGAGCAGGCCGCCAAGATGATGAAGACCATGGCTAAGGGCGGCATGCCAAACATCCCTGGCACCAACCCCGTGCAAATGGGTGGTGCTGTTGGCGGTGGCTACATCGGTGGCAAGAAGAAAGACAAGAAGAAAAAGGGTTCAAAGTCAGGAAATCCTGCCAAGCGAGCTGCTGAGAATGCCGGTGTTTTCACCCAAAAGCCTGCTGAGGGTGGCTCGGGAAGTGCATTCGGGCTCAATAAGTAGCGGTTTTGCCATTTTTCTGGCAGACTTTTGCGAGTTCGAGCGTCTCGACCCTCTATCTGGACGTAATCGAAAAACCTTGAGAAACCTCCGAGTGTGCCCCCACGCTCACGGTGGAAACTCGCCCCGAAACCTCACAGGAGAATTGTGGCTGTAAAAATCCGCCTAAAGCGCATCGGCAAGAAGCGCGACCCGCACTACCGAATTGTTGTTGCAGACTCTCGCACTCACCGCGATGGTCGTGTAATTGAAGAGATTGGTCGCTACGTTCCGACCACCGAGCCCTCGACCATCGAGGTCAACTCAGAGCGTGCCCAGTACTGGCTATCAGTTGGCGCTCAGCCAACTGAGCAGATGGCAGTGATCCTAAAGATCACTGGCGATCTAGCCAACGACAAGGGCGAGAAGAAGAACACCCTTCGCTCACCTGCCGCTAAGGAAGCCTTCAGCGCAGACACCAAGAAGAAGTCAGTACTTCTTCCAAAGGTCGAGAAGCCAGTCAAGACCGAAGAGGCACCAGCTGCAGAAGCACCAGTTGCTGACGCACCTGCCGCTGAGGCAGTCGAGGCTCCAGAGGCCGTTGAGGCAGCTGCTGAGGTCGTTGAGACTCCAGCTGAGGCTCCAGCAGAGGCAGCTCCAGAGGCAGTAGCCGAGGAAGTTGTTGCTGAAGAGGCACCAGCTGAAGCAGCTGCTGAAGAAGCTCCAGCCGAGGCTGTAGCTGAAGAGGCACCTGCTGCTGAGGCAGAGGCACCTGTTGCTGAGGAAGCAGCTGCAGAGTCAGCTGAAGAGCCAAAGGCCTAATCACTTATGTTGCAAGCGACCCTCCAGTATCTCGTTCGCGCGATCGTGAACAATCCCGATGACGCCACCGTTGCTGTTCGCAACGCTGGCTCGGGAGAGCTGCTGGAGGTGCGCGTGCACCCAGATGACCTGGGTAGGGTCATCGGCAAGGGTGGCAGAACTGCCACCGCACTTAGAACCGTCGTGAACGCCCTTGCTGATGGCAAGCGGGTTCGAGTAGACGTGGTGGATACAGATTTCTAGTACCACCAAGCTCCGAGTGGGCCGACTGCTAAAAGCACACGGCCTCAAGGGAGCTATCAAGCTTGAGCTTTACACAGACTCCCCAAACGAGCGCTTCACAAAAGGCGCTGTTCTGCAGTTGCAGGTTCCTGAAGAGTCTCCATGGTTTGGAAAGACCGTCACCGTCCAAGAGCTGAAGTGGTTCAACACTTCTCCGGTTTTGTTTCTTGAGGGCATCACAGATCGCGATCAGGCCGAGGGCCTGATCAAGGCGATCTTGTTGATTGACCAGCCACTTGATGTGTTGCCTGAAGAACCAGAGGCTTGGTATGACCACCAGTTGGCTGGGTTGAAGGTGTTTAGAAACGGCGTTGAAATCGGCACACTGGTTCAGGTGAATCACATGCCAGCGCAGGATTTGTTGGTTATCAAGCTGGAAGACAAAGAAGTTCTTTTGCCTTTTGTGAAGGCATTTGTGCCCAAGGTTGATGTCTCAGCTGGTTTGATTGAGATCACACCACCTGGTGGATTGTTTGAAGAGTTAGAGGAAGATGATGCGAATTGATGCCATCAGTATTTTCCCAGCTACTTTGATGCCCTAGAGCTTTCTCTTTTGGCAAGGCCAGAGACAAGGGCCTAATCGATTTCCACGCCCACGACCTTCGGTCGTGGACTGAGGATAAGCACAAGACCGTTGATGACTCTCCCTATGGCGGGGGAGCAGGCATGGTGATGATGCCAGAGCCCTGGGGCAAAGCCTTTGACGATGTGATTCCCGAGGGCAAAAAGCCGGTTGTTATTTTCACCACCCCTGCCGGACAACCCTTCACGCAAGCCATGGCCCAAGAGCTCTCAACTCATGACCACTTGATCTTTGCCTGTGGTCGCTATGAGGGCATTGACCAGCGAGTTGTTGACTATGCCGGGAGCGTTGCCGATGTTCGAGAGATCTCGATTGGTGACTATGTCCTAAATGGCGGCGAAGTCGCCGCCATTGCGATGATCGAGGCCATCACGAGGCTCTTGCCTGGGTTTATGGGTAATGCCGAGAGCATCATTGAAGAATCTCACTCCGATGGTCTGTTGGAATACCCGAGCTATACCAAGCCAAGTGTTTGGAGAGGGCTCGAGGTTCCAGATGTTTTGCTCTCTGGTCACCACGCTGAGATCGAGAAGTGGCGCAAGGAGCAGCAGGTTATTCGCACTCGTGAGAACCGCCCTGATCTCTTGGGCGACGAAAACTTATAAAAGAATCGCCATTTTATAAATTTTTCGGGCTTTTCTTATAAAACCGTCTTGGTTTGGGTCCTCGAGAGGCAATTTCTTATAAATAGCTCTTATCGTGAGGCTTGCCACCCTCCCAGAACTATGGCAGACTTCTCCGGTGCCCAAAGGTCTCTGCCGCAGGGGAGTATGGGCATAAAACAAACACTTTTTAGCTAACCGTTTTGACCTGCGTGCAAAAGGAAAGAAGAGATCATGCACATTCTCGACGTTGTAGACGCCAAGAACCTAAAGACCGACATCCCAGAGTTTCGCGCAGGCGACACCGTAAAGGTCCACGTAAACATCGTGGAAGGTAACCGCAGCCGTATTCAGGTGTTCCAGGGCATTGTTATTGCTCGCTCCGGTCACGGCATCCGCGAGACCTTCATTGTTCGCAAGATCTCCTTCCAGGTTGGCGTAGAGAGAACCTTCCCACTGCACTCCCCAGTGATCGACAAGATCGAGGTTGTGTCAAAGGGTGATGTTCGCAGAGCAAAGCTTTACTACTTGCGCTCACTTCGCGGTAAGGCTGCGAAGATTCGCGAGAAGCGCGAAAACGTCTAATCAGACGCTTTCACTAGACTTAGCGTCATGTCAGAGGCCGGGGAGATCAGACCCCGAAAGCAATCACCTATTGCTGGGCTATCGCGCTCTCTGAAGAAATTTAGAAAAAACCCACTAGCTGCCTTCCTTATCGACCTGGTCGTTATCGTTGGCGCTGCGCTGATTCTCTCGGTTCTGATCAAGGCTTTTCTAATCAGAAGCTTCTATATCCCCTCAGGCTCAATGCTTGACACCCTGCAGATCAATGACCGCATCATCGTCAACGTGATGGTTCCAGAGGTCATGGAGGTCCAGCGCGGTGACATCGTGGTGTTCCGTGATCCAGGTGGCTGGTTGGGAGCTATCCCAACCAGCGATAAGGAACCCATTCAAGAGATCAGCGACTTTATCCTCGGCACCTTCGGCATCACCGCTCCAGACTCTGCAGAACACCTAGTCAAGAGAGTTATTGGTCTTCCAGGCGATGTTGTCACCTGCTGCGATGATGAGGGCAGGCTTCTCATCAATGGCGTTGGCATTGATGAGCCTTATCTTCGCCCAGGTGCTAACCCATCAGAAATTGAGTTCAGCGTGACTGTCCCAGAGGGTCACTACTGGGTTATGGGTGACAACAGACCAAACTCCACAGACTCTAGATATCACACCGACCTGCCAACCGGCGGGTTTGTGCCAGAAGAGGTTTTGGTTGGCAGGGCGTTTGTGATCTCTTGGCCCATGGACAACTGGACTTTCCTAGATAACTACCCTGAGGTATTTGGTGGCGTTCCCAAGCCTTGATCTTGAGCGTGAGCTCTTGGAGAAGCACGATGTCGTCATCGGCATCGACGAGGTTGGCAGGGGAGCCCTTGCAGGACCGGTTGCCTCAGGAGCTTTCTTTTTGACCGCAGAGCTCCTTGAGGGCATGCCCAAAGACCTCAAAGACTCAAAGCTTGTTCCCGAACCCAAAAGAGCAGCACTTGCCCATGAGGTTGCCAACTGGGGTGAAGCCAGAGTTGGACTCTCTGGCGCTGAGTTTGTTGACCAGAGGGGCATCATGGCGGCTCTCAAGGCCGCTGTTATTCAAACCTTGAACGATGTTTCAGTATTCAAACCCGATCGTTTTGCTGGATGGCTCTCACAACTTCCTGGCTGATCTGGATGTTGAGGTTGTGATGAAGACCAAGGCAGATAGAGACTGCGGCAGCGTTGCTGCCGCTGCTATCTCTGCCAAGGTTGCAAGGGACTCTTTGATGGTTGAACTTGCAAAGATCTATCCGGGCTACGGCTTTGAAGAGAACAAGGGTTATGCCTCGCAAAAACACATTGAAGCGATTCAGGCCATGGGGCCAAGCCCTGAGCATCGAAAGAGTTGGCTAACAAAAATCCTTGCGGATGACCTTTTGCTTTTTTGAGGTTTAGACTGCAAACGATATGGACGAGAACGACTTCGAAGACTACGACAGAGATCAAGAGCTAGCTCTTTATCGCGAATACCGCGATGTCGTGAAGATGTTCCGCTACGTCGTAGAGACTGAGCGCCGGTTCTACCTGGCCAACGACGTTGAGCTAAAGCGCATCGACACCGCAACCGATTTCTATTTTGAACTTCAAATGCAAGATGTTTGGGTTTGGGACATCTACCGCACCGACAGGTTTGTGAAGCAGGTCAAGGTCATGACCTTCAAGGACGTTAATGTCGAAGAGATCGGCAACCAGGAGATTGAGATTCCTGAAGAGTTAGCAGTCGGCGATCAGCCCTAGTTATCCACAGATTTCATTTTTCAAAAACTTTTCTCTTTAGTTCTTGCAACCATCGCCTTCCAAGGAGGCGATCATGCAGATCAGCGAACAGCAACTACAAACCATCAAATACTCCATGCTCTCCGAGCCTGGAGATGCGCTAGCGCATCTAATCTTTGAAACCTTTGGCCCGGAGATCGCTGAGCGCATCTCTCATCCGGCGACTAGGCGCAACCTGCAGGAGTACCTCCACAGCTTTTATCCGGAGCAAGAGGGCAACCTCAAAGCTCTCGTTGAGCGCTTTGAGCTCAGGCTAAAGAGCATCGACCTGCAGCAAACAATTGAAAAGGCAATCCGTTGGGGTGCGAGACCGGTGTTCTTTGAGCAGCTCCCAGTCCTGAGCACCAAGTTTGCGGACCTCGGGAATCATGCTCCGTATGTTTTGTGGGTGGCTGGTGACATCGATGCACTCGAATCTGACTTTGTTGGCGTGGTTGGAACCAGAGAACCATCAGCCAAGGGATTGAACCAAACCTCAAAGCTAGTAAGACTCTTGAACTCGCCGGTGGTCTCAGGCGGAGCCAAAGGTATCGATGCCGCCGCTCACAGAGCCGCGCTGGATCAGGGTTTGCCAACCGTTGCGTTTATGGCGGGCGGCATTGATCGCGCCTACCCACTTGATAACTGGTCGCTCTTTCACGAGATGGTTCAGAGCCGGGGGAGCACTGGTGAGTGAGCTTGCTCCGGGACTGCGCCCTCTCGATTCCGCTTCTTGCAGCGCAATCGACTGATTGCGGCTGCAAGCAGGGAGCTCTATGTGGTGCAAGCTGCCTATCGCTCTGGGTCAAAGAACACTGCAAACTCAGCTCGCATGCTGGGTCGAGAAGTGTTTGCTGTTCCAGGTGCATGGTCCGATAGGGCATCTCAGGGCACCAACGCGATGATCCAGGAGGGCTTAGCCAAACCTTTTCAGTTGGGAAAAGAAATCTTGTTTGAGGACAGCTCTGTGAGAAGGCGAGTGCTAGACGCGATGCGGGATGGCAAGCGCGGTGTGGAGGAAATCGCTGCCGAGTCCGGGCTAACAGTCTCAGAAGTTCTTGTCGAACTGAAACAAGTTCAGCGGGAGCGCCTACCCGTTCCAGACTCCATGTTTATCCGCAGCTAATTACGAATGCGAAGTTAGTCTTTGATTCATGGATCTCTCGCGTGAGCTGTCGCAGTTTGGCCGCTGGCTATCTGCCCGCGGGACGAGCGAGAACACTCAAAAGGCATACCTATCAGACATCGCTGACTACTTGGATTTTGAAAAGACCTCCAAAGGCGAGCTAAATCTCGAGACTCTGCGCAACTGGCTCTATGCCCAAGCTGAGGCCGGGGCATCGAAGAGCACCTTGGCAAGAAAGACCTCTTCCCTCAGGGCCTTCTCCGGCTGGCTCTTTGAACGCGAGATCATCACTGAGGACCCTGGGATCAGGCTGAAAACCCCCAAATTGGATCGGACCTTGCCCAAGGTTGCATCAGAGAGCTCTCTAGCTGAGGTTTTGACGGATCTTGAGGATGCAGCTGCCTCCGGTGAACCAACATTGTTGCTGCGCTGGTGTGCATTTGAACTGCTTTACTCAACCGGCATGAGAGTTAGTGAGCTTGCAGGACTCAAGGTCTCGGACATTGACTTCTCGAGACGATTGGTAAGGGTGATGGGTAAGGGTTCAAAAGAGCGCATGTTGCCTTATGGAATCTCTGCTCAGCGAGCAATAGATGCGTGGATCAAGCTCGGGCGTCCGAAGGTTGACCTTGGACAATCGGATGCACTCCTACTGAATTCTCGAGGCAAAAAGGTTGGTGTCCGTCAGCTCTACTCGGTAGTCGCCAACGAGTTGGCAAAGACTCCAACGGGGGCAGCCGGGCCACATACTCTTCGCCACTCTGCCGCAACGCATTTGTTAGATCACGGAGCTGACCTGAGGGCGGTGCAGGAGATTCTGGGACATGCCTCTTTGGGTACCACTCAGATCTACACCCATGTCTCGATTGAGCGACTGCGGGCTTCATTTGAGCAGGCGCACCCAAGGGCCTAGCTCGTCAAGACCGCCGGTTTCAACATCCCATAGAACAGCAGCGGGTTGAGATAGCCGTATTGGTTTCTGATTGAGAAGTGCACGCAGCTCTCGCAGTGCATTTGGTAGTCGCTCTCTGGAACACACAGCACCGCAATGTTTTGACCCTTCAGAACCCTGCTGCCCTTTGGGTGGATCGCACACACCGGCTCAAAGCTTGCTTTCAAGCCAGTGTCAGAGACAAGAGTGATGACCTGTCGATTGACCACCTTGCCGGCGAAGAAGACCTCGCCATCAAATGGCGCAACTATTGGGCTCTGGCTGTCTAGGGCGAGGTCTATGCCTCGGTGACCAGGACCTTTTTGCCAGAGTGGTGCTCTGGTAGTGGTCCTGGATGTTGCTGTGGTCAAAGGGCACCGGTTTGGCAATGATCTCCGGTGCGGGTGCGGTGGCAGTTATGAGAATTAGGAATATCGCTAGAAGTTTTGTCATGGCTCCATGATTTTTTGTTCTGCAATTGTTTGCTTGGGCAAAGAAAAAACAGGTGGATAAGCACCCTGTTCGCTGGTATGCTCAAACAACGTTCTGAGCTTGTCTCAGGGCGAATTCGCGTGTTCCAACAAATACGAAAACGTCAGTCCCAACCGAGGTTGGGTGTTTTGGTAGGGAATGCCAGGGGAGTTACCAACCGGTAAAGCCATAAAACTGAGCGGGCACTTAGCTGTGCCCAAAGGAGAGCCATCTTGGCCACAATCACAATGCGTCAGCTTTTGGACGCGGGAGTTCACTTCGGTCACCAGACCAAGCGGTGGAACCCAAAGATGAAAAAGCACATTCTGACCGATCGTTCCGGCATCTACATCATCGACCTTCAGCAGTCGGTTGAATACATCGACCAGGCCTACAACTACGTCCGTGACCTAGTTGCCAATGGCGGTTCGATCATGTTCGTTGGCACCAAGAAGCAGGCCCAAGAGGTTGTTGCAACCGAGGCACTGCGCGTTGGTCAGCCGTTTATTAACCAGCGTTGGCTAGGTGGTCTTTTGACCAACTTCAACACTGTGAACAAGCGAATCTCACGCATGAAGGAACTTGAGGCAATGGACCTCAATGACGCTTCTAAGTCAAGCTTCACCAAAAAGAACTTCTAATGTTCCGTCGCGAGCGCGACAAGCTAGAGAAGTCCCTTGGTGGTATTCGCAACATGAGCAAGACTCCTAACGCCCTTTGGGTTGTTGACACCAACAAGGAGCACCTGGCAATCACCGAGGCTAAGAAGCTCGGTATTCCAGTAATCGCAATTTTGGACACCAACTGTGACCCAGATGACGTCACCATCGGTATTCCAGGTAACGATGACGCGATCCGCGCCATCGAGCTACTAACCAAGGTCATTGCTGACGCTGCAGCTGACGGCATGATCGCTCGTCACTCCGGCAACGAAGCAGAGGCAGAGCCTCTAGCTGAGTGGGAGCGCGAGCTCCTAGAGCAGGGCACTGCAGCTGAGACTCCAGCAACCGAGACGCCTGCAGCAGAAGCCCCAGCAGAAGCCCCAGCTGAGACTCCAGCAGTAGCCGAAGAGGCACCCGCAGCTCCAGCTGAGGAAGCTGCAGTTGCAGAGGCACCAGCAGAAGAGGCTCCAGTCGAGGCACCAGCAGCAGAAGCACCAGCAGCCGCAGAAAAGGCACCCGCTAAGAAAGCGCCTGCTGCTAAGAAGACTCCAGCCGCTGCAGCTAAGAAGGCGCCTGCCAAGAAGGCACCAGCCGCAGAGGCTAAGACTGAACAGAAGGATGCATAAGCATGGCTAACTACACAGCAGCAGACGTAAAGGCACTTCGCGAGAAGTCCGGCGCCGGCATGATGGACTGCAAGGGCGCACTGGATGAAGCCAACGGTGACATCGAGAAGGCTTTTGAGCTACTGCGCTTGAAGGGCCTCAAGGGCGTTTCAAAGCGTGAGGGCCGCACCACCTCAAACGGTCTTGTTGTAGCGCGCGTTGCAGGCGGCAAGGGAACTCTGATTGAGCTTGCTTGCGAGACTGACTTTGTTGCCAAGGCCGAGAACTTCGTGACTCTTGCTGACCAGGTTGCAGATGCAGTTGTGGCAGCCGGTGCAGAGAGCGTTGAGGCTGGATTGGCAGCTGATCTTGGTGGTCAGAGCGTTTCTGACGCCATTGTCGACAAGGCAGCCATCATGGGCGAGAAGGTCGAGCTTCGCAGGGTTCAGGTTGTTTCCGCCTCAGGCGTTGACGCTTATCTGCACCGCACCAGCCGCGACCTACCACCACAGGTTGGAGTGCTACTGGGTTATGAGGGTTCCGATTCAGAAACCGCTCACGACATCGCGGTTCACATCGCAGCTTTCAGCCCTCAGTACCTCTCTCGCGAGGATGTCCCAGCTGAGATTGTCGCCAAGGAGCGCGAGATCGCTTCCGAGACCGCTCGAAACGAGGGCAAGCCAGAGGCTGCCCTAGAAAAGATTGTCGAAGGCCGAGTAACTGGCTTCTTCAAAGAGACTTGCCTACTAGACCAGGCCTTCGCAAAGGACGCTAAGCAGTCCGTTGCAAAGGTTGCTGAAGCAGCGGGATTGAAGCTAACCGGCTTCGTCCGCATGCGGGTGGGTAACTAAGACCAAAAAAGCTTTACGGGCTCGGGGTATCCCCGGGCCCGTTTTGCTTTTTGCGCCCTAGTATTGTTCGAGGTTAGAGCCCAATCCCATCTGGAGGTGCAAGGTGGCGTCCGAAAAGCGCAGAGTGTTGCTAAAGATATCGGGAGAGGCCTTCGGTGGGGGTTCTCTGGGGGTAAACCCCGATGTGGTCTCTGAGATAGCCAAAAGAATTGCAAGCGCCTCAAAAGAGGTCGAAATAGCCATTGTCGTCGGTGGCGGAAACTTCTTCAGGGGAGCAGAGCTATCAAACCGCGGCATGGACCGCGGTCGTGCCGATTACATGGGCATGTTGGGCACCGTCATGAACGCTCTTGCCCTGCAGGACTTCATTGAGCAGGCCGGTGCTGATGTGCGAGTTCAGACTGCAATCACCATGGCCCAGGTTGCAGAGCCTTATTTGCCCTTGCGGGCAATTAGGCACCTGGAAAAGGGCCGCATTGTGATCTTTGGTGCCGGTGCCGGCCTTCCTTATTTTTCGACTGACACCGTTGCTGCCCAGAGGGCACTGGAGATTCACGCCGAAGAGGTCTTGGTTGCCAAAAACGGTGTCGATGGCGTTTACTCCGCCGATCCAAACAAGGACCCGGGTGCGGTGAAGCTGGATGAGATTAGCTACCAGGAGGCTCTTGTGAAGGGCCTGAAGGTGGTGGATGCCACCGCATTCTCATTGTGCATGGACAACAAAATGCCAATGCGGGTATTCAGCATGGATCAGATTTCAGAAGCACTTTTGGGCCAGCAGGTTGGCACCGCCGTCAGGGCGTAAGTCACACTAGGAGAAAACGAACAATGATTAGCGAGATTATGGCCGAGGCCAAAGAGAAGATGGACAAGGCCGTCGAGGCCACCAAGGACGACTTTGCCTCCGTTCGAACCGGTAGGGCCAACCCCGCAATGTTTCAAAAGGTAATGGTCGACTACTACGGCACCCCAACTCCACTGGGCCAGCTTGGTGCTATTCAAAACCCAGAGGCAAGATCGATCATGATCAACCCCTATGACAAGACCGCGCTGCAGGCCATTGAAAAGGCTCTGATGGCAATGCCGAACCTTGGGGTTCAGCCAAACAACGATGGCAACGTGATTCGCATCAACCTCCCCGAGCTCACCGAGGATCGCCGCAAGGAGTATGTGAAGCTCACTCGCGACAAGGCAGAACATGGCAGAGTCTCGGTTCGCAACATCCGCCGCACCGCCAAAGAGCTCCTAGAGGCGCTCAAGAAGGACGGCGATGCTGGTGAGGATGAGGTTGAAAGAGCCGAAAAAGAACTTGAGGCTATAACCAAGAGCCACACCGATCGCATAGATGAGGCTTTGAAGAACAAGGAAGCCGAACTGCTAGAGGTTTAGTTGGAAAGCGCTAAAGCCACAACCCTGGGACCGCGCCTAGCGGTCGGCTTTGGCTTGGGTGGGATTTTCCTGCTCTCTTTGTTGCACCCACTAGCTCTCACCTCACTGGTTGCCCTGGCTGCATTTTTGGGAACCGGTGAAATCACCAAGGTGATGCGACTTGCCGGTTGGCATGTTCCGTCTCTGGCACGTTTTTTTGCGGTTGCAATTGTTTATCTCACCTACTTTTTTGGCCCTGCCGGCCAGTGGCTATCGCTTATTGCCTCGCTTGGGCTGTTGATTCTTTGGCGGCTTGGTTACCTGGTTATTCATCAGGTCAAACAGCCACTGAAGAACACCCTCAGGGATTTTGGCGGCACGGCCTTTACCTTGGTCTACATCCCGCTACTACTGAGCTTTGCGGTGCGGTTGGTGGAAAAAGACAATGGCACGGCTTGGGTTTTGGGCGTGGTTTTGACCGTTGTCATGATTGACACTTTTGGTTATTTGATTGGTCGCTTCTTTGGTAAAACCAAGTTTGCTCCGGGGATTAGCCCTAAGAAAACCTGGGAGGGTTTTGCAGGATCGGTGGCTGCGGCATTGATCTTCGGGCAAGTTATTGTGTTGTTAACCGAAACTTCAATGGCGTTTGGTCTACTCTTTGGGGTAACAATCTTGATTAGCTCGGTCATGGGGGATTTGAGCGAATCTCTGATCAAGCGTGATTTGAACGTAAAGGACATGGGGGATGTCCTTCCTGGGCACGGAGGGGTTTTGGACAGGATTGATTCACTTTTGCCCTCCTCATTTGTCGGTTACCTAATGAGCATGGTCGCCTTCTAATGAACTTTCCGCTAAACGAGCATGACATCCCCGGTTACGACCAAGAGCAGGTCGATGCGCTTTTGGCCAGGGTAAAAACCCAGTATCAAAAACCCAATCGCATCCTCATTACAAGCGCAATGCTTGCTGTCGTGAAATTTGACTTGGTTCCAGGTGGCTATCAAATAACCGCTGTGGACGACGCGTTGGCAAGGGTTGCCGACACCTTCGATGAGCGCGAGATTCAAGCAAGATTGGCCAAAGAGGGTAGAGCTTCTTTGGTTGGTGAGCTAACCGCAATGCTCAACATCATCAGGCCGGTCTTGGAGAAAAGCCAGACGAGAGCTTCAAAAAGCAGCGCAATGGCTACAGCCGCAAACTAGTCAAAGCGCTTTTCAAGCAGATATCCGTGAAGCGCGGCGAGGTAATAGCTCCAGAAACCCATCAACTTCGCACCATGTCGCTCGGCCGCTCCGGATCGGGTTTTGACCGCAGCCAGGTTGATGAGTTTTTGGGGTCCTAATCGGAGCGATTCACCGCCAGCGAACCCTTAGCTGATTGTGGCAAACGGGCGATGCCCGTAGGCTTAACGGTTGGAAAGGGTTGTTGATTGGGTAGACACGCAGTAAAGCGCACAAAGCGCCCAAGGCTATTACCGAGCCTTGGGTTTACTTTCGTCGCCGCGTTGGTGATGGTCACCACAATCGACCCCTACTCAGGAACCATGGCTAATGCCGATAACACCCAGGTCATTCAGAGCGTAAACACCGAATTCCAATCCTTGAACGTTGTCGATGTTGCCGGCACTGAGTTCAAGCGTGGCGGCTTTGAGTTGGTCAACGGACCAAGCAAAACCAAGCTCTTTGTTGAACTTGCTCCATACCCAAGTGTCGAAACCGTCAAGTACTTCGCACTAAATCAGGTTGAGGAGTATGGCTGGGATTTCACTCAGTACTCCTGTTTGGTGAAGCTCTGGGAGCGCGAGAGCAACTGGCGCTGGAACGCGCTAAATAAGTCCTCCGGGGCCTATGGCATCCCACAATCACTCCCGGCAAACAAGATGGCCTCTGCGGGTGCCGATTGGCAGACAAACCCCGAGACTCAGATTCGCTGGGGCCTTAGATACATCGATGGCCGCTACAAGACACCCTGCGCCGCTCTTGCCCACTCTGACGTGCACAACTGGTACTAATGCGCAAAGGTAAAAGGCGCAAGGGTAATTCGCAGCCTGAGGTGACCGAGCTCGATCTCACTCGCCTAAAGACCTCACTGCCCCACACCGAGCTAAAGCGCGGGATTGAATTTCAGGTGCAGCAAACCAATGGTGCCAATGCTGAAACCGGCAAGGTCTGGATTTGCCCGGTGTGCATGATCAACATTGAACCCGGTGTGCAGCACACCGTGGCATGGGATCTGCACCGCGGAGTTCAGACCAGGCGGCACTTCCACAACAACTGCTGGCGGCTCTTTGATGGAATGCTTTTGTGAACATAATCAGATCAAGCACCGAGTTCCCCTCAATTAGAGAGGACATCGAGCTACACACCGAGGATGGTCAAACCCTGGTCGGGGAGCTAGCGCTCCCGGTTGGGGAGGTGAAGCAGCTACTGATCATGTTGCACCCACTGCCAACCGCCGGTGGCTTTATGGACTCGCATTTGTTGCGCAAGGCCGCCAACCGGCTTCCCCACATGATTGGGGTTGGAATCTTGAGGTTCAATACTCGCGGGACATCATCGCCCAGAGGGCAATCAACTGGAAGCTTTGATGGTGGCGAGCTAGAGCGTCACGATGTCGCAGCTGCGGTGGAGTTTGCCAAATCCAGAGGGTTTGTAAAACCTTGGCTTGGTGGGCTGGTCTTTTGGCACTGAGCTCGCGATCAAATACGGACCCGATCACGATATTGCAGGTGCAATTCTGCTATCACCACCGCTACATAGAGCCACAGAAGCCGATCTGAGGCGCTGGAATGAGTTTGCTAGGCCTCTGGTCGCTTTGGTGCCAGAACTCGATGATTTCTTGGTTCCAGCAGCTGCTATGGAGCGCTTCAGCGTTGTCCCGCACGCACAAGTGCTGGCATTTGATGGTGAGAAGCATTTGTGGGTGGGGGAGAACGCGACCGCGAGGGTCCTAAACACAGTGGCTGAGACAGTTATCCCGGGATCTACGCCGCTACCAACCGAGTACTAGCTACCTGAGCTGCTGTTGCGGCATCCAGACTTCGCGAACAATCAGCAAGATCGAAGCCGCAACTGGAATGGCAATTAGCGCTCCCAGCACACCCATCAGGGTTCCACCCATCAAGGCTGCAATCACAACCAGTGCCGCCGGCACCGATACCGCCTTTTTCATAACTCTTGGGCTGATTAGGTAGCCCTCAAGCTGCAGGTAGATGAGGTAGAAGATAAACACCGCGAAGGTGGCATCGGAACCCGATAGGAAGGTGACTCCCAAAACAATCGATGCTGCCGAGATTGGTCCAACCAGTGGAATCAAGCGCAATCACAAACGACAGCAAAGCTAGTAGCAGAGCAAAGGGCGAGCCGATTACGGTCAGGAAGATAAACACCACGACCGCGTGAATCAGGGCAACCGAGGTCTGTCCCATCACCCAGCGACCAACCGATAGCGAAATCTGGTCAGTCAGTTTCTTGAATCGCTCGCGCTTTGAGGCAGAGCTTAGGAGAGCTAGGTAACCCTTCATGGATTCCAGTGCGGCCATGAAGTAAATGGTGAGAATCACCACAATCACAAAACCCGCAACTCCGGAAAGGACACCAAGACCCACCTGCAACACTCCACCGAGCAGCGTTGGCCAGTTGGCGGAGTTGGTCAAAAAGGCGAGTGCGGTGTCGGTTGCGGTCGTTATGGCGCCACCAAGCTGAGCGTCCCAGGTGGTTATTAGGTCAAGTTCAATAACGTTGGTGACAAGTGTTGGAATCTGGTTTAGAAGCTTGCTGGCCTCAGTGACAGCAGCTGGGATTACCGCCCAGAGCAGTAATCCAACCGCTCCCAAGAACCCAGCAACCACGATTGCAACTGCGAGCGGCCTTGGCACCTTGCGCTTGACCATGCCTCGAACCATTGGGTCCAGGCCAAGGGCAATAAATAGCGCGATGCCGATGTAGGTGAGGATGGTGGCGGTTTGGGTAATTGCTGCGCCTAACACAATGGCGGCCAGCACGCCCAGACCTCCGGTCAGACCAAGCTGAAAGGCGTTAGTGACGCGCGCTCTTTGCTCCATTAGTCCTCCGAAGAAACTTCCTTGGCTACCACGCTACGCAGGTTTTCCAAATAAATCTCGCTAGAGGCCACTCTGTTTTCAATTTTCTTGAGCTCGAGTTTGACCCGCTTTTGCTCGGCATTGATCTCTTTCTGAGCATCCAGCTTGATTGCCGAGGCCTCCAGTTCGGCAGCGTGCACGATCGCCTCGGCCTTGTCTTTTGCCGTTTGAATTAGATTTGCCTGGGTTCTGCCCGCATCTAGTTCCAGTGCTTGAATCTCGAGACGCAAAACCGCAGCTGCCTGTTGCAGCTCAGCGAGATCTTCCTTGGCACTTGCCAAATAACTCTCGGTTAGCCTTACCGCCTCCGCATGCTTTTCAGAGATCTCCGCTTCGTGAGCGCGCGAGCGCTCGGCGAGCTGAGCCTCCAGCTTGCTGGTTGCAAGCTCGGTTGCCCGCTCATCATCGCCAAACTCTTCGGCTAGCAAAAAGCGCTGCTGGGTGATTTCCTTCTGAGCCTGGGCGAGCTTGAGTTCTATCTCTCTTGTCGCTGAACTCCTAATGGCCGCCACCTCGGTCGCTGCTTGGCCACGCAGCTTGGCAACCTCGCGCTCAACCTGCTTTGTGGTTTGAGTGGCCTGCTCTTTGGTTTCTGCAAGCAATAGCTCTGCCTCGTGCTTTGCGGTGGCAATCGCTCTGGCACTGCGCCTCGCGGCAGCCTCTAGCTGTTGCTGGTATTCGAGCTCGGCCTTTTGTCTGAGTTCTGCAAGCTCATTGGCGGTTGCAAGACGTATCTCTTCAAGTTCTAGCTCGTTGGCTTGCCTGAGATCTAGTGAGATCGCCTCTGCGGTTGCCAAAAGGTCTGCGGCTTTGGCTCCGAGAGCTGAGAAGTTTGGTTCGGCGGTTGCCTTTAGTTGAGCCTCTGCTTGGGAGAGTTGCAGCCGGGTCTGTTTTAGTTGCTGATTTAGGTCTTGATTTTGGTTTTGGAGTCTGACCAGCTCACTGTTGAGGCTTACCAGCTCTTTGTCAACTGCGCCTTGGTCATAACCGCGTCTTGCGGTCTGAAAACGGTTCGAGTCCGGAGCCAACCTGGGTCCTTAGTGCTGAGGGTAAACTTTGGGGGCTAGCAAAGTCTACTCGGAGCAAATACATGCGTTTTTGGCTTGCCCTTTCCGTGATTGTCACAGGGCTAATTTCTAGCGCGCTGGGGTTTGTGAACCAACTGGAAAATCGTCCGCTAGATGCAATCGTGGCGGCAGCGGAGTTGGAAAGACCAACCACCTACGTGCTGATACCAAACGACGTGCTCACCGCCTATGAGGGCGAAACGACTCTGATTGTTCGAGGCGATGAGCAGGTCTTTGTTGGTCTAGGGAGGGAGTCAGACCTGATCGCCTGGCTAAACGGCTCTCCCTATGTCGAACTGAGTCTGAGAGTCCGGGTCGCTGAGGAGAAGGCAAGCCTTATCGAGACCGAGAGGCCCGGTAATGGCCAGCTCACAGATCCGGTGGGCGCAGACATATTCACAAGTTTTGAAACCTACACTCGCACCGCCGAGCTAAAGCTCGAGCGCGAGCCCGAGGTTGCAGTGCTAGTTGCATCCACCGGTCTAGAAATGGCACCACGCAGGATTCAGCTCACCTGGAACCTTCCTGAGGCGCCAGCCCCGATTGCCCCGATAACCCTCATTGGGCTCGGTTTGATTGCTTTCGGAGGTCTGCTTGGCCTGTGGGCTGGTTTGGATTATGGCCGCAAGTTCCGATCAAAGCGGAATCGTTCAGGACCCAAGCGTCCAAAACCCAAGCGGCCAAGGCGGGTTAGGTCCCAAGCTGGTCCCGCACCGGTTTCTGGACGTAGGGCGGCAAAAATGCAGTTCGCAGTCCTGCTGGTTGGAACACTCGGCCTAAGTGGCTGTGTCGCCGAGTATGAGAACCCGACTCTGAACCCCAGCCCACTTCCCGCGGTTGACACCCTCACTCCGGTTATGGACCGAGGTCAACTAGAGCGCATCCTTGCGGAGTTAGATCGGGTAATAACAAATGCGGATCAAAACCTAGACCGAGAATCGATTGAGGCTCGCGTTGATGGGCCAGCGCTGCAGATCAGACGCTTTGCTTATAACCTCGCTCGCCGCAGCGAAGACGGGGCGAATGCTCCAAGTCAGATTAGAACCTCACCGGTGCAGCTGTTTTTGCCATCGGCAACCGACACCTGGCCACGCTCCGTGATGGTTGTGACTGGTGATGAGGAGTTGCAGTTATTGGTTCTTCGGCAGGTGAATGCCCGCGAACCCTACAAGCTCTATCACTACATCGACCTGCTCCCTGGAGCGCAGTTCCCCGAGGTTGCCGCGGAGAGCGTTGGAGCGAACATAATCCGTGAGGACAACAGGTTCCTAAATGCCTCTCCGCTGTTGCTGCCTGAACTGGTGGGGGAGTTGTTGGATGAGGGCCCTCGGCGCCAGCCAGCCTGCTGCTTGATCCGGATAACGACTACATCCGAGACGTTTCAGCGGTGCAGCGCGGTCTCTCAGAGACTCTTGCGAATGCGAACCTCAGATTTTGCTCACGCCCTGGGAGATTTCTCTCTGGTAATGCTCTCAACCGCCGATGGCGGAGCGCTAGCGGCCCTGTTGATGGTAGACACCTACACGATCATCCCTAATGAGCCAGGCGATGCCGTTGCCATCTCGGGCAATGAGGCACTGCTTTTGGGTTCTGCCGGTTCAGCCACGGGCATCGAAACCAGATATGGCTCGATGCTGCTATTCCATATTCCAGTCGGAGGTTCAGATTCTAGAATCTCTCTGTTGGGGGCAACTCAGCAGCTGATGACCGCAGTAGCCTTGGGAGCACAATGACGAACTTTGCCGGTGCTTTTGACCTATCGCGCTTGGCGCAGAAGAACCAACCAGCCACAGCCAATTCCGAACCAGATGGTGCTCTAACCAGCTGGTTGGTGAAGGCCAATGAGCAGGTGCTCAGGCAGTACATTGCAATTTCTGAGAAGACTCCGGTTCTGATGTTGATTAGTGACCAGAGTCAAGATTCGACCGAGGTCCGCGACATGGTCGAAAAGGGCATCAGGGCCTCCGAGGGGCGCTTTGCCGGAATCGAAATCGACATCTCCACCTCACCCGAGCTAGCTCAGGCGGTTGGAGTCAACAGCGCTCCGGCACTGCTGGCTATCCTGGCTGGCCAGCCAGCCCCGCTTTTCCAAGGCAAGGTCACCACCGAGCAGCTGTTGCAGGTGCTATCGCAGGTGCTGCAGCTGGCTCAGCAAAACGGTCTCACCGAGAGAGTTAGCGTTGGCGCAGAGCCAGCAGCACCAAAGGAGCCCGAGCTCTCCCCAGAGCACCAGGCCGCAATCGCAGAGATCGAAGCTGGCAACCTGGCTGGCGCGTATGAAAAGTTTGAGAAGCTCACCATCGAGTATCCAAACGACAAGGACGCGCAAGCGGGTTTCAATCAGGTCAAGCTCATGCTGCGACTTGCAGGCAGATCCCAAGGACGCCCTTGACGCTCAGCTCTTGGAGGCTGATCAGGAATTGGTTTCTGGAAACCCCAAGGCGGCCTTTGCAAAGCTTTTGGATCTTTATCCAACCTCTGAGCACCAGGATCAGATTCGCGCTCGGTTGCTGGAGCTTTTCTCCCTGGTGGGAGAAGGCGATGCCGATGTCATGGAAGCTAGGCGTCGCCTAGCTTCACTGATGTTCTAGCCAAGCTTTAGAAAAGTTGCACCCAGTGGTGGGATGGCAATTTCAATTGACTGTTCAAAACCGTGGGAGTGCTCTTTAGCTGTTTTGATCACTGCAGGGTTTAGAACATTCGATCCTCCAAAGCGCTCGGCATCGGAGTTCAGAAGCTCTTGGTAGTTACCTGCTTCGGGGACTCCGATCCGGTATTGGTGATACGGGTAGTCGGCAAAGTTAATAACCACAATCAGGTTCTCGCCTGATTCTGAGGTTCTTATAAAGCTGATGACGTTTTGTTCTGAGTTGGAACCGTCAATCCACCTAAAGCCCTCGGGGAAGTGGTCTAGTTCCCAAAGCGCAGGCTGGTTTTGATAGAGCGCGTTTAGTTCACTCACCAGGGTCTGCATGCCAAGGTGTGGGGCGTGATCTAGGAGCCACCAATCCAGCGTTCTAGATTCGCTCCACTCGGCAACCTGGGCAAACTCTTGCCCCATAAACAAAAGCTTCTTGCCGGGGTGTGCCCAAAGAAATGAAAGATAGGCCCGCATGTTGGCAAGTTTTTGCCAGTGGTCTCCGGGCATCTTAGAAAACAGTGAACCCTTGCCGTGGACAACCTCGTCGTGGCTAATTGGAAGCACAAACTTCTCGTCATAGGCATAGAGCATCGAGAACGTTAGCTCGCCGTGGTGATACTTGCGATACACGGGTTCTTTTTGGATGTATTCCAAGGAGTCGTGCATCCAGCCCATATTCCACTTAAAGCCAAAGCCCAAACCGCCAACATCGGTTGGTGCACTGACTCCTTGGAATGCGGTTGATTCCTCGGCAATCATCATGACCCCGGGGTTGCGCTTATAAACGGTTGCGTTGGTCTCTTGCAAGAACTGAATGGCATCGAGGTTTTCTCTGCCGCCATGGACATTTGGCAACCACTCACCATCTTCTCGGGAGTAATCCAAATAGAGCATCGATGCCACCGCATCGACCCTGAGGCCATCGACATGGAATTCCTCTAGCCAGTAAAGGGCGTTTGCAACCAGGAAGTTTTTGACCTCGGTGCGACCAAAGTTGAACACGTGTGTTCCCCAGTCGGGGTGGTCGCCCCTTCTCGGATCGGCGTCCTCATAGAGAGCCTCACCGTCATATCTGGCCAGCGCCCAGTCGTCCTTGGGGAAGTGAGCGGGGACCCAGTCCATGATCACGCCGATGCCGTTTTGGTGCAGTTGGTCGATTAGGTAGCGCAGGTCATCCTCGCTACCAAAGCGAGAGGTGGGTGCGTAGTAACCGGTGACCTGGTAGCCCCAGCTGCCACCAAACGGGTGCTCAGCCAGGGGCATGAACTCAACGTGGGTGAATCCTAGGTACTTCACGTGACCAACCAGGTCACTCACCATCTCGCGATAGTTCTTTGGTCCGCGCCAGGATCCCAGGTGGAGTTCGTAGGTGCTCATTGGCGATTTCAGGGCGTTTCTCTTGGCCCTATCGGCCATCCAGGTCTTGTCCTGCCACTCATAGCTGGATTTGGTGATGACCGATGCGGTGGCGGGAGGAATCTCAAAGGCCCTTGCCATCGGGTCAATCTTGGTGATCCAGTGGCCAGCCTTGGTGAGAATCTCAAACTTATAGAGCGCACCTATTTTGACCCCTGGAATAAATAGCTCCCAAACCCCAGAGCCTCCCATTGAGCGCATCGCATAAGCGCGGCCATCCCAAGAGTTGAAATCGCCAACCACCCTCACCGCTTGGGCGTTTGGTGCCCAGAGCTTGAAGCTAACCCCCGAGGTGTCGCCAAGTGAGTCTTTGGATTCAATCAGGTGAGCTCCCAGTGCCTGCCAAAGCTCCTCGTGCCTGCCCTCCACAATCAAGTGAAGATCTAGATCGCCAAGTTTTGGCAGGTAGCGGTAGGGGTCATCTGAAACCCAGTCTGGAGCGGAGTCATAGCTTGCAACCACTCGGTAGTCACCTGGTGCTGCGCTATCGCCTCGTAGTTCCCAGATGCCGTCATAAACGTGAGTGAGAGAGTGTTCGCTCTTTTTGGTTTTGATGCTGACGCTTTTAGCAAAGGGTCGAAGGACCCTGAGCACCCAGTCCTTTGCCTGTTGGTGAAAGCCCAAAACCGAATGGGGGAGTGGTGTCTACCCTCGGCTACTGCTTGGAGCGCTGAAGCCTCCGGGTTCATCGAATCACCTCGAATATGTGTGCTGGTTCTGTGAAGGAATCCAGTCTGACGTAGTTGTCTTTACCCCACTCATAGCTCTTGCCGGTAATGAGGTCTTTCACCTTGAAGCTCTCTGGTAGTTCGAGTGCTTCCAGGTCCAGGTGAACCATGGTCTGCCTGGCAGAGCGTGGATCGGTGTTCACCACCACGATGACGGTGTCGGCTTTGCCGACAGCAGCTTCAGAGAGGTGCTTTGAGTAACACAAGATGCCATCGTCATCGGTTTGGTGAATTACGAGATTTCTGAGCTGAGTCAGAGCCGGGTGGTCTTTGCGAAGCTGATTTAGTAGTGCGATTCTGGGAGCCAGTGAGTTGCCCTCGGCAAGCGCCTTGTCGAAATCGCGGAACTTGTATTCGTATTTCTCGTTGTCAATGTTCTCTTCAGCACCTGGTCTGGCAACCGATTCGTAGAGTTCAAAACCTGCATACATGCCCCAGCTCGATCCTGCGGTTGCCGCAATAGTTGCGCGGATCAAGAATCCTGGCTTGCCGCCGTATTGCAGGTATTCGGTGAGGATGTCCGGGGTGTTCACCCACAAATTCGGCCTAAAGAAATCGGCAGATTCGCTTGCGAGTTCTGTGAGGTAACTCTCGAGCTCGGTCTTGGAGTTGCGCCACGTGAAATAGGTGTAGCTCTGCTGGAAGCCAACTTTGCCGAGGGTGTGCATCATGGCGGGTCTGGTGAAGGCCTCTGCGAGAAATATGGTTCCGGGGTGGTTTTCGTTCACCTTCGCAATCAGCTCTTGCCAAAAGCTCACGGGTTTGGTGTGAGGGTTATCGACTCGGAAGATTTTCACGCCGAATGAGATCCACTTTTCAACCACTCGGTAGACCTCATTGAAGATGCCCTGAGGGTCATTATCGAAATTGATCGGGTAGATGTCCTGGTATTTCTTTGGTGGGTTCTCGGCATAGGCGATAGAGCCATCAGCCCTGGTGGTGAACCACTCGGGGTTGGTCTTTACCCAGGGGTGATCGGGGGAGGCCTGCAGGGCCAAATCCATTGCAATCTCGAGACCTAGTTTGTTGGCCTTTGTCACGAAGGCCCTAAAGTCCTTCTCGGTGCCAAGATCTGGGTGGATGGTGTCGTGACCACCTGCGGTGTTGCCAATCGCCCAGGGAGAACCGGGTTCTTCTTTGCCGGCATTCAAGGAGTTGTTCTTGCCCTTTTTGAACGCATCGCCGATTGGGTGAATCGGGGGCAGGTAGAGAATGTCGAAGCCCATTTTGACCACTCGGTCCAGGCTCTTTAGTGCGGTTTTGAAATTACCGCTAACAACGCTGCCGTCCTTGTTTTTCTTGGCACCCTCGCTGCGAGGGAAAAACTCGTACCAGCTGCCACTTCCCGCAAGTCTTCTCTCACAAAAGATCTCATACTCGGCGCTCAGGGTTTCTAGGTCGTAGAGCGGGTTTGCTCTCGCCTTTTCTTCGAAGCCTGCGGCCATGACCTTTTGGAAGGTTGTTTGGGGATCTTTTTCTGTTTCGAAGATTTTCAGAATCTCGACAAAGGCCTTTTTGTTTTTCTCGCTGAATCTTGCGGCCAGCTTTTTGCCCTCTAGCATCATTAGCTCTTGGTCAATACCGGCGTTGAGCTTCACCTCGGTGTTGTGGTGCCAGGTGCCAAAGACATCGTCATAGGCCGCAATCTGGAAACGATAAATACCCTCTAGATCTAGCTGCAGTTCTTTTTTCCACTGGTCTAGACCGGGTTTCCCTGGGTGCATTTGGTGCCTGGTGGTTTTGCCCTTGGGGTCTGTGATTTTGAGATCGACTGCCAAAGCGTCATGGCCTTCTCGGAAGGCGATGGCAGAAAAGGTGATCACTTCTGAAACAAAAGCCTTGGCGGGGTATTTGCCGTTATCGACACTTGGCCATACTTGGGTGATTGGAAATCGCCCCACGCCAGTTTCAACCATGACCCTAAATTTAGTGACTGCGGGCTGTTGTCGGTTGGCTTTTAGACTAATTCGTTGCTAAGCGGTGATAACCCGAAGCAGCAACGTGCTGGTGGCACCAACCTCAATTTTACTTGCGGGCAAGTGCTGAGCCAGGTTCTTGTTCGGCTGAGGGCTACTGGAATCCCAAAGTAGTTCATAGCCTTCGACAAGCTCGTTTTCGGGCAGGGTGACGAGCTTGCTAGCCTCTCGGCCGTTCAAGATAAGCAGCATGCCATCGAGGCTGCCATCTGGGTTTTTGTGGAAGCTCAGCCGCTGCATGGTTCTGCGCTCTGGGTTGTGCCAATCCTCTTCAACGCTCATTGGCTTGCCGCTGCCCTTGAACCAGAGCATCTGGTTGGTCTCCAAAGTTGCTTGCTCTTCATGGGTGAAGCGCTCTGGGCGCAGCACCGGGTGCGCCTTTCTTAGTTCAATCAAATACTTTGTGGTCTCGAAAAGGCATCCCTTGCAGCATCTGGGTCCCAGTGCTGCCAGGTGATGGTGTTGTCTTGACAGTAGGCATTGTTGTTGCCGCCCTGCGTCTTTAGCCGCTCATCGCCTGCGGTGATCATGGGCACTCCTGCTGATAGCAGCAGGGTTCCCATTAGATTTCTTGCGGCCCTGTGTCTTGCTGCCAGGATCTCTGGGTTTTTGGTTTCGCCCTCAAATAAGTGATTGAAACTGTGGTTATTGTCTGCGCCGTCTCGATTGTTTTCACCATTGGCGGAGTTTTGCTTTTGGTTATAGGAAACCAGGTCATTTAGCGTGAAGCCATCGTGGGCGGTGATGAAATTCACAGATCCGAGCGGAGAGCCCTCATTGACTATGTCCTGAGAGCCGGAGATGCGGCCAGCAAGTTCCTGCACGCCGCTGTTGTGATTTCCATCGTTCCTGGCAGCAGCAATGTCTGTCAGCCAGAACTTGCGCACCGCATCGCGATAGCGATCGTTCCACTCTGGAAAACCGGGCGGGAAGCTGCCGGTTTGCCAGCCTCCCATGCCAACATCCCAGGGTTCCACAATCAGCTTTGCACTCGAGATGATCGGATCCTCTTTCATTGCGACCAACAGCGGGTGGTCGGCTCGAAACTCGTTTGACTCATCCCTTGCCAGGGTTGCGGCAAGGTCAAAGCGGTAGCCATCGATCTGGAGTTCTTTTGTCCAATATCGAAGCGAATCCAGGGTGAGTTTTTGCACCATCGGGTTACCAAAGTTCAGCGAGTTTCCGCAGCCGGTGGTGTCGTGGTAGTTGCCCTCATCGTCTTGGCGGTAGTAGTTCGAGTTATCAAGGCCGCGGTATGAGTAGGTGAGGCCCTTATAGCCGCCTTCGGCGGTGTGGTTATAGACCACGTCCATAATCACTTCGATGCCGGCTCTGTGCAGCTCTCGAATTGCGGTCTTTAGCTCTTGCAGAATCGCCTCGGGACCCAAGGTCCTGGTTTCCTCCGCGGCATATCTCATGTGCGGGGTGAAGAAGTTAATTGTGTTGTAACCCCAGTAGTTGATCAGCCCGAGGTTTATCAACCTTGGCTCAGAGATGATGGCCTGAATCGGCAACAGCTCGATTGCGGTGATGCCTAGGTCTTTGAGGTAGTCAATGGTTGCCGGGTGACCAAGAGCTGCGTAGCTGCCTCGAATCTCCTCCGGGATTGCCGGGTTGATTCTCGTCAAACCTCGAACGTGGGCCTCATAGATGATGGTCTCTGACATCGAGATCTGAGGCTTTTCTACTCCCTGCCAATCAAAGCTGGTGTCAATGGCAACGCAGTGGTAATCCCGCGGGTTCTCTCTGACTAGCCCCTTGGCATAGGGGTCAAGCAGGTTGCGATCTTTGTCAAAGGCGTGCCTGGGCCCTTCTGGCCCAGAAGCGCGCAGCACGTAGTTGATGCCGCGCTGTTAGCCGCTCGTCTGAGACGCCCCAGATTCCACCCTCGCGCCTTTCGAGCGGTAGCTGGTGCAGCACGTTACCGGTTCCAGTGTCATCGAGAATGTGCAGCGAAACAGATTCTGCCGATTCTGAATAGACCGAGAAATCCCCGCCGGCCTCGTTCAAGATAAGGCCAAGTGGTTCGAGGTTTCGTTTTATTTGCTCAGTCATGGGATTCCTCGGTAAACCCTACATAGCAAAGGATTGCTTTCTCGCGAGATTAGGCTTGAATCCATGAAGGTTTTTCTGGACCACGCCTCCACCACACCAGTGCGAAAGCCTTCGCTTGACGCACTTGTGGCGGCTCTGGCAGAGATCGGTAACCCTCAATCCGTCCACACCCACGGCCAGCAAACCAGAGCCCACTTAGAAGATGCCAGAGACGAACTTGCCCTAGCCGTTGACTGCAATCGCAGTGAGGTCATCTTCACCTCCGGCGGCACAGAATCCAATAACCAGGCCATCAAGGGCATCTTTTGGGCCAGAAACCAAGATAGAAAAAGACCAATTGTTGTCTCGAGCGCAATCGAGCACCACGCACTTATCGACCCGATTGAGTGGCTGGTGGAACACGAGGGCGCCGAGCTGGTGCTGGTAAAGCTCTTAGCCAATGGGGAGATCGACCTAGCGGACCTCGAGAACATAATCACCGAGCACGGTGATGACATCGCGCTGATTAGTTTGATGTGGGTGAACAACGAGGTCGGCATCATCACCGACATCAAAAAGGTCACCGAGCTAGCAAAGAGCATCCCGGTGCACTCCGATGCGGTGCAGGCCTTTGGGAACCTGGCAGCTTAGCTTCAGAGATTCCGGGCTTTCTGCAATGAGCATCTCCGGTCACAAATTTGGAGCACCAATTGGGGTTGGTGCCCTGATTGTTAGTAGGAACCTAAAGCCAGAATCGCTATTGCATGGCGGTGGCCAGGAGCGCGGGCTGCGCTCTGGCACCATGAGCTATCCGCTGGCAAAGGCCCTGAGCGCAGCGGCAAGCGCTGCGCTTGCTGACCTCAGTGCTCGGCAGTCGGCACTCAAGGTGCTAAGAGATGACTTTGAGCAAAAACTAAGCGCCGTTATTCCTGATATCAGGATCACGGCAAGCGGTGCGCCCAGGGTGGAGCACTCATCGAATGTGATTATCCCTGGCACCAAGAGCGATTCAATGCTTTTTTTACTAGACGAGCAGGGACTATCGGTCTCAGCAGGCTCTGCCTGCCAGGCCGGGGTGCTGGGACCCTCTCACGTTTTGATGGGAATGGGTTACTCGGAACAAGATGCCACTGCCTGCCTACGCGTGAGCTTTGGCCACAGCTCAAAACCCGAGGATGTTGATTTCGCGGTTAGGGCAATTCAGGCTGGCTATGCCAAGGCAATCAAAGCCCAAGCTGTCGCGGGTAGAACCTAGACTTATACCCATGCGTGTTCTAGCAGCCATGAGTGGCGGAGTTGATTCCGCCGTTGCGGCTGCGCGCGCCGTCGAGGCTGGCCACGAGGTCGTAGGGGTTCACCTAGCTCTTTCTCGCATGCCGGGGACTCTGCGGACTGGTTCTCGCGGCTGCTGCACCATCGAGGACTCGATGGATGCCCAGCGCGCTGCCACCAAGCTCGGAATTCCCTACTATGTCTGGGATTTCTCGGAGCGATTCAAGCTGGACGTCGTAGATGACTTTGTTGCCGAGTATCAAGCCGGCAGGACTCCAAACCCGTGCATGCGATGCAATGAGCGGATTAAGTTCGCAGCTCTTTTGGAGCGCGGGCTAGCTCTTGGCTTTGATGCCGTTTGCACCGGCCACTACGCAAGCGTTTCAAAAGACGATGCTGGCAACTTCGAGCTGCACCGCTCTTTGGAGATGGCAAAAGACCAGAGCTACGTATTGGGAGTTTTGACTCAGGAGCAGCTCGCCCACTCGATGTTCCCACTTGGTGCAACAGCATCCAAGGACCTAGTTCGTGCCGAGGCGGATGCCAGAGGCCTTTCGGTTGCCAATAAGCCAGACAGCTATGACATCTGCTTTATCCCAGAGGGCGACACCAGAGAGTGGCTCAGGGATTTTGTGCCATCTGATGCCGGCAAGATCGTTGACCAAGAGGGCAACGAGCTTGGCGAGCACGATGGCCACGTCGGATTCACTATTGGTCAGCGCAAGGGCTTGCGCATTGGCAGACCTGCCAAGGATGGCAAGCCCAGGTATGTGCTAGAAATCAGACCCAAGACCAATGAGGTCGTGGTTGGTCCAGAAGCTGCATTGCAAATCGACCAGCTAGCGGGCTCAAGGTATTCGTGGTGCGGCAAGGCGCCTGAGAATGCGCATGAGTTTTTCGATTGCCAGGTTCAGGTGCGTGCCCATGGCGATACCGTTCCTGCAACCGCGGCCCTGGTTGATGGTGAGCTGGTGATTAATCTCATTGAGCCTTTTTACGGGGTTGCCCCGGGTCAGACCGCAGTGCTCTATGTTGGCACCAGGGTCCTAGGTCAAACCACCATTGATAGAACCAGAAGCGCGGTGAATGCCGGTGTCTAGCGCCAAAGAGCGCATTGATGAACTGCACACCCTGATTGCTCGCTATCGCGACGCCTACTACAACCAAGATCAGACCCTCATCTCCGATGCCGAGTATGACCAGCTCGAGAGAGAACTCAAGGAACTAGAGGCCCTCCACCCTGAGCTAGCAGAGAACTCTCCTGCCAGCGGTGTTGGATCCGCCGCTGGCGATGTCTTTGATCCGGTCAAACACCTAGAGCGCATGCTGAGCCTGGATAACGCCTTTGACAAAGAGGAGTTTCTGGCATGGAGCGAGAGAGTTGGTGGAGGACCGTTTCTTTGTGAACCAAAGATCGACGGGCTTGCAGTTTCGCTGACTTATGAAAACGGAGTCTTGGTCAAGGCCGCAACCAGGGGAGATGGTGAGGTCGGCGAGGATGTCACTCAGAATGTTTTGACCATCGCTTCAATCCCTCATGAACTAACCGGCAATGACATCCCCGAGCTTGTTGAGGTTAGAGGCGAGGTGTTCTTTGAGCTGGCCGATTTTGCCAAGCTCAATGCGGGCATTGTCGCTTCCGGCGGCAAACCTTTTGCCAACCCAAGAAACTCTGCCTCTGGGTCGTTGAGGCAAAAAGACTCTGCGGTTAGTGCCTCTAGGCCTTTGAAGATGCTGGTTCACGGCTTTGGGGTTTGGCAGCCTGAGATCAAAACCCAGTCCGAGGTCTACAAAGCCCTGAAGGCCTTTGGGATGCCAACCACCTCCAGGTTTGAAGTCTTCTCAGATGCCGAGGGCGCCCTGGGTTTTATAGAAAGTCTCAAGGAGTCTCGACACTCGATCGAGCACGAGATTGATGGCGTTGTAATCAAGGTTGATGAGCTAGCCAGGCAGCGAGAGCTGGGATCAACATCCCGAGCACCCCGCTGGGCCATTGCCTACAAATATCCACCCGAGCAGGTGAACACCAAGCTATTGGATATCAAGGTCTCAATTGGCCGCACCGGCAGGGCAACACCCTTTGCAGTTTTAGCGCCGGTCACGGTGGCAGGCAGCGAGGTGGAGTTTGCAACCCTCCACAACCAAGACCAGGTCAAGGCCAAGGGCATACTTGATTGGTGACACTGTGGTGCTTCGCAAAGCGGGTGATGTCATCCCCGAGATCTTGGGTCCGGTGGTTGACCTAAGAGATGGCTCGGAGCAAGAGTTCCAGATGCCAACTAACTGCCCGGAGTGTGGCACTGAGCTTGCTCCAGCTAGCGAGGGCGATGTTGATTTGAGGTGTCCGAACAGCATCTCTTGTCCAGCCCAGCTTCGAGAACGCATTGCCTACATCGGCTCAAGATCCGCGCTAGACATTGAGGCATTGGGTTATGTCAGCGCTACCGCGCTGACTCAACCCCTTGAACCGAAAGAGCCGCCGGTTAAAAGTGAGGGTGATCTATTCAGCCTCACTATGGAGGACCTGCTGCCGATAAAGACCTACGTGCTTGACGCTGACACTGGATTGCCAAAGCATGACAAGGACGGCAATCCAAAGGTTGTTTATTTCTTCCAGAAAAAAGATGGCACCCCGGCAGAGGTTGCCAACAAGCTTCTGGCGAACCTCGCCGAGGCAAAGACCAAAGACCTTTGGCGCATGCTGGTCTCGCTATCGATTCGTCACGTTGGTCCGGTTGCAGCCAGAGCCCTCACCGCTCACTTCGGATCCTTGGATGCAATCTTTGCTGCATCGCAAGAAGACCTAGCGGAGGTTGAGGGTGTTGGCCCAACCTTGGCGGCTTCAATAACCGAGTGGATTTCCAAGGACCACAACAGGGAAATTATTGAGGCCTGGCGAAAAGCCGGTGTTCTTCTCGAGATTCCAGGACATCAGGGACCTGGTTCGATGACTCGGGACGGCGTGCTCTCGGGTATGACAGTTGTGATCACAGGCTCCATGGAAACAATGACCAGGGAAAAAGCTGAGGAGTTAGTAATTGAGCATGGCGGAAAGCCGGCATCCTCGGTCTCGAAAAAGACCAGCTTCTTGGTTGCCGGCCCCGGTGCTGGTTCAAAACTCACCAAAGCGGAGTCTTTGGGGGTTGAGGTAATCACGGAGTCCGAGTTCCTTGTCAGGCTCAAGAGCGAGCAGAACTAAACTGGACCTCACGCAACTTATTGAATTGAGATAAGCCCTATGTCTGAAATCACCCCGGATCTGGTTCGCCATCTTGCCTCACTGGCAAGAATCTTGGTGACCGATGAAGAAGTCGAGACCCTGGCGGGGGAGCTGAGCGTGATTGTTGACTCGGTTGCCAAGGTGAACGAGGCGGTCTCCGGTGATGTTGTCGCAACCAGCCACCCAATCCCAATGGCCAACGTCTTCCGCGAAGACGTGATTATCCCCTCACTGACCCAGGAGCAGGCTCTCTCAGCTGCGCCCGATGCTTTTGATGGCCGGTTCAAGGTGAACGCAATCTTGGACGAGGACTAGAGATGACCTTTATTGGAAAAAGCGCCAGCGAACTGGCGGATTTGATTGCCAAGGGGGATGCCTCCAGTCAGGAGGTCACCAAGGAGTTCTTTGATCGCGCAGAGGCCCTGAACCACAAGACCTTTAGCTACCTACACCTAAACCGCCACACCGCAATGGCCGCTGCAAAGCTCGCCGATGACGAGCGCGCAGCGGGCAAGAGTGCATCGGCCCTGCACGGTGTTCCGATTGCTGTCAAGGACGTGCTGACAACCACCGATGCCCCCACCACCTCAGGATCGAAGATCCTGGAGGGCTGGATGCCGCAGTATGACGCGACGGTGGTTCGCAAGCTTCGCGAAGCGAGGCTGCCGATTTTGGGTAAGACCAACATGGACGAATTCGCAATGGGCTCCTCAACCGAGTATTCGGCCTATGGGCCCTCTAAGAACCCTTGGGATCTAGAGAGAATCCCAGGAGGCTCCGGAGGTGGTTCATCCTCTGCCATCGCCGGACACCTTGCCCCCTTGGCTATCGGTTCTGACACCGGAGGATCCATCAGGTTCCCAGCTGCCGTTACCGGTTCGGTTGGTGCAAAGCCAACCTATGGAGCAGTTTCGCGCTATGGAGCAATCGCCTTGGCCTCCTCACTGGACCAGATTGGCCCTGTAACCAACACGGTTTTGGATGCAGCGCTATTGCAAGATGTCATTGCAGGTCATGATCCTCATGACTCAACCTCACTGCCAGAATCACTCGGGTCGATGGCCGATGCGGTTCGTAAAGCTGATTTCAAGGGCCTCAAGGTTGGGATTGTGAAGCAGCTCTCCAAGGATGGCTTCCAGGAGGGCGTCAAGGAGCTCTTCGAGGACACGGTTGCCAAGTTAGTTGCTCAGGGCGTCGAGGTGGTTGAGGTTGACTGCCCGAGCTTTGAATACGCGGTTGCTGCCTACTACCTGATCCTTCCCGCCGAGGCCTCCTCGAACCTTGCCAAGTTTGACTCGGTGAGGTTTGGCCTTCGAGTCATGCCGGAGGGCAACCCGACAATTGAGCGAGTCATGGCTGCAACTCGCGAAGCGGGTTTTGGTCCTGAGGTGAAGCGCAGAATCATCCTCGGCACCTATGCACTCTCTTCTGGTTACTACGACGCTTACTACGGCTCAGCCCAAAAAGTTAGAACTCTGATTCAGCAGGATCTAGCCAAGGCCTTTAGCCAGGTTGACGTGCTGATTACCCCAACCGCTCCCACCACCGCATTCAAGATTGGTGAGAAGGTCAATGATCCGCTAGCGATGTATTTGAACGACATCGCAACCATCCCCGCAAACCTTGCGGGCATCCCCGGTATTAGCGTTCCTAACGGACTTGCCAAGGAAGACGGTCTGCCATCAGGTGTCCAGGTTCTGGCTCCTGCCAAACAGGATGCTCAGATGTATCGAGTCGGTGCACTAATTGAACAGCTCTATGTGGCTGAGTGGGGAGCCCCACTAATTGCCAAGGCTCCAAACCTGGAGGTGCTCTAATGGCTAAAGAACAGCTAATGGATTTTGACAAGGCAATCGAACAATTTGAGGTCGTCATTGGCCTCGAGGTCCACGTCGAACTAAACACCAAGAGCAAGATGTTCTGTGGTTGTGCAAACAACTTTGGCTCTGAGCCAAACACCAACACTTGCCCAACCTGTTTAGGGCTTCCAGGATCCCTTCCTGCCGTGAACAAGAAGGCCGTTGAGTCCTCTATTGCAATTGGGTTAGCACTTGGTTGTGAGATTGCGCCAACGGGAAGATTCGCTAGAAAAAACTACTTCTACCCGGACCTTGCCAAGAACTTCCAGACCTCGCAGTATGACGAGCCAATTGCCTTTGAGGGCAAGGTCTCCGTGGAGATTTTGGATGGCTCTGTGCACGAGGTTCTAATCGAACGTGCCCACATGGAAGAAGATGCCGGCAAGCTCACCCACGTTGGTGGAGCCACCGGTCGTATTCAGGGAGCGGAATACTCACTAGTTGACTACAACCGAGCCGGAGTGCCACTGGTTGAGATTGTCACCAAGCCAGTTTTCAACCTGGGGGAGAAGGCTCCTGAGCTTGCAGCTGAGTATGTGCGCATGATTCGCGACATGGTCAAGGCCATGGATGTCTCTGACGCCAAGATGGAGCGCGGCAACGTGCGCTGTGATGCCAACGTCTCGCTTCAGGCCAAAGGGTCAAGAGAAGCTCGGCACCAGAACCGAAACCAAGAACGTGAACTCACTGAGGTCAATCGAGTCAGCAGTGCGTTATGAGATTCAGCGTCAGGCTCACATTCTCGCTAATGGTGGAACCATCACCCAGGAGACCCGTCACTGGCACGAAGACCGCGGCTACACCTCAGCCGGCAGACCAAAGTCTGACGCCGATGACTACCGATACTTCCCAGAGCCAGACCTGGTTCCGGTTCAGCCTTCCAAGGACTGGATCGAAGAGATCCGTGCATCCTTGCCCGAGAACCCATCGCTTCGCAAAAAACGCCTCATGAGCGAGTGGGGCTTCTCAGATCTGGAATTCCGCGATGTCGTCAACTCAGACTTGCTGGACCAGGTTGAGGCAACGGTTGCCGCAGGAGCTAAGCCTCAGGCCGCCAGAAAGTGGTGGACAGGCGAGCTTGCAAGGCTTGCAAACTCTCAAGAGGTAGAGATCACCGAGCTAGCCATTAGTCCCGCTCAAGTAGCGAAGATTGCAGCATTGATTGAAGCGGGAGAGCTCAACGACCGCATCGCAAGGGACGTTGTTGCGGGAGTGCTCGCTGGCGAGGGTGAGCCAGAGGAAGTCATTGAGAAGCGCGGCCTTAAGGTCGTTACCGACGAGGGTGCCCTTATTGCAGCAATTGATGAGGCACTTGCCAAGCAGCCAGACGTTCTGGAGAAGATCAAAGAAGGCAAGGTTCAGGCAGCGGGTGCCGTGATTGGTGCCGTGATGCAGGCAATGCGCGGTCAGGCTGATGCTGCCAGGGTTAGGGAGCTAATTTTGGAGAGAGCTAACAGCTAAACCTGCTGACTTATCCACAGATTTTCAATTCCTCTTGACAAGTCCCAAATTGGGACTACCTTTGACTCATGAGAGTCATTGCGTTTTCCACACTCAGGACGTTTTGGCTTGAAAATCGGGATGCCGAGCAGCCACTTAGGGCTTGGTATCACGAGGCAAAGCTGGCAAATTGGGATAGCCCATCGAAGATTAAGGATTATTACCGGACCGCGAGCATTTTGAAGGCGGGTCGTGTTGTCTTTAACATTTCAGGTAACAAATTCCGACTTGTCTGCCAAATCAACTACCCGGGGCAAATTGCTTACGTGAAGTTCATTGGCACCCATGATCAGTATGACCTTATCGATGCACAAACTATAGACATGAAGAAGGAAAGATAATGGCCACCCTGCAGATTTCACCTATCCACAATGATGACGATTTGGATTATGCCCTTTCTCGTATCTCTGAGTTGATGGATCTCGATCCGGCTCCTGGCTCACCAGAGCTTGACCTTCTTGAGATCCTCTCCACCTTGGTGGAGGCCTACGAAACTAAGCACTATCCGATAGAGGAGCCCGATCCCATCGAGGCCATAAAGTTTCGCATGGACCAGTTGGGCATTGGTGTGAAGGAACTAGTGCCACTTATTGGCGAGAAAAACCGGGTCTATGAAGTTCTGAGTAAAAAGCGTCCGCTTACTCTTCGCATGATTCGAAACCTGAGTACCAAGCTGGGGATTCCAGCGCAGGTATTGATTCTCTAGCAATCGACTCAGGGCGAATTTCCCTGGAAGTAAAAATCCCCAGTCCTAGAACTGGGGATTTCTTTGGGGTGAGTAACGGGACTTGAACCCGCGGCCCCCTGGACCACAACCAGGTGCTCTACCAGCTGAGCTATACCCACCATGAATCTGGAGAGGACTCCAGAACCCCTAGATTGTATCAGCGTCTAGCGACTTGGCGACAGCCTTTGCTGCTTCCGAATCTGGACCTGGTGTCTCCACCAAAACAGTGCCCCGGTAGTAACGAAGCTCTTTGATGGATTCTTTTATGTCAGCAAGAGCTCGGTGATTGCCAGTCTTTTTGGGCATTTGGAAGTAGACCCTTGGGTACCAACGCCTGGTGAGCTCCTTGATCGAGCTGACATCAATGTTTCTGTAGTGCAAAAAAGCATCGAGTGCTGGCATCTGGCGATTTAGGAACATGCGGTCAGTCCCAATTGAGTTACCAGCTAAGGGAGCGGTGCGCTCCTCTGCAATCCACTGCTTGATATATTCGAGCACCTGGGTCTCGGCTTTTTCAATGCTCACACCCTGCGGCATCTCATCAATCAACCCGGACTCGGTGTGCATGTTGGTGACAAATTCACCCATGTTCTTCAAGGCTTTTCGTCCAGGCTTTACAACTATCTGCAGGCCAGGGTCAACCTCTTGTAGTTCTTGGTCGGTAACGACAACCGCAATCTCACATATCTCGTCAACCTGGACATCGAGCCCGGTCATCTCGCAGTCAACCCAAACTATGTAATCAGCCATGAATCCCTAGTCGTTGGCGTGGCGAGAATCGCGCGCGGCCTTCTTTTGCGCCTTGCGCTCTGCCTTTTCGCGACGCTTTCTGTCACGATCGGATTCGGCTGGCTCTTGAATCAGAGGAATCTCCTGAGTTAGAAACTCAGGCAATCCAGCGTTTGGATCCGCTGCTGTTGGCTCCTCTTGAGGCTTTTCTTCACTCCAGCGCATCGAGGACTCATCGTCAATCTCGATCTCCGCTGCAGACTGGATTTGCTGGTCATCACTCCAAGCAAGAGGTGGCACCTCATCAACAACAGCTGGCTCAAATTGGGCCTCTGATGAGGTTTCTGGGGCGGGTGCCTGCTCTGACTCATCGGCAAGCGACCAAGAGCTCTCGGACCTTGGTTGCTCCGGGGCAGTTTCAGTTTGAACTTCAGGGGCAACCGGCTCCTCGCTAGTCGGCTCAGGCTCAGGCTCTTGTTCGCGTTCTAGAACTGTGGTGACAACCATTGGGGCTGCGCTTGCGGCGGCAGCCTCTGGTGCTGCGACTGCAGGAGCAGCGGCTCTCTGCTTGGCTTCAGCTTTGGCCGCTTTAGCGAGCGCCTTTTGTTCCTTGCGCTTTTGCCTGATGACCTTGCGCTCCTTGCGGCCCTCAACTAGCCAGTAGAGGGTTGGAACCAAGATCAGGGTTAGTAGCGTGGAGGAAACCAGACCACCAATGACCACAATCGCTAGTGGCCTCGAGATGAAGCCCGAGTTTCCGGTCAGCCCAAAGGCCATCGGGGTCAAAGCAAAGATGGTGGCAAGAGCGGTCATCAGAATTGGGCGCAGACGCTGTCTGGCACCAGAAACTAGTGAATCTTCGACACTTCGACCCTGACGTCGATATTGGTTCACCAAGTCAATCAAAACAATTGCGTTGGTTACCACAATTCCAATAAGCATCAACATACCAATCAGGGCTGGCACGCCCAGGGCGGTGTCGGTGATGATCAATAGACCCAGTGCACCAATCGCGGCAAATGGAATCGAGACCAGCAATAGCAGAGGCTGAATCAAGGATCCAAAGGTTGCCACCATGACGATGTAGACGATGGCGACAGCGGCTAGAAGTGCAAGGGTAAGTTGCTCGAAACTCTCAGCCTGGTCGGCTGCAGCACCTCCGATGCTGGCCTCAACACCGATTGGTAGATCGATGCCTTCGAAGCGTTCGGTGATTGCTGCCGTAATGGCACCGAGGTCATCGCCCTCAGGGGCGAGAGAGACTCTCGCGGTTCTGTTGCCGCGCTCCGAGGTGATTGAGGTTGGCTTCAAGATCTCTTCGACTGATGCCAAGGTGTCAAGGCGAACCGGACCCTGGAAAGTTGGGATCTGAATTGCCCTGATCTCATTGATGGTTTCTGGGGTCGTTTGATCGGCTACGTAGATTGAGGTTTCGTTGCCTTCGATTCGGACCTGTCCAAGTGGCTGTGGTCTGAGCTGCGATGCCACGATTCCGGAGACAACCGTCTCGGTCAGCAGGTACTCGGCCGCCAATTCGCGATCAACAAGAATTTCCAGAACTCGCTCATCAGCATCGAGCGTGCTGGTGACGCTCGAGACATTGTCGATTCCCTGCATGCCAGCAACCAGTTCTGCAACCGCAGCGGTGAGCAGGTCGTTGTCGGCCGCGAGAACCTGAATGTCAATGGTCTCGCTCGATCCGAAGCCGCCACCGCTGGAAACTGTGATCTCAGTGTTCTCTGGAGTGTCAAGCCTCAGCACCTGGCTGGTGATGTCCTCAACCTCGTATCCCTCGTCAACAATCACGTTCATTGAGATTCCGGTGCCGCTGGCACCAAAGGCGACTCGGCCATCCACTGCCGAGCCGATGGTGGTTTGCACCACATCGACTCCAGCGATTGCCTTGACCTGAGCCTCGATTAGCGCTGCCGTGGCATCTTGCTCAGACAGCGAAGTGGAGGCCGGCATTTCAACGCGAGCGTTGAACTGGTTCGAGCCGCCGCCATCAATAAAGTTTGTCTTCAGTAGTGGCACCAGTGAGAAGGTGTAGGCAAGTAGCAATACGGCAGCGGTAAGTGTGATGAACGGGTGGTTTCTGGTTCCGTTCAGGGCGGGTAGGTAAATGCGCTGCAGCACGCTCTTGGTTTCGCGCTCTTCCTCGGCAATCCTCTGCTTCTTTTCGAACTTCTTTGGATTCTCTGCCTTGATTGCCTGCAGGCGCTTTGGCATTCTCAGGAACCAGTAGGCCAATACCGGGACGATGGTTAGCGAGACCAGTAGCGATGCCAATAGAGCAACCGCTACGGTGAAGGCGAATGGCCTAAATAGCTCGCCAACCAGGCCATCTACCAATGCGATTGGCAGGAACACTGCAACCGTGGCGATGGTGGAGGCGGTAATGGCGCCAGCAACTTCTTTGACTGCCGTGAGAACCGCCTTCTTGCGATCCTCGCCATAACTTAGGTGTCGGTTAATGTTTTCAATAACCACAATCGAGTCATCTACGACTCGACCAATCGAAATCGTTAGAGCGCCAAGGGTCAATAGGTTCAGCGAGTAGTCAGCACTCTGCAGGGCAATAAAGGTGATCAGCACCGAGGTCGGGATTGAGACCGCGGTGATGATGGTGGATTTGATGCTCAACAGGAACACCAAAATCACTAGCACCGCAAAGGTGAGACCCAAGAGACCCTCAACCGTGAGGTCCTCGATGCTCTTTTCGATAAACGGTGCCTGGTCAAAGGTGGTAACAACTGAGACGTTGCCGCCAAGAGCCGCTTCCAACTCTGGAATCAGATCCTGCACGCCATTTGAAACGGCAACCGAGTTGCCGTCTGGTGTCTTGGTAATTGAGACGGCTAGGGACTCAAGGCCATTGGTTCTCGAGATTGAGGTGACCGGGGCATCCTCATAGCTCACCGATGCGACATCACCGATTGTCACAACTGGCGATCCGGGCTGTGGGTTCTGGGAAATCAGTGGCAAACCCTCGATCTGGGCAATGGTTTCAACCGCGGTTCCCATTTGGATGGCAATGCTGCCCTCATCATCAGAGAGCGAACCAACAGGCAACACCAGGCCATTGGCCTGGAGTGCCTGGGAGATGTTCTGCACGGACATGCCATTTGCTGCCATTGCCGCTTGGTTGATGTCTAGGTTTACTCGTTTCTGCTTGGAACCTGAAACCACGACGTCTCTAATGCCTTCGACCTGGCGGAAAAGATTCGGCGCAACCTTTTCCAACGTGGCACCAATGCGCTCGTTGTCTCCATCATTGTCGGCAATGGCCAATGCGATGATCGGGACCGAGTCAAAGCTGCCCGAAATCACATTCGCGTCGGCATCCGAGGGCAACTGGTTCTCCACCGATGCGATAGCTGCATTCAAGCGCTCGATGGCGGTCTCGGTGGTGGTTCCAAACTTGAATGAGACTCTTAGAACTGAAAGTCCGGTGGTGGAGGTGGCGGTGGTGGATTCGAGGTCCTGAAGCCCAATCACGGCATTCTCAATTACCGCAGAGACTTGAGCGTCAACGACCTCAGGAGAGGCTCCGGGGTATGAGGTGACGATAGCCGCCGAGGGGATCTCGATTGAGGGGATTAGCTCTTGCTTCAATGACCCAACTGACAAAAACCCGAAGGCTGCCACGATGACGGTGATTAGGGCCACTACAGCACGGTTCGCGAGTGAAAGTTTGGAAAGAATAAACAAGAAGTACCTCTAAGTCATTTGCACTAGTAAAAACTAGCCACCATGGAAGATTACTCCCATGAGCATGCTGGGTCTAGCTGTGAAGTTCCTAGGAGGGTCTTAAATTGCCAGCTCTTTCACAAACTTAACGGGGTTTCCAAACCTGTGTGCGGTCACGCTCACTGCCTGTTCCTTGAAGTATGGAAGCAGCTCAATCCGGCCAGATTCCGTTGCAGCAGCGCTGTAGAGGGCGATATCCGGGTTTGCTAGCGGGCTCTCTGAGGTGATCTCATCGACGCGGCCAATCATCCTGAACCCTTCTGGGGCGGGCAGCAAGCGATGCCTCAAAGCTTGCTTGGTCTTCGATGATGACTCGCATGCCCAGCTTTTGAGCAATGCGCTTGAGGCGCTCAGGGATCTCGAAGGCACTGATCTCACCGGATCCAAGCGCAATCAGAGCTCATGATCGAGCGCCAGGAGTCGAACCTGGATGCGGTTTGGTTCACCCTTAGGGTGCAGTCGGAGCGGAAGTAGCGCAAGACATTTCGCTCAGCTGCAAGTCCTGATGGATCCGAGGATCCAAAGAAGTTCTGCAGCGCGTGAGTATCGCTCTTGGCACCTCCAATTAGTGACTCCAGCTCACCATCGGTGAGCTGTGAACTAGCAGCCAGTGCCAGAACCGCATTCTGAGCATCACTGAGAGTCACTCCCTCGACCTCTGAACGCTTAGAGGCCCAACCGCTAAGGCTGATCAGGTAGTTTGGTCCGCCGGCCTTGGTGGAGGGTCCTACACTCGAGCGCTTCCAGCCACCAAATGGCTGGCGCTCAACAATCGCACCGGTGATACCCCTATTCACATACAGGTTGCCGGCTTGAACCCTGGAGAGCCAATCTTTCACCTCAACTGGATCTAGCGAGTGAATGCCTGCGGTTAGCCCGTAGTCAACCGCGTTCTGCAGCGCGATAGCGCTCTCCAGGTTTCTAGTGGTCATGATCGAGAGCACTGGACCAAAGTACTCAACCAGGTGGCTTGGGTTCCTTGGCAGCACACCCTCCTTGACGGCAGGTGACCAAAGCTTCCCGGTGTCATCAAGCTGTTTGGATTCCAAGACCCATTTCTCGCCCTTTTCGAGCCTGGTGAGACCTTCGAGGAGCTTGCCCTGCGGTGGCATGATCATTGGACCAACCTGAGCTGATGGGTCAGCTGGCTGAGCCACGCGCAGCGATTCAATTGCGTCAATCAACTGCCTTCTGAAGCGCTCAGACTTTGCGACCGAGCCAACCATGATCAAGATCGAAGCTGCCGAACACTTTTGACCAGCGTGACCAAAGGCAGAGTAGGCAATGTCCTTGGCGGCAAGATCGTAGTCGGCACTCGGGGTCACGATGATCGCGTTTTTACCACTGGTTTCTGCAAGCAATCTCAGATCCGGCTTGAAGCTTCTAAAGAGCTGTGCGGTCTCGTAACCGCCGGTCAGGATCACCTGATCAACATCAGGGTGACTAATCAGCTGTTGACCAAGCTCTGACTCCAAAATTTGAATCGGGATAAAGACATCGTTGTCGATAACCTCGGCAATCAATTCAGCAATCACAGCGCCGCAGCGCTCGGTGTCGCCGGCTGGTTTGAAGATGACGGCGGATCCAGCTGCCAGGGCAGCTAGTGCACCGCCGGCAGGGATGGCCAGCGGGAAATTCCAGGGTGGAGTAATAACCGTGAGGCGATAGGGCTGCGGAACAGCACCATCGATTTCGCCAAGCTCCTTGCAACGCTCTGCGTAGTAGTGAGCAAAGTCAACAGCCTCGGAAACCTCGACATCGGCCTGTTCGAAGGTCTTGCCGGCCTCGCTCATGCCAACTTCAATCAGCAGGCCGCGGTTTTTCTCAATCAGGGTTCCGATTTTGTGCAGTCGCTCGGCGCGGGTGTAGGTGGGGAGGTTGCCCCAACGCTTGCCACCATCTAGAGCCTTTTGAATCAGTGATTCAAGCTGTGCCTCTGAGGTGACCGTGTGCTTTGCGACCTCCGCATAACCCACCTTGGATTCCGGTGCCCGCCTGATTATCTCCGTTGCCCAGTTGCGGTTTGTTTCCAGTGACGGGTCGGTGTCGGGGGAGTTTGCAAACCCTTCAGCTGGCGCAAAGCCAAACTCCTGGGTGCGATCTTGCAAGCGGTTTGGAATCGGGACGTTCTCATCCAAGATCTCGAGCGAGTGCAAAAAGCGGTCTTTTTCGAGTTCGAAGAAGTCTGGGTTGGCCAGTTCAAAGGCGTTTGAGAGGAAGTTCTCTTTTGATGCACCCTCCTCAAGCCTGCGGATCAGATACGCGATGGCAACATCGAACTCTTTGGGGTGAACAACTGGGGTGTAGAGAACAAGGTCACCCACTGTTTTTTTGACCACCTCTGCCTGGGCCTGAGCCATTCCGAGCAGCATCTCGACATCCATGCCCGCAGTTGCTCCGCGCTTGGTTGCCATTAGGTGAGCAAAGGCCAGATCAAACAGGTTGTGTCCTGCAACACCAATTTTCACGTGGCGCACTCGGTCCGGAGTGAGGGCGTAATTCAGGACTCTCTTGTAGTTGGCATCCGCCTCTGCCTTTGACGAGACAGTGGCCAGTGGCCAGCCGTGTATTTCGGCATCTACCTGCTCCATCGGCAGGTTTGCACCCTTGACAACTCTCACCTTGATTGGAGCGCCACCTTCAAACACTCGCATGTGAGCCCACTGCTGCAGATCAATCATGACCCTGAGGGCATCGGGCAGGTAGGCCTGCAACACAATCCCTGCGGTTAGGTTCGTAAACTGCGGCTTGGAAAGTATTTTTTTGAATACCGCGACCGTCATGTCCAGGTCGTGATACTCCTCCATGTCGAGGTTTATGAACTTGTTGCCGCCCTTTACAGCAACCTCGTATAGCGGTGTCAGTCGCTCCACTACCTCTTCGACGGTCTCATCGAAGGCATAGGGGGAGTGGGGGTTGATAGTTGCTGAAACCTTTACCGAGACATAGTCAACATCGCTGCGCTCTAGAAGTTCTTTGACCTTTGCTAGTCGGCGATCGGCCTCTTTGCGACCTAGGACCGCCTCACCCAAGCAGAGTTGATGTTCAGCCTGGTGCCGCCAAGCTTTAGCTTTCTGAGTGTCTTGGTGAGCTTTGAGCTAGAGGCGTCAATCACAAGGTGAGCTACAAAGGCCCTGAGCACTTTGCGAGCAATCGGAATCACTATCCAGGGAAACAGTGGCGCCAGGTTCGCACCCAATCCAAGCAGTGCTCGAAGGGGGAAGGGTAAGAACTTGGGGGTAAGTTTGCGCAGCTGGTAGAGGTTCTTGGCCGCAACATTTAGATCCTCTGGCCTGATTACTCCATCAACGAAACCAACAGCAAAATCTAGACCCATTGGGTCTTGCAATAGCCCAGAGAGCCGCTTCGCAGCGGATGAGCTCTTCATTTGGCTCGATGTGAGAACCCACTGCTCCACCTGATCGATAACGGCTTTAGCAAGTTGGTCTTTGTCAGACAGCGATGGAATGTGAGTGGTGCTTAGCGCCATTGATATCTGTCCCTAAAACTTTCTTTAGCTAACTTTAGATTAGAAAAAGACCCCGGTGGCCATTGCCACCGGGGTCGTTCTCAGTTCGTTAGTTGATTAGGCCTTCTGAACGAAGCCAGTCGCCGGCGATTTGAGACTGCGGAGAGCTCTTCCTCGACGCTGCGGACGTTCATTGCAACCAGGTCATCGGCGCTCATGGCCAAAGAAACCGCGTTGATGGCATCCCTTGCACCCTGGTCCAAAGCGCTCGAGGCGATTGGAACCAAGTTGGAGGAGAGGAACAGACCCGCTGGGTCGCTCAGTGTCACAAGACCTAGCTGGTTGATCCTTGGGTCAGCGCTGTAGACATTTGCCATGTCGACATCGCCAGCAACCAGTGACTCAACCGTGGTGTCGCCGGTTGCCAAGAACTCAACGCTCACGCCATAAACCGATAGCAGTCCGGTTGGGCCATATGGTCGCTCCGCAAGCTCGGGTGCTCCACCAAGGGTGACGGAGCCCAAGTTAGCTAGGTCGGTAATTGAGCTGAGGTTATTGGCAGCTGCGAATTCCTGAGTGACGTTGTAGGAGTCCTGGTCGGTTGCAGGTGACATCGCTAGAGCGCTCAGGCCCTCTGGCAACGCACTGGTAAGTGCGTCGTAGACAGCACTTGCCTCGGTCTCGGAGGCATCTGGGTTGAAGTACTGAAGCAGGTTTCCGGTGTACTCAGGGAAGAGGTCAACCTCGCCCTCCAAGATGGCAGGAACATAGACATCGCGCTGGCCCAGGGAGAAGTTGCGCTCCACCTCGTAGCCGGCTTCCTCAAGTGCCTGGGCGTAGGCCTCGGCGACAATCTCGTTTGAGTAGTAAGCCTGGGATCCGATAACAATCGCATCGGAGGTTTGTGCGCAGCCAGCAAGCCCAAGTGTGGACACTGCAATCGCCGCAAGACCTAGTTTCAGTTTGTTTTTCATTTGTTTTTCCCTCCCGATAAGTGTCCAAGCCTAAACGCTTGATTTTTTTGTGCAAATCCAAGGAGCTGATCTCCTAAAACGGTTACCAGCACAATCAATAGAGCACTCGCCACCACCTGGTCGAAATTTCGCAGCGCGAGGCCCTGAATGATGCCAAAGCCAAGCCCACCAAGACCCACCAGCGGAGCTAGGACCACCGTTGAGGTGACCTGAATCCAGGCGATTCGAAAACCACCAATGATTGCCGGCATTGCCAGCGGTATCTCGACAATGCGAAGCAGTTGCCAGGGTGTTAGACCCTGCGCGGTGGCGGAATCGGGAATGTGCTTTTCAATAGCGCTGATGCCGGCATAGGCACCTGCCAAGAGCGGCGGAAAGGCGATTGCCACCAGCGCTATCACCACTGCCAGCTCTCGAAGCTGCACCCCAAGCAGCATTACCAACGCAAATAAAAGCCCCATGGTCGGTATTGCCCTGGAAGCCGAGCCAAGCAAAACAACAAGCGCTGTGCCGCGGTTGAAGTGTCCAATTGCTATGCCAATTGGCAAAGCGAGAAAAGTCGCTAGAGCGATTGCACCGAAAGACAAGAGCAAGTGCTCTTGGATTAGGTTTGGGATGCCGTAGCGGCCCTGCCAATTCTCTGGGTTCAATAGCCAACCTATGAAATCCGGAATGTCAAACACTGACTCTCCTTTGCCACGGGGTGAGCGCTCTGCCCAAAAGCCAAAGCGCAAGATCAATCGCAATGGCAATCACGAAGATGGCAATTAGGCCAGTGAGGACCTCGTCCGCGATCTTGCGCTGGAAGCCATCCAAAAACAAATAACCCAGGTTGCGCACGCCAACCACCGCTCCGATTGAAGCCATGGATATCGTGCTGGCCGCTGCAACCCTGGCTCCCGGCGATCAACCCCGGTGTTGCAAGCGGCAGCTCGACATAGAAAAAGCGCTGAATCGCACTCAGCCCCTGGGCTTGAGCGAACTCAAGGGTTGGTTTTGGAAGTGCGGCAAAGGCATCGCGAGCTGAGAAGAACATCGCCGAAACCACATAAATCGTTAGCGCAATCAAAACATTTGTTGGGCCAACGAAGTTGGTGCCAAGTATCACCGGCAGCGTCACAAACAGCGCTAGCGAGGGAATCGCGTAGAGGGCACCTAGTGAACCGGTGATTGCCGGAGCAAAGCGATTCGAGGTGACTCTGGCCAACAGCACAGCAATCACAAATCCGATTGCAAGCGGTATCAGGCTCACGATTAGGTGCGTGAGCGTCAGCTGCAGCACCAGCTCCAGGTTGTTGAGGGCCCAGTTCATTTTTCTAGGCCGAGAAGCTTTCGAACAAAATCATTTGCCGGTTTTGCCTTGAACTGGGCAACGGAGCCCGCTTGTTCAATTTTTGCGCCATCCGATAGCACCACAAGCTGGTCCGCCAGCTTCAGCGCTTCATAGCGATCGTGGGTCACTAAAACGATGGTGAGATCGAGCTCTTTTTGAATCCGCAGCAGTTCATCCTGCAACTCCTCGCGAACAATCGGATCCACCGCACCAAATGGTTCATCCATCAAAAGGATGTTTGGCTTGATCGCTAGCGCCCTGGCAACCCCAACTCGCTGCTGCTGGCCGCCAGAGAGTTGGTTTGGGTAGCGTTCAAAAAAGCCCTCATCAATCCCAACGAGTTTGAGCATCTGAAGCCGCATTGTCTTTAGCGTCTTTGTCTGTTTGCCCGGAGATCTTTGCGATCAAAGAAACATTTTCTAGAACAGATTTGTGGGGGAGTAGACCAACTTCTTGAAGGACGTAGCCAATCGATCTTCGAAGCTTGACCGAATCAAGCTCCTGGATGTCATTGCCATCGATCGTGATTGTTCCAGAGGATGGCTCCACCATCTTGTTGATCATTCTCAGCAGAGTTGTTTTACCGGACCCGGATAAACCCATCAAAACCGTGATCTTGCGGCTGGGCATATCGAGCGTGAAACTATCCACCGCGTGGTTCTCGGCGTAGTTTTTTGATACCGCGCTAAAGCTAATCAAGTCATCGACCCTAGCGAACTAGGAGAGCTTGGTCACCTCTACACCCCGCCCAAAGGCAACGTGGTTGGCAATTTCGCTTGCTGCTTCCTTGGGGTCGAGATAGACCCAGACGGCATCGGGGTTAACTTCACCGTCCACCTCGATGTTGAAATAGCTGGCCTCGCCCTTCCAGGAGCAGCGAGTGAGCTTTGCAGAATCGGTTAGTAGTTCGCGATTCACCGACTCCATTGGGAAGTACTGATTACCCTCGACCTCTTGAGTGTTATCGGATTTCGCTATGACGTTTCCGTTCCAGACTGCTTGCCACATAACTACCTCTTTCGCTTTGTGATTGAAACAAGCCAGACGGACGATTTAGTCCATTAGCCATTAGAACTTGGCGCAACTGAAGGGTTGGGTAGACTCTATGGGTCTGTTAGCCCTCGTAGCTCAGTGGATAGAGCAAGAGCCTTCTAATCTCTTGGTCGCAGGTTCGATTCCTGCCGAGGGCGCTTTAGAAACGTGATGTGTGAGCATGCCCACAAGGACAACAAACTTTTCGCTCTGAAGTTCAATGAAGTCACCATTTTGAAGGGCTCAATCTGTAAACCCCTGAACCAGCGGCAGCTGGCTCTCACCAGACATTTCGCACAACATTCCTGAGAAGCGAATGCGCGACGAATGTTTCGCGGGGGGATTTCCCGTGTTACTCTCACAAATGAGACAAATTCTCGGGAGTAACAAAGTCGGTTCCCGCCGGATTGCAAACCCGTTCAAGTCGCTCGCCATGTTTGTCGCTCTGGGGCTGCTGGTAACTGCATGCAGCGGGTCTGGTTTCGTTGACGGTCCCAAAGGTGAGGGACAACCTCCTGCCAACGCCACTCCAGAAGAAATCGTCTCATCGTTTTCGCTTAACTCGGTTAATCCGATTACTGGGTGTGGACCTCGCAACGTTGCCAGTGCCCGCGAGGCAGTGGCGTCTTCGGGAATGCAAATAAGCCTTGATGAAGACGGTCTTTCCCGCGGCGAGCTGTCGTTTAGCACTGACCCCGTATCAGCGACCAGCAACTACGTTCAACTCCCGTTGGAAAAGCGCATGAGCTTTCCGGGGGCTTCTGAGGATCCAGAGGACATGTACATGGCCCCGTGGGGTTCAGTGCCCGCCGATTACACCTCTGTTGAATATTGGGATAAGCGATCTGGAGTGATTGACACCACCAACGAGATTGCTCGCATCACCGATGACCTCGCCGAGTGGGCGAGCAACCTGTTGTCGACGATGTCGCTCGATGACCCACGGTGGGTAGAGATGGGAAATTATGTTCAGTCTGAGGAGGAGCTCGAGGACCGTTATGAGTCCTACCAGCTTGGGCTGACAGCGCTCGCCGAGCGCCGAAAGATTTTCTCTTACGATTCCGCCCACACAATTGTCACCCCTCGACCCCTAACCGATGTCCCGTCCTCGAGCAATGAAGACTTGCTGTACCTGTCATTCGCTGAGACCGAGCTGGACCGTTTTGGCAACACGTTGGCCGCTAGCAATGTCGAAGGCTCGACAGATTTCCGGATCATCGCAGCCGAACCTATGGGAAGTTCTGACCCCGCCCAGTATGTGCGAGGGGGTCGCCTCGACTTTGCCAGCAACGGAAGTGAGGCCCGGTCGATGGACCTGCGGTTGGCCTTCGGTGAGAATTTGGGTGGTAGCTCGCTAGACAAACGAAGGTTCACCTTCGGAGCGTCCATTCAGTTCGAGCCATTTCCCAAGGTAGATCCGCTTGCCGGTTTGTCGGGTGGGGCGAATGCCCTACGGGGTAATGAGGATCTCACGCGGGAGATGTATCGCTATTACTTTGATCAGAACAACATCCTGATAGGCGGCAGGCTTTCGGGCTGGATCGGTCTCGGACTGAACCTGAAATGCCAGATTGAAGTCTCGCTGAACAGTTACCCGATGGATGTGCGTGTCGACAGCCACACGACCATCTTGGTGTCCGAACGGATCCTGAACATTGCAAACTCATCGCAGATTCTGCTCAGTGTGGATAGCGAGGCGAAGAAGGTAATGCTCACCACCGGCGATGGTGGTCTCGAAGCCATGGTCACCGAAGTGTTCGATCTACCTGACGATTTCCAATTCAGCTTTGACGCCATGTCCGACAAGTCGGTCTGTGAGGAAATCGGGTCCTGCACCGTGGATCCAGACGAAGTCGAAAATTTTCTGACGATGACCTCTGAGGATTTTCAACAGCAAACTATTTCGCCTAATGGACTTCGGGGGGCTGTGGACTGGATGTATCTGGCCAACGGGGTGCTGGCACCTCAAGATGCCTCTGCACATTTGATTGCGCTTGACCTTCAAGAGTTGGTGCAAGCCGACGGTGTTGGTGCGCCGAACTTCGAGGTCTCTCCGAAAGGCCATGCGGTGTCCGTGGCTCTCGGCCCTGACAAGTACGAACAGTTCCTTACATCCGAACCAACTCAGCGGATCATGCTCTTGGTGCAAGAGGCAATTTTGAGGTTCGGGGACAACTTCGATTTGATCACGTTTGTTCCACGAGATCCGATGAGCGAGCTGGCAATGGTGGACTCTGCAGCACGCAACTATGCAGTTCAAAGAACGCCTGGCGCCTATAACCTTGACTTTTTATTCCCCGAACCGTATTCCTGGGGCCAGCCCAACAAGCTCCTGTCGGTCTTGATCGGCCGCTCGTCGGACTTCATGAAGACGGAGACACTCCTGCACGAAATCGCCCACACGTGGGGCAACGATGTCGTCTTCCCCAGCGGAACAAAGCAGTATTTGACCGATGGACATTTTGGTGTTTCGAGCGTAAACGGGTACCTGGGCGGCTTCGATCCAGCCACGCTCCGTAGCGAGGGCCCCGGTGCCTATTCCGCGGCTCGCTTCTCTGGATACGCAGGACTCCCCGACAGCTTTGCCGACATCGAGCTGTATTTCATGGGTTTGTTGCCGGCAACCGAGATCGAGGACACCACCGTGTTCTTCAACACCTCTGATCTCGAAGACCGCGGCGAGCGGACCTATTTCACGGCCGAAGGCAGTGAAATCATCACCATTGAAGAGATCGAGCGCCTTGCTGGAAAACGAGCCCTCGAGAGCGACACGGAATTCGAGATGCTTTACATCGTGGTGAGTGGTGAAACCCTAAGCCAGGCGCAACTCGCTGACTACGACTCTCAAGCAATTTACGCGGCCGAATTGTTCAGGTCTGCAACTCGAGGACTCGCCACGTTGAGCCTCAAGCCAGTTGAGTGATAACCGCCCCTGCAGGCTGAATCCAACGTGATTTAGTGCATGACCTTAGTGATACGAGACCTCGAAGATTTTATTGGTTCGACGGTCTCGATGGCAGCAATCCTTGGCTTTTTACTGGGTTAACTATCTGGAATTCTGACGCTGTCGGTTTCCAGTTGGAGAGCCCTGTGAATTAGGTCTTGAACCAGAAGGTCTTGATTGCGGACTCTGGGTGGTCCCAGTTTCCCTCTGTGATCGCTTTCGCTGCGCATTCCGACCGTTAGATGTGCCAGTTCGTTTGGGTTGGGTTTGCACAGCGGCAGGCTTTACAAGTTCAGCAACCTGACCAATAAGTGCCTTTACAACAGCTGAGTGCTCAGTAACTGGCTGTGGTCTAACGGAAATTTTTGCCTGTTTTAGCAAATCGGATAGGTCTTTACGCTGGGCTGGGAGCGATATCGTAACAACATCACCCGCTGCACCAGCCCTTGCTGTTCTGCCAGAGCGGTGCAGGTATGCCTTGTGCTCAGCAGGCGGATCGACGTGAATCACGAGCTCTACACCCTCAACGTGAACGCCCCTGGCTGCAACGTCTGTAGCCACTAAAACTCTCGCCTTGCCAGCGCTAAACGCTTCAAGGTTGCGATCTCTGGCATTTTGTGACAGGTTGCCATGCAGATCGACTGCTGGAATCCCAGCTTGAGTGAGTGACTTGGCAAGTTTCTTGGCGTGGTGTTTGGTTCGCATGAACAAGATTCTTCTGCCAGTGCCTGAGGCTAAGGCAAATACCAATTGCTTTTTTGCCTCTGCGTCAGAGGCTTCAAACACGTGGTGAGTCATTTGGGTTACTGGCGAATTGGCCTCATCGACAGCGTGCATGACCTGGTTTTGCAAAAACTTGTTCACAAGCTTTTGGACACCGTTATCCAAGGTGGCGGAGAACAAAAGGCGCTGGCCACCCCGTGGGGTGGCAGTCAAGATTCTTGTGACACCGGGCAAAAAGCCAAGGTCTGCCATGTGGTCAGCCTCATCCAGCACCGTTATCTCAATAGCATCAAGCTTCAAAACGCCCTGTCTCATTAGGTCTTCCAATCGACCCGGAGTTGCAACGATGATCTCAACGCCACTTCTGATTGCTTGGACCTGCTTTTGTTGAGCAACCCCACCGAAGATTGTCGTAACCCTGAGGTTCATGGCCTTAGCCAGCGGCTCCAAAGCGTTAGTGATCTGGGTGGCAAGCTCCCTGGTTGGAGCCAGAACTAGGCCCCTTGGCATTTTGGAAGCTTGTTTGTGGCTCGCAGAACTAGCCAGCCTTGCAACCATCGGAATACCAAAGGCAAGAGTCTTACCAGAACCTGTTTTACCCCTACCTAAAACGTCCTTACCGGCCAGGGTGTCTGGCAGTGAGTCGATTTGGATGGGAAATGGCGTATCAATGCCTTGGGCGCTAAGCACCGCGGCAATCTTGGCGGGCACGCCAAGATCAATAAAAGTCTTTGAAGACATAAGTGAATTGCTTTCATGTGATGGTTTGCATCACTTTTGAGCCCAAGTTTTTGGGCAGATGGCGAAGACATCTATCTGATGTATTCGTTCGCCGAAGGAAAATTTCACCACTGGGTAGTGGGGGTCGTTCTACGACGCAAGGAAGTGACTAATCACTTACTCAATAGGAGCCTAGGGGAGTTATCCGAAAACACCTAGGACCACTTTGTCAAAGAGATTAGGAAAAACGGGCCCCCAACCAAGAAAAGCTTGAACTGCCAACTTGCCACAGGCTTGTGCTGAGACGTTTGCTTAGGTTCCACTTCGCGGCCTTTTGATAAGCTAGCGATCGGAGTGCCGGGAAGCCTGGTCGGCGTGTAGGACGAACAAATTCGTGCCGTAGTGGTTTCACCTAAGGTGGCGCCGAGGCCAACCGACTAAGAGGAGAACATGACACTCTCTAGCCTGTTGACCTGCCTACCTGCTCGACAGGACAAGCCGTGACTCTAACGGCGATTCTTTTCGCCACGCTTGCACTTGTCGGAATCACCATGGTGGCGACGAGAGTAATTGGTCGCAACGCTGGCTGGCTGGCCGCTGCAGTTTTGGCTGGTCTTGCCTATGCGGTTGGATTGCGAATCCCAGAGATCCTTGAAGATTCAGGGTCTGGTTCCAAAACTGTGACCGAGACTAATCCTTGGATACCTAGCCTCGATATTTCCTTAGGGCTGCGACTAGATGGCTTGTCCGCACTGTTTTTGATTATTGTGCTGGGCGTTGGCGCTCTCGTAATGGCCTACTCGGCCAGGTACATGTCTGAGCGCAACGTGCATCCACACACCGGCTATTTCGCCTGGATGCTCTTATTTGCATTTGCCATGACGGGTTTGGTGCTCGCAAATGACCTCGTTCTATTGTTCATTTTTTGGGAACTTACGACCCTCTGTTCGTTCTTCTTGATCAACCGCTCCGGCGATAAGGCCAGCGCTCCTGCTGTGCGGACACTCTTGGTCACCGGAATGGGCGGACTGGCATTGCTATTTGCCGTGGTCATGATCGTGGTGCGCACTGGCACGACCGTGGTGAGTGAAGCCCTCAGTCACAGTGTTTGGTCGGAGGATGCCGGCTTCACCGCTGGGATTGCTGTCTTAGTAGCTCTGGCGGCCATGACTAAGTCTGCTCAATTCCCTTTCCACATGTGGCTGCCCGACGCCATGGTTGCGCCCACCCCGGTTAGCGCTTACCTGCACGCAGCTGCGATGGTGAAGGCCGGCATTTACTTGATGATGCTGTTTTCGCCAGCTCTTGGCGGCACGGTGGTGTGGCAGTCGATCTTGATTACCACTGGTCTCATTACCGCATTGTTGGGCGCCATTTTCGCGATGCGAAACTTTGATCTGAAAGAGATCATGGCGTATTCCACGGTCAGTCAATTGGGGTTGATTGTTGCTCTAATCGGCGTTGGCACACCAACCGCATTAGCAACGGCCGCGCTTTACACGCTCGCTCACGCACTGTTCAAATCATCACTATTCATGGTGGTTGGAATTGTTGACAGGCAAGCTGGCACGAGGGACATTCGCCTCTTGCACGGCCTATGGCGTTTGATGCCCGTGACTTTTGTAACCACACTCTTGGCTGGATTATCAATGGCGGGTGTCTTCCCGCTATTGGGCTTTGTATCGAAGGAATACCTGCTCGGTCAAATGCTCACCGCTGGCGAGGCTGCCTGGGTTGGCATAGCTCTTACCGCAGTGGCCGTTTTTGCATCTTCAACCACCTTTGCCTACACCGGCCGGATTCTCTTTGGCGCGTTTTCTAGCTACCGCGGAACCAATCGTGATCCCGACCCTGAGAACACTCAGCGCCAAAGAAAAGACATTCGAGAAGCAAAGCCACTGTTTGTTGGTTCAGCGTTTTTGCCTGCATTGATTGGCCTGATCTTGGGCCCAGCTATCGCGTTTTTGCACCCAATCATGGGAGCGGCTGGTAGTGCCGCTTCTGGTCAGGCCTATGCCGCAAGTTTTAAGTTCTTTGGCGGCTTCACTATCGAATTTGCACTCTCGCTAACCATCATCGGTTTAGGTGTGTTGGCAATCAGTCAGCGCCGCCGCCTTGACACCTTCTTTGAGGGTCGGATTTTGAACTTCACCGCTATTGATGTGGTGGAGGGTATTCGCCTTGGTTTGTTGTCACTCGGAGCGAAGGTTGGAAATCCGACCAGAACCGATTCGCCCACCCAGCACCTGGCAACACCGTGGTTCATCGTTGGGCTTGTTGCCATTGCGGCTGTTATCACCATTCCTTCATTTAGCACTCCAGTTCTTGGGGGTCCTTGGACAGATTGGCTTTGGCTGGGGCTCCTTGTTGCGACGGTGCTGCCCGCAGTGATCACCAAGTCGCGGCTTGTCGCTCTGATCTTGGTTGGCAGTGCAGGGTTCGTGGTGGCGCTGTGGTTCTTTGCGCTGGGTGCCATTGATGTTGGAGTTACCCAGCTACTTGTTGAGTTACTAACCGTTGTTGCCCTGGTGCTGATTTTGCGAAGGCTACCTTCGGTGTTTCACCCGGTTGCTAAAAATCGCCAGGTATTCACCGCAGCGATTGCCATCGGTGTTGGGGTCCTAGCGACCGCAGTGACGCTGGTGTTTACCGGAGGTCGGGACATCTCTGCGGTCGGACAGTACTTCTTGGATGAGGCCTACAAAGACACCGGCGGCACAAACGTTGTGAACACGATCCTGGTCGACTACCGTGCGCTGGATACTTTTGGTGAGCTAACGGTTATTGCGGTAGCCGGAATCGTGTTGATCGGGATCCTGCGCTCTCGTCAAATGCTTTCATCGCGTGGCGCTGATGTAAGTGGCTTCGGCAACTCTTCCCTTGCCCGCACTGCGGATAACACGCTCCCGATTCGGGTTATTGCCCGCTGGGCAGCACCGGTGATCATTCTTTTGTCCTTCCACCTGTTTATGCGAGGCCACTATGAGGCGGGAGGCGGGTTCATTGCCGCACTGGTAGGTGCCACCGGTATTGCCCTTGCCTACCTGGGTGCATCGGAGGACCGCTCCGCTCCGGTTAGGTGGCCGTATCGCGGGCTCCTAGCATCCGGCGTGATTGTTGCGGTCCTAAGTGGAGTCTGGGGATACCAGGTCGGTTCGTTCCTAAAGCCGGTGCGTTTTGACATTGCCTTGCCTTGGGGCGGTGAGTATGGCTTCACCAGTGCCATGGTCTTTGACCTCGGTGTCTATTTAGCTGTTCTCGCAATCATCATTGCGGTGATCAACGAACTGGGCGGGGTGCGCCCAAGTGAGAACCAGCCAGCCAGCCAGGCTGGCCCGGTGCTGGTCGCCGACAGGTATGCGCACTTCATTGACAAGGCAGAGGCTCCCAGTGATGTAGCGAGTGAATCCGAGAAGGGGGGCTCATTGTGAGTCTTGCGCTGAGTATTGGATTGCTAGCGGCTGCTGGAGTGTTCTTAGTTTTGCAGCGGGGGATGATTCGAATCATCCTGGGCTTTGTGCTGTTGACCCACGCGGTCAACCTGTTGATTATTGCTGCCGGAGGTGTTGGTAGGAGGGACGCTCCCTTTATTGGCGGCGACACCTCAATGGCGGCAGATCCTCTGCCGCAGGCCTTTGTTTTGACCGCCATCGTGATTGCCTTTGCCATCACCGTTGTGCTGGCAACTTTAGCTGTGGTGGGTAAGGGTGATGATGACACCGAGGCTGATTCCAGCCTTGAATTATCAGACCCAGAGGATTCCGCGAGTGAGAAAAGCGGTGATCTGAAGTGATCAACATGGTTGAGCTTTTACTGCCGCTTTTCGTAGGCGCTCCGCTGCTGCTAGGTGGGCTGTTGTTCGTTGTCCCAAGGCTCAGCCCATTGCAGCCAATCATTGCAATGGGCTCTCTGCTGGCTGTTCTTGGTGGTGCTGTGACTCTTTTGGTTTTGACCTCGGATGGCACGGTGCTCGCTCACCAGATATCGCTTTGGCCAGAGGGAATTGCGATTGCGTTTGTGGCCGATGCATTCTCAGCCTTGATTTTGACTGCGGCAGCTTTAGTTGCTGTCATCAGTTTTCAGTACATGATCGTTAGCGGCGAAAGCCGCAGCCCCTCGATTCCAGCACTGGTGCTGGTGTTGGTTGGTGGCGTCGCCGGAGCCTTGCTAACTGCCGATTTGTTCAACCTCTTTGTCTTTATTGAGGTAATGCTCTTGCCCTCCTACGGGTTGTTGATTTTCCTAAGTCGTCGCTCTGACATGGGAGCATCCAGGCTCTACGTCGTGGTGAACCTGTTGGCATCAACTTTGTTCTTGGCTGGAGTGGGTCTGATTTATGCCATTCAGGGCACAGTGAACCTTGCAGCTCTTGCGGGCGCAGGCGATGATCCTGCGACCGCTATCGCGACTGCAGTTTGTTTGTCCGCTATCGCGGTGAAGGCATCGGTCTTCCCGGTCCACGGTTGGCTCAGCCGCACCTATGCCGCGGCCTCACCTGCGGTAGCGGCTCTGTTCTCCGGGTTACACACCAAGGTTGCGGTGTATGTGATCTATCGCATTAGTGCGGTGATATTCGAGGGTGATAGCGCGTGGATGACCGCAATCCTCGTTATTGCTTCGCTCACTTTGGTGGTGGGGGCGTTTGCTGCCCTTGGTGAAAAGGACATGCGCGCTATCTTGCTGTTCCAAATGGTGAGCGGTATCGGCTTTATTTTGATTGGAGTGGCCTTGTTCACCCCGGGTGCTGTGACTGCGGGCATTGTCTACATGACTCACCACATGATCGTGATGGGGGCACTTCTATTGGTGGCTAGCGCGATCGAACACACCTACGGCTCCACTCGCCTAGAGCGCGTTGCTGGGCTTAGAACCCGTGAGCACTTGGTCACAGCAGCCTTTGTGATTGGCTCACTATCTCTGGTTGGCCTGCCACCTTTCTCAGGATTTGTTGCCAAGTACGCGCTTGTGTTAGCTAGCGCCGATGCGGACGCGGCGATTGTCGCCGGTCTGTTGATTGTTGTGAGCCTTGTCGTGCTGATCGCCATGATGAAGATTTGGGCTGAGATGTTTAACGGAAAGCGTCACCCAGACGTGGAGGTCTTGGCTGCCGAGTCACGGATCCGCACCCGCAATGGCCTCTATGACACCGAGGCTGTGAACCAGGACGAGGTTGCCTTGGAGGCGGCCCGTGCTATTGAGTACATCGACCCACCAAGAGGCATCATCGGAGTTGAAGGTGATCCCCACGAACACCGGGGCACCCGGGTGCCACTGCCGCTTATTTACCCAGCCTTGATTCTCGGCGGAATGTCAGTAGCACTTGGTTTCGGGGGAGAGTTCCTTGTAAGCCTTGCGGAACAGGCCAGTGCGGGTCTGATCGATACCGGTGACTACGTGAAGGCGGTGCTTGGAAGATGAGTCAGCTGAGATCCGCATCACCCTGGAGTTTGCCTGCTGAGACTAATTGGTTTCTTGGGTTGGTATCTGTGGCAGTTTGTTCTGACCAGCCTGCAGGTTGTAGCGCTGATCCTCACGCCGGGAAGACAGCCAAAGCCGGGGATTGTGCGGATGAGCATCGACGGGCTCAGCGACACCGAGGTGACCGTGTTGGTGGTTCTGATCACGATCACTCCAGACACATTGGTTATTGCAGTCGATCGAGAGAAGGACATCCTGTTTGTCCACGGAATGTTTGTAGACGGGGACTCCGAAGGTTTTAGGAAGTCCCTAGGTCAAACCCGCGACCGGTTGCTCTTTGGCGTTAGAGCACGCCCTGAGGCTGAGCGCAAGAGGGGAGTCTTGGCATGATTCCAGATATTGTTGCCGCAATAGTCATTGGCCTTTTGGCTCTGTCGGTGGTCTTTGCAGTTATCCGAATATGGAAGGGTCCGACCCCTGGTAATGCGGCTGCTGCAGGGGATCTAATCTTCTTTGCGTTTATCGGGCTGGTTGCCGTTTTGGGACTAATGCTCTCTATTACTGCGGTGATGGATGTAATTCTGATTGCTGCACTTTTGGGCTTTTTGTCTGTGCTCTCTTTAGCGCGCCTGATTCAGGGAGGCAAGCGATGAGCTCGGAGATGATCATCACGGTTATTGGAAGTGCACTGCTAATTTTTGGCGCTGCAATCATATTTAGCGCAGCCATCGGGGTTCTGAAGTTGCCAGATGTCTTCACCCGCACCAGCGCCATTGGAACAGCCGCTGGTCTGGGGGTGTCTTTGATGATCGTCGGGGTTGTGGTCATCGATTTCAGCGTGCTGAATCTGATCAAGGGCATCATCGCAATCATTGCGCAGCTGATCACCAGCGCCATTGGCAGTTTCGTGCTGGCCCGCGCCAGCTACATGACCGGTAGCGAGCCGGTCAGCACGACCTTGCCAGACGAGCTTTCTCATCAGGCCAACGCAACATAGCCCGCTTGGCAGAGTAAACTCTGGCGAATGTCAAATGAGCCTTTCGCTTCCAAGCTGGTCGGTGCAGTGCGCGGCACAAAGCTGACCCCGACCGCTCAGCTATCGCTCTCGCTATTGGTTGGACTGCTGCCACTTCTAGGGGCTGCAACGCTTTTGAGTGGCCTTAGCTTTTCGGTGCTGGGGGTAACACTTGCTGGCTATCTGGCCGCAAGCCTTTTCGCATTGCACGCCATTCGAGCGGGCTATCCCCACGACCTTCTAGGTTTGGGAAACCTCACCACCATATTCAGGATGACTTTGGTGGTGGCGCTGATTGCCCCGCTGGTTGAGCCAGCCTCACGCTGGTTGATTGCTGTGATTGCGCTCTTGGCACTGGTTCTAGATGGCTTTGATGGCTGGCTTGCCAGGCGAGAGGGCCGGGTGTCAGATTTTGGTGCCAGATTGGACATGGAAGTCGATGCCGCCATCGGAGTGATTCTTGCGCTAAACATCTGGGCCGCAGGGATCATCGGCCCCTGGATTTTGATTCTTGGACTGCCTCGCTATGTTTTTATTCTCGCTGCACAATTTTTTCCTTGGCTCAACGGTCAGCTGCCGCCATCTTTAGCAAGAAGAGTGATTTGCGTGGTGCAGGTTAGCGTTCTGATCGGGATTATGACGCCCATTTTCCCGGACTGGGTAGTTTGGTTTGCGTTTGTGGTGGGGTCAGCTTTGTTGCTCTGGTCCTTTGGTCGCGATGCACTGTTGTTGTGGCGATTATCGAGGGCCAAGTGAGCATGAGGCAGCTGGCGTTTGCTGTCCCTGGAAACCTAGATTCAAAAACCGGCGGCTATATCTATGATCGCCGGCTGATCGCAGAGCTTAGAAACCAGGGCAGAGAAGTCCAGCACATCGAATTGGGGAGCTCCTTCCCTGACCCAAGCGCTGAGCACTTAGCTGATGCCAAGGTAAAGCTCTCCGGCGTGCCCAAGGCCCAGGCGTTGATTGTTGACGGTCTGGCCCTTGGCGCAATGGACTCAGCAATTGTGCGGGCGATTTCAGCTCCGCTGGTGGCACTGATTCATCACCCGTTGGCCTATGAGAACGGGATCGATGAGACACGCAAGCAGCTTCTTTTTGAAACCGAAAAAGTAAATCTCAGTTATGCCAAAGAAGTGATTGTGCCAAGCGCAAACACCAAGAGTTTGCTAGTCAGCGAATACGAAGTTCCGGAGTCAAAAATAACGATTGCAAGACCCGGGGTTGATAGAAAAAACATTGCACCAAAACCCCAAGACCCACCTCTGATTCTCTCGGTTGGGATCCAGGTGCCGCGCAAGGGTCACGATGTTTTGCTTGAGGCGCTTGCAAAGATTGTCGATCTTAGGTGGCAGGCAGTCCTAGTTGGGGGAGTGCTGGATCCCAAGTATGGAAAATCACTGGTTGATCTTCGAGAGCGCCTTGGGCTTGCCAGCCGCGTTTTGTTCGCTGGAGAGCTGGGCTCTGAAGAGGTGGAAGAGCTTTATTCACAGGCAACGGTGTTTGCCCTAGCCACTCGGCACGAGGGCTACGGCATGGTCTTTGATGAGGCAATGAGTTTTGGTTTACCAATCGTTAGCTGCGATGTTGGTGCGGTGTCTCAAACCATTGCTAGTGGCGCAGGCATATTGACCGAGGTCGATAATCCGGAGGCATTTGCCGATGCGCTGCGAAGCGTGCTTTTAGACCACGAACTTCGAAACCAAATGGTTGCAAGTTCGCAGCTTGCATCTCAGGCACTTGGCAGCTGGGAGCAAACTGCCATCACCGTTGCCAGTGTTCTAGATAGCCTTTGAAACATGCTCCTTGAAGGGAATCGCCTAAATGCATGATAAAGATCTCGCTCTTGCAATCAGGGCCGCGCACTCCGCAGGGGACCTACTGCTGGAGTTCTGGTCAGAGCGTGAGGGGCTCACGATTTCCAGCAAGCGAGCGGGGGATTTTGTCAGCGAAGCAGACACCACTGCCGAGAATCACTTACGCGAAGTGTTGCTGGCCGGTCAGCAGGATGATAACTGGCTCGGCGAAGAGGGTGGAGCTCAAGGCCAGGGCAGTAGGCGCTGGATCGTTGACCCGCTTGATGGCACCACTAATTTTCTGAGAGGCATTCCACACTGGGCGGTTTCGATTGCCCTTGAGGTGGATGGCGAACTCAAAGTTGGCGTGGTGCACGATCCGGTTCACAACGAGACCTTTGCCGCTCAGCTTGGTGGTGGTGCCAACGCTGAACGGAGTAGGGATAAAGCCCTCGGACACCACCGTGTTTGGGTCTGCGCTGTTTGGAACCGGAGTTCCTTTTGGCACCATGGCCCACATCGAGGACACCACCTCGCAGATCGCTCGCCTCATGCCGCACTGCGCTGGTATTCGAAGGATGGGCTCGGCAGCGCTCGATCTTGCATACGTTGCATGCGGCAGGCTCGATGGCTTTTGGGAGCGAAGGCTGCAGCTTTGGGACATTGCCGCAGGATTGCTCATACTTCGCGAAGCAGGAGCCGTTGTTGAGGGTTTTGACTCTCTCGAAAGCCCAGAGATTAGCGGCAGCGTCGTTTGCGCCAACAAGGCGCTGTTTGCCGAATTCAGCGGCTATTTGCGAGCAGATTAGATTTCGGTCTGCAATCTTGCAAACAGGTCTCCAGAACGGGCCTTTTCTGGCAATTGGTTTAGCCAGGATCTCAGGTGTTCATCGCTCTGCCAGTCTTCCCAGGCAAAGGTTGCCCTTTCAGCAATCACCACGTTGAATTCGTAGTTACCAAGCTCCTTGAGTCGATCAAGAACCTTGTTGGTGAGGTCCATAAACCCTGGCAGGTATTCGACCGAGATTAGGGCTACGGGGTTGGTGAGGCCCTCCAGGACCTCGAGTTCGTAGCCCTCGACATCGATCTTGAGATAGTTCGGTTGACCGTATTTGGCAATGAGCGAATCCAGGCTGACAACCGAGACGCGCTGAACGCTGTCCCACTCAACCCGATCAAAACCCTTCGCATCCTGCGCTGCTGATACAAAGTCTGTCCTCAGCGAAGACACGGTTGGGTGCTTGGACGAGACTGACATATCAGCCTGGGCCTCTGCTTTTCCAACTGCAGCATCGATCACGACTATGTCTTTTGGCAAGCTCCATCTCAAAAACCCAGTGAAGGGTGCTTGAGGTTCGAGCGCAATTACCTTGGCTCCAGCCGCATGCATTGCCCTTGCTCTCGATCCAACATGAGCGCCGACATCAAAGGCGATATCTCCTGGGGTCAAGAGTGTTTTGTAGAACCTTTTCCATGGCAGAAGTCGAATCGGGTTCAGGTAGATAACCACTGAGCGAATAAGGCCCCACCATCGAGTCATAAACAACTCACTGTCCTAGTGAGTTTCTCGCCTGAACCATGGCCACAATCCTAAGCAGGAGGAGAAGATCGTTGCGCCAGCATGCTCTTTTGTAGCAATGGTCGCGTGAGCCGGGGTCAGTTAGGATTCTGTGATGGAAAGCCATGGAGTCAGCGCTGAGTTTTGCTTTAAGGGAGCTTTTCTCAAATGAAGCCTTTAGCTCTCTGGATCGCCGAAGCCAAGAAGGCTCAGTTGCTGGAAGCTCAACAGGGTGATGGCGTGGCAATCGAGACACTTTTCTCCGGTATTAGTCGCGGCACCGAGAAATTAGTTTTTGAGGGTCGAGTGCCTTTTACTGAGCACCAAAGAATGAGATCACCTAGGCAAGAGGGTGAGTTTACGTTTCCCGTGAAATACGGCTACTGCAATGTAGGAAAAGTCTTGGAGGGCGATTTAGCAGGCAAGCTCGTTTTCGCACTTCACCCGCATCAAGACAGCTTTCGCGCTCAGCCTGAAGAGCTCACCCTGATTCCCGATGGTGTTCCGGCTGAGCGCGCGGTGTTGGCTGCAAACATGGAAACTGCGCTGAATATTCTTTGGGATTCTGGTGCTCAAGGCGGGGGACCGAATAGCGATTGTTGGCGCTGGGGTTATTGGCCTACTAACCGGCTATTTAGCATCGCGACTGCCCGGGGCCGAGGTCACTCTCGTGGATATCAATCCTGCGAAAGAGGCGTTGGCAAGGAAGCTCGGATGCTCCTTCGCTACCGCTGAGAATGCCCCTAAAGACTGCGATGTTGTGATCCACACCTCGGCCACCAATGAGGGATTGAACCTGGCTTTGAAGCTTGCGGGCGTTGGGGCAAGCGTGGTGGAGGCGAGCTGGTTTGGTGATGCCGAGGTGACACTAGGGCTTGGCGGAGCTTTTCACTCCAAGCGGCTAAGACTTGTTAGCTCTCAGGTTGGCTCTATTGCCGCCGAGCGCTCAGCCAGGTGGAGCAACCAAAGGCGGCTTGCCAAGGCGTTAGAGCTACTAAATGACCCAATCCTGGATGCGCTGATTAGTGGCGAGAGCAGCTTTATGGACCTACCAGCCAACTACGCTCAGATTCTTACTGATCCAAACACGCTTTGTCACCGAGTCCGCTACTAACCAAAGGGAGTGAAAAATGTTCGCTATTGAAGTTCGTGACCACATCATGATTGGCCACTCGCTCCCTGCAGCGGTGTTTGGTCCTGCGCAGGGCATGCACGGCGCAACATTCACCGTGGACGCCGCCTTTTTCACCAAGGAGCTAGACGAGCATGGTTTGGTGGTCGACATCGGTCTAGCAACCGAAGTTTTGTCAGAGGTGCTGGCACCGCTGAAGTATCAAAACCTCGATGAGATTGCGGAATTTGCAGGGAAGTTCACCACAACTGAGTTTTTGTGTGGACACATTTTTGAAAACCTTGCTTCAGCCATCAAGAGCGGAAGGCTCGCGGATCAATCCAGAGTGCTAAAGCTGAGAATCACTCTGCACGAGAGCCATCTCGCCAAGGCCTTTTACGAAGGCGAGATCTAGGATTGGGTTTTTCTCCAGACTGGCTAGCCTTGCGTGAGCCTCATGATCTAAAGGCTCGAGATTCTCACCTTGCAACACTCGCGGCTCAAAGTGCCACTGCTGACCCGGTTGTGCTGGATCTTGGTTGTGGCGCCGGTTCCACAATCCGAGCACTTAGGCCTTATCTGCCAGAGAACACTAAATGGCGACTGGTCGATAATGACCCGGTCCTACTGTCACTCGCCAAGAACGAAGCCGGATTCGACACTGAGGCTTTTTTGCTTGATCTCGGAGAAATTGATTCGTTACCCCTGGAGGGTGTGACGCTGGTGACCGGATCGGCGCTATTGGATTTGGTCTCAAGAAAGTGGCTGGAGGATCTTGCTGCATTGCTAGAGGTGCCAGCATATTTTGCTCTGAGCTATGACGGTCAGATGTCTTGGCAGCCTGAATCCGAGCTTGATAGAGAGGTGACTGCGGCTTTCAACGCTCACCAGCGAAGCGATAAGGGCTTTGGTCCCGCCCTTGGTCCAGATGCTGCGAGCACTGCCAGCGAGATTTTTAGCGCTTTGGGGTTTGAAGTTTCCTTGGCGAGAAGCCCTTGGCAACTTCTGTCTGAGGACAAAGCTCTGCACGACGAATTGATTGCCGGGATTGCTCAGGCCGCAATAGAGGCAGGGGCACCAGATGCCAAGTCTTGGGCTGAGGCGAAGCTGTCCGCGGAGTTTTCAACTTGCGTTATCGGCCATGCGGACATTCTCGCTCTTCCAGGCTCAACTTTGTTAGGGTCTTCCGATGCGCAGTATTGATGTCTCGAAGGCGGTCTGGGATCGACTGCTTGCAGTTCGAGAAGATAAGAGCTGCACCTGTTGCGGTGATTTCAGTGACTGCGGAGCAGGCAGCGCTGAGGCTCTATGGTCCGCTGGCTCGTCGTGACCTGTCTCCTGCCACAATCGCCCAGGTGGGGCAGTCGCTGGATGGGCGCATTGCAACTGCGAGCGGCGAGGTTGGTCACGTCTCCGGCCCGGACGGCCTAGCCCACCTGCACCGCATGCGGGCACTGGTCGATGCAGTTGTGATTGGAGTTCGGACCGCCATTCACGATTCACCGCAATTGACCGTTAGGCACTGCGAGGGCGAGAACCCAGCGCGCGTTGTGATTGACCCGAGTGCTCGTCTCTCGGATGACTCTTCGGTATTTCATGCAGATGGCGCGCGCAGGATTGTAATCCAAGCAGTTGATACGCCTCGGGCTAATGGGTTTGGAGGTCATTCAGCTTCCGCTCACTGGAGGGTCAGATTGAGCCAGCCGCGATTATCGAAGCGCTTCAGGGCGAAGGTTTATCAAACATTTTGGTTGAGGGTGGCAGTCTCACCATCGCGAAGTTTCTAGAAGCGGGGCTGTTAGATCGAATTCAAATTGCAGTTGCTCCTGTTTTGATTGGTAGTGGTCCGGCCGGGATCAACCTGTCTGAGCAATCAGAGAAGATGGCCGATGCGATGCGCCCTAGAACCGAGGCTTTTTCAATTGGTAATGAGGTGGTTTTTGATTCTGCTCTCACCAAGGCAGGTCAGCGAGCCATTGAACCCCGCCACAAGATACAATCCTGAATCTAGAAAAACTGCTAGCTAGTTAGTCGCAGCACTCACTCTGTGAGGTGATGGTCAGCTCAGTCTTCCAAGCAGATAACTCACCCTTGGAGTTTTCAAAGGATTCCACCAGCACTGCATCTGGGTAGTAGCCATCTGGGTAGGTGGGGCAAACGGCTGCGTAGCCATTGTCACGCTTGAGGATGTGGCCTGCAAAATCCTTTTCCGCCATGAACTTTCTCGCGGCCTCTTCAGATTCAAAGGGCTTTGCGCACTTGGTGTAATTCCATTCACTCATGCGCTCGAGTATACATAGATGGTTATCTATTTAGTCAAGGGTTGCGAGGGCGATTTGCACCATCGATCTAAATCCTGTTTCACGTTCCTCGCTCGAGGTGTGGCCAGAGCCGTCCATCATGTCTGAAACCGTCACAATGCTCAAGGCTTGCCTGCGGAACTTGGCCGCCAGGGTGTAAAGCTGATTGGTTTCCATCTCAAGAGCGAGAATTCCTAGCTTTTTCCACTGCTCAAGAGAATCGGTGTTGTCATAGAAGAGATCACCTGAGGCAATGCCGCCAACGTGGTGATCAATGCCAAGCTCTCTCGCCTTGGCAACTGCCTTTTCTAAGAGCTCAAAGCTGGCACTTGGTGCAAAATCCAAACCGTTGGTGTCTCGGCGGTTGATGTTTGAATCGGTTGATGCGGTCATCGCGATTACGACATCGCGCAGTTTGGTTGGTGCTAGACCGCCGGATGTTCCAACTCTGATCGCCCTTTGAACCCCATATTCGTCAAAGAGTTCGTGAGCATAAATGCCTATTGAGGGAGCTCCCATGCCGGTTCCCTGAACCGAGACCTTCTTGCCCTGGTGGTAGCCGGTGTAGCCAAACATGTTGCGCACTGAGCTGTACAGCATCGGCTTATCAAGAAACTCCTCGGCAATCCACTTTGCTCTAAGGGGGTCGCCGGGCAAAAGAATCGTCTCTGCTATTTCGCCTGGCTTAGCTGCAATGTGTGTGCTCATCAGGCAAACCTACAACTCTTGCAGTGGAATAGTTTCGGGACCCGTGAGAGCTTCCAAATCACCCAGCACGGCGTCAAACTCCTCAAGTGTCATGTAGCCAAGTTCAATCACCGTGTCCTTCACAGAAGCATTGTTTGCCTGAGCAACCTTTGCAACGTGAGTCGATTTCTCGTAGCCAATCTTGGGAGAGAGCGCGGTGACTAGGCCAATTGAATTCTCGACGGTTTGCTTTAGTAGTTCTCTGTTAGCCGTGATGCCCAGGATGCAGTTATCGGTCAGGGTGGCACACCCTCTTTTTAGATAACCAATCGACATCATCAAAGACCTGGTGATGACCGGCTCAAAGGCATTGAGCTCAAGTTGCCCTGCCTCGGCAGCCATGGCAACTGTGAGGTCGTTACCGATGACGGTGAAGGCGATCTGGTTCATGACTTCTGGAATGACCGGGTTCACCTTGCCGGGCATGATCGAGGAACCTGCCTGCTTGGCAGGCAGGTTTATCTCGTTGAATCCAGCTCTTGGCCCTGAGGACAAAAGCCTTAGGTCGTTGGAGATCTTGGATTGCTTTACCGCAACCACTCTGAGGGCGTTGGAGCAGCGAACAAACACTCCGGTGTCCTGGGTTGCCTCGACCAGGTTCTCTGCGGTCATTAGGTTTACGCCTGTTAGCTCGCTGAGCACTTTGCATACCTCAGTGACATAGGTGGCACTGGCATTGATGCGGGTTCCGATTGCGGTTCCACCAAGGTTGATCTCGGTCATCAGCTCGATTACCTGGTGCAGGCGATCAACATCGTCTCGGGTAGTGATCGCATAGGCCTCAAAGGTCTGACCAAGGGTCATCGGCACCGCGTCCTGAAGCTGAGTTCTACCCATTTTGATCACGTCTGCAAACTCTCTGGCCTTGGTTCTGTAGGCGCCCTCAAGAGTGATTAGCGAGTTGATCAGCTCCTGCATCTCAAAGATCAGCGCAATCTTCAAGGCCGTGGGGTAAACATCGTTGGTGGATTGCGAGGCGTTTACATCATTGATTGGGTGCACGGCGTCATAGTCGCCATACTCTTTGCCCAGCATCTCGAGTGCTCTGTTGGCGATCACCTCGTTGGCATTCATGTTGGTGCTGGTTCCAGCCCCACCCTGAATCGCGTCCACAACAAACTGGTCATCGAGTAGGCCGTTGGCAACATCCATGGCTGCTCTATGAATCAGGTCTGCTTTGTCCTTGGAGAGCACCCCGGCAGCACCGTTAGCCCTGGCGGCCGCTGCCTTGACAAGCCCTAGGGCCTTGATGAGGTTGCGGTAGTGACCAATGGCCACTCCTGTGATTGGGAAGTTCTCTACCGCTCTTGCGGTGTGGACACCCCAGAGGGCCTCCTTTGGAACTTCCATGTCGCCAATGAGATCGTGTTCTAAGCGCGTCTTCGTCACGCCAGCATTCTCGCACTAAATCAGTGGGTCTTGATTTAGGCGCAACCTGTCTCAGGTGAGTTCGAACTGACCGCCATCAATTTGACCCTGTTTGCGATACATATCGAGCTTCTGGCGAGTGTCCTGAATATCAAGGTTGCGCATGGTCAACTGCCCGATGCGGTCATCAGGGCCAAAGGCTTCATCCTGATTGCGCTCCATTGAGAGCTTCTCTGGGTGGTAGCTAAAGTTCTCGCCCTTGGTGTCCAAGATTGTGTAGTCATCGCCACGACGAAGCTTCAGGGTCACACTTCCGGTTACGGCAGCTGCCACCCACCTCATCAGTGATTCACGCAGCATTAGGGTCTGCGGGTCTAGCCAGCGGCCTTCATATAGAAGCCTTCCCATGCGCCTACCCTCGTTGTGATAGGCGGCAATGGTGTCCTCGTTGTGGATGGCGCTCAAGAAGTCTCTCGTAGGCAATGTGCAATAGCGCCATGCCGGGGGCTTCATAGATGCCGCGGCTCTTGGCCTCGATGATGCGGTTTTCAATCTGATCGCTCATGCCAAGACCGTGACGACCGCCAATCTCGTTGGCCTTTTGAATAATGCCAACCGCGTCTAGCTCCTCGCCGTTGATCTTGACGGGGCGACCCTGGCTGAACTCGATGGTGATCTCTTCTGGGTCAATCTGCACGCTCTCATCCCAGAACTTCACGCCCATGATCGGGTTCACGATCTCATAAGAGGTGTTCAGGAACTCCAGGCTCTTGGCCTCATGGGTGGCACCAAGCATGTTGGCATCCGTCGAGTAGGCCTTTTCCTGGCTAGCGCGATATGGAAGATTTCTCTCGGTTAGCCACTGGCTCATCTCGTCACGACCGCCAAGCTCGGCGACAAAGTCGCTGTCGAGCCAGGGCTTATAGATCTTGAGGTTTGGGTTTGCCAATAGGCCATAGCGATAAAAGCGCTCGATGTCGTTGCCCTTGTAGGTGCTGCCATCGCCCCAGATCTCGACTCCGTCCTCGCGCATTGCGCGAACCAGAAGCGTTCCTGTTACGACCCTGCCCAGGGGAGTGGTGTTGAAATAGACCTTGCCACCGGTTCTGATGTGGAAAGCTCCGCAGGCAATTGCAACTAGACCCTCTTCGGCCAGATAGCTCTTGCAGTCAACGAGCCTTCCAGCCTCAGCGCCGTATTCTGCGGCGCGGTCTGGGATTCCCGCGATGTTGTCTTCATCGTGCTGTCCAAGATCTGCGGTGTAGGCATAGGGGATTGCTCCCTTTTCACGCATCCAGGCAACGGCTACCGAGGTGTCTAAACCACCTGAGAAGGCGATTCCTACTTTTTGACCAACGGGAAGGGAAGATAAGACCTTTGACATGGGGTCAACAGTAGCGAATCTTGGCTGGCTACGCCTTGGCCATCACTCGCTTCAGGGTGTCAAGACCAAGACCTCCGAGGTTTAGGGCGGTGGTGTGGAATTCCTTCATGTTGAATGAAGCACCCTTTTTGGCCTTGTAGTCATCGCGAATCTGCTCCCAGATTCGCTGACCGATCTTGTAGGAGGGGGCTTGGCCTGGCCAACCGAAGTATCTGGTGACCTCGAACTTCACAAACTCTGGCGGCATGTTCACGTTTTCGAGCATGAAGTTCAACGCGTAATCAAAATCCCACTTGCCTGAGCCATCGAGCTTCGGCTTTCCGAGGTGGACACCGAGATCCAGCACCACGCGGGCAGCGCGCATGCGCTGGGCATCTAGCATGCCGAGGCGATCTGCAGGGGTCTTGAGATAACCGAGTTCGTCCATCAATCGCTCGGCATAGAGCGCCCAGCCCTCGCCGTGACCAGAGGTCCAGGAGGCAAGCCTGCGCCAATCATTCAATGTGTCGCGAACATAGGTGGCTTGTGCGACCTGCAGGTGGTGACCTGGGACACCCTCGTGATAGACGGTGGTGGTCTCCCGCCAGGTGTCAAACTCTGTGACTCCCTCTGGCACCGACCACCACATTCTGCCCGGTCTTGAAAAATCATCGGATGGTCCGGTGTAGTAGATGACTCCGGACTGTGTCGGTGCGATCATGCACTGTAGTTCCCTGATTGGATCGGCAATGTCGAAGTGGGTCTTTCCGAGATCTTCGATTGCCTGGTCGCTTAGTTTCTGCATCCAGGCCTTTAGCTCATCGGTGGAGTGCAGTTTGTTCTTTGGATCTTTATCGAGGTGCTCGATTGCCTCTTTGATAGTGGCTCCAGGAAGGATCTCGTTTGCAACGGCCTCCTGCTCGGCAATGACTCTGGCTAGTTCTTCGATGCCCCACTGGTAGGTCTCATCGAGATCGACCTTGGCTCCCAAAAAGCGCTCCGACAAGATCGCGTAGCGCTCACGCCCAATTGCATCCTCAGGGTTGGCTTTTGGAAGCATCCTTGTTAGGTAATCGGAAAACGACTGGTAGCCAGCGCTGGCCTCTTTGGCAGCTGCCATCAAGTCGGTCTTCAGCTCTTGAGAGAGCTCAGGCTTTGCGCTCTCGACGAAGCTCTCAAAGAATTTGCCATCTACGATCTGCTTGATTTGCTCGATGACAACTTCAACCTGGCGCTTCGCCGGTGCATCGCCAGATTCGAACCCGATGTCTAGTGTTCTTTGGTAGCCCTCTAGTGATGCTGCTACCTTGCGAAGCCGGTGGGAGATGTCCACCCAGTTCTCCACGGTGTCGGTTGGGGTTAGATCAAAGGTGTCCCTGACCCCTTGGGCAGGGGAGGCAATGTTATTGAGGTTTCTATAAACCATTCCTGATTCGTGGATGGCAATCTCTGCACTCGAGTGACTGCAGCATCGCATCTAGTGTCACCTCATCGATGAAGTCTTCAACCGGCAGCGTCTTTAGTTTGGCGACGGTCTGTTTTGCCAACTGGTAGTCGCGCTCGAGCGCCTCGGGGGAGTGATCGTCCAACTCGCGCTCGCCACCTGGGAATCCAATAGAGGTAGCAAACGAGGGGTAGTTCTTTGCAAGGGTCTTTACCAGCTCGTTTGCTAGCTTGTCGATTTGTGATTCTGGACGCATCTTTGCTCCTAAAAATTAGAGATCACTATTGTTGCAGGGTTTTCTAGCGCTCTTTCCACTGCTGGGGAGAAAAGCGCTTGAGCACGTAGTTCTCTATTAGCCCGACGATGTTATACAAAAGAATTGACACCAGCGTTATTACAACGACGTAGGCCCAGACCTCATTTGCCTTAGCCCTTCCAACCGCCGAGATGATGGCATAGCCAATGCCCTGACCGGTCGCTAGCCACTCCACCAACAGCGCTCCGGTGATGGCTCCTGGGACAGAGATCTTGACTGCTGCAAAGAACGATGGCAGTGAGGAGGGCAGCGCTACATACCTAAGCGCTGCCAGTTTGTTTGCGCCATAGACGGTTGCAACATCCAGCATTGATGGTGAAGCGCTGCGAAGGCCAAACACGATGTTCACAAGGGCTGGAAACAGCACCACAATCGCACCCATCACCGCAACGGTCACCTGCTCACGACCAAAGATCAAAATCAAGATCGGAGCCATTGCAATCAGCGGCACGCTTCTCAGCAACATTGCAATTGGCATCAGTGCCTGCTCGATCGACCTTGAAAGGGTGAACAATATCGAGATCACAAGCGCAAACAAAAGCCCAAACGAAAATCCAATAGCTGCGTCATACATCGTTTGACCAAGCGCAACCATCACGAGCTCTTGGTGCTCAGCGGCATTCTCAGCCAAAAATAGATAGTTGAAGACATCAACCGGGCCTTTGCCAATGAAGGGTGTGACATCAAAGGCCCAAAGCCCAAACATCCAAAGTCCCAAAACCACAACAAGCGCGACTCCGGTGTTTGCAAGTGAGGTCGAAACGATCTTCAGGGTCTGCTTGGCAGCGTCGCGCTTGACCTTGGTTCTAAGGGCGATCAGCGAACGATCTTCGGTGTCTTCTAGTTTGAAGCTCATTTCACCGCCTGATCGTTAGCCCACGGAGTAAGCAGCCTGCCAATGACACCAAAGATCCAGTAGCCGGTTCCAGCCAAGAGCCCTGAGACCAAAGCCACACCCCAGACCCTGGCAACCTCCAACGACTGCTGGGCATTCACCATTGCAGGACCAAAGCCGACGTCGGTGCCACCGACATACTCACCGAGAATCGCACCCAAGAATGCGGCCGGTGCCGCAATCTTGAAAGCTGCAAACACAGATGGCAGCGCAGAGAGTAGCTGAACCTTGAAAAGTCGATCAAGAGTGTTGCCACCATAGGCGGACACCACATCGAGAATTCGCTTGTCGGTTGACTTCACTCCAGTCACGGCTCCGATATAGGTGGTGAACAAAACGCTCATTGCAGCAAGCACCACCGCAGCTCCCGCTGGTTCACCTGGGCCCGGCGCTCCAACAATCAGTCGCACGATTGGACCGATTGCAACAATCGGAATCAGGTAGGTGATGATTGCCATCTGCGAGGCAAGTGAATCAAGCTTCGGAACAGTAAGAGCAATGGCGGCCAGCACCAGGGCGATTGAGTTTCCCCACAGAAAACCAAGGGCAGCCTCCAACAAGGTGATGCTGCCGTTTCGAACATAAAAGCTAAGGCCATCTTCAATCAGCTGTTCGATCACAGCCGGGGGAGTGGGGATGGCTCCTCCGGAGCCATCTGGCCTTGCCCCAACCGATGCAAAGACAGTTGCGGCTAGAAGCCACCACACACCAATCGTCGCGGCAATTCCAGCCAGCGAGGTCAGTCGACCTCGAGCCTTTTTAGTGACGGTGCTAGTCATCTGAGTGCAATGCGCCGGAGCCAAATAGCAGATCTGAAGCGTGGTCGTGCAGGGCGTGGAATTCGGGAGTGCGCATCATCTCCGGGGTCCTTGGCCTTGGGAGGTTTACATCAATGACCTCTTTGATTCGGCCAGGCCTGGGGCTCATCACGGCAACCTGGTCGGAGAGGAAGATCGCTTCTGAAATGCCGTGGGTAACCATCAAGGTGGTGGCGGGTTTCTCGGTCCAAATACGCAAAAGCTCTAGGTTCAAGCGCTGCCTGGTCATGTCATCGAGTGCACCGAATGGTTCATCCAGCAAGAGCACGCTTGGTTGAACAACAAGTGCCCTGGCAATCGACACTCGCTGTCGCATTCCACCAGATAGCTGAGCGGGCTTCGCACCCTCAAAGCCCTTGAGACCAACTAGTTCAATCAGATCTTGAATCAAAGAATCGTCTGCGTCGACCCGGGCTAGTTCGAATGGCAGCTTGATGTTTTGGTAGACGCTGCGCCAAGGCATTAGTGCGGAGTCTTGAAAGGCAATCCCGAGTCGATGATCGCGTCGCAGTTCCAATGGCTCCATGCCATCGACCGTGACCTTTCCCGAAGTTGGGGTCTCTAGGCCCGCAAGGATTCTCAAGATGGTGGATTTGCCGCAACCTGAGGGCCCTAAGAGCGATAAGAAGCTACCGCGGTCTGAGTGCAGGGTGGCATCGTCCAGCGCGGTGACGCTTTCCTTGCCTAGCGAGAACTTCTTGGTGAGGTTTGAAATGGTGATGCCGCTGCCCAGAACAGGGTCCTGGGCAGCGGCAGCGTTAGATTCCATTAGTGAAGATTAGTCCAGTAGTTCTGGGTTCTCTTCGTAGACCTCAGCCAAAAGGCTTAGGTCAAACAACTGGTCGGCGCTGATGTCATAGCCAGCAGTTGCGAGAGTGTCCAAGGTCTCAGCCATCAATGCGTCAGAGACGGTTAGTAGGCCATTGGCACGGGTCTCAGCTGTCACGATAAGCAGTTCGTTCTGAGCCTCGGACTGCTGAATCTCCTTGTTGATATCTAGTCCTAGGTCAGCTCCGTAGACCTCAACGGCTAGCTTTGCACCGGCCTCTGGGTCAGCAATCGAGTCCTTCCAGCCGCGGATTGTTGCGCGCAGGAAGCCCTTGAGTGCTTCGCGGTTGTTGTCAATCGAGTCCTGGGTCACGATGAATGCCTCGGCAACAAATGGTAGACCTGCGTCTGCAAACAATAGGTTGGTGGTTTCAAAACCAAGGTTTGCAACGGTGATCGACTCGTTGGTGATGTATGCCAAGAAGCCATCTACCTCACCGTTTACAAGTGGTGATGGATCGTATTCAACTGGAACCTTGGTGACCTCAGATGCGTCGATACCGTTTGCGGTCAAAAGAGCATCAAACAAAGTCTCGTTACCGCCAGCCTGAACACCGATTCGCTTACCAATCAAGTCCTGAGCGGTCTCGATGTTGGCGCCATCCTTCAAAGACAGAATTGTGAATGGGCTCTTTTGGAAGGTTGCACCAATGATCTTTAGCGGAGCTTCCTCTTCAAGGATTACCGGGGTGACTGCGATTGCGTCTGAAAGACCAACCAGTGCACCTCCTGAGAGCACAACCGCTGCGGTCGCGGTTGGGCCGGCAATGAAGTTCACCGAGCTAAAGCCCTCTTCTTCGTAGTAGCCGTTGGAGTCTGCGAGGAACTCTCCTGCGAACTCAGCGTTTTTGATCCAGGAGAACTGAACGTCCAGAGAACCGAAGTCACTGGTCTCTTCTGCTGGAGCACAACCCACTAGCGCGAGGGTTGATGCGGTTGCTGCGGCAAGGAGCGCAACACGTCGGGATATGGATATCTTTGCCATTATGGCCTTTCGGATTTGAAGGTATAGGTCAAGAAGACATCGCGTCCTTGGTACGTCCCCTTTGCGTGAATTAAAGCACTACTTTTGGTAAACAGCTGGTTGCTGTTGCGTAATGCAGTGAATTCCTCCTCCTCGAGCAAATAATTCTCTGGCATCCAGCAGCACAATCTCCCTGCCGGGGTAGACATCTCGCATCATTGCCTTGACGTCTTTGTCCCGCTTTTCATCAAACGCACATAGCAACACGGCATCGTTTAGCACGTAGTGGTTTATGTAGCTGTAATCCACATAACCGTGAGCGTCCTTCAGGGTTTCCGGTGCCGGAATGTTCACAACTTGGAAGCCCGCCGAGATGAACAGTTGTCTAACCTCTGCAGAAACCGGGTAGTCAGGGTGATTGGGGTTTTGCTGGTCGTGAATCAGCACCCTGCCATCTGGGGCAAAGCAGGAGACGATGTCAACGTGCCCGAGTGTTCCAAACTCCTCGTAGTCGCGGGTTAGTCCGCGCTCTAGCCAGATCGCCTTTGAGGTGCCGAGTTTTTCGTGTATTTCGTTTTCAACCTCTTCGATTGGCCAACCGGGATTGCGCTCTTTGCCAAGCTGAACGGTCTTGGTGAGCATCACCGTGTCCTGGCCGTTGACGTGAAAGCCGCCACCCTCATTGGTGAGCTTGGAATCAATAACCTCCACCCCGAGATGGTTGGCAACCGCTGTTGCCATCAGGGCATCTTTTTTGTAGCTTGCCCAATCCTGCGCTCCCCAGCCGTTGAAGACCCAGTTCACGGCCTTGAGCTGATCTTTATCAATCACGAAGCTGGGGCCAGAGTCCCTGATCCAGCCGTCATCGATTTCGATCTCGACTATCTCGATCTCGGAGCTTAGAAACTTCTTGGCGTTTTTGTAATCGCCTGGGTTTATCACGCACGAGACCTTCTCGAACTCGCTTGCAGCATTGGCAACATTGGCCCAGGTTTGCCTGGCCGCAAGTTGTGCTGCCTCGGTGTCACCGAGGGTGTAGCCAGCGTGGGGGAAGGCCACCCAGGTGCGCTCATGTGCTTCCCACTCTGCTGGAAATCTCATGGCTTTAGTCCCGGGATTCCGCCCTCAATGCCCTGACCCGAGCTGGTTCGGGCGTTCACAAGTGGCTCGGTTAGCACCCCGTAGGTGTCTGGCCTGCGGGTGCCAAAAAATGGAAACAGCTCTAACCAGTCTCGTCTTTGGTCGAGATCAAGATCTGCAATCAGGATCTCGTCTGTGTCCCTAGCGGCTTGAGCGAGGATGCGGCCATAAGGATCGACAATAAAACTCGATCCGTAGAAATCGATTCGGCCTTCATTGCCAAACCTGTTTGGCACAACAATGAACAATCCGTTTGCAATTGCGTGCGACACGATCACCTGCCGCCAAAGTGGTTCGGTGTCAAAATCTGGGTGATCGGGTTCTGAACCAATGGCTGTTGGATAGCAAAGGATGTCCGCACCGTTTAGGCCATATGCCCTTGCGACCTCCGGGAACCACTCATCCCAGCAGGTTGGAAGCCCAATCCTTGGGCTTCCCGCTAGCCCCAGTTCATAGACGGGGTAGGGGTTGTGGTTTGGACCGAGCTGAAAGTACCTAGTCTTCGAAATACCCTTCGGTAACCGGAATGTGCAGCTTTGGTGTTGCCCCAACTAGCTTTCCATCGGGCCCAACAATGATTGCGGTGTTGAGACCTCTTTGGTCATCAAAGTTCCTGTCTTCAAAAACTGAGGCGTGAACAAAAATCTCTAGCTCTCTTGCGAGCCCGGAAACCAGTTGCATGGTTGGACCTGAGCCAAGATCCTCTGCGGTATCAATGGGGGATCCTTCGGGGACAATGTCTGCCGGGTATCGAGAGAGGGTTAGTTCAGGTAGGAACACGACCTGCGCTCCCTCTGAAGCTGCTTTGCGAATCGCGGAAGCGATCATCTCTTGGTGCTCGGTTTGATTCTCACGCCAGCTGAACTGGATGGCTGCGACCCTGATGGTTGCGCGCTCAGGCTCTCTCACCCTGGAGAGCGATTTTGGGGCTTCGACCTTGGTGATTTTCATTAGTCCTCCAGTGAGTCGAGGATCTTTTTGAGATCCTCGAAGCTGGTCTTGGGGTTGATGATTGCAAATCTCAGGTTCGGTCTTCCCAGGTGGCTAGAGGGCAACACAAATGCTTCACCTGAGGTGAGAAGCTGTTCAGACCAAGCGTCATATTGGCTTTGATCCCAGCCGTTTCGCTCAAAAACCACAACCGAGAGTTCTGGTTCGCGAATCAGTGTTAGGTAGGGCCGTTGGCCTATTTCTTGGGCAATGTCTTGGGCCAGCTGATTGTTGAGCGCGATGGCATCGCGATAGGCCTGAATGCCGTGGGTGGCCATCGAGAACCACAGCGGCAGGCCTCTTACTCTGCGGGTTAGACCAAAGCCGTAGTCGGCTGGGTTGTGGTCAGGGGAGTCGTTTAGTGCTTCCAGGTATTCACCCTTTTGCATGTGAGCTGCTCTAGCCTGCACTCGGGTTTCTGTAGACCAGCGCGCAGGCATCGAATGGTGCATAGAGCCACTTGTGTGGATCGACAATGAAGCTGTCGCAGTGCTCAATTCCGGCAAACAGTCCTTTGGTTGCAGGGTCCAGGATTCCGGCTAGTCCATATGCGCCATCAATGTGCAGCCAGAGGTCATTGGCAGCGGTCACTTTTGCTATCTCGTCGATTCGATCGACGATGCCAAAGTTTGTGGTTCCAGCGGTTGCGACAACCGCAAACACCTTCGCGCTTGATCGCCTGCAGTGCTTTTTGAACCGCTAATCCAGTGAGCTTTCCAAGTTCGTCAACCTCTGCCTTTACTAGCTCAAAGTTCATTACCTTGGCAACTGCCAGTAGAGAGCTGTGGGCCTCTTTGCTGCAGATCACGGCCAAAGGTGTGGAATCGGGTAGCGAGTGGGTTTGTCTAAAAACCTCACGGGCTGTTACAAGAGCAGAGAGGTTACCCAGAGTTCCACCTTGCACAAACAGACCACCGGCGCCCTCTGGCAACCCAACTTCTTTGGCTAAGAACTCCAGCACCTGGTTCTCGGCATAGACCGCTCCTGAACCCTCCATCCAGGAGCCGCCATAAATAGAAGAGGCGGAGACCACGAGGTCAAAAAAAGTAGCTGCTTCGCTCGGAGCATTTGGGATGAAGCTCAAAAAGTTCGGGTGGTCGGTCGAGATGGTGGCAGGAGCCAATAGCTCGCCAAATATCTCCATGGCCTTCTGGCCGCCAACACCTGACTCGGTGATGGTTTGCGGCACGTTTTGTTCCAGCCACTGTTTGGTTTGTGGGGCATCTAGTGGGGCTGGGTCTAGGTCCATGCGTTCGATTGCGTATTGCAATATCTGGTTTCTGAGCTCCTTGGTTTCGGGGCTCTGAGTGTGCATCCTCGCACCGTCACGCATCGATTGACTCCTGGGTTGTTGGCTCCCCAACTCTAGCTAATTGGACCCTTGTGAGAGTGCTCGAAAACTATGTTGGTTCTGGTGTTGGCAACCGAGGCGTTGTTGCTCAGTTGCTCTAGAACAAACTCTCTGATTTCTTCAGAATTTCTCACGGCAACGTGAACCAAAAAGTCCTCTGCGCCTCCTAGGAAGAACACCTGAATCACCTGTGGGTGCTCACGCATCGACTGCATGAATGCCGCGAGGTTCGCTCTTGCTCCAGCTCTCAGCGTCACTGATATCACAGCCTGCAGTTCTAGGCCGAGAGAGGCGGGTGAGATCTCGGCGCTGAAGCTGCGAATCACGCGCTGCTCGACAAGGGTTTTGACTCTGCCAAGACAGGTGGAGGGGGCAATCCCAACCTTGGCGGCCAACTCTGCATTTGAGATGCGGGCATTGCGAGAGAGCTCCTTCAAAATCTCTCTGTCAACACCATCCAGCTGGGGCTGAATATTCTTCGAATTCTCCATGAGACTTTCCTTCAATCCGAACTAATTAGAGTTATTTACTAAGTTTCAAGAAGATTATTCGATTTAGTGGCATAAGTGTCGAAGATGTTGTGATTATTAGCGTAATTGTTGAAGGAGCAAAAATGCTGGTTGGTGTCCCGAAGGAAATCAAGAACAACGAAAATCGCGTTGCGATGACCCCGGCTGGGGTTCACGAGCTCGTCTCTCGAGGGCACCAGGTGCTGATCGAGGCAGGCGCTGGTGTTGGTTCTGGTTTTGAAGATGCCGAGTATGTTTCAGCCGGAGCGAGCCTGAGCGCAACCCCACAGGATGTTTGGGCCAAGGCCGAGATGATCGTGAAGGTAAAAGAGCCAATTGCTGCCGAATACTCTCTGATGCGAGAAGGTCAGGTGCTGTTTACCTTCTTGCACCTTGCGGCATCTAAGGATTGCACCGATGCGATTGTGAAATCCGGAACAACTGCAATCTCCTACGAAACAGTTCAGCTTCCAAACCGATCGCTACCGCTATTGCAACCAATGAGTGAGGTTGCCGGGAGGCTCTCTTCTCAGATTGGTGCGAACCAGCTGATGAAGTTCAATGGCGGCACAGGGGTCTTGATGGGTGGCGTGCCAGGAACTCCAAGGGCCAAGGTCGTTGTGATCGGTGGTGGTGTTGCCGGCACCGAGGCTGCGTTTGTGGCAAACGGCATGGGAGCCGATGTCACAGTGATTGATCTTTCCATCCCAAGATTGCGTGAACTGGATGCCAGATTCAACGGTCAGGTGCAGACCAGGGTTTCAACCGGTTACGAGATCGCCGAGCAGCTCAAGGATGCTGATTTGGTGATCGGTTCGGTGTTGATTCCTGGCGAGAAGGCTCCAAAGCTCGTTACCGATGCGATGGTCAAGACCATGAAAAAGGGCGCCGTGCTGGTGGACATCGCAATCGATCAGGGTGGCTGCTTTGAACACTCCAGACCCACCACCCACGATGACCCAACTTTCATGGTGCACGACACCATTTACTACTGCGTGGCAAACATGCCCGGAGCGGTTCCAGCAACCTCGACCAGAGCACTCACCAATGCCACGCTTCCCTACGTGATTGCGATTGCCTCAAAGGGCTGGAAAAAGGCGCTTAGCGATGATGCATCGCTCGCGCTGGGGCTGAACGTGCACGAGGGCAAGATCGTCTACAAGGCGGTCTCTGATGTCTTTAGCGAGTATGAAACTGCAAACTTGGCTGAGGTTCTCTAGCGCTTACGTTTCCTGTATGCGCTATAGGTAGTGACGGCTATTGCGAAGACCGTTATTCCAATAAGTAGCGCTAGCGCAATGTTGCGCTCCTGAGCGATTGATTCACAAGACGTCCAGCCCTCAACCTGGGCATCTGGAGAGCAGGTTTCGGGGTCAAAAAAACCAACCCACCAGGCCAGAATGCCTATTGAGGTGATGGTTGCCAGCATGGCAAGCGAGTTGTTGCGCATGCTGTTGGTTGCTACTCCGCCGGTTTTTCTTTGGCGATTTCGGCGCGGACTTCGTCCATGTTGATTTCCTGCACCTTGCCGATTAGGTCTTCGAGTGCTGGACCGGGCAATGCGCCGGCCTGGTTAAACAAAAGGATTCCATCGCGGAAAATCATCAGGGTTGGAATCGAGGAGATTCCAGCCATGCCGGCTAGCTGCTGCTGCGCCTCGGTGTCAACCTTCGCAAAGGTGATCTCTGGATTGTCCTCAGAGGCCTTTTCGAAGATTGGACCAAACATCTTGCAAGGTCCGCACCATTCGGCCCAGAAGTCGACGAAGGTGATTCCTTCTTTTGCCACGGTCGACTCGAAGGTTTCGAGGGTGAGCTCCATTGTTGCCAAACTAATCAACTACTTTCACTGTTTTTTGTTTACGCGCGGTTTGCGCTAACAGGATTCCTGCGATAACCACCATACTTCCCAGGGCCTGGGTCGTGCTAATCGCCTCCCCAAGCCACAAAAGTGCAATGACTGCGGCTGTCACTGTCTCCAAGGTTGCAACCACTCCCACCACGGTTGCACTCAGGTGACGAAGCGCCAGGTAGCTAAAAGCCATTGGCATAAACGATCCGGTGACGCCCATAAAGATGAACATTGCCCAGAGCGGAGCGCTAAAGCCTGCGAGGTTCCCACTTAGGTCAACCGCGAGATCAAGTTTTCCGAAATCGAAGCTTCCCAAATCCGAGGCAATCAAGAAGATGAGGGTGGCGATTGCCATGCCGTAGGTCATCACAACATTGGTTGGCAGGTGCCGCTGGATGCGCTCTCCGGTAATGAAATAGGTGGTGAGTGAAGCCGCTGCGGCAAAGCCAAAGAACACTCCGACCGGATCCAGCTGTGAATCCCAAACCTGTCCCACAACCGCAAGGCCACCGAGCACCAAGGCTGCGCCAAGCCAGATCTGCCGTTTTACTTTTTCTTTGAAAAACACCAGAGCAATGATCGGCACCCACAACACGGCTGTGTACTCGATCAGAAGCGCCACGCCAATCGGTAGGTAGGTGACCGCGAGTGAGTATGTCCACTGCAGCATTCCAACCCCGACTATCCCCAACAGGATCAGGGTTGGAATTAGTTTCCTAGGAACCTTGAGCAGTCTGGGGTTGGCTATGAGTGCCCATACCAGTGCAATTATCCCTGCGGTTAGGGAGCGGACAAAGACCACCATCTCGGGGCTAATCCCCGATTCGATAATGACTTTGGTTGTGGAGGCGTTTACGCCGAATAAAAGTGCTGCGGCTAAGGCATATAAAACACCAAGCGTTGGGTGCTTCTGGCTCAATTCTGCTCTTTCTGGCTGGCACTTATCAGGAATCAAACCACCAGCCAATGTAGTTTAGATAGATATGGAAACTTTTGTGCTTGGTGGCGGGTGTTTTTGGTGTCTTGATTCTGCCTACGTCCAGTTCCGCGGGATCTCTGATGTGACCTGCGGTTACACCGGTGGAGCCAAGGAGACCGCGAACTACGAAGCGGTGTGTAACGGCAACACCTCACATGCCGAGGTGGTCTCTGTGACATTCGACCCCGAAGTGATCACCCAAGAGCAAATTCTGGACATTTTCTTCACCCTGCACGACCCCACCCAGCTCAATCGCCAGGGCAACGACGTTGGCACCCAGTACCGCAGTGCCATGTTCTATCAAGGCCCCGAGCAAAAAGAAATCTTTGAGGCTGCCATCGAGCGCGCCAAGGAAATGTGGGGAGACGATATCGTCACCGAGGTGGTGCCGCTGAGAGATCTCTACCCAGCTGAGGAATACCACCAGGACTTCTTCGAAAAGAACCCCGACCAGGGCTACTGCGTCGCAGTGGTTGCGCCAAAGGTCTCCAAAGTTAGAGCGAAGTTCTCCACGCTTTTGGCCTAACATCTAACTTTTTCCCAAAGTTATCCACAGATTTCAAAAACCCCTTTCGATTACTTTTCACGCTTGAGATGCTGTGCTGACCAACTATCAGAAAGGTCAGCCATGACAGACATCATTGCCGTCACCGGTTTCGTCGCCACCGATCCAAAGGTGACTAACCCCAACCCAGATCTCAACATCACCTCCTTCCGAATGGCATCGGTCGGGCGCAAGTTCAATCCCGAAACAGAGCGCTGGGAGGAGACTCAGCCCAACTGGTATTCGGTTCACTGCTATCGGAAACTGGGCGACCACGCCGCCCAGTCGATCGTCAAGGGTGACCGAGTAATTGTTCGGGGCAAGCTCAAGATTCGCGACTGGGACAACGGTGAGCGCAATGGCACCGCGGTCGAGATTGACGCCCAGTCAATTGGGCACGATCTAATGTTTGGCGTCTCAAGCTTCGAAAGAACCACTCACAGTCCCGATCCCGAGGAAGAAGAATCGGAGGTTGAGCTACAACCGGCTTAACCTCTGTCTGGCCGGGATAAGCGGCGCCCCCCAATTCCCACTGCTACCCGGCCTACCCAAAACCCCTCTTCGGCTAAACTCCATTGTCGGAGAGGGGTTTTCTCTCGCGTATCGCAATCCAGGATTGGTAGCACTTTGGCTGAATTTATTTATCAGATGATCAAGGCTCGCAAAGCCCATGGCGACAAGGTCATCTTGGACGATGTCACCCTCGCCTTTTACCCGGGCGCAAAGATCGGAGTCGTTGGTCCAAACGGTGCCGGTAAGTCATCGGTTCTAAAGATCATGGCCGGCATCGACAATCCATCAAATGGTGAGGCAAGGCTGAGCTCCGGGGTTCAGCGTCGGCATGCTGATGCAGGAGCCGCCACTGAATGAAGAGAAGACCGTCTTGGGCAACGTCCAGGAGGCCGTTGCTCCATTGATGGCAAAGATTGACCGCTTCAACGAGATCAGCGCCGAACTCGCTAACCCGGATGCCGATTACGACACCTTGTTGGCAGAGATGGGAACACTTCAAGAAGAGATTGACGCAGCCGATGGCTGGGATCTCGAGAACCAGTTGGAGCAGGCAATGGACGCCCTTCGTTGCCCTCCGGGAGACGAGGCCGTCACTCACCTTTCCGGTGGTGAGAGGCGTCGCGTTGCGCTGTGCAAGCTGCTTTTGCAAAAGCCTGACCTGTTGCTACTAGATGAGCCCACAAACCACCTAGATGCCGAGAGCGTGCTCTGGCTAGAGCAGCACTTGGCTAAGTATCCAGGTGCGGTATTGGCTGTTACTCACGATCGCTACTTCCTGGACAATGTCGCCGAGTGGATTCTGGAGCTAGATCGCGGTCGCGCCTACCCATACGAGGGTAACTACTCGACCTACTTGGAGAAAAAGGCCGAGCGTTTGAATGTTGCTGGCAAAAAAGATGCCAAGCTCGCCAAGCGCCTGCAGGACGAACTGGCTTGGGTTAGATCAACCCCGAAGGCGAAGCAGACCAAGTCAAAGGCCAGGCTTGCCAGGTATGAAGAGATGGCAACCGAGGCCGAGAAGACCAGAAAGCTGGACTTCGAGGAGATTCAAATCCCGCCGGGCCCGCGTCTTGGAAATGTCGTCATTGAAGCCAAGAACATTTCTAAGGGTTTTGATGACAGGCCGCTGTTTTCAAATTTGAGTTTTACTCTTCCAAGAAACGGCATTGTCGGAATCATTGGGCCAAACGGTGTTGGTAAGTCGACACTGTTTAAGTGCATCACCGGTCTTCACGAGCTGGACTCGGGAGAGCTCAAGATTGGCGAAACAGTAAAGATTTCGTATGTTGACCAGTCCCGCGAGGGCATCGACCCGAACAAGACTCTCTGGGAGGTTGTCTCCGAGGGTCTTGACTACATGCAGGTCGGTCAGGTGGAGATGCCATCGAGGGCATATGTTGCAGCCTTTGGTTTCAAGGGTGCCGACCAGCAGAAAAAGGCTGGGGTGCTATCTGGTGGAGAGCGAAACCGTTTGAACCTAGCTTTGACCTTGAAGCAGGGCGGAAACCTGTTGCTTTTGGATGAGCCCACCAACGACCTGGATGTCGAAACTCTTGCGTCTTTGGAAAATGCCTTGTTGGAGTTCCCAGGCTGCGCCGTGGTCATCACACACGATCGCTGGTTCTTGGACCGGGTTGCCACCCACATCCTGTCCTATGAGGGGACCGAGGAGAACCCAGATAACTGGTATTGGTTTGAGGGTAACTTCCAGGCCTATGAGGACAACAAGATTGAGCGATTGGGTGCGGAGGCAGCAAAGCCTCACCGCTCCACCTATCGCCGCCTGACTCGCGACTAGTCGGGGATTCTGATCATGCCCTCTTGGGCGATGGTTGCAATCAACTTGCCCTGTTGCGAGTAGATCTTGCCCTGCGATAGTCCGCGTCCGTTTGAGGCCGCGGGGGAGTGCTGCACGTAGAGGTGCCACTCGTTTAGGTTCGGGGTTTCGTGGAACCAGATTGCATGGTCCAAAGCTTGCTGCGGATAGCCCAGGATGCGCCCAGCTCAAATTGTGATTGCGCATCACCGCTTCCAAGATCGTGTAATCGGAGGCATACGCCAACGCAGCGGTGTGGATCAGCGGGTCGTTACTCAGCTCTGAAATGGTCTTGAACCAAACCTGCTGGTTAGGGGTTTGCTCTTTTGCGGGCCGAAGATACACCGGCTCTCCAACATGCCTCAAGTCAAAGGGTCTGGCCTTAGACCAATAGTTGGTGGCTGGGTGATCGATCATTGAGAGCAAGTCGGATGCCGATGGCAGTGTCTCGGGGTCAACGCTCTCGGGCATTGGCTCTTCATGGGTTAGCCCTGGGGATTCCAACTGAAAAGACGCAATCATAGAAAAGATCGGCTTGCCATCTTGAATGGCATGGACTCTGCGAGCGGAAAAGCTTCTGCCATCACGCAGGATCTCAACACTGAATTGCACGGTCTTTTCGATATCCCCTGCTCTTAGAAAGTAGCTGTGGAGGCTGTGGACTCTTCTGTCTGCAGGAACCGTTTTAGTTGCAGCAACTAGGGATTGCGCCAGTACCTGACCACCAAAGACTCTGCCCTGCGGCATCCACTGCGTCTTACCCTCAAACTCTGTTTCGCTGAGCTGCGTGATGTCCAAAACTGTTTCTAGATCCTTGATTGGATCTGTGGGTATCTGAGTCATTGGTTCCTAAGGGTTGATTCCCCGATAGTTTAGGCAGTGAAAATGACAGACCAACTTTTGTTCCAAGACCAAGCGGATATCTCAGATCTGACCGCATACCTAACCAGGGCTAAAAAACTTGACTCTGAGGGAGCGGTGAAGCTGCGCTCGTTCGGAGAGGTGTTGGCTGTTTACGTTTCTCCAATCTTCTCTGGCTCTCTTATTGGTGATGGCCCCACGGTCCTAGGGCTGAGAACTTTGAAGTTGGCCACTCCTGCAGAGCTAGACGGAACCTTCGAGATCTCGGCGGTATTGGAGCGATTGGCAAACCTCTCTTCAGGCGCTCTTGGCCTGAGCGTTCCACCCTCACAGGTGAGAGTGGCGTGGTCTGGAGTAATTCCACCGCGGCAGGGTTGGGAAGAGATCGGGTCATTAGAGCAACAGCAGCTCACCGGTTGGGCCAAGGAGGGGATAGCCGAGGTCACCGAGGCACTTCCGGAATCAGTTGGCTCTTCAATTGCTGCCAAGGTGCGTTTGCAAATCTGGGGCAGGGCGGTTGATGTTGAACTTGGACTACCCGGTGCTGCAGCTTTTGCAATGGCAGGTCTTGGTTTTATGTTGCCCGATGAGAGAATCAGGGTTTTTGGTGCGAACAACTGGTTGCGACTGAGCTCAAGCCACGGGCACGTGCTCTCAAAAAGAAGCGCCGCGCTTTAGTCTTCCAAGCTGTTTTGCATCGCGTGGGCGGCGCGGTCGAGGTATCCCCAAAGCTCTGCCTCATCCAGTGGGCTGAGTTCGAGTGAATCGACGGCCTTGCGCATTGCGTCTAGCCAAGCCTGCTTGGCTTTTGGGCCGATCTTGAACGGGAAATGCCGCATTCTCAACCTTGGGTGACCGCGTTCCTGCTGATATGTGTCTGGACCACCCCAGTACTGCTCGAGGAACATTCTCAGCCGGCGCTCTGCAGGACCGAGATCTTCCTCCGGATACATAGGCTTTAGAAGCGGATCTTCCTTGACGCCTTCGTAGAAAACTCGGGTGAGCCTTTCAAAGGCCTCCGGCCCGAGTCGCTCATAGAGGCTTTGCAAGCTATTTGGCCAGGTTGATCTTGGTGGCGCTCATCAGTCCGATGCTCTTTGCATCGAAGGCGGCCTTGCATCTCTTGCGAAGCTCTCTTGAGACTGCCCACTGGCGATTCGGGACGGTCTTTACCGATGCTCGGATGATGAACTGCTCACCAGAGACGTGCTGCATTCCCCAGATGTCGACATCTGCGGTCATGTCCTTGTTCCAGTCATCGCTAGCTCGCATTTCGCTCGCTACCTCCAAGATGATGTTCTGAACCTCGTCGACGTCGTTGTCATAGGCGAACGCAAAGTCCAATAGCGCGGCGGCCCAATCCTGCGAGGCATTTCCAACCTCGTTGATTTCACCATTGCGGACAAACCACAAGGTGCCGTGAATGTCGCGGATCTCAGTGACTCTGAGGCCAACCTTCTCCACCTCACCGGAAACGCTGCCGATCTCGACCCAGTCACCAACACCGTATTGATCTTCGAAGACGATAAAGATTCCGGCCAATAGGTCCTTCACGAGTGATTGCGCTCCAAAGCCAACCGCGGCTCCGAGGATTGTTGAAACGGCAATCAGGGCACCGACATTCACCCCGAGCTCGCTCAACACCATCACCAGTGCGGTGATGGTGATGGCCCAGGTTGTGAAGTTGTCCAAAACCGAAGCGATGGTTCTGGTGCGCTGGGTCAGTCGTTGCTCGGCAAGGATTGAGTCCATTCGCTCAGTCTTTGAGGCATGGTTTACCCCGCTGACGATTGTCTTGACGACTCGCCGGCTGCTGATTTTGAGTACGACCCTGAGGACTATCGCTCCAACGATGATGGCTGACACTGAGATCAGTGTCGACCAGTCGGTCAAAAATTGCTCAAAGTCCATTTGGTCCTCCTAGTTGTCGGCCTGTTGCGCTTTTAGTGCACGCTCAACACCTGCAAGTGATTCCAGCAGAATCCTTCTGAATGCAGGTCTTGAGCTTGCAAAATCGGCATCCATCAGTTTTCTCGTTTTGTTGGCTAGCTCTTCCGAGGCTAGCTGAATTGGGTAGAGGTTGTTTAGTAGGTATGCGGCGATGTGATAGCTGCGAGATTCCCAAATCTTTGGGGCAACCTCGAGATAGGCATCCACAAAGGGCTCCAAAAGACTCAGGTCATTGGTTCGACCAAAGGCCATTGAGGCTGAATTCACCAGGGTGTTTGAATACTCCTCGGTCTTAGTCAGGATGTCCCAACTCTTTTGCTTGGCAGCCGGGTTTGGAATCACGGCTTTGGCAGCAGCAGCAAACTTTTGGCCGTTCGCGGTGTTATCGCGCGCGAGTTCAGCATCGATGGCAGCCTCGTCCAGTCTGCCGCCGATAACCAAACCGGTCAGCAACTCCCACTTCAAATCAGCATCGACCGCTAGGCCCTCGATGCTGGTCTTGCCCTCGTATAGGCCCAAGACCCAGTCCAGCTGCTCGCTGGTTCTCGCAAACTGCGGCACGAACTTGGCAAATTGCAACTGGGTGTCGGAGCCAGGGCTTGCGCTCATCGTCAGTTCGATGAGCGAGGAGGCGATCTTGGACAGGGTGGCCTCACGCTTTTGAGGTGCGACATAGAGGTTTCCGGTGGTGACCAGTTGCCTGAGCAGGGTGAGGATGGTTGTGGACTCGGTCTCGGTAGCGATGTGGTCGAGTACCAGTTGCACAAAGTCACTTGCTGGAGCCTCTGCGTCCCGTGTGGCATCCCAGGCTGCTGTCCAAACCAGCGTTCTGGCGAGTGAATCCTCGATCTTGGAGAGGTTTTCTAGGGCAAAGACTCTCGATGGCTCATCGAGTCTGACCTTGGCATATGCGAGGTCTTCGTCATTTAGCAGCACCAGTTGTGGTCTTGGCATGCCAACCAGTTCGCTGACCGATGTCTTTGGTCCATCAACATCGAGCTCGAGGTAGTGAGTCCTTATGAACCTTGCCGTCTTCGAGATTGAAAAAGCCAATCCCCATCCGGTGTGGTCTTTGGTGATCGTGACCTTCTTGAGTGGTTTGAACGATCTCGAAGCTCGTGATTAGGCCAGCAGCATCGGTTTCGATCTTTGGCTTCAGGGTGTTTACTCCAGCGGTCTCGAGCCAAAGCTTTGACCAGCCGGATAGGTCGCGACCGCTGGTTGCCTCGAGCTCGACCAGTAGGTCCTTGAGCTCGGTGTTCTGCCACTGGTGCTTCTTGAAATACCTGGCAACTCCCTCGAAGAAGGGTTCGCGTCCCACCCATGCCACCAATTGCTTTAGTACCGATGCTCCCTTGGCGTAGGTGATGCCATCAAAGTTCACCTGCACGTCTTCTAGGTCATTGATGGTGGCAACGATCGGGTGAGTGGAGGGCAGTTGGTCTTGGCGGTATGCCCAGTTCTTCTCAAGGGCTGCGAACGTGGTCCAGGCTTCGGTCCACTCGCTAGCCTCGGCGGTTGCAAGGGTGGAGACGTATTCGGCGAAGCTCTCGTTTAGCCAGAGGTCATTCCACCAGCGCATGGTTACTAAATCTCCAAACCACATATGGGCAAGCTCGTGCAGGATGGTGACGACCCTGCGCTCACGGATCGCATCTGAGACTGCGGAGCGGAACACGTAGCTCTCGGTGAAGGTTACGGCACCGGCATTTTCCATGGCGCCGGCGTTGAAGTCCGGCACCCAGAGCTGGTCGTATTTTTCGAATGGGTAGGGAAAATCAAAGAGCTTTTCAAAGAACTCAAAGCCGGCCTTGGTCTTTTCAAAGATGTAGTCGGCGTCCATATACTTCGCCAGGGAGCCTCTGCAATACACGCCAAGTGGAATGACCTTGCCGTTCGAAGATGTGAGCTCATCGGTCCAGAACTTATAGGGACCGGCAATCAATGCGGTGATGTAGCTGGAGATTCTCGGGGTTGGGGAGAACTCAAACCTTGACTTACCATCACCGAGCTCGACCTTTTGAGCCAGTGGTGAGTTAGAGATAACCTCCCAGTTCGATGGCGCGGTGATCTTGAATTCGAAGGTCGCCTTTAGGTCTGGCTGTTCAAAGACTGGGAACATGCGCCTGGAATCAGGAACCTCAAACTGGGTGTAGAGGTAGACCTCAGAGTCAACCGGGTCGACAAAGCGGTGCAGCCCCTCGCCGGAGTTTGAGTAAATGCCAGTGGCTTCAATGACCAGGGTGTTATCGCTTTGCAGATTCGGGAGCGAAATTCTCACGTTGTCCGAGTGAGTGCTTGGATCTAGATCCTCACCATTGAGGGTGATCTTCTCAACTGACTTGGTCTGCGCATCGATGAAGGTGGCGGCACCTGCAGTGCCAGAGAAGTGGATGGTGGTTTTGGATTTGAAAGTCTTGTCATCGGTGGTGACATCGAGTTCGACCAGGTAGCTCTCTGCGCTTACAACGCTTGCACGTTCCTGGGCTTCTTTCTGGGTGAGGTTTTCACCGGGCATTTATCGCTCCATTGGCTTAGAAAATAGATTTCAAGCCTATGAGATTTTTCCGCTCTCATAATTCATGTCTTTGTTGGTTAGTTCGATTGGGCTTTGACTCTGGGATGATAGGTGACATGAAGCGTGCTCTAACGGCTCTGGTGCCAGCAATCTTTGTCGCTTTGTTTTGGTTTTTTGTCTCTACGAATCGTTCGAATTTCCCTGATCCCTTGGCTATTCACTGGGGCCTTAGCGGTGAACCAGATGGCTTTGGTTCGCTGGATGGTCAATTGCTGATGGTCTCTTTGGTGCTTTTGTTGGTTGGGGGATTGTGGGCCGGAATTGTTTACCTTCGAAGGATCCCAAGTTCCGTTAGAGCGCTGTTCTTGGTTATCACGGGCATCATTTGGATGCTCTTGTTTGTTGTTTTTAGCTACACCTTCTTGGTCCAGTTCGGCCTCAGCGATGCTCGCGACGCAGGAATCGACATTGTCTTTTTTGTCCTCCTGCTCACTATCCCGCTATTAGTTCTGCCCTGGCTGATGTCTAAGCCAAAGATTGAGCTTGGAGGGCAGCTGAGGGTTTACTACTGGAAAGTGCCAATGCTGCGGCTTCGCTATAAAGAGGTTTCGAGTGTCGAGGTGGTGGATGCCAGGGCCAGAGATTTTGGCGGTTGGGGCATTCGATATGCCAATCGAACCACCGCGTTTTTGCCAAACTCCGGCCCTGGGGTTTTACTAAACCTGGCAGGTGGCGAAAGAGTGCTAATCAGAACAGACGATGCAAGTGGCATTGCGCAGGAGATAACAAGAAGGAGTGGGTCATGAGAATTCACATCGCAACAGATCACGCTGGTATGGAGCTAAGTGCCTATTTGGTTACGGAGCTCAGCGCTCTAGGTCACGAATTAGTTGATCACGGCCCAAAGGTCTATGACGCACTGGATGACTACCCCGGATTCTGCATCGCCGCAGCGCAGGGCGTAATAGCAGATCAAACAGCTGGCGTTGAGGCCCTGGGAATCGTTCTTGGAGGCAGCGGCAATGGCGAGCAGATGGCAGCCAACAAGGTCAAGGGCATCAGGGCTGCACTGATTTGGAACGAGTCAACCGCGAAGCTGGCTCGCGAACACAACGATGCCAACGTGGCAGCGGTTGGGGCGAGGCAGCACGAAAACTCCGAGGTGCTGGATTTGATCAAGGCATTCATAGCGGAGCCGTTCTCTAACGATGAGCGACATGTTCGCAGAATCGGAAAGATAGCGAGCTTTGAAACTACCGGCGAGGTCATCTACTAATCCATGCCCGAGGGTCACAGCGTTCATAGAACCGCAAAGCAGTTTCAGAAGCTGTTTTTGCATGAGCCAACAAAAATCAGCTCGCCCCAGGGTAGGTTCACCGACGCTGGATTGGTCTCCGGTCAACAGCTAACTAAGAGTGAAGCCTGGGGCAAGCAGCTCGTGCTGCACTTTGAGACCGCTGCGATCCGAATTCACCTCGGCATCTATGGCAAGTGGAAGTTCTCAACTTTCGAGGACACTCCTCCTGAGCCCTACGGACAGGTTCGCGCTCGGTTTCAAAATCAATCCCACGTGGTTGATTTGCGCGGACCAACAGCCTGCGAGGTGATCGAATTAGACCAGGTGCCGGTGCTCTTTGATCGACTGGGTCCAGACCCGCTGCGCCCTGATCCCAAGCAATTAGGGCGTGAGAGCTTTATTGAGCGCGTGCAGAAAAGAAAGGTCCCCATCGGGCAGCTATTGATGGACCAAAGTGTCCTGGCCGGGGTGGGAAACGTTTATCGAGCCGAGCTACTGTTTCGGGCAAACCTATCCCCATTTACTCCCGGCAACCAGGTTCCAAGCGATGATCTTGAGGCTATTTGGGATGACGCTGTAGCACTGATGCCCCTTGGGGTAAGAACGGGACTGATGCTGACCCGCGATGGTTACCTCAAGGGCAGGCCGAAAAAGGATGATCGCTACAACGTCTACAAGCGCGAGGGTTTGCCCTGCAGATCCTGCAATCAAAACGTTGCGATAGGTCTGATGCAGGCTAGAAAGCTCTACTGGTGCCCGAAGTGTCAGGCTTAGAGTTCTAGCATGAGTGCGGAGATGAAGGCCATCAAGGGCTTTTTTCAGATTAGAAAAGCACTCGGTCTGTCTCGATTCGGCCGCAAAGCCAAGCCCGCTGCCAAGCCAACCAAGTCGCTTTTAGCAAATACTGAGTTCAGCACCAGCACTGAATTTGGTTTTGAACTAAACGAGATTTCCCCAAAGACGAACTATGACAAGGTCATCATCTATCTACACGGTGGCGGATTTGTAAACCCAATCGCGATTCAGCATTGGCAGCTAATAGAAAAGCTTCCAGTCGATGCCAATGCCAAGGTTCTAGTGCCGCGCTACGGCCTCGCACCTCATCACGACGTTGCAGAAGCTTTGGAGTTTTTGTCCAAGGTCATGGACTATGCCAAAGGTTTTGGTAAAGAGATCATCCTGATGGGCGATTCGGCCGGAGGCGGTTTGGCCGTCAGCGCCATTCAGCAGTTGGGTTTGCATGACCATATCTCCAAGCTCGTGCTGATATCTCCCTGGCTCGATAGTGATTTCGCGCACCCGGGTTTGCCCGAGGTCAAAAGGCACGACCCATGGTTGATACCAGAGAGTCTGAGACGGATTGCAGCGGTCTGGTCTGGTGATGACAATCACCAGGACGAGCGTGTGTCACCGGTTAGGGGAGATCTGTCAGGTTTCCCAAGGACGCTGCTTTTTATAGGTAGCTGGGACATTTTGCTTTTTGACGCCAGATGGTTTTATGAAAAGGCCACCTCGGCAAATGTGAACATTCACTACGAAGAGCTAGATCAGGCCCTGCATGTTTACCCGCTACTGCCAACTCCGGAGGGGGCTTTGGCGAGGGAGAAGATTCTAGATTTCATTACTGATTCTCGGGCGCTTTGGAGCGAGTGACGGGAATCGAACCCGCGTAATCAGTTTGGAAGACTGAGGCTCTACCATTGAGCTACACTCGCGTGACCTGCATTAGGTGCTCGTACATTCTATGGGGTAGAGTGTGACAGTTCGAAATCCTCTCCACAGGGTTTCGAACGCTCGGGATGTAGCGCAGCTTGGTAGCGCATCTGTTTTGGGAACAGAGGGTCGCAGGTTCAAATCCTGTCATCCCGACAAATTAGGACTTCAATGCCAATCAACCAATCACGGAGCTAAGTTGAAAACTAACGTAGAGAAGCTAAATCCAACCAGAGTGAAGCTCACTATCGAGGTCGATCAGGCAGCATTCAAACCGACTTTGGACAAGGCTTATCAGACCATTGCTCAGCAGGTGAACATTCCTGGTTTCCGCAAGGGCAAGGTTCCCGCTCCGGTCTTGGACCAGCGCGTTGGCAAGGACACAATCATTGCGCAGGCAATCAACGACGGCATGGACGATTTCTATCGCGCAGCTCTTAGAGAAGAGAAGCTTCTTCCTCTGGGAACCCCACAGGCTGACATCAAATCAGCGCCATCCGCTGATGACATCGCGAAGGCACTGATTATTGAGCTCGAGGTCGAGATTCGCCCAGAGTTCAAGCTTCCTGAATACAAGGGAGCAAAGGCCAAGGTTGAACCAATCAAGGTTGCCAAGATGGACATCGAGACCGAGCTAGACGCACTGCGCGCTCGCTTTGGAACTCTGAACACAGTTGACCGTCCAGCCAAGATGGGTGATTTCACGACCATTGACCTAACTGCCGAGATGGACGGCAAGCAGATCGATGCTGCCACCGACATTTCATATGAAATTGGTTCGGGTCAGCTGCTTGACGGCATCGACGAAGCGCTTGACACGCTGACCGCCGGCGAGACCACCGTGTTCCGCTCCAAGTTGGCAGGTGGCGAGATGGCCGGTCAGGATGCCGAGGTCACCGTGACTCTGAAAGCTGTGAAGGAGCGCGAGCTGCCAAAGGCAGATGACGAGTTCGCACAGCTAGCCAGCGAGTTTGACACTCTGGAGGAGCTCAAGAAGGACATCGAACAAAAGCTCGAGGTTCAGCTTTCTCGCAAGCAAATCCTGCAGGCAAGGGACATCATCGTGGATGAACTGGTTGCCAAGGCAAAGATTCCAGTTAGCGATGAGGCCATCAAACGTGAGGTTGATGCTCACCTCGAGGGCGAAGGCCGCATGGAGGACGATGTCCACCGCAAAGAGGTCACCGAAGAGTCAACCAAGAACTTCCAGGTTCAGCTTCTGCTAGATGCCATTGTTGAAAAAGAAGAGATTCGTTCAGAGGACCAGGAGCTCATTGAGTACCTGGCAGTTTCGGCTCGCAACTACAACATGGACCCCAACGACTTTGTCCGTCAGGTTGCAGATGCAGGTCAGGTGCCCTACTACGCCGGTGAGCTGGCAAGGCGCAAGGCTGTCGACTTCCTGGTTGAGCATGCAGAGATTACCGACACCAAGGGTGCCAAGGTTTCCTACCAGTCCTAACGCCTGAGGCGAACAAGCAAGAAATCACCCGCTACGGTGGCTAAGTTTGTGTTCGAAAGCTAAAGGAGTTCAGCATGGCAGTGCCAAATTTGGACAGAACCGGCGTATTTGATCGCCTACTGAAAGATCGAATCGTCTGGCTCGGCAGTGAAGTTCGAGATGAGAACGCAAACGAGATTTGCGCAAAGATTTTGCTTTTGGCAGCAGAGGATGCCGAGAAGGACATCTTCTTGTACATCAACTCCCCGGGTGGTTCAATCACCGCTGGCATGGCCATCTACGACACCATGCAGTATGTCCCAAATGACATTGTGACCGTGGGAATCGGCATGGCCGCTTCCATGGGTCAGTTCTTACTCTCCTCAGGAGCTAAGGGCAAGCGCTACGCGACCCCAAACACCAGAGTCTTGCTACACCAGCCACTTGGTGGCTTCGGCGGCACTGCCTCAGATATTCAGACTCAGGCTGAGCTGATCATGTCGATGAAGCGTCAGCTCGCATCGATCACCGCCGAGCAGACGGGCAAGACCCTCGAGCAGGTTATGGAAGATGGCGACAGGGACCGCTGGTTCACCGCTCAAGAAGCGCTGGAGTATGGCTTCATCGACCAAATTCAAGAGTTTGCATCACGTTCGACCGGCGTTGGAAAGGCCTAGACCATGAGCTATCAAGAATCCGCAGCCGGACGCATCCCAATGCCTTCAAACCGCTACATCCTGCCAGAGTTTGAAGAGCGCACCTCTTATGGTTTCAAGCGTCACAACCCCTACACCAAGCTCTTTGAAGACCGCATTGTCTTTTTGGGCGTTCAGGTTGATGACGCCTCGGCCGATGACATCATGGCGCAGCTGTTGGTCCTAGAGTCACAGGATCCAGACCGCGACATCACGATGTATATCAACTCCCCAGGTGGCTCCTTCACGGCGCTAACCGCTATTTACGACACCATGGAGTACATCAAGCCTCAGATTCAAACTGTTTGCCTAGGCCAGGCTGCCTCCGCGGCAGCTGTGCTGTTGGCAGCCGGTGCTCCAGGTAAGCGATTGGCTCTGCCAAACGCGCGAATACTGATCCACCAGCCTTCAGCGGGCAGCGGCGGTCAGGGCCAGGCTTCCGACATCGAGATTCAAGCCAAGGAGATCATGCGCATGCGTGAGTGGCTGGAGTTCACACTGTCCAAGCACAGCGGCAAGACAATTGAGCAGGTCAACAAAGACATCGATCGCGACAAGATCTTTACAGCCCAAGAGGCAGTTGAGTACGGCATGATCGATCAGGTGCTCACCTCGCGCAAGGGCCTTTAGGTTTTAGTCAGTTTTCGATAGTGGCGTTGCTGGGACTCAATGTCCTTTAGGCGCTATAGGCTTTTTGCATGACTCTTTCTGAGACCAGCGAGCTTTTGAAGTGCACGTTTTGTGGCAAATCTCAAAAGCAGGTCCGCAAGCTTATTGCGGGCCCTTCGGTATATATCTGTGATGAATGCATCGAGCTTTGCAACGAAATAATCGAAGAGGAGCTTGGCACCGCTGCCAAGGCCTCAACAGAGTCGCTAGATCTTCCCAATCCCAAAGAAATCAAGGGTTTTTGGACGAGTACGTCATCGGCCAGGATGATGCCAAGAAGCAGTTGGCGGTCGCGGTCTATAACCACTACAAGCGAATTAGAGCCACCGGAACCCTCACCAACAGCGGCAAGAATCACGACGAAATCGAGATCGCCAAGTCGAACATCTTGATGATTGGCCCAACCGGTTGCGGCAAGACCTATTTGGCTCAGACTTTGGCGAAAAGACTCAATGTTCCCTTTGCCGTTGCCGATGCCACTGCGCTCACCGAAGCTGGTTATGTCGGTGAAGATGTCGAGAATATCCTTCTGAAGTTGCTACAGGCAGCCGATTATGATCCCAAGCGCGCAGAGACCGGCATTATCTACATCGACGAGATCGACAAGATTTCTCGCAAGGCCGAAAACCCCTCAATCACCAGAGACGTCTCTGGAGAGGGAGTGCAGCAGGCACTACTGAAGATTCTTGAGGGCACCGTCGCTTCTGTGCCACCGCAGGGTGGCCGCAAGCACCCACAGCAGGAGTTCATTCAGATTGACACCACCAATGTTCTGTTCATCGTTGCCGGTGCCTTTGCGGGTCTTGAAACCATCGTGGGGGAGCGCACTGGCAAAAAGGGAATTGGTTTTGGAGCTCCGCTAAAGGAGAGAACCGACAACCAAAACATCTTCCGGCAGGTTCAGCCTGAGGACTTGCGCAAGTTTGGTTTGATTCCTGAGTTCATCGGCCGCCTTCCGGTTATCGCAACCGTTGACCAGTTGGACAAGCCAGCTTTGATTTCCATTCTCACTGAGCCAAAGAACGCCCTAATCAAGCAGTATCAGCGCATGTTCGAGATCGATGGCTTTGAGCTCGAGTTTGAGCCTGAGGCAATCGAACTGATTGCTGATGAGGCGCTGGAACGAGAGACCGGAGCCAGAGGCCTCAGGGCGATTCTCGAGGAGACCCTAGGTCCAATCATGTTTGAAATCCCCGGTAGCCAGGAGCAGGGCCTCGTGGTGATAACCGCCGACATCGTCATGAACAAGTCGCTTCCTGAGGTGCGGCCGCTACCGGCTCGCCTCAAAGAAAAATCCGCCTAGGCCCTCGAAATTTCTAAGTCCCAGGCCCTTGCCCCCTTTGTTGCTGGAACGGTCGCTTCAACCACCGGCTCAATAGCAACCTTCGGTATTGCCATTGCTGGCCTGGCAGCTATGGGTGCGTCTAGTTCTCAAATCGCAACCGCACTATTTGTGATGCTGATTGGCTATGGGGTTTTATCAATCGGCCTCAGCGTTCATCTGAAGATGCCGGTCAGCATTGTTTGGTCAACTCCAGGAGCCGCCTTTCTGGCAACCAGCTCAGGCTTGGGTTTGAGCTTTGAATTGGCTTCGGGAGCATTCATTGTTTCTAGCCTTTTGATTGTCCTCACCGGTGCATGGCCAGCACTTGGCAGATTGGTGAGAAAAATTCCTCCTCAGATCTCGGCCGCCATGCTGGCCGGGGTCATCTTTCCATTCGTTGCCTCGACGGTGACCGCCTCGGTTGAATACCCACTGTTGGTTTTGCCGGTGGTGGTTGTGTGGCTGCTGGTTTATCGAGTCCTGCCGCTTTGGGCATCGCCGATAGCGATTGCGCTGGGCTTTATTTTGATTGGCTTATCTCCTGAAGCCGATGGTTACGCAGCTTCTGGTTTTTGGCCTGACCTGGTTTTGGTGGTGCCAGGCTTTGAACTCGGGGCAATCATGGCAATCGGCGTCCCGCTATACCTGGTTACCATGGCTTCCCAGAACCTTCCTGGGCTTGCGATCATGAGTTCTTTGGGCTACCCACTACCAACCAGAAAAGTGTTTGTTACAACCGGGCTTGGCTCTGCCGTAACCGGGTTTTTCGGTGGCTTTGGTCTGAATTTGGCCGCCATCACCGCGGCTCTAAATGCCGATGAGGGTGCGGCCAAAGATCCCTCCAGGCGTTGGATTGCTGCGAGCTGGGGCGGCGTTATCTACATTCTCTTCGCACTGTTTGCTGCTCCGTTTGCATCCTTTGTTTTGGCTGTTCCAACGAACCTGCTGCTGGCTCTTGCAGGTATCGCTCTAATCAACACGTTTGCTGGTGCGATCAAGACCGCGGTAAGCGAGGACGAGACCAGGCTTGCCGGTGTCGTTACTTTTGTCATTGGGGCCGCGGGCATAACGGTGTTTGGCATCGGCGGTGCCTTCTGGGCGCTTGTGACCGGCATCTTGGTCTGGCTGGTTCGGAAAAGGCGCTAGTTCAGACCTCTGCGAACCAGTAGGGCATCGATCGATGGCTCTCGGCCAAGGAACTCTCTCGCCATTTGCATTGAGTCCTTCGATCCACCTCTAGCCAATAACAGCTCGGCAAAGCGTTTGCCGTTTTCACGGGTGAGCCCACCGTTTTCCCTGAACCAGTTAACGCTGTCCGCATCTAGCACCTCTGACCAGATGTAGCCGTAGTAGCCGGCTGCGTAGCCGCCGCCGAAGATGTGGGCGAAGTAGTTGATCTTGTAGCGGGTTGGCACTGCCTGGTGGCTAAGGCCATAGTCCTTTATGGCCTGCTGCTCAAAGTTAGCTAGGTCTTTTGGTGCATCTGATTCATGCAACGCCAGATCCAGGATGGCTGCCTGGAGATAGTGGGTGGTTTCATAGCCCTGGTTGAAGGCCTCTAGTTTGTTTAGCTTTTCAATCCAAGACTTGTCGAGTTTTTTACCAGTCTCGAAGTGGATTGCATAGTTTTCTAGCACCTCTGGCCACAGCATCCACATCTCGTTCACCTGGGATGGGAATTCGACAAAGTCACGCTCAACGCTGGTTCCAGAAAAGCGCGGGTAGGTGACATCAGAGAGAATTCCATGCAGGGTGTGACCAAACTCATGGAACAGGGTGTTTACCTCGTCAAAGGTCATTAGTGCCGCCTCACCGGCGGCCGGCTTTGGAATGTTCATGTTGTTCACGACAATCGGCTTTTTACCAAGCAGGTGAGACTGATCGATGAGGTTATTCATCCAGGCACCGCCAGATTTTGAAGGCCTGGCATAGGGGTCGAATATGTAAAGCCCACACTTCTCACCGTCTTCATAGAAGACCTCATAGATCCAGTTGTCAGGGTGGTAGCCGACCAAATCTTCGCGCTGCACAAACCGCAAGCCAAATAGTTTGCCTGCGGCAAAGAAGACTCCGTCTTCCAGCACCCTGCGCAACTCGAAGTAGGGCTTTAGTTCGCCAGTGTCGACGTCGTAGTCGCGCTTTTTGAGCTGTTCTGAGTAGCGATCCCAGTCAAAGGCCTCAACCTCGGCGTCGGGGTTTTCTAGTCTCATGAGCTCGTCGAGCAGTGACTTTTCGGCGTTAGCGTTTCTGATCGCAGCGGGCGCGATTGATCTCAAGACCTCATGAATGTTCTTAGGGCTCTTAGCGGTTTGCTGGCTGGTGACATAGGCGGCATAGGACTCGAATCCAAAGAGTGCTGCCTTTTGTTTTCTAAGTTCCAGCATCTGCAAAATGACATTGGAGGTGTCGTTTTGATTGCCGCGGGAGCCGCGGCTAAGGGTTCTATTCAGAATCTCTTCTTTGAGTTCACGATCTTCGAGTTTGGCTAGTAGCGGGTGACCTGAGTAGTTCAATAGCGGAATCACATAGCCGGATTTGTCGCGATCTTTAGCCGCTTGGGCAAGGCTTGCCTTCTCTGAATCTGTTAGACCAGCAAGTCTTGAGTCATCTGTCTAGCTCTATGGCAAGGTCATTGCTGTCGGCTAGCAGCAACTTGTCGAACTCTGCGCTCAGCGATGCGAGCTTTTCGTTTATCTTGCTGACCTCAGCGCGTTCGGCCTCGCTCAGCTCAGCACCTGCGAACCTGAAGTCCTCCAGGTATTTCTCTAGTAGTCGTCTCGACTCATCATCGAGAGCGCTGTGGTCGGATTTCTCTAGAGTGAGGAGCCTTTTGAATAGCTCTGGGTCCAACTTGATGCTGTCCAGGTGGTTAGAGAGCTTGGGTGCGAGGACTGCCTCGATGTCCTGCAGAGTTGGATTCGTATCAGAGGCGCTCTTGTTATAGAAGACCATCATCATGGAATTCAGAAGATCGCCCGAGCGCTCCATGGCCAAAAGAGTGTTTTCAAAAGTGATCTCTGGGTTTGCCTTTATTTGGGCAAGCTCTTGGTTATGAACCTGAACGGCATTTTCAAATGCCGGCAGGTAGTGCTCGTCTTTGAGGTTTTGAAAATCAGGGAGTTCATACTCCAGAGAGGATTTGGATAGCAGCGGGTTAGTCATTGACCAATGCTACGACTTACTCGCTGAAGCTAAGTTCCAAGATCGCAAGCTCAGCGGCCTCAGTCAATACCAGGTTGCTGATCTTGCCAACGTCCCTGAGGTCACCCTGCAGTTCTTTGAGCTCTGCTGGGCCAGCGAGCTCTAGAGATGCGATTTCGGCCTTCATTGAGAGCTTCGCATCGGATTTTGACTTCCTAATCAGAATCAGCGCGGAGCTAGCAAGGTCCAAAAGCTCTGGATTCATGCCCGAGAGCTCGGAGGCCTTTGGCCAAGCTGCAGTGTGGACAGAGCCCTCTTGCCACCAGCTCCAAACCTCTTCGGCTGCGAATGGGATGAAGGGGGCAAACAGTCTTACCAAGACCGCAAGCGCTTCTCTGAGCGCTGCAACGGCACTGGCGGTTTGCTCCTTGGTGTGATTTCCAAGACCATATGCGCGCTCCTTCACGAGCTCCATGTAGTCATCGGTGAATACCCAGAAGAAGCTCTCCGCTAGCTCTAGAGCTCTGGTGTGGTCGTACTTCTCAAAAGCTGCTGTTGCCTGTTCGACAACCTTGGATAGCTGAGCCAGCATCGCAAGATCGATTGGCTCTGTGACCTTGGGGGATTCGGTTGGAATCTCAAAGCTCAGGCTGAACTTTGCGGCGTTTAGTAGCTTGATCGCTAGCCTGCGACCAATCTTCATTTGACCCTCATCGAAGGCCGCGTCGGTGCCGAGTCGCGCCGAGGCTGCCCAGTAGCGCACTGCGTCGGAGCCGTGGTTCTCCAAGAGCTCATTTGGAACCACAACGTTGCCCTTGGACTTGGACATCTTCTTGCGATCGGGATCCAAAATCCATCCACTTAGTGCGGCGTGCTTCCATGGGAGTTGATCGTGCTCTAGTTGAGCCCTTAGCAAGGTGGAGAACAGCCAGGTCCTGATGATGTCCTGACCTTGTGGCCTTAGGTCATACGGGAAGACCTTGGCGAACTTCTCGGGATCGGATTCCCAACCACCGGCTAGTTGTGGGGTGAGCGAGGAGGTTGCCCAGGTATCCATGATGTCTAGTTCGCCAATGAAGCCACCTGGCACGCCGCGCATGCTCTCGTCTTTTCCGGAGGGGACATCAGAGGAGGGGTCAACTGGCAACTGATCGTGACTGGGAGCTATTGGGTTGTCATAGTCGGGATTGCCGTCTTTATCTAGTGGATACCAAAGCGGGATAGGCACGCCAAAGAATCTTTGCCTGGAGATTAGCCAGTCGCCGTTGAGGCCATTGATCCAATCGTGCAGTCTTACGCGCATGAACGGCGGGTGGAATTCAAGCTCGTTTCCACGCTCAACTAACTTGTGCTGATAGCTCTTCGTCGTTGCCACCATTTTTGATGTACCACTGGCGGGTGGAGACAATCTCGAGGGGCTTGTCGCCCTTTTCAAAGAACTTCACGGGGTGGGTGATTGGTCTCGCATCTCCCACCATGTCGCCGGTTTCCTGCATTGTTTTAACCAAGATGTCTTTGGCGCTAAACACAGTCTTGCCCGCTAGCTCTTCATAGAGCGCTGGGTTATTCGATTCCTTGATGGCCTCCGGAGGCTCTGAGGCGAAGCGACCATCAAAACCAATCACAGCGCGGTTTGGAAGCTTGAGCTCTCGCCACCAAATGACGTCTGTGACATCACCGAAGGTGCAGCACATCGCAATTCCGGAGCCTTTGTCCTTTTGGGCGAGGCGGTGCGCAACGATTGGCACCTCGACTCCAAACAGCGGAGTCTTCGCCGTTTTTCCAAACAGGTGCTGGTAGCGCTCGTCGTCTGGGTGAGCAACGAGAGCAACACATGCTGGAATCAGCTCTGGTCTGGTGGTCTCAATAAAGATCTTGCCCTCTGGGCCATCAAAGCCGAGGCGGTGGTAGGCGCCGGGGACTTCCTTGTCCTCGAGCTCGGCCTGGGCCACTGCGGTTCTAAAGGTGACATCCCAAAGAGTTGGTGCCTGGGCGCTATAGGCCTCACCGCGCTCGAGGTTCTTCAGAAAGGCAAGCTGAGAGATGCGTTGAGCGTGTGAGGAGATGGTGCGGTAACTCTGCGACCAGTCGACCGATAGACCCAGGTTGCGCCAGAGGTTTTCAAATGTCTTTTCATCTTCTTCAGTGAGCACCTCACAGAGTTCAATGAAGTTCTGTCTCGAGATTGGCATCTGATCGGCGGCCTTTGAAGACTTGTTATCCCCTCCGACCTGGGGCGGGGTGAAGGTCTTTTGATAGGGCAGCGTGGGGTCACACCTGACGCCGTAGTAGTTCTGGACACGTCTCTCGGTTGGCAGGCCATTGTCGTCCCAGCCCATTGGGTAGTAGACGCTGTAGCCGCACATGCGCTTGTATCGAGCAACGACATCGGTGTGGGTGTAGCTAAAAACGTGACCGACATGCAGCGAACCAGATGCGGTTGGCGGGGGAGTGTCGATTGAGTAGATGTCTTCTTTGTTAGCGCTTTGGTCAAAGCCATAGGTGTTTGACTCTTCCCAGACCGGGACCCACTTTTGCTCTAATCCATCAACACTCGCCTTCTCAGGGGTCGTGGCAGCTCTAAGCGGTTGTGGAGAGTGGTTAGTCAAAAGGGAACCTCGGGTTAGTCAACTGCTCTAGATTAACATTGTTAATGACAATTACCCCTTGAAAGCCGTGATGTATCCCAAGCACAGCAAGAACGCCTCTGTTCAAGCCTCACCTAATTTTCCAGACCTCGAGCGCGAGGTCTTGGATTACTGGGAGAAAGACGGCACCTTTCAGGCATCTATTGATCAACGCGTTGCTGAGGACGCCGATGAGTTCGTCTTCTATGACGGCCCGCCATTTGCCAATGGCTTGCCACACTATGGCCACCTCCTAACCGGCTACACCAAGGACCTTGTCCCGCGGTATCAGACCATGCGCGGCAAAAGAGTCGAACGCAGGTTTGGTTGGGACACGCATGGTCTTCCGGCCGAGGTTGAGGCGGAGCGTCTCTTGGGTATCTCTGGCCGCCCGGAGATTGAGAATTACGGCGTAGCCAAGTTCAATGAGTTTTGCAAGACGTCGGTACTGAAGTACACCGAAGACTGGCGTAGCTATGTCACCCGTCAGGCACGCTGGGTTGACTTTGACAATGACTACAAGACTCTCGATCAGAACTACACCGAGAGCGTGCTCTGGGCATTCAAAGAGCTGCACAACAAGGGCCTTATCTATGAGGGATTCAAGGTTCTGGCCTACTGCTGGAGGTGTGAGACACCGCTTTCCAATCACGAGCTCCGAATGGACGATGAGGTCTATAAAGACCGTCAGGACCAGTCGGTCACCGTCACCTTCCCAATCACAGCCAAGGGCACTGACCTTGATGGCGTGAACATTCTGGCTTGGACCACAACCCCTTGGACGCTTCCCACCAACTTTGCGTTAGCTGTTGGCCCGGAGATCGAATATGCGGTTGTGAGCGCCAAGGACTCCACCTTGGGAGACAAGAGGTATCTATTGGCAACCTCCTTGATTGCCAACCACTTGAAGGAGCTTGGGTTTGAAAGCGTCGAGGACGCTCACTCAGCCATTACCCACAAAATGCTTGGCAAAGAACTCGACGGCATTCGTTATGAGCGCATCTTTGACTTCTATTCGGATGAGAGCAAGTTTGATGTCGCCAATGCCTGGCAGATTCTGGTTGCCGACTACGTAGCCGATACCGATGGCACGGGAATTGTTCACCAGGCACCGGCCTATGGTGAGGATGACCAAAATGTCTGCAACCTAGCTGGCATCCCAACCTATGTCTCAATCAATGAGCGCGGTCAGTTCAATGCCGTGGTGGCACCGTATGAGGGCCAGCACGTCTTTGATGCCAACAAGCCAATCACCCAGGATCTGAAGGCAGCGGGGAGGCTATTTCGCCAGGCTTCCTATGAGCACTCCTACCCGCACTGCTATCGCTGCAAGAACCCACTTATCTATAAGGCCGTGAGCTCTTGGTTCGTGGAAACCACCAAGATCAAGGACCGGATGCTGGAGCTCAACCAGGAGATCAACTGGGTCCCAGAGCACACCAAGAACGGCAGCTTCGGAAAATGGCTCGAGAACGTTAGGGACTGGGCAATCTCTAGAAATAGGTTCTGGGGCGCACCGATTCCGGTCTGGAAGTCAGATGACCCGAACTACCCGCGTCTTGATGTCTACGGTTCGCTAGATGAGCTAGAGCGCGACTTTGGCGTTCGGCCAAGTGATTTCCACCGTCCAGTTATTGACGAACTGGTCCGACCAAACCCGGATGACCCAACCGGCAAATCGATGATGCGACGCGTCCCTGAGGTTTTGGACTGCTGGTTTGAATCAGGCTCAATGCCTTTTGCGCAGGTGCACTACCCGTTTGAGAACCAAGAGTGGTTTGAGACCCACAACCCTGGTGATTTCATCGTTGAATACGTGGGGCAGACCAGGGGCTGGTTTTACACCCTGCACGTTCTAGCCACCGCGCTATTTGATCGCCCGGCGTTCAAAAACGCCATCAGCCACGGCATTGTTCTTGGTAATGATGGCCAAAAGATGTCGAAGTCGCTTCGCAACTATCCGGATGTGAACGAGGTCTTTGATCGCGATGGCTCCGATGCAATGCGCTGGTTCTTGATGTCTTCACCAATCTTGCGCGGTGGCAACATCGCAGTCACCGAGGCCGGCATTCGAGAAGGTGTTAGGCAAGCGCTGTTGCCAATCTGGAATAGCTATTACTTCTTTGCCCTCTATGCCAATGCCGCTAGCTATCAAGCCAAGACCAGCTTTGATTCCACGCAGCTACTTGATCGCTACATCCTTGGCTAAGACCTCGCAGCTGATTTCTGAGGTACAGGCAGATCTTGATGTCTTTGACAGCTACCTAGCTTCTGCCAAGGTCAGGGACTTTGCCGAGGTGCTGACCAATTGGTACATCAGGCGCTCCAGGGATCGATTCTGGGAGGGTGACACAGAGGCTTTTGACACTCTTTACACGGTCCTAGAGGCCCTGTTGCGTGTCACGGCACCGCTTCTGCCGCTTAGCACCGAGGAGATGTGGCGGGGGCTTACCGGAGGGCGCTCTGTCCACCTCGAGAACTGGCCCGATGCAGCGGCATTTGCTCGCGATGACCAGCTGGTTTCCGACATGGACGCCATCAGGGATGCAGCCTCAACCGCGCTTTCACTTCGCAAGGCGTCGGGGCTCAGGGTCAGGCTGCCGCTGGCAGCTTTGACGCTGGCCGTTGAATCACCTGAGAGCGTTGAAGCAATATGCGGATCTATTGGCCGATGAGCTGAATGTGAAGCGGGTTGATGTGGTCTTCGCCGATGATGCCACCGCTGCCAGCTTTGGGTTGGTTAAGTCCATATCGGTTAACGCCAGGACACTTGGACCACGCGTTGGTAAAGATGTTCAGCGAATCATTCAGGCTGCGAAGGCTGGTAACTGGAGTGTTGAGGGCGGTTCGGTGGTCGTCGATGGCACGCAGTTGCAAGACGGCGAGTATGAAATCAGCATGGTTGCTGCGGCCGATCAGGGTTCGAGCGCTGTTGGCTTGACCGCTACCGGCTTTGTGTTGCTGGATACCGAGGTGAGCGAAGAGCTCGCTGCTGAGGGACTGGCTCGCGATGCGGTGAGGCACATTCAGCAGGCTCGCAAGGATGCCGGGTTAGATGTCTCCGATCGAATCAAGTTGACCCTCAGTTCCGATGCTAGTTTCTATTCCTGCGCTCACCAAGCACGAGAGCTTCATTGCAGCGGAGACACTTGCTGTTGAGATCAAGATTGAAAATGGCAGTGGTGAATTCAGTGTCGGTGATGCTGGCGTGATTGGCATTCAGATTGAAAAAGCTAGCTAGATGACTGAGCTCGACCAGGTGCTCGAGGCGCTCTATGCGCGCCGCCCAGAGTCCCAGATTGAACCCCGGCTGAACGCCACCAGGCGTGCAGTTGAGCTGATGGGTGATCCGCAGTTGAACTATCGAGTTGTTCATATCACCGGAACCAATGGCAAGACCAGCGCTGCGCGAATGATTGAGCGCATCCTCAGAGAACACGGTCTTAGAACCGGCCGGCTCACGAGTCCTCACCTGGTTCGCTTCAACGAGCGCATCGCTCTTGATGGAGAGCCCGTTGAGGATCAGCGCATCGTCGATGTCTATTTGGAGAACGAAGCCATCTTGGATGTGGTCGATGCCGAGCTGGTTGCCAAGGGTGAAGCCAAGCTGACGTTCTTTGAGGCCTATAACGCGCTGGCATTCCAGTTGTTCTCCGATGCTCCGATTGATGTTTTGGTTTTAGAGGTCGGCATTGGGGGAGAGTGGGATGCATCAAATGTTGCCGATGGGGATGTCAGCGTCTTCACCGCCATTGGTCTTGACCACCGCAAGGTCTTGGGCGACACGATTGAGGAGATTGCCCAGACCAAGGCGGGCATCATCAAAGAAAGCTCGATTGTGGTCTCAAATGCTCAAGAGCCCAATGTTGAGAGGATCTTGCGTGACAGAAGTCAGCAGGAGGTATTTGTCTCGGGTTCAGAGTTTGCCCTGATTGATGCTTCTGAGGACGGCTTTGGTACCCGGTTTAGCGTGCAGGGGAGTTTCGGAAGCTACCCACAGCTCTGGATGCCAATCATTGGTTTGCACCAAGCCGAGAATGCCGCAACCGCAATTGTTGCCGTGGAGCAGTTTTTGGGACGCGCTATTGCCGACGAAGTGCTTCGCAGCGCACTTGCCGACACCGTAAGCCCTGGCAGAATGCACGTGATCTCAAAAGAGCCGTTGGTGGTGCTCGATGGCGCTCACAACCCTCCCGGGATTGTTAGTTTCCGAAACACCCTGCAGCAGCATTTTGCTGCACCGCGGGCAATCGGTGTGGTTGGGATGCTCTCAGACAAGGACGTCTATTCCTCAGCGCTTGAATTTGTCGGGGTGTTTGATCACCTGATTGTCACCTCCTCTAATTCAGAGCGCTCAATGAGCGCTCAATGAGCTGGCCGAGATATTTGAGGACAGCGGGGTATTTGTCTCTGAGGTCATCGATGATTTTGCCACCGCCTACGACCAAGCGCTTAGGCTTGGTGAGGAAACATCAATGCCAGTTTTCGTGACCGGTTCGCTTTACCTAGTTGGAGCGGTTCTGGGTTTGGTCCAAGAAAGAGAAGTAGTTGAAGAAGAGTAAGTCGTCGAAGCGCCTATTGGCCTCGATTGTTTTGAGCTTCGAGGCCTTTGTGGTGTTTTTTGCAACCCTGGCCGCGTTTGGGCTCAAGGTTGGCGATTCCTCAATCAACCTCCCGGACACTGAGTGGATCTGGGGTATCGGTCTATCGTTTGCGATTTTGTGCATCTTGGCTCCTGGGGTACTGAGAAAGCCCTGGGGTTACTACCTCGGTTGGGCAATCCAGGCAGCCATGCTGGTCAGCGGCTTCTGGCTCTGGGGAATGTTCTTGGTTGCGGGATTGACAACAAGTATGTGGATTTGGGCCCTGATCGCGGGCAGCACGATTGATAAGGCCAGAGAGAACTATCACAAGCTAATGGAAGGACAAGAAGGTGGAGAAGACCCTAGTTTTGATAAAGCCTGATGGCGTGAAGCGAAACCTGATCGGTGAAATCATCGCTCGCTGCGAGCAAAAGGGCTACTCGGTTGTCGATCTTAAACTGACCTCGCCTTCCAGAGAGGTTTTGGCTGCTCACTATGCCGAGCATGAGGGCAAGAGCTTCTACGAGCCACTCATGGAATTCATGTCATCAGGCCCGATTGTTGCCATTACTCTTCAGGGTCAGAGGGTCATCGAAGGATTCAGGTCAATCGCCGGAACCACAGATCCAACAACCGCCGCCCCGGGCACGATTCGTGGAGATCTAGGCCGAGACTGGGGCACCACCGTGGTTCAGAACCTGGTGCACGGATCGGACTCCCCAGAAAGCGCAGCGCGGGAACTAAAGATCTGGTTCTAGAACAGCGTTGGCCAGAAGTCCCAGAAGTGAACCACAATCACGCCCGAAAGCGCTAGGTAGTTGATGATTGTCAGCACCCATGCCCACTCATAAACAAATTCTCCGCTTGGCATGAGCTTTATGCCCAAATAGCCCTCTTTGAGGTTGTGGCCAAGAATCGACCAGAACAACGGGATGGTCGCAGCCCATGCCACGATGCAGTAAAGGCAAAGCGAGCCGATGACAAACACGGACTGGCTAAAGAGCCAGAACACAAACCCCATGGCAAAGACGTGACCGAGTAAGAACAGGTTCCAGAACCAGGGCGCAAACTTTGCCCCGGCCAAAATTGCAAAACCAATCAGGACTGGTGCAAAGAATGCAGCGATGCCAATTAGCGGATTGGGAAAGCCAAGCAGCGCGGCCTGCTCTGAGAGCATGACTGACTTGCAGCTAATAAATGGTGAGATATCGCACGGCGTTGCATAGTCCGGATTGCTTGCAACATTGAGTCTTTCGAGGGTTAGACCAAAGGACGCAATCCAACCCGCGATACCAAAGACGATGAGTGCGAAGGGAAATACCATTAGCGAATTATCGCATTTTGATAACACTCATGTCATACTTTTAGATAGATGTGATCACACTCACATCAAAGGTTTGGTCGAAGGGCGAGGCCCCGACAACAAAAAGGATTAGATTCCGGCTGCGGCTCGAATCGTTACTGAGAGTCCGGCAGGGTGTGAACAGCCGGAAAATAGGCACACGTGGCTAAGAAAAAAGAAGAAGCACCCGTAAAACCAGCACCGGCAACAGCACTGATTTTTCAGGCTCCGGATCTGCCAACCCCCAAAGTTGACGCTCGAAGCGGCAAGCTCAAGGTGGATGTCGATGAGGCTCCGAAGCCTGAACGTGCTCCTAGAGAGCGCAAGGCACCAGCCAAGACAGCCAGCAAGCCCAAGGCTGCGGCGAGCGAAAAGAGGAATCTGGCTCTACCCGAATGGACGCCAAGCGCTCCAGGCGTCGAGACTCCAGAGACTCCTCCAGAAGGCGCTCATCAGTAACAGAGGCAGAGTTTCTTGCAAGACGCGAATCCGTAGATCGCAAGATGGCGGTTCGCGAGAAGGATGGCCGAGTTCAAATCGGCGTTCTAGAGGACGGCATGCTCGTCGAGCACTACGTGGCCGAGTCGCAGGGCGGATCGCTGATTGGAAACGTCTACATCGGCAAAGTTCAAAACGTGTTGCCATCGATGGAGGCGGCATTCGTTGATATCGGCCGCGGTCGAAACGCGGTTTTGTACTCGGGTGAAGTCGACTGGGAGGCGGCAGAGACCGGCAACCAGCCGCGTCGCATTGAGCTAGCACTGAAAAGCGGCGATCAGGTTTTGGTGCAGGTCACCAAGGATCCAATTGGCCAAAAGGGCGCAAGGCTCACCTCGCAGATTTCACTACCTGGAAGATTCTTGGTTTACGTGCCAGGTGGGAACATGTCGGGCATCTCCCGCAAGCTTCCGGAGGGCGAGCGTCAGCGCCTCAAAGCGATTCTCAAGACTGCCCTTCCGGAAGATGCCGGCGTGATTGTTCGCACCGCAGCCGAGGGCGCAACCGAGGAGCAGTTGATTCTCGACGTTGAGCGCCTAAAGAAGCAGTGGGAAGAGATCTCTTCCCAGGTTGAGAAGGGCAAGGCGCCCGAGCTTTTGCACAGCGAGCCTGACCTTTTGGTAAAAATCATCAGAGATGTATTCAATGAAGACTTCTCAGAGCTAGTGGTCGCCGGTGAGATTGCCTTTGACACCATCAAGGACTACCTCGAGTCCGTGGCGCCCGATCTGATTGAAAAGCTCGTCGCACACAAGGCGGACGAGGACATCTTTGACCACTTCAGGATCGGCGACCAGATTGTGAAGGCGCTGGACCGCAAGGTTTATCTCCCATCTGGTGGTTCGCTCGTAATCGACCGAACTGAGGCCATGACCGTTGTCGATGTCAACACCGGAAAGTTCATCGGCTCTGGTGGAAACCTGGAGCAGACCGTTACCAAGAACAACCTCGAGGCTGCCGAGGAACTGGTTCGTCAGCTCAGGCTGCGAGACATTGGTGGCATCATCGTGGTCGACTTCATCGACATGATTCAAGAGTCGAACCAGGAAATGGTTAGAAGAAGGCTTTTGGAGTGCCTATCTAGGGATAGAACCAAGAATCAGGTTGGCGAGGTCACCTCGCTGGGACTGATTCAGATGACCCGCAAGAAGATTGGTCTTGGACTACTCGAGACCTTCTCCGAGCCCTGTGAGTGCTGTGCCGGTAGGGGAGTGGTGGTTCATGAGGAGCCACGCTTCAAGATGCCAGAGACCGTTGCCAAAAAGGGCAAGAAGCGCGAGAAAACCAAGCCTGAAATAGTGAAAAAGGTTGTCACCCCAGAGCAGGCAGATGCCTTCAAGTCGGTTGTTAACAGAATCGCTGCGGCCGGTTTGAGCGAAGAGCCAATCGTGATTGAAATCGAAAAAGAACCCGAGGGTAAAACGGAGATTTTGAACGCGGTTTTGGAATCGCTGCCTGACCCTGAACCAAAGCCAAAGCCCAAAAGGCGCAGGGCAAGCTCCTCGGGGGTAGTAAAGACTGACGAGGCTAAGAAATAGCGCCTCGATAGTGTTGACCAAACTGCGGTTTATTCACTAGAATTCATCGCTGTTGCCCAATTTAGAATTTGGGCGAATTCTTTCAAAGTTAGGTTTCGAAGTGGTTTACGCAATTGTTCGTGCTGGCGGCCGCCAGGAAAAGGTCGAGGTGGGCACCATCGTCACCATGAACCGCATTGCCGCATCGTCTGGCACCGTTGAGCTGCCTGCTGTGTTGCTAGTTGATGGCGACAAGGTAACTTCCGACCAGAAGGCGCTTGCCAAGGTCAAGGTTGTGGCTGAAGTGCTAGAGCAGACCCGTGGGCCGAAAATCATTATTCAGAAGTTCAAGAACAAGACCGGCTACAAAAAGCGCCAGGGGCACCGTCAGGACCTCACCCGCGTTCAGGTCACCGAGATTAAGTAGGGAGCAGACAAATGGCATCCAAAAAGGGAGTTAGCTCCACTCGCAACGGTCGCGACTCAAACTCGCAGCGACTTGGCGTAAAGCGTCACGATGGCCAGGTTGTAAACGCAGGCGAGATCATCGTGCGTCAGCGTGGCACCCACTTTCACCCGGGCGTAAACGTTGGCAAGGGCAAGGACGACACCTTGTTCGCGCTGGCAGCTGGAGCCGTCGAGTTCGGCGCAAAGGCTGGTCGCCGAGTGGTAAACATCGTCAACAAATAACAGATTTTTCCAATCGAGGCGGGCCGTTGTGGCTCGCCTCTTTTGCTAGGAGGGCAAGATGATCACTTTCGTTGATCAGGTAACCCTGCATTTGCGCGCTGGTGACGGCGGCGATGGTTGCACCTCCATCAAGCGTGAGAAGTTCAAGCCGCTTGCCGGCCCAGATGGTGCCGATGGCGGCGATGGTGGCTCTATTACTTTGGTCGCCGACCACAACACCACGACCCTGCTCGACTACCACCACCGCCCACACCGCCAGGCTGACTCGGGTGGTCCCGGTGCTGGTGATTTCCGCAATGGTGCTCGCGGTGAGAATCTGGTGCTACCCGTCCCAGTCGGAACGGTAGTCAAGGACCTCAAGGGTAATCTCCTGGCAGACCTGTCTGAAGCCGGTATGGAGCTGTTGGTTGCTCAGGGTGGCCAGGGTGGGCTTGGCAACGCAGCACTTGCCAGTCGCAAGCGAATTGCCCCAGCGTTCCACCTGCTCGGAGTTCCTGGCTGGCAGGGCGATGTCGTCCTTGAGCTGAAGACCGTTGCAGATGTAGCTCTGGTCGGGTTTCCTTCGGCTGGTAAATCTTCTTTGATTGCGGCAATGAGTAGTGCGAGACCAAAGATTGCCGACTATCCATTCACGACCCTGCATCCAAACCTCGGCGTAGTTCAGGCCGGCGAGAATCGTTACACCATCGCAGACGTGCCTGGCCTGATCGAGGGAGCGAGTGAGGGTAAGGGGCTAGGACTTGAGTTCTTGCGCCATGTTGAGCGTTGCAGCGCTTTGCTGCACGTGATCGATTGCGCAACCTTGGAGCCTGGCAGGGATCCCGTGAGCGACCTGAAGGTAATTCTTAGAGAGCTCGAGAATTACCAGGTTCCAAAGGGGCAGCTACCCCTTATTGAGCGACCACAGCTTGTGGCACTGAACAAGATTGATATTCCAGATGCCAAAGAGTTGGCAGAGTTCGTGGCTAAAGAGTTTGAAGACATGGGCTACCCAGTGTTTTTGATCTCCACAGCCTCCCGAGAGGGCCTAAAGGAGCTGAACTTCGCTCTTAGTGAGCTTGTTGCAAGTGCTCGAGCCGCATCGATCCCTACCACCTCGAAGCGCTTTTCGCTTATCAGCACCAAGAAAGAAGAGACTTCATTTTTGGTTCGGAAGGAATCGATCTCCGCCTCGGATGTCTATCGAATCCTGGGTGCCAAGCCGGAGCGCTGGGTAGCTCAGACTGATTTCAGTAATGCTGATGCGGTTGGTTATCTAGGGGAACGCTTGCAAAAACTAGGTGTTGAAGATGAGTTATTGAAGGCTGGCGCGATCGGGGGCTCAACGGTAATTATTGGTGAGGGTAATGGTGTGGTGTTCGATTGGGAACCTTTGATTGATTCCGTTGCCGAAATGGTCGAGGAGTTCAGAACAGATTCGAAGGCTGACGGCACTCAGCGCAGGACCAACCCTGAGCGCCGCGAAAAGTACTACGAGATGATGAATGAGCGCGCAAGAGGCAGGGCTGAACGCCAGGCAGTGCGTGAGGCAAGCGTGTTTTTGGAGGAAGAGGATAAGTGAGTAACGTCTCCGCTTTGGCTAAGGCAAAGCGAATCGTACTGAAGGTCGGTTCCAGCTCAATTACCAATGGCAATGAAAAGAACCTGCAGCTGATTGCCGATTTTTCCAAGCGCATGCAGCTAGCGGGCAAGGATTTGGTGGTTGTTAGCTCCGGCGCTATCGCGACCGCGGCTCCGCTTTTGGGCCTCACCATAAAGACCGACGATCTTCCAACTTCGCAGGCACTTGCGAGCATCGGTCAGGCCATGCTTATGGGCCGTTACGAACGAGCACTGAGTGGTCATGGAATCATCCCCGGACAGATTTTGCTAACGGTGGATAATCTCGAGCACTCTCACACCTCTCAGAACGCCCTGCTGGCAATCGAGCGGTTGTTAGAGATTGGCGTCCTGCCGATTATTAACGAAAATGACTCGGTCGCTACCTCGGAGATTCGATTTGGTGACAACGATCAGCTGGCAGCTAAGGTTGCCAAACTACTGGGTGCTGATCTTCTGATCTTGCTCAGTGACGTTGATTCCCTTTACACAAAACCCCCTGGCGACCCGGGTGCAGAGCGACTGGCTGTTGTGCCGTTTGACTTTGATCTAGAGAGCATTGAGGTTTCCGGTACCTCCACCGGCTATGGCACTGGGGGAGCGGTGACCAAGCTGGTAGCAGCGAGGCTTTCGACCATGGCCGGCATTGGAGTTTTGTTGACGGAGTCATCGAACATTGAATCCCTAGATGTGACAGAAGTCACTCACACCTGGTTCGAGCCAGCGGTTTAGAATCCCTTCATGAAGATTCAAGAGATTCTGGATGGCGCGGCTAGCGCCAAGTTGGGGCTGTCAGGGGCGAGCACTTCGGTCAAGAACAAAGCCCTGGAGAATCTTGCCAAGGCGCTTGAAGAGAACAGCGGCAGCGTCATTGCGGCCAACAAGTTAGATCTTGAAAATGGAGTTCGGAACGACATCTCGAAGGCTCTGTTAGACCGACTTGCTCTTGATGAAAAACGAGTTCAGGGGCTTGCCGATGCTGTTCGGGAGATTATTGGCCTTCCAGATCCGGTTGGTGATGTCGTCAATGGCATGACCCTCGCGAACGGCTTGATGCTGACTCAGGTGAGAGTTCCTTTTGGTGTTGTTGGTTGCATCTATGAAGCTCGTCCAAATGTGTCTATCGACATTGCCGCGCTCGCAATCAAGAGTGGCAACGTGGCAATTCTTCGAGGAGGAAGCGCGGCACTTCAGACCAACAAGGAACTCGTCCGGCTTATCCAGCAAAGCCTGGAAAAGGCAGGCCTTGATCCGAACAGCGTGCAGTCGGTTGACGACTTTGGTCGAGATGGCGCAGTCGAGATGATGCAGGCCAGGGGCTTTATTGATGTTTTGATTCCCAGGGGCTCTGCCGAGCTAATCAAAACCGTGGTTTTGGAATCCAAGGTTCCCGTTATCGAAACAGGCGATGGCATAGTCCACATTTTTGTCGACGAGAGCGCGGAGTTAGAAAAGGCAATCCCAATCATTTTGAATTCCAAGGTGCAAAGACCATCGGTCTGCAATGCCCTGGAGACCCTATTGGTTCATAAGGAAGTCGCAGCTGAACTGCTCCCAAAGCTGGGCGAGGAACTGACCAAGAACGGTGTCAAGGTGCATGGCTGCGACAAAACACTTGAGTTCATCAGTGACGCAGTACCTGCAACCGATGAGGACTGGGCGACCGAGTATCTCGCTCTCGAGCTAGCAATCAGGGTCGTGGATGATTTGGATGCCGCACTTTTACACATTGGTCAGTACTCCACTCACCACACCGAGTCGATACTGACTACCAACATTCCAAACGCCGAGCGGTTTTTGGCGGAGGTTGATTCAGCTGCGGTGATGGTGAATGCCTCCACTCGCTTCACCGATGGCGGTGAGTTTGGTTTCGGGGCTGAGGTTGGAATATCCACTCAGAAGCTGCACGCCAGGGGCCCAATGGGGCTTAGGGAGCTAACCTCAACCAAGTGGTTGATTAGGGGATCTGGTCAAGTCCGTGGCTAAACTAGGGGCAGTTCAAAAAGGGAGAGCACATTGATTTACGCAGCTGAGGGCGCAATAGTTCACTACCAAGAGATTCCCATGGAGCCCATCCTCTATGGCGTTATCGCATTGGTGGCAATGATGGGCCTGGCGTTAGTGACCTGGTCCTATCGCGACGTGTCTCACCGTCACTCCCACAAGAGCTCCTCACAGCAGGCTGGCCACTAGGTTTTCGTGAATCAAAAGCGGCCACGCATAGGCGTGATGGGTGGAACATTTGATCCCATCCACAATGGCCACTTAGTTGCCGCGAGCGAGGTTGCGGACGCATTTCAACTTGACGAGGTCATCTTCGTTCCCACTGGCGTTCCGTGGCACAAAAAAGCCGTCAGCTCCGCCGAGCACCGCTATCTGATGACGGTTATCGCAACTGCGGCAAACCCTAGCTTTACGGTCTCTCGCGTTGATGTTGATCGACCTGGAGTCACCTACACAATCGACACCTTGGAAGAGGTTGCGAAGACTTATCCGAATGCGGATCTGTTCTTTATCTCTGGTGCCGATGCGATCGCCCAGATTTTGGTCTGGAAAGACATAGAAAAGATTTGGCCCCTGGCAACCTTCGTTGCGGTTAGCCGCCCTGGTCACGTTCTCGAGCTTCCAGACACCGAGCAGGCAGCGATTGAGGTGCTGGAAGTCCCGGCACTTGCAATCTCGTCGACCGCAGTCAGGGCTAGGGTCACAGCCGGTAAACCAATTTGGTACTTGGTGCCAGACGGTGTTGTGCAATACATTGCCAAGCACGAACTTTATGGAGCGGACAATTGACTGAGCTAACTCGCAGGCAGCAGCGCGAGCTGGAGCGTTCGGGTCAACTGGGGGATAGTGCATTCACCCCTGAAACTCGCGCGTCACATTCCACGCCCATAGTGCGTGAAGTCAACTCAGCGGCCAAAGCCATATCTGAGCCACCTGTGCAAACTGAATCAGCCCAAAGACCTATGACCAGGCGCGAGATGCGCCAGCGCCAAGAAATGACCCAGGGGGTTGGCCAAGCTTCCAGCATTGGAAGGGCAAGTGCCCTCTCAAAGACAATTGCCGCTGAGGACATGGCTGTCGCGCCAGTTCAGGATTCGGCTCCATCGGAGCGCAGTCGGATCTCATCTCCGCCAGCGGTTGGCGAATCGCGTAGGGCGCAGAGGCAGCCGCCAGAGACACCAAGTTACGAACAGCCCATCAATGAAATGCAGGCTATTGACGTTGAGATCCCAGAGGATGGACTCCGCGGGGCCAACTATCTGGGTGAACCAAGCACGCAAGCCATTGTGCTACAAAGTGCACCCGAGGCTATGTCGCTGTCTGTTGACACCGGAGAAGTTTTCACCACCGGATCAATCGCCATCTTGCCTGACCCAACTGGCTCAACCACGGGGGCACTAGACGGTATTGATTTAGACAGCGAGGAGGCTGTCACGGGTGTTATTTCCATCGTCGATCCGGTCAGCGCAAAGGATCTGATTGATCAGCGCAGCCCATTGGGCGTAGTGCCATCAAACGTTTTGCGGAAGGGCTGGTGGCGCCCTTGGGCCGTTGGGCTGTTTTCAATCCTGATGGCTGTTGCTGCAATACTTGCCTCAATAACAATCTTCAATTCGCTAGGAGCCTAATTCTTGCCAGCAAGCGCCGAGACTGAACAAATTCTTAGGGTGGCCGCCGATGCGGCCAGGGAGAAACTCGGCGAGGACTTAGTGGCCTTGGATGTCTCAGAGCCCTTCGCCCTGGCAGAGATCTTTCTAATCATCAGCGCAAAGAACGAACGCCAGGCACAGGCTATTGCCGAGGAGATCGAAGATGAACTACTCAAGCAATCTCTCAAGCCAAGATTCCGGGAGGGAAGAGAGACTGGCCGCTGGATTTTGTTAGATTTTGGGGATTTAGTTGTTCACGTGATGCACGAGCAGGAGCGTGAGTTTTATTCTCTAGAGCGTCTCTGGCGAGACTGCCCGGTTGTTCCCACGAGCTAAAGATTGTGTAGACTGTCCTAGCTTTGGGCCTGTGGCGCAGCTGGTAGCGCACCTGCATGGCATGCAGGGGGTCAGGGGTTCGAGTCCCCTCAGGTCCACAAAAGAAATACCCCGCTTTGGCGGGGTATTTTTATGCCTGAGTGAATAGATTCCTTTTCTCCACTACCCAGATTGGCGCATGTAGCGTCTCAGGGAATAATGATTTGTCTAGGGGGCTTGACTTAGAGCGGGAGGAAAGATGAACGTAAAACCGCACGGTATTCACCACGTCACAGCGATTGCCTCAGATCCTCAGGCAAACGTCAATTTCTACACAAAAGTTCTAGGCCTCAGGCTGGTCAAGCAGACCGTGAATTTTGATGCTCCCAATGTTTGGCACCTTTATTACGGCGACGAGGCCGGCAGGCCGGCCTCGATTCTGACGTTTTTCCCCTGGCCTGGTGTTACTCCCGGTAGGGAGGGTGCCGGGCTTACCACCGCCACCGCATTCTCGGTGCCACCTGAGAGCATCGGATTTTGGCACGAGCGCGCCAAGAGACTAGGGGTTTTATTCGAGGCCCCAGTTGTCCGTGGCGACTCAGAGGTCTTGACGCTTTTCGATAACGACGGGATGCGCCTTGAGCTGATTGCCGCTGCCGGCGATCAAAGAAGTGGCTGGGACGGGGTGGGAGATATTCCTCAGGAGATGGCCGTTCGCGGTCTTCACACCATCACTCTGTCCGAGCACAGCCTTGACCCAACCGCCTCCATGCTCACTGAGTTTTTGGGCATGCAACTCCATGGCGAGAGCGGCGATTCAGCAAGTTTCGACATGGGCCTAGGTGGCGCAGGCGCAACTGTTCAGGTTCAAGCAGGTGTAGCTGAGCGGGGCCTGCAAGCAGGCGGAACCGTCCACCACGTGGCATTTAGGGCTCCGGATCTTTTGACGATGGAGAGTTGGCGCCAGGAGCTTTTAGGTAAGGGGGTTCTTGTCACAGAGATCATGGACCGTCAGTACTTCAAGAGCATCTATTTCAGAGAGCCAGGCGGGGTTTTGTTCGAGATTGCAACGGACGAGCCGGGTTTTGACATCGACGAGCCACTGTTGGAATTGGGACGCAAGCTAAAGTTGCCACCGTGGCTCGAGCCCAGCCGCGAACAAATCGAGAATTCACTACCAAGGATTGAGGTTTAGATTGAACCCCAGAGACCTAACCAGGCCGCATGTTTTTGAGAAAAAGGGTGAAAGAACCCTACTTTTGCTGCATGGCACCGGTGCTGATGAGCACGACCTACTTCGTCTTGGTGCGGCTATAGATCCGACCGCAAGCTTGCTCTCTCCTCGGGGCATGGTCGAAGAAAACGGCATGAACCGATTTTTCGAACGTCGCCCGGATGGCTCATTTGTTCAAGAGTCTGTCTTGCAGGCTGTTGACGAGCTCAAGGACTTTTTAGAACTGGCCATTGCGGAGTACGGACTAGGTCCGCAGATGTATGGGGTGGGGTTCTCAAACGGCGCTAACGCAAGCGCAGCGTTATTGGTTATGCACCCCGAGCTACTAGCGGGATCGGTGATGTTTGGCTCCACCAAGCCGCTTGAGATTGTTCCGAAGGTCGATCTATCAGGTAAGCGGCTTTGGATTGCGAACGGTCAAAACGACCCCTACGCCCCGGAGGCCACAACTGAATTGTGGGTGGCGGAGCTGCGGGGCCTTGGGGCGGAAGTTAGTTGGCTATCTCACCCAGGCGGTCACCAGATTTCCCCTGCACATATGCAGGAAATTTCCAGAGAACTCGCTTAGGCTATCGGCAGTCACATTTAGGAAAAGGACGGTTATGGCTTCTCACAACCCAGCTTTTAACGCAGCTTTGCGCACTGGCATGCAGTCAACGCAACTAGATCAGCAGCAGGTTGATGGTGAGTTTTCTCGCATCACTTCAGCTCCTTTCACCATGGAGGGTGTCACCTCCAAGGTTTTGACAATGTTTTTGGCCGTGCTCGCGGGAGCCGGTGTCACCTGGTTCCTAGAGCTCTACGCACTGCTACTCCCAGCGCTGTTTGTTGGACTTGGATTGGGCCTGTGGGCAAGCTTCGGTAAGAAGGTCCGTCCCGGCGTAATGATGGCTTATGCCCTGGTTCAGGGTGTATTCATCGGTGCGCTATCCGGCATTTTTGAGAGCATGTGGCCCGGGATCGTGCAGACAGCCGTGATCGGAACCTTCACCACCGCAGGTGCAATGTTTGCCGCTTACCGTTTCGGTTGGATCAAGGTCAACGAGCGCTTCACCAGAATCATGACCTTTGCGCTGATTGGTTACTTCATTTTTGCAATGGTCAACCTCGGCTTTGCACTTCTTGCAGGTATGAGCGTCTACACAACCGGTTTCGGTTGGCTCATTGCCCTAGTTGGTGTCGGGCTTGCAGCCTTCACGCTAAACCTAGATTTTGAGACCATCAGAGTTGGTGTTCAGCAGGGTTGGCCACAGCAGCTCGAGTGGCGTGCGGCCTTCGGCCTCACCGCAACTTTGGTTTGGCTCTACGTTGAGATTTTGCGCCTCTTGGCCATCTTCAACAACAACTAGGAAGCCTTTTGCTTGCGCTCTAACCAGAGCGCTCTGAGATCGAATGCGTTCTCAGCAAGGATAGAGACCCCTCGCACTCCGGTGCGGCGGGTCTTTCCTGATATCAGGAGCAATCGGTTCTGAAACAACAGTTGAGCGCAGCGTCGCTGCGCCTCATCGAAGAAGGTGGCATCTGCGCAACCGGTGCCATCATCAAGGGATATAAAGACCACTCGCTTCCCACTTCGCATCGGTGGTGTTTGGGTTGCCACTCGAACTCCGGCAACCAACACCTCGGTGTTGCTCCTGAGGTTCACCAGCTCACTTGCACGAACCACTCCCAGCTCATCGAGTAGTTCCTGAAACTCACTGAGCTGGTGATCGGTGACATCCATGCCCGTGATATCTAGCTCATTTTGAACAGTTTGGGTTTTTGTGGGGGCCTTGTTGCCGGTGGGAAGTCGATCTAGTTTTCCAAGATCGAAACTCATCTGGTTCTTGTCCTGTTTGCCAAGTGGCTTGGAGCTGATTTGCCGAATGTGAACCAGCAGGTCACCCCGGTTGCTTTCGTTAGATTCGGCTCTGATGTCTGCAATTTGGTCGAGTGCTCCAATTAGCGCAAGCCTTTCAAGGGTCCTGCGAGAGGGCCTGGCGCGAATATAGAAATCGCTGATGTCTCTAAAGGGCTGCTCGGTCATGACCCTTTCAACCTCGGGTCTTGAGATGCCTGCCACCTCGGTGATTGCCATCCTGATTCCAGCGCCATCTTTTGTTTGACTTGGCTTTGTTTTGGTCAGCAGTTTTCATCACTTGAGGGGTGGTTTGGCCAGGCCCCAGCTCATGGCTGTGTCTGCTTGAATTTACAAGGTCAACGGGGTTGTAATCCAGCTCCTGACTCATTTGGGTAAAAATTTTCTTATTCAGCCAGCTGGGCGTGAGTGGGCTAAAGGCGGCACCCAGCGGGGCTGCAGGGCCAGCGAGCCCAGCCCCGCCAGTGGGCCAGCTTAGGCTCCCAAGCCACCAGCGCCAAGCACGCCACAGGGCATGGCCCAGCTCGCGAGCCAGCTGGCGTCCACCTGCCCCCTTAGGCCCCGCTGGCACACTGCATCTCGCCAAGCCAGCCCGTGCATGGCCATTATCTGCCCCGCAATTCATCAGTTGTTCCTTCTGGCTTATTGCATCTCTCTTTGCAGAGGGGCTAAAGCTTGATTACGGCGGGCTGAAATTACGGTTGCTCATTAAAGCGGCCCTGGGGTAGAGCGTGCACTTTTGCCATCGGCACCGGTGGCGTCCACAGCGTTAGGTCGGTGAACTCAGTTGGCGCCGGTGGCTTACCGTGAAAAGTTCCGGCTTTGCATTTAGGGTCCAGGCCCCCATGAAGATGCCAAAGGTGTGAGTGGACCACATTCATGCCAGGCCCACTGAGATTCTGTCACAGGCCACCTTAGTTAGAGTTTTGCCACAGGACTTCTCTCTCACAGACACTTTACATTGTGCTGTTGCAGCTTCTACCACCCAGGACTTTTAAGAGACATGGAGACTTTGTCGGCTGGGGTGCGCTGTCCAGCATCCAGACTGACTCATGGGCAACCCCAAGCCACTTGGCTCGGTTGGCGTTAGGTTCAGAAGGTTTGAGTTTCCAAGAATCACTCCGCAGGGGTGCATTGATATATGCCTAGGGAGTCGGTCCAGTCTTTGGGTGATGTCGATTAGCAGGTTCAGCTTCCGATCGTTTTCTGCCTGCAGGGCAAACTCGCCAAGTTCTGGCTTTTCACGAAGTTCGGTTCGAAAGTTCCTGGCTGAAAAGCGCCACATGTTCTTGGCTATCTGGTCGATCTGCTCATCCGGTAGTCCAAGTGCCATTCCGCTGTCGCGGACAGCTCCTCGGCCTCGATAGGTGGACTGCATTGATAAAAGCGTCACTCGCTCGCCGCCGTAGCGGCGGAAGATATTGCGATAGATATCATGACGTCTGGCTGATTCAACGTCGATGTCTATATCGGGAAGGGTGGATCGCTCGGTCGATAAAAATCTTTCAAACAACAACCCCTCGGATATCGGGTCAACCCCGCTGATGCCAAGCAGGTAGTTGGTCAGCGACCCGGCTCCAGAGCCACGAGCTGCAATCCGGACATTCATATCCCTGATCATCTGGGCAACGTCTGCAACGGTTAGGAAGTAGGTGGCGAACCCGAGCTGATTTATCGCTATCAACTCTTTTGAGAGCCGGTGCTGAACCTGAGCCAACAAAGAGGCCTTGGCGTTTGGGTAGCGCCAATCAATCGCTGAGTGAGCTTTTTGCCACAGCACCTCAAAGGGGTTTTCGCTTATTCCAAGGGCACTTTGTTCGGGAGTCTTTGGCTGACCCCAGCCGCAATCAGAGACCGGCTCCAGATAGCAGCGCCTGGCTAGTGCCTGAGTGTTTGATATCAGCTCTAATGAGGCCTTTGAGCTCTCGGTTATTTCCAGTGCCAGCTGAGCCATTTGGCTATCGGGCTTTAGCCAGGCTTGAGCATTTGGCTGTGGCAAAAACACACCCAGTGGCTCTAAGTGCCTTGCCGAATCCAATACGTCCGCGGTCAGCGCGTCATCGGGGCTCAGGTAGCGAACCGCATTGGTCAAAACCGCCGGCAGGTTGTTCGCCTTGGCTATTTGATGCATTGCTCTGGCGTGCTCTTCGGAACCAATGCTGCCGGGCTCGGTGAGGTGATTCACCAACTCAATAGCCAGGGAGCCCTGCAGGCCAAAAAGATCTGTCCAGGTTTTCAGGATCTCACTTGCAGCCACGGGGTTCACAAGCACCGCTTTTCCCAGGCTGGATTCTGGGCCCAGCAGTATTGTGCAATTGGCTGCGGTGGACTGGGTGATTGCTGCCAAATCTTCGATGCTTATCGCAACCTGTCTGTTGCGACCGGGTTTTTGCCATGCTTTAGAGACCACTCTGCAGACCGCGGCCCAGCCAGCTCCCTGGTTATGGCCATGGGCTAAAACGACAACTCTCCCAAGGCTCGAGAGCTTGGAGTGAACCTCTAGGTTTACCCCAACAATTGGGTAGATGCCAGATTTGATGCAGGCACCAATGTGCTTCACGGCCCCGTAGAGACCATCTCGATCGGTAATGGCGAGAGCTTCAAAGCCCATAGCGCTGGCTCCTGCAACCATGATCTCTGGGCGACTCACTCCGTAGTGGGCGGAATAGGCGGAGCTGATATTTAGGTGAGTGAAAGACACCTAGCTGCCTCTAGCTATCTCCCATTGGTCCTCGGGCATCTTGTGAGTGAGCTCGAAGAAGACCCGATCCGTTTCGCTTACCGCCCACAAGCGCCACATCTCTATTTCTACGAGCTCTGCTCCAACTCCCTTGGGAGCCGCAGCAGCTTCCTGCCACCAGAGTCTTCGGGAGTACCAGCGCACCGGCCTGGAGCAGACCGTGTATGACTTCTCTCGCCAGCTGAAACAAACCGGGGCACCATCAAGGTCCAGCAGCACGCCGGTAACCAGTTCAAGTTGCATTTCCCGCTCCCAAATTATCGAACAAATGTTCGAATAATTAGAGTTTAGGTTGCAACGCCGACATTTTCAAAACGATTGGCTAAATTGGCAAAATTAGTTCTGGAGAATTGTTAGCGACACTGCCAACCGCCTTGGAAACCTCGAAATATTCCAGTTCGCCAGCCAAAGAATCAGACTCTCTTGCAAGTGCATTCAAAAGCTCAGGGGAAGTCTCAAAATCGGGTGCCATCCAGGCGGCAAGCGCATCTGGGGTAAGCATGACGGGGTTGCGATCATGGATTTTGGAGATCTCTGGTGCGGAGTCCTTGGTCAGGATGCTGCAGGTGAGAACCCATCTGGTGGGGTCGGTTTGAGGCTTACTTGGATCTCGCCACCACCAATAGATGCCGGCAAAGCCGAGCATCCCATCGGGCGGGTGGATGTAAAACGGAGTCTTGTTTTCTTTAGACCACTCAAAATATCCAGAGGCCGGCACTACGCAGCGCTTTAGAAGAGTCGCGTCTTTGAAGCTTGGTTTTTCCAATGCCGTTTCGATTCTGGCGTTGAATAAAGGAGGTCCCGAGAGATCCTTTGCAAAGCTGGGCACTAGACCCCAACGCGCAGTGTGCAGTTGCCTCACGGGCATGCCATCGATCTCACGCTCCACGATGATTGGAACCGATTGCGTAGGGGCGATGTTGTAGCTTCTGATTGGGTCTGAAATCTCAATGGATTCGATGTCAAATATCTCCGCTAGCTCATCGCTCTCTCTGGCAACAACGAACCTGCCGCACATTACCCTGAATTCCTAACAGCAATATGTCTTGGTAGTTTGCGAACTACTACGCGGTCAAGCAACATAAACAACATCCCTCCAAAAAACTCTCGTAGTCATTGCGAACCACATCCCCGGCACTAAGCAAGCGGCTCCAGCAGCATCTTCAATCTTTTCCTAAAAGGCTTCAGGAGCCTAAGCTCGCCAACCTCGACCTCGTTCCAAGCAGTAACCCCCCGAATGCCCTGAAGTGAGGAAAGCGACCAGATCTCATGATTGTGCAGTTCTTGCGGTCTTTGCTTTACCGTGGCGGTTTGATATCCAGCCTGGTCTGCAATAGCGAAGACTAGCTCGCGTGTGATTGAGGGTAGCCACGGGGTCTGGTCATCAGGAGCACACAAAGTGTCACCCTGCCACCAAACGATGGCGGAAAGTGCACCATCAGAGATGTAACCATCAGAGTCCAATAACACCGCCTCGTCGGCTCCGTGCAGATTGGCTGCTCTTCGCAGGCGTTGGCAGGCAGATAGGTCGGGACCCTTGATTGCTGGCATTTGCCTCGGGTCTTCCTTGTCATAGCTCCAGAGGGTGCAGGTCTCGGTTCTTTCCGGTGCCGGCCTTAGTCTCAAAAACAGTCGTTCGCCAACCGGGCGTTCTGCTCGATACTCAATCCTGGGAAACCAGTCACCAGTGCGAGGCATAACCTTGACGATTTGCTCGAAGAACCCGGGCAATTGTTCCTTGGTGTCCTGGTCTGTTATCGAATTAGAAAACCTCTTGAAGTGCCTTTGAAGGGCCCTTGCCGATCCGTTTGTGACAAACCAGCTGTCGGCTACGCTTAGCGGGTCCGCAAGCGCGATGTCGACAGGTTTCAGCTCGTTATCCGCGAACCTGAAGAAGTCACCATTTACACTCATCGCATCTAGACTACGGTCCTAAACGAGGGCAAAATGCGACTTTTCTATGAACGGCTTGCGGGATGGACTTCCATCTCTGACACCTTCATTTCTTTTTTTGCCAACCAACCCGGCACTTTTTGGCTCGATCGAGAGCATCACCCCGAGGAGCGCTTCTCGGTAATAGGTGCCGGCTCGATCACTAGCGAACTAAAACCTCAGCTGTTTGAGGATGAGTCTGATCTGCCATTTCGGTTCCGCCCCGGCTTTGTTGGGGTGGTGAATTACCCCGAAAAGGCAGGCGTGCTGGAAGAAGTGCATGGTCTATTGGTAGATCGAGCCTTTGTCTATGATCACGATGCCAGGTCAATGTATTTCATTGGAGTATTTGCAGATAAAGAGCAATTCCAAACCTGGTTTCACGCAGCCCTGCTCAGATTGGCTCTGATTGGTGGTGATGGCGCTAGTCACGCATTGTATTTTGCAGCTGCGACTGCTGCCAAGTTAGAACCAAAGACTAAAAAGACCGACTATCTAGCCAAGATCGCCTCTTGCCAAGAACACATCGCCAAGGGAGATGTCTACCAAATCTGTCTTACTACAAAGATCGAGGGTGACTTTGTGGGGGATACGCTCAGCTACTTTCTGAGATTGCGCAGAGACAACCCCGCCCCCTACACAACATTTCTCAAGCTGGGTCCAGTCAGCTATGTCTCGATTTCGCCCGAGCGGTTCATCACCGTGCACGGCTCCAGGGTTCTTTCGTCACCGATAAAGGGAACTAGGCCAAGGTCTAGTGATGCCGCAAGGGATCAGGAGCTAATTGAGGAGCTCGGCACCGACGCCAAGGAGCGAGCAGAGAATCTGATGATCGTTGATCTGATTAGAAATGACCTGTCTATCGCATGCGATCCAGCTTCGATAAGGGTGGAATCACTATTGGCCGTCAAGAGCTATTCAACGGTGCATCAGCTGGTGTCAGATGTCTCGGGTGAACTCAGATCAGGCAAAAACGGCAAAGACGCATTGTTGGCCCTATTACCCGGTGGCTCCATGACCGGCGCACCAAAGATTCGAGCAATCGAGATTCTCTCAAATCTTGAGGCTGGTTCACGCGAGGGCTACTCGGGCGGCATCGGTTGGATCGATGGTCACTGGAACATGGATCTGGGGATGGTTATTCGGACTGCGGTCTTTAGCCAAGACCGAGTCAGCATCGGGATTGGCGGCGGAATCACCTCAGACTCAATACCTGCGAACGAGCATGACGAGATTGTCCTGAAATCTAACGCTTTGGTAAGCGCGCTTGGCGCGAGCGTGAGTTGGTAACCTTATGCTTTGGAAGTTTTCTGAGGTAACCATTGAGCACTGAGTACGAGATCTCCCGGATTCAAGAGCGCTGGTTGCCTATTTGGGACAAGCTGAAGCCATTTGACTCCTCTAGGGAGGATGACGATAGACCCAAGAAGTACATCCTGGACATGTTTCCATACCCCTCCGGCGATCTCCACATGGGCCATGCCGAAGCCTATGCACTAGGTGATGTGGTTGCGAGGTACTGGATGCAGCGCGGCTACAACGTCATGCACCCAATTGGCTGGGATGCATTCGGTCTTCCAGCAGAGAACGCCGCCATCAAAAGAGGGCTGGACCCCAGAGCCTGGACCTACGAGAACATCGACCAGCAAAAGAGTTCGATGCGTCGCTACGCCTGCAGTTTTGACTGGGACCGCGTCTTACAGACCTGTGACCCGATTTATTACCGCTGGAACCAGTGGTTGTTTCTGCAGTTTTACGAGCGTGGTCTGGCCTACCGCAAGAACTCGAATGTGAACTGGTGCCCAAGCTGTCAGACGGTTTTAGCCAACGAGCAGGTGGTGCAGGGTCTTTGTGAGCGTTGTGACTCACAGGTCACCAAAAAAGCTTTGACCCAGTGGTATTTCAAGGTCACCGACTACGCAGATCGGCTACTGGATGATCTTGACACCCTCGAAGGAGCATGGCCATCAAAGGTGCTGACCATGCAGCGCAACTGGATCGGGAGATCCATTGGTGCAAATGTCGATTTCGAGATTGAGGGTAGGGAACAGCCGGTCAGCGTCTTCACCACCCGTCCTGACACCCTTTATGGAGCAACCTTCATGGTCGTGGCGGTGGATTCCGAGTTGGCTCGTGAGCTAGCGGATGCTGCTCCCACCGATGTCAAAGCGGCATTTGAGGACTACCTGGATGCCACTAAGCAGGCAAACGATATTGAACGCCTAGCGACCGACCGAGAGAAGACTGGTCTATTCCTGGAACGGTATGCGTCTAACCCACTAAATGGCGAGCGAATCCCCATCTGGGTCTCCGATTACGTTCTTGCCGACTATGGCACCGGCGCGATCATGGCGGTTCCCGCTCATGATCAGCGCGACCTTGATTTTGCAAATGCGATGAAGCTGCCGGTTCGGGTTGTGGTGCAAACCGATGAAGACCCGATTGAAACTGGCATTGCGACAACCGGCGATGGCGTCCTTATAAACTCTGGCGAACTAAATGGTCTCGGCAAGGCCGAGGCTATTGAAAAGGCCATTGAGATTCTCGAGGACAGAAAGACCGGCATTAGGTCCAAGAACTTTAGGCTTCGCGACTGGCTCATCTCGAGGCAACGCTACTGGGGAACCCCGATTCCGATTATTCACTGCGAGAAGTGTGGCGAGGTGCCGGTTCCTTTAGACCAGTTGCCGGTAGAGCTCCCAGATAGTTCGGGCCTAGATCTTCAACCCAAGGGAACATCGCCACTTGGAGCAGCCAGCGACTGGGTGAATGTGGCCTGTCCGAAGTGCTCTGGTCCCGCAAGACGAGATTCAGACACCATGGACACCTTCGTCGATAGCTCTTGGTATTTCCTTCGGTTCCTTGACCCAAACTCTGAAGAGGTTGCCTTTGATGTTGAGAAGGCCAAGAGCTGGGCTCCGGTTGATCAATACGTCGGGGGAGTGACCCACGCGATTCTGCACCTGCTCTATGCAAGGTTTTTCACCAAGGTGCTGCACGACATGAAGCTGATTGACTTTGAAGAGCCGTTCACCAGGTTGCTGAACCAGGGCATGGTGTTGATGAATGGCGCTGCGATGAGCAAGTCGAGGGGAAACCTTGTCCGCCTCAGTGAGCAGCTCGACGAGCACGGCGTTGACGCAATTCGTTTGACAATGTCATTTGCTGGACCGCCGGAGGACGACATCGACTGGGCCGATGTTTCACCGGCCGCAGCCTCTAAGTTCCTGGCTCGTGCCTGGCGGGTGGCCAATGATGTGAAATCTGCCAAGGAAGTTGACCCAACAACTGGTGACGCGGAAATGCGCAAGCACACTCACCAGTTTTTGAAGTCTTTTGGTGAGGCGATCGAGGGCTTCAAGTTCAATGTTGGTGTTGCAAAGGTCATGGAGCTCACCAATGCTCTTCGCAAGGCAATCGATACTGGCCCGGGCGCCGCTGACCCTGCAGTCCGTGAGGGTGCCGAAGAGTTAGCAAAGGCGCTATCGCTCTATGCCCCATACGCAGCCGAGGAAATGTGGTCAGTTCTTGGCCATGAGCCATCGGTAGCGCTTGCAGGCTTTAGGGCTGTGGATGAAACCTTGCTGGTTCAAAGTGAGATGGTTGCCGTCGTGCAAGTCAACGGAAAGCTTCGCGATAAGTTCAGCGTGCCAGTCGACATCTCAGAGGACGAGCTGCGAGAGCTAGCCTTGGCTTCCGAGCAAGTCCAAAAGGCGATTGGTTCAAGTGAGATCAAGAACGTAATTGTGCGCGCTCCAAAGCTTGTCAACATAGCAACCGGTTAGCCAGTTCTCCCCAGTTTTTTCAATAGATCCTGATGCTTTCTGATTTTGGGCAGAGTTGCGCCCATGAATCGTCTGAATCAACTTTTGCAGGGCATAGAGCCAGCGGTGAAAAAACGCGCCTTCATTGCCATTGCAATCACGGCAATCTTGCTTGGGTTTTGGTTTTCAAATTCCACTGCACCGGATCTTGATGCATCTCGGCCAATAGTGTCTGAGGTGCTTGCTCCAACAAACTTTATGGTTCATGTGGCGGGGGCCGTGGTTTCTCCGGGTCTCTACGAGCTTCAGGCTGGGGCAAGAGTGAGCGATGCTGTTGAACTTGCCGGTGGGTTTACCAATGGTGCTTTGGAATCAAGCGTCAATCTTGCGCGACTTGTGTCTGACGGCGAGCAGATAGTGGTCCTGGATAGCTCTCAGATTGAGGCAAGTGGTGGCTACATCTCATTGAATTCCGCTAGCGCCGCAAAGCTCGAGGAGCTTCCAGGTATCGGCCCCTCAATTGCCAACAGAATCGTGGAGTACCGAACCAAAATAGGTTCATTTTCCTCTGTAGAGCAAATCACGGAGGTTGCCGGTATCGGCAGCAAGCTACTTGAACAAATTAGAGATCAGCTCACGCTTTGAATCTCGCGCTGGCGATCTTGCTCTGGGTGATCTCCTTTGTGTTCGGCCCCAAGGGGGAGAGCGAAATCAAGCAGAACTATCCGGAAGTTGAACTTGTGGACTGGTTCCGGGAGCGGTTCATGCTTTCGCTAAATGGGGTTGGTTCTGACGCAGTAGGGCTAGTCGCAGGACTTACCATCGGCGAGCGATCTCTTTTGTCGGATGAAGTTGAAATCCAAATGAAGACGCTTTCACTTACCCACCTGGTTGCTGTCTCGGGTGCGAATCTGGCGATTGTGGTCGGAGCTGTCTACTTCTTGCTTGCCGGTCTTGGATTCAGAAGAAACCTGCGATTTCTAATTGCCCTGATCGCGATGGTTTCTTACGTGTTGCTGGTTGGGCCGGAATCCTCGGTGATTCGCGCTGCAACGATGGCGCTATTTGTGATGGTTGGGCTTTGGCTTGGTCGAGGGTCTACGCCGCTTAATTCGCTGAGCTTGGCGATTATTGCGCTTTTGGTTTTCGATCCCGCGCTATCTCGAGACATTGGTTTTGCCCTGTCCGCCTTTGCTACTGCCGGCCTACTGATTCTTGCTGAGCCGATATTCGAGTATCTGAAGCGATTCCTGCCTGACTTTTTAGCGCTGGGGATCGCTGCTAGCTTCTCTGCACAACTGTTCACAACCCCGGTGCTTTTGATTTTGCAGCCATCAATCCCGGTTTACTCGGTGCTGGCCAATGTCATTGTTGAACCCGTTGTCGCCCCGGTTACGATTCTTGGAATCTTGTCGGTGATTGTCTCTGGCGTAAGCATCCCGCTTGCCGGTGGAATCAGTTACCTAGCTTCAATCTTCGCCAACTGGATCGTTGTTGTTGCAAGTGAGCTAGCCAGTTGGCCTAGCGCACGGGTGCACTTCGTGAATGGCATTTACGGCATCTTGCTGGTGGGTCTGATTGTCGTTGCGATAGCGCTCAGTCTTGGAGCCCTTAGGCAAATCGCAATTCCGTTAAGAGCGTTGGCAGCAACGGTGACGATATTTGCAATTGCATGGAGCGCGAGCGATGTACTTCGGTTCGAGAACTTTGCGGGCGACTTCTCACTTTTGGCCTGTGATGTTGGCCAAGGGGATGCATTGGTGTTTCAAGATTCCGGCATGGTCGCAGTTATTGATGTCGGACCAGACGATCAGGCCATAGATCAGTGTCTGAGGTCTGCATCGATCTCTCACATCGACCTATTAGTGCTCACCCATTTCGACTCTGACCATGTCGCAGGAATTAGAGGAGCTCTCAACAATCGTTCCGTTGGTTTAGCGCTGGTTTCGGGATTTGAAGATGATAGGCCGCTGGTGCAAGTGGTTGAAAGCGAGCTGCGCGCCAGAACAGTGGAGGTAATGGTCGGTCGGGCAGGACTGTCAGGGCAAATCGGCGGCTACAACTGGAAGATTCTGCAGCCGTCTTTTGACGCCTTGGAGGCAGGTGACAGTAACGACGCTTCATTGGTGGCAGCTATCTGGAATCAAGAAAACTCAGTGCTGGCTTTGGGTGATTTAGGCACAGGTGGGCAATTGCGGCTTCTAAGAAACTCGATGCCCGATCTATCGATGCTTCGACAGAAGCGATTGACCCTGAAGGTGGCGCATCACGGTTCAGCCGACCAGTCAGCTGAGCTAATGGAATATTTGCGACCCGACTATGCCATTTTTAGCGTCGGTAGAAATGACTACGGTCACCCGACCGATAAGGCACTATCGCTGGCTGCACTCTCCGGTGCGCAGATTCTACGAACTGACATACACGGTCCAGTAGCCCTGCACTTTGCTTCCAAGATCGAGGTCTATAGCGGCGGTAAGCTTTCAACGTGAGCGCGGGTAAGACAGTCAACTGGAACCAGGCAGCGCCTTTTTCGCTTGTGACAATCTTCGGCTCCGAACATTACTTGGCCTCCAGAGCAAGCGCGCGGATTAGAAAAGAACTGCGCAATGCCCACCCGGATCTTGAGATTTCAGAAGTCGCCGAAGGTGACTACTCAGCGGGTCTTTTGAGTTCCCTTGCCTCACCATCACTCTTTGGTGAGGCACGCCTGATTCTGATCACTGGTGCAACAGAAGACCTAGCGATCGACATGGAGCAGTATCTACTCGAACCAAATCCCGACTGCACCATCGTCGTGAGAATTCCCAACCTTGTTGGTCACAACGGAAGGTTCAAAACCAAATTCGCCAAGCTGGCCTTGAACATCTCTTGCGAAGAGATTAAGCGTGATAACGACAAACTTGAATTCATCAAGGGTGAGTTTGCTAGTCACAATGTTGTCGTCGAGCCACAAGCAGCAAAACTAATCCTGCAGGCCTTTGCAAACGACTTAGGTGAGATGGGAGCTGCCTGTTCGCAGCTTGCAGCACTGGGGAAGTCGAAGATCTCTGCTGCGGACGTAGAGATCACCTTTGGCGGAAGGGTCGAAACTAACGCCTTCAAGATTGCAGATGCGGCCATGGCGGGTAATGCTGCGGAGGCCATTCGCCTATTTCGACATGGGTTTGCGACCGGTATTGATCCTGTTGCGCTGACCGCTGCCCTGGCGATGCGGGTTCGTCAGCTAGCTCGGTTGTTCAATGACCGCAGCGCGAACGCCGCGGCGCTTGGGATGGCGCCCTGGCAGATCGATAAGGCCCGCAAGGAGCTCTCTGGTTGGTCTGAGTCCGAGTTAGTAGAACTGGTGCAACTGGTTGCAAAGACCGACGCTGATGTCAAGGGTGCCGCAAGAGAGCCGGAGTATTCAGTTGAGAAGCTGCTCTTGGCAATGGCCAGAGCGGGCAAATAAAAAACCAGGCCCAATAGGGCCTGGTCTCTTGAGAAGTTTTACTACAGAGCAGCTGCAGCCTTTGCGATTGCGCTCTTGCGGTTAGCTGCCTGGTTCTTGTGGAGAACACCCTTGCTGGTTGCCTTGTCAATCTTGCGGGACGCGGTTTCAACAGCAGCGGCAGCGGCAGCCTTGTCGCCTGCTGCGACTGCTTCACGAGCTGCGCGAACTACGGTCTTCAGCTCGGAGCGAATTGCCTTGTTTCTTGCCTCAGCCTTGCGGTTGGTGCCAATTCGCTTGATGTTGGACTTAATGTTTGCCATGTTCTACTTTCTTAGGCGAAATCTATTATTTGGTCAGTGACCAGAACAAGCTGAAACTCTAGCAGTTTGGTCCTAGATGGGCAAGAGACATGCGAGAATAAACGGGTTCCCACATCCCATTGAGGTCTTACTTGTCGCCACGTGCACTCAAAGCGTTGCAGCCTTCGCTGACACCACCTGAGTTGATTCGCAATTTCTCGATAATTGCGCACATCGACCACGGCAAATCGACCCTTGCGGACAGGATGTTGCAGCTAACTGGGATCGTTAATGACCGTCAGATGCGTGCTCAGTATTTGGATCGCATGGACATCGAACGTGAGCGTGGCATCACCATCAAGTCGCAAGCGGTAAGACTGCCATGGGAGCTCGACGGAGTCACCTACGCGATGAACATGATTGACACCCCGGGACACGTTGATTTCACCTACGAGGTCTCAAGGTCACTTGCAGCCTGCGAGGGAGCGGTCTTGCTGGTCGATGCCGCCCAGGGTATTGAGGCCCAGACGCTCGCGAACCTATATCTGGCAATGGAGAACGATCTTGAGATCATTCCGGTATTGAACAAGATTGATCTTCCTGCGGCGCAACCGGAGAAGTATGCGGAGGAACTTGCAAACCTGATCGGTGGTAACCCGGAGGATTGCCTCAGGGTTTCGGGAAAGACCGGTGCCGGGGTTGCGGAGTTACTTGATCGGATAGTGCGCACCGTGCCAAACCCCGTTGGGGACCCAGATGCACCGACCAGGGCAATGATTTTTGACTCGGTTTATGACAGCTACCGCGGAGTGGTGACCTACATTCGAATGATCGACGGCTCTCTAAAGCCCAGGGAGCAGATTCAAATGATGTCCACCAGGGCTGTGCACGAGCTTCTGGAGATCGGTGTGATCAGCCCAGAACCTGAGGTGACAGCTGGCTTGGGCGTGGGCGAGGTTGGTTACCTGATTACGGGCGTGAAGGATGTTCGGCAGTCAAAGGTGGGTGACACGGTCACCACCAAGGCCAAGTCCGCAACTGAAGCCCTGAAGGGTTACGCGGAGCCCAAGCCCATGGTCTTCTCCGGAATCTACCCAATTGACGGAGGCGACTATCCGAACCTCAGAGACGCTCTTGACAAGCTCAGGCTAAGTGATGCGTCTTTGGTCTACGAGCCAGAAACCAGCGTGGCACTTGGCTTTGGTTTCCGCTGTGGCTTTTTGGGTTTGTTGCACCTTGAGATCATCACCGAGAGGCTTGAGAGAGAGTTCAACCTGAGCCTGATTGCAACCAGCCCCTCGGTGGTTTACGAGGTAACAAAGGACGATGGCGGTCAGCTCAGAGTTACTAACCCCTCCGAGTTTCCCGAAGGGAAGATCAAGGACGTCTCTGAGCCGATCGTGAAAGCAACGATTCTTGAGTCCGAAGGATTACGTCGGCACGATCATGGAGCTTTGTCAGTCAAGACGGGGAACCATGATTGATATGCAGTACCTGGGTGAGGACAGGGTCCAGCTTCGTTATGAGTTGCCGCTGGCAGAAATCGTCTTTGATTTCTTTGACCACCTGAAAAGCAAAACTCAAGGCTATGCGTCTTTGGACTACGAGGAATCGGGCTATCGCTCGGGAGATCTTGTAAAGGTGGATCTTTTGCTACAGGGCGAGAAGGTGGATGCGTTTAGCTCCATCGTGCACCGAGACAAGGCCTATGCTCACGGCACCAAGATTGCGAGCAAGCTAAGGGAGCTGATCCCAAGACAGCAATTCGAGGTCCCCATACAGGCCGCTGTCGGGGCAAGAATTATCGCCAGAGAGACCATTCGTGCGATTCGCAAGGACGTATTAGCCAAGTGTTATGGCGGTGACATTACCCGCAAGCGCAAACTGCTGGAAAAGCAAAAAGAGGGTAAAAAGCGCATGAAGATGGTGGGCCGGGTAGAGGTTCCTCAAGAAGCCTTTATTGCAGCGCTTTCCTCTGACGAGGCATCAAAGGGCGAGAAGAAGAAGTAAGTGCCCTCCACTTTGCCCGTCGGGCTCAAATGGCCAAACGACAATCGAATTCCGGCTTTGGATTCGACTCAGAGGTCTTTTCACGCTTATGTCCATATTCCGTTTTGTGTCGCTCGCTGCGGTTATTGCGATTTCAATACCTACACATCTGATGAGCTAAATGGCGATCTGCGCTCAGGTTTCGATGCGCATCTCTGCCAGGAAATCTCGCGAAGTGCTCGGGTACTTTCCGAATCTGGATACCCGGCAAGAAAAATTAGCACGGTGTTTTTTGGGGGAGGCACTCCCTCTTTGTTCACCCCGGCGCAGTTTAGAAGTGTGCTCGATGCGCTGGGTTCAGAGTTCGGTTTTGAAAAAGATGTTGAGATAACAACCGAGGCGAACCCGGAATCCACCAGCCCAGAGTTTCTCGAAGAGCTTTGGAAACTGGGGGTAAATCGGCTGAGCATGGGGGTGCAGAGCTTTGACAACGAGGTGCTCAGGGTTCTAGACAGATCACACTCCAAGGACCATGTCGCCCCGCTAGTGAAAGCGGCAAGTGCTCTTGGCTACGAGGTCAGTATCGATCTGATCTATGGTGCTCCGGGGAGAGTCTTGAGAGCTGGCGTAACAGCGTTGAGCGAGCTTTGGAGCTAAACACCGATCACATATCGGCTTACTCGCTGATTGTTGAGCCTGGGACCAAGTTAGAACGCCTCGTCAGATCTGGAACACTGCCTGCGGTTGATGAAGATTTGAATGCTCAAAAATACGAGCTTGCCACCGAGCTGTTTGAAGCAGCGGGGCTGAAATGGTATGAAGTGTCGAACTGGGGTAAGCCCTCTAGGCACAACAGCGCCTATTGGGAATCGCAAGATTGGTGGGGCTATGGACCAGGTGCTCACTCTCATCTAGCGGGTAATCGCTTTTGGAATCAAAAGCACCCGACCAGCTACCAGGCATCGATCGCTTCGGGCCTAGCGGTGGCCGGCAGGGAAGAGCTAACAAGAGATCAGCAGCTCGAAGAGCAGCTGATGCTAGGTCTCAGAACCGCCACCGGAGTTCCAAAGACACTTATGAGAGCAATCAATGTTGCCAAGGAGAAGGTTGCGCTGGCTATTGCCAATCAAAAGCTCGAGATCAGGGGCGAGAACCTCGTTGTCACCAAGGCCGGCAGGTTGGTAGTTGACGCAATGGTGCTGGATTTTCTTAGCTAGCGACGCAACATTGTTTAGACTTGGCACTCAAGTGAGGTGAGTGCTAAATGATTCCAGAGAGATCGCTCGATGTGCTCCGCGCCATCGTTCAAGACTTCATCAGCTCTAACCAGCCTGTTGGTTCCAAGGCGCTTCTAGATCGCCACCCCATGGGTGTATCGGCTGCCACTATCCGCAACGACATGGCTCTTCTGGAAGAGGAGGAGCTGATCACCGCGCCCCACACCTCTTCCGGGCGCATCCCAACGGAAAAGGGCTATCGGTTATTTGTAGATCAGCTCGGCGAGGTAAAACCCCTCAGCCAGGCCGAGCGCAACGCCATTGAAAGTTTCTTGGTAGGCGCCAGTGATCTTGACGATGTCGTTGAGAGGACTGCTCGTTCGCTATCACAGCTCACTAATGCTCTGTCGTTGGTGCAGTACCCATCGCTTGGCAAGAGCGCCGTTCGTCACATCGAGCTACTACCGCTGAGCCAAACTCGTGTTCTTTTGATGCTGATTACAGACAATGGTCGGGTGCAGCAGGTTCAGATTGAGTGCCAGTCAGAACTGGATGATGAGTTGGTTCAGGAGATCAGGGGGCGGCTCAATGGGATGTTGGCCGGATCACAGCTGTCTGAGGTCCAGGGCGTGCTTTTTGACCTAGCCGAGCAGTTTGCTCAAGAGCGAAGAGAGTTTGTGAACCGAGTTGTCAGCTCTCTTATGTCACTGGTTGATGCCAACCGGCAGGAGAAGCTGGTGATTTCTGGCGCGTCAAACCTGATTAGGCAGGATGTTGATTTCTCGGGTGAGCTCTCCAAGGTCCTCGAAGCGATAGAGGAGCAGGTGGTTTTGATGAAGCTGCTTGATGAATTGCACTTCGATGCCCACGGCGTTGGTCTAAGAATTGGATCTGAGCTTGGCATGCAGGGAATCACAAACACATCGGTGGTGTTCACTGGTTACGAGTCGAGGGGCACCGAGGTCGCCAAGTTGGGAATATTGGGTCCAACCAGAATGAACTACTCGAACAACATCGCTTCGGTTCGCGCCGTTGCAAGATACTTGTCAAAGGTCTTGGAGGACAATTAGTGGCAGACCATTACGAGGTGCTGGGCGTCTCGCGCTCGGCAACCGACGATGAGCTCAAAAAGGCCTACCGCAAGCTAGCCAGAGAGTTACACCCCGACATAAACCCGGCCGAAGACGCTCAGGAGCGCTTCAAACTCGTCACACACGCCTACGAGGTGTTGTCTGACCCAGCATCCAGGGCGAGTTATGACCGCGGCGGCCAGGACGGCATTGGCCTAGGGGACATCTTCGAAACCTTCTTTGGCGGCGGGGGATCTCGCGGGCCTGCATCCAGGGCGCAACGGGGTCAAGATGCGTTGTTGCGAGTTGATCTGACCCTGAAAGAGGCCGTGTTTGGCGTCGAGAAGAGTCTGGGGATTGATACCGCTGTGATATGCCCTGATTGCTTGGGCAGTTGCTGCAAGCCCGGCACCAGCGTCCAGGTCTGCGACATCTGCCGTGGCTCGGGTCAGATTCAGCGCCAGGTGCAATCCTTTATGGGCATGATGGTGACGACTGCCCCTTGTGGCTCCTGCCGCGGCACCGGAGAGGTAATTCCAGATCCTTGCAATAAGTGCCGAGGTCAGGGGCGGATCCGTGCCCAGCGAGAGCTTGACCTGGAAATACCAGCTGGAGTCTCCGATGGCATGCGGCTTCACCTGGCCGGCCAGGGAGAGGTTGGTTTTGCAGGAGGTCCAGCGGGAGACATCATATCTAGAGGTCCAGGTCCAGCCCGATGCGGTTTTTGGTAGGGATGGCGACAATCTAACTGCGACTTTGGAGGTTCCGGTTGCCGATGCCGCCTTGGGTTTCACCACCGTGATTGAGACCTTTGACGGCGAGCAGCAGGTCGAGGTCAAACCAGGTGCCCAGCACGGGGACATCATCACGCTCAAGTCTCTTGGTGCGACAAAGATCCGTGGTAGAGGCCGTGGAGATCTGAACCTAGAGATCAAAGTCCTCACCCCAAATAGGCTCGATGGAAAGCAAAGGGATCTGTTTAAAAAGATTCGAGAGCTACACAAGAGCGACGTTCCAAGACTTGGCTCTAGGCGTATCCGGGGACGTTTTTAGTGCACTACTTTTTCGATCCGCTCATCTCCGAAGCATCCGATCACATAGGTTCAGGCGAGCTGATTCACTTCAAGTCCCTCAGGATCACGAAAGACGAGCGGATAGCAATCACCAGCGGAAAGGGCTTCGGTTTTCAAGCAAGGGTCATCGACCCTTCAACCGGTGAGATAGAGATCGCCGACAAGCTTGTTGCTAATCCAAGAGCCGCCATACATCTGGTTCAATCAATAGCGAAGGGCGGTCGCGATGAGGCTGCCCTGCAGGCAGCCACCGAACTGGGTATTGCAAGCGCTACCGCTTTGCAGGCGGAGCGATCAATCTCGCGCTGGGATTCCAAGATTGAGAAGAACTTAGATCGTTGGCAGCAAATTGCAGTGGCCGCCATCAAGCAGTCCCAGCAGCTAGTTCTCCCGGAGATTTATCACTGTGAATCAGTAAGCAGGTTGCAGCCAATTGGTGTGGCACTGGTGCTAGATCCCAGAGCGGAGCTTCAAATAGGACAGATCGCGCCAGCAGATAGTTACACCGTCGTGGTTGGTCCAGAGGGTGGATTTAGTCAATCCGAACTTGACGAGATGGCTAGCAAGGGCTTTGTTGGCGTGAGGCTTGGAGACTCGGTGTTGCGAACCTCGACCGCTGGAGCGGTCGCGATCGGCTGCCTGCAACTTATATCCGGTGAGTTGGGCAAGCGCTTAGACTGAGGCCTGGAGGTGTTTGTGGACTGCATTTTTTGCAAAATTGTTGCTGGCGAGTTTGGTACCGAGTTACTTGGTGAGAACGAGCATGCCATTTCATTTCGCGACATCAATCCGCAGGCGAAGATTCACATTCTGGTCGTTCCCAAGGCCCACACTTCGGATGTCTCCAAGTTGGACGACCCCGACACGCTAACTGGTCTATTCGAGCTAATCCGCAAGGTTTCTAGCGAGCAGACCGACGGTCAGTTCAGGTTGCAATTCAACACTGGTGAGCGAGAGGGGCAGTCGGTATTTCACACCCACGCACACATCCTGTCTCAAGGGGCGGCCTAGTTGGCAACCATTAGCTTTACTGCTCCCGATGTTGCGCTACTAGATCTGCTGGGTGCAGAGGACTCCGTGGTCAGAGCCATCGAGAGCGAAATTCCAGGCTTGCAGCTTTCTAATCGCGGTCACGACTTTACGGTCACTGGCGATAAGGCGCAGGCCGATCTTGCAAAGGCGGTGGTATTGCAGCTCGCAGAGTTGGTTGCCACCGGTGTCGCGCCCGATGCCAGAACCGTCAGAGAGACCGTGGCAATTCTTGCGCTGGGGAAGCAAACCCCAGCCAAGGTGTTGGGTGCCGGTGCGGTAATAACACCTGCGAAAACCGTTCGGGCTAAGACCCAGGGTCAGAAAAACTATCTTGAGGCGATAGAGCAAAACACCATCACCTTCGGAATCGGGCCGGCGGGAACTGGAAAGACCTATCTTGCAGTTGCGAAGGCCGTAAACGCTCTCTACTCAAAGCAAATAAGTCGGATTATTCTCACTAGGCCCGCAGTCGAAGCAGGGGAGCGGCTGGGGTTTTTGCCAGGCACGCTTTCTGAGAAGATCGATCCCTACCTCAGACCGCTCTTTGATGCTCTGCAGGAGATGCTGGAACCAGAGATTCTGACCAAGCTGATGGAATCTAGTGTTATCGAGGTTGCGCCACTTGCCTACATGCGGGGGCGAACCCTGAATGACAGTTTCATCATTTTGGATGAGGCTCAGAACACCACCGGCGAGCAAATGAAGATGTTCCTAACCAGGTTGGGCTTTAACTCAAAGATGGTTATCACCGGGGACACCACCCAGGTTGACCTCCCTGGAGGCAAATCGGGATTGAGCATTGCGACGACCATTTTGGCGGATGTTGAAGGCTTGGGTATCGAGCGGCTTACCAGCAAGGATGTTGTCAGGCACGAGCTGGTAACCAGAATCGTTGATGCCTATGAGAAGGCGGGCCCCAAGTGAGCGTAGAGATCTCGAACGAGTCCGAGGTCGAAATCGACATTGACCGAGTTCAATCTCTAGCCATTCACGCTCGGGAATCACTCAAACTGCATCCCATGGTGGATGTGGGCATCGTATTTGTTGATGAGGGTCCAATGACGGATCTGCACCTGCGCTGGATGGACGAGCCCGGACCCACAGACGTACTGTCTTTTCCAATGGATGAGCTCAGACCAGGCTCCGAGGAGGTCCTTTCTCCTGAGGGCGTGCTTGGAGACATCGTGGTTTGTCCGCAGGTCGCAATCAAGCAGGCTTCAGATGCGGGGCACGAACCAATCAGTGAGATTTTGATGCTTGTGACCCACGGCATGTTGCACCTCGTTGGCTTTGATCACGCCGAGCAAGATGAGGAAAAGGAGATGTTTGCGCTGCAGGCAAACATCCTTGCAACCTTTTACGAGTCTGAAAGAACAGCATGAAATCGGGCTTCGTGAGCTTTGTAGGTAGGCCCAATGTTGGTAAATCAACCCTCACTAACGCAATAGTTGGCGAGAAAATCGCTATCACCTCCTCTAAGCCTCAGACCACGCGCAAGGCAATCAGGGCAATTCACAGCACCGATCGAGGTCAACTGATAATCGTTGATACTCCTGGCCTGCACAGACCCAGGACGCTCTTGGGGCAAAGACTCAACTCGCTAGTCGAGACCACGTTGAACGAGGTTGATCTGATCGCGTTCTGCACACCTGCCGACGAGCCAATCGGAGTCGGTGACAAAAAGATCATTGCCGATATTTCTCAACTCAGGGCTAAGAAGATAGCCATAGTCACCAAGGCCGACAAGGTGTCGCGTCAGAAACTGGCCGAGCACCTGATGAGGGTGAACGAGGTCTACGAGTGGGATGAAATCATTCCGGTTAGCGCTCTAACTGGCGATCAGGTGGAGCATCTGGTTGATGTTCTCATGTCAAAGTTGGATGACGGTCCGCAGCTATATCCGACCGATATCCACACCGAGGAAAGCGATGAGGATCGCATTTGCGAGTTGGTTCGTGAGGCGGCGTTGGAATTAGTGCGAGAAGAGATGCCGCATTCGCTGGCGGTAACACTCGATGAGATTGTCCCTGGAGAGCAGAAGCAAACCCTGCACGTTTCACTCTGGGTGGAGCGCGATAGCCAAAAAGGCATCGTGATTGGCAAGGGCGGCTCGATGCTCAAAACCATCGGAACTAAGGCTAGGAAAGAAATAGAGGAGCTGCTATCCAGCCCCGTGCACTTGGCGATTCAGGTGAGAATTGCCAAGGACTGGCAGCGAGATTCCAAGCAGCTTGGGAAATTGGGCTTCTAGCCAGATGGCTTTTTAGGGTGCTAGCCTATGCAAATGCGTTTCGCTCTTCTGCTTAGTGGCCGCGACGAGGCCTAATCTTCGGCCCATCTCGTCGCGGAGCAAGCATGCGGCCATTTTCCAATTAGGCAAAGAGAGAAAATGAAAGACTTCCAAAAAACATCCAATATGCCCTTTGGGCGCTATTTGCCCTTTCATGAACAGATTTCAATCCCCGCTTTTGAGAGAACCTGGCCAAACAAGCGAATTGGCAAGGCTCCCAGGTGGTGTGCAGTTGATCTGCGAGATGGCAACCAGGCACTAATTGACCCCATGAGCCCTGAGCGAAAGCTTGAGATGTTCAAGCTTCTGATTTCGATGGGTTACAAGGAGATCGAAGTTGGCTTTCCCTCAGCTTCCCAGACGGACTTTGATTTCGTTCGACTGCTGATTGAGGACAACTGGATCCCAGATGACGTCACTATTCAGGTTCTGACTCAGGCGCGAGATCACCTAATTGAGCGAACCTATGAGTCAATCAAGGGTGCCAAGAGCGCGATCATGCACTTCTACAACTCCACCTCGGTGCTCCAAAGAAGGGTCGTTTTTGGCCAGGACAAAGATGGCATCAAGGAAATCGCACTCAGTGCGGCTAGAAAGTGCCTAGAGCTAGAGCAAACGGTGCCAGGAACCGAAGTGTTTTATGAGTATTCACCCGAGTCCTACACCGGAACCGAGTTGGAGTTTGCAGTTGAGGTTTGTAACGCGGTAGCGGAAATCATCAAGCCAACCCCGGAGCGCAAGTTGATTATCAACCTGCCAGCCACCGTTGAGATGATCACCCCAAACATATACGCCGACTCAATTGAGTGGATGAGTAACCACCTCGTGCCAAGAGATTCCATAATTTTGTCCCTGCACCCGCACAACGACCGCGGCACCGCGGTTGCGGCTGCGGAGCTGGGATATATGGCAGGTGCCGATCGAATCGAAGGTTGCCTCTTTGGCAACGGCGAGCGAACCGGCAACGTGGATTTGGTCACGCTTGGATTGAACTTGTTCAGCCAGGGTATTGACCCGATGATCAACTTCAGCGACATCGACCAGATCAAGCGCACCGTTGAGTATTGCAATCAGCTTCCGGTGCCAGAGCGCAGTCCCTATGGTGGGGATTTGGTTTACACCGCGTTCTCCGGTTCGCACCAAGACGCCATCAAGAAGGGCTTCGAGCACCTTGAATCGGACGCGCAAGCCGCGGGGATGAGTGTTGCTGAATTCAACTGGGCCGTTCCCTACCTGCCCATTGACCCTAAGGATGTGGGCAGGAACTACGAGGCAGTGATTCGGGTGAATTCCCAATCCGGCAAGGGCGGGGTTGCATACCTTCTAAAGTCTGACCACTCACTTGATTTGCCGAGAAAGCTACAGATTGAGTTCTCCCGGGTGGTTCAAAACCACACCGATTCTCAAGGCGGCGAGGTCACCTCGGAAGAACTGTGGCGAATCTTCCAGGACGAGTACCTGCCCTCACAAAATGATGCCGAGAAGTGGGGTCGGTTGGAGCTTAGAAAGATGCGTACCGAGTCTGAGATGGACGGAAACGTCTCATTAGAGGTTATCTTGCGCGACGGAACGACAGAGGTCACAGCCAGTGGTGAGGGCAATGGCCCGATCAGCGCATTCATTGCCGTACTTCATCAGCGCGGTATTTCGCTAAAGCTGAATGACTATGTGGAGCACACTTTGAGTGAGGGTGGTGACGCTCTCGCCGCTGCCTACATTGAATTGGAAACTAACGATCAAACACTCTGGGGTGTTGGCATCGATGGAGACATCTCCACCGCTTCTCTGAAGGCCTTGATCTCGGCGGTCAACAGAAGCCAGCGCTAGCCTCAGCGTGAAACCGGCATTTGGTTGCCATACTTATTGAATGCCTCACTATCGCGACGAAGGAATTGTGCTTCGGACCCACAAGCTCGGTGAGGTGGATCGAATTGTCACGGTGCTAACCAAGAATCACGGTCAAATCCGTGCGGTTGCAAAAGGCATTAGAAAAACCAGCTCTCGCTTCGGTGCAAGGCTTGAACCATTTATGGTCGCGGATCTGCAGCTCTACGAGGGGAGAAATCTCGATACCGTTTCCCAGGCGGAGCAATTGGCGAACTACGGCTCAAACATCGTTGCCGATTACGCGAAGTACACCTCGGCAACCGCAATATTGGAAGCAGCAGAGCGGCTGACCAGGGAGAGCTCGAGTTCGCAGCACTACCTCTTGGTCCTTGGTGCAATTCGCACGCTGGCAAACTTCGACGAGCGCTCAGATCAGGTGCTGGACAGTTACTTGCTGCGAGCACTTTCTATATCGGGCTGGGTGCCGGCGCTGGATTTTTGTCACAGTTGCGGTGAGGCCGCGACGTTGTTTTCGACTCACTCGGGTGCCGTTAGCTGCAGTGCTTGCAAGCTACCCGGAGCCGTGAACGTTGGTCAATCGGGACTTTTGCACATGCGAGCACTAATGGCGGGTGACTGGGATGGGGTTGCAGAGGCGAGTGAAAGCACCAGAGCTCAGGTGAGCGGGGTAATCACTGCGTATCTGCAGTGGCAGCTTGAACGTGGAATGAAGTCATTGCAGCACGTGGAGCGAGTATGACCGAGTTATTTGAAAAGGGCAGGAAGCCACCCAAGTTTGCGGCGGTGCCGAATCACATAGCAATCGTCATGGATGGCAATGGGCGCTGGGCGAATGAGCGTGGGCTCACCAGGACTCAGGGTCACATTGCCGGCGAGGCTGCGCTTCTGGAAGTAGTGGCCGGGGCCATCGAAGCTGGGGTAAGCCACATCACTGCCTATGCTTTTTCAACCGAGAACTGGAAGCGATCACCAGACGAGGTGCGCTTTTTGATGGGCTACAACAAAGAGGTGCTGCGCAGGCGGCGTGACCAACTGAACGACTGGGACGTAAGGATCAGGTGGGCGGGCAGAGCACCAAAGCTCTGGCCATCAGTCATCTCGGAGCTCAGGGCCGCCGAGAAGCTAACTGCTAAGAACACCACCCTCACACTCACTATGGCCGTGAATTACGGTGGCCGCCAAGAGTTGGTGGATGCAATGAATGCGATCTCTGAGAAGGTTGCCAGTGGCAAGCTGAAACCTGGGTCACTAACCCAGAAGTCAATCGCCAAGGAGCTCTACATTCCAGACATGCCCGATGTTGATTTGTTCGTGCGGTCCTCAGGTGAGAAAAGAACCAGCAACTTCTTGCCCTGGCAATCTAGCTATGCGGAGTATCTATTCATGGATGAGTACTGGCCAGATTTCACCAAGGAGACTCTCTGGAAGGCGATATCTCTTTATCAAACAAGGCAAAGGCGCTTTGGGGCAGCGGTTGATGCCCCGCTAAACTAAAGTTTTCCCGTCTCGAGCATTTTCGGAGATTTATGGCCGCCTCAAAACTAGATCAGGTAATTTCGCTTGCCAAGCGAAGGGGATTCGTCTTCCAGGCTGGCGAGATCTACGGCGGCTCGCGCTCTGCGTGGGACTACGGACCTCTGGGTGTTGAGCTAAAGGAAAACATCAAAAGGCAGTGGTGGCAATCAATGGTTGCCGGTCGTGAGGATGTGGTTGGCCTAGACAGCTCGATCATTCTTCCGAAAAAGGTCTGGGAAGCCTCCGGGCACGTCGAGGCATTCGTCGATCCGCTTATCGAGTGCACCAGTTGCCACAAGCGATTTAGAGCCGACACTTTAGAAGACGCTTTTGCCGCCAAGAAGGGTCGCCCAGCAACATCTTTAGCTGAGATTGCCTGCCCAAACTGTGGCAACAAGGACAGTTGGACTGAACCAAAGAGCTTTAACGGACTGTTGAAGACATCGCTCGGTCCAGTCGATGACGATTCTGGAATGCACTACCTGAGGCCGGAGACTGCTCAGGGCATCTTTGTGAACTTCAACAACGTTCTCAACGCCGCTCGCATGAAGCCGCCATTTGGCATCGGCCAGATGGGCAAGAGTTTTAGAAACGAAATCACGCCTGGAAACTTCATCTTCCGCACCCGCGAGTTTGAGCAAATGGAGATGGAGTTCTTTGTCAAGCCGGGGGAGGACGAAACCTGGCACGACTACTGGATCAACGAGAGGCTGAACTGGTATCTGGACCTAGGAATCAATCGCGACAACCTGCGTCTCTACGATCACCCTGAGGACAAGCTCTCGCACTACTCAAAGCGAACTGTAGACATCGAATACCGCTTTGGCTTCCAGGGCAGCGAGTTTGGAGAGCTAGAGGGTGTTGCAAACCGCACTGACTTTGACCTCAAGACCCACTCTGAAGCCTCTGGTGTGGACCTGAGCTATTTCGATCCAGCCGAGGAAAAGCGTTGGACTCCATTCGTCATTGAACCGGCGGCAGGTCTGACCAGATCGCTAATGGCGTTTTTGGTGGATGCCTACTCAGAGGATGAGGCGCCAAATGCCAAAGGTGGTGTCGACACCAGGACCGTCTTAAAGCTTGATCGACGTTTGGCTCCCGTGAAGGCAGCTGTGCTGCCGCTGAGTCGAAATGAAGACCTAAATCCAATTGCAAAGGAGCTAGCAAGCGAGCTGCGCAAGGTTTGGAACATCGAGTTCGATGACTCTGGGGCAATTGGGCGCCGCTATCGCCGCCAGGATGAGATTGGCACACCGTTTTGCATCACGGTTGATTTTGAAACCCCAACCGATCAGGCAGTGACCATCAGAGAGCGCGACTCCATGAGCCAGGAGCGAGTTGCACTTTCCAAGGTGAGCTCCTATCTCTTTGAGAAGCTGAGCGGGTAGCTTGTCGCTAACTTACGGGCCTCACGAGATAGCGGTGCCAGTGGTACTGGCGCCAATGGCTGGCATCACTAATACCGCCTATCGAAGGCTTTGTCGCGAGTATGGCGGAGGGCTCTATGTCTCGGAGATGATCACCTCAAGGGCACTTGTTGAACGCACTGAAGAATCAATGCGTCTCATTACCCATCACGAGTCTGAGGAGATACGTTCCATCCAGCTCTACGGGGTCGACCCAAAAACAATTTCAGAGGCAGTCACGATGCTGGTCGCAGAGGATCGCGCTGACCACATTGATCTGAACTTTGGTTGCCCGGTTCCCAAGGTCACCCGCAAGGGCGGGGGTGCGGCACTGCCGTGGAAGTCGGACCTATTTGAATCCATTGTCCGGTCGGCTGTTTCAAGTGCCGGGGACATTCCCGTCACCGTGAAAATGCGCAAGGGCATCGACGATGACCACCTGACCTTCTTGGATGCGGGAAAGGCAGCTAGGGATGCCGGGGTCACCGCTGTCGCGCTGCACGGCAGAACCGCCGAGCAGTTCTATTCCGGTCAAGCCGACTGGGATGCGATAGCCCAACTTCGTGAGGCACTGCCAGATGTCCAGGTTTTGGGTAATGGTGACATTTGGTCCGCTGCGGATGCGGTGAGCATGATGAAACAGACCGGCGTTGATGGTGTTGTAGTGGGAAGGGGCTGCCTTGGCAGACCTTGGCTGTTTGCCGATTTGGAAAAGGCTGTGACCAAATACCTTGCGGGCCAGGATCATTTAGACATCGATTACGCCACACCAAATTTGTCAGAGGTTGCGGATGCGTTCATCAGACACTTGGAGCTACTGATCGAGTTCTTTGACGATGAGGGCAGGGCGTGCAGGGACATTCGCAAACACGTGGCTTGGTATTTCAAGGGCTACCCCGTGGGCGGAGAATTCAGAGCCAGACTTGCGCAGGTCGAATCTCTGCAGCACGCCCGCGACCTGCTCGCCGAGCTAGATCCAAGCGTTGAGTTTCCTGGCGAGGAGGCTGAGGGTCCTCGCGGTCGACTCGGATCTGTGAAGTCCTGTGCGCTTCCCGAAAATTGGTTGGATTCGAGAGAACTGAGTGATTCCCACCGTTCCACATTGAACCTCGCGGAACTATCGGTTTCGGGGGGATAGCCGTGAACCCCAAGGGCGTCCAAGAGCCGGACTATAAGGATTTTGATAGGGAGCGTTTCGTTTCGCAGCCCAGGTCTCGCATGGCAGCACGCGGCGAGTTTGCTCGAGACCGAGCTCGAGTGCTGCACTCAGCAGCCTTCAGGAGGCTGAGCGCAAAGACGCAAGTTCTCTCGCCAACCTCAGGCGATTTCGCCAGAACCAGGCTCACGCACTCGCTAGAAGTTGCCCAGGTCGGAAGAGAGCTCGCCACTGCACTGGGTGTTGACCCCGATCTGGTTGACATGGCTTGTCTGGCGCACGACCTAGGCCATCCACCGTTTGGCCACAATGGTGAATCAGCCCTGAACTTTTGGGCTGCAGACATCGGCGGGTTTGAGGGCAATGCCCAAACCTTCCGTATTCTCACCCGTTTGGAGACCAAGATCTATGACGAACACGGGAACTCCCGTGGTCTGAACCTGACCAGAGCCTCACTAGATGCCAGCACCAAATACCCTTGGCCACTTGAAAAAGCCACTGAGTTTGGCAGCACTACCAAGTTCGGTGTTTATCAAGACGATCAAGAGGTCTTCAATTGGATGCGACAGGATGCACCTTCGGGAGCTAAGTGTGTCGAGGCTCAGATCATGGACTTTGCCGATGATGTCGCTTACTCGGTGCATGATTTCGAGGATGCGATTGTGGAGGGGTATTTAGACCCGGCACTTCTGTCCGATCCAGCTGCCCACGATTCGCTGATTGATGAGGTTGGCAAGTGGTCAGATGGACATTTGGCTAAGGTTCAGCTGGAAGAGGCGCTGAATAATCTCAAACAGTCTCCGCACTGGCTTTTTAGCTACGACTCTTCACCTAGGTCGATGGCTCAACTCAAGAATCTTGCGAGTGATCTCATTGGGTCTTTTGTGGCAAGAACTACCGAGGAGGTGCTGCAGCAGGCATCCAAGTCCAAGCTCACCCGATACCGAGCCGGCGTCATAATCCCAGCTCGGGTCAAAAGCGAGATTGCGGTCTTGAAGGGCATCGTTGCCGCATCGGTAATGACCCAGGGCGACAGGCAGCCCTTCTATGAAAGGCAGCGTCTTTTGCTTATAGAGCTTTCAGAAGCTCTATTGGCGAAAAATGGCGAGGGGCTCGATGCCATCAGCTCCGAGGCTTGGTCCAGATCGAGTTCGGACCAGGCTAAGAAGCGTGTGATCGTTGATCAAGTCGCTTCGCTTACAGATCCAGCCGCAATTGCGCTGCATGCAAAGTTGACCACCTAGGATTTGAACATGCCATCAAGGGTTCGTCAGTCTGACATCGAAGAGCTCAAGGCCAAGGCCGACATAGTTGATGTTGTCGGGTCATACATTTCTTTGAAGCCGGCTTCAGCAGGGTCTTTCAAAGGCCTGTGTCCATTTCACGGCGAGAAAACGCCAAGCTTTAACGTCAGGTCAAACCCACCCTTTTACCACTGCTTTGGCTGTGGCGTTGGTGGTGATGTTTATAAATTCATTCAGGAGATCGAATCGCTGAGTTTCATGGATGCGGTTGAAAAACTGGCGCAAAAGTTCAACTTTCAGCTGCAATACGAAGAGGGTGGCGGCCAGGACACCTCATCGCGCTCAAGGCTCTTAGCGCTAAACCAGCTAGCTGCCGAGTTCTATCAACAGCAACTTGCTGAGGTCGAGGGAGCAACCGCCAGAGAGTTTTTAGTTGCCAGGGGATTTGATGCCGCTAGCGCTCAAAGTTTTGGTATTGGTTATGCACCAAAGGGTTGGCAGAACCTGATCAACCACGCCACCGAGCACGGCTATGACCTCAAAGAAATGGTGCTTGCTGGTCTTGCCATGGAGTCAGACAAGGGTGGTTATGACAGATTCCGAGGCAGGGTGCTCTGGCCGATTCGTGACGCCAACTCCCAGGTGTTGGGGTTTGGAGCGCGAAAGCTCTATGAGGATGACCAGGGCCCAAAATATCTCAACACCCCTGAAACACCCGTTTATCACAAGTCCGGGGTCCTCTACGGGTTGGATCTTGCACGCAAGGACATTGTGAAATCCCGTGAGGTGATTGTCGTCGAGGGCTACACCGATGTGATGGCCTGTCACCTTGCCGGTCACAAGACCGCCGTTGCAACTTGTGGCACGGCCTTTGGTGAGGACCACATCAGGCTGATAAACCGACTACTCGGGCAGTCTCAGGATCCGGCGAGTGTCGTTTTTACCTTTGACCCAGATGCAGCCGGACAGAAGGCAGCCCTAAAGGTCTATGGCGACAGCAATAAGTTCAACGCCCTGACTTTCGTAGCAGCAGGCCCCGACGGTCTTGATCCCGCAGACCTTCGTCAGCAACGCGGAGACGCAGCAATCTCTCAAATGTTGGAGAGTAAAAAACCACTATTTGAGTTTGTAATCAGGCACCGGATCTCCCAATTCAGCCTGCAAGATCTGGATTCCCGAGTCGCAGCGGCTCGCTCTGCGGCTTCTGTAGTGGCGCAGATCTCTGATTCCGCACTTCGCACCGGCTACACCAAACAGTTAGCCGATTGGGTATCACTCGATGCAGCAGATGTCGCCCGGCTGGTCAGCGGTGACGCCAGGCAACAGGTGGACCAAAGGGTAGAGCCCATGCGACAGACTGGGAGCGCCAAACCGGTCCCAGACTCCCCGCAGGCCAAGCAGGAAAGGCAAATCTTGGAGGTGCTACTGCAGCGACCACACAGCTTCAGTTTCGATCAGCTTCAAAGAATGGCGGCCGCGGGCTTTTCTAATGGGGAGTATCAGGAGATCGTGGAGTTGGCAGTTTCTCAGGGCGACAAGCTTTCAGAGCCAGGTTTTGCGAATCTTTTGACAACCATGGCCCAGGAGGGCCAGCTTGAGCTGATCCGCCAGCTCTCACTCTCACAGCTTCCGGTTAGTGGTGACACCGAGTTCGAGCGCTACTGCAAGGGCATCGTAAAAGGGGCAATGCTGCAGGCCCTCAGTCAAGAAAAGGTTGATCTGCTGGCTGCTCTTAGGAGAATCGACACCGATGCAAATCCGGAGGCTCAGGCAGCTATTTCTAAGCAGCTTGTGGAATTGGAATCCGAGCGCAGAGCGCTTATGAAGTCATAGAATTTCTGCTAATGTTTGATGGCGCTCAGGCGCTATTCCTCGGTAGCTCAATTGGCAGAGCAATCGGCTGTTAACCGATAGGTTCTTGGTTCGAGTCCAAGCCGGGGAGCTTTGGTGGGAGGAAAATGGCTAGGGCTGTTGTTTCCACATCTCTCTCTGTAGCTATCGCTACCGGCCTCTACGGAATCTCTTTTGGTGCAATCGGGGTGGCCGCAGGTTTAGATGTGCTGTCTGTAATGCTGCTTTCTCTTCTGATGTTCTCAGGAGCGTCTCAGTTCGCTTTTGTCGGGGTCGTCGCAGCCGGAGGAGCTCCGATAACCGCAATTGCTTCTGCTTGGCTGATGGGGGTCAGGAACTCCTTTTATGCGTTGCGAATGGCTCCGGAATTTGGCCCTAGGGGCCTAATGCGCTTCCTGCAGGCGCAGTTGACGATCGATGAATCAAATGCCGTTAGCGCGTCTCAAAAGAGTCCAGCAGATCGAAAGCTTGGGTTCTGGCTGACCGGAGTTGGGGTCTTCTTTTTCTGGAACCTGGCTACGCTGCTCGGTGCACTAGGTGGAAACTTGATCGGTTCGGTTGAGGCCTGGGGACTTGATGCGGCTGCCGCCGCTGCTTTTTTGGGTCTGTTGTGGCCAAGACTCAAGGAGAATCTTGTTTTGGCAGGCCTGGGAGCGTTAGTGGCATTGGCCTCGGTGCCCTTCTTGCCAGCTGGAGTACCAATCCTGCTGGCTGCTGCAGTTGCCCTAATTCCGATGGGCAGGAAGTCATGATCCTCACTGTTGTCTTGGCTTCCCTTGCTGTCTATAGCTGGAAGATCATGGGCTATTTAGTCCCCGAGCGCTTCATCTCAGCAAGGCTCAGGGGTTTTTCCGATCGGGTCACCATCACGTTGTTGGCAGCCCTGGTTGGCATTCAAGGCATTGCTGTTGGTAACGAGCTGCAATTGGATGCAAGGATTCCAGCCTTAGCGGTTGCTGCTTTGCTGCTGTGGCTGAGAGTTCCCTACATCTTGGTGGTTGCAAGTGCAGCTCTAGTAGCCGGGGGATTGCGACTCCTAGGGTTCTAGAAAGTCGTCACCTGGGGACCAGAATTGCCCTGGAATACCCCAACCATTTGCCTTTATGGCTTTGCGAGCAGCCTTCTGCTCTTTGTCTGCCAAGCGGTCGACATAGAGGGTTCCTTGCAGGTGGTCGAATTCGTGTTGCAGGATTCTGGCAAGCCATCCCGACGCCTTTAGAACGTAACTTGCTCCCGAGATGTCCAGCGCCGTGAGGGTGGCATGATCGGCACGCAGGAGAGCAAAGCGCTCGCCGGGAACAGAGAGGCAACCCTCTGATTCAGTCTCTGGGTCTGGGTCTCGGATTTTTAGCTCGGAGAGTTCAAGCTTGGGATTTATGGCGACGTTTCGATAGGTGCCGGACTCGTCCTCCCAGTCGTAAACGAAGATTTGCAGTGGGATTCCGATTTGGGGAGCAGCGAGCCCGACTCCAGGAGCGGTGTCCATCGTTAGGTACATGTCTTCGACTAGATCGCGGATATAGTCATCGATTTCGGTGACCTCTTCGGAGGCGCTATGTAATACCGGATCGCCGGTAATCACAATGTCTCTGACGCGCATCAGAACAATCTACTCAATCCCACAGCTGGTTGGTCTAAGATTTTAGGGCTTTGGCACCGACAGGAGATTTGTTTGAGTTCACCTGAATTCTTGCGACTTCTCGCAATTGGACTCGCGATTGCCGGAGCTGTTTTTCTGGCCCTCGGAGCTCAATTCCAAAACGATGCGGTTACCAAGCACCACGCACCTCATCAGCCAAGAGTCGGATCGCTGCACATCAGGCAGGTGCTGGATCTTCTAAAAAGACCACGCTGGCTCACCGGCACAACTTTTTTGATGCTCGCGATCCTGTTCCAGCTCGCAGCACTCACCTTTGCGCCACTGATTGTCGTTCAGCCCATTGGAGCGTTGGCTCTGATTATCACCTCACTTCTGAACGCGAGGATCTACAAGGTCCGAATCAATAAGCGAACTTTGGCGGCAATAGGCATTACCACCTTGGGTGTCGGTGGTTTTGTTGTCGCTGCATCCAGGAGTGCAATTGAAGTTGAGATGAGCGATGCCAAGCTATTGCAGGTCGTGGGAGTGCTGGTAGCTCTGTTGCTAGTTTTCGGGCTGCTGTTCATCCGGTCCAAGGGAAATGTGAGCGCACTGCACTACATCTTTGGTGCCGGAGTGCTCTATGGTTTCGTTGCCTCTCTAGCCAAGGTGGTTATCGGCCGTGTCAGCCAGAGTGATTACGATGCGTTGACACTACTTGCGGTTGGAGCACTGGTTGGCGCAACGGCGCTTGGTGGATGGTTCGTGCAAAATGCCTACGCATCGGGACCACCTGATCTTGTAATAGCGGGTCTCACGGTGATTGATCCCGCGGTTGCTGTGGGTATAGCGATTGTGATTCTCGGTGAGGCGCAGGACGCCTCTTTCTTGGAGCTCACCGGTTTTGGTGTGGCGGGTGCGGTAGCGATGGCCGGGGTGTTTATGCTGGCCCGGGTGCACCCGCAACTCACCGACAACAGAGGCAAAGATGAGTGATCGACTCAAGATCGTAATGGCCTGCGATACCTTCGCCCCTGATATCAATGGTGCCGCAAGATTCGGAGAGCGGTTAGCTGGTGGACTCGTTAGAGACGGTCACGATGTTCATATCATTGCCCCCAGCTTCGACAAGACCCATGGCCTCAGAATCGAAGAGCACGATGGGGTTGAGCTAACCGTGCTTCGGTTAAAGAGCTACAAGATGCCACAGCATAAGAGCTTGAGAATGCCGACCCCCTTTGGGATGACGGGCAAGATAAAAAAGGTGCTTAGGAACGTAAACCCAGATGCAATCCACGTCCAAAGCCACATGATGGTCGGTCGTTTTGCCTTGCGAGCAGCCAAGGGCAGCAAAGCAAAGCTGATTGCTACCAACCACGTGATGCCCGAGAACGTCATTAAGTACTCTCTGCTGCCAAAGTTTTTACACAAGAGCGCAATGAGAATCATTTGGCTAGATGCCGGCAGGCTGCTTCGAAAGATGGATGTTGTCACAACCCCGACTAGAAGAGCGGCTGATTTGCTTGAGAGTGCATCGAAGCTCGAGGGTGTCCTGGCAATTAGTTGCGGTATTGATGCATCCAGATTTGCCAACCAAACACCAACCCAAAACCAAAAACCGGTGGCGCTCTTTCTGGGCAGACTCGATGATGAGAAGAGAATCAACGTGTTGCTCGAGGCGGTCGCAATCCTCAGTGATCATCCAGATCTAGTGGTTGAGTTGGTGGGCGATGGGTCAGAGCGTGAAAATCTGGAAAACCTCGCAAATAGCCTCGGCATTGGCAACAGGGTGAAATTCCTAGGTCACGTCACAGATGCTGAGCTACCAAGCATCTATGAACGCTCAACGGTGTTTGTGATGCCATCTATCGCTGAGCTGCAGTCCATTGCGACCATGGAGGCAATGGCCTCTGGCAGGCCGGTGATTGGGGCAGATGCTATGGCCTTGCCACACCTGGTTCACGATGGTGATAACGGTTACCTGTTCAGGCCCAATGACGCTAACGATCTTGCTGCAAAGTTGCGCCTGGTTCTAGAAGCAGATGATGCAGAACTACTTCGCCTCAGCGAAAACTCTCTTCACCTGATTCAAGCTCACGACATTGATAGAACGGTGAGCATCTTCCAGAATCTCTATCGCGGTGAGGGTGAGCCTCAGCCAACCACCTTGGACAACGAGCCTTCATATTTTCTTCCGATTGGAAAACTGCCTGAATCGGTTCGCACACGTCTGCAGGAGTGGCGTGCTGACGCTCTCGCATTGCGAAGAAGAGCCGAGGGTATCAGGCAGGGTGCTCGTGGTCGATTCGGTGAGGCCAGAGAGCGACTAGACGAGGCTAGAGCAGAGGCTCGCGAGCAGTTCAACGAGATCAAATCCGAGGTGACCGAAGCCGCGAAGAAGCTACGCCGCAAAAAAGACTAGTTTCGCAATCGGGAACAGAGGTTAACTGTTCCATTATCGTCGCACGATTCGGTCGAAGTGTGCGTATTATGAACGGAAGACTCCATCGGCGGTGTTTCGTCGGTGGCTACACGGCGAAAGAGCTAAAGATGACAGAACGCCCCTGGTTGGCCCATTATCCAAAAGAAGTTCCCCAGACCGTAGACGGGCAAGGTTTTGAAAACCTGGCTCAGTTATTGTCCTCCGCGGCCTCGAAGTATAAAAAGCAAACAGCCTTCACCCAGGTGATGGCCAATGGCATGAACGGGTCTTTGAGCTACGAAAAGACCGATGCTCTTGCTGAGGACTTCGCGGCTTATTTGCGAGAGGTGCTGGGGCTCAAAAAAGGCGACCGCGTCGCAGTCCAGATGCCAAACTGTCTGGCTTACCCGATTGTTGCTTTCGGAGTCTTCAAGGCGGGTTTGGTTCTGGTAAACACCAACCCGCTCTACACAGCACCAGAGATGACTCACCAATTCTCTGATTCCGGCGCCGTTACCCTGATTGTCAGCGACATGTTCGCAGATCGATTGGAAGATGTACTACCTAAAACCCAGATCAAGACGGTCGTCACCGTGAAGATTTCTGAGTACTTCCCGCCGATTGTTGCCGGTGTTATTCGCCTGGTTCAGCGCTACTGGAGCAGGACTCTTCCCAAGATCACCGTGCCCCACACCTGGTTCCAGGATGCAATTGCCCAGGGCAAAAAGGCCAGGAACGAAGCCAATTCAGCCAAGTATTTAGAGGGCATTGGCTTAGATTCGATTGCTGCACTGCAGTACACCGGTGGCACAACGGGAGTATCAAAGGGAGCAATGCTCTCGCACGGCAACCTGGTATTGAACACACTGCAGATGATTGCTCACAGTGGTGACGGCATGCGAGCTGGCAAGGAGATCGTCCTGACGGCCCTGCCGCTGTATCACATCTTCGCTTTCACGGTGAACCTACTGGGCTTTTATCACAATGGCGCCAGGAACATCATTGTTCCCTCGCCAAGACCGCCAAGCAATCTCCGCAAGGCATTTGACAACTACAAGATCACCTGGCTCAGTGGTGTAAACACCTTGTTCAATGCGCTTCTAAACGAGCGTTGGTTCCAAGATGCACCACCAAAACACCTGCACGCATCCGCCGCTGGCGGAATGGCTCTGCAGGAATCGGTTGCCAAGCGCTGGCGTGACCTCACTGGTACCCCGATTGTTGAAGGCTACGGTCTGACCGAATCTTCCCCCGTTATTACCTTCAACCCGCTTACCGGTCTTGCCAAAGATGGCACCATCGGAATTCCAGTTCCATCAACGGACGTGAAGTGCGTGGATGAGAATGGCAACGAGGTGAAAGTCGGTGAGGCAGGTGAGATCGTCGCCAAGGGCCCACAGATCATGCTCGGCTACTGGCAGCGCGATGACGAGACTGCAAATACGCTCAAGGACGGCTGGCTACACACCGGTGACATCGCTCAGATGGACTCCGATGGCTACTTCACAATCGTTGACCGCAAGAAGGACATGATCCTGGTTAGCGGCTTCAACGTCTATCCAAACGAGGTGGAGGAGCAGATCGCCGCCGTCGAAGGCGTCCTCGAGGTTGGCGTCATCGGCGTGGCCGATGAGAAGTCCGGTGAGAAGGTCGCAGCCTTTGTGGTGGCAACCGTTCCGGCACCAACGGCAGAACAGATCATTGCGCACTGCCGAGAGAACCTCGCCGCATACAAGATTCCACAAACCATGCACTTTGTCGATGAGCTTCCAAAGAGCCCAATCGGCAAAATTTTGCGCAGGGAGCTTCGGGACGGGGCATTGGCTTCCGGTTCTTCATCTAGCGAAACAAACAAGGGAGCATAGCCATGAATAGTCTTAGGATTTTGGCTGAAGAAACAGCCAATCAAGCGACTGTCGTAAATGAATTTGAGGAGCTACTGCTTCGAATCTTCATCCTGATCATCATGTTCGGCCTCGGTGCAGGTCTTACTCCGAAGGACTTTGGCTTAGCGCTGAGAAGGCCATGGGGTCTTGTAATTGGTTGGGTAACGCAATTCGGCATCATGCCGCTTGTTACCTACGTTTTGATCGTTTCTATCCTGCTGCCGTTCTCCTCAACCGAGGGCATACTTCTTGTGGCACTGGGTGCCCTCATTATGGGTAGCGTGCCGGCTGGAACGACTTCTAACCTGTTTACCTACTTCTCGAAGGGCAACCTTGCTCTGAGCGTAACAATGACCGTGAATTCGACCCTGTGGGCGTTCATTATGACCCCGGCGGCCCTATTCATCTACTCGAACTTCTTAGGTCTTGATGAGTCGCTGAGCGTTCCATTCGCGGAATTGGCCTTGGTTATTTTCGGGCTGATTGTTCCAGTGGCGTTGGGCATGTTCTTGCGTAAGCTCAGCTCAAACATCGGTGCCGTACTTGAGTTGGTGGGAGGAGTAATGGGACTGCTCTTTATCCCATTCCTGATCATCATCTGGGTTCCAAGGAACTGGCAGCTGCTGTTGACCACAGAGTGGCCAACCTACGCAGTTGCAATCGGTATGGGACTAGTCGGAATGACGACCGCTTACTACATAGCGAAGGCCATAAAGCTGCACCCCATGAATGCCAGAACCGTATCGCTGGAGACTGGAATCAATAATGGTCCTTTGGCAATCGCCGTGATCATTGCCGTCTACATCGACAACCCCGGCATCGACGAGATCTTGTTGATCCCTGCCCTCTATTCACTTTTCATTGTGATTATTTCGGCTGGGGTGACTTTGGTCTTCCGCAGGGCAAACGTTGCCGCAGAGCAGAAGATCCCCAACCTGCTCTAAGTTCATTAGGAGTCAAGCCGGAGGTGTTATTGCCTCCGGCTTTTCTTTTGCCTTAGTGAATGGACTTATTGAAGATCGGTGACCTATTGGAGAGCTTGCGCTGGACTTGTTGTCTCCATGAAATGTTCAACACGCCACGACATATAGGCCGGATGCACAATGGTAGTCAGGGAAATGGAAAACCCCCACCTGTTGCCAGGTGAGGGTTCTCGGTTAGTAACTAGTGAGAAACAGACTTACCGATGTCAGCACCGGTAAGGCTTCGAACCTCGAGCTCTGCATACTTAGCGATGTTCCGCTCAGACGAGGTGATGGTTCCCAACCAACCCATTAGGAATCCGAATGGAATCGAGATGAGTCCAGGGTTTCTTAGCGGGAAGTAGTTGATGTCGAACCCTGTTTCCAGGCCAATTAGGGAGTTGCCAGCACCAGTGAAGTTTGGCGAGAGGATCAATAGCAGTAGGGCCATGCCCAGACCGCCATAGATGGCCCAGACCGCACCCCTGGTGTTGAACTTCTTCCAGAACATGGTCATCAGTACTGCCGGCAGGTTCGCACTCGCTGCAATAGCGAAAGCAAGCCCAACTAGGAACGCAACATTGAGACCTTGAGCGGCGATTGCCATGAAGATGGCTATCACACCAATGCCCACAGCTGCCATGCGCGCTACACGCACCTCTTCTGCCTCTGTAGCCTTGCCACCTCTGATCACAGCTCCGTAGAGGTCGTGAGCAAAAGAGGTTGAGCTAGCAAGGGTCAGACCAGCAACGGTCGCCAAGATCACAGCGAAGGCTATAGCTCCGATGAAAGCAAGCATCACCGCACCACCAAGGCTTCCCGCACCTCCACCTAGCGTTTCTGCGAGTTGAGGAGCCGCAACGTTACCGCTCATATCAAGCGGTTTACCGTCAGCATTGAAACCCCGGTGCAGGATCTCTCTCGGCACCAAGGCCGCAGCACCAAAGCCAAGAGCAATGGTCATTAGGTAGAAGGCACCAATGTTTCCAATCGCCCAGTTCACACTCTTGCGAGCGATCTTTGAGCTTGGAACGGTGTAGAAGCGAATCAGGATGTGGGGGAGACCCGCGGTTCCAAGCACAAGTGCAAGGGCCAGTGATATCAGGTCAATCTTTCCAATCAGAGTCGCTATTGGATCCCCGGCTATGTCAGGACCAAATCGGCCACCTGGTTCCAAGAACGCCATTCCCGCTCCGCTCATCTCGCTTGCCTTCTGAAGCAGTGCGTTTAGGTCGAAGCTGAATGAAGCGAACACCATGACGGTAAGAAGCGTTGCACCAGAGATCAACAGGAACGCCTGCACGATCTGAACGTAGGAGCTGCCGCGCATGCCGCCAACTACCACGTAGAGAATCATGAGCGCACCAACACCGGCAATGATCCAGTTCTTAGCCAGTGGGTCGGTTAGTCCCAGGAGCAGAGCCACAAGGGCTCCTGCGCCGACCATTTGGGCTAGAAGATAGAAGATGCTAACAACGAGTGTTGAAGCCGCTGCAGCGGTTCTAACAGGCTTTTGACTCATTCTGAATGAAACAACATCACCCATGGTGTAGCGACCGGTATTTCTTAGCGGCTCAGCAATCAGCAATAGCGCTAGGAGCCAAGCAACCAAGAAGCCAATTGAGTACAAGAAGCCATCAAACCCAAACAGGGAGATCAGACCTGCGATACCCAAGAAGCTGGCGGCCGACATGTAGTCAGCAGAGATAGCAAGACCGTTTTGGAATCCGCTCAGCGAGCTTCCAGCGTTGTAAAAATCGGCACTCTTTTTGCTCTCACGGTTAGCCCGAACAACAAGGAAGAGGGTGCCCGCAATGAAGAGCCCGAATAGGACCGCTGCGAGAACTGCGTAGTCGATTGTCATCGTTTTAGCTCACTTTCGATCTGAGCCTTCAGCTTCTCGGCTGGGCCATCTAGGTTCTTTGTCGCGAAACGGTCATATAGCCATGCAATGCCAAATGTGGTTACAAATTGGAGAATGGCCATTACGAACGCTACGTTGATGTTCCCAAACACGGGCGTGTTGACGAAATCTCTTGCGAATGTTGTCAACATGATGAATGAGAAGTACCAAACGAGGAATCCCACTGCAAATGGGAAGGCAAAAGATCTAAATCTCTTGCGGTGTGCCGCGAATTCGTCGGACTCTTGGACCTTGATCCAGATATCCGAGGATTCTTTGATATCCATAGAACTCCTTTGTTCTAGATTCGGTACTCCAGTGTCCCGAATCGGTTTTCACCACTTTTAATGTAACGAGCGATTAGCGGAAATACTTTGCAACTGATGCAATTTTTTTCCCGAAACAGGGGACATCACTCATGGAGCTCGTAAGAGCGCACTGGCTGGATGGATTTGTCCTCCGCCTGCAGTCAAACAAGGGGTGAGCGGTATTGTTATAGCTTCGGGGGCGTTAGCTCAGCCGGTTAGAGCAGCGGACTCATAATCCGTCGGTCGCGGGTTCAAGTCCCGCACGCCCCACGCTTACGATTCAGAAGGAGGCTCATCGCGCCGCCTGGATTTTTGAAAGCTTCTCTAAGCATCCGGCTAGGAATTTTAGAACGGCGTGAGGGTGCGACTAGCTAGTTTTGCGACGATGAATCCTCGAGGCCTCTTTGCTTGTTGCTTAGAAGTACTTCTCGTAGAACTACCCCAATCAGTGTCAGCGCTAGCAAGGGTCCAGCAACATAAAGCATGGCAAAGGAGAAAGCTTCTGACCCCTCGTGATCGGTGTTGTCGAGCACTAAATAGATCATGTACGCAAGGTAGAGGCCAAAGAACAGCGCGCCCTCCCAGCGAGCAATGATGAAGCCCGTGAAGGCAATTGGCAAAAGCGCAACAGCTGCCGCGAGCATGATCGGGAAGTCAATTGCGATTGCGGTTTGAAGCACGGGCAGCCCGTCTCCAAAAATAAACGCTGGCACTCCAAGAACCAATCCGATGTTGAAGATGTTGCTGCCAACCACATTGCCCACGGCCATGTCGGTCTCACCCTTGCGAATTGCGGCAATGGAAGTCGCGAGTTCGGGAAGAGAGGTGCCTATTGCCACAACAGTTAGTCCAATCACCAAGCTGCTCACTCCCAAGGCGGTTGCAATGTTTATGGCTCCGGTGACTAGGACCTGTGAACCAACAACCAGCATGCCAACGCCCAAGACAACTAACCCGAGTGCCACAGAGATCGCAACCGGAGCGGACTTCAACGGAAGATCAACAGTTTCAAACTTAGGCTCCTCAGGAGAGCGCCTAGCCATAACGACACTGATTGCTACGTGGATTGCCAGCAAGGCGAACAATATGCCGCCATCAAGTGGACTGATTCGCCCATCAAGGCTGAAAAGCACCAACAATACTGAGATGCCGAGCATTACTGGAATGTCGAATCTCACCAGCTGCCGCTTGATCACCAGTGGACTAATCAGTGCAGCAACTCCAAGGATTAGAAGTATGTTCGCGATGTTGCTGCCAATGACGTTTCCGATTGCCAAATCGGGCTCCCCATTTGAAACGGCGCCGATAGTGACAGCGAACTCGGGGGCTGAGGTTGCAGCGGAGACGACCACGAGGCCGATGATTAGTGGTGAGACTCGGGCTTTAGTGGCTATTGTTCCAGCGCCTCTAACCAGTGCCTCGCCGCCAAAGCCCAACAGGACTAGGCCAGCGATGACAAAACCGACATCCAGCAGATTCATGAACTCAACTTTAGATTGGGGGACAGGTATTGGTTGCGAGCCAGTGAAGGTATTCGCGCTAGGCCTGGGGCAAGATCCGTTTGATCACGTCTTTCACGGTCACCACACTTTGAAGTCCTTGTGCGTGGTTTACCAATGCTAGTTGAACACCGGCTTCTCTCATGCTAGCGAGCATCTCGTGCAGCGGGGTCTCGGCAGAGGTCGAGAAGACCGGTCTGAGGTACTTCTTAATGGGCTTGTCCGCTGCAACCTGAAGCGTGTCTCTGATGTGGACAACGTGAGTGATTTCATCCTTTTTGTTTCGAATAAGAATTCTTAGGTGTCCGGATCTACGACTCTCTTGCTGGACCTCGCCCACAGTGCTGGTGTTTGGAACCGAAGCAACTTCCTGATCGGTCTTTGTGAAGTCACCAGCGGTGATGCTTTGGAGTTGAATTGCCTCGGTGATCTGAGATTTGAGCTGGGGTTCTAGAACACCAATTCGAGCCGAGTGCTCAACCACCTGTCTAATTGTGTCAGCATCTTGCCCACCTACTGCCGCTCTATCTATAGGCGTAACACCAACTGCACGCACCAAGAAATTTGCGATCTTGTTCACCCAATTCAAAAAGGGTCTGATTGGCCAGAGATAGACCCGGGAGGCAACACCAATGACCTTTGCCGACAGCTCCGGGTTTGCAATTGCCCAGGACTTGGGAGCCATTTCGCCAACCACCAGGTGCAAGAAGGTGACTAGGAGCAAGGACAACGCGAATGCGGTTCCGCCAGCAATCCAAAGGGGGAGACCCAAAGATGTCAAAATCGGAGCTAACCAGTACTCAACTGCGGGCTTTGTTACAGCACCGAGTCCGAAGGTGCAGGCTGTGATTCCTAGCTGCGCTGCTGCCAGCATTGTCGTGAGCTCGTTCATGCCGCGAAGCGCAGCACGGGCTGATGCCTTCTCTCCTGCCTCAGCCTCCAGCCGGTGCCGTCTGGCACCAATTAGCGAAAACTCAATAACGACGAAGAAGGCACTCAGAACAATCAACAAAACTGTTACGAGAAACACGGTCCAATCAAACATTAGGCCTGGCTCCCTTCTCGAGTCTCAGTATCTGGCTCTGGGGGCGTAATCCTGGCCAGTTCGACAATCACATCATCTGGAATGTGACGGTCGATTGAGCCAACCTGTGCCCTTAGGACCTGAATCGTCTCCTCACCGCTGGTGATATCTTCAGCGGTTTGCTCGATTTCGATCTCTAGCACCTCGGCAACCTCAGGCAAGCTGCCTTTTGTTCCGATTAGCAAACCGGAAAGTGTTTCCCAGTCGCCCTCTGGGATGTCAATGCCCATAAGTCTCTCGAGCTCATCGATCGGCATCGAACCTGGCAGCTGCCATTTACCTTCCGAGAGCTGCAGGATCACATCTACTTCATCAGTGTCGTGCTCATCGCTAATTTCCCCTAGCAGCTCTTCACCGAGGTCTTCAATAGTCAGAACGCCGGCAAAACCACCGTATTCATCAATAACAAGCGCCATTTCGTTCTGGCTCTCAATCAAAGCGGTCAGCGCCTCTGGAAGGCTCATGACAGTCGGTATAACCAGTGGCTCTCGCATCAGCTTGGTTACAGGCTTTGGGTCGTTGGGTTTGCTATGTAGTACGTCTGAAAGGTGCAGCACACCTAGCGGCTCTTCGCCTTCGCCAATCACGGGGAAGCGGGTGTGGGAGGTCGACATCAAGGCGCGCGCTTCGGCAATGGTGGTTTCGGGCTCAATGAAATCGGTCCTGGATCTTGGAACCATGGCGTGCTCAACATCGCGATCGGGGAAGTCAAGAATTCGATCGAGCAGGACAAAAAGATCTTCTGGGAGGTCCCCGCTGTCAAAAGAGTCCTCCACCATGTGCTCAAGATCGTCGGCGTTGGCACTGGCATCAAGATCATGAACCGGCTCAACGCGAATCAGTCGCAACAGGGCGTTCGATGACTTGTCAAAAATCGAGATGAGCCATCCAAAAGCTGCAAGATAAATGAGTGTTGATCGAGCAAGGGCCAGTGACATCGGGGTGGCATTTGAGATGGCCAAGTTCTTGGGGAAGAGCTCACCAAAGATCATCTGGACAATGGCCGCCAAAACAAGCGCAAAGACGGTTCCAATGGTGATGCCCACGGCTGGCGGTATTCCGGTTGTGCCAAGAATTCGACCAAGTGATTCACCAACCAGTGGCTCGGCAACATAACCAACCATAAGGCCGGTTATTGTGATGCCCAATTGCGCTCCGGAGAGCATGAAGGAGGTGCGGTTGGTGACCTTGAGCGCTCGCCTGGCGCCGTTATTGCCCTTGGCGGCCATGGCTCTAAGGGTGGGTCTATCAACCGCCATGTATGAAAACTCTTGTGCAACAAAGTAGCCGTTTATGGCAATGATTATGGCGATTACCGCCAGCCCTAGAAGAACTAGGCCAACCTCTCCTAACATTTGAAGCCTAGGTGCGCTGGGGCTTTAAATGCGGTTGGCAGAAGCGACGAATCAAGATGATTCAGGCTATAACTATTGGGATAGTCCACGGGTGGACATCGCCTCCTTGAAGTAGTTCCGAAAAAACATACCACAGCAAATCTGCTGTTTTATGGTTTGTACAGCCCAGCTCTTTTTGGCTACTTGCCCTGTTTCTCGAAGTAGCAAGCGGCACAGAGTGACTCGTAGGAAACTTGATCACCATCAATGGCAACCTGGTCACCATCAAAAATGAACTTCCCATTGATTTTCCTGCCATTGAACATGGCCTTTCGGCCACATCTGCAGATGGTTTTCAGTTCCTCTAACGAGTGCGCGATCTCCATCAGGCGCCGTGAACCTGGAAAGCTCTTGGTTTGAAAGTCGGTGCGAATTCCATAGGCCAAAACCGGAACGTCATCCAACACGGCGATCTCGAGTGCCTGGTCCACCTGCTCCGGAGTTAGAAACTGTGACTCATCCAATAGCAAGCATGCAATTGATGCCGAGTGCTTGGTTGAGAACTCTTCCGCATAGTCTGCAAAGATCTCTCGCAGGTTTTGATGGGGCTCAACTAGAAAGTCAACCTCCCTTGTCACTCCAAGACGCGAAACAATGTTCTTGTCGCCTTTTGAATCCAAGGCGGGTTTTGCCAATAGAACATATTGAGAGCGTTCTTCGTAGTTGAAGGCAGCCTGCAGTAGGGCAGTAGATTTGCCCGAGTTCATCGCGCCATAGCGGAAATAGAGTTTGCTCATAGTTGTTCTAGTTACAAATCGTATAGGTGGTATTGCATGCAGCTTCTCTTTGCGGACCAGTTGGGTTCGCATTTCGACCTTGGGGGAGACATTTTGCTGCCCATTGTCAAAAACCAATTCAGAAAGCGTCCCTACCACCGTCAAAAGGCACACCTAATTCTGTTTGCCCTCAGGGCACGCTCAAAGGACCCCAGAGTCCAAGTTGTCGAGGTCGATAGCTACCGCGATCTGGTCGGTGACAAAAGGACTAAAACAGCCATCTCTCCCTCTTCTTATCAAATGCTGGATTTTGCCAACGCACTGGGAATCGACCTGCTAGATCACCGTGGTTTTTGTTCCTCAAGAGCGGATTTCGCAATGTTTGCGGAGGGCAAGAAGAGGCTGAGGTTGGAGGATTTCTACCGACTGCAGCGCCAGCGACTTGGTCTATTGATGAATGGCCAAGAGCCCGAGGGTGGCAAGTGGAATTTTGATGAGGCAAACCGACTGCCACCGCCAAAGCAGGGGCTCGGTATCAAAGAGCCTTGGATGCCAACTGAGACAGAGCTTGACCAAGAAGTGCGAGCCGAGCTTGATGCTCTTGAAGCAGCTGGTGTCGTGTTTGTCGGTGAGGATGGACCCAGGCGTTTTGCCGCGACGGCAAAGGAAGCGGAGCTAGCGGTTAGTGACTTTCTGACTAATCGTCTTGATCTCTTTGGCCCGTATGAGGACGCCATTGACTCGGGCGATTGGGTCATGGCCCACTCGATGCTCTCGGTGCCAATGAATTTGGGCCTTATCGATCCAATCAACTTGGTGAGGGCGGTTGAGGCTGAATATCTCTGCAGGCAGAGCGAGGATTGAATCGGTTGAGGGGTTCATCAGGCAGGTCGTCGGTTGGCGAGACTACGTCTGGCAGCTCTACTGGCACTTCGGCAAGGACTACACGGCAAAGAACGAGCTGCAAGCCAATACGCCACTGCCAACAACGATTAGAGACCTCATAGTCAGGCGATATCGAAGCGAACTGTTTGTCCTGGTCGATTAACCAAGTCAACAAAGCCGGTTGGACCCATCACATTCCTCGGCTCATGATCCTTGGCAATATCTTCATGCAGCGCGGGTTTAGCCCCAAAGAGGTCAATGACTGGTTTATTGACTCCTTTGTTGATGGCACCCCTTGGGTAATGCCAGCGAATGTGATCGGGATGTCTTTGTTTGCCGATGGCGGTCAAATGTCGACCAAACCATATGCGGCTGGCGGTGCATACGTAAACAAGATGTCCAATCTCTGCAAGGGCTGCAAATTCGACCCTAAGGTGCGGCTTGGTGAGAACGCTTGTCCGGTCACCGCAGGTTACTGGGACTTCATAGGTAACAACCTCGAGCGCTTTTCCAAGAACCACAGAATGTTCCAATCGGTCTCGGGTTACAAGCGGCTCAGTGACACAGACGCCATCCACGAGCAGGAACGTACCAGAGCGGGACTTTGACAATTACAAATCCCAAGGCTTATGTTTGGGGTATCCGATTCAGGACGTTGGGGAAGACGAAACTGGATCGGAAGGGTACAAGTGGCTCGGATATGGGTGCTCAGTGCATCTATCAGCCAGCGGCAAGCGGTCAACAGCCTGTTTGCCGCCAAACATGTGCGCCCAGCCTGGCAGCCTCAGCCCTTTCAACCAGGAACCTTTCAGGCAGTTTTTGAGGCGAACCTAGAGTCCTCGATTGCCGCATCTGAATTGGCCAAGATTGGCTGCCCTTTTGAAATAGAAGGAATCAGCGAGCGCTTCTTGTTCCACCCGGGACTCGGAATCCTTCGACAACAGCTGGATGATGCAGGCGAGCCCGTTATTCGCATGGGTCAACTAAGGCAGCAAGTTCTCGAATCAGCGGGAAGCATGGCAGAGCTTGAAAGAAGACTTCGCTTGATTGAGGGTCAGCCTTGGATGGATCTGCTTGAGCCGTACCGGCTCGGAGCAATCCGCTATCGCGCGATGCCGCGCGCTGTCTAGATGTTTCTAAAGGCTAGAACGGCGTTATGTCCACCAAAGCCAAAGCTGTTGCTGATCGCAACTGCATCTTTTCTAGAGAGCGCGTGTGGTTTGGCAGGAACGTTTAGTGGAATCTCTGAATCTTGATTCTCTAAGTTGATGGTCCCTGGAGCCAGCTGGTGCTTGAGCGCAAGAATCGTGAAGATAGCTTCGACCGCTCCAGCTCCACCTAGCAGGTGGCCGGTGGAGGCCTTGGTGGCCGAGACGATGAGCTCTTCAGTGTGAGAACCAAAAACTCGCTTGAGTGCGGTGTACTCAGCGATGTCGCCCACCGGTGTTGAGGTTGCGTGAGCGTTCACGTGCTCAACATCGCTGATTGATACCCCTGCCATCTCCAGCGCACTGATCATCGCTCTGGCAGCACCAGCTCCCTCAGGATCTGGTGCGGTGATGTGATAAGCGTCCGAAGTAACAGAGGAGCCAACTATTTCGCAGTAGATCTGAGCGCCCCTTGCTTGAGCGGATTCCAGGGTCTCCATGACTACCGAGCCAGCACCCTCACCCATCACAAAGCCGTCGCGGTCAGTGTCATAGGGTCTGGAGGCTCGCTCTGGTTCATCATTTCGTTTGCTGAGTGCGTGCATTGCGGCAAATGCTGCGATGGGTAGTGGGTGAATAGCGGCCTCTGCGCCACCGGCGATTATGACATCAGCCTCACCACTGAGGATCCTGTGGTAACCGTTGGCGATGGCTTCATTTCCCGAAGCACAAGCGCTCACGGCTGTTCTTACGCCAGCCCTGGCACCTAGGGCCATTCCGATCGCTGCAGCTGGACCATTTGGCATCAGCATCGGGACTGTCATCGGGAGCACTCGTCTTGGACCACGCTCCTTGAGAGTTTCAAAAGCGTCTAGAAGAGTCCAAACCCCACCGATGCCAGTTGCAAAGTCAACGCCGAGTCGCTCTGGTTCAACTTCGGGTTCGCCGGCATCCAGCCAGGCCTGGCGAGCACTAATCAGTGCAAATTGCGAGGAGGGGTCAAGACGCTTTTGTTCTTGCGGGGTCAAAATGGCATCAGCAGAGACCTTTGCCTGACCTGCGAAAGTTACTGGGAGTTCATACTTTGCAACCCAGTCTTGTTCGAGTGTGCTGATGCCAGATTTGCCTTGAAGCAAAGCTTCCCAGCTACTCGCGACGTCACCACCTAGGGGAGTGGTAGCACCGAGCCCGGTGATGACGACGCGGCGCATGGGCTAGCCCTGGTTGGAGCTAATGAAGTTGACTGCGTCAGCCACTGTGATGAGGTTCTTTACTTCCTCGTCCGGGATCTTCACGCCGAACTTGTCTTCGGCGTTTACGACGATGGTCATCATCGAGATTGAGTCGATGTCCAGGTCGTCGGTGAATGACTTGTCCATTTGGACAGCGTCGGCACTGATGCCAGTCTCGTCGTTTACTAGCTCTGCTAGTCCTGCTAGTACTTCGGCTTCTGTGAGTGCCATGTTTTCTCCTAAAGTGATTCTTGGATGTCGGTTTATTTTATGGGAGTTCTACAACTTGAGCGGCATAGGCAAGCCCTGCGCCAAAACCAATTTCTAGCGCGTAGCCACCTGGCTTCACTAAGCCCTCGTTCAAAATGCGGTGCATAGCAAGCGGTATGGAGGCAGCTGAGGTGTTTCCAGTGTCAACAACGTCCCGCGCAACAACAACGTTTTCTGGGAGCTTTAGCTGCTTGGCAAGCTCGTCGATAATTCGCTCGTTGGCCTGGTGGGTCACCAATGCGGACAGATCCTCTGCCTGAAGGCCAGAAGCCTCAAGGGCTTCCTTGGCGACCTTGGCCATTTCCCAAACCGCCCAGCGGAAGACAGATTGACCCTCTTGCACCAGTGTTGGCCAGGCAGCTTTTCCGTCTCGGAAATCAAGGAGTGAATCAGTCATTCCAACCTTGTCCCAGTTGGCTCCATCAGCACCCCAGATTGTCTTTGAAATCCCAGGGTGATCGCTTGGTCCAACAATCGCGGCACCTGCTCCGTCTCCCAGCAAGAAGGAGATTGAGCGGTCCGTTGGCTCAATAAAATCCGAGAGCTTTTCCGCGCCAACCACCAAGACATACTTTGCGGTTCCAGATCGCACCAGTGAGTCAGCTTGCGCGATGCCATAGCAGTATCCAGCGCAAGCAGCCGAGATGTCATAGCTTGCAGCACCCTTGGCGCCCACTAATTCACTTAGAAGCGACGCTCCCGAGGGGGTTTGGTAGGGAAAAGAAATTGTGGCGAGGATCACCGCGTCAATCTCGGCAGGGTCGATGCCCGCTTTGTTGATGGCCTCGTTAGATGCCGAGACGGACATGTCCATCAGAGACTGGTCTTGGGTGGCTCTTCTCCGGGTGGCGATGCCGGTTCGCTGGCGAATCCACTCGTCAGATGAATCAATGGGGCCCGCTACATCGTCATTGGTGACAACCATGTCACCCCTGGCGGCTCCCAGTGCATAGATTTTGCTGAAGCTAACGGGTTCGCTCTGTAGTAGTTGTTTCACTCAGCAACCTTCTCAAAGTCTTGGGGTGTTCGAAGTGGTAAAGCTCTACAATCTTGGACCGCTCTTTTGAGTAAACCCGACAAAGCCCCCGCTGGAACTAGCTCAACGACGTTCGCTTCCAGCCCCTCGAAGTTTCTCATTACAAGATCCCAGCGCACTGGGTTTGCAACCTGATGAACCAATAGCCTGAGAAATTCTTTACCCGATTCAACCAGCTGACCCGACTCGTTGCTCCAAAGCTTCATGGAGGGATCTGTGGGCACAATTTGCTCAGTGTAGGTCTTCAGTGCGAGGCGAGCGTCATCCATGAAAGGAGTGTGAAACGCCCCGGCGACCTTGAGTTCTATGACCCTCGATTTCTCCGGCGGATTCTCTAGCAATTTCTGAATGTCTGTTTTCAATCCAGCGGCAACCAACTGGCCAGCCCCGTTGTGGTTTGCGCCCACTAACGAAAGTTGCTCAAGCTTGGCATTGACCTCGGCTAGCTCCCCGCCAATGATGGCTGCCATACCGGTGGCGGCTTTGGCAGATGCTTGAGCCATTGCCCTCGCCCTTACGCTCACCATCTTCAGTGCGTCCTGGTCGCTCAGCACTCCGCTTATTGCAGCAGCGGTGAACTCACCAACTGAGTGACCTGCCACACCATCAATCTCAAAATTGGGCATCGTGCGGTAGCTGGCTAGCGAAGCGGCAACAATCAACGGTTGTGCTATTGCCGTGTCCTTGATTGTTTCCTCGGGGGCCTCAGTGCCAAGTTCAATCAGGTCCAAATCCACCACTTCGGAATAAGCCTCCAGTTGTGAACGGAAGCCCGGGACGTCAGTGATCCAAGGAGTCAAAAAGCCGGCCGTTTGGGAGCCTTGTCCGGGTGCTACAACAATCGTGGTCAATCTCGTTTCACTCCTGTTTCAGAATCAGATATCGCGCCTAGCGCCAGCGCAACCTGCAAGACAAATGCGGTGCGAGGGTTTGTTGCGTCTTCACCCAGGATCTCCTGGATTCGCCTGAGTCGGTATCTCACCGTGTTGGCGTGAACAAATAGCACCTTTGAGGTCGCTTCCAGGCTTCTGCCACATTCCAGGTAGGTCTTGAGGGTGTTTAGCAGCTCTGTGGAAGCATCTGCAATGGGGTGGTAAAGACTCTGCAGGAGGGTTTGCTTGGCAAGAGCATCTCCAGCCAGTGCCCGCTCTGGTAGAAGTTCGTCGGCGAGTATTGGCCTGTGAGAAAAGCTTGTGGTGGCAGCTACTGAGTTTGCGGCTAGGGCTGCCTTTGCAGACCTAGAGGCCTCAGAGACCGTTGGGACCACTGGGCCCAAGACCAGGGGTCCAGCAGCAAATAAAGCTTCAATCAAAAAGGCAAGTTCGGTGATCTCCAACTGGGCATCGGCCGAGGTCTCGATTAGTCCAATGACGACGACCTGGCGACGGCCCTGAATGCCAATCAAGACGTCACACTTTGACTTGCGCGCAATCTTCCGGATTGCATCCGGGTCTGGCTCTTTTGGTGAGGTTCCAAGAAGAACAGCAACCTGACCATCGGATCTCCATCCAAGAGCTGCAACGCGCGATGAAATCTCTTGAGAGCTTTCACCACTTATTACCGAGTCGACAACCAGCGCTTCTAAACGAGCGTCCCAAAGGCCCCTGGCCTCAGCCGCTTTGGCATAGACGTCTGCGGCACTAAATGCGATGTCTCTTGAGTAGCGCAGTATGGATTCGTGGAGATCTGGATGTTCTTTAACAACTAGCTCTTCAACCATCTCGACAACCACCCTGATTACCTGGAGGGTTTCTTGCAGAGAGATGGATCTCAGCAGCTCCCTTGGGGCGCTTCCAAAGACATCAGCTGCGACCATGGGCTGCGAGGACGGCTCCTCATACCACCGGATGAAGCTGGTGATGCCGTTCTGAGCTACCGAGCCAACCGCGGCTCTTCTCGCCGGCGGCATGTTTTTATACCAGGGCAATGTTTGGTCGAGCCGCGTGAGTGTCGCGGTGGCCAACTCCCCGGCTATCGACTTTAGCCAGGTGAGCGAATTAGGCGTCACCACCGGCCGATCCACTGGTTCCGGCCGCTACATTGTGAAGGTCATACTTCTCGATTGCCCGCTGCGGGATCTCACTAGCAATCTTTTCCTTCTCAACAAGCTGCTCCAAGACTCGAACCGCTATTGAAGGGCCATCGATCTTGAAGAACCTTCTGGCCGCTGCCCTGGTGTCACTGAAACCAAAGCCATCGGCTCCTAAAGTTGCATACTTTCCGGGAACCCAAGGTCTGATCATGTCGGGAACGGAGTGCATGTAGTCGGAAACACCTAGCTTTGGTCCTATTGCATCCGCAAGCTTTTGGGCGATGTATGGCATTGGTGCATCCTCGTTTGGGTAGAGGAACCTGTGTTCATCAGCCCTGAGTCCATCTCTGCGCAACTCGGTCCAACTGGTGACAGACCAAACATCTGCTGAGACACCCCACTCCAGCAGCAGTTGCTGGGCCTCAAGGGCCCAGGGGACTGCAACGCCAGAGGCCAAGATCTGGGCCTTGTGGCCCTGTGCTGAGTTCTTTGAGATCAGGTGAATACCCCTAGTGATTCCCTCGACGTCGACATCATCTGGTTCGGCCGGTTGCAGCATTGGCTCGTTGTAGACGGTCATGTAGTACATCACGTTTGGATCTTTGTGATTGCCCCCATACATCCGCTCTAAACCGCTTTTGACGATGTGGCCTATTTCGTACCCGTAGGCGGGGTCATAGCTGATAACAGCAGGATTGGTGCTTGCAATCACGGGGGAGTGGCCATCGGCGTGCTGAAGTCCCTCGCCTGTAAGGGTGGTTCTACCTGCAGTCGCACCAATCATGAAGCCACGGACCATTTGATCGCCTGCAAGCCAGATTGCATCGGCGGTGCGCTGGAATCCAAACATCGAGTAAAAGACGTAGAACGGGATGATTGGTTGTCCATGAGTGGCATAGGAGGATCCCGATGCAGTAAACGCGGCAACCGATCCAGCTTCGTTGATTCCGGTGTGAAGGATCTGGCCGTTGGTGGCCTCTTTGTAGCTCAGCAGCTGTTCGCGGTCTACCGATAAGTACTTTTGACCGTAGGGGTTGTAGATCTTTGCGGTTGGGAAGAAGGCATCCATACCGAAGGTGCGGGCTTCATCCGGGATGATCAGCTGGATTCTTGGTCCGAACTCCTCGGAGCGCAATAGGTCCTTGAGCATCCTGACAAACGCCATGGTGGTCGCAATTTCCTGGTTACCGCTGCCCTTTTTGGCAACCTCATAGACCTTGTCCTCTGGAAGAGCGAAGCTGACGAAATCCTTGCGACGCTCCGGGAGGTAGCCACCGAGTTCGCGCCTGCGCTCCTGCATGTAGCGAATCTCGGGGTTGTCTTGCCCGGGGTGGTAGTAGGGAGGCTGATATGGATCCGCTTCGAGCTGTGCGTCAGTGATTGGCACTCTCATCTCATCCCGGAAGTCCTTGAGGTTGTCCAGGGTGAGTTTCTTCATTTGGTGGGTAGCGTTTCGGCCCTCGAAGCTCTTTCCCAGGCCATAGCCCTTGATGGTCTTTGCAATGATTACCGTTGGCTGGCCCTTGTGGTTCATAGCCGACTGGTAGGCAGCGTAGATCTTGTTGTAGTCGTGACCACCGCGCTTTAGACCCCAGATCTGGTCATCCGTTAGACCTTCGACCATCTGGCGGGTTCTCAGGTCGCGTCCAAAGAAGTTCTCTCGGATGAAGCCACCTGATTCTGCCTTGTAGGTCTGGTAGTCGCCATCTGGTGTCTTGTTCATCAGATCAACCAGGGCGCCGTCATTGTCTTTGGATAGCAGGGCATCCCACTCCCTACCCCAAATCACCTTGATGACATTCCAGCCCGCTCCGCGGAAGAAGCTCTCGAGCTCCTGGATGATCTTGCCATTGCCGCGGACTGGTCCATCGAGGCGCTGAAGGTTGGCATTCACAACGAAGGTTAGGTTGTCAAGGCCATCGTTTGCGGCCATTTGCAACGCACCACGGCTCTCGACCTCATCCATCTCACCATCGCCCAAAAAGGCCCAGACGTGCTGCTCGGAGGTGTCCTTGAACCCTCGGCCCTGGAGGTAGCGATTGAACTGTGCTTGGTAGATTGCGTTGATGGGGCCCAATCCCATTGACACGGTTGGGAACTGCCAGAAATCCGGCATCAATCTTGGGTGTGGGTAGCTTGGCAGCCCCCTTCCAGGGCGGGACTTCTCCTGACGGAAACCGTCCATGTCCTCCGGGGTGAGTCTTCCCTCGAGGAATGCTCTTGCATAGGGACCGGGGGAGGCGTGACCCTGAATAAATATCTGGTCAGCACCCTGAGGGTGGTCATTGCCTTTGAAAAAGTGATTGAAACCAACCTCGTATAGCGAAGCGGATGAGGCAAATGATGAGATGTGGCCGCCAACGGAGATTTCCGGGCGCTGGGCGCGATGCACCATGATCGCGGCATTCCAGCGCATCCAGGCGCGATAGGTGCGCTCAATAGCCTCGTCACCTGGGAACTTGGGTTCATCTTCGGGTGAGATCGTGTTGATGTAGTCGGTGGTTGGAACCAGTGGAACATTCAACTGCAGATCGCTAGATCGCCGAAGCAGCGATTGCATGATCTCGCGAGCGCGTCCTCTGCCATGAACCTGGGCTAACGCCTCTAGCGATTCAATCCACTCCGCGGTTTCTTGTGGGTCGCGGTCTGGGGTTGCAGGAACAAATGGGTCCTGGTTGTTAAATGACACCGAAGCCTCTTTTCGTGGCTAATTAGCTAGAGTCCGTTGTGTGGACCTCTAAAGTCTATTGAGATTAGAGATGATATTTCTGACAACACCGACAATTCAAATGACAAGGAGCCCGACATGAGCATTTCCGTTGGAGAGAGCGCACCAGATTTCACACTGACAAATCAGCACGGTGAAGAGGTGACCCTGAGTAGCTACCGAGGCAAAAGCCCAGTTGCATTAGTTTTCTATCCACTGTCATTCTCGGGCACCTGCACCGATGAACTTTGTGAGCTGAGGGACAACATGTCCATCTTCGAAACCGCGGGTGTTGAACTCATTGGTATCTCGGTTGACTCAAAGTTCACTCAGGCCAAATTTGCAGAATCTGAGGGCTACAAGTTCCAGTTACTGGCGGACTTTTGGCCTCACGGTGAAGTCACTAATTCCTACGGAGTTTTCCTTCCTGAACGTGGCCACGGAACTCGCGGGACATTCCTGATCGATACCGAGGGCACGCTGGTCGCAAGGTTCATCACCTCGCCTGGAGAGCCAAGGGATCTAGCTGCCTACAAAAAGGCCCTCGAGCTTCTCTAGCGAGGCGATTTGGTAGTAGTATTTCGGGCGGGCCTTTAGCTCAGTTGGTAGAGCGCCACGTTTACACCGTGGATGTCATCGGTTCGAGCCCGGTAGGGCCCACTCGAACACCCCGGACGCCTAGCGTTCGCCATAGACACGATTTGGTTGGCCATGGTTTCTCTGGAAGTTCTTACTCAGACCTTCGAAGAACTATGGCCAATTTCGTCTAAAGACGACTGGGATTACCCAGGTCTTGCCTTTGGCTCTAAGGACTCAGAAATAAACAGGGTTTTACTCTCTGTCGATGTCACGGCGGCGGTTATTCAAGAGGCGATAGACAAAGGCTGTCAGTTGTTGCTGGCCCATCACCCTGTGTTGCTTCGCGGAGTCAATGAACTTGGCACCGCAACTATCAAGGGAAACATTGCAAGTCTGGCTATCAAGAACGACATCGCGGTGTTCTCGGCCCACACCAACGCTGACAAATCAGAGATTGGCACCGGCACCGCGCTGGCTTTAGCTATCGATGCAACCGTCTTGGGTCCGCTAGACAAGGATTCTGGTCACGGGTTTGTAGCGAAGTTGAATAAGCCAGAAACCCTCATAGCCTTCAGCACAAGGTTGGCAAAGATACTTCCAAGCGTTGCTGCCGGGTTGAAGGTTGCCGGCGACCCAGAGCAATTGATTTCTTCAATCGCAATGGCACCAGGGGCGGGGGATAGCTTCATGGAGCAAGCACTTAGGGCAAAGGTGGACTTGTTTATCACATCGGATCTCAGACACCACCTTGCTCAGGACTACATGGAGTCCAATCAGACTGGCAGGCAATTGGCTCTTATGGACATTAGTCACTGGGCAGCTGAATCGATGTGGCTGCCTCTGGTGCAAAAAGAGCTATCCAAGAGACACTCGGACGTGGTGTTTGAAGTGAGTGAACTTAGAACCGACCCATGGGATTTCGCGGTGATGCAGTGAAGGTTGAAAGCGTTCAGTTGGAAGCTCTGATCGAGCTGTTCGATAAGCAGACCGAGCTCAAAAAAATCAGGTCAGAGCACGAGGTGCTCTCAAGTGGCGCACACCTGATTCAAAAGCAGGACGACATCTTGGCAGTCGCGCAAGAAGTATCCGCGCAGCGTTCCAAGGTTGAGGACATCGAGCGGGAAACCAAGCGCGTAGCGGGAGATCTCGAGCTAGTTGAGAAGCGCATTGAAAAAGACCTTGCACTGGTCAATCAATCGACCAACCCCAAGGACATCCAAGGAATTCAGCACGAGATGGAGACCCTGACCAAGCGCAAGGACGAACTCGAAACAATTGAGCTTGAAATGATGGAGTCCATCGACGATGAGACCTCAAAGTTGGAGCAGCTCTTGGAGCACAAGCGAGTCTTGGAAAATGAGCTCGATTCCGCAAAGGCAGCCAGCAAATCTGATCTTGCATCCCTTGAAGGCGCCATCTTGGAACTTGAGGACAAGATTGGCAAATTGCGAGCGAGTGCACCCGAGGACGTGCTTGCGATCTTCGATCAGCGAGCTCTCAGAGGTGTGCCAATTGGCAAGCTGTTGAAATCAACCTGCGGGGCTTGCAACATGAGCCTGACCTCAACTGCGCTAAATGATTTGCATAAGGTTCCTGGCGATGAGCTGGCACGCTGCCCGGAGTGCACTGCGATACTGGTTCGATAATGATCTTTATTTACTGTGATGGAGCCTCAAGAGGCAATCCTGGGCCCGCTTCCTATGGTGTGAGCATTGTGGATGCCAATGGCGAGGTGATCGCTGAGTTTGGAGAGAAGCTCGGTGTCAGGACCAATAACTACGCCGAATACCAGGGCGTGATTGCAGCCCTTCGATACCTCTCCGGTACCGAGTATCGGGAAATCACAGTCCGGATGGATTCCAAGCTCGTCATCGAACAGTTGGCAGGGCGCTGGAAGGTCAAATCTCCCGACATGCGCGAGTTGGTTGCAGAGGCCAGCAGATTACTTGGACCCTTCGATGCGAAGCTGGAATGGATCCCAAGAGAAGAAAACTCTCGAGCAGACGAACTAGCCAACCTCGCTCTCGATGGCGAGGTCGAAGAGTTTGCGGCAGCAGAGATTGAGCTATCAGGGATTCAACCAAGAAGCATTAGAGCCCCGAGGCAGACAAAAGAGCCAGTGACTCTGGTGCTCGTTCGGCACGGTCACACCCAGATGACCGAGAAAGACCTAATTGCTGGGGGAGATGGCTCCGACCCGGAACTGAGCGAATTGGGGCAGCTAGATGCAAGGGCTGCAGCGGAGGCCATCCCAAAGCTGCTCGAGTATTTCAAGCTCCCCAAGGCATCGACGATTATCCACTCACCAATGACCCGCACCTCTCAAACCGCACAAACAATTGGGTTGGAACTTGGAATCACATTGCAACCCGATGAGAGATTGCGTGAGATTGGCTTTGGCAGCTGGAATGGCCAAGAGATGACCACGATCGTCGCTGACCATCCCGAGCTGGTTAGAAGTTGGCAAGGCTCTATGAGTGTTAGTCCCGAGGGCGGGGAGTCGATAGACGATCTTGTTTCACGCATCAGGCCTCTGATCGCCGAGGTCTCAAGCGAGCACTCTGGAGAGACGGTGGTGCTCGTTTCACACATGATGCCGGTTAGAACCATCACGGCACTAAGTGCTCCGGGGGCTCCAAACATGTTTTGGAGCACGAACTTTTCCCCGGGCTCGGTAACCATCGTTAGGTTCTATGGCACTGGCTTTGCCGAGCAGTTCGTCATCAACTCTTGCCAACACCTAATTTCTGACTAGGCTCGTTGGCTGGAAGGGTCGGCCAGACGGTCGCGGCATTGCCGAGGAACGTCCGGGCTCCACAGAGCACGGTGGTGGGTAACACCCACCCAGGGAAACCTGAGAGAAAAGTGCAACAGAAAGCAAACCGCCCGCAAGGGTAAGGGTGAAACGGTGGTGTAAGAGACCACCAGCAGGCTGGGTGACCAGCCTGGCTAGGTAAACCTCACCGGGAGCAAGACCATGCAGAAGGCGCTTGAGAGCTGCTCGCTCGAGTCTTCGGGTAGGTCGCTAGAGCCAGTGAGCAATTGCTGGCCGAGATAGATGGCCGTCACACACTTCGGTGTGACAGAACCCGGCGTATCGGCCGACCCCTCCAACTAATCAGACTGGGATCGGTAGGCCAGCGAGGCAGCCCCAATAATGCCGGCCGCATTCTTCGTGCGGGCCGGGACGATCTTGGTATCAATATCAATTAGTGGTAGGAACTCTTCGTGAGATTTGCTGATGCCCCCTCCAACAATGAACAGGTCTGGGCTAAACAGCATTTCGAGTGTCTTGTAGTAGCGCTCTAATCGCTTTGCCCACTCAGAGAAGCTCAACTCCTCGCGCTCCTTGGCAGAGAAGGCTGCTCTTTCCTCTGCGTTCTCACCATCAATCTCGAGGTGACCCAACTCAGAGTTGGGAATCAGCACTCCGTTATAGAAAAGCGCTGTACCAATGCCGGTGCCAAGCGTGGTCATTATGGTGAGTCCCTTGGCACCTTTGCCCGCACCAAACTTCATCTCTGCCGCTCCAGCTGCGTCGGCATCGTTTATGACGTGCACATGCCTGCCGAGGTAGGCCTCAAAGAGCGAGTGCGCATTTAGCCCGATCCACTCGTTTGAGACATTGGACGCGGATTGAGTAAAGCCGTGACGAACGACGGCCGGGAAACAAACACCAACCGCCAAGTTTGGCTTGGGCTCAAGCCTCTCAACTAGTTCTCTGGCAGCCTGAGCGATGTCCTCAGGCTCTCCTCCGTCTGGAGTTCCAACTCGGAGCCTCTCGGTTAGTAGCTCACCTGTTTTGGTGTCGACGATGGCTGCCTTGATCCCGGTGCCACCAATGTCTATTCCGATTGCTCGCTTTGCCAAACTATGCCTCCGTGAGAATTTCAGGACCGGCCTCAGTAATCAAGATTGTGTGCTCGAACTGCGCGGTGTGTTTTTTGTCTTTGGTTACTACTGTCCAGTTGTCATCCCACATTTCCCACTCGTGAGTCCCGAGATTAATCATCGGTTCAATTGTGAAGACCATGCCTGGCTCTATCAGGGTGTTGTATTCGGGTGCGTCATAGTGCGGGATGATCAGGCCGGTGTGGAAGCTGGTGCCAACTCCGTGGCCCGTGAAATCCTGCACCACTCCATAACCGAAGCGTTTGGCGTAGGCCTCAATGGATCGTCCAATGATATTCACCTCACGACCAGGTAGCGCTGCTTTGATTCCGCGCATCATTGCTTCATGGGTTCTTTGAATCAGGTCTTTTAGTTCCTGGGGGCCATCGCCCACCAAAACCGTCCCGTTGTTATCACCGTGAACGCCACCGATGAAGGCCGTTATGTCAACGTTCACGAGGTCGCCATCTTCTAACACAGTGTTGTCAGGTATTCCGTGGCAAATTACCTCGTTGACAGAGGTGCAGAGTGATTTGGGAAAACCGCGATAGCCAAGAGTGGATGGGTAGGCCCCATTTGCTATCAGGAACTCGTGGCCGATTTTGTCTAGGTAGTCGGTGGTGACACCGGGCTTTGCGCTCTCCAGTACCAATTGCAACGCTTGAGCCGCAAGCTTTGACGCGCTTCTTATCTTTGCGATGATTTCTTCGTCGTAGCGGTCGCCACCAATGTGCTTTGAGGGTGCAGATTTCCCGACATACTCGGGCCTGGGAATCCCTTCCGGCACAATCCGAGTGGGTGCAATCTTCCCAGGGATTAGTTTTCCTGAGGCATCCTTGGGCATGCGGGATAGTCTATTTTTGATAGCCCAAAGAAAGAGGGACATTGCAGCCAAGCCGCGAATATTGGTTCAACACCAAAACCAAAGAGGTTGAATACGGACCACAATCAATTTCGCTTGAGCGAGTGGGCCCTTTTTCTTCGGAGGCAGAGGCTAAACGTGCCCCAGAGATAATCGCCGAGAGAGCAAGAAAAATTCGCGAGGAGAGCGAAGCGGAAGAGAAGTGGGACTAGAAGGACTGTTGTTTTGTCGGAAACTCTCCAGCTGACACCTCGGCGACATAGTCACTAGCTGCGTCGGAAAGTAGCTTCCTTAGATTCACGTATTGCTTCGAGAAACCAGGGCTTCTGGCATCCAGCCCTGCAAAATCAGTCCAAACCAGAATCTGTCCATCACAGCCATTACCAGCACCAATGCCAATTGTTGGAATGCTCAACGCTTCGGTAATCTCACTTGCCAACTCGCTCGGGACCATCTCGAGAACAATCGCAAACGCACCAGCTGCCTCGATGTCTTTGCACTCCTGCATGATTCGGGCCGCACCTTGTTCGTCCCTTCCTTGGACTTTGTAGCCAGAAAGTGCATTTACGGATTGCGGCGTGAAACCAACGTGACCCATCACGGGGATGCCGGCGTCAACGAGTGCCCTGATCTGCTCTAACTTTGCGCCTTCTAACTTCACCGCAGCACAGCCAGTTTGCTTCATTGCCATAAAACCCGATTCAAGCGCTTGAGCGCTCGAAACCTCGTAGCTTCCAAAGGGAAGATCTAAAACCACAAGGGCATTTTTTGCACCGCTGGCAACAGCTCTACCGAACGGAATCATTTCAGCAAGGGTGATGGGGACGGTGTCACGGTTTCCCAAGACTGCGTTCGATGCACTGTCCCCAACCAGCAAAACCGCAACACCAGCTTCATCAAAGATCTGTGCCGTCTGGTTGTCGTAACTGGTCAGGCAGGCAAACTTTTTGCCCTGGGCCTTGTGCTCGGCGAGCGTTCCGGTTCTTATTTTCAAAGCTTCTCGAATCTGGTTGTCAAGGGGACCCGTCTTCCGCTTCCAAATGCTACTGCGCTGACCTTGGTGCCGATGACACCCTGGGCTCTTTTCCACTCGGCCTTGCGAATCAAATCATCGATTTGGACCACGAGCTCACGATTAATACCTGTTGCCGCAACCTCGTCAATGGTCAATGATTTTTCGACCAGTGCCTCAATAACCCTGTCCAAAACTTCATACTCAGGCAAAGAATCATTGTCTAACTGGTCTGGTCGCAGTTCAGCACTAGGGGGCTTCGAGATTGAGTTTTGTGGAATCAGCTCTTTACCCTTCGATTTGTTCAGCCAAGTCGCAAGAGCCCAGACCTCTGTCTTGTAGAGGTCTTTGATTGGAGCGAAGCCGCCGGCGGAATCGCCGTACATGGTTGAGTAGCCAACCGCGATCTCAGACTTGTTTCCGGTAGACAGCAATAACTGGCCATCAGTATTGGAAATGCCCATCAGGATCACTGCTCTGATTCGAGCTTGAATGTTTTCACCCGCCACATCACCCAGTTCCACCAAGTGCTCGAAGGCTTTGTGGGCCTGATCGATTTCGATCAGGGAGTAGTTCAATCCGAGGTTCTCTGCGAGAGCTTTGGCATCGGCAATCGAATGCTCAGATGAGTAACGCGATGGTAGGGCAACCCCGTAGACGTTTTCTGGTCCGATTGCCTCGCAGGCGATTGCCGCGCTTAGCGCTGAGTCAATCCCACCGCTTAGACCAAGAATGACCTTGCGCTGGCCTGTTTTCGCTAGGTAATCGCGCAAACCAACAACCAACGCCTCCCAGAGGCGCTCTGTCTCGGTGTGCTCAACGGACTCAGTCGTTGACAGCTGGACACCCTCGGTGATGCCGGCTTGGAAGGCGAGTGTGCCGTCAGGATGCAGGAGAAAACCGCTGCCATCAAAAACGAGTTCATCTTGACCGCCCGAGAGATTTGCATAGGCAATGCCAAAACCGCGCTGAAACTTTCGCGCTGCGGTCAATCTAGTTTCGTGCTTACCCTTTCCAAATGGCGAGCCGTTTGGCACCACCAGTAACTCAACTCCACTGGCGGCAAGGGCCTTTGAGCGTTGATCGTCTTCGGTCCAGATGTCCTGACAGATGGCTAGGGCGCATTTGACACCATTGACGCTAAAGAACAGCTCCTCAGAACCTGGAACGAAATTACGCCAGTCATCAAAGACGTCGAAGTTTGGCAAAAGCTGCTTGTGGTAGGTGCCGATAAGCTCTCCGGCTTCGATAACCGAGGCGGAGTTGTGGGCAATGGCGAACGATTCCTGGGTGGCAACCGGCTTGCCCAACGCATGCGAAGCATGACCCACCACGATGGTGAGCGCATCGTAGCTTTTGCTGAACTGAATAAGCGTCTGAAGAGCACTCTCAGAACCATCAATGATGTCCCTGCGATAGCTGAGATCTCCCAGTGGATAACCGCAAAGAGCAAGCTCTCCGAAGACAATTAGGTCGGCGTTGCCATGCGCGATCTCGATGGCATCCTGAATCTGGCGTAGGTTGTGATTGAAATCCCCAACCACCGGGTTGGTCTGTCCAAATGCCACTCTTAGATTGCGCACAAGCACTAGCCTATTAGCAAGGTTTGGAGGCTAGATGGACAAGCAGCAAGAGTTCGTGCTCAGAACGATTGAAGAGCGCGGAGTTAAGTTCATTCGACTTTGGTTTACCGACGTTGCCGGCACTTTGAAATCAGTCGCTGTCGCACCTGCCGAGATAGAGGGAGCATTCAGCGAGGGCATCGGATTTGATGGCTCCGCCATTGAAGGTCTCGCCCGTTCCTCTGAGGCTGACATGCTCGCGATACCAGACCCTGCAACCTTCCAGATTTTGCCCTGGCGCGGGACAGTGGACCCAGCCGCCAGAATGTTCTGCGACATCGCAACACCGGATTCCAAGCCAGCTGCAGCGGATCCTAGGAATGTTCTTCGCAGGGCGCTAGACAAGGCAGCTGCGCTTGGCTTTAGCTTCTATGTTCATCCCGAAATCGAGTTCTACCTCTTGAAATCAAGTGAGCTCGGTGAAGATGGCATGCCCTCTCCGGTTGATAACGCCGGCTACTTTGACAACGTGCCTGGCGGAACGGCGCACGACTTCCGTCGCAGGGCAGTGACGATGCTCGAACAACTTGGCATTAGCGTCGAATTCTCCCACCACGAAGGTGGTCCTGGCCAAAACGAAATCGACCTTAGGTATGCAGACGCATTGTCTATGGCCGACAACATCATGACTTTCAGAACAGTCGTGAAAGAGGTGGCAATCGAGCAGGGTGTCTATGCGACCTTCATGCCAAAGCCATTCACCGACCAGCCTGGAAGCGGTATGCATACCCACTTCTCGCTGTTCGAAGGCGATAAGAACGCATTCTTCGACTCTGGGGCCGAGTATCACTTGTCTAACACCGCAAGGCAGTTCATGGCCGGTGTTCTAAAGCACGCACCAGAGATCACTTTGGTCACAAACCAGTTTGTGAACAGCTATAAGCGACTCTGGGGTGGGGGAGAAGCGCCTAGCTATGTCTCCTGGGGCCACAACAACCGCTCAGCGTTGGTAAGGGTTCCGCTTCACAAGCCTGAAAAATCTCAAAGCACCAGAATCGAATACCGCGCTATGGATTCGGCTGCCAACCCCTACCTCGCCTACGCCTTGTTGCTAGCAGCTGGACTCAAGGGCATTGAGAATGGCTACGAGCTCCCTCCCGAGACTGAGGACGATGTTTGGTCACTTAGTGACATGGAGCGCAGGGCCATGGGAATCGAAGCACTGCCGCAGTCGCTAGATCACGCGATTCGCAAACTTGAAGAATCAGAGTTGGCAGCGGAGGTGCTGGGGGAGAACGTATTCAACTTCGTGCTTGCCAATAAGCGCAGGGAGTGGGCGATGTATCGAGCTCAGGTAACCCCATTTGAGATTGAGCAAAACCTTCGCAGCCTCTAGATGGCCAGAGAGCGCTCCAACCCCCTATCCGAACTAGCTCGGTATGGCTTTGAGGAGCTCAGCGAAGCGCTAAAGAATCTTGATCGACTCATCGAGCTGATCGGCGATCGGGCAAGAGTCGCGGTAGTTCCACTGTCTTCGAGTGGTTCCCCGGACAGCGCACTTAGGTTCTTGATTAGATTTGCGGAGGCAGAACCAAAGCTGGTCTCTAAGCTCATGGGTTCCGAAGCCTCAGCCAGGCGGCTCTGTTCGATAGCAGGCGCCTCGGACGCCCTTGCAGATCTGATACTTAGAAGACCCGAACTAGCGGATTCACTAAGCAAGTCGGCAAAGTTGCCCGCTGATTTTTCCCTAAGTCGCAACGACCGTGCCACTCTGCGCATGGATTATCGAAAGTACTTGTTTCAAATAGCTGACTGGGACCTAGCGAATCGATACCAAGATAGCTACGCAAGCGTGAGCGTGGCGCTGAGTGACTTGGCGACCGCCACCCTCGAGGCCGGCGTTGAGGTGGCGATAACCGAGCTGGTGGCTGAGGAAAGACTAACCAGCGAGCAGGCTAATAGCGCAGGTCTAGCTGTTATAGCGATGGGAAAGTGCGGGGCTAGAGAGCTCAATTACCTCAGCGACGTGGATGTCATATACGCCTGTGGCAATAGCGATCAAAGTGTCCAGAACGCCGGCAAGATAGCCGCGCGTCTTGCCCTGGTGATTGACGAGCCAGGTATCGAAGCGGGTCTGTGGCAGGTAGACCCCAATCTCAGACCCGAGGGCAAAGATGGCGCTTTGGTAAGAAGCGTGGACAGTCACCTTGCCTACTATCAAAAGTGGGCCCACCCTTGGGAGTTTCAGGCCCTGCTAAAGGCAAGATTTGTTGCAGGGGATAAAGACGTTGGCAACGACTACATAGCCCGAATCAAACCCATGATCTGGAGCCGGGAAAATCGGGCAGAGATAGTCGAGAGCGCTAGAAACCTCAGAAGGCGCGTGCTAGATCACATACCGCTGGAGCAGCAGGAACGTCAGATCAAGCTCGGCAGAGGTGGGCTACGCGATGTTGAATTCACCGCTCAGCTACTGCAGCTGGTTCACGGGGTGGCAGACGAATCCCTGAGGGTCATGAATACTCTTGACGCCTTAGACGAGCTCTCCGCAGCTGGCTTGTTGGGAAGAGAAGACAGAGCAAGTTTCCGCGCCCACTACATAACTTTGCGATCTATCGAGCACAGGGTTCAACTCCTAAAGCTCAGGCGAACACATCTGCTGCCAACCGAGGATTTAGAAAAGCGACGAATCGCTCGCTCGTTAGATCCGGCAATGGATGCCGCAGCTCTCGAGGCGCTCTGGCAAAAAACCAGAACAGAGGTTTCCGCGCTGCACGACACAGTGTTCTACCGCCCGCTGTTGGCAACTGCAGCTGCTCTAAGCCCGGGCGAGGTGTCGCTGTCACCCGAGGAGGTGGCAAGCCGCCTGACCGCGCTTGGCTTTATCGATCCCAAAGGTGCTATTGGCCACATTAGGGCTCTGACCTCGGGGCTGTCGCGGCGGGCAGTTATTCAAAGGACGTTGCTACCAGTGCTGATTCGCTACATGGCGGAGGGAACGGCACCGGATCGGGCCCTGGTCACCTTCAGGCGACTGAGTGAGCGCTTGGGGGAGTCGCACTGGTTTTTGAAGATGTTGCGCGACTCAAGTGGTGCGGCTGAGCGCCTGATGATGACACTCTCACTCAGCGCCTTCGCCTCAAGACTTTTAGAGCACATCCCTGAGTCCTCAGCCTGGTTCGCCAGCAAGGACCAGTTCACGGCTATCACCAAAACCGAGCTATTGGGCGAGATGATGGCGCTGGTCGAAAGAGGTAAACAACAGGACAGCGTTGCCGAGGGGCTAAGGCAGATTAGGCGCCGCGAGGTGCTGAGAAGTGCCGTAGCGGCCGTGATTGGAAATACCGACATCTTGGAATCCAGCCAGGCGCTATCCGACATCACCGATTGCTACATCGCCTCCATGCTTGAGCACGCCAAGTTCGCCGAGAACATTGAGATCGATTTGTGCGTGGTCGCAATGGGTCGACTAGGTGGCGGTGAGCTCGGGTTTGGCTCCGATGCCGATGTGATGTTGGTTTACCGCGGTAGCGCTGAAGAGTCACAGCAGGCTGCAGAGAAACTCACAGCGACATTCCTAGCCAAGATCAAAGATCCAATCCTGAACTTTGAACTTGATCTTGACCTAAGGCCAGAGGGTAAGAATGGGCCAAGGATTAAATCGCTGGATGCTTACATTGGCTATTACGAGAAGTGGGCAGACACCTGGGAGTACCAGGCACTCATTAGAGCAAGGCCAATAACGGGCTCTGCCGAGCTCACAGCCGAGTTCTTGAAGCTGATTGACCAATACCGCTTCCCATCAGAGCTGAGCACAAAACAGCTCCTGGAGATACGCAGAATAAAGGCAAGGGTTGAGTCCGAACGTCTACCTCAAGGGGCGGATCCCAATCGGCATCTGAAGCTTGGGCGGGGTTCAATCTCAGACGTTGAGTGGCTCGTCCAGCTCTACCAGCTGCGTTTCGCGAATCAATCCGAGGACTTGAGAACTCTTGGAACCCTTAGCACTTTGAGTAAATTGGCTTCACAAAAGCATGTGACTAGCGAACAAGCCGAGAAGTTGTCCGCTGCCTGGAAGCTTTCTTCGCAAATCCGCAGCGCAGTGGTTTTGGGTCAGGATAAATCAACTGACACACTGCCGGCTGATCGAACTCAGCTCGAGGTGGTGGCGAGGATACTTGGGTTTGCGCCTGGTTCCGCAGCAGATTTAGAAGAGCGGTACCTAGCCACCACAAGGAAATCACGCCAGGTTTTCGAAGAGCTGTTCTTGAAATAGGAAAAGGCGAGGGATTTCTCCCTCGCCTTCCACTTTGGTTTTCTTATACCCCGTAGTAGAGCTCGAACTCGTAGGGGTGTGGACGCTGAGCCATTGGCTTGATTTCCTTTTCACGCTTGTAGTCAATCCAAGTCTCGATTAGCTCCTTGGTGAATACGTTGCCCTCCATGAGATATTCGTGATCGTTCTCGAGAGCCTGCAATACCTCTTCCAGGGTTCCTGGAACCTGCGGAATTAGCTTCGCTTCTTCAGCTGGAAGCTCGTAGAGGTCTTTGTCTACAGGCTCGTGTGGCTCGATGCGGTTCTTGATGCCATCTAGTCCAGCCATCAACATTGCTGCGAAGGCTAGATATGGGTTTCCAGATGCATCTGGCGCACGGAACTCGATTCGCTTGGCCTTGGGGTTGGCACCTGTCATCGGGATACGAATCGCAGCGGAGCGGTTACCAGCTGAGTAGACCAGGTTCACTGGTGCCTCGAAGCCTGGAACCAAGCGGTGGTAAGAGTTGATTGACGGGTTGGTGAAAGCCAATAGCGATGGAGCGTGCTTCAGGATTCCACCGATGTACCAGCGTGCGGTGTCGGAGAGTGAACCGTAACCGGACTCGTCATAGAACAGTGGCTTGCCGTCTTTCCATAGTGACTGGTGAACGTGCATACCCGATCCGTTGTCACCAAATAGCGGCTTTGGCATGAAGGTTGCGGTCTTGCCGTACTGGTTAGCAACGTTCTTCACGATGTACTTGAACTTCAGAACATCATCGGCGGCCTTCACCAGTGTGTCAAAGCGGTAATTGATCTCGCACTGGCCGGCTGTTCCAACCTCGTGGTGGCTGCGCTCGACGTCTAGGCCTGCAGCTTCAAGCTCCAGAACGATGGCATCGCGAATGTCGGCCAGGTGGTCAACTGGTGAAACTGGGAAGTAGCCACCCTTGTGGCCGGTCTTGTTGCCTAGGTTCCCGCCCTCTTCATGACGAGCAGTGTTCCAAGCTCCCTCAACAGAGTCCACGATGTGGAAAGCGGTGTTGGACTTGATCTCGTAGCGAACCTCATCGAAGATAAAGAACTCTGCTTCAGGAGCGAAGAATGCGGTGTCCGCGATTCCTGTGGAGGCTAGGTAACGCTCTGCCTTGTGAGCGACTTGACGCGGATCACGGTGATACAGCTCGCCATTTCGTGGGTTGTAGATGTCAAAGCTAATGATCAGGGTCTTTTCGATCCTGAAAGGGTCGATGTAGGCAGTTGTGACATCCGGAATCAACTGCATGTCTGATTCGTGGATTGATGCAAAGCCTCGAATTGAGGATGCGTCGAAGAGCTGGCCGTCGGCGAAGAATTGCTCGTCGATTTGAGAAACAGGAAGATTGAAGTGTTGCTGGACGCCTGGTAAGTCGGTGAAGCGGACATCTAGAAACTTGACGTCGTTCTCTTTGATGTAACTGAGAACCTCGGACGCTGTTTTGAACATTGGGGGTCCCTCTTTCGGGTCTAACTAGTTTTTTCCGGTCGGATGGGATAAAAACTAGTGCCGAAATGTTTCGGGAATGTTAAACCTTGCGCTTTGGGGCACGCACCTTGTTTGGGTCAATGCCCTTGGGAATCGGCATTGCCGCTGAGTTACCAAGGGCAGAGAGCCTATTCAGAACCGCAGAGACCTCGGAGCGCGTCAGCGCCTTTTTTAGCTTGTAGACGGTCTTGAGAAGTGCGTGAAGCCGAATGCCGCCCTGATCCTGGTTCACTTTGAGCTTGTGGATTGTCACCCCTGGGACCGCTCGCTGAGCTTTCCTGCCCTCATCCTCAAGCATCTGAGTGACTCGGGGAGAGGAACCCTCGCCGATAAGAACTACTCCAGCTGGACCAATCATGCGATAGACGGCCTCCCTGGTTTTTGCGTTCACCGCTATTGGTGTTGGCACTGCGGACCACCGCTTACGGATCTGGGAGTCAAGTACCGCGCCAACTGCGCCGGCCTGTCCCTCGATTTGCATATAAGCGTTGCGCTCTGCACGCCGACTCATCACGATCATGGCAATGAGGATTCCGGTGGTGGTGCCGGTAACGGGCCAGAGCCAGAAGGTGAATGAGCTGGGGCTTGAGGTCAGAAACGCTATTAGTAGCCCAACTGCAATCGAGATCAGCATTCCCAAAAGAGCTAACCAGACTGAAGTTGGATCTTTTTTAGCCGTTATTTTGTATATGCGCCACAGCTGGCGCATGCGTCCTGGTTTTTTATCCTTCTTAGCCATCTGAGTAATCTTACTTACGCAACAGCGCTTGCTTGGTGGAACTCGACCTTATCGGCCAGGTGCTGAAGCTCTTCGGGAATTTCGCGGCCCTTGGCCATCATCGATCTTGCCCACAATCTTCCTGCTCTATAGCTCGATCGGACCAGTGGCCCGGCAAGGGCACCGAGGTAGCCCATGTCCTCGGCCACCTTTGCCAATTCAACAAACTCCTGGGGCTTAACCCAACGCTCAACCGGGTGGTGCCGAGGCGATGGTCTCAAGTACTGAGTGATTGTGATGATGTCGGTGCCGGCATCGTAAAGATCCTGCAGCGCCTGGTGCACCTCATCGATCTCCTCGCCCATACCCAAGATTAGGTTTGACTTGGTGACCATCCCTGCCTCACGGCCTTGAGTAAGGACATCGAGCGAGCGCTCATAAGTGAAGGCAGGACGGATTCTTTTGAAAATTCTCGGAACGGTCTCGACGTTGTGGGCAAACACCTCGGGCTTGGCATCGAAGATCTTCTTTAGTAGCTCAGGTCTTCCGGAGAAATCTGGAATCAAAATTTCAACACCGGTGCCAGGTGACTTCTTGTGAATCTGCCTAATAGTTTCGGCGTAGAGCCAGGCACCCTCGTCCGGGAGGTCGTCTCGCGCTACACCGGTCACAGTTGCGTAGCGCAACTGCATCTCACGCACTGAAACCCCAACGCGTCTTGGCTCATCCGCGTCAAAGGCAGCAGGCTTACCAGTGTCGATCTGGCAGAAGTCGCACCTTCTGGTGCACTGAGAGCCGCCAATTAGGAAGGTTGCCTCACGGTCCTCCCAGCATTCAAAGATGTTTGGGCAGCCAGCCTCCTGGCAGACGGTGTTGAGGTTCTTTTCCTTAACAAGGGACTGAAGCTGTTTGTATTCGGGACCCATTTTCGCCGTGGTTCTGATCCACTCGGGCTTGCGCTCGATAGGAACAGCACTGTTGCGCACCTCAAGTCTGAGGAGCTTGCGCTCTGGCTTAGCCTCTGGCATTTGGTATCTCTCCCATTTTTTCCATTACAAGGTTAGCTGCCATTTCAGGCGTGATTAGCTTCCCAGTGATTACTGACAAAGTTGTGTTTGTGGCGTCGGAAATTCCGCAGGCCACGATGTGCTCAAAAGCGCTTAGCGAATTCGAACAGTTCAGGGCAAATCCGTGCATTGTGACTTTTTCCGATATTCGAATTCCAATTGCAGCTATCTTCTGCGTGCCAAGAGCGGTCTCTACCCAGACACCGGTCCTTCCTGGAACTCTCACGCCCTTTACTCCGAACTCAGCAATTACCGAGATCAAAACCTCTTCTAGCCAGCGCACATAGGCAACCACATCAATTGGTTGGGGAAGTCGCATGATCGGATAGCCAATTAGTTGCCCTGGACCATGCCAGGTGATTTTGCCGCCACGGTTGGTCTCCACGAAATCGCTGCCATCATCTGGCAGTTCGTGCTCTTCAGTTCTTTTTCCAGCCGTGTAGACGGGGGAGTGCTCCAAGAGCAAAACGGTGTTGGGCCTTTTGCCGCTTGCAACATCCCTATGAGTTTCAAGCTGCAACTGATACCCAGATTCGTAATCAACAAAATCTGGGTCCAGACCAACCACCCTGAACTCAGGCATTCACATGCCTTGGGTTTTGCCAGTTATAAACAGTTGCAGCAACAAAATCTTGCTGGTATTGTCACCAGGGTAGAGACTGCCTGCATGAAACCATTAGCAATCTCAGTCGGAAAACGCATACTTCTATTAGCAGGTGACCCCAAGCAACTTGAGGACGTAGCACTCGAAAAGAATCCTCGGGCAAACCTGGTAGTTATAAAAAAACCATTAGATACCTAGATTCGGCTCGAAGTTGCCCTCTTCAAGACGAGCCTTCACGTCCATCAGATAGCGAGAAGCGTCTGCGCCGTCAATGATTCTGTGGTCGTAGCTCAAGGCTAGATAGACCAAAGACCTGATCGCGATGGTTTCATTACCGTCGACATCCTTCACGACTGCGGGTCGCTTTGCGACAATGCCAGTTCCGAGGATTGCAGACTGCGGCAAGAAGACAACTGGTGTGTCAAACAGAGCACCTCTTGAACCAGTGTTGGTGAGGGTGAATGTTCCACCAGAAAGCTCATCGGGCTTTAGCTGGTTGGTCCTGGTGCGATCTGCCAGATCGGCAATCTGCTGAGCTATCTGAGCCAATGTCAAAGTCGATGCGTCCCTTATGACAGGTGTCAGCAGCCCACGCTCAGTGTCAACCGCAAACGAAATGTTTTCCGCTGGGTGGTAAACGATGCTTTCACCCTCAACGGTTGAGTTGATCTTGGGGTGAGCAGCAAGTGCCTCCGCGGCAGCGAGAGTGAAGAACGGCATGAAGCTGAGCTTTGTGCCCGCCTTAGCGGTGAAGTCTGCCTGAACCCGAGTCCTCATCTGAGCCACACGAGTGACGTCAACTTCAACAACTGAGGTTAGCTGAGCGGAGGCCTGCATTGAAGCAACAGCGCGCTCTGCTAGCACCTTGCGCAATCGAGACATTGGCTCGGTGGTTCCGCGAAGCGGAGATGGCTCAAGCTTCACAGCGGCCTTTGGAGCGACTGGGGAAGCTGATGCGCCAGCGGTGTGCGCCAGCACGTCCTCCTTGCGGATTCTTCCTCCGACTCCGGTTCCTTGGACCTTAGTGATGTCCACGCCCATGTCGCTCGCTAGCTTGCGAACAATTGGCGTTACATAAGTCGAGTCACCCTCAGAGCCCGTTAGTCCGCTCACAGCGGGTGTCACAGGTGTTGGGGCTGCTGGTGCTGGTGGAGCCACCGGAGCGGCCACGGGAGCTTGTGCTGGTGGTGCCACAGGTGCGGCCACAGGCGCAGGTGGTGCTGCAACTGGCTCCTGCGCAACAGGAGGTGCCGGTGGAGCAGCCACTGGTGCTTCTGCGACTGGCGGAGCAGCTGGAGCTGGGGGAGCGGCGGGTGGCTCAGCGGCAACGGGGGCGGCTGGCGGAGCATCTTCTGCAGGAGCCGCGGCGCCTTCACCCACTATTGCCAACACGGCGCCAACCTCAACGGTCTCGTCCTCTTGGACCATGATCTGCTGCAAGGTGCCGGCTACTGGTGAAGGGATCTCGGTGTCTACCTTGTCGGTGGAGACCTCTACCAACGGCTCATCAATAGCAACCTGATCGCCGACCTTCTTTAGCCACCTGGTAACGGTTCCCTCGGTAACCGATTCCCCAAGTGCTGGTAGGACTACTTCACTCATTGGATCTCTTCTTTCAATCTACGCGTGTGCGTGCAGCGGTTTTCCGGCGAGAGCAAGGTGTGCCTCTCCGATGGCTTCGTTCATGGTTGGGTGGGCATGAACCAAAGGCGCAACATCCTCTGGGTAGGCCTCCCAGTTCACAATCAGTTGCGCCTCACCAATCTGCTCTCCGGCTCGAGAACCGATCATGTGGAAGCCAATAACGGGGCCATTGTTCTCACGAATTAGTTTGACAACGCCTGCGGTTCCTAGGATGTTGCTCTTGCCATTGCCGGCCAGGTTGTATTCGTAAATTGAGATGTTGTCAGCACCGTAGTGCTCCTTGGCCTCAGCCTCGGTGAGACCAACAGAAGCAATCTCAGGTTCACAGTAGGTGACGCGTGGAATGTCAGATTCCTCGACTCGCATTGGGTTCAGACCAGCAATTTCCTCAGCCACGAAGATGCCCTGCATAAAGCCTCGGTGGGCAAGCTGCAGGCCAGGCACAATGTCTCCAACGGCGTAGACGCCCTCGAGATTGGTCATCAGGCGATCATTGGTTGGAACAAAACCACGATCCATCGCTACGCCCTGCTCCTCATAGCCAAAACCAGTTGCATTCGGAGCGCGACCAACTGCTACAAGGAGCAGCTCTGCGTTGACAATTTCGCCGTTTTCTAACTCCACGGTCACGCCGTTATCCGACTGGGTGACGCTTTTGAACCTGCTGCCAAGCTTGGTTTCAATGCCGCGCTTCCGATAGGCGCGCTCAAGACCCTTAGACATTGCAGGGTCCTCATTTGCTACCAGTCGATCTAGGCCTTCTATCACGACGACCTCGGAACCGAATGAGCGCCAAACGGAAGCAAACTCAACGCCGATGACTCCGCCACCTAGTACTGCTACTCGTCCTGGTATCCAGTCCATCAAAAGTGCCTGATCGCTTGTGATGACACGTCCACCAATCTCGATGCCGAGGGTCTTGGTGATGGACCCGGTTGCCAACACAACGTTTTTGCCGGTGTAGGTGTCACTGCCAACGGTGATGGTCTTGGGGCCGGTCATGTGACCCTCGCCCTCAACAAAGGTGATGGCCTTCTGCATCGAAACAAGTCCTGTTAGCCCCTTGTAGAGCTTGTCCACAATTGAATCGCGGTACTTGTTCACCTGTGGCATGTCGATGCCTTGGAACGTGGCCTGAACTCCGAAGCTACCGGCTTCCCGTGTCGTGTCAGCTACCTCAGCGGAGTGCAATAGCGCTTTGGTAGGAATACAGCCGCGGTGAAGGCATGTGCCGCCAAGTTTGTCTCGCTCAATTAGCGCCACACTCATTCCGAGTTGTGCTGCTCTCAAAGCGGCGGCGTAGCCACCGCTTCCGCTGCCAAGGATTACGAGGTCAAAATTACTGTCGGCCAATTTAGCTCCAAAAATCTGCGAAAACAGCCCAAGTCTAATACCTAGTTGGACGCAAGCTTTCGAGCCATTTCCACCAAAGAGCGCAACATGATTGCAGTTGCTCCCGGAGGGTTGACTGAGTAGGCGGAGCCCGCGTTGTTTGCTGGTCCTGCGATGTCTAGGTGAGCCCAGGACTGCTCGGGGTTGACGTATTCGCTGAGGAACCATCCACCAACCAGCATTCCGCCGGCTCGATTTCCAACCTTTGCGTTTGTCATATCCGCGATGTCAGAATCAAGAACTTGCTTCAGCTCCTCAGGAAGTGGCATGTGCCAAAGGAGCTCTTCAGCATCTCTTGCTGCGTCCAGCATGTGTTCGATTGCTGCCCCATGGCCCATTACTCCGGCATAGCGATTTCCAAGCGCAATGGTCGCAGCTCCAGTCAAGGTGGCAACGTCGACAATGTGATCTGGCTTGTATTCCGCAAGAACATCTAGGCCGTCCCCGAGGACCAGGCGACCCTCCGCATCGGTGTTGATGACCTCCACGGTTTTGCCATTGCGCATCGTTATGACATCGCCTGGCCTGGTTGCCTGGCCGGAGGGCATGTTCTCGGCAATCGCCATCACGGCTGTGACATCGACTTTGAGTCCGAGTTTGGCAATAGCCGATACCGCACCAAAGACGGTGGCGGATCCGGCCATGTCGTATTTCATTCCGACCATGCCATCTGCTGGCTTCAATGACAGCCCGCCGGTGTCAAAGGTGATGCCTTTCCCAACCAACCCCAAGTGTTTCCCGCCACCGCGGTAACGCATGATTACAAGCCTTGGACCCCTTGCAGAGCCTTTGCCAACGGCGAGTATTCCACCGCACTTCTCTTTTTCAAGACGCTTTTCATTCCAAACCTCGGTCTCGACCTTGGTCTTTTTGAAGTGCTCTTCCACGATCTCCGCTAGTTTTTCGGGCCAAAGATCGTTCGCAGGGGTGTTGATCAGTTCGCGGACCATAACCACTTCCTGAGCCAAGACCTCAATGTCCGCAAGATCTGGTGTTACCCCCTCATCGACCAACAGGGTGATAGAACTTGGCGCATCGTGCTTCTTTTTATAAGGAGTCTTGGTTTTTCCACCGATGAGAGCGCCCAGGGCGACATCGGAGATCTCTTGTTCGGTAAAACCGCGAAGATCCAGAACCAGTGGCTGATCTTTGGTAGCAGCTCGGACGCCAGCGGCACCAAAATCCTTGAGTTTTTTGCGATCCGCGATCCCAATGGCTATCAACGAACCAAAGTCTTTGCCAATTACCGCGACGGACTTGGGCTTGGAGTCAATCTTCAAAAGCTCAAGCTGAGCTGCGGTCATGCCAGCTAGCTCTGGGTGATTTGCCCCCTCTTCGATTCCAACTACAAGTTGGTATAGACCAGTGGGCTTCTGTGTTTTTACTGTGAGTGCGTCCATGAACCAAAAGTGTAGGTGGGTTAGTATCGCCTCATGAGCAAGCTCTACAAGATTTATGGAGACTTTGAATCAATCAAGGGCCTTCCAATGGTTGCGATGCTCTCTGGCTTCACCGATTCCGGCTCCACAATCGGCCAGATATCGGAACACTTTTTCTCGAGCCTGGACAACGATATTGTTTTGCGTTTCGATAACGACGAACTATTGGATTACCGGTCGAGAAGACCCACGCTGTTTTTCGAAAAAGACCACATTGAGTCCTACGAACCACAAACCTTGGCCATCTACAAGGTCTTGGATGAGGCCGACCAGCCATTTCTGTTTCTAGAAGGCTACGAACCAGACATGCGCTGGGAGGCGTTTGCTGAGGCCATGGTCGAACTTGTTCAGCTATTAGAGGTCAAGAGCTTCACATGGGTGCATGCAATTCCATTTCCAATCCCTCACTCAAGGCCCATTGGCGTGACTGTGAGCGGAAATCGCAGCGACATGATCGAGAGGTTCTCCGAGTGGAAGCCCCAGACCCAAGTTCCAGGCAATGTCATTCACCTGCTTGAGTACCGGCTGAGCCAATTTGGTCTTGCGGTCTCGGGGTTTGTGCTTTTAGTGCCTCACTACCTTGCCGACAATGAGGTTCCAAAAGCCGCTCTCAGCGGCATAGAGATGATCACCGCAGCCACCGGCCTTGTCTTCCCAGCGGATGAACTCAGAGAGCGAGCGGTGAAATTCGACGCCAAGGTCGAGTCTCAGGTAAGCGAGAACGCCGAGCTTGCGAAACTGGTCCAAACATTGGAGCAGGGTTATGCCTCAGGAGAGTCCGGTCCTTCGAGGGCTCCTATCGGCAAACCAACTGCGAGCCCACTCACTGCAGATGAGTTGGCCGAAGAATTGGAGCAATACCTCACCACAATGCGAAAACGCAAAACTGAGGAATAAATTCAGCTAAATTTTGCTTTTCAACCTTTGCACGAGTAATCGCGTGGCATACTTATTGAAACCCTTTCAGGTCTAACGACTTGACAAGGGTTTAAAGTCTGCCCAAGTCAAGGAAGATATCATCGCAACAGTTTCGAAGGCAAAAGCCAAGGCCACCGCTGCCAAGCCGCGCGGTAAGAAAGCCGCACCTGTTGATGAATTAGCAGAAGATGATTCCAACGAAGATTTAGATGTCACCGGCATTGTGAAAGAGGCGCAGGAGGCAGTCGATCTGAGCGCCGATGGTACGGTTGCCGAGTCAGACGAGACTGATCCAGTAACCGGGGCAATTCTCTTGCCAAGCGATGCTCTTGTAATCAAAGATGACGAAGACGACATTCCGGTTCAAAACCTGACCATTACCGGTGCAACAGCCGATCCAGTCAAGGACTACCTCAAGCAAATTGGTAAGGTCGCCCTGCTAAACGCCGAGCTCGAGGTTGAGCTGGCCAAGCGCATTGAGGCTGGCCTTTTTGCCGAGGAGAAACTTGGCTCGGACAAGAAACTCTCCGCAGCAGACAAAAGAGACCTGAACTGGGTAGTCAAAGATGGCCAGCGCGCCAAGAGTCACCTCTTGGAGGCTAACCTTCGCCTCGTTGTTTCTCTTGCGAAGCGTTACACCGGCAGGGGCATGCAGTTTCTAGATCTGATTCAAGAGGGAAACCTGGGTCTGATTCGCGCGGTTGAAAAATTTGACTACACCAAGGGTTATAAGTTCTCCACCTATGCCACCTGGTGGATTCGTCAAGCCATCACCCGAGCCATGGCTGACCAGGCTAGAACCATTCGTATTCCAGTTCACATGGTTGAAGTGATTAACAAACTTGCCAGAGTTCAGCGCCAGCTGCTGCAGGATCTGGGCCGTGAGCCAACACCAGAGGAATTGGCAGCAGAGCTAGACATGACTCCGGAGAAGGTTGTCGAGGTCCAGAAGTATGGCCGCGAACCAATCTCGCTTTCGACTCCACTGGGAGAAGACGGCGACAGCGAATTTGGCGACCTGATTGAAGACACCGAAGCGGTAGTTCCGGCGGATGCTGTCGGCTTCACAATGCTGCAGCAAGAGCTGGAGCGAGTTCTCGAATCTTTGCACCCCCGCGAGGCAGGCGTGATCAAATCACGTTTTGGATTGGGAGACGGTGTTCAGATGACACTGGATCAAATAGGCGAGAAGTTCGGCGTCACCAGAGAGCGCATCAGGCAGATTGAATCAAAGACCATGTCCAAGCTCAGGCACCCTTCGCGCTCTCAGCTGCTCAGGGACTACCTGGACAACTAATGCGCACGCTGCTGGCAGTGTCGATTGGCAAACTGCTTCGCTTATTCATTCGAATCTTTAGACGCGGAGGCGGCTCCGCATTTCCAGGACTCATCGCAAGCAAAATCGATCCTCAACTTCTTATAAAAGCGATAGCTAGTTGCCCTAAGGGGCTGGTGGTTATTTCTGGGTCTGCAGGAAAATCCTCCACCACCTCTTTGCTGGTGAAGCTTCTCGAAGCGCATTCTCTCAAGGTCTTCACAAATCCCTCGACCGCCAACATCAAGCAGGGATTGTTTTCAGCGGTATTGAAAGAGGCAAACCTCGCCGGGAAAATCAACCACGACATAGCTGTTCTCGAGTGGGACGAGGGTCATGGTGCGATGTTGGCAGAAGAGCTCAACATTAACTTGGCCATTTTCACCAACGTGCTCTCAGATCAACTGGACAGGTTCGTCGATCCAGAGCTGGTGACCGAAAAGCTTGCAGCAATCGCGAGTGCCTCCGAACAAATCGTTTGCAACTCCGACGATAAGAATCTCACCCAGTTCGCTGCTAGTCATCAGCGTGCAATTGGTTTTGGTCTTTCCGATGATCTAAGAAGTAGCGATGTGGCTCCTAAATACGCCCTGAACTTTGGCCAGCACCCTGACATCGTGCGCTCGGTTCAGGTCATCGCAGATGCCGGCTTTCAAATCGCCATGGGATCAGAACGTTTCAAGACCCCGGTGCAGAGCCCAGAGTTGGCACTGAACTACGCAGCAGCTCTCGCGGCAGCCAGTTCGCTAATTGAGCTCGATGCGACAAAGGTTGCAGCTACATTCAGCAACACCCAGGGAGTCTTTGCACGCAATGAGCAAGCGCAGATCATGGGAAGATCCGTGAACCTCAGGCTGGTCCAGAACCCCACGAGCTTTCAGCTCAATGTCGATGAACTTCCAAAGGATGTCGCTCCACTGATGCTGATGGCGGGCAGCGACATCCACGATCCGAGCTGGCTCTGGACGGTTGATTTCAGTGCGCTGAAAAAGGTTGACGTGGTCGCCGGATTCAATGCTTATGAGCTGGCGCTGAGGCTCAGTGTTGCGGGGGTCGAGGTTGGGGAAGTCTTGCCTGAGATTTCGGAGGCCGCCAGGGCATTTTCAAAGCTTGACGGTGAGAACCCAACCATTTTGTTCTCTGCAGATGCCATGCGACGATTCAGAAGACACACCCAGGTGGCGAAATGATCCGGGTATTTAGTTTCAGGCCGGAATACTTCAACAACAACGGCGACCAGGGCAACCTCGAAGCGCTTGCTCACTTTACGGATCAGGAAATTTCAACAGTGGCGATTGACGATGCCGAGTTCGCGCTGTTTGGTGATGGTTCAAGAGCGGCGATCAGGGAGTTTGGCGATGAACTGGATTCCCTTGTCCCTGCTCTAGAAAAGCGCCTTCAAGCCGGTCTACCAACTCTGATCGTTGGAAGTGCTTATGAGTTCTTCGCCCCCAAACTCTCGGGCCTGCCAATACTGAGCTACGGCGATCGGGTCAGTGAGTTTAGAGAGGTGAGGTCTAACGACATTGCGGTGAAGGGTTACAGAAACAGCGAGGTGATTGATTCGGATCTGTTTCTCTCAGGGCACTTCGTTGCAACCACGTTGTTTGGACCAGTCTTAGCCAAGAACATTTCACTGCTACAGCACATGGCTCAGGGTCTGGGGTTGCAAGTTAGTGTCAGCGATCACCAGCGGAGCTGGATTGAGAAGCTCTAGCTATTTTTTGTTGAGCTCTTCAGACTGATCGTGCCAGTTGATAACCAGAGGCTGAAGCTTGGTCTTGTTGGCGTTGCCGTGGTGAGCGCAGAACAGAAGTTCGCCGCTATCCATTTGAACCCTGATGTAAGCCTGGGCTCCACACACGTCGCATCGGTCTGTTGCGACCAGCTTCTCTACTTCTCTGATGTCTTCCATTGTGAGAGTATTCAAGCACGAACACGCCAAACTAATTCCGCATTAGGGCCTGTTTCGCTAACTGCGAAGTGGCAGGTGCGATAAACCTCGGTTGCTAGTTAGTGTTCTGGCGTGACCGATTACAACGCCAGACATCTTTCCGTGCTAGAGGGCCTAGAGGCCGTGCGCAAGCGCCCAGGCATGTACATAGGCTCTACAGACGCTCGCGGACTCATGCACTGCCTCTGGGAAATTATTGATAACTCTGTTGATGAAGCTTTGGCCGGACACGGAAAAACAATTGCCGTGGAGGCGTTTTCGGATGGCTCTTTGAAGATATCCGATGACGGTCGCGGCGTGCCGGTTGATGCAGAACCTAGAACCGGACTGAGCGGCGTTGAGGTCGTTTTCACGAAGCTGCATGCCGGCGGCAAGTTTGGTGGTGGCTCTTACGGGGCCTCTGGTGGTTTGCACGGTGTCGGCGCCTCCGTGGTGAATGCACTCAGTGCGAGACTGGATGTTGAGGTTGATAGAAACGGCAAGACCCATGCCATGAGCTTCAAGCGCGGCGAACCCGGCGTGTTCGATGGTCCAGGTCCGGATGCTAATTTCAATCCCTTCACCGACCAAAGTGAGCTCAGAACCATTGGCAAAGTGGCTAAGGGCGTCACCGGAACCCGAGTGCATTACTGGCCAGACCCCCAAATCTTTGAACCGAGCGCGGTGTTCTCTCCAGCTGATCTCGCATCGAGGCTTCGCCAGACAGCATTTTTGGTTCCCGGACTACTTCTCACCCTCACCGATCAGGATAAGAACGTTGAGAGCTATCAGTTCCAGGGCGGGATAGCCGAGTATGTTGAACACCTCAGCAAGGACGACCCGACCACACAGATTCACCGAATCCAAAGCGATGTCCACTTCAAAGAGACCGTTCCTGTGCTGGATGAGAATCAAGGTGCGATGGTCTCAAGGGAGGTCGAGCGGGATTGCAAGATCGACATAGCGCTTCGCTGGGGAACCGCTTTCGATACCGAGGTTAGAAGCTTTGTTAACATCATTGCCACCCCAAAAGGTGGCACCCACCTAGCGGGATTTGAGCAGGGGCTTATCAAGGCCTTCCGCGCCGCTATCGAGCAATCAGCCAGAAAACTCAAGGCAACCGGTCTAAAGATTGAACGCGACGACATCATGACTGGTCTCACGGCAGTGGTTTCTGTGAGTTTCCCAGAGCCACAGTTTGAAGGTCAAACCAAGGAGGTGCTGGGAACTCCCGCCATCAAATCTCTGGTCTCCGGTGTGGTTGCGAAGTGGTTTGATGAATACCTGCTGGGCAAGCAACGTGGGACTAAGCAAGAGGTGGAGAACCTCTTGGACAAGGTCGTCTCAGAGGCTAAAGCGAGAATCTCTGCTAGGTCATTGAAGGACACCCAGCGCCGCAAGAACGCCCTGGAATCCTCATCGCTTCCCAGCAAGTTGGTCGATTGCAGGGCGGATGCAACCAAGGGTTCGGAGCTGTTTATCGTTGAGGGAGACAGCGCCCTGGGAACCGCCAAGCTCGCAAGAGACTCCTCCTTCCAGGCGCTGTTGCCTATCAGAGGAAAGATTCTGAATGTTCAAAAGGCTTCCCTGTCGGACATGCTCTCAAACGCTGAGTGCGCTGCCATCATCCAGGTCTTGGGTGCGGGTTCGGGACGAACCTTTGAACTAGATCAGGTGCGCTACGAAAAGATCATTCTGATGAGCGACGCCGATGTCGATGGTGCGCACATTAGGACCTTGCTCTTGACCCTTTTCTTCCGTTACATGCGACCACTTGTTGAGGCGGGTCGGGTATACGCAGCGGTTCCACCACTTCACCGAGTAATGATCCAAAAGGGTCGAGTAAAAGAAGCGCGCTACACCTACTCACAACAGGAACTAAACGAGTTGCTTTCAGCTCTTGAGAAAAATGGAACGAGCTATCAGCAACCCATTCAGCGCTACAAGGGCCTGGGGGAGATGGACGCCGATCAGCTAGCCGAGACCACGATGATGCCGCAAAACCGAATGCTGCGAAGAATCACCGCCGAAGACGCCGAAGAGGCAGCCACCGTATTTGAACTTTTGATGGGTAATGAGGTTGCCCCAAGAAGAGACTTCATTGTTTCCTCAGCGGACAGCTTTGACCGCGAAAAAATCGACGCCTAGTAGCAGGCAGCGACATAACTGGAGGTGGGCTTGCCGCTAGCATCCCTTCTTGGATCAAGCTCTGGGCTGCTGATTGGCTTTCCGTCTAAATCCAAAACCACACCACTTGCCGCCAATCCAGCGAAATAGATCTGGTCTTCGGACTTTAGCAATCTCTGACACCTGACACCCTGTGTCGCTCTTCCCTTTTTGGGGTATGCGGAAAGCGGCGTTGTCTTCATCGACCCGGGGTCTGTAGCACCCAGTGCCTGCGAGCTGTTGGCTGCTGTGACCAGGTTCTCACTACCATCGCTCACCCCAAAGAAAACCGCCCTACTGCCGGCCAGATTCATTCCTGCCATACCGCCTGCGGCTAAACCCTGGGGCCGAACGCTGGCGGCATCGAAAACCAGCAGGTTTGCCTCTGACGAGACGAAGACCAGCTGGGTGGAATCTTCACTAGTGCCAATCCCAATTACCTCGTCCATGTCTTTCAAAGAGATGATTTCGACTTCATCTTTGTCTGGCAGCGGTCCGGTGAAGCGCTTCACGACTCCGTGAGAGGTCCCAAGGGCGTAGGTGTGAGAAGAATCCCAGGCGATTAAGCCAACCACGGAGTCGCTCTCAAGACCCAAGTAGTTCTTGGCATCGGGCATGTCACCAGAAACCCCTGCGGTTTTGGTGGGCAGATCGCTCACATGAACCCTAATTACTCGACCAGAACCAGTAACGAAACCAACATCAGCCCTGGTCGAACTCGGTACCAACACGCCTGGGTCAACCTCGCTGGCCTCGGTGACCCGATAGGCGATTCCAGTGGGACTCAGGACCACCACGGCTGGTGAGTCCTCGATCTCTGTTACCGAAATGGCCTTACGAGAGACGGTGATCCCCTCGCTGTCAATGAGCTGCGTGCGCCTATCGTCGCCGAATTCCGCAGCCACCTGTTCGAGCTCTCTGGCAACCTGAGTTCTTATGAGTTGTTCTGAGCTCAGTAATTTCTCAAGATCAGCGATCTCGGAGCGCAATTGATCGGCTTCCTGCTCCAATTCGATTATTGAAAACCGAGTCAGCCTGCGAAGTCTCAGTTCAAGAATGTATTCAGCTTGCAATTCGCTTAGATCAAACACGGTTCGCAACCGCTCACGAGCGTTATCGGCGGTGTCGGAGGTCCGAATCACCTCGATCACCTCATCGATGTTCAAAACGGCAATCTGCAAACCATCCAAAAGGTGCAGTCTCGCCCTGCGCTTATCCAGACGATTCTTTGATCTTCTAGTTACAACATCGATTCGATGCAGCAGGTAGACCTCTAGTAGCGCTTTCAGAGGAAGCTGTTGCGGTCTGCCCTCAACTAAAGCAACGTTGTTCACTCCAAAGGATTCTTCCAGCGGGGTTAGCCGGTAGAGCGCTTCTATAACCGAGTTAGGGTCAAAACCTGACTTGAGTTCGATGACCAATCGCAGGCCGTTTTCTCGGTCGGTTAGATCCACCACATTGTGAATACCCTCGAGCTTCTTTGCTCCAACTGCATCCTTGATCTTGTCTATTACCCGCTCTGGTCCAACAAGGTAGGGCAGCTCCGTGACAACCAGACCGGTGCGCCTTGGACCCACCGTCTCAACCGAGATCTTCGCCCGCATTCGGAAACTGCCCCGACCAGTCTCATAAGCGTCCTTGAGGCCCTCTCCGACGAGAGCGACTGCGCCCGATGGTAGATCTGGACCAGGAATAAACTCCATCAGCTCGGTAAGTGTGATCTGAGGGTTTGCAATCAAAGCGATGATTGCGGAGACCACCTCACGAAGATTGTGAGGGGCCATATTTGTGGCCATGCCAACCGCAATGCCACTGGCGCCATTGACTAAAAGATTTGGAAAAGCAGCCGGCAGCACCGCTGGCTCTAATAGCTGAGCGTCGTAATTGGGTTCAAAACTCACCACATCCTCGTCCAAGGATTCATTGAGCAGCGTTGCCGCTTTGGTGAGTCGAGCCTCGGTGTATCTGGCGGCGGCAGGACCATCGTCAAGTGACCCGAAGTTTCCATGCCCATCAATCAATGGGACCCGCAGGCTAAAGGATTGCGACATTCGAACTAGGGCATCGTAGATTGCACCATCACCGTGTGGGTGGAGCTTTCCCATGACCTCGCCGGTAACCCGAGCCGATTTAACATGGCCTCGATCGGGGCGCAGCCCCATTTCACCCATTTGATAAACGATTCGTCTTTGGACTGGTTTAAGACCATCCCTGGCGTCTGGAAGTGCCCTCGAATAGATAACCGAATAGCTGTATTCGAGAAATGACTCCCGCATTTCCTTAGCGACATCGATATCAACGATTCGCTCTTGATTGTCGGCCATGGTTCCTAGCTGTGTAAAACTTGTGGGGTGCCTTTGACTTTACCTCCACATCCCCAAGCTCTCGGCACCATTCGGCACGTGTTCTCTTCTGCACTACTTGCGGTGCAGGCCAAGCCCAATCCTCTCGATTTCCGACCCGCGAAGAAGATTGTGGTCGTGATGGTCGATGGTCTTGGCATTGAACAGATCAAACAGCGTGCCGGACACGCACCGTGGCTGAATTCACTTCTCAACAAAGCCACGATTACCCACACCTCTTTCCCAGCAACCACGAGCGTTAACATTGGCTCGTTTGGCACTGGACTCTGGCCGGGGGAGCACGGGCTAATAGGTCACCTGGTTTGGGATAGGCACCATGACGAAAAACTGAACCTGCTGGTTGGTTGGAACGAACGCACCGATCCCCTTGAATGGCAACCACATCAAACGATTGCATCGAGGGCAATAGAAGCCGGCATTGCCGCTCACGTTATCGGAGCAGCGGAATACAAAGACACGCCCTTCACCAAAATCACCATGAAGGACGCTACGTTCTCCGCCGCCGAGAAATGGTCCGATCGCTTTAGCCGGGCCAGGGAAATTCTTTCAAGCCCTGAGCCATCAATTAGCTATCTGTATATTCCCGAGCTTGATAAGTACGGTCATAAAAACGGCTGGAGCTCCTCCGGTTATGCGACCATGCTCGAAGATCTTGATGTTGAGATAAGAAACTTTGTAGCAAAGCTGCCCCGGGACGTGGGTGTTGTCGTCACCGCCGATCACGGCATGATCGAGACCACTAAGGAGCGGCAGCTGGTTCTTGATGACTACCTGGATGATGGCTCTCATACCCAGTTCTATGGTGGGGATACTCGGGTTGGTTTTGTCTACCTGGATGATTCCAGCTCCATCGAGAAAGTTGTTGCGAACCTGGAGCCAGTTTCCTACGCCTTCGACATGGTTTTGACCTCGGAGGCAGTCAAGGCCGGCTGGTTTGGTCCGGTTGGCAAACAGGCCAGTGATCGACTCCCAGAACTACTGCTGTTGGGAAAAAGTAACTACACGCTGTATCACTCGAAGTACTTCAAGGCCCGTAGCTTTGAGATGATTGCCCACCACGGCGCGCTATCGCCAGCAGAAACCAGAATCCCACTAATTAGGTTTGGTATTTAGTCTTCACTGTCAAGGTGAGCACCCGAGACGATTTCATCCCAGCTTGGAAGCGAAGCCCGACCCTTTGAACTTGAGGGCTTGAGATCTTGCTCTTTGGCGTCTCTTCTGGAGCGGAGCTCCTGAACCAAATCATGAACCGAGGCACTCGACTCAGCTGCATCCTCGAAAGTATCAACGGCAGCTACTTTCGGTTCCTCTGTCCGAACTGGAACGGTTTGTGTCACAACATCTCTTGCGCTGTGCAAAGTGCCAAGCTTCTTTGCCGCCTCACTAGTTGCCTCGAGTAACTTTGCGCGTGGGTCATAGGACCAGGTGTAGCTGTGTGCACCCTTGGCGGTGATGATCCAACCGCTGTCGGAACGGTGCGCTGAAAACTTTGACTCTGGCTGCGACAGGGTAACTAGCTCCTCGAGGGTCTTCATGTTTTGCCCATCGGATAACTCGGTTGAAAGAGCGGTCTGCAATACGTAACGAATCTCATCCAGAATGGGCGCAGCAAATGGTTCGATTGCGGATTCGGTAACACCAAGTTCGGCTGCAACCTCTTCGACGCTTAGACCTGCGCGGAGTTTGTTTTGCACGTCTTTTGGAACAATCCCTGAAGAAACAATTTCCTGAGTGTTCTTGATTGCTTCCTTGAGTTGATCGTCGATAAGCAACTGGTGGCTAGTGCCATCCTCGGCCTCGACAAGAAGGTAGTCACTCTGCCGTGCCACAAACCTTAGCTCCATAGTTCTGGCTCCTTTGCTGGAAGTTTGGCACCAAAGCGACCCATGGGTGGTTATTTCCAGCGGTGAGTTTGCTGGAACTAATTTGCCATTCGGCGAGCCTCACTTGCAAAAATTGACTTGCTAGGGCATAGTTCACGCCGATGGAGCAACAGGAAGGCGCAGCTTATGGCAACTGATTACGATGCCCAGCGCAAGAACGAGGACGACACCGAATCCCTGGAAGCAATCAAAGAACGAATCCCCGCGAAACCAACGATCAGCGATGATGACGGTGACAACGCGGACAGTTTCTCCATCCCCGATGTTGTAAATGAAGAGCTCGAGGTAGTAGTCCTACCGGTTCAGGAAAACGAGTTCACCTGCGTGCAATGCTTCCTGGTGAAGCCGCAATCGCAGCACGCATCCAAGACCAAGCTAGGTCCTGTTTGCATCGAGTGCGCTCACTAGATCCGCACCCTTTCTAGAAGAGAACAGAACATATTCTGTTGGATCGTTTTCATCCGTGATCATTATCTTCACCACAGAGCTGATGTCGCCTCGAAAGAGCCGCTGAGACCCGGGGCTCAATCCTGGGCCACGCTCAAAAATCGCCTGGTCTCCCTCTAGGAAATTTGCCTCTCCTAGCACAGACAACGGAAGCACCATTTTGCCAACCAGCAAGGTCTGATCAGTCAGCACGATCTTGGGGGCCAAGCTGAACACTCACGGCCAAGAGCGACATCGGAACCAGCACGGCCAAGATGAAAGCAAGCAGCTGGTCAAAAGGCAGTGCTGCCAATAAAACCATTGGTGAGGAAAGTAAAAGCGCCAGCACAGTTCCCACGCTCGGATTGAGTCGCTCAGAAAAAAGGGGATTTGACACCTCAATAGATTACGCTCAAGGAGTGCATTTAGAGGTTTTATTAATAGCGGAGCCAGGTTTTGAACCAAGCTACGCCAAGCCGGGTGACGCAGGAGCAGATCTGAGATCCTTCCAGCAACTGGTTCTTGGTGCTGGCCAAAGGGCTCTTGTTCCTACCGGAGTGAAGATCGCGATGCCAGACGGCTATGTCGGTCTGGTGCATCCCCGATCAGGTTTGGCTGTGAAGCACGGCATCACGGTCCTTAATGCTCCTGGCACCATAGATGCTGGTTATCGCGGAGAGATTATGGTTCCACTTTTGAACACCTCGGATCAGGACTTCGAGATTGCAAAGGGTGACAGAATCGCGCAGCTACTGTTTCAAAGGATTGAGATAGCGCGGTTTATCCCCGTTAGTGCGCTACCTGAGAGCTCCAGGGGTGAAACCGGCTTTGGCTCCTCCGGGAAGAACTAGATGACCAAGAGTGCCCCCCAAGATCGCGCCACTGGTGGCCCATTTGATATTGAAGAGATTGGCTTACTGACGCCTTATCTCGATTTTGGCTCCATCCGAATTGCGCCAAGACAGGGTCTTCAAATCCGCGCCGATGTCGAAGAGACCACCAAGAAAATAGTTGCCCTGACCGTTGAGCTCTCCGGCCATCGGTTGCAGCTGCAGGCATTTGCCGCGAGCAAGTCCGAGGGCTTGTGGTTGACAACCATCACCGCGATTGAGGCGGGACTAAAAGCCCAAAATGGCAACTCGTCCAGACACCAGGGACTGTTGGGGCTGGAGCTACATGCGAGCGTGCCAGTTGAAGTCGCTGGGAAAAAGGAAGTTCGCTACAGCAGGTTTATGGGCGTTGATGGCCCGAGATGGTTTTTGCGTGGCGTTATCAACTCTCCTGGTCTTGATGATTACCACTACGGAAAGTTGGTCGAGGTGTTCCGCACCACCGCCGTTAGTAGGGGCGACATTGCCCTGCCTCCGGGCGAGCTGTTGCCCTTGAGATTGCCAGTGCAGAACAATGAGTAACCAGGAGAACGTTGCAAAAAAACTCGGTCTTGAGAACACTGAGAATGGCTATGAGCTAAACAAGAAATCTCTGTTGGACAGTATTGGCGGACCGCTTGGAATTCTTGAAGCAGTGCTACCGGCCACGCTGTTCTCCTTTAGCTACGCGATCTTTCAAGACGCACTGATTGCCGTTGGCGTCGCGGCGGGCAGCTCGCTGATATTCATTGCAATCAGGCTGATTCAGCGCAAAGCACTCACCCAGGCGATTGTTGGAGCGCTAGCGATTGCGCTGGCTGCCTTTTTGGCGCTCCGGGATGGCGGGCAAGCAGCTGACTACTTCATCCCCGGATTCATCACAAATGCGGTCTATGGGTCGGTGCTTTTAGTGTCAGTGCTGATTCGAAGACCAATCATGGGATATGTCGCGCAATTGCTATTTGGTTTGGCCCGATGGCGCGAACATAAACCCAGTTATAGAAGGCTTCGTCTGGTCACTCTGATTTGGGTGGGCTTTTTCTCTGCTCGACTAGCTGTTCAGCTGCCCCTTTACTTCGCTGGAGCCGTCGAGGCCCTTGCTCTAGCCAGGGCCGTTATGGGTGCGCCGCTGTATGCAGGACTGCTTGCTCTAACTTGGGTGCTGCTCAGGAGGATTAAGGTTTCCTGAGTCGGGTAGATTAGGGGGTTACCTGGAGGGAATTACATGTCCAACAATTTCGAAAATGCCAGCAAGCTCTCGGTTGGCAACAAAACCTATAACTACTTCAGCATGGCTGAGCTCGGCGTCGAGAAGCTGCCATACAGCCTGAAGATCCTTCTCGAGAATATGCTTCGGACGCACGACGGTGCAAATGTCACCGATGCTCACGCCAAGGCGCTAATTAGTTGGGACCCAAGCGCGGAGCCCGACACCGAGATTCAGTTCAGCCCAGCAAGAGTGATCATGCAGGACTTCACCGGAGTTCCATGCATCGTCGATCTAGCCACCATGCGTGAGGCTGTCAAGGAATTAGGCGGCGACCCACAGCAAATCAACCCGCTGGCACCCGCCGAGATGGTCATCGACCACTCCGTCGTCATTGATGTTGCCGGCACCGCGGATGCCGCTGAGCGCAACGTGGAGTATGAATACCAGCGCAACGGCGAGCGCTACCAGTTCTTGCGCTGGGGTCAAACCGCATTCGATAACTTCAAGGTGGTTCCACCAGGAACCGGAATCGTTCACCAGGTCAACATTGAATACCTAGCTAGGACCGTCATGGTCAAGGAGCAAGACGGTGAGTTGGTTGCCTACCCAGACTCCTGTGTCGGTACTGACTCACACACCACCATGGTCAATGGTCTTGGTGTTCTTGGCTGGGGAGTAGGCGGAATCGAGGCCGAGGCGGCGATGCTTGGCCAGCCGGTTTCAATGCTGATCCCTCGAGTTGTTGGCTTCAAGCTGGTTGGAAACATCCCAACTGGAGCAACCGCAACCGATGTTGTTTTGACCATCACCGAGATGCTCAGGCAGCACGGTGTGGTTGGAAAGTTCGTTGAGTTCTACGGTGAGGGTGTGACCAAGGTCCCGCTGGCAAACCGAGCAACCATTGGCAACATGTCGCCTGAGTTCGGTTCCACGGTTGCAATCTTCCCAATTGACGAAGTGACTCTTGACTACCTGAGAATCACAGGCCGCTCCAAGGAGCAGGTCGACCTCGTCGAGGCATTACACCAAGGCTCAGGGGCTGTGGCATGACCCAAGCATCGAACCGGTCTACTCTGAGTACCTTGAGCTCGACCTATCCACCGTGGTTCCATCCATCGCAGGGCCAAAGCGCCCGCAGGACCGCATTCAGCTAAGCAACTCAAAGAGCAGCTTCGAAAGAGATCTCAAAAACTACACCGCAGCCCACAGCTCGCCTGCAAATGTGAAGGGTAAAGACTTCGCGATTGACCACGGGGCTGTCACCATCGCCTCTATCACTTCCTGCACCAACACCTCAAACCCATCGGTCATGTTGGCCGCCGGACTATTGGCCAAGAAGGCCGTCGAAAAGGGGCTCAGGGCAAAGCCCTGGGTGAAGACCTCTTTGGCTCCTGGTTCAAAAGTTGTCACCGAGTACTACGAGAAGGCTGGACTTACCAAGTCACTAGATGAGCTTGGCTTCCAGCTGGTTGGTTATGGCTGCACGACCTGTATCGGTAACTCTGGTCCTTTGGACGCTGAGATTTCAGATGCCATCAACGAGAACGACCTTGCCGTGACGGCAGTGCTGTCCGGAAACCGAAACTTCGAAGGTCGAATCAATCCCGATGTGAAGATGAACTACCTGGCATCACCACCACTTGTGATTGCCTACTCACTTGCCGGCACGATGGACTTCGACTTTGTCAAGGATGCCTTGGGTCAGGACCAGGGTGGCAACGATGTCTTCCTGGCCGACATCTGGCCTACTCCAGAAGAAGTTCAGAGCACCATTGACTCCTCAATCAATTCGGAGATGTTCACAACCCAGTACGCCTCGGTTTTTGAAGGCGATGAGCGCTGGAAGTCGCTGCCAACACCAGAGGGCGCGATCTTTGAATGGGATGAGAATTCAACCTATGTAAAGCGCCCGCCCTACTTCGACGGCATGAAGCTAGAAACCACACCTGTGACCGATGTCTCAGGAGCGCGTGTTCTCGTGAAGCTTGGCGACTCGGTCACCACCGATCACATTTCACCGGCCGGCTCAATCAAGGCAGACTCACCCGCTGGTAAGTATCTAGCAGACCGAGGAATCTCGAGGGTTGATTTCAACTCCTATGGTTCACGTCGCGGTAACCACGAGGTGATGATTCGTGGCACGTTCGCAAACATCAGGTTGCGCAACCAGCTCCTTAGTGATGTCGAGGGTAGCTACACCCGGGACTTCACCAAGGCAGATGGCCCGCAAAGCTTCATCTTTGATGCAGCCGAGGCCTATGCAGAGAACTCCACGCCGCTTGTTGCACTTGCTGGCAAGGAGTACGGTTCTGGTTCTTCTCGTGACTGGGCAGCCAAGGGCACCAGCCTGCTAGGCATCAAGGTGGTAATCGCTGAGAGCTTTGAGCGAATCCACCGCAGCAACCTGATTGGCATGGGAGTTCTCCCATTGCAATATCCAAAGGGTGAAAATGCAGAGTCACTCGGGCTAGACGGTACAGAGGAATTCGATTTCATCGGCATAGAGGCTCTGAACGATGGCGTAACCCCAAAGAGCGTGAGAGTGATAGCTAAGCCCACCTCTCACTCAGCTGAGGGTAAGGCGGTCGTCGAGTTCGATGCTGTTGTGAGGATCGACACACCAGGCGAAGCTGACTACTACCGAAACGGTGGCATCTTGCAGTATGTGCTCAGGAGCTTGGTCGCCTAGGAAGTTTTCCTAAGCCCGCCATGTTTATAAAACCGTGAGTTTTCTAGAGCGCATCAACACACCAAGAGACCTGGATGGTCTTAGCAAGCTCGAGTTGGTTGCCCTGTGCCAAGAGATCCGTGAGTACCTAATCGAGTCGGTTTCTAAGACCGGCGGGCACCTGGGTCCGAACCTAGGCGTGGTTGAAATAACCGTGGCACTGCACAGGGTTTTTGACTCACCGAGCGATGCCATTGTCTATGACACTGGCCACCAGAGCTATGTTCACAAACTCCTGACGGGCAGAAAAGATCTCTCTTCGATGCGCCAAAAGGGCGGCATCGCTGGCTACCCGCAGCGAGCGGAGTCCGAACACGACATTGTTGAGTCCTCCCATGCATCGTCTTCGCTGTCATGGGCCGATGGCATATCAAGAGCATTCGGGGCAACCGGTCAAAAGGACCGCCACGTTGTCGCAGTGATTGGTGATGGCGCCCTGACTGGAGGCATGAGCTGGGAGGCGCTGAACAACATCACTGATGACAACGATCGCAAGCTCGTGATCGTGGTCAATGACAATGGTCGCTCCTATGCGCCAACCATTGGAGGTCTTGCCAAGACCCTGAGCACGATGCGAACCGAGGCCTGGTATCGCCGCGGCTACCACATCTCCAAGAAGGTCTTCTCTGTCTTTGGAAGACCAGGCCTTGCCCTTTTTAATTCGATTCACGCCGGCTTTGACGGATTCTTTAGCCAAAGCGCGCCAAGGGGGATTTTCCCAAATCTCGGCATCCAATACATCGGTCCAATCGATGGTCATGATCTTGGTGCAATGGAGGAGGCTCTAACTAGGGCAAAGAGCCTAAATGCTCCGGTTATCGTGCACGCCGTTACCCAAAAGGGACGCGGCTACAACCCTGCACTCAGTGACGAAGCGGACCAGTTTCATGCGGTGGGCCAAATCGACGCCGAGAGTGGTTTGCCAATCAAAAAGAGCTCGACTCCCTCCTGGACTTCTGTATTTGCAGACGAGATGGTCGAGATTGCATCTCAGAATGAAAAGGTTGTCGGCATTACCGGCGCCATGCTAATTCCAGTTGGGCTTCACAAGTTTGCAGCCAAGTACCCTGACCGAGTGTTTGATGTCGGTATTGCCGAGCAGCACGCGGTCGCATCAGCGGCCGGCATGGCATTTGGTGGGTTGCATCCGGTGGTTGCGATCTACTCGACCTTCCTAAACAGGGCGTTTGATCAGCTCTTGATGGATGTCGCATTACACAAGGCCGGGGTTACCTTCGTTCTAGATCGTTCGGGCATCACTGGCCCGGATGGCGCGTCACATCACGGGGTCTGGGATCTCTCAATTTTGCAGGTTGTGCCGGGGATAGCCATTGCTGCCCCGCGTGACGGTATTCGATTGCAGGAAGAGCTAAGAGAGGCAATCGCCATTGAGGACGCCCCTAGCGTTGTGAGATTCCCCAAGGGCAGCATTCCATTGCCAATTGAGGCGATCCGCAGGATGCCCGGGGGAGTTGACCTTTTGTACCAGGCACCAAGCAAGGATGTTCTACTGGTTGCTGTTGGCAGCTTCGCTAACACCGCCATCGAGGTCGCCAAGATGCTTGCCGATCAGGGAATCGGTGCAACGGTTGTGGATCCAAGGTGGGTGCTTCCGATCTCCAAGGATCTAATTGGACTCGCTGCCGACCACAGGCTCGTAGTCACCTTGGAAGACGGTGTCCGAGTTGGTGGCTTTGGAACCAGGCTGCGTCAAGACCTTAGGGAGAACGAGGTCGACACTGGCTTGAACGAGGTTGGTATTCCGGCTGAGTTCCTAGAGCACGCCGAGCGCGAGGAGATCTTGGAACGACTGGGGCTAACGGCTAAATCAATCGCCAGAGACATCGTGGCGCAGGTGCTGGGCTCGAAGCTCCCTCACGCTAAGCCGTTAGAGAGTCAATCGCAGGCTGAGCTTGAATCAGACCGGCTGTAATAATCGGCAGCACCGTGTCGACTTGCCATGGTCTCGCGCCTAGCTCACTGAGCTGAGCAGCAATGTCTTTGCTGGGCTCGAACATGACTCTTCGAAGATAATCGGGGGTTAGTAGATTCTCGATCGGCAGTTTTAGCTCGGTCGCTAGCTCCGCCATCAGCGGTCTAACCGCGTTGAGACGAATGTGTGCTTCGGGGAAGCGCTTCTCCCAACTGCGGTGGTTTGGTATCCCATTACCCCGCTCAGGGTTTTCGTCAATGACGACAGCAGGGGCATTCTCGATAGCTTCCCACCAGTCACCAAGTCGAGTTCTGGATGCGCGACCCTGAAATGCCTTGTTGCTTGCAAGCTCACGCTTGCTGCGTGGTTTTTGCTCCACTGCCGCCATGATGGAGCGGTCGGGCACCAACCTTCCTGGGGCGATGTCCTCGGCTCTAGCGATTCGATCACGAGTCAGCCACAGGCTGGCCGCGATCTTTAGCTTTTGCTCGTCCTTGATTTTGGATAGTCCAGGCAGACTTCTCCAAGGTTCGGGGAGTTGAGCCTTTGGCCTAAAGCTCAAAAGGTGATCAAATTCCTCTTGAGCCCAGCCAAGCTTGTTCTGTTCGGAGAGGTTTGCCTCCACCGCGTCCCAAAGCTCGTGGAGGATGTCAACATCAAGTGCTCCGTAGTCCAGCATTGCCTGCGTCAGTGGTCTAAGCGACCAGTCGGCAGCAGAGTGCTCCTTGGCAAGTTCGATTTCGAGGAGTTCTGCAGCCAGCGAACCCAGTCCGACCCTCTCAAAGCCGGCTAGCCGGGCTCCAAGCTCGGTGTCGATAATTGCCTTTGGCATGAAACCAAGCTCTGCCAGGCAGGGCAGGTCCTGAGTCGCGGCATGCAGAATCCAGGTGCGATCATTTAGCTGTTTTGCAAGTTCTATGTTCCAGCCCTCGGCTACCTCACCTAAGAACAATCGGATCCACCATGAAGATCTCTTTATCGCGCAGCGACAGTTGAATTAGATAGGCCCTTTGGGAGTAACGAAATCCGCTTGCCCGCTCGGCATCAATCGAGATTGAACCCTCATTTTCGGATAGCTGGGTAATCAACTCTTGAACCCCTGAGAAGTCGGTAACCATGATTGTTTCTCGTCTTGGCTTGTCTAACTTCAACCGATCCTCACAACTTTCGAATTCTTAGGTGGCAATCCAGAGATCATCGCGAGGAGTTCAATCCAGGCGCTCAGGTGTGCCGCTAGGTCATAGCTTGCAGGAGCCCAAGAGGCCCGTATCTCAAGCTCGGCATGCTGGGGTTGGGTGATGAGACCTCCGTGGCCGGTGGAGACCACTGTGGTGGTGGTACCAGCCTCGGCTGCAAAGTCGGCGCCAGCGTTCAACAGCGAGTCTTTTAGCCACTCCCACGCCAGTGCTGCCGAGTAGTCGTCCTGAGCCATTTCTAATTCAATGGGGCTCTTGGCATAGCCGATAATTCGAAAATCCGAATTCCAACCCTCGGGCTGATCCGGATCTCTACAGAACACCAGTCTGCTGATCCCGTGATCGGATGATATTTCGTGGTTGATCTCCGCAGAAATGGCTATCGCCTCGGGGGCTATGCCCTTGGGGGACGGAATCTGCGTGAGGGAAATCTCTTCGCGGACCTCAATTTGGGTGAGACCGGCGAGCATCCCCTTGAAGGGGTCTTTGATTCCACTTAGGTCCAGCTCCACTCGAAAAAGATACCTAGTTAGCTTTGGTTTAGAGCCTTGCCACGCCCAACGGCCAGCGTTATGGAAAGATCTGGGAGCTCAAAACTTGCTGTTGGGGATAAATCCAACTTCTCCACAAAGATGTCGATGCCCTGACGTTGCTTTGAGGACAGGATGAACAAATCAATGTGATTCCTGATGGCCTTGGTCCCCTCAAATCCAAACTCGACATGGATGAACTGGTACTGGGTCTTGATGGCGCTTATGGCAGCTTGGTAACTCGTTACCAGTGGGGGAGTGAGAATCTGGAGCTTCTGTCCCGCCCTGGGTTTTAGACCCAGCCCGCTAACACCGCGAGCGGTGAAGATGGCCAGGTCGGCATGCTTGGGCATTTTGTACTGTTCGGCTCGAGCTGTGAGGCCGCTTGTTAGGACCACCTCGGATTTAGCCCTTAGGGCTCTGAGTAGTTCCAGATCTGTTTGATTGCCGATTCCCTTTGAGTTCCCGGCCTCGTTTACGAAAGAGCCGATCTCATCCACCACAAACGAACTGGTGATCTCTGCTTTGTTAATAGCTGAAAGCAGGGCCGGATCAAGACTGGGCAATGAGCTCACGTGTCTTGCGCTTGATACGACCGAGCATGCCCCTCATGCCCCTGACCCTAAGGGGTGAAATGAGGGCATCTAACCCAAGATCGGAAGGAAAGTCGTCTGGCAGATCAAGAATGTTTTGAGCGCTCTGGCCATTCAATGCACTATTGAGAACTGAGGCAAAGCCGCGAGTGGTAGGAGATTCCCGCGGTGCCGAAAAGTGCAGGTTGACCTTTTCAGCGGACCCCTCAACGGCAATAAACACTGGCGATTGACACTCCTCAACCCGCTCCATGAGTTCGGGGTGATCTCCAAATCTCGGGTCTAGTTCTGGCAGAGCCTCTGAGTATTCGAGTAGCAGCTGCAGCTTTTCAGAGTCCGGCACCAAAGTGAAATCCTCGATTACCTCAAGAGCTGAAGGAATCAAGAAAGCGCTCCTGGCTCTTCCCCGGTAACAATCGGGGCACCCACTAGGTTTCCCCACTCGGTCCATGAACCGTCGTAGTTTCTGACAGATTCGACACCCAGCAGGTACTTCAAAACAAACCAGGTGTGGCTTGAGCGCTCCCCAATGCGGCAATAGGCAATGAAGTCGCTGTTGCGATCAAAACCGGTGTTGCCAAAGTACAGCTGTTCTAGTTCATTTACAGGCTTGAAGGTTTCGTCCTCCATGACCGCCTTGGCCCAAGGGATAGAGGCTGCGGTTGGAATGTGACCTCCGCGGGTTGCTCCCTCGTTTGGGAAATCTGCCATGTGAAGTCGCTCACCGGAGTACTCCTGAGGAGAGCGAACATCAACCAGTGGCTTACCAATGTGAGCACGAACTTCATCACGGAAAGCCCGAATCTCGCTGTCCTTGCGTTCAACAATCGGGTAGTTCTTGGATGGGCGGCTGGGGAGGTCCTTGGTCAGCTCACCGCCATCTGCTATCCACTTAGCCCTGCCGCCATCCAACAACTTTATGTTTTCGTGGCCAAAGAGCTTGAAGACCCAAAAGGCATAGGTGGCCCACCAGTTGGAACGGTCGCCATAGAGAACAACGGTGTCATCGCGACCGATGCCCTTTTTGTCCATAAGAGCTGCGAAACCGGCACCATCGACATAGTCGCGAGTCAACGGATCGTTGAGCTCGGTGTGCCAATCAAGCTTCACTGCACCGGGGATGTGGCCGGTGTCATAGAGCAGAATGTCTTCGTTGGATTCAACAATCACCACGTCCTCTGAATTGGCTTTAAGCCATTGCGTTGAAACCAGAACATCGGTGTGGGCATAACCCTTGAATTTCTCTGTTTGTGACATTTACTCCCTATTTCTTTATCTAAACTTGTGCATCGGCGAAGGGTTCTATTTTGGAAGAACAAGGTCAACAAGGACCCAATTCCCTAATGGGGCTCTCTCCCGAACTTTCTATTGACGAGCTTATGCGACAGCTCACCCCGCCGCCAGAATTTGCTTCGGCTCGCTTCGAGAACTACCGCCCGGACCCCAATTTCACTAGTCAGCAGGCGGCATTGGATCAGGCTAAACAATTCGTAACCAGAGATCGCAAGGTGTTTGGAAAGGGCTCTGGCGCTCCGGGTATTTACCTCGATGGCGGATTTGGTGTTGGAAAAACCCACCTGCTAGCAAGCATTTGGCATGGTTTTAGTGGCACAAAAGCCTTTGGAAGCTTCCTGGAATACACCTCACTGGTTGGCTATCTCGGCTTTGCCAAGGCCATCAAGCTCTTCGCCAAGTACCAGCTGATCTGCATAGACGAATTCGAACTAGACGATCCCGGCGACACCATGATCATGTCTCGGTTTCTGAAAGAGCTCGAACAAGCCGGAGTTCGCTTTGCTGCAACCTCTAACACTCCACCCAACGCCCTTGGCCAAGGAAGATTTGCGGCGGAGGACTTCAAGCGCGAAATCCAGGGCTTGGGCGAGAGATTCCTGATGATCTCGGTTGACGGTGAAGATTACCGTCACCGCGACTCCGAGGCAGAGTCAAACAACCTCGAACCTCGCGAGCTAAAGGACTGGGTCAGTTACCAAGAGGATGTTTATGTGGATGACTTCAGTCAGCTACTAACGCATCTTGCGACCCTGCATCCCACCAAGTTCCGGGCGCTGGTAAAACACGCAGGTGCAATTGCGATAAAGGACATCTATCAGTTGCAAGATCAGGTTCCTGCGCTTCGGTTCGTTGCATTCATAGACCGAATGTATGAGCAACAGATCCCGCTTCGAACATCAGGAACGGTACCTGCCACCCAGGTCTTCTCAAAAACCATGATCGAGGGTGGTTATCGGAAAAAATACCTCAGAGCCATATCTCGAATCGGAGCGCTCTGCGAGCTCTACTGAATCTGGTTTTGTAACACAGCCGTAACCAAAGCGGTCATCTCACGAAACAGAACCTCTCCAAACTCTCAGCTAGTGGTGAAAGCCACCAATACAACTTACGAGAGGTGTACAAATGGATACAGGTTCTTTGGCTTGGGCGGTGATGGCAACCGCTCTGGTCTTGCTAATGACCCCCGGTTTAGCTTTTTTCTATGGCGGTCTAGTAAAGGCCCAGTCCGTAGTCAGCATGATGATGATGAGCTTTGGCTCAATGGCCTTGATAGGCGTGCTCTGGGTGCTCTACGGATTCAGCATGTCAGCAGTTTCTGCTCCCACTGACTTCGCAGGTAGCCCGTTCACGAATTTCGGGTTGGAAGGTTTGGATAACGACGGCTTGATCGGAGCAGCCTTTGGCGCAACCTTCGCCATCATCACGGTTGCACTGATCTCTGGTGCAATCGCAGACCGTGCAAAGTTCGGAGCATGGTTGGTGTTTGCTGGTCTGTTCGCAACCGTTGCCTACTTCCCAGTTGCAGCTTGGGTATGGGGTGGCGGCTGGATCATGGAGCTAGGCAGCTGGCTAGACATGCCAGACGTTATTGACTACGCCGGTGGCACAGCGGTACACATCAACGCTGGTGCCGCAGCTCTCGCACTAGCAATAGTGCTCGGTAAGCGTTTTGGTTTTGCTAAGGGCATCATGCAGCCACACAACGTGCCGCTAGTAATGCTGGGTGCAGCACTTCTATGGTTCGGCTGGTTCGGATTCAACGTTGGTGCAGAGTTCCTCAACAACATGGAAAATGTTGGACTCATCACGGTCAACACTCTGGGTGCAACCGCAGCCGCCATCTTGGGCTGGCTGATAATCGAGAAGCTCAAAGAGGGTAAGGCCACATCAATCGGTGCCGCATCCGGTGCCGTGTCAGGTCTGGTGGCTATTACTCCAGCCTGTGCGAACGTGACTCCGTTCTGGGCACTGGTTCTAGGTGTTATCGCCGGTGTGGCCGCAGCTCTGGCTGTCGACCTCAAGTTCAAGCTCGGCTACGACGACTCACTTGATGTTGTCGGAATCCACCTGGTTGCCGGAATGATCGGAACTCTGTTCCTCGGATTCTTCGCAACCGACACCGGATTGTTCACCGGTGGCGACTTCGGTCAGCTGATTGTCCAAGCAATCGCAGCCTTCGGAGTACTTGTTCTACAGCTTCGTTGTAGCCCTTGTCATTGGCTTCGGTATCGAGAAGACCATCGGCTTCAGGGTAAAGAGCGAGGATGAGATCGCCGGTGTCGACCTGGTCGTCCACGGCGAGGCTGCTTACAGCTTCGGTCAGGACGAGACCAGCAAGGCATAGACAGTAACGTCAAAGTGAAGGCGGGAGGGAAACCTCCCGCCTTTCACTTGCTAACACCAAATGGCTTTTTGTGGCATAATTTCAGAGTTCTCGAAAGAGAGCGTGCGGATGTAGCGCAGTTGGTAGCGCACAACCTTGCCAAGGTTGGGGTCGCGAGTTCGAGTCTCGTCATCCGCTCTCAGGATTAACCCCTGAACGGTGGAGTGGCCGAGAGGCGAGGCAGCGGCCTGCAAAGCCGTGTACACGGGTTCGAATCCCGTCTTCACCTCCAAGTAACAACCTGGGCGATTGGCGCAGTGGTAGCGCGCTTCCCTGACACGGAAGAGGTCACTGGTTCGAACCCAGTATCGCCCACCAGTCCCTGATGATCGAAGCGATCCTGCGTCGACCAATGGCTCGCTCATCGCCAAGAGTTCAATTCTTGTTTCACTGTGATTCACGAAAAGAGTAGTTCCACTAAGAAACTCAGCTCTATCCTCCAAATAAATTCACTAGGAGGAACAATGAAAAAAAGACTTTCAGTACTCGCCACCATGGCGGTGGCGGCACTGTCAATTGGTGCGCTAACTCCGGCTGTCGCTTCACCAGGGCACGTAACACTCTCTCTTTTCCACAATAACGACGGCGAATCTGCGCTCTATGGTCAAGAGATTGATGGCCTTCCAGTAGGAAACGCTGGAGCGTTCGTGCAGGTAGTCCGCGCACAGATGAGGGATGCCAGGGCAAGCGGCAACTCTGTCCTGAACGTATACGCCGGCGACTCATTCTTGCCCTCCAAGACAATCCTTTGCGCCGAGCCAGGTGACCCAAACTCCACGGCAACCATCCACGATGCCGTTGCTCAATCCTTGATGCCATACGACGTTTACGTGTTTGGTAACCACGAATTTGACTTCGGTACGAAATTCCTAGACCGATACATCGGACAGTTTGCAAAATCCAAGACTCGCCCCACCCCGTTTATTAGCGGAAACATGGACTTCTCGAAGAACGCAGATCTGCGCGACAACTTTGGTGGCGCGATTTTGGAGCGTGGCGAAATTGCCACCGACAAGACAATCGGGCGCGTCTACATCCACACAGACTCGATCACTAAAGAGCGATTTGGCGTGGTTGCTGCTACCACCCCGCTTCTACCCACAATCTCCTCTCCAGGAACTGTTCGCCTCACCACAGCTGACCTTGAAGAGACCGCAAAGCTTCTGCAGTTCCAGATTCGTGAGCTCGAGAAAAGGGGTGTGAACAAGATCGTTTTGGTCTCTCACCTTCAGGGATTTGAGAATGACAAGGCTCTTATCGAGTTGCTAAGTGGCGTTGACGTTGCGGTAGCAGGTGGTGGAGATGACCTACTCACCAATCCGAAAATCTCAAACGAGATTCAGCTATTGCCCGGTGAGGCGGAGCCGGTTGGTGACTACCCAACACTGGTCACAGACAAGTCTGGGAAGGTCGTGCCTCTTGTTACTTCGGTTGGTAACTACAAGTACGTAGGTCGCATTGACATCAACTTTGACGCGAACGGCAACTACGTAAGCCACAACGAGGAGACCAGCAGGCCCTACCGCGTTATTCCAAAGTCGGCTGAAGCAACCGCGCTCGGAATTACTGACGCTGTTACACCTGACTCTCGAATCGTTGCACAGGCAATCACTCCCGTGGAGTCCTGCTCCGCAGGCTCTAGAGAACAACGTCATTGCAAACTCTGAGGTGGTGCTTCTGAATGCACGAGGCTCGGCCACCACACTTGGTGTGCGAACTGGAGAGACAAATGCTGGAAACATGGTGGCAGACTCATTCATGTTTGCCTACAGCCAGCAGGCGGCTGACTTTGGCCTAGCGCCAGCATCTGCTACCAACCGTGTGATTGCTGCAAGCAACGGTGGTGGTATTCGCCAAAACGGTGGCGATGAAACCCCAAACTCTGGTGAGCCAGGAACAATCTCCAGAGCAGAGACCTACGACATGCTGCCATTCGGAAACAGCTGTGAGCGTTGTTGAAGGTGTCACTCCAGCGATCCTGAAGCAGGTCTTTGAAAGAAGCTGTGCCTCTGGAACAAGCGGTGGTGGACAATTCCTGCAGTTCTCTGGACTAACGGTCACCTGCAACAGCACAGGCGATGCCATAGCAATTGACACTGATGGTGTCATCACTGCTGAAGGAACTCGGGTGCAGTCAATTGAGCTAACTGACGGAACCAAGATTGTTACTGCTGGAGCTGTGGTGGCTGGCGCCCCGACAGTCTCTTTGGTAACGACAAACTTCACCGCTAAGGGTGGCGACAACTACTCAATGCTGAAGCCACTTGGATACACCAACATCGGAATCACCTACGAAGATGCACTGGTTCAGTACCTAAGGAACTTCCCGGTCGATGCAGATGGCGTTCCAACTGTTCCAGCGTCTGATGTGCGCTACGCCAAGCAAACCGGTGAAGGAAGATTCACCTGGGTTGACTAGGCAATAAAAGCGAAGGGCCCTGGAAACAGGGCCCTTTTCTTTTGCCTGTTTGCTAGGCCCTAAGTTTTAGCGTCTTTGCCGTCTGAGCAAGGATCTTCTTGGCCAGAGTCGGCTTTGGGTTCAGCTCTTGGCCGTAGGAGGGGATCATTTCCTTGAGAGCGGGAGCGAAGTTCTTAAAGTCCTCTTTGTAGAGGTGCTCCATCACTTCTAGCATCACGCTAACGCTCACCGAAGCTCCTGGAGAGGCGCCCAAGAGCCCGGCAATGGTTCCATCCTTGGCTGCAATGACCTCGGTGCCAAACTGCAAGACTCCGCCGCCCTTGGCTGGCTTGATGACCTGAGCCCTTTGACCTGCCTCGTAGTAGGTCCAGTCCTCAGCCTTGGCGTTTGGAACAAACTCCCTGAGAGATTCGAGCTTTTTCTTGCGGCTCTTGCTTACTTCTTTGAGGAGGTAAACAACGAGGTCGAAGTTCTTCAGTGCGACTGAGAGGTAGGGGATGAGGTTCTTGGGACGAACCGAAAGCGGGAGATCTAGAACACTGCCGTGCTTGAGGAACTTTGGATTTAGGCCTGCGAATGGTCCAAACAGCAAAGACTCTTTGCCGTCGACAACCCTGGTGTCAAGGTGCGGAACTGACATTGGGGGAGCACCGACCTGCGCCTGAGAATAAACCTTTGCTCTGTGTTTTTGACCAGTTCAGGGTCATCGGTTCTCAAGAAGTGACCCGACACCGGGAAGGTGCCATAGCCCTGAATCTCATCGATGCCAGAGGACTGCAAGAGCTTTAGTGCCCAGCCGCCGGCTCCGACAAAGACTCTGTCTGCATGGACAAACTCTTCTGCGACGCGACCAAGCCAAAGCTCCCAGCTACCAGAGGGGAACTGGTGGACGGACTTCACTTCGGTGCTAGTCCTAATCTCAACACCCTGAGCCTTGAGCCAATTCACCATGTCCTTGGTCATGGTGCCGTAATCGACATCGGTGCCCTGCTCGATCCGAGTTGCCGCGATTGGGCCGGGTGATCTACCCTCGGCCATCAGCGGGGTCCAAGTTGCAAGTTTTTCTAGATCTTCGGTGTATTCCATGCCGGCAAAAAGGGGCTGGGTCTTGAGGACTTCAAACCTGCGCCTGAGGTAATCGACATCCTTTTCCCCTTGGACAAAGGTGAGGTGTGGAACTGTTCTGATGAAGCTCTCGGGCTTACCCAAAACCTTTTTGGAAACCAGATAGGACCAAAGCTGCCTTGAGACCTGGAACTGCTCGTTGATGGTGATTGCCTTGGCAGGATCTGGGAGTGAACCGTCTTTGGAATCGGGCATGTAGTTCAGCTCACAAAGTGCTGCGTGGCCAGTGCCAGCGTTATTCCAGGGGTTTGAACTCTCGAGACCGGGCTCAGCGAGCCGTTCGAACATCACGATTTTTGTTTCAGGAGAAACCAGCTTCACGAGCACGCCCAAAGTGGCGGACATGATGCCGCCGCCTATCAAGGCAAGGTCGTATTTCGCTATTTCTGGCATGCCTTCTAGGGTAGCGGGCTAAAGGAGCGCAACCCCCAGTAACGAGCCAATTAGGTATGAAATACCCATAGTGAGGACACTGATTGAAACGTTGCGGAAAACCGACTTCCAAACGGAGGCTTTACCAACCCATGCGGCCCACCAACCGGTTAGGGCTAGCGCTACGGCCACTGCACCTACCGTCAGTGGAATCCTGATCGGTTCCCACGGACCCGTAATGGCAATCAGAGGCAAGATGGCACCGGCGCTAAATGCCACAAATGAACTCCACGCAGCGGACCATGGTCTTGCGTTTATCTCGGACTTGGACCTACCGAAGGAGGCCTCGCTGTCACGCTGAGCGCTAACGCTGACATACTCACCACCTCCCATCGAGATGGCACCTGCAACCACCGCTGCAATGCCAGCGATCAATACGGTTTCGGACCGCGCGCCAGCAGCAGCCACGCCCATTACAACTCCAGCCACAGAAACGATGCCGTCATTGGCACCTAGCACCGCGGCCCTGAGCCAATTGAGCTTTACCTCTAGTTGACGCTCGTTTTCTGACATGAGGCTTATCTTGCTCTCATAACTGGCCAGCCGCTAGCAAGGCTCACCTAACCACTCTCGGTAGAGTATTCAGGGTTAGGAGCCAACTTGAACATTTTGCTCGATGGAGAAACTCACCAGGTAAGTGAGGGTGCCACCGGATTCGACCTCTATGAGGACAGATCAATCGTTGCCCTATTAGTAAACGGTGAACCAAAAGACCTCAGCTATCAACTGAAAGAGTCAGACGACGTCACCAAGGTTCATGTGTCAAGCGATTTGGGCTTGAGCATTTTGCGCCACTCCGCCGCCCACGTCATGGCTCAGGCCGTTCAGGAGCTGTTTGATGAGGCCAAGCTGGGCATTGGACCACCAATCACCGATGGCTTCTACTTTGATTTTGATGTTGCCGATCCATTCACTCCGGAGGATCTGAAAAAGATCGAGAAGCGAATGAAGGAGCTGGTTGGTAAATCCCAGCGCTTTGTGCGTCGCGAGGTGAGTGACCAGGAGGCGAAAGAGCTGATGAAGAACGAGCCCTACAAGCTCGAACTCATCGGTTTGAAATCCGAGGATGTCGGAGAGGGTTCAGCCGAGGTTGGAGCTGGAGGGCTCTCGGTCTATGAAAACCTAAACCCCGATGGCACAGTGGCCTGGATGGATCTTTGCCGAGGTCCTCACCTTCCCAACACCAGGATGGTTGGCAAGGGCTTTTCGCTCCTGCGCTCAGCAGCAGCCTATTGGCGAGGCAACGAGGCTAATAAGCAGCTGCAGCGCATCTACGGCACCGCCTGGCCAACAACCGAAGAACTGGAGGACTACAAAGTTCGCCTCGAAGAGGCCGCGAAGCGTGATCACCGCAAACTGGGCGTCGAGCTTGATCTATTCAGCTTTCCCGATGAGATCGGATCCGGGTTAGCTGTCTTTCACCCAAAGGGTGGCATCATCCGCAAGGTCATGGAGGACTACTCCCGTGAGGCCCACGAAAAAGGTGGCTACGAGTTTGTCTATTCACCGCACATAACCAAGTCGAACCTGTTTGAAACCTCGGGTCATTTGAGCTGGTATTCGGAGGGCATGTTCCCACCGATGAAGCTCGATGCTGAGTATGACGAGAACGGCGCCCTAAAGCGCCAGGGCGCGGACTACTACCTAAAACCAATGAACTGCCCGTTCCACATTCTCATTTTCAAGTCCCGGTCTCGCAGCTATCGGGAGCTGCCGCTGAGGATGTTTGAGTTTGGTTCTGTTTACAGATACGAAAAATCTGGAGTGTTGCACGGACTAACCAGGGTCCGCGGAATGACCCAGGATGATGCCCACCTGTTTGTTACCCAGGATGATTTAGAGAACGAGCTCAAGGGCGTCCTTGATTTCGTTCTGAACCTGCTACGCGACTATGGGCTAAATGATTTCTACCTAGAGCTCTCAACCAGAGAAGAGGGGAACGAAAAATTCGTTGGCGATCACAAGATCTGGGACAGCGCAACTAAGACACTGGAATCAGTAGCGAAAGCCTCCGGCCTGGAATTGATTCCAGATCCGGGAGGCGCCGCCTTCTATGGCCCAAAGATCTCGGTTCAGGCAAGAGATGCCATTGGAAGAACCTGGCAGATGAGCACAATCCAGCTTGATTTCAACCTCCCTGAGCGTTTTGATCTCGAATACGTGGGTTCCGATGGCGATCGTCACCGACCCATCATGATTCACCGCGCTCTGTTTGGTTCAATAGAGCGCTTCTTTGGAGTTCTCACAGAGCACTACGCCGGTCACTTTCCACCGTGGTTGGCTCCGGTGCAGGTGGTGGGTGTTCCCATCGCCGATGAGTTTGGTGACTACCTAGAAGCGATCGCCGACGATCTTCGTCAGCACGGGGTAAGAATCGAAATTGATCATTCCGATAACCGCATGCAGAAAAAGATTCGCGATCACACCATGCAAAGAGTTCCATTTATCCTGCTTGCCGGAGCTAGAGACCAGGAGGCCAAGACCGTGAGTTTCCGCTACCGGGATGGTTCTCAAGAAAATGATGTTCCAATTGATAAAGCTAAGGAAATGATTCTTAGTGCAATCAGAGAAAAGAGACAGGTTTAGTTGACCGAGTTTTTAGACTCCATGAACCCGATGCACGACGGGTTCGAGAGGTTGTGGACGCCGCACCGACTGGTTTACCTGCGCGATCTGCAGCAGCCGCCAGACGATGAGTGCCCGTTTTGCGAGGCTCCTACCAAATCGGACGAGGACGGTTTGATTGTTTATCGCGGTGAAACTTGCTACGCACTTTTGAACCTTTTTCCCTATAACCCAGGGCACCTGCTGGTGGTTCCATACCGCCACTTCGACACCTACGACAAGGCAACCGAAGAAGAAGTGGCCGAGGTTGCCAAAATTACGCAAGGGCTAATGCGCACATTACGGAATGTTTCAGGGACTCACGGGTTCAACATTGGGATGAATCAGGGGGCGGTCGCCGGAGCCGGAATCGCCTCTCACCTGCACCAGCACATAGTTCCACGCTGGAGCGCTGATTCAAATTTCTTCCCGATCATCGCGCAAACCAAGGCAATGCCGAGGCTCTTGGGTGAGGTTAGGGAAGCTATTGCTCAAAACATTGCCAGCGAGATTTAGGATTTAGTCATGACAACTGAGAAGACTTCCGCAACACCACTAGTTAAGTCCGGCCTGGCAGAGATGCTTAAGGGCGGTGTGATCATGGATGTGGTCAACGCCGAGCAGGCCAAGATTGCCGAAGACGCCGGTGCCGTGGCAGTTATGGCACTCGAGCGCGTTCCAGCTGACATTCGTGCGCAGGGCGGCGTTGCCAGGATGAGCGACCCAGATTTGATCGACCAGATCATCGAGACCGTGTCAATCCCGGTCATGGCAAAGGCAAGAATCGGCCACTTTGTTGAGGCGCAGGTTCTCGAGTCGCTAAAGGTTGACTACATTGACGAGTCCGAAGTGCTATCGCCTGCCGACTACGTAAACCACATCGACAAGTGGGGCTTCAGTGTTCCGTTTGTTTGTGGTGCCACGAACCTCGGCGAAGCACTCAGGAGGATCACCGAGGGTGCATCCATGATTCGCTCCAAAGGGGAGGCCGGCACCGGTGACGTGTCCGAGGCCACCAAGCACATTCGCACCATTCTTGGAGAGATACGGGCTCTAAGCGCGAAGAGCGACGACGAACTGTTCGTATCTGCGAAAGAGCTCCAGGCCCCCTATGAGCTTGTGAAAAACGTCGCAAAGAATGGCAAGTTGCCAGTGGTGCTATTTGTTGCCGGCGGTGTCGCAACCCCGGCCGATGCTGCAATGATGATGCAGCTTGGCGCAGACGGCGTCTTTGTGGGATCTGGAATCTTTAAATCGGGCGACCCAGTCGCACGTGCGAGGGCGATTGTGAAGGCAACCGCAGCATTCAATGACCCAGCGGTAGTGGCAGAAGCATCCAGAGGCCTGGGCGAGGCAATGGTCGGCATAAACGTCAACGACCTACCAGCACCGCACCGCCTTGCGGAGCGTGGCTGGTAATTGCGCGTTGGAGTCTTAGCGCTTCAGGGTGATGTCAGGGAGCATCAACGGATTTTAGAATCCCTAGGTGCAGAAGCTGTTTGGGTCAGACGCAAAGAGGATCTCAAGAACCTAGACGGCCTGGTTATACCAGGTGGCGAATCAACTGCGATCTCAAAGTTGATTGGCATTTTTGACCTGATGCAAACGCTTAGGGAGTTCGTTGCAACCAAACCAGTTCTTGGCACATGTGCCGGGCTGATATTGCTCTCCGACCAGGTTGAGGGTCGGCTTGATGACCAAGAGTTGATTGGTGGGCTGGACATCGTTTCTTCAAGAAACGCTTATGGCTCTCAGGCCAACTCCTTCGAGGCAACTGTCCAGTATGAGGACACGACCGAACCGGTTGCATTCATAAGAGCTCCAAAGATTTTGGACACCAAGAGCGCCAAGGTCCTTGCTACCTATCAAGGTCAACCCGTTGCAGTTCAACAAAACAACATCCTGGCAGCTTGCTATCACCCCGAGATCACCGGCAGCACACATTTACACAGCTTGTTGATAACTGAAATCGATTCGCGCCAATAGGCGCTAATTTAGTAGCACTATGTCAGGACACTCCAAGTGGGCAACCACCAAGCACAAAAAGGCCGCTAACGACGCCAAGCGCGCGAAACTCTGGGCCAAGCTAATTCGCAATATCGAGGTCGCAGCCAGAAGTGGCGGGCCAGATTTGGAGGGCAACCCAGCTCTCTATGACGCGATCTATAAGGCCCGAAAAAGCTCGGTACCAAACGATAATATCGACAGAGCGGTAAAGCGTGGCTCGGGTGATGGCAACGACGGGGTCGACTACCAAAACATCATGTATGAGGGCTATGGCCCGAACGGCATCGCCGTTCTAGTTGAGTGTTTGACAGACAACAAGAACCGGGCCGCGGCCGAGGTCCGGCTGGCCTTCACTAAAAACGGTGGCAGCATGGCGGACCCCGGCTCCGTCTCTTATCAGTTTGCCCGCAAGGGCGTAATCATTGTCCCCGAAGGGCCAACCGAGGATGCGATCTTGGAGGCAACTTTGGAGCACGACGTCGAGGACATTGCGGTTGGTAGCGATAACTTCGTGGTGACAAGCGACCCAAGCTCGATGGTCGCAGCCCGAACCGCCCTCCAAGAAGCTGGTATCGACTATGACTCTGCGGATGTCGAATTTGTTTCCAGCTTGAAGATCGCGGCCGATCTTGAAACCGCGAACAAGGTAATTAGGCTGATTGACTCTCTAGAGGATCTAGACGATGTTCAAGCCGTCTACACCAACATGGACCTATCACCTGAGGTACTCGGTCAACTAGAGGCGCAGGGCTAGTGGCATTGATTCTCGGGGTAGACCCCGGGTTGACCAGATGCGGGTTTGGAGTCGTTGAATCTGGGCTCAAGGCTGTTGACTTTGGTCTTTTTCAAACCACCGCGGGAACCGATCCCAGGGATCGAGTCGGGATGATCGCGATAGAACTTGAGAAGCTGATATTGAAATACAAGCCAGACCTAATTGCCCTGGAGCGAGTCTTCGCACAGGCAAATTTGCGCTCGGTTATGGGAGTCGCTCAGATATCTGGTGCTTTGATGGCATCCGCCCACAAGCACGACGTGCCGCTGCAGTTCTTTACCCCCTCCGAGGTGAAGCTTGCGGTTACCGGTCATGGTAGGGCTGCCAAAGACCAGGTCGCACAAATGGTTGCGACGCTTTTGAAGCTTGAGGAAAAGCCCAAGCCAGCGGACGTGGCAGACGCTCTAGCCGTTGCGGTTTGTGCCCACAAGCGAGCACTTGGCGTCGGAACCGCCGCACAGCAGAAGTGGGTCGCAGCAGCCAAAAAAGCTAACAGACGGTTAGGTTAGCGAAGTGATATCCCAACTCCACGGCAAGCTAATCGAGCTCACGCTGGATCGCGCCGTGGTGTTGGTTGGGGGAGTTGGGTTCTCGGTTGCAATTACCCCAAAACACGCCCTAAAGCTATCTAGTGGTCAAGAAGTTTCGCTTCAAACCAAGCTCGTTGTCAGAGAAGATGACCTGTCGCTCTACGGCTTTGAATCTGCCACCGATGCCGAGTATTTTGACCTCTTGTGCTCAGTGAGTGGCATTGGACCAAAACTCGCGATGACCATTCTTGGCGGGCTTGATTCCCAGGGCATTACCAACGCCGTGAACCTGCAAGACGAGGCGGTCTTTAGAGCGATCCCGGGAGTAGGTCCCAAGACCGCAAAACTGCTATTGATATCCCTTGGGGGCAAGGTTGGCCTGAGTGCAAGTGCGAGCGTGAATCAGACCGTGTTGCAGGCACTTACTCAACTTGGCACCGATAGCTCACGGGCTATCAAAGTGCTTGAGCTACTGCCAAAAGACGCCTCGGATGCTGAGCTTCTCAAACTTGCCCTCACTGAACTAGGAAAGGGCAAGCTAAATGGTTGATGAGCTTTCCTACGAGGACAGGGAGCTAGAGCAGGCTCTCAGGCCAAATAACCTGGCGGATTTTGTTGGTCAATCAAAGGTTGTGGAACAGCTCAAGCTCGTTATAGCAGCTGCCAAAATCGGTAACCGAACTCCGGACCACATCTTGCTAGCAGGACCCCCAGGACTTGGGAAAACCACACTCGCCATGATTGTTGCCACAGAGTCAAATCGAACCCTCAAGCTCACCAGCGGTCCTGCGGTGCAATCGGCGGGGGACCTCGCATCAATCTTGTCGGCCCTTGAACCAGGCGACGTCTTATTCATTGACGAAATCCACCGAATGTCTCGCTCGGCTGAGGAAATGCTCTACCTGGCGATGGAGGACTTCCGAGTGGATGTCATGGTGGGCAAAGGCCCTGGCGCATCTTCCATTTCCCTAGAGATCTCGCCGTTTACCTTGGTTGGGGCCACGACCAGAAGTGGCATGCTCCCAACTCCATTGCGAGATCGCTTCGGTTTCACCGCCTTTTTGGAGTATTACGACCCGCAAGAGCTCTCCAGCGTGATTGCAAATAGCTCGATAAAGCTCGGCATCGAGATACCCCCAGATGCAGCGGCTCTACTGGCCTCTCGATCACGCGGAACTCCGCGAATCGCCAACCGACTACTGCGTCGAGTAAGAGATTTCGCCAGCGTGAAGGGGCATGAAAGTATTTCACCCGATATCGTCTCAATGGCAATGGAGCTGTTTGAGGTAGATGAGATGGGTCTAGATCGAGTCGACAGAGCGCTACTGAACCTCTTAGCAACCAAGTTCAGTGCCAAGCCGGTGGGGCTCTCAACATTGGCCGTGGCAATTGGCGAAGAGCCGGACACCATCGAATCTGTCGTGGAGCCCTACCTGATTCGCACCGGTCTGATTCAAAGAACACCGCGTGGAAGAGAGATAACCAAGGCGGGATTGGTTCACCTCGGGATTGTTTGAGGCAGAAAGTTCTTTATCCGCCTATAATTTCGGGGTACCGAATCGGTGAGGAAAGCTTTTGGATCTTTTGTTACTCGGCGTGCTCGCCGTAATGATTCTTCTTTTGGTCTCGCAGAACCGGAAGCGCAAACGTGAGGCAGAGCTGTTGGTTAGTTCGCTAGATGTTGGCGCAGAGGTGCTTTTGCACTCCGGAATTAAGGGCAAAATCACTAAATTGCTCGAAGAGTCGGACATCGAGATTGAGACAACACCTGGCGTAAAGCTCAAGGTGGTTAGGCAAGCGGTGCGACAGATCGTTCCCGCTAAGGAGAATTAGATTTGGCTGAAAATACAACGGCGGCCTCCGCAAAACGGAAGGTCTCCTGGCTAGCTGGTATTGCCGCATTCTTTGCAGGCCTCATGGTCTGGGGAGTGGTCACGGCGCAGCCGGGAGCTAGCTTTGCCCCGGAACTTGCCCTTGATTTGCAAGGTGGCACCCAGATCATCCTGACCCCAAGCATCGCTGATGGTCAGCAGGCATCTCAAGAGCAGCTGAGCCAGGCGGTAAGCATTATTCGTCAGCGTATTGACGGCTCGGGCGTTGGTGAATCACAAGTTTCGATTCAGGGTAATGAAAACATTGTGGTGGCAATCCCAGGCATTCCGAACCCAACCACCCTTCAGTTGATCCGTGCGAGCGCACTGCTCGAATTCCGTCCGGTCATCACCTTCACTGGTTCAACCCCGCTTGCCGAGGGAACCGAGCTCTCTGACTACGAATCGCTTAGCAATGAACCCACCGCCACACCGGTGAACGCCTCTGATCCAGCCTGGATCTCGGAGCGAATCCAGCGCCAGTTCGAAGAGCTTGACTGCTCGACTCCGTTTAGGGGCCCAGGCCAGGTTGACGATCCGAACCTTGCGCTAGTCACTTGTGATGAGACTTTGACCAACAAATACATCCTTGGCCCAGTTGAGGTTCAGGGTCTAAACATCTCTGACGCTTCAGCCGGAACAATCACGACCCAAACCGGAGCATCAACCAACACCTGGGCGGTAAACCTGGAATTTGATGCTGAGGGCACCACTGCTTTTGGTAACGTCACGGCAAGACTGTTTGGCTTCCCCTCGCCCCAGAATCAGTTTGCAATCACCCTGGATGGCATCATCATCACGGCGCCTTCGACAAACGCAGTCATCACCAACGGTCAGGCTCAAATCACCGGTAGCTTCACGCAGGAAAGCGCGACCATCCTTGCTGACCAGCTGAAGTATGGTGCTTTGCCGATTGGCTTCGAGGTTCAGTCTCAGGAAAACATCTCTGCAACACTGGGTGATGAGTCGCTGCGCTCTGGCTTGCTTGCCGGTTTGATAGGTCTGATCATCGTCGTTGCGTACATGACCTTCCAATACCGAGGTCTTGCCACGATCGTCTTAGGGTCTTTGATTGTTGCGGCGATCTTGGTTTACCTGTTTATCGCCTTCTTGTCATGGAGGCAGGGCTACCGCCTATCGCTAGCCGGTGTTGCAGGTTTGATTGTTGCGATTGGTATTACTGCTGACTCCTTCATTGTCTACTTCGAACGTATTCGAGATGAGCTGCGTGATGGCAAGAGCCTCGAGGTTGCCGTTGAGGCCGGCTGGAAGAGAGCCCTGCGAACCATTTTGGTCTCGGATGCGGTGAGCTTCACAGCTGCGGTTGTTCTTTACCTACTCACATCAAGCTCGGTGCGAGGCTTCGCATTCACCCTTGGTCTCACGACTCTGATAGACCTTTTGGTTGTGACCATGTTCACTCACCCGATGGTTCAGCTGTTGGCAAGAAACAAGTTCTTTGCCTCCGGCAGCCGCTGGTCGGGATTTGACCTGACAGCTCAAAAGGCGTCCTACAAGGGTCGTGGCGAGTTCAGGATCTCAAAGGCAGTCCCCGAAACCAAGGCAGCCAAGGCCTCCAAAGAGGCCCAGAAACGCCAAACCATAGCCGAGCGAAAAGCCGCGCTAGCAACGAAGGGAGACGGCGATGAGTAAGCTTCGCGAAATTGGTAACCAGCTTTACTCAGGAGAGCGCTCCTACAACTTTGTTGGAAAGCGCAAGCTTTGGTACACAATTGGTGCAGTTCTAGTCATTCTTGCAATTGCCCTCCCTATCGTCAGGGGAGGCTTCAACTTCGGCATCGAGTTCCGTGGCGGATCAGAGTTCCGCCTCACAAACTCCCAGAACCTTCCTCAGCAGCTCGCTGTAGACGTCATCCAGGAGATTCGCCCGGGAGTTCAGGTTAATGTCACCGGAGTTGGTGCAAACGATCTTCGAATCCAGACGGAGCAGCTAGCTGACCTCGAGTCCGAGGCTGCCAGGCTTTCCCTCGGTGAAGCCTACGGAGTGCCAGGCGAAGAGGTTGCCTCGAGCTTTATTGGCCCGAACTGGGGTGCTGATGTCACAAGGCAAGCCCTGACCGGTCTAGTGGTCTTCCTGGCGCTAGTGAGCCTTCTGATGGCCTTCTACTTCCGATCCTGGAAGATGTCAGTTGCGGCGCTTGTAGCGCTTGCTCACGACCTGATTCTGACGGCAGGCGTTTACGCGGCAATTGGCTTTGAGGTGACACCGGCTGCGGTGATTGGCTTTTTAACAATCCTGAGTTATTCGCTCTATGACACCGTGGTCGTGTTTGACAAGGTGCGCGAGAACACTCTTGAGATTGAGTATTCGGAGACCAGGACCTTCTCGGAGATGGTCAACCTTGCTGTGAACCAAACCCTGGTTCGGTCAATCAACACCTCGGTGGTGGCGGTATTGCCGGTTGGCTCAATTTTGTTCATTGGATCACTGATCCTGGGAGCTGGAACACTTCGGGACATCGCGCTTGCATTGTTCGTTGGAACCATTGTTGGAACCTATTCGTCAATCTTCATCGCGGCTCCGGTCTACGCACACCTTAGAGAGAATGAGCCTGCGCTCAAGGCAGCAAGAGAGAAGGTTATGGCTTCTCGGGCTTAGAATTCTCACTACATCTAAGGAGTGAGCATGTCCGATTCGCTGGCAACATCACTTCGCTCCAGACTGCCGAAAATTTTTACCCGATCATCCACCTCTTATGGCACCGATCTCGCTGAGCTAATCAAGGTTGTGAGGGCTAACCACCCCAAGGCTGACTACCAAGTCATCGACCGCGCATACCGGGTCGCAGCTAAGTATCACGAGGGCCAAAAGCGCAAAAGTGGTGAGGAATACATCACCCACCCGCTCGCGGTTGCCAGGATTCTGGCAGACCTGGGATCGGGGCCGGCAACAATAGCGGCTGCGCTATTGCATGACACAGTGGAAGACACTGACTACTCACTTCAGCTGCTGAAGACCGACTTTGGCGAAGAGGTTGCGCTTTTAGTTGATGGCGTCACAAAGCTCGACAAGGTGAAATTCGGAGACAGCGCGCAGGCCGAGACCATGCGCAAGATGGTTGTTGCCATGAGCAAGGACGTTCGTGTCTTGGTTATCAAGCTCGCGGATCGGCTGCACAATGCCAGAACCTGGGGCTTCGTTCCGATTGAATCTGCAAAGCGAAAGGCCCAGGAGACACTAGAGATTTACGCACCGCTGGCGCACCGCCTAGGCATTTCAACAATCAAAACTGAACTCGAAGACATTAGCTTCGCTGTTTTATATCCAAAGGTTTACGAGGAAATCGTTTCGCTCGTTACTCAGCGCAATCCGCTTCGCTCGGAATACACGGAGAACGCCATCGAGGAAATTTCCACCGAGCTTCGAAACAACAAGGTAAAAGCCAAGCTGGATGGCAGGCCAAAGCAGTACTACAGCATCTACCAAAAGATGGTCCTAAGGGGTCGAGAGTTTGATGACATCTACGACCTGGTTGGGATTCGAGTCATCGTCTCTTCGGTTAAGGACTGCTATGGAGCTCTTGGCGCAATCCACGCCAGGTGGTCACCACTACCGGGGCGCTTCAAGGACTACATCGCAATGCCAAAGTTCAACCTCTATCAATCTCTTCACACAACCGTGATTGGTCCAGATGGTCGAGCTGTTGAGATCCAAATACGGACTATGGACATGCACCAGAGGGCCGAATTTGGTGTTGCTGCGCACTGGAAGTATAAAAACCAGGCCGGCAAGACCGATGGCGATGTCGACTACGCCTGGCTAAAACAGCTCAGCGATTGGCAAGAGGAAACCGCCGATCCTGGCGAGTTTTTAGACAACCTGCGCTTTGAGATTGGTGCAAAAGAGCTCTACGTCTTTACCCCAAAGGGCAAGGTCATCGGCCTTGCAGCTGGCTCCACACCGATTGATTTCGCCTATGCCGTCCACACTGAGGTTGGCCATAAGACCATTGGTGCGAAGGTGAACGGCAAGCTGGTCCCACTCGAATCAAAACTTCAGGCTGGAGACTCGGTTGAGGTTCTAACCTCAAAGTCCGAATCTGCAGGACCTTCCAAAGACTGGCTGAACTTTGTCGCTTCTCCAAGAGCCAGAGCGAAGATCAAACATCACTTCACCCAGGAGCGCAAAGAGCTCGCTACCGAAGATGGTAAAGAAGCCCTCATCAAGGGTCTGAGACGGCAGGGTTTGCCGGTTCAATCACTCATAAACTCAGACACCCTCAGCACCATTGCTTCAGAGCAGAAGCTTGCTGACATTACGGCACTGTTCAATGCCCTTGGGCAGGGACAGATCTCCACCTCCTCAGTCATCGACCGAATTAAACAGCTCACAAGTCTTGGTGATGACCCCGCGACCGAAGAAATCCCAATCCAGGTTCCAAAGTCACTTCGTGGACCTCGTCAAACCAGCCAGGGCGTCCTCGTGAAGGGCAGCGAGGATGTGATGACAAAGATGGCTCGTTGCTGCACCCCGGTCCCTGGAGATTCCATTGTTGGTTTTATAACCCGCGGTGAGGGAGTGTCAGTTCACCGCCAGGACTGCAGCAATGTTGGTGGGCTCAATCCCGAGCGGGTAGTTGAGGTCGAGTGGTCTAGCGAGACCAAGGGCGTGTTTATGGTCCAAATCCAGGTCGAGGCCCTGGATAGATCGGGCCTACTAAGCGATGTCACAAGAGTTCTGACCGAAAGTCACGTGAACATCCTTAGCGCATCGGTTAGCACCGGTCGCGACCGAGTAGCTCTCAGTAAGTTTGTTTTTGAAATGGCGGACCCCGGTCACCTGGATCACCTTTTGAATCAGGTGCGCAGAATCGACGGCGTCTACGACGTCTATCGAATCAAGGGAAGTTAGTTCACCGCATCCTGGGCCGCGGTTAGCCAGGACTTTCTGGCATCGATCTGAGCCTGAACGTCCTTCTTCTTGGTAGCAGGGGCTGCGGCCAGTTCGGATTCTAAATCCGCAATAGCGCTCTCAAGCTGTTCGACGAGTGAGTTAGACCTGGCCTTAGCCGCGGGGTCGGAACGACGCCACTCATCTGCTTGCGCATCTGAAATCTTCTTCTCGACCTTGCGCAGCCGGTCTTCGACCTTGCGGACCTCGTCCTTTGGAACGTGACCAATCTTTACCCATTCCGACTGCAGCTTGCTCATCTCGGATTTTGCCTTGGCAATATCCGTTGTGTCGATTGCCTCTGCCTTGGTTAGAAGTTCGAGCTTTAGCTTTAGGTTCTCGCCCTGAGTCTGACGTAGCTCAGCGTCCTGCTCCTTCTTGGCGGCAAAGATGGTGTCGCCAGCGGCGCGGAAGCGGGTCCAGAGTGATTCCTCAACCTTGCCGGCCTTGCCGGCTGCCTTCCACTGATCCTGAAGCTTTCGATACTCCATGGTTCCCTCAGAACCCTTGCCGACTAGAGCCTCTGCCTGCTCGGTGAGCGCGGTCTTGAGCTTCTTCGCCTCTTTGAACTTGCCATCCATCTCAGAGAAGAAGGCACGTCGACCGGATTCAAACTTCGCACGAGCGGTTGAGAACCGCTTCCAAATCGGGTCTGTTTGGGATTTAGGGACCTTTGGTCCTTCTTTTTGCAATCGCTGCCAGCTCTCGAATAGCTCGGTCATCTCCTGCGCGGATTTCTTCCAATTGATGCCCCCGAGGTTTTTCACGATAGCTTCGGCTTTGGCGGCAATCTCCTCTTTTTGGACCAGTGCCTTGGCTATTGCCTCGGCTCTTTCCTCGGCAACTTTCTCGAAAGTCTTTTCAATTGCGTCAGCAAGCTTGCTGACGCGGTCTCGCAGATACTGAATGTTTCCCACCACGTTTGGTTCGGTGAGGTCCTTGGAGAGGGTCTCGTGAGCAGCCTTGAGGCTCTTGGCGTCAGTGACTCCAGAGGCAACTCGCTGCTCCAAAATTCGAACCTGAGCTTCTAAATCATCAAACTTTTTGGCGAAGTAGGCGAATGCTTCCTCGGCTGGCACATTCGGATACTGACCGACTTGACGCTCAGTGCCGTTGTCGTTGACGAATACGTTGTTGTTTTCGTCTACGCGGCCAAACTCGTTGGAATGCAAGGGGTTCTCCTATTAGTCGAGGTTTACTCTACCGAAATCGCGCTCATGACCACTGGCTCTAGAGGTGGGCCATCTGAGCTTCCAGATGATGTTCCCGCCTCAGCAATTGCCTTGACCGAATCCAGTCCAGAGGTGACTTTACCGAAGATGGTGTATCCACCAACCGAATCTGAAGGAATTGTTGACTCATCGTAAACAATGAAGAACTGTGAACCCATCGAATAGTCATTGCCACCGACTCTTGCCATTGCGATAACACCTTCTTCATAGAGATCGCCAAGCGGTGCATTTTCGATTGGACCCCAGTTATAACCAGGGCCACCGGCACCGGTGCCATCTGGGTCACCACACTGCAAGACAAAAATGCCTGCTGTCACAAGACGGTGACAACTCACGTCCTCAAAGTAACCCTCATTGGAAAGTGAAACGAAGTTGGCAACTGCCTGGGGAGCTAGGTCTCCATAGAGTTCAAACTCCAGAGGTTCCTCGTTGAGATTCATGGCCCCGGTCCAGATACGGTCTTCACTCAGCGCAGGATCTGGAACTTCAGGGTCGTTGGTGCGCTCTGGCTCTGGCTCTGGCTCGATGTCCTCAGTCTGGTCGGTCTGAGTGGTCTCGGACTCTGCCAGCGGTGCCTCGTCGATGGAGCCTGGTCCAAAACCGAAGTAGGCGAGTTGGCCAAGGATTGCAAGCGTCAGTGCGCCAGCGGCAATGGAAGGAAAGAGCAAGTTGTCACGCTTTGCCTTATCGGCACGCTTTGATTTGAGCTCTTGCTTTGCAAGGTAATTTTCTAGTTTGGAATCGTTCTTCATTTCTCACCGTCTTTTGCAACTCGTAATTCTAGGCGTTGCCTAGAATTCGCATGTGGCCCAAGAACCATTAGCTTCCAGAATGCGACCCAAATCTCTGAACGAGGTGTTGGGTCAGCAAAGGGCGCTCAAGGATGGCAGTCCGCTAAGAAGGCTGGTACAGAGCGAAAAAGGCGGCTTCTCCTCAGTTTTGCTCTGGGGGCCTCCCGGTAGCGGCAAGACCACTTTGGCAAGACTCATCGGCGAGCGACAAGATGCCCACTTCGAGGAATTATCCGCTGTTAGTGCCAGTGTCGCTCAGGTTCGGGAGGTAATTTCCGCAGCTCAGAGTCGCAGAGATGTGTTCGATAAGACCACCGTTTTGTTCTTGGACGAGATTCATCGCTTCTCTAAAGCGCAACAGGATTCGCTGTTGGGCGCAGTGGAGTCTGGGGTTTTGATTCTGGTTGCCGCCACAACTGAGAACCCGTCCTTTAGTGTGATCAAACCGTTGATCTCAAGGTCATTAGTTATTGCCCTTGAGCCACTGAGCGTGATGGATGTGAATCAGATCCTGCAGCGTGCACTTGCCACCGATGCACTTCTGGCATCCACCAATGCCACGGAGGAGGCGATTGACTACATATCCGAGATCTCGTCCGGTGATGCCCGCAGAGCGCTGACCCTGCTGGAGGCGGCTTCTCTTGCAAGTGCGTCAGATTGATCTTGAGGTTGCGAAGACGGCCTCAGAGAACGTAATCGCCTATGACGCCAAGGGTGATGTTCACTACGACACCATCAGCGCCTTTATCAAATCGGTTCGTGGTTCAGATGCCGATGCGGCCATTCACTACCTGGCCAGAATGATTGCCGGGGGAGAGGACCCCAGGTTTATTGCTAGAAGGTTGATGATTCTTGCCTCAGAAGACATTGGGCTTGGCGGATCCCCAGGCAATGGTGATTGCGGAGGCAGCAGCCGGCGTGGTGGAAAGAATCGGGATGCCGGAGGGCAGGATCCCACTAGCCGAGGTGACGATTTATCTTGCACTGGCCCCAAAATCAAATCGTGCCTACGAGGCGATCAACAGAGCTTTAGAAGATGTTCAGAACAAAACCGTGAAGCCGGTTCCGGCTCCGCTTCGCTCAACCGGGGCTGTTGGCTATAAGTACCCGCATGATGACCCCAAGGGGATTCTGAAACAGCGCTATGCGGAGCTAGATTCTCGCTACTACCAACCCTCGGATCACGGGTTTGAAAAAACGCTCCAGGAGCGATTGCGCCTGATCCGAGAAATACTCGAGGGGTAGTGACTTCCAGCTAGCAAACTGCTAGTATTCGTCAGGTTGTTTAGATTCAGCGGCTGGAATCTACAACCTAAGAAAATCCAACTCAAAGTTTGAAAGGTACCTTTTTGTCGAAGACAACTAGATCCCGCAGCAAGACGAGGCTGTCGCGTGCCCTAGGCATCGCGCTAACTCCAAAGGCTGCTAAGTATATGGAAAAAAGACCCTATGGACCGGGTCAGCACGGCCGCACCAAGCGCAAGAGCGACTCCGACTACGCAGTCCGTCTGCGCGAGAAGCAGCGTCTAAGGGCGCAGTACGGAATCCGCGAGGCTCAGCTTCGCAAGGTGTTCCAGGAGGCAAAGCGCGCAGATGGTCTAACCGGTGAGAACCTGGTTGAGCTGTTGGAGATGCGCCTTGACGCACTAGTTCTTCGTTCGGGCTTTGCTCGCACGATTGCTCAGGCCCGTCAGATGGTTGTGCACCGCCACATCCTCGTTGACGGCGAGCGCGTTGACCGTCCGTCCTTCCGCCTAAAGCCAGGACAGATGATTCACGTTGCTGAGAAGAGCGAAAAGACTGAGCCGTTCCAGGTTGCAGCAGGCGGAGGTCACTCCGACGTATTGAACAAGACCCCTGAGTACCTAAGCGTGGATCTTGACAAGCTGCAGGCGACCCTGGTTCGTCGTCCAAAGCGTGTTGAAGTTCCTGTTACCGCTGAAGTTCAGCTCGTGGTTGAGTTCTACGCAGCTAGGTAATCACTATGACTGGTGGCGAGATCGCAGGGCTCGTTTTAGCATCGGCAGTAGCACTGCTGGTTCTATTCATTGGAGTTCCCCTGGTCAAGCTTGGTCGTCTGATTGACGAGACCTCGAACACCGTCAAGACCTTCAACAAAGAGTTCGAGCCAATTCTTGCTGAGACCAAACAGACTTTGGCCGAGGCAAACAAGCAGCTAAAGCGGATTGATCAAATCACTGAGGACGTGGAGCAGGTCACCGAGAACATCAATTCTCTGGTGGCCATCTTCACAGCTTCGGTGGGAGCGCCACTAACTAAACTGGTTGGTGTGCTGCAGGGAACATTCAAGGCCCTGGGTAAGCGGAGGTAGTAAAAATGTCGAAACTAGGTTGGTTTTTGGTTGGCATCGGAATCGGTGCAATGGGACTTATCCAGTACCGAGACAATCCTCAGGCTCGGGAAGCGGTAGACGAGGCGGTTTCCGCCGCTAAGGATTTCGGCGCTTCGATCGCCGAGGGCTACCAAGAGCGCGAAGCCGAGATCAAGGCACCTAAGAAGCGCCCAGCAGCTAAGAAGTAGTCCATGAAGACCGCTGAGATTAAGCGGCGCTGGCTCGAATTCTTTGAGTCCAAAAACCACACGGTGGTTCCCAGCGCACCACTGATAAGCCAAGACCCAACTTTGATGTTTGTGGTAGCCGGCATGGTGCCATTCATTCCCTTTATGACAGGTGTCGAACCCGCCCCCTACAAGCGCGCAACCAGCGTTCAAAAGTGCGTTCGAACCCTAGATATTGACGAGGTCGGCAAGACCACCAGGCACGGCACCTTTTTCCAGATGAATGGAAACTTCTCTTTTGGTGACTACTTCAAAAAAGAAGCCATCGGCTATGCCTGGGAACTGCTTACTAAATCAGAGGCCGATGGCGGTCTAGGTTTTGACCCAGAGAAACTCTGGGTAACTGTTTATGAAGATGATGATGAGTCAATCGACTATTGGCTAGCAGAGACCTCAATACCCAGAGAGCGCATTCAAAAGCGCGGCATGGCCGATAACTACTGGTCCACCGGGCAACGCGGGCCTGCGGGACCCTGCAGCGAGATCTACTTTGACCGCGGCCCGGAGTATGGCAGCGAGGGTGGGCCAGAGGCCGATGAGGATCGCTACATCGAGATCTGGAACCTCGTGTTCATGCAGTACGAGAGAGCCGATGGTGGCACCAAGGATCACTTTGAGATTCTGGGGGAGCTGCCAAGCAAGAACATTGACACCGGCATGGGTCTAGAGCGCGTGGCATTTTTGCTGCAGGGCGTTGACAACATCTATGAGATTGATCAGGTTCGTCCGCTTATTGATTTAGCTAGCAAACTCAGCGGCAAGGTCTATGGCAAAAACGAGACCGACGACGTTCGCATGCGAGTCATCGCCGATCACGTGAGATCAGCCCTAATGCTTATGAGTGATGGCGTGACGGTATCGAATGAGGGACGCGGCTATGTGCTCAGGAGACTGCTCAGAAGAGTTGTCAGGGCACTGAGACTGCTTGGCGTCGAAAAGCCAAGCCTCGGAGAGTTGTTCACTGAATCCAAAAACGCCATGGTCGAGGCCTACCCCGAACTCGAAGAGAGCTTCGAGCGAGTTCACAGAGCAGCAGTGGCCGAAGAAGCTGGCTTCTTGCGCACTCTCGCCAGCGGCACCGAGGTGCTAGATGCAGCGCTCAAGGATTCCGGCCCGGTTCTCTCGGGAGCGATCGCATTCCAACTGCATGACACCTTCGGCTTTCCAATCGATCTCACCATTGAGATTGCGGAAGAAGCCGGCAAGAGCGTTGACAGAGTTGGTTTTGACGCCCTGATGCAGGAGCAACGCTCAAGGGCGAAGGATGATGCGAAGAGCAAAAAGGTTGGCTCAGCGGGCCTTCAGGTCTACAGCGAATTCCGCGCCAAGGGTCAAACCCAGTTTCTGGGCTATGAGTCACTTGATGCGCAAGGCGAGATTCTTGGGCTAATTCGAGACGGACAAACAGCAGATTCACTCGTCGAGGGCCAATTAGGCGAGCTCTTCATTGACAAGACATCGCTATACGCAGAATCTGGCGGGCAAGCAGCCGACTCCGGCGTGATCGTGGGGGATGGCTTCGAGCTAGAAGTATTGGATGTTCAAAAACCTGTTAAGGGACTTTTCTCACACAAGGTGAGAGTGACCAAAGGCGAGGTCAAAACTGGCCAGCAGGCCCAGACTCTGGTTGATTCTGAGTGGCGTCTGGGCGCTTGCCAAGCGCACTCTGCGACTCACGTTGTGCACGCAGCTCTAAGGCAGGTGTTAGGTCCAGAGGCCTTGCAGTCGGGTTCGTTCAACAAGCCCGGCTACATGAGACTCGACTTCAACTGGGCCCAGGCTCTAAGCGATGAGTCCAAAAGTGAAATCGAAGAGGTCTCAAACCTCGCGATTCGAGCCGATCTTGCCGTCAGCGCGGCATTTATGAGTCTTCCAGATGCCAAGGCCTGGGGCGCAATTGCACTCTTTGGTGAAACCTACGACGAGGACGTCAGGGTCGTTCAGGTTGGAGGCCCCTGGTCAAGAGAGCTTTGTGGTGGCACCCACGTCTCGAGATCCTCTCAAATTGGACTGGTGAGCCTGACCTCGGAAAGCTCGGTTGGAGCCGGATCTCGCAGGATCGAAGCGGTAGTTGGCTTTGAGGCACTAACTGCGCTTCATCAAGAGCGCGATCTAATTCGCAGACTCTCAGCTAGCTTGAAATCTCCAGCCAATGAGCTTGAAAACCGCATCGCTGATTCCCTAGAGGAGCTGCGAAGCACCCAGCGCGAACTTACAGCCCTGCAAAGCCAGCTTGCACTCGCACAGCTGCCTGAGCTCGTCGCAGCAAAGCAATCTGTTGCTGGCCTAGACGTGGTGGCAACCAGGATTGAAAATGTTAGTAGTGATGGGCTTAGGGATCTGACCACAAAGCTTTCAAACCAGCTTGGTGAGAACTCGGTTGCAATCTTGGGCGTTGAAACCGAAGGCAGAGCGGTTGTCATGGTCGCGGTTGGAAAAGCCGCTCAATCAAAGGCGAACGCCGGGGGATTGGTCAAGCTAGCCTCCGAGGTGCTTGGCGGTGGCGGTGGTGGCCGACCTGACTTCGCTCAGGGTGGCGGGCCAAACGCCAAGCTACTGCAGAGCGCTATCGACAAGGCAGTTAGCAGCCTCTAGTGCGCAAGCTCGCACTCGATATCGGTCAAGCACGGATTGGCGTGGCCATTTCGCAAGACTCACTAAGCCTGCCGCACTCGGTAATCCCCAACGATCAAAGAGCACTGTCAGCACTTTCTGAACTGATTGCTTTGGAGAAGCCGGAATGTATTTATGTTGGCCTGCCGCTCTCGCTGTCGGGGGATCACACAGCCAGTACCAAAATGGCTATAGATTTCGCCCGCGAACTATCAGCAACTGTCGAGGTTCCGATTCGGCTAATTGACGAGCGGCTAACCTCCAAGGCCGCGAGCAGTGCACTTAGACAGGCAGGCAAAAACTCAAGGCAACAAAAGGGCATAATTGACGCCAGTGCGGCAGCGATGATTTTGGAGTTTGCCCTGAGTAGCGAGCGCGAGAATTTCGCAGGAAAGAGCTTGGAGGAAATCGATGCTGGATGAGTTTGAGCAATCGACCGCTCCGAAGAAACCGAGTGAAGGGCGCTCTCGCGGCAATAATCTCGATTGGAATCTTGGCTGGGATTGGTCGCCGGTGGCTACATGGTTGCTCGAGACTCCATTAATGATTTCATCTCCAGGTTTCAGGTTGAGGACTACGACGGCACTGGTGGCCCGATGGTCCAGATCACCATCGAACCCGGTGACACCGGGCGTGATGTTGCGAACAAGCTGGTCGAGGCCGATGTCATAAAGAGCTTCGAGGCAATCTATCGAGACATGATCGCTGCTGACCCAACAATCTTCCCTGGCGTCTATGAGTACCCGTCTCAAATACCTGCAGCCAGGGCGTTGCAGTTACTGCTGTCTAATACCAACAAGGTGGTGGTGCAGACCACCATCCCAGAGGGCTTCACAGTTGCGGAGATCATCCCCAGGCTCGAGAACGACCTGGGCCTTACGCGGGCTGATTTGGAAACGGCTATCGAGAACGCGATGGAGCGTCTCCCGGATGCAGCAGTGAGCATTGAGGGCTTTTTGTTTCCCGCCACCTACACCTTTAACCCGGGTGTAACTGCCGATACGGTCATCAACACCATGCTCGATCGCATGGCGGCAGAGCTCGACGACTACGACCTAACCCTCAAAGAATCCATGTCGGTTCTCACGCTGGCCTCAATAGTGCAGCTCGAGGGGCTAATTGAATCGGACCTGTTCAAGATCTCCAGGGTGTTTGCCAATCGTTTGGATCGCAACATCGCGCTGCAGTCTGACCCAACTGTGAAGTACTACTACGAAGGTTCTATCGACTCATTCCAAGAAGGAATGGCCGATGAGGAGAACCCCTTCAACACCTACTACAACCCAGGGCTCCCACCAGGGCCCATAGCATCTCCAGGATCGTTGGCCATTGAAGCGACCCTTCGGCCAGCAGAGGGAAACTGGCTGTATTTCGTTTCGATCAACCTAATCACAGGCGAGACCGTCTTCTCTGAAACCCTCGCCGAGCACGAAAGAGCTGCGGAGCTTTATCGCCAGTGGCTTCGAGATAACCCGGATTATGACTGATAAATACGCGGTGTTGGGCTCTCCAATTCAGCACTCGCTATCCCCAAAAATCCACAATCTCGTTTTCTCGCGACTTAGTTCATCCGCTAGCTACGAGTCCTTTGAGGTTCAGGACAACCTCGCCCAGTTTCTAGCCGATAAGCCTGACTACGCAGGCTTTAGCCTGACTATGCCGCTAAAGGATCAGGCATTTGAACTGGCAACTTCTCTGTCGCCCCTGGCTGCAAAAACGAGAAGCGCGAATACTCTGCTCAGAACCAAGGATGGTTACAAGGGTTTTAATACCGATGTTTTTGGCATTCAAAAAGCCGTCAGCCATAAACCCCAAGAGGTGGCAGTTTTAGGTTCTGGTGCAACGGCACGAAGCGCGCTGGCCGCATTCGATGGCGCAAGAAAAGTCATCTACGCCAGAAACCAGGAGCTGGCCGCTGAGCTAGCAAAAGAGTTTGATGCAACTGTTGTTTCGCTAGCTGATGCTTTGAGCAAGGAGCTCGTGATCAGCACCTTGCCAAAGGGGGTTCTCCCAGAGCTAATTCCAACTGGTGAGCCGCTGCAGAGCGTTTTGGATGTTGCCTACACAAACCCCGAGATTCCAGCCGAGAGATACATCTCTGGTCTTGAAATGCTTATTCATCAAGCGATCTACCAACAGCGAATTTTCAACTTCGCTGACGAGGAAACCGTGCTTAGAAATGAGCCAGAGTTGATAGAAGAACTCTTTGAGCTTTTATTAGTGGCAAAATAGTCTGATGCTGCGCTGGATAACTGCTGGAGAATCACACGGTCCCGAACTCATTGGAGTAATGGAGGGGCTTCCTGCTGGCGTTCCCGTGCTCGCCGAAGAAATCCAAGACGCACTTGCTCGCAGGCGTTTGGGCTATGGTCGCGGCGCAAGAATGAAGTTTGAAAAAGACGAGGTAACCCTCTCGACCGGAATCCGCCATGGTCTGAGCCAAGGCGGCCCAATTGCCATTCGCATCGCCAACACCGAGTGGCCGAAGTGGGAAAAGGTCATGAGTGCGGCACCGGTTGACCCCGAAGAGCTCACCGGAGCCAGAGGCGCAGCCCTTACCAGGCCAAGGCCTGGACACGCCGACTTCACCGGCATGCAGAAATACGACTTTGATGAGGCTCGTCCAGTTCTGGAACGCGCTAGCGCGAGGGAGACCGCAACCAGGGTCGCCCTAGGCAGAGTGGCACAGAATTTCCTACGCGAGCTCGGCATTGAGCTTGTGACTCACACCGTTGCAATCGGAACAGCAATTAGCGACTCGATTGAACTACCAAGGCCAAAGGACGTCTCGAAACTCGACGAGGATCCGGTTCGCGCTTTTGACAAAGGCTGCATCCGATGCCATGGTCGCTGAGATTGACGAGTGCCACTCGAGTGGCGACACCATTGGCGGAGTAGTTGAGACATCTGGTCTATGGCTGCCCTCCAGGGCTTGGTAGTTACGTCCACTCTGACCGCAGGCTTGATTCCAAGCTCGCAGGTGCAGTTATGGGGATTCAGGCAATGAAGTCTGTCGAGATTGGGGACGGTCTTGAAACCACGCGTCGTCGTGGCTCAGTTGCCCACGACGAAATAGTCACCGCCGATGGCGAGGCAAGCCGCGCCACAGACCGTGCCGGAGGCATCGAAGGCGGAATGTCCAACGGCGAGATCATTCGCGTTAGAGCAGGCATGAAGCCAATCAGCACCGTGCCAAAAGCACTGCAAACCATTGATACCGCCACTGGAGAGTCTTCGACCGCCCACCACCAGCGCAGCGATGTTTGCGCGGTTCCGGCGGCCGGAATCGTGGTCGAAGCAATGGTCGCGCTGGTGCTGGCAGACGCTGTTTTGGAAAAATTCGGTGGCGATTCTCTTGGTGAGACAAAGCGCAACCTTGATAGCTACCTTGCCAATATCCCCGAGACGCTTCGCTCCCGCATCGTTAGGCCGTAATGTCCCGGGCAATTGTGCTGGTTGGCCCCATGGGAGCCGGCAAAACCACGCTGGGCAAAAAACTCGCAAAACGACTTGGTGTCTCCTTTGCCGACACCGATCGCTTGATTGGTGCTCGTCATGGCTCAATAACCAGAATCTTTGAAAAGCATGGTGAGGAACACTTTCGAACCCTCGAAACCAAAGCCCTAGAGCGAGCTCTTAGCGAGTTTGACGTGGTTGCCACCGGCGGTGGTGTGCTACTCAAGGAGGCCAACCGCGAACTCCTCAAGGGGTCACCGCGTTATCTTCTTAGACACTGATGCCCAATCTGTGCTGGGAAAAATCAACTTGGATAAAAGGCCGCTTCTAAAAAATGACCCGGAGGCTTGGGAGAGAATTTATGCAGAGCGAGTCGAGGCATACCGACTTGCCGCAGATGCCACACTGTTCACAGGTTCTAGACCAATCAGAACTCTTATGACCGAACTCGAGGAGCTAGCCGTTGAAAACTAACGCGATTATTGGTCGCGGCCTGCTCGAGGACGTTGCCGGATCTCTAGACGGAGTCAAAAAGGCTCTGATTGTTTATCCGCAACCACTAGCCGCCACCGCCGAGGTGCTGAGGGAAACCCTCGTTACTCAGGGTTTCGAAGCGCTCTTGGCCGAGGTGCCGGCGGCTGAGGCAGCGAAGCGAGTTGAGGTGGCAGCATTCTGCTGGGACATCATGGGGCAGGCTGATTTCCAGAGAAATGATGCCGTTATCGGCCTCGGTGGTGGCTCCACCACCGACCTATCCGGTTTTGTGGCAGCAACTTGGCTCAGGGGAGTTAGGTCAATCCTGATACCAACCACCCTTTTAGGCATGGTGGATGCAGCGGTTGGCGGCAAAACGGGTATAAACACCCAAGAGGGCAAGAATCTTGTCGGGGTTTTCCACATGCCGCACCAGGTATTTATCGACCTCGACACCCTGCACAGCCTTCCTCGCAACGAGTTACTGGCCGGAATGGCCGAGGTCGCAAAGTATGGCTTTATTGAAGATCCCTGGATTCTTGAAGCGATTGAGTCAGGGGATGCAGCCACCGATGTCAGCTCCGACACCTTCCGTGAAATCATCCAAACGATCAGTGGCCATCAAGGAAAGAATCACCCTTGCTGATTTTAAAGAAACTGGTGAGCGGGAGTTTCTGAATTACGGCCACACCCTCGGCCATGCAATCGAGCATGCCGAGCGCTACAACTGGCGTCACGGAGCAGCGATTTCGATCGGCATGGTCTATGCCGCTGAGCTGGCTCTGCTCTCCGGAAGGCTCAGTGAAGCTGATGTCGAGAGACATCGCAGTGTGCTGGGCGGCCTAGGTCTTCCACTTAGCTATCGAGCAGACCGTTGGGAACCGCTCTATGCGACCATGCAGCGGGACAAGAAGAGCCGCTCGGGTTCACTACGGTTTGTTGTTCTGGAGCGAATCGGAAAGCCAGCGATTCTGAATGCCCCGACCAAAGAACTGCTATTTACGGCTTTTCAGTCGATTGTGGAATAGCGTTTAGCCATGAAGATCCTGGTTTTGAATGGCCCCAACCTGAACTTGCTCGGTGCAAGAGAGCCCGAAGTCTATGGAGACATGGACCTACAAGCGTTCGACAAGGCAATAACGAGTAGAGCTAACGAGCTCGGTATTGAAGTTGACTTCAGGCAAACCAACTCTGAAGATGAGCTAATTGGTTGGATCCACGAGGCATTCACCAACAAGCTTGCGGTGGTTTTGAACCCAGCAGCCTTCACCCACTACTCCTATGCGCTCAGGGATGCTTGCGCGGCTCACACCTCCGCTGGCAACAAGTTGATTGAGGTACACATTTCCAATCCGCACGCCCGCGAAGAGTTCCGACAGACCAGTGTTATCTCAGCGGTTGCCACCGGCGTCATCGCAGGGTTTGGCCTCGATAGCTACCTGCTAGCAATCGAGCAACTGGCTCGCGGCTAGAATCTCAGAGGCCTAACAAGGAGAAAAATGGCAACCTCAAACGATCTTAAAAACGGCATGGTGCTCTCGATTGAAAACCAACTCTGGAGTGTTATCGAGTTTCAGCACGTCAAGCCAGGCAAGGGTCCAGCTTTTGTGCGCACCAAGCTGCGCAATGTTACAAGCGGCAAGGTTGTCGACAAGACTTTCAACGCTGGCATCAAGATAGAGACCGCCAACGTGGACCGCAGAGACATGCAGTATCTCTACAACGATGGCTCCGGTTACGTATTTATGGACAGCACCAACTACGAGCAGATCACGGTGGATGCCACAGTGATGGGTGAGACCAGCAACTTCCTTTTAGAGAACCAACTGGCCACAGTTGCCCTGCACGAGGGGAACCCGCTATATGTTGAACTACCAGCATCAGTGGTTTTGGAGATCACCTTCACCGAGCCTGGGCTGCAGGGGGATCGCTCAAGTGGTGGCACCAAGCCCGCAACCGTCGAGACCGGTCACCAGATTCAGGTGCCACTGTTTATCGAGAACAACACCAAGGTCAAGGTAGACACCAGAACCGGTGAATACCTAGGCCGAGTGAGCGAATAGTTGAGCGCCCGCACCAAAGCACGCAAAAGAGCTCTGGACGCACTCTACGCAGCTGGTGTTCGCCAGGATGACGCACTGCTGCTTCTCAAAGAGACCAATGACGAGGTAGCCGATCGCCAGAACCAAGAAGCAATCTTCGATTACGCAGAGATGCTGCTTATGGGCTATTTCACCAACGCCGACCAAATTGACAACGAACTCAAGATGCTCTCGGATGGCTGGAGCCTTGAGCGCATGCCCAATGTCGATAGGGCGATTCTGAGATTGGGCGCATGGGAGATCTTGCATAACGAAGAGGTTCCCAACGAGGTGGCCATTGCCGAAGCGGTTGCCCTAGCAAGCGAGTATTCAACAGACGATTCTCCAAAATTTATCAACGGCGTTCTGGCTCGCCTTGCAAAAGGAGGCGCAGCTCTTTAGAGCTGTTATGCTTTAGCGCAAATGTCCTTTAAATTCGTCCAGCGAGGCGAAGAAGGAGCTGGCCATGAGCCAACGAACCGTGCTTGATGCACAAGACATCGAGCGATGCCTCAGGCGAATCGCTCACGAAATCCTCGAAGCTAACGAGGGTTTTCAAGACCTAATCATTCTCGGAATTCCCACTCGTGGAATCCACTTGGCCAATCGCATTGCCAAAATCATTACCCAGATTGAACCCGAGTACCAAACTCCCGCTGGGGTTTTGGACATCACGATGTATCGCGATGACCTTGTGTCCAAAGAGCGCAGAATGGCTCCCACGGATATTCCAACCGCATCTCTCGAGGGCAAAGTGGTCGTGTTGGTCGATGATGTGCTGTTTTCGGGCAGAACGGTTCGCGCAGCGCTCGATGCGATTACCAACATCGGACGACCCCGCCAGGTGAAGCTCGCTGTCCTGGCAGACCGTGGACACCGAGAGCTACCAATCCGCCCGGATTTTGTTGGAAAGAATCTACCGACCTCAACAAAAGAGCGGGTCTCGGTGTTTTTGAAAGAGATCGATACTGACGACCTGGTGGTGATTGACCAGTGAAGCACTTGATTTCGACAGCGGACCTAACCAAAGATCAGGCACTTGGACTGCTCGACAACGCCCAAGAGCTTGGTGCTGTTTCACAGCGCGAGGTGAAACGGTTGCCCGCTCTTAGAGGAAAGACGATTGTCAACCTCTTTGTGGAGAACTCCACCAGAACTCGCATCAGCTTTGAAATCGCGGCCACCAGACTCAGCGCCGACGTCATCAACTTCTCGGCGGCAACCTCGTCACTATCAAAGGGTGAGAGCCTCAAAGACACCGCGCAGACCCTTGAGGCCCTGGGGGCCGATGCCATTGTGATTCGCCATCCGGCATCTGGTGCCGCACACAACCTCGCCCACCGGGGCTGGATTTCGGCCTCGATCGTGAACGCCGGTGATGGCTCTCACGAACACCCGACCCAAGCCCTTTTGGATGCAATGACAATTCGCCAGCGCCTCGCACCTGGATCCGATCTAAAGGGCATAAAGGTTTTGATTGTCGGGGACATCAAGCACTCCAGAGTCGCCCGTTCAAACATTCACCTACTGCAAACGCTCGGTGCCAAAGTTGAGGTTGCTGGGCCCGAAGACCTTGATGCCAATTGGCATTGAGAAGCTGGGAGTGAAGACCTCGCTGAGTTTTGAAGAATCACTTTCCCACCAGCCGGATGTTGTGATGATGCTCAGAGTCCAGCGTGAGCGGATGACTGAGAATCGTCTTGGTTCAGAGCGGGAGTATGCGGCGAACTGGTCCTTGGCGGACCAAAGGCTCGCCTCGCTAAAGAAAGACTGCTTGATCTTGCATCCGGGTCCGATGAACCGGGGACTAGAAATCTCCTCGGAGGCCGCAGATGACCCAAGAGCTGCCATCTTGGAGCAGGTCGCCAATGGGGTCTCGGTTCGAATGGCGGTTTTGTATCAGGTTCTAGCCGGAGGGGATGCCTGATGATCATTCTCAAAAATGCTCAGAACGCTAAAGCAGAGATTGTCGACATCAAGATTGACAAGGGAGTGATAGTCGAAATCGGGAAGCTCTCTGAACCTGGTATTGATTGCACTGGGCTGGTGGTACTTCCAGGCTTCGTTGATGTTCACACTCACCTTCGAGAGCCCGGGTTCGAGGCAAGCGAAACGGTGCTGACCGGATCGCGATCAGCCGCCGCCGGCGGCTACACCGCAGTGTTGTCGATGGCAAATACCGCTCCGGTCTCGGACACTGCCGAGCTGGTTGAAGAGGTCTACGAACTTGGGCTAGCTGCCGGGTATGTGGACGTTCAACCAATCGGAGCGGTGACAAAAGGACTTTTGGGCAAAGAGCTATCAGCCATTACCGAGATGGCGTCCTCGAAGGCAAATGTGAAGGTCTTTAGCGACGATGGAGTCTGTGTCTTTGACGAAAAGCTAATGGAGCAGGCACTAGTTGCCGTGAAGAAGTTTGGGGGAGTGATCGCCCAGCACGCTCAGGACCCCACTTTGACTCCAGGTGCGCAAATGAACGAGGGTGCACTGGCCACCGAACTTGGACTCACAGGCTGGCCAGCCGAGGCCGAGGAGAAGATCATCGAGCGCGATGCTCTGCTTGCTCAAAAGACGGGCTCGAGACTGCACGTCTGTCACCTCACCACCGCAGGAGCGGTGGATGTGGTGCGCTGGGCAAAAAGCAGGGCATTGACCTAACTGCAGAGGTCACTCCGCACCACCTGTTGCTAACCGAGGATCTGGTTCGAAGTTACGACCCGGTCTACAAGGTCAATCCGCCGCTTCGCAAAAGCGAAGACACCAAAGCTCTGCAAGAGGCCCTAATCGATGGAACCATCGACGTTGTTGGCACCGACCACGCCCCGCACTCAGCCGAGAAAAAGGAGTGCGAGTGGGACAGCGCAGCATTTGGAATGGTGGGTCTTGAGAATGCCGCCAGCGTTCTCCAGCAGGTCCTTATTGATTCTGGCAAGTCAAACTGGGAGCGATTCCAATCGGTACTTAGCGAAAAGCCCGCGCAAATAGCCGGTCTGAGTGATCATGGGCAAATTGCTGTTGGTGCAGTTGCCAACCTAACGCTGATTGACCCGGCTTCAGCGAGAACTATCAGCCCGAGCACGCACTCCAAGAGCCACAACAATCCCTTCGCCGGCATGAAGCTGCCCGGCGAGGTAGTCATGACCATTTACCGCGGCCGCTTCACCGTTGAGGACCGAAAGTTGGTTGCGAAATGATTCGCGAAGTAATTGGCACGCTCATTGGTTGCGCTGGTGTTTTTGATTGCCTGGCGGGTTTATCGCTCTGTGCAAAGACGTAAGCAGGAGCAGCAGTTGACCATCCCCGCTCCAGCTCAGAGTGTCGGCGGGGTTGAACTCGGAGACGCCTTTTATGCCAGCACCGTGTTTGCGATCAGCCCACTTTCTAGAGTCTGGGCGCACCGACTCGGCGGCCGAGGCAAGGCCAAGATCTTTTTATCTGAGGCGGGCATCTCGATTGAGCGAGTCGGCGAACCAAGCTTGCACATTCCCAAAAACGACCTGATTGCGCTAACTCGCGCTAGCGCAACAATCGACAAGGGTGTTGAGCGCGACGGACTGATGGTCTTGGTTTGGCGCTTGGGAGATCTAGAGGTAATGACGAATCTCAGGGTGGTTAGCGCTAGCAAGCGCAAAGAGTATGAAGACGCAATCGAAAAAGTGACAGGGGTAAAACGTGGCTGAGGCCTATTTGGTATTGGAAGACGGAACCGTATTCGAGGGTGAACCTCTTGGAGCCACGGGAAAGACAACCGGGGAGCTGGTATTTGCAACCGGCATGACCGGCTACCAAGAGACCATCACCGACCCAAGCTATGCGGGGCAGATCGTGTTGCAGACCGCCCCCCACATTGGCATCGTAGGAATGAACGCGCGCGACGAGGAGTCCTCCCAGATCTGGGTTGCCGGTTACGTGGTGAAAGAACCCTCTCGAATGGCCTCCAACTTCAGATCTGAGCGAACCCTTCAGTCAGACCTAGAGTCACAGGGGATTGTTGGAATCTCAAACTTGGACACCAGAGCTCTCACCCTGAAAATCCGATCACTCGGAGCAATGCGGGCAGGAATCTTTTCAAACCTGGATCTCACTCAGGAACAAATGCTCGAACAGGTTCAAACAGCGCCCAAGATGGCCGGACTGAAACTAAGCGACGTCGTAACAACACCGAACAGCTACATCATTGCGGCCGAGGGGGAGAGAATCGGCAAGGTTGCAATCTTGGATTTGGGGATCAAAAAGTCGACTCTCGAGCACCTGGCATCCCGCGGTGTTGAGATGGAGGTCTTTCCAGCCAGTGCAACGGCTGAGGAGATTCTCAGTGCTAGCCCAGACGGAGTGTTTTTCTCAAATGGCCCGGGTGACCCGGAGGCAAGCGAGGATCAGGTAAAGATGCTTCGGGAGGTTCTCAGAAAAGACGTGCCGTTCTTTGGCATCTGCTTTGGAAATCAGCTTCTTGGTAGGGCGCTTGGTTTTGACACCTACAAACTTGACTTTGGCCATCGCGGCATAAATCAACCGGTGATGCAAAAGGCCACCGGTCAGGTCGAGGTCACTGCACACAATCACGGCTTCGCCGTCAAGTTTGAGGAAGATGAAGCTCAAAGCCCTCAGGGCTTTGGCAACGTCCGGGTTTCTCACCGCGGCCTGAACGATGGCGTGGTCGAAGGGCTCGAGTGTGAAGACATCAGAGCCTTCTCAGTCCAGTACCACCCCGAAGCCGCGGCCGGCCCGCACGATTCGCACTACCTATTTGACAAGTTTGTCAGCATGATTCAGGAGAAGAACTAATGCCCAAAAGACCAGACATAAATTCCGTTCTGGTAATTGGTTCTGGCCCAATCGTGATTGGACAGGCCTGTGAGTTTGACTACTCGGGTACCCAAGCGTGCCGGGTGTTGCAGGAAGAAGGCATCAGGGTCATCCTGATCAACTCGAACCCCGCCACCATCATGACCGATCCCGACTTCGCAGATGCCACCTACGTCGAACCAATCACCCCTGAGGTGATTGAGGCAATTATCGAAAAGGAGAAGCCGGATGCAATCTTGCCGACCCTTGGTGGTCAGACCGCTCTCAATGCGGCCATGGCGCTCTATGAGCGCGGTTCACTCGAGAAGTACGGGGTTGAGCTGATTGGTGCCAATGTTGCAGCGATTCGAGCCGGCGAGGACCGCCAGGAATTCAAACAGCTCGTTCTAGACGCCGGCGCAGATGTAGCCAAGAGCTACATCGCTCACAACATGGAAGAAGTCCTGGAAGGAGCAGCCAAGCTGGGTTACCCGCTAGTGGTCCGCCCAAGCTTCACCATGGGTGGACTCGGTTCTGGCTTTGCCTATGACGAGAAGGACCTGCGTCGAATCGCTGGAGCGGGCATACAGGCGTCTCCGACCTCCGAAGTGCTCCTGGAGGAGTCAATCCTGGGCTGGAAAGAGTATGAGCTAGAGCTCATGCGAGATAAGAACGATAACTCAGTGGTGGTTTGTTCGATTGAGAACTTCGATCCCGTCGGTGTTCACACCGGTGACTCAATCACCGTTGCACCAGCCTTGACTCTCACGGACCGCGAGTATCAGAACCTCAGGGACATCTCAATCCGAATCATCCGCGACGTTGGTGTCGACACCGGAGGTTGCAACATTCAATTCGCGGTTGACCCGAAAGACGGCAGGGTAATCGTCATTGAAATGAACCCGAGAGTCTCGCGCTCTTCCGCTTTGGCATCCAAGGCGACCGGTTTCCCAATTGCCAAGATTGCGGCAAAGCTAGCCATTGGCTACACCCTCGATGAAATTCCAAACGACATCACCAAGGTCACCCCGGCTTCATTTGAACCGACCCTGGACTACATAGTCGTGAAAGTACCAAGATTTGCCTTTGAGAAGTTCCCCGCTGCCGACACCACCTTGACCACGACCATGAAGAGCGTCGGTGAAGCGATGGCCATTGGAAGGACCTTCACTCAGGCCCTGCAAAAGGCATTGCGGTCATTGGAGAAGCGTGGCTCGAGTTTCCACTGGGGAGAGATCCCTGCCAGCAAGGAAGATTTGCTAACCGCCATTGCCACCCCAACCGATGCACGACTGGTTCAGTTGCAGCAAGCACTTCGTGCTGGAGCAACTGCGGAAGAGGTATTTGAGGCAACCAAGATTGATCCCTGGTTCATCGACCAGGTGGTGCTAATCAATGAGATCGCCGACTGGTTCCAAAAGCTTCCTGAGATTGACCGAGACTCGCTGAAGCGAGCAAAGGAACACGGTTTCAGCGATGCCCAGCTTGCCCAGCTGCGCCAAACCGATGAAAAGACCATGAGAAGCCTGCGCTATGAACTAAACCTTCGGCCAATCTTCAAGACCGTAGACACCTGTGCGGGGGAGTTCCCCGCGCTGACTCCATATCACTACTCCTCGTATGAGCAATTCACCGAGGTGGTGCCCTCAGATCGCAAGAAGGTAGTGATTTTGGGAAGTGGTCCAAACCGAATCGGTCAGGGGGTCGAGTTTGACTACTCCTGCGTGCATGCAGCATTCGCACTGCGAGATGCGGGTTTCGAGACCATCATGATCAACTGCAACCCCGAGACGGTTTCTACCGACTACGACACCTCGGACCGGCTCTACTTCGAGCCGCTCACCCTGGAAGATGTTCTTGAGGTGATCGAGGCCGAGCGCGCTTCTGGTGAGCTAATGGGGGTTCTTGTTCAACTCGGCGGCCAAACCGCGCTCGGGTTGGCTCAGGGCATCAAAGAAGCTGGGATCCCAATCTTGGGAACCAGCCCAGATTCGATTGACCGCGCCGAAGAGCGCGGTCAGTTCCAGCAGATCCTGGATGCAGCTGGTCTATTGGCTCCGGCAAACGGCATTGCAACAGACCTGCCAAGTGCGGTTGCGGTAGCGAACCGAATTGGATACCCGGTGCTGGTTAGGCCAAGCTTTGTGCTCGGCGGACGAGGCATGGAGATTGTCTATGACGAAAAGTCACTTGGCGGCTACTTCGATCGCATTGCCGAGCACGCGCTGGTGGATGCAACGCACCCACTACTGGTTGATCGATTCCTAGATGACGCGATCGAAATTGACATTGACGCGCTCTATGACGGTCACGAACTTTATGTCGGTGGCGTCATGGAGCACATCGAAGAGGCCGGTATCCACTCCGGAGACTCCAGCTGCACCCTGCCGCCAATCACCCTGAGCGATGCTCAAATCGAGAGGGTCGCTAGTGCGACCAAGCTGATTGCCGAGGGCCTAGATGTGAAGGGGCTAATAAACGTGCAGTTTGCTCTTGCCTCAGATGTGCTCTACGTGCTCGAAGCAAACCCAAGAGCTTCTAGAACGGTGCCCTTTGTCTCTAAGGCACTTGGTATTACGCTCGCCAAGGCAGCCTCCTTGGTCATGATTGGTAAAACCATTAGGGAGCTGGTCTCAGAGGGTCACCTTCCAAAGCACGACGGCAGGTTCTTGCCGCCGGGAACATCGGTCTCGGTCAAGGAAGCGGTCTTGCCCTTCAAGCGGTTTGCCACCAAGGACGGCCGCTTTGTTGACTCACTGCTTGGCCCCGAGATGCGCTCCACCGGCGAGGTGATGGGGATTGATTCCGATTTCCCAACCGCATTCGCTAAGTCGCAGGCCGGAGCCGGTTCAGCACTTCCACTAAGTGGCACGGTGTTCGTTTCGGTCGCCGATCGAGACAAGCCGCAACTGTTGCTTCCTGTTCGCAGGCTCTCGCAGCTCGGCTTTAGAATCCTGGCCACCTCCGGAACTGCAAGAATGCTTGGCCGTCACGGCATCGTTGCCGAGGAGGTCATCAAGCACTCCCAGGCTCAGGGTGATCAGCGCTCGATTGTGGACATGATCACCGCGGGTGAGGTCGATGTTGTGGTGAACACACCATCAGGAGCAGATGCCCGGGTCGATGGCTATGAAATCCGAGCCGCCACCACCGCAGCAGATAAGCCAATCTTCACCACGGCCGCTCAACTGAGCGCTGCGATTGGTTCCTTTGAGGCGGTTCGGGAGGGACGCTTTAGAGTCAAACCACTGCAGCAGCACGCACTAGAGAGAAAGGCCCTGATCGGTGGCTAGTTTTTCGGTTCGATTGACCAAGGCGATGGAGCAATCTAGGCTCTGCGTCGGAATTGACCCGTCTGAATCTGAACTGAGCAATTTCGGACTCCCTGACACCGCAATTGGAGCCAGAGATTATGCACTCAGGATCATTGATGCGTGTGAGTCCAGGGTTGGCATCATCAAACCCCAGATTGCCTACTTCGAGCGCTTTGGCTCGGCTGGCTACCTCGCATTGGAAGAGGTCTACACCACCGCCAGAGCGGCTTCACTGATGATCATCTCGGATGTCAAGCGCGGGGATATTGGCTCAACACTGATTGGTTACGCCCAGGCCTGGTTCGGGGATGACTCTCCACTGCGCTCAGACGCAATGACGCTCAGCCCCTACATGGGCACGGGCTCACTTCGAGAACTGATGGGATATGCCAAGGACATTAACGCCGGCATATTCCTATTGGCGGCAACCTCAAACCCTGAAGCCGAGGAGCTGCAGACCGCTAAAAGCGGAAAAGCAACGGTGAGCCAATTGGTGATTGAAGGCGCCAAGGAAATCGGCAACAAAGATGCCGGGGTGGTGATAGGTGCGACTCAGGATTTGGCGACATTTGGAATCGACTGGATTCGAACCAAAGACATTGAGATACCGATTCTGGCCCCGGGCTTTGGCTTTCAGGGCGCAAAGTTATCCGATTTGAAGGATATCTTCGGAGCCTCTGCAAACCGAGTGGTGGCAAATGTCTCAAGAGCCATCACATCGCAGGGCAGCTCCCAGCTGGTCCAAGAGATAGACCGGGCTAAGTTGGAGCTATGAAGCTAGTTGTCATTGCGGGTCCTGCCGGCGTGGGCAAAGGCTCGCTGGTGAAATGGATTATCGCCAATGATCCGAACTTCATGCTTTCGGTTTCCGCCACCACCAGATCACCAAGACCTGGCGAACAAGACGGTGTTCACTACCACTTTGTGACTACCGAGCGCTTTGAGGCCGGCATTGCGGCAGGTGATTTTCTAGAGTGGGCGCAAGTGCACAACCACAACTACTACGGCACGCTCAAATCAGAACTTGACAGAGCCAGCGAGCTTGAGAAGCACTTGCTACTCGAAATCGACCTGCAGGGAGCCAGGCAGGTGCAAGAGTCTCACCCAGAGGTAATCAGCATCTTCATCACCCCGCCGAGCTGGGAAGAGCTCGAACGAAGGCTAAGAAATAGAGCGACCGAGACAGAATCTGAAATTCAAACTAGACTAACCACCGCGCGCAGAGAACTTGAGGCTGCGAATGAATTCGATTTCCAGTTGATAAATGACGACTTAGAGTTTTGTGCGCAAGAGATCATCAAGATTGTGAAAGAGGCAGCAAATGACTGAAAAAGGCGATGGCATCGTTTTTCCACCAATCGATTCCGTGCTGGACAAGGTTGACTCCAACTACCAGCTAGTGATCTTCGCCTCCAAGCGAGCACGCCAGATCAACGAGTACTACAGCGCCCTGCACGAGGGCAGCCTGTTCAACTACGTTGGACCGCTGGTCGACTCTTCAATTGATGACAAGCCTTTGAGCATTGCGCTGCACGAGATCTACGCAGACAAGCTCGAGAGAAAACCTCTTAGCTAGGACTACCCCTTTGCGCATTCTGCTTGGAATCACCGGCGGAATTGCTGCCTACAAGGCAGCCAATCTAATCCGAGCCTTCTCCGAGGCTGGCCACGAAGTTACTGTCTTGCCAACTGAGAACGCCCTTAGGTTCATCGGACAACCAACCCTCGAGGCCCTCAGCGGGCACAACATCGACATCGACATGTATTCAGATGTTGAAAAGGTTCGACACGTCTCCTTAGGTCAAGATGCCGACGCTATCGTGGTGGCTCCTGCTACCGCGGCCTTTTTAGGACGGCTTGCAGCAGGCATTGCCGATGATCTTTTGATGAATGCCATTTTGGCAAGTGAGGCGCCGATCTTCCTGGCTCCCGCAATGCACACAGAGATGTGGCAAAACCCGGCAACCAGAGCAAACATTCAAACGCTCGAAGAGCGTGGCATCCGAATCATGGAACCGGCTTCGGGTCGGCTTACCGGAGAGGATTCCGGACCTGGTCGAATGCCCGAGGTCGAGGAGATTTTTGACTTCGTCCTCTCTTTAGGCGCGCTTCGGGGCAAAAAGGTAATCGTCACCGCTGGTGGAACCAGAGAGCCGATAGATGCGGTTCGCTATATCGGAAACTCCTCCTCGGGCCGAATGGGCATCGAAATTGCCAAGGCCGCCAGAGACCAAGGTGCTGATGTGACATTGATTGCCGCAAACATCGAAGCAGTGCTGCCCGCTGGCATCAAAATTGAACACGTCTCAACGGTCGATGATCTAGAAATAGCAATGGATCACCCAAGCGATATTTTGGTGATGGCTGCTGCCGTGAGCGATTTCAAGGTGGAAAAGCCCTACCCAGGAAAGCTAAAGCGCTCGGGGTCCATGGAGCTGACCCTCACCGCAACCAAGGATCTGATCGCTGCCTACTCTGCAAACCACCAGAACGCTTACTGCGTGGGCTTCGCCCTCGCCGATAACGATGCCGATCTGGAGCAAGTGGCGCGCCAAAAGCTTTGGGACAAGGGTCTCAAGCTGGTGGTTGGAAATCGGGTGAGCGCTCTTGGCACCAAAGACACCAGCGTGCTGCTGGTTGAAAACGATAAAGCTAGCGAGCTAACAGGAACCAAACAAGAGGTTGCAAAAGCGCTAGTTGCGTTTATTTCCCAATCAGTGTCGGTCTAGACCAATAAACTTTGGCGTTATGACGCTACGCACATTTACATCTGAATCGGTCACTGAAGGCCACCCCGACAAGATCTGTGATCAGATCTCCGACACCATCTTGGATGCCATGCTTTTGCAGGATCCAGATGCACGTGTCGCCGTTGAAACCCTGGTAACTACTGGCTTAGTCCACGTTGCTGGCGAGGTAACCACCTCCGGCTACGTTGAGATTCCTCAGCTGGTTCGCCAGAAGGTTTTAGATATCGGCTACAACTCCTCCGAAATTGGCTTTGATGGCAATTCCTGTGGAGTATCCGTTTCCATTGGAGCGCAATCACCAGACATTGCCGGGGGAGTCGATGACGCCCTCGAGGCTAGATCTGGCGTCGAAGACGCCGATTCCAAGCTCGGTGCTGGTGACCAGGGCATGATGTTTGGCTACGCCAGCAATGAAACTGACGTTTTGATGCCAACTCCGATCCTGCTTTCACACCGCATCACCGAGAAGCTCTCTGAGGTTAGGAGAGAGCTGAACGATGGCAGGCTGCGCCCGGACGGAAAAGCCCAGGTTTCAGTTGATTACGAGGGTTCTAACCCGGTAGGTATCAACACCGTGGTGTTATCAACACAGCACCACCCAGACATCTCTCAAGACGATCTTGCGAACCTAATTTTGGACAGGGTCATAAGACCTGTTCTCAAGGAGGGCAACCTGCCCTTTGATAACACCCGCTACATCATCAACCCTTCGGGACGCTTCGTAATCGGAGGGCCGCAGGGAGATGCGGGTCTTACCGGCCGCAAGATCATCGTCGACACCTATGGCGGCATGGCTCGCCACGGTGGCGGCGCATTTAGCGGCAAGGACCCCTCAAAGGTTGACCGTTCGGCAGCCTATGCAATGCGCTGGGTTGCCAAGAATGTGGTTGCCGCTGGCCTTGCGGACCGTGCTGAAATCCAGGTTGCCTATGCCATTGGTGTTGCGGAGCCGGTTGCGGTGTTTGTTGAGACTTTCGGCACCGAGAAGGTCGAAACCAGTGCGATTGAAAGAGCGATTCAGCAAGTGTTCGATCTTCGTCCCGCCGCAATCATTCGCGAGTTGGATCTAAAGCGCCCGATCTATGCAAAGACAGCTGCCTACGGTCACTTTGGTAGGGAACTGGCTGAATTCAGCTGGGAGAAAACTGACCGGGCAAGCGCCCTTGCCGAGGCAGCAGGACGCTAAATGCCCCGCTTTGCTCAGGTGGTGGCAAAGTCGAATCTGATTCAACTGGATCGAGTATTCGACTTTGTCATCCCTGAGCAGCTAGCAGACGCAATCAAAATAGGTCAGCAGGTCAGCTTCCCCTTCGGCCGTGCCAAAAAACCACAGCACGGTTTTGTCGTTGGGTTGAGCGATAAAAGTGACTATGCCACCAGCGAGCTCGAAGCAATCACACATCCGGCTCAGGTGCTGACTCCAGAGATCTACAGCTTTGCCCGTCAAATTGCGGACCGGCAGTGCGTCGCGATCGGCGAGATCCTGTCTGCTGCCGTGCCGGACCACATGGCCAGAACCTCAATCGAGGATGTCGCAAGCCTAGGTAGCGCACAGCCCATATCGCTGCCCTTTGAAATCAAGCCCGCGCTGAGCAAAAAATCAGCCGTGCTATCTGCTGCGAAATCCTTTGCAATTGAGGGCCAAAGCTTTGGAGATTGGGCATATTTACTGTTGCAAAGAGCATCAGAGCAACTAGCTGAGGGCAAAAGCGCAATTCTGATAGTGCCAGACCAGAAGGACATTGACGAACTTGTGGGGCTTGCAGAGCTGGTTGGTCTAGGACCATGGGTCATTAGCTACCTGCCGGCTGCAAAGAAGTCTGATCGGTTTAAGAGCTTCCATAAAGTTCTAAACCAGAGCGAGTCGCTTGTGATTGGGACTCGATCCGCGATCTACGCACCGGTTTCTAACCTCGGGCTAATTGCTCTCTATGACGATCTTGATGACTCGCTAAGGGAGCAGGGCTCGCCTTTCACCCATGCCAGAGAACTGGCCATGATGCGAGCTGGCAAAGACCTCGAGGTGCTCCTGGTCGCGCCCTATCGCTCGGTTGAGGTTCAAAGGCTTGTTGAAATTGGCTATCTGAGCGATCACGACGTTATTGCACCGCCTGTCAGAATCTCCTACACCGAACCCGGTGTTCGGTTCGACGAGAGCTCCTTCAAGCTGGTGCGAGAGCGATTGAGCGCAGGGCCGGTGCTCGTGCTTTTGCCTCGCAAGGGCAGCTCAGCTGCCCTCTACTGCCAGGGCTGCGGAGAGCGCCAGCGCTGCAGTTGCGGAGGCATGATCTGGGAGCCAAGCGAGAACAAGGCCGTGTGTCGAATCTGCTCGAAACCTCACGTGAAGTGCAATGCGTGCCAGTCCGTTGCATTCAAGCGCGGTAGAACCGGAAGCACTCGAACCGTGAGTGAACTTGGAAAAGTCTTCCCACAAGTTGCCATCAGCGAGGCAACCAGTGAAAAAACACCCTCTGGTCTAAAAAGCAAGAATCAGATTGTCGTTGCGACACCCGGTGCAGCCCCAAAGGTGAACCCTGGCTACTCAGCGCTTTTGATCCTGGATTGTGATATCTGGCTTGCAAGACAATCACTGGCCGCCGAGCAGTTGGCGTTTAGGGATTGGACCGGAGCGCTGGAGTTGTTGGCCAGTGACGGCAGGGCGGTTCTTTCAGGCGTGGACTCTCAAATTGGGCAGGCTTTTGCGATGCAACAGCACCGACAGCTTGCAAAGGCGCAGCTGGTTGAGCTTCGCTCAGTTGGATTACCACCTGCTGTGCGAATTGCAACCATCGAAACTGCACCCGATCAGCAGCAACAGGTTTTGGAGATTGCCAGAGCGGCTAAAGCCAAGGTGCTAAACGTTGATGTCGCAAATTCCAAGATCCTGATTAGCTTTGGCTATCAAGACGCTCCCGAGATTTCCAAATCCCTCAGGGCGGTCGCCCTGAAGAGCTCGGCTCGGGTTCAAGGTGGCAGTAAGCGCCGGGGTCTCAGAGTGGTCATGGATGACCCGGATGCGCTGTAGGTTTTTCAGATGCGACTGATTTTTGCTGGAACGCCCGCCATTGCGGCGCAGGCGCTCGAAGAGCTAAGTCGTCATCACGAAATCGTGCTCGCAATTACAAGAGAAGATGCGCCAGTTGGTCGCAAGCGAGTCATCACCCCCTCGGCTGTGGCGCAAAGCGCTGAGCGAGCTGGGCATCAAGACCCTGAAGACATCCAGGGTCACAGATCACCTCGAAGAGATTGCTGGTGCCGATGCCGAGCTAGCGGTAGTTGTTGCCTACGGGGCACTTGTGCCGCCGAGTGCGCTTGAAATCATGCCCTGGTGGAACCTCCACTACAGCCTGCTGCCAGAATGGCGCGGGGCAACCCCGTTGCAGCATTCGATGATTCACGACAGTGGTATCGGAATAACGATATTTGAACTTGAAAAAGGCTTGGACACTGGACCGATTATTAGCTCAGTGCCAATGGAGTTTCTCCCGCAGGAAATAGCGTCCGAGGCGCTTAGTCGGTTTACTACCAAAGGGACCAATCTTCTTCTAGAGGCCCTCAAGACAAAGCCAGAACCAACCAACCAGCAAGGTGAGCCATCCTTAGCGCCGAAGATCTCGCGAGCCGAGGCCAAGATTGACTTCAATGAGTCAGCGGACCGGATTGAGAGAATCATTCACGCTCTCAACCCGGAACCCACCGCCTGGGCCAACTTCGCAGGTCAGCCTCTAAAACTATTGCGAGCAAAGAGTCTGGGGTCTGTGGACTGGGAGGCTCTAGATTCCCTTGGTGAACCGGGGTTGATGTGGCAAGACGAGAACCGAGTGCTCGTAGGGTGCGGCGGAGGTACGAGGTTGGAGCTGATCGAGCTGCAGCCAGCCGGCAAGAAACCGATGACCGCGCTTGAATTTATCCGGGGTCAACAGGGCAAGGTGAGCCTTGACTAACGCCAGAAAAATTGCGCTCGAGCTTTTGATTAGGGTCCAAAAATCAGATAGCTACATCAACCTTCTGATGCCAAAGGTCTTGGGAGACCAGTCACTATCGGATGCGGACCGTGGGCTGATTCAGGAGCTCAGCTACGGATCGCTTCGCTGGAAATATCAATACGACAGCTTTATCGAGCAGTTCACGCAAGGTAAGACGCTTTCAGATGAGCTGCGGTTTTGTCTTCAGCTTGGCTTGCACCAGCTGTTTCGCATGCGCGTCCCATCTCACGCAGCCATTCACGAAAGCGTCGAACTTGTCAAAGAGATAGAAAAGCGGGCAGCGGGCTTGGCAAACGCGGTGCTCAGAAATGCCGATCGCAAGGGCTTTGACGCGCTGTTGCAGGATTCCCTGAAGGACAAGCCTGAGCTGGAGGCATTGGCGATTGAATACTCGCACCCGATATGGGTTATCCGCGCCCTGAAGCAAGCTCTTGAGCTCGATGGGAAAGAGACCGAACTAAAAGCCTTGCTGGAGTCCAATAATGAGACTCCGGTTGTGAACCTGGCCGCAATAAACCCAGCTGCCAAAAACTATCTTGACGAGCTCGGACTCGAAAAAGGCGGAGCGTCACCAATTGGCTACCTCCTTCATGGCAACCCCGAGCCGCTCTTGGACCAGCCCGGCGTCAGAGTTCAGGATCAAGGTTCTCAGTTGGTGGCGTTGGCTTTGTTGGAAGTTGGTAACCGCGCGGGTCGGTGGCTAGACATGTGCTCGGGACCCGGAGGCAAGTCAGCAATTTTGCAGTCCGGTATTGCCGCAAGCGGGGGAGTCTTAGATTGCATGGAGCCCGTTCCGCAAAGAGCTCAGATGGTGGAGCGGGCACTCACTGGCGAATCAGAAACCAACGTGATCGTGGACCTTGGTCAAAACTCCAAGCCGAACAGCTATGACGCGGTCTTGCTAGACGCTCCATGCTCAGGGCTTGGTTCGGTGCGCAGAAAGCCGGAATCCAGATGGCGAAAAGAACCCTCGCAACTGCCGCAGTTGACCAATCTGCAGCAGGAGTTATTGCAAGCTGGAATTGATTCCCTCAAGTCCGGCGGCTACCTGCTCTATTCGACCTGCTCACCCTTGATTCCCGAGACGAATACCCAGATTCGAATCGCACTGGACGCCAACCCGGGACTGGAGTTGGTGGACGCCAAAGAAGTACTCGGAAGTTTGGCTCCAGATATCGAGGTCAACCCCGATCGAAAAACGGTTCAACTCTGGACACACCTGCACTCCACCGACGCAATGTTTATTGCAATTCTTAGAAAGCCCTAGGCTGGTTTTATGCACATTCACCCATCCATCTTGAGCGCCGACTACGCGAACTTCGAACGTGATCTGAAAAGCATCTCAAGTGCCGATGCTGCGCATGTGGACGTAATGGACAATCACTTTGTGCCAAACCTAACCTTCGGTCTTGGGTTGGTTCAGGCGCTAAAGAAGGTCAGTGACTTGCCACTGGATATCCACCTAATGATTGAAAACCCCGAGCGCTGGGCTCCCGAATACGCTGCCGCGGGTGCCGAGTCGGTGACTTTTCACCTAGAGGCCTCGAATGACCCAATCTGGCTTGCCAGAGAGCTCAGGAAACTGGGATCTCGATCGGCCATTGCGATAAAGCCAAACACTTCGGTTGAAGATGTGGTCGAGCTGCTTCCAGAAATCGACATGCTCTTGATCATGACGGTGGAGCCGGGCTTTGGTGGGCAGGCGTTGATTCAGTCCACGCTCTCTAAGATTTCTCAAGCCCGCAGCGAAATACGCAATTCGGGGCTTGAAATTGCGCTCCAGGTTGATGGTGGGGTTACCGAAGACAACATCGGTGAGTTGGCCAAATTAGGAGCCGATGTTTTTGTTGCGGGGTCGGCCGTGTTCAAGAATCCAGACCGGAACGAGCAGATCTCAGAACTTCGAGCCTTGGCAAAGGCCCACTCCAGCTAACCTATAGGGCATGAAGTCCTTTGATTCGCTCTACCAAGAGCTCTTAGAAATTGACGCTACTCGTCCCGAGCACTCCGGCACCGCCGAGCTGCTCTCAGGCGGAGTGCATGCAATTGGCAAGAAGTTGGTGGAGGAGGCTGCCGAGGTGTGGATGGCAGCGGAGCACGAATCAGATGAGCAACTCGCACTCGAGGTCTCACAGCTTCTCTACTACGCCCAACTAATGCTGGTGGCTCGAAAAGTGCCGATGCAAAGGGTTGAGGAGGTTCTCTAATGCTTAGAGTTGCCGTCCCCAATAAGGGAATCCTCTCGGAATCAGCAATCTCGATGCTGAAAGAGGCTGGTTATCAAACCCGTCGTGAGCAATCCGAGCTGCACTTGGTTGATGCCGAGAACCAGATTGAGTTTTTCTATCTGCGGCCGCGAGATATCGCCACCTACGTTGGCTCCGGGTCACTTGATGTTGGCCTCACCGGATTGGATCTGCTGAAGGACTCGGAATCGGAGGCCACCGAGATTGCCGATTTGGGCTTTGGCGGCTCAACCTTCCGCTTTGCTGCTCCGAGTGATGCTGGCTTTGGTTCTCTTTCAGATCTCGCCGGCAAGCGTCTCGCGACCGCCTACCCAAAACTGATTGGCAACTACCTAAAGGAGCAGGGGATTGAGTGTGAAATTGTGACACTCGATGGCGCGGTGGAATCAGCCGTCCGGCTAGGAGTGGCCGATGCTGTTGCGGATGTGGTCTCCACCGGAAACACTTTGCGCAAGGCGGGACTAACAATCTTCGGTCCGGTGATTCTTGCCTCAACCGCAAGACTCATTGCCGCTCCGGGAAAAGAGCGCGACGCCGAGAAGCTCCTTCGCAGGTTGCAGGGAGTAATCGTGGCGCGCGAATACGTCATTTTTGACTACGACTGCCCGCGCTCGATTGTCGAGGCCGCCTCCAAGATCACTCCAGGAATCGAGTCGCCAACAATCTCCCCGCTGGCAGACCCAGACTGGGTTGCTGTTAGAGCTTTGGTAAAGAGCTCGGAGACCAACCGGTTAATGGATGAGCTTTACGAACTCGGCGCCAAGGCAATTCTGGTCAGTGCCATCCACGCCGCGAGGATCTAGGTGCCTGCGCTTAGGGTGATTCCCTGCCTTGATGTCGCAGCCGGCAGAGTCGTGAAGGGGGTTAATTTTGAAAACCTTCGCGATAGCGGTGACCCCGTGGAACTAGCTGCGAACTATTACGCGCAGTCGGCTGATGAGATTACCTTTTTGGATGTCTCGGCCACGGTTCAAAACCGCGGCACGATGATGGATGTTGTTTCATCTTGCGCGGAACAGGTATTTATCCCGCTGACTGTTGGTGGTGGTGTCCGCGAGCTCGCCGATGTATCAAGGCTGCTGGCTAGCGGTGCGGACAAGGTCTCGGTTGGCTCTGCCGGCATTGCAAGACCAGAGCTACTCAGAGAGATCTCTCAGGAGCATGGCTCACAGGTGCTGGTGATTTCGCTCGACATCAAGCGCGCTGACACCAAAAGTGGCTTTGGAGTCACAACGCATGGTGGCCGAGTGCTGACAGAGCTCGATGCATTCGAGTGGATTGAAAAGGTTCAAACCCTTGGTGCCGGGGAACTGCTGGTGAACAGCATCGATGCCGATGGCACCAAGGATGGCTTTGATCTGGTCCTCACCTCAAAGGTGAAGGAGCTATCGAGCGTGCCAGTTATAGCCTCCGGGGGAGCCGGAGAACTAGAGCACTTTGTGGAGGCGGCGCAGACTGGAGCGGATGCGCTACTGGCTGCCAGCGTTTTCCACGACAATAAGTTCACAATTAGCCAGGTAAAGGATGCACTTCGAAAGGCGGGTGTTGAAATCCGATGAGAGTTTTAGACATCGAGAAGATCAACTTTGATGACAAGGGCCTGGTGCCAGTAATAGCTCAGGATTTCGACACCAAGGCCGTGCTAATGCTTGCCTTTGCAACCAAAGAGACTCTGATTGAGAGTCAGGAGACAGCAAAGATGGTGTTTTTCTCACGCTCTCGCAACCAGCGCTGGCTAAAGGGTGAGACTTCTGGCAACTATCTGGAGCTAATCGACTTGGTTCAGGACTGCGACGATGACACAGTTCTCGCGATGGTCAGGCCACTTGGTCCTGCTTGCCACAATGGCACCACAACCTGCTTCGAGGAGCCCGAGGATGCCTAGCGCCAACGTCATTCCGGTAATTCGCAGGCTGTTTTCTGGCACTGAGACTCCGCTTGGGCTGTACCAGAAACTTTGCGGCACCGCCCCAAATACCTTCCTGTTGGAATCTGCCGAGCAGGGGGTTTGGGGTCGCTACTCATTCGTTGGAGTGCAATCCAGAGGGCAACTTGTGGCATCCGCCACTGAGGCAACCTGGGTCTCGGAGCACCCTGCATTGCCCACTGGTGCCGAGCTACCAAAAGATCCCATCAGTGCTTTAGAAGCGCTGCAGCAGGGCTGGGTATCAGACAGTGCCGAGTTTCCGCTCTCGAGCGGCCTGGTTGGCTTTGCCGGCTGGGGGCTCACCGAACTGATTGAAAAACTCCCGGAGCCAAAGACCAAAGACTACGAATTACCGCTGTTTGGTTTCAACCAGTTCTCCGAGCTTGTTGTGCTGGATCACCAAAAGTCTGAGCTGATTCTGGTCAGCGTTGTCTTTCTAGATGGCGTTGGCTCTCGCGAGGAGAAGCTAGCTGAAGCGGCAATCAGGCTCGATGAACTGCAGGCCAAGATCGCGCAGCCCACTGCTGCAAGGCTCGCAGAACCACAATGGCCCGAGCCGGAGTATTCAATACGCTCCACCAAGCCGGAGTTTTTGAGTGCGGTGGAGACAGCCAAGCATCACGTGAGGCTCGGGGATGTATTCCAGGTGGTCATCTCGCAACGATTTGACCAGCAGGTCAGCGCCGATGCCCTGGATGTCTACAGCTCACTGAGAGCAATCAATCCATCTCCGTATATGTACCTAACCAGGTGGGAAGACTCCGGTGGCGAATTCTCGATTGTTGGATCGTCTCCCGAGGCGCTTATCAAGGTGACCGGCGATCGGGTGATTACTCACCCGATTGCGGGCTCAAGGCCAAGAGGCAGTGACACTGCAACGGATATGCAGCTGGCTGAGGACTTGTTGCAAGATGCCAAAGAGCGTAGTGAACACCTGATGCTCGTTGACCTTGCACGCAATGACCTCCTGAAGGTTTGTGATCCCTCAAGCCTGTTGGTTAGTGAATTCATGGAGATCCATCGTTTTTCACACATCATGCACCTGGTCTCGACCGTTGAGGGAACTCTTAGGACCAACACCTCACTGGTGAGGGCGCTACTAGCAACATTTCCAGCGGGGACCCTCTCCGGAGCACCCAAGCCCAGAGCTCTCGAGATCATTCACGACCTCGAACCCACCGCCAGAGGGCTCTTTGGAGGCGTAGTTGGCTACTTTGATTTCCAGGGCAACGCCGATCTAGCTATCGCTATTCGAACGGCACTGATTCGAGATGGCGTTGCCAGGATTCAAGCGGGCGCGGGAATTGTTCTAGATTCCGACCCCGAAAGTGAATACCAAGAGACCCTTGCCAAGGCTGCAGTTGTTCTGCGGGCAGTGGCTAGTGCAAATGAGATGGCCAAATGAATCGATACCTGAACCTGACAACCTTGCTGGCTGCCGCCTGGTGGTCAACGATCCTGTTCACCTGGGCCACTATCTCCGATGCTCACACCGATGGGACCAGTTTTGAACTGGCGGGCTCAGAGCTGAGCCAAACCCTTGTTCTCACCCCGGCAATAGTGATTTTGGTTGCTCTGATTGCTAGGTATCGCAAGATTCCGAATCAAATCATGATCTTTGCCGCGCTGGTCGCGCTTTGGTCTGCGTATTTGGCCTTTAGCCTGAACCCGGCGGCCAGTCCTGCCGCGGTTGATGGTCTTGAAAAACTAACCGGCATTGCCGGCACCGTAGGAACTGCATCAACCACCTTGGCACCAACCGCCTACCTGGTAATGAGCCTAGGTGTGGTCATTCTCTCGGTCTTAGCTGCCTTCTCTAGAACAAGCGAACCTAAGAAATCGGCCGAGAAACTAGAAGAGGATCCCTCAGACCCGAAGTCGCTCTGGGATTCCCAGAATTAGAGCGGTTAGAATAGTCGAGTTTTAGGAGAAGGAAACCAATGTCACAATCGAGCGAAGAGCCAGGACACGGCCACTCACCAGCTGCCTGGGCAACCGTAACAATCGTCATGGTGGCGTTCACAATTGGCACCCTATTTTTCTGGTTCGACATGCCCGCAGTGGTCTGGGCCTCGGCTGGCCTTGCTTTATTGGGCCCAGTAGTTGGGCTAGCGATGAAGCGAGCTGGCTACGGAGTCGGCGGATCTAAGACCAAGACTCACTAGTGCTAGCAGGTCTCTTCCAGGCCGCACTCGAGGACTCTAAGTTGCGGGAGCGAAAGCTCCCTTTTGAAGAGCTTGAGCAGCTGGTTAGAACCATGCCGGCTGCCGTGAACGCGGAGCTCGCACTCGAGAAAACCGACCGAATCCGGCTTATAGCCGAGATCAAGCGCGCTTCTCCCTCCAGGGGTGATCTGGCTCCAATCCAAGATGCAGCGACTCTGGGACTTGGTTATCAAAAGGCAGGAGCTGATGCGATCTCGGTTCTCACCGAGCGCACTGGGTTCAAGGGCAGTCTCGAAGACCTCGCCAGCGTCAGTGACGCAACCACAATCCCAACACTGAGAAAAGACTTCATCTCAACTGAGTATCAACTCTTGGAGGCACGCTCCAACGGCGCCGCGATGGCGCTATTGATTCTGGCTGGTTTGGAAACTAGTGACTACCTAAGGCTCAAGAACTTTGCGGAACAAATAGGACTGAAGGTTTTGGTTGAAACCCACACCGAAAAAGAAATCGAGACCGCTGCCGAATCTGGAGCAAAGCTGATAGGTATCAATACTCGGGACCTAGAAACATTTCAAACCGACATTGGCTTGTTCGAGAAGCTGGCAACCAGGCTCCCTGCGGGTTGCGTGCGGATTGCAGAGTCCAGTGTGAAAAACATTGAGGACGTCAAGCGCTATCGGGCTGCCGGTGCAGACGCGGTTTTGGTTGGTGAAGCACTGGTAACTGGGGATTATCTGAAACTGATACCCGAAATCGTTTCTGTTGCTTAGGATTTAGCGCATGACTCCAAAGCTAAGTGCGCAGGTTGGTCCATATTTTGGACAGTTCGGTGGCAGGTTCGTGCCTGAGCCACTCATTGCTGCACTCGATGAACTGGATGCCACCTACCAAGCTGCCCGCAAAGACGAGAGCTTCACTAACGAATTGGCTCAACTGCACTTGGAATACACCGGACGGCCATCGATCATCACAGAGGCGAAGCGCTTTGCCGCCCAGTTTGGCGACATTCGAGTGTTTCTAAAGCGCGAAGACCTAAACCACACCGGTAGCCACAAGATCAACAACGTGATGGGGCAAGCGCTCCTTGCCAAGAGAATGGGCAAAAAGCGCATCATCGCCGAAACCGGCGCGGGCCAGCACGGCGTTGCCAGCGCAACCGCTGCTGCTTACTTTGGTCTTGACTGCGTGGTTTACATGGGCGAGGTCGACACCGAGCGCCAGGCGTTGAACGTGGCGCGTATGAAGCTTTTGGGTGCCGAGGTGGTGGCTGTCACAACTGGCTCTAGAACCCTGAAAGATGCCATCAACGAGGCACTTCGAGACTGGGTCGCAAATGTGGATAGCACTCACTACCTGCTGGGCACGGTCGCAGGCCCGCACCCTTTCCCAACGATGGTTCGTGATTTTCACTCGGTGATTGGCAAAGAGTCAAAAGAGCAGATGCTTGCGCTCACTGGAAGGTTGCCGGATGCGATCGCTGCCTGTGTTGGTGGTGGCTCAAACGCCATTGGCATTTTCCACGCGTTTTTGGACGATGAGGCCGTTCAGCTTTGGGGCTTTGAAGCTGCCGGAGACGGTATCGACACCCCGCACCACGCAGCTACCCTGAACAGGGGAGTTCCAGGCGTTTTGCACGGAGCCATGAGCTACATGCTGCAGGATGCAGATGGTCAGACCTCGGAGTCGCACTCGATCTCTGCAGGTCTTGACTACCCGGGCGTGGGACCTGAGCACTCCTGGCTAAAAGACCTTGGGAGAGCAAACTACTTTGGTATTACCGATGCTCAAGCTATGGATGCCATGAAGCTAATGAGTCAGACCGAGGGAATCATCCCAGCTATTGAAACCGCTCACGCCCTTGCCGGCATGGAACACCTTTCCAAGGTGCTGCCAAAAGGTGCTCATGTTCTTGTGAACCTCTCCGGTAGGGGAGATAAGGACATGGAGACCGCCGGTCGATACTTTGGACTGATCTAAGCCATGAGCAAAGTCGAAACCATTCTTCGCCAAAACCGTGACAGCGGCCGCGGAACGCTGGTGGGATATTTCCCCGCGGGATATCCAACACTTGATGATTCGGTGGCAGCCTTTGTCGCGATGGCCAAGAACGGCTGCGACATTTTGGAAGTTGGGGTTCCCTATTCTGATCCCGTGATGGACGGGCTCGTTATCCAGCAGGCAACTGAAAAGGCACTCGCCAACGGCTTTCGCCTCAGCGAGACCTTCGAGGTAATTAGGAAGGTTCGCGAGCAGGTAGACACCCCGATGCTGGTGATGAGCTACTGGAATCCGGTGTTGAGGTATGGCGTTGACAATTTCGCCCAAGCTCTCGAAGATTCCGGAGCTCAGGGCATGATCACTCCAGATCTGATTCCAGATGAGGGTGCCAGCTGGATCGATGCGGCTACAAAGAGAGACCTAGACCACGTGTTCTTGGTCGCCCCCTCTTCCTCTGATGCCAGAGTCAAGGCAAACAGCGCTGCCTCCCAAGGGTTTGTCTACTCGGTTTCGACGATGGGCATCACGGGGGAGCGGGCAAACCTAGACCAGCTAGCCCGCCAGGTCGTGGGCAAAGTCAAAGACCTTGGAACCGCTCCAACCTGCGTTGGAGTGGGTATTTCCAGCGCCGAGCAGGTTAGAGAAGTCAATTCCTATGCCGATGGTGCGATTGTTGGGACAGCATTTGTGAAGGCCTATGAATCGGGGGGCCTCGAGGGCCTTACCGAGAAAACCCGCGAGCTAGCTCGCGGTCTAGGATGAACACGTGAATTTTCTTTTGAGCATCCCCTCCCCGGACATTAGCTACCTAGACCTCGGTCCAGTGCGAATCCACTTTTACGCGCTGTTTATTCTGACCGGAATCGTGGTGGCGACAATCCTGGCTGACTACAGGCTCTCGAGGCGTGGAGCGGAAAAGGGTGTCTTTTTAGACATTGCTCTTTGGGCAGTTCCGTTTGGAATTCTTGGTGGCCGGTTCTTCCACGTCATCACCCACCCGCGTGATTACTTCTATGAGGGTGCTGACCTACTGGCGGTATTCAGAATCTGGGAGGGTGGCTTGGCAATCTATGGCGCCCTGATGCTAGGTGCCGTTGGCGTCTACATCGGCACCAGGCAAGCTGGTCTTAGATTCCTCACAGTCGCCGATGCGGTTGCGCCCGGGATTTTGCTTGCTCAAGGAATTGGTCGCTTGGGTAACTATTTCAACCAGGAGCTCTTTGGCCTACCAACCGAGCTGCCCTGGGGCTTGGAGATCCCAAGTTCTAATCCCGCATATCCCTCCGGTTTGCCCGATGGGCTCACTTTCCACCCGACATTTTTGTATGAAATGATCTGGAATATCACAGGTGCACTGGCGCTGATTTGGCTTGGAAACAAGCTAAAGCTGCAGTGGGGAAAGGTTTTTGCCCTCTACCTGGTTACATATTCCCTAGGCCGAGTTTGGATAGAAAGTATCCGAATTGACCCAAGTGAGATTATTCTTGGCCTACGCATAAATGTCTGGTCAGCGCTGATCGGCATTGCAGTAGGACTGATAATCTTCTTCGTTCAAACACGCCGACACCCAGGCCTCGAACCATCAGTCTTCACCCCGGGCAGAGAACCTGTAACCGAGGAGCCAGTCGAAGATAATACGACTGCGAAAGAATCTAACTAACGCAATAATCTGCGGGCCAATGAAGTCCCCATCAATGAAATTTGATTGGAGAGTGGCATGAGCACATTGAGTCCCTTTACGCGATTCAACGTCGGCCCCGACGCACAGGGGCTTTACAGCCCTGAGAGCGAGAAGGACGCCTGCGGCCTGGCTATGGTCGCAACCCTCAGGGGCTATGGCGGGCACGACATTGTTGACATGGCGCTCTCTTCACTTAGAAACCTCGAGCACCGCGGTGCTGTTGGTTCAGATGCTGGCACCGGAGATGGTGCCGGTATCCTCACCCAGCTTCCGGACAAATTCTTCCGCGACGTGGTTTCATTTGAACTTCCGTCCCTTGGCTCCTATGGAGCCGGACTGGTCTTCTTCGAAGCTCAGTCGGCAGCTAAAGACCGGGCCAGCTTCGAAAAAATTGCAATCGAAGAAAATCTCAAGGTCCTCGGTTGGCGCGTGCCTCCGACTGACCCAGCAGTTTTGGGCGATCAGGCCAGAGAGGCCATGCCGCAAATCGAGCAGGTTTTTGTCGTGGCGAATGATGAAAGCCATGGTCTAGAGCTAGAGCGCAGGCTGTTTAGGTTACGCAAGCGAAGCGAGCGCGAGATTGGCATCTACCACCCCTCGCTTTCGATACGAACCATTGTCTACAAGGGCATGGTTACCACCTTGCAGTTGGAGCCTTTTTTCTTGGACCTCTCTGACGAGCGCTTTGAGTCGCAGTTGGCTTTGGTGCACTCGAGGTTCTCCACGAACACCTTCCCATCCTGGCCACTAGCTCACCCGTTTAGATTTATTGCCCACAACGGCGAGATCAACACCGTCAAGGGAAATGCCAACTGGATGGCCGCTCGTGAGTCACTGCTCGAGTCCGAACTGCTTGGTGATTTGGATCAGATCAAGCCAATCGTTACCCCCGGAGCCTCGGACTCGGCAACCTTTGACGAGGTGCTAGAGCTACTGGTTCTGTCCGGGCGCTCACTTCCACACGCCATGATGATGATGATTCCAGGAGCTTGGGAGAAGCAGCTCGACATCGAACCCAAGCTGCGGGATTTCTTTGAGTATCACTCGATGATCATGGAACCCTGGGATGGCCCAGCAGCAGTGGTGTTCACCGATGGCACTCTTGTCGGAGCAACCCTGGACCGCAACGGTCTTCGACCAGGACGCTTTGTAGTTACCGAGGATGGCTTTGTCATCCTCGCCTCCGAGATTGGCGTTGCCCACATCCCTGCCGACCGCATTGTCCGCAAGGGCAGACTGCAGCCGGGAAAGATGTTCCTCATCGACACCGCAAAGGGTCAGATCATCGAAGATGATGAAATCAAGCGCGAGGTTTCAGCTCTTGAGCCCTGGGGCAAGTGGTTGGATTCGAGAAGGATCAACCTTCGAGACCTGCCAGAGCGCGAACACGTGAGGTATTCATCCGCTTCGGTGAACCGGCGCCAGCGGGTCTTCGGCTACACCGAGGAAGACCTAAAAGAATTCATTGCCCCGATGGCCCGCATGGGGCAGGAGCCAATCGGTGCCATGGGCACCGACACTCCCATTGCCGCGATCTCAGACCGTCCAAGGCTCTTGTTTGACTATTTCACCCAGCAGTTTGCCCAGGTCACCAACCCCCCTCTAGATGCAATCCGCGAGGAGGTTGTCACATCGCTGACAACCAGCATTGGGCCGGTATTGAACCTTTTGGAGGCAACTCCCGAGCACGCCAAGCAGCTGGTGCTGGATTACCCGATTCTCACCAACGACGAGTTGGCGAGAATCAAGAACATCAATCGCGGCAACGACATCGGCAAAGCGGTGACAATCAGCGGTTTGTATCGGGTCGACCAGGGAGCCAAAGCTCTCGAGGCTCGCCTAGATGCAATGGCCCAGGAGATTGACCAAGCGCTGGAAGATGGTGCGACATTCATCATTCTCTCCGACCGTGATTCCAACCGAGAGCTTGCTCCGATTCCATCGCTTTTGAGCATCTCTGCGATGCACCACCACCTGATCCGCAAGGGAACCCGCTCAAGAGCGGGCATCGTGGTCGAGTGCGGTGATGCCAGAGACGTGCACCACATGGCGACCCTGATTGGGTTTGGCGCTTCAGGAATCAACCCCTACCTCGCTCTCGAGACCGCAGAGGACATGGTTATTCGCGGAGTGGTGCAGGGCATTACCCCAGAACGCTCCAGCAAGAACATGGTGAAGGCGCTCGGCAAGGGCGTGCTAAAGATCATGTCCAAGATGGGCATTTCAACCATTGCCAGCTATGGCGGAGCGCAATGTTTTGAAGCCATTGGACTGAGCCAGGAACTGGTTGATCGCTACTTCACTGGAACTATCACGAAGCTTGGTGGAGTTGGGCTCGAAATCCTGCACATCGAAATCGAAAAACGTCACCTCGCTGCATACCCGCTGGAGTCAGCTTCGACTGTGCACCTCCCGCTAGAGGTTGGCGGCGAGATGAAGTGGCGCCGTGAGGGACCTCCACACCTGTTTAACCCAGAGACAATCTTTAAGCTTCAGCACTCCACTAGGCAAAAAAGCTATGACATCTTCAAGCAATACACCAAGGCTGTAGATGATCAAGCCCAGCGCCTGATGACGCTTCGTGGACTGTTTAAATTCCGCGATGACCTGAGAACCCCAATTCCAATCGAAGAAGTTGAGCCGATCTCGGAGATCGTAAAGCGATTCTCAACCGGAGCGATGAGCCTCGGAGCAATTTCACCAGAGGCTCACGAGACCCTTGCGATTGCCATGAACAGAATTGGCGGCAAGTCGAACACAGGTGAGGGCGGAGAGTCTGTCGAGAGGCTATTGGACAGAGAGCGCCGCTCTGCTGTGAAGCAGGTTGCCTCCGGTCGCTTTGGTGTCACCTCGATGTATCTGACCCACGCCGACGACATCCAGATCAAGATGGCTCAGGGAGCTAAGCCCGGCGAGGGCGGTCAGCTGCCACCACACAAGGTCTACCCCTGGATTGCTCAGTTGCGCCACTCCACACCTGGAGTTGGACTAATCTCCCCACCACCTCACCACGACATTTACTCCATCGAGGATCTGAAGCAGTTGATCTTTGACCTCAAGCGTGCCAACCGCAAGGCTCGAGTCCACGTCAAACTGGTTAGCCAGTTTGGGGTTGGCACGGTGGCAGCTGGTGTTGCTAAGTCGAAGGCCGATGTGGTTTTGATTTCAGGGCACGATGGCGGCACCGGAGCTAGCCCACTGAACTCACTCAAGCACGCCGGCACCCCTTGGGAACTTGGACTGGCCGAGACCCAGCAAACGCTGCTACTGAATGGGTTGCGTGACCGCATCACGGTTCAGGTTGATGGTTCAATGAAGACCGGTCGGGACGTTGTTATCGCGGCACTACTCGGGGCTGAGGAGTACGGTTTTGCAACCGCTCCACTGGTGGTTGAGGGCTGCATCCTGATGCGCGTTTGCCACCTGGACACCTGCCCCGTTGGTGTTGCAACCCAGAACCCAGACCTGCGAGCAAGATTCAAGGGTCAGGCGGATCACGTCGTGAACTTCTTTGAGTTCCTAGCCCAGGAGATTCGCGAATACCTTGCGCAGTTGGGCTTTAGGTCTCTCGATGAGGCCATCGGTCACGTTGAGCTGCTTGATGTCAACGAAGCTATTCACCACTGGAAGGCAGATGGTTTGGACCTCAGTCCAATTTTTGCCTCGAAGGACATGGGCACCGAGCTAAACATGCGTCGCACCACTCACCAAGACCACGAGCTCGAGAACCACTTTGACTTCCCATACATCGACAGCGCAGCTCCTGCCCTGAAAGAGGGCAAGCCCTTCACGATTGAGGCGGAGATCAACAACACCCAGCAGGCCATTGGCACCATGCTCGGCAATGAGCTGACCCAGCGCTGGGGCGAGCAGGGTCTAAACCCTGACACGTTGGAACTCAAGCTCGCAGGTCACGCCGGACAGTCACTGGGCGCTTTTGTGCCAAGGGGCATCAAGATCACGGTGGTTGGGGACTGCAACGACTATGTCGGCAAGGGGCTTTCCGGCGGCACCATCGTCGTGAGACCACCAGATGGTGCAGGTTTTATTGCCAGCGAGAACGTGATTGCGGGCAACGTGATTGGCTACGGCGCGACCTCGGGCAAAATCTTCCTCAACGGCATTGTTGGAGAGCGCTTCCTAGTTCGCAACTCCGGTGTCACGGCCGTGGTTGAGGGAGTGGGAGACCACGCCCTGGAATACATGACCGGTGGCAGAGCGATCATTTTAGGCAAGACCGGGATCAATCTCGGTGCGGGAATGAGCGGTGGAATTGCCTATGTCTACAAACTCTCCGAGGCCAGGGTGAACCGTGAGGCACTCCAGCTTGGCGAAATCACCCTCTCCAGCACATCCGGTGAGGATGCTGTGGAGCTAAGAGCAATCATTCAGGAGCACTTCACTGAGACCGGTTCGGTTTTGGCAAAGAGCATTCTCGACAACTTTGATCAAGAGCTTTCCAACTTCGTGAAGGTTTTGCCTCGCGACTACGCCAGAGTGATGGAGATTCAGCAAAACGCCATTATCTCCGGCTACGAACCCGATGGTGATGAGGTCTGGACCCAGATCCTGGAGGTGAGCAATGGCTGATCCAAGAGGATTCCTCAAGGTCACCGAGCGCGAAACCGCGCCTAGACGACCAGTTCCGGTCAGAATCAAGGACTGGAAAGAGGTTTATGCGGAGCGCAACGGTGAGGTCGTAAAACAGCAGGCGTCACGCTGCATGGATTGCGGGATTCCGTTTTGCCATCAGGGCTGTCCGCTTGGGAATCTAATTCCCGAGTGGAATGACCTGGTCCACCTGGGTCGCTCGAGCGATGCGATTGACAGACTTCACGCCACCAATAACTTTCCTGAGTTCACCGGAAGGCTTTGCCCGGCTCCCTGTGAGAGCGCTTGCGTGCTGGGAATTAACCAGCCGCCGGTAACCATCAAGGAAATCGAAGTCTCGATCATTGACGATGCCTTTGACCAGGGCTTCGTGATACCCAGCATTCCAGAGCGCCTCACCGGCAAGACCGTTGCGGTCGTTGGCTCTGGCCCCGCGGGTCTAGCCGCAGCTCAGCAGCTGACCCGAGTCGGCCACACTGTCGCGGTATTTGAGCGCGATGACCGAATTGGTGGCCTCTTGCGCTATGGGATTCCGGATTTCAAGATGGAAAAGCGCCACATAGATAGACGCATCTCTCAGATGGAAGCCGAGGGAACCAAGTTCCGCACCGGAGTGAACATCGGTGTTGACATCAGCTGGGATGAAATCAAGCTCCGCTACGACGCAGTGGTGGTTGCAACAGGTGCGCTAGTGCCGAGAGATTTGGATGTGGCGGGCAGAGAAGCAGGCGGTGTTCACTTTGCAATGGAATACCTGGCCCAGTCAAACAAGGCGGTTGCCGGGGATTTGGTTGAGGACCAGATCAGCGCCGAGGGCAAGCACGTTGTGATTTTGGGTGGCGGTGACACCGGAGCCGACTGCCTGGGAACAGCTACCAGGCAAGGGGCGCTCAGCGTTACCACCATCGCGATTGGCAAGAAGCCTCCAGAGGATAGAAGCGCAGATCAGCCTTGGCCAATGGTGCCGAACCTCTTCGAGGTCGCAAGTGCCCACGAGGAGTTTGGCGAGCGTAAGTATTTGCACTCAACCGTCGAGTTCGTATCAGAAAATGGCCAGGTAACTGGACTCAAAGTCGCTGACACGCAGTTTGTGGATGGCAAGCGAGTCCCGGCTCCGGGCACCGAGCGAATCATTCCTGCGGATTTGGTGCTACTCGCACTCGGTTTCACCGGTAACGAATCGGATCATTTGGTGTCCCAACTTGGCACGGAATTGGATTCACGCACTAATGTGTTGAGAGACGATCGTTACCAGAATCAAGATGGTGTTTTTGTAGCCGGAGATGCTGGTAGGGGTCAGAGCCTGATTGTTTGGGCCATCGCTGAAGGCAGGGCAGCTGCCGCAGCGGTTGATGAATATCTCGAAGGCGAGACGCAGCTGCCATTCCCCGTGAAGCCAACTGATCAGCCGCTTGCGGTTTACAGCTAAAGAAAAGGTAATTAGCAACTAATGAGACGCGCAAAGATAGTCGCAACTTTCGGTCCTGCCCTGGCGGACTATGAAAAGACCAAGGCAGTAATTGAAGCTGGGGCAGATGTCGCAAGACTGAACCTCAGCCATGGCAGCCACGAGGTTCACGAGGGCACCTATGCGACCATTCGCGCCGCCTCCGAAGAGCTCGGAAAGGCCGTTGGAATCTTGGTCGATTTGCAAGGCCCAAAGATCCGACTTGGCAAGTTTCAAGACGACAAGATTGAACTTGTTGTCGGTGCCACCTTCACCATCACCACCGATGACGTTATCGGCGATGAGACGATCTGCTCCACCACCCACAAGGGCCTTCCGGGAGACGTCAAGGTTGGCGACAAATTGCTAATCGATGACGGTCGACTTGAGCTTCGCGCCACCAAGGTCGAAGCCAACAGGGTCATCACCGAAGTTGAGATTGGCGGCCCGTGTTCGAACAGCAAGGGCATCAACCTGCCAGGTGTTGCAGTAAATGTTCCCGCCCTTAGCGAAAAGGACGAGGGTGATTTGCGTTGGGCCCTGAAGCTTGGTGCGGACCTGGTTGCCTTGAGCTTTGTGCGCAATGCAAAAGACATAGTTAGAGTGCACGAAATCATGGCCGAAGAGGGCCGGTTCATCCCGGTTATTGCCAAGATTGAAAAGCCTCAGGCGGTCGCAGCACTTGAGGAAATCATCGACGCCTTTGATGGCGTGATGGTCGCCCGAGGTGACCTAGGAGTCGAGTTACCACTGGAGCAGGTTCCGCTAGTTCAAAAGCGGGCCGTCGAGCTCGCTAGGCGCTGGGCCAAGCCCGTAATCGTTGCAACCCAGATGCTCGAGAGCATGATTAGCGCCTCGAGGCCGACTCGTGCGGAGACCTCAGACGTTGCCAATGCCGTGCTTGATGGTGCTGACGCGCTAATGCTTTCTGGAGAGACATCGGTTGGTCAGTACCCAATTGAGACCGTTCAGACCATGGCAAGGATCATTGAGTCAACCGAGGAAAACGGTCTGGAGCGCATTCCCGCACTGGGAACCAAGCCTCACACCCACTCCGGAGCGGTGGTTCGAGCAGCAATGGACATAGCAGAGCTCTTGGGTTCAAAGTATGTTTGCGTTTTCACTGAATCTGGCGACACCCTCAGAAGGGTCTCTAGGCTCCGCTCCCGAGTCCAGGTTCTGGCCTTCACGCCTAACCAGGACGTCCGTCGCAAGCTTTCTCTGGTTTGGGGCGCCTCGACATTCTTGGTGGAGAAGGTCAAGCACACCGATGACATGGTCAAGCAGGTGGATGAGCTCGTGCTTTCCTCCGGCAAATGTCGCGTGGGGGATGAAGTTGTGATCGTTGCCGGATCTCCTCCGGGCATCCCTGGATCAACCAATGCGCTTCGGGTCCACCGAGTCGGTGACGCGGTCCACATGGCCGCTCCCGGCTATGCGATTTAGGCCAAAAACGACTTAGGGCGATGGTCGCCCATCGCCCTAAATATTTTGTACCGAGAGTGGGACTCGAACCCACACGCCCAGAGGACATCGCATTTTGAGTGCGACGCGTCTACCATTCCGCCATCCCGGCAAGCTAGGCAAGTCTAGTGGATTTGCCCCCTCACGATAAAGTTGTGCCCATGGAAGACAAGCTCAGGGTTGTAGTAGTAGAAGACGAAGCTCTAATTCGCATGGATGTGGTGGCAACCCTGCAAGAAGCCGGCTATGAGGTAATCGGTGAGGGCGCCGATGGTGAAGAAGCAATCAAGCTTGCCACCGAGCTAACCCCGGATCTTGTAGTGATGGATATCAAGATGCCAAAGATGGACGGTATCACTGCCGCCGAGAAGATCGCCGAGCTAAAGATTCCAGTAGTTCTGCTAACGGCCTTCAGCCAAACAGATCTGGTCACCCGAGCCGCCGAGGCTGGAGCAATGGCATTTGTAACCAAGCCCTTCAAACCTCAAGATCTATTGCCCGCAATTCAAATAGCCCTCTCCCGGCACGAGGAGCTAGCCTCCCTTGAGTCCGAAATCGCCGATCTGAGCGACAGGCTTGAGACCAGAAAACTCATGGATCGCGCCAAGGGGCTATTGCAGAGCAAGATGAACCTCTCCGAACCCGAATCTTTCCGCTGGATACAAAAGGCTTCGATGGACCGCAGGCTCACCATGGGTCAGGTCGCGAAGGCCGTTATTGAGCAGCTCGGAGAGAAGTAACTAGCGCTGACGAATCAGATTCGTGATCCGAATCGTTGAGAGCAGCTCGCCAGCCTCGTTTGTGACTTTGATCTCGTGAGAGGTCAGAGTTTTTCCGAGCTTGATAGCCTCACAGGTCCCGGTAACAACCCCCTCAGTCGCACTCTTGTGGTGGGTGGCGTTGATTTCGATGCCGACCGCATAGCCATTTGGCTGAGCGTGCACATTGGCAGCGGTTGAACCAAGACTCTCTCCCAGCACAACATATGCTCCGCCGTGGACTAGGCCAATTGGTTGAGTGTTTCCCTCCACCGGCATGGTTGCCACTGCTCGCTCGGCGCTGAGCTCGAGAAGCTGGATTCCCATTTTGTCGGCCAGTGGGCCAAGGCTCATTCGTTGCATTGAGGCAAGCATCGCAGCAGCAGCAGCTTCGTTAGATTCAGGTGCCAATTTGAACTCTTTTCAATCAGTAGGCTTAGGGCCATGAGCGCCTCTGAAAAGCCTACCCTTTTGCTAATTGATGGCCATTCGCTGGCATTCAGAGCCTTCTACGCACTCAGTCCTGAGAACTTCAAAAACGCAAGCGGTCAACACACCAATGCCATTCACGGCTTTATCTCGATGCTGCTCAACATTCTCGAGGGTGAAAAACCAACCCACCTCTGCGTCGCCTTCGACGTCTCCAGAGAGAGCTTTAGAACCCAGGAGCTTCCAGAATACAAGGGCACCCGTGGTGAAACGCCAGAGGAGTTCATTGGCCAGACGGAGCTGCTGGTAGAGGCGCTAAAGGCAATGCGCATCACCTCGGTTTCCCGAGAAAACTACGAGGCCGACGACCTACTTGCATCACTCGCGACACAAGGAGAGGCCAAGGGGTACCGGGTCTTGGTGGTATCGGGGGACAGAGACACCTTCCAGCTCATTACCGATAACGTCACGGTCCTCTACCCAGTCAAGGGAGTGATGAATCTCGCTCGCATGGATGATGCCGCGGTGGTCGAGAAATACGGCATTCATGCCAAGCAATACCCAGAACTCGCGGCACTTGTTGGCGAGACCTCGGATAACCTCAAGGGCATCCCAGGGGTTGGACCAAAGACCGCTGCAAAGTGGATTGTGCAGTATGGCTCACTGGGTGGCATCTTGGAAAACGCAGCCGAGATCCCTGGCAAGGTTGGCGAGTCACTTCGCGAACACCAGGAGTTAGCGGTTCGAAACCGAAGGCTGAATCACCTCTTGACCGATCTGGAATTTGATTTCAGCCTCGAAGATCTCAAGTTGGGGGCAGTGAACGAGGAGGAGCTCAAAGAGGTCTTTGAGAAGCTTTCCTTCCGCACTTTGCTGACTCGCGTTCTCAAGCTTCGCGGCAGCAATGGCTCTCAGCATGTGGCATCAGTTGCAAATGTTCCAGCTGAAGCCATCGAGGCCGAGTCCACGATTTCCAAAACCACCGAACGAATAATCGAAAACCTACCGACCGAGCCGGTGCCATCAGCTATTGCCAGCATTGGTCAAATCAAGGAGCTCCTCAAGAGCGAAAAAGCCTTTTTGCATGTCGAGCTCTCCGAGGCCGGACTAATTGGACTGGGGGCCGCAACGATATCAACCCGGCTGAGTTGGGACGGTCAGCAGCTCGAAGCGGCCAAAGAGCTCATTGAAGCCGGTGGTTTTGGCTGCTGGGATCAAAAAAACCTAAATCGCAGGCTGAGTGCCCAAGGCATAAAACTTGGGCCGACAGTTGCAGATGCGCTTTTGGCTGCCTATGTCACAGACCCCACCACCAAGGATCTAATCCCCGATGCTCTCATCCGGCAGTATGCCGGGATTGACGTTCTGAGGCAGGACGCCAACCAGCTACTAGCCGAATCAGATCCTTCCTTGGACGCCTGGATCTATGCCGTTTTATGTCATGTTCTAGAGCCGGAATTAGTCACCGATGACCAGGATGGCGTCTATCGAGACATCGAGATGCCGGTGGCAAGAGTGCTTTCCCATATGGAAATCACGGGCATAGCGGTCGACAAGACCGTGCTGCAGAACCAGTTTGATTCTCTAACTGAGGAGGTCGATGAGATTGCTCGCCAGGCCTACGAGATCATAGGTCACGAGGTCAACCTTGCCTCTCCCAAGCAATTGCAAACCGTTTTGTTTGAAGAGCTCGGCATGCAGGGCACCAAGAGCGTGAAGACGGGCTACTCAACCAATGCCGAAGCACTCACAACACTCTTTGAGCAAACCGAGCACCCATTTTTAGAGCGCCTGTTGGCCCACCGAGACTCCACCAAACTCAGGCAGATCACCGAGACCCTGCTGAAAGCGGTCGAGACAGATGGCCGAATCCACACCACATACTCACAAACCGGTACCTCGACCGGAAGGCTCTCGAGCGAGAACCCCAACCTGCAGAACATTCCAATCAAGACCGAGCGTGGTCAGCGCCTGAGATCTGCATTTGTCGCAGGTGAAGGCTTTGAAACCCTTTTGACCGCGGACTACTCGCAGATTGAAATGCGGATCATGGCCCACCTCTCCGAGGACGAGGGGCTGATAGAGGCCTTCAACATCGGTGAAGACCTGCACAATTTTGTCGGAGCCAGGCTCTACGGAGTCGAACCTTCGGAGGTGAGTGGTGCAATGCGCTCAAAGGTGAAGGCAATGAGCTATGGCCTGGTCTATGGTTTGAGCGAATACGGACTTGCAAGACAGTTGAGAATCACGGGCGCCGAGGCCAAGCAGTTGATGGCCGACTACTTTGCGCGCTTCGGGGGAGTGAAGCGCTATTTAGATCAGGTGGTTCAGTTGGCCAAGGCCAACGGCTTCACCACCACCGTCTATGGCAGAAGGCGCCCGTTCCCGGATCTGAACTCCAAGATCTTCCAGATTCGCGAAAACGCCAGAAGAGCTGCACTAAACGCGCCCATTCAGGGAACGGCTGCCGACATCATGAAGCTTGCGATGATTGCGGTTAGAAACGAGATGGTCGAAAAGAACCTGAGATCTCAGCTGCTCTTGCAGGTTCATGACGAATTGGTTTTTGCAGTCGCTCCGGGGGAGTTGGATGTCTTGCAAGAAATGGCGATCCGGCAAATGTCCTCGGTGGCAAAACTCTCGGTCCCACTTGATGTCCACATAGGTATCGGGGCCAACTGGGAGCTAGCGGGGCACTAAATTTATCGCTAAGCTTTGCAGGTGTCCTTCGGGGCACAAATTCATGTCCGTTTGTCGGGCCAAAATCAAGAGCTTTGAGTTGTTGGTTGAGGCGCGACCCGAGTAAAACAAAGTGGAGTAACCACAAATATGGCAACCAAATCGACCGCGAAGCCTAAGCAGGTAGCAGTCAACGACATCGGTTCAGCAGAGGACTTCCTAGCTGCGGTCGAAGCAACTCTCAAATTTTTCAACGATGGAGACCTAATCTCCGGCACCGTGGTCAAGATTGACCGCGATGAGGTGCTGCTAGATGTCGGTTACAAGACCGAAGGTGTAATTCCATCCCGCGAACTTTCCATTCGCCAAGACGCAGACCCAAATGACATCGTCAAGGTCGGCGACGCAATCGAGGCCCTTGTTTTACAAAAGGAAGACAAAGAAGGCCGCCTAATCCTTTCCAAGAAGCGCGCTCAGTACGAGCGTGCATGGGGCGATGTGGAGCGCATCAAGGAGGCCGATGGCATCGTAAAGGGTGTCGTCATCGAGGTCGTCAAGGGTGGAGTCATCGTGGACATCGGTCTACGCGGCTTCCTACCTGCCTCACTAATCGAACTTCGTCGCGTTCGCGACCTGGGCCCATACCTCGGTACCGAGGTTGAGGCCAAGATCTTGGAGCTAGACAAGAACCGCAACAACGTTGTGCTTTCTCGTCGTGCACTCCTAGAGGAGTCCCAGAGTGCAAACCGCACCACCTTCCTAAACGACCTAGCCAAGGGCCAGGTACGCACCGGTGTGGTTTCCTCGATCGTAAACTTCGGTGCCTTCATCGACCTTGGTGGCGTAGACGGTCTAGTCCACGTTTCAGAGTTGAGCTGGAAGCACATTGAGCACGCCTCTGAGGTTGTCGAGGTTGGCCAAGAGGTAACCGTTGAGGTTCTCGAGGTTGACAACGACCGTGAGCGCGTCTCGCTTTCGTTGAAGGCAACTCAGGAAGACCCATGGCAGCTATTTGCTCGCACCCACGCAATCGGACAGTACATCCCTGGAAAGGTCACCAAGATCGTTCCATTCGGTGCATTCGTTCGTGTTGCAGACGGTATCGAGGGTCTAGTGCACATCTCAGAGCTTTCCTCCAAGCACGTTGAGCACGCCGACCAGGTCGTGACTGTGAACCAGGACGTATTTGTCAAGCTGATTGACATCGACCTAGAGCGTCGCAGAATCTCGCTGTCGCTAAAGCAGGCACTCGACGAGGTCGACCCTGCCGGAACCGACTTCAACCCTGTTTTGTATGGCATGAGCGCCGACTACGACGAGAACGGTCAGTACCGTTACCCAGAGGGCTTCGACCCAGCCACCTCCGAATGGAAGTCAGGCTACGAAGAGGCACGCACCAAGTGGGAAGCGGAGTACTCCGAAGCCCACGCCCGCTGGGAGCGTCACAAGCTTCAGGCCAAGGCCGCCTTCGAGCACCTTGCCACCCTGCCAGACTCAGCCCCAGCCCAGGAGCCATCCTCCTCTGCTGGTGAAGCCGACGACCAGGGAACCCTGGCCGACGACGAGTCACTGGCTGCCCTAAGAGACAAGCTCTCCGAGGACAAGTAGAACTAGCTACGACAAGCGGGGTTGCCATTGGCAGCCCCGTTTTCGTTTATCCTTTGGGGGTGCTAATAGGACTCACCGGCGGTATTGGATCTGGTAAATCCACAGTTGCAAAGCGCCTCACAGAGCTTGGTGCCACGGAGATCGACGCGGATGTCCTAGCTCGCGAGGTGGTGGCGCCAAACACGCTCGGGATCAAAGAGGTTGCGGGGCGCTTTGGAGAAGACCTAATCACCGCCGATGGCTCGCTGGACAGAGCACTTTTGGCTCAGCGAGCATTTGCCAGTGAGGCAGATCGCAAGGACCTGGAGGGGATTCTTCACCCGCTGATTCAAAAGCTCTCTCGGGAGAAAATAGGTGCCCTCTCCGGACTCGTTGTCTACACAATCCCGCTCTTGGTTGAAACTAACTCCTCATTGCCCTTTGACAAGATCATCACGATCAGTGCCCCTGAACGAATCCGCATTGAGCGCTTGATGGCATCCCGGGGGATGTCAGAGCAACAGGCTAAAGAGCGAATCGCGGCTCAGGCCAGCGATGAAGAGCGAGAGGCAATTGCCGACTTCGTAATCAACTCTGATTGCTCAATGCAAGAGCTACTGGATCAGGTCGACAGGGTTTTTCATGAGGCAACTAAATGACCCAAGAACAAAAGCCATTCAAGGTTGTTAGCGATTATCAACCCGCGGGTGATCAACCAACAGCGATAGCTGAGCTGACCGAACGACTAAATAACGGTGAAAAAGACGTTGTGTTATTGGGAGCAACTGGAACCGGCAAAAGCGCCACCACCGCCTGGCTAGTCGAAAAACTCCAGCGCCCAACCCTGGTGATTGCCCACAACAAGACCCTGGCCGCGCAGCTGGCCAGCGAACTGCGCGAGATGTTTCCAGAGAACGCAGTCGAATACTTTGTTTCCTACTACGACTACTACCAACCCGAGGCCTACGTCCCGCAGACCGACACCTTTATCGAGAAGGACTCCACAATTAACGAGGAGGTCGAGAGGCTTAGGTATTCCGCGACCATGTCGTTATTGTCAAGGCGTGACGTGATTGTTGTGGCAACGGTTTCCTGCATCTACGGCCTCGGTGCTCCAAAGGAGTACCTAGCTCAGTCGCTACCACTGCAGGTGGGGCAGCGTATCGATCGCGATGAGCTGATTCGGGATTTGGTAAACATTCAATACCAGCGCAACGACATCGAGTTCACCCGCGGCAACTTTAGAGTCAAGGGCGACACCGTCGAGGTGATCGCCGTCTATGACGAAGAAGCCACCCGCATCGAGTTCTTTGGCGATGAAATCGAAAAGATTTATCGCATTCACCCGCTGACCGGAGAGATTCTGATGGAGCGCGACTCGGTCGCCATCTATCCCGCCTCCTACTACGTCGCCCCCGCTGAGCGGATGGCGGAGGCAATTGAAAAGATTGAGAACGAGCTCGAGGTCCGCTATCGCGAGCTTGAGTCACAAGGCAAGCTCCTCGAGGCTCAGCGCATCAAGATGCGCACCACCTTTGACCTCGAGATGATTAGGGAGCTGGGTTTTTGCTCGGGGATTGAGAACTACTCTCGACACATCGATGGCCGAGAGCAAGGTGATCCTCCGGCTTGCCTGTTGGATTACTTCCCCGAGGATTTCCTCACGGTGATTGACGAGTCTCACGTCACAGTTCCCCAAGTCGGCGCTATGTATACCGGTGATTCCTCGAGAAAGCGCACGCTCGTGGAGCACGGCTTTAGATTGCCCTCCGCGCTCGATAACCGACCACTGAAGTTTGAAGAGTTTTTGGAGCGCACCGGGCAAACCGTCTACCTCTCGGCAACGCCATCAAAGTATGAGCTTGAGAAATCTGATGGTGTGGTCGAGCAGATTATTCGCCCAACCGGCCTGATTGATCCAAAGATCGTGGTGAAGCCATCCACTGGTCAAATAGACGACCTGCTTGAAGAGATAAGACTTCGTGTCGAAAGAGATGAGCGAGTGCTAGTCACCACTCTCACCAAGCGCTTGGCGGAGGAGGTCACGGACTACTTCACCGAGATGGGCGTCAGGGTCAGATACCTGCACTCCGATGTCGACACCCTCAGAAGAGTGGAGCTTCTAAGGGAGCTGAGGCAGGGGCTCTTTGACGTGCTGGTTGGAATCAACCTGCTAAGAGAGGGTCTTGACCTACCCGAGGTCTCGCTGGTGTCGATTCTGGATGCCGACAAGGAGGGCTTCTTGCGCTCCACGACATCGCTGATTCAAACCATTGGCCGTGCGGCCAGGAACGTGAACGGCGAGGTTCATATGTATGCCGATGTGATGACCAAGTCAATCGTGAACGCGATCGAGGAGACCAACCGAAGGCGCGAGAAGCAGGTCGCCTACAACCTAGAGCGCGGCGTGGACCCGCAACCACTGCGCAAGAAGATTGCCGATATCACCGATGCCCTGATGCGTGAAGAGGTTGACACTGAAAAGCTCATGGAGCAATTGCGCAAAGAGCCAAAGCGCAAGGTTGGCTCCACCCCGATGAGGGGCAGAAAGGCCATCGGCAAGGAGGGCATAGATCAGCTGCTGGAAACCATAGTTGAGCTCGATGCCCAAATGAAGTTTGCAGCAAGAGAGCTTAAGTTCGAACTCGCCGCCAGAATACGAGACGAAATCGCCGAGCTAAAGAAAGAGCTAAGAGCCTTTGATGCAGCGGGCCATGCGTAAACTTCTACGGTGATAATCCAGCAACCCAAAGGCTCAAAGCTCGCCATCAAGGGCGCTCGGGTCCACAACCTCAAAAACCTCAATCTCGAGATTCCCCGCGACGCCATGATCGTCTTCACCGGCCTTAGCGGTTCCGGTAAATCATCGCTTGCCTTTGACACCATTTTTGCTGAGGGTCAGCGCCGCTATGTCGAGTCACTGAGTGCCTACGCAAGGCAATTTCTAGGGCAGGTCGACAGGCCCGATGTTGATTTCATTGAAGGTCTAAGCCCTGCGGTTTCTATTGACCAAAAATCCACCAACAGAAACCCGCGCTCAACGGTGGGAACCATCACCGAGATTCACGACTATCTCAGGCTGCTATGGGCCCGCATTGGCATTCCACACTGCCACCAGTGCGGTGAAGTGATATCAAAGCAAACCCCGCAAGCAATCGTGGACCAGCTGCTAACTCTTGCCGAGGGCACCCGTTTTCAGCTTCTCGCACCAATCGTGCAGCAAAAAAAGGGGGAGTTCCAAGACCTCTTTGCATCCTTGCAATCGCAAGGTTATGCCCGTGCGGTGGTGGATGGCGAGACGGTCGTTCTGGCAGAGGCAAAGCCTCTCAAGAAGAGCTTCAAGCACGACATCTCGGTGGTGGTGGACCGCCTGGTTATCAAAGAGGACATCATTTCTCGTCTAACCGACTCGGTCGAGACCGCTTTGAAGCTTGCCGATGGCCGGGTGGTCGTTGACTTTATTGACGACAAGACTCAGCGCACCTTTAGCGAGCGGTTGAGTTGTCCGAATGAGCACGAGATTGCACTAACCGAGATCGAGCCCAGGACCTTTAGCTTCAACGCTCCCTTTGGGGCATGCCCAGAGTGCACGGGACTTGGAACCAAGATGGCAGTTGACGGTGAACTGGTAATTGGGGACCCCTCTGCATCCATCAAGGAGGGCGTGCTTTTGCCTTGGTCCACGCAAGGCAAGGGCCTCTACTCGTATTTTGTTCGACTACTAGACGGCCTTGCTAAGGACATCGATTTCAGCCTGGACACCCCTTGGGAGAAGCTTTCCGAGGAAACTCAGGATGCGATCCTGAACGGCAATGACTTCGAGGTTCAGGTGCGCTGGCGCTCCAAGTATGGTCGCGAGATGCGCTACACCTCAGGGTTTGAGGGTGTGCTGCCATACGTCGAGCGCCGCTATCTCGAATCCGACAGCGACTGGGCTCGCAGCAAGTGGGCAGAGTTCTTACGCGAGGTGCCCTGTTCGGCCTGTCAGGGCGCGAGGCTGCGCCCTGAGGTGCTTGCGGTAAAGGTTCACGGTAAGTCCATTCACGATGTCGCTCAGCTCTCGCTTGGTAAGAGCCACGAATTCTTTGATTCCCTAAAGCTCACCCAGCGCGAGGCACAGATCGCCGCTCAGGTGCTTAGGGAGATTCGAGCAAGGCTCGATTTCTTGCTCGCTGTTGGTCTGGACTATCTATCGCTCGAGCGAAGCGCTGGCTCGCTATCCGGCGGTGAGGCGCAGCGGATTCGTTTGGCCACCCAGATTGGTGCGGGGTTGACCGGCGTGCTCTACGTATTGGATGAGCCCTCGATTGGATTGCATCAGCGCGATAATCGCAGGCTGATTGAAACCCTCATAAAACTTCGCGACCTTGGCAACACCTTGATTGTCGTGGAGCACGACGAGGACACCATCAAGGCTGCGGACTGGTTGGTGGACATTGGGCCTGGTGCCGGAGCTCACGGAGGCGAGGTGGTTCACTCCGGAAGCTACAAAGACATCCTGAAAAACAAGGACTCGATCACCGGCGACTACCTCTCCGGCAAGATCAAAATCGAGACCCCAAAAAAGCGCCGCAAGATTGACAAGAACCGCAAGATCAAGGTGGTTGGAGCCAAAGAGAACAACCTGCAAAACGTCGATGTCGAACTGCCACTTGGAGTCATGACGGCAGTCACCGGCGTTAGTGGGTCTGGCAAATCCTCCCTGATTAATGACGTGTTGTACCACGTGCTTGCCAACAAGCTCAATAACGCCAAGCACGTCGCCGGCAAGCACGTCAGAGTCGAAGGCCTAGAGCTATTGGACAAGGTTGTCCACGTTGACCAAGCACCAATTGGCAGAACCCCGAGATCAAACCCCGCCACCTACACCGGAGTCTTTGACCACATTAGAAAGCTCTTTGCGGAGACCCAAGAGGCAAAGGTTCGCGGTTATCTCCAGGGCAGATTCTCCTTCAACGTCAAAGGCGGTAGGTGTGAGACCTGCTCCGGCGATGGCACCATCCGTATCGAAATGAACTTCTTGCCCGATGTCTATGTGGTTTGTGAGGACTGCAAGGGCGCTAGGTATAACCGAGAGACCCTGCAGGTGAAATACAAGGGCAAATCAATTGGCGACGTGCTGAACATGCCAATTAGCGAAGCCGCAGAGTTTTTTGCAGCTATCTCCAAGATCTCCCGGTACCTAGACACCCTGGTGGATGTTGGTCTTGGATATGTTCGCCTTGGCCAGGCTGCAACGACCCTCTCGGGTGGTGAGGCGCAGCGCGTGAAGCTGGCCACCGAGCTCCAGCGTCGCTCGACTGGCAAGACCATCTACGTTCTCGATGAACCAACCACCGGATTGCACTTCGAAGATGTCAGAAAGCTCCTGTTGGTGCTTGGCACCCTGGTTGACAAGGGAAACACCGTCATTGTCATCGAGCACAACCTCGACGTGATTCGCTCCAGCGACTGGATTGTTGACATGGGTCCAGAGGGTGGCTCTGGCGGAGGCATGGTCGTGGCGCAGGGAACCCCTGAGCAGGTTGCAAAGGTTGAAAAAAGTCACACCGGACACTTCTTGAAAGAGCTACTCGCCGCAGATGGCTAACGAGCTGAGCTTCAGGCCAAAAACCTCGGAGATTCCCACCAACCCCGGGGTGTATCGGTTTGTTGATGCCAACAACAAAGTTCTCTATGTTGGCAAAGCTAAAAACCTAAGATCTCGACTCACTAGCTACTTTGGGCCTCTTCACAAGCTGCACGAGCGCACCCAGCGCATGCTGTTGAGCGCTCGTGATGTGAAGTGGACAATCGTTGATACCGAATACGACGCCCTGCAACTTGAGTTTCAGTGGATCAAGGAGTTTGAACCGCCATTCAATGTTCGATTCCGGGATGACAAGAGCTATCCATATTTGGCAATCTCGATGGGGGATGATGTCCCGAGGGCCTTCATAACCAGAAATCGTGAATTGAAAAAGGTTAGGTATTTCGGCCCCTACACCCAGAGCTGGGCAATCAGGGAAACCCTAGACACGCTTTTGAAGGTCTACCCCGTTCGCTCTTGCAGTTCAGGGGTATTCCAAAGGGCAAAGCGCCAGAATCGACCCTGCCTGCTTGCGGATATAGGTAAGTGTTCAGCTCCCTGCGTGGATCGGATTTCCAAACCCGACCACAAAGCACTTGCCAAGAGGCTTGGGGATTTTGTTGGGTCGGGAAACGACTCGCACTTGCAAGAGCTCCAGCTGAGGATGCAAAAGGCCAGCCAGGAGGAGAACTACGAGCTGGCAGCAAACTACCGAGACGATGTTGCGGCTTTGGAAAAGGTCTTGGAAAAAAGCACCCTGGTATTTTCTGATCAGACCGATGCCGATCTGATTGGGCTCAGTCGTGATGAACTCTCGGCAGCGGTGTCTATTTTCGTGATTCGAGGCGGGAGAATCCGCGGTAATCGTTCGATGGTCGTGGACCTTGAACTTGATAGACCAAATGCTGAGTTACTCGAGTACCTGATTCAAGGCATCTACACCCCATCAAAGAACTCAGAGCCAGTGGAGGTGCCAAAGCGTCTGTTGCTCCCGGAGCTCCCCAGTGAGCGCAAAGCCCTCCAGGACTGGCTCTCGGAGCTCCGCGGCGCTGCAGTGGATGTCGCCACTCCGCAGCGGGGTGACAAGGCAAAACTGATGGAAACCGCCAATCGCAATGCCCAGGCCGCGCTGCAGAGCTACAAGCTCAGGCGCAGCTCCGACTTCATCGCACGCGCTGATGCGCTCAGTGGAATCCAACGAGCGCTGAAAATGGAAAACGCTCCGCTTCGCATCGAGTGCTACGACATCTCACACCTCTCCGGCACCAACATCGTGGGTTCGATGGTGGTCTTTGAAGATGGGCTTCCGAAAAAGGATCACTATCGAAGGTTTAATCTCGACACCGCCGATGACACCGAGTCGATCTACGAGGTGCTGATGCGAAGACTCAAATACCTCACCAGCGAGGACAGCTCCGAGAAGTTCAGCTATCGACCCGCGCTGTTGCTGATCGACGGCGGAATACCGCAGCGCAACGTTGCCGTGAAGGCGCTCAAGGACTCCGGCATCGACGACATCATGGTGGCAACCCTGGCAAAGCGCCTCGAGGAGGTCTTTGTCTCTGGCAGCGATTACCCAGTGATCCTGCCAAGGACCAGCGAGGAGCTGTTCTTGTTGCAGCGAATTCGCGATGAGGCCCACCGGTTCGCCATTGCCGCTCAGCGAGAAAAGCGCAGCAAGGGCATCGCCTCTCAGCTGGTTGAGATTCCAGGTCTGGGGGAGCAGCGAGCCAGATTGCTCTTGAGAAAGTTTGGCTCCCTCAAGCGAATTCGAATTGCAAGCGTTGAGGAAATTTCTTCACTTCCGGGATTTGGGCCAAAGATTGCCCAGGTTGTGCACGAAAATCTGGCGGATTCAGAAATTATTCATACGCGCGACACGCCGAAGGACTAACCTTGAGCTGATTCGAAACAGGGGAGACATGGAAAGCGTAAGAACGCCCGAATTACTCGTTGTAACGGGTATGTCGGGCGCTGGTCGCTCCACAGTCGGAAACGCCCTTGAGGATCAGGGTTGGTATGTAATCGACAACCTGCCGCCTCAACTACTCCAACCAATCAGCGATCTTTTCTCACTCAGCAAAGCCGCCCTTCCAAAAATCGCGGTCGTGATCGATGTCCGCGGTGGTGAGTTTTTCAATGACTTGCAGGCCAACCTCGCTGAGCTTGGCAAAAAGGGCGTGAATGTCCGAGTTCTCTTTTAGAGGCGAGCGACTCTTCGCTGGTGAAGCGCTTCGAGTCAGTTCGCAGGCCCCACCCGCTGCAAGCAGATGGCACCCTGGTAGACGGCATCGCCAAGGAGCGCATTGAGCTGCTCCCGATTCGCGAGAGCGCGGACATCATTTTTGACACATCCGATTCCAACGTGCACCAGCTCACCAACCGGGTTGCCGAGGCCTTTGCCGCCAACGCGCAGACGCTAAAGCTCAACGTGATGAGCTTTGGCTTCAAATACGGACTTCCTGCGGACGCTGATTTGGTGACGGACGCCAGGTTCATTCCAAATCCACACTGGAGGGAAGACCTCAGGGCAAAGACCGGCAATGACGAGGAAGTCTCCGTCTACGTTTTGGCTCAGCCCGGCGTCCAGGACTTCATCGGCAGCTACACCGATGCCATCAGGCACGTGCTGGCGGGTTACAGAACCGAAAACAAGAGATTTGCAACACTGGCGATTGGTTGCACCGGGGGTAAACACCGATCAGTAGCAATGGCAAACAAGATTGCCGAGCTGCTATCAAACGAAGACGACATCAAGGTCACGGTCTCTCACCGCGACCTAGGACGAGAGTAGACGTGGCACTAACATCAGCTATCAAAGAAGAGCTTGCAAGAGTACCGACCAAAAATGGCCTGGAGCGAGCAGCAGAATTGGCAACCATCCTGAGGTTCTGCGGGGGACTGCACCTAATCTCAGGACGAATTGCAATCGAGGTCGAACTCGACTCCTCAACCCTGGCAAGAAGAATCTCAAGAGCCATCCAAGAGCTCTATGGCATTCAGTCTGAGCTCTCGGTTGTCCAAGCATCAGGTCTTAGAAAACAAAGCGGATACCAGATCAGGGTTCTTAGAGACGGCGAACTCCTTGCCAGGCAGACCGGCCTGATTGATAACCGCGGTCGTCCAGTAAGAGGGCTGCCCGCCATGTTGGTGAGCTCAACAATGGACGAGGCCAGAGCCATCTGGCGCGGAGCTTTTCTAGCGCACGGCACCCTCACCGACCCAGGTCGCAGCACCTCGCTCGAGGTGACTGCTCCTGGCAATGAATCCGCAATGGCGCTTGTCGGTGTTGCAAGAAGGCTTGGAGTCAGCGCCAAGGCTCGCGAGGTTCGCAGCGTCTACAGAGTGGTGGTCCGCGACGGCGATGGCATCACTGAGCTGCTTAGGCAAATGGGTTGCACCGATCAGGTTATGAAGTGGGAAGAATTACGCAACCGACGCGAGGTGCGTGGAGTTGCAAACAGGCTGGCAAACTTTGATGATGCCAACCTCAGAAGAAGCGCCCAGGCAGCTGTTGCTGCCAGTGCTCGAGTGCAGCGAGCGCTGGAGATTTTGGGAGAGGATGCTCCTGAACACCTAAAGTATGCGGGCGAGCTTCGTCTCAAGCACAAGGATTCCTCGCTCGATGAACTGGGTCGGCTGGCCGACCCTCCAATGACAAAGGATGCTGTCGCCGGTCGAATCCGACGACTTTTGGCAACGGCCGACCGCAGAGCGGGCGAACTGGGCATTCCAGACACTGAATCCGCAATCAACGAGCTGCTCGAGGAATAAACCAGCGCCAAAAGGCGCTGGAAACTAGTAAGAAAGAGAGATCAAAACTAATGACCTACACCCTTCCGGAACTTTCCTACGACTACGCAAGCCTCGAGCCAAACATCTCGGCTCGCATCATGGAGCTGCACCACTCGAAGCACCACCAGGCATATGTCACGGGCGCAAACGCTGCCCTTGAGGCAATGGCCAAGGCGCGCGACGAGGACAACTTCGCAGCACTGCCAAAACTTCAAAAAGATCTAGCGTTCAACCTTGGTGGTCACATCAACCACTCCATTTTCTGGAAGAACCTCTCGCCTCAGGGCGGCGAAGCCGCCGGTGAACTACTCGAAGCAATCAAGGATGGCTTCGGGTCTTACGAAGCCTTCACCAAGCACTTCACAGCCGCAGCGATGGGCATTCAAGGCTCTGGTTGGGCATACCTTGCCTGGGACTCGATTGGCAACCAGTTGATCATCGGTCAGCTCTATGACCAGCAGGGCAATCTGCCAGTTGCGACCCTGCCACTATTGATGTTGGACATGTGGGAACACGCGTTTTACCTGGACTACCAAAATGTCAAAGCGGACTACGTCAAGGCCTTCTGGAACGTCGTGAACTGGGAAGATGTTGCCGCTCGTTTCACCAACGTAAAGGTGCAATCAAAGTCATTACTGCTAGGCTGACCGAGGTCCGCTCAAAGGCGCGTGGAGCAACAAAACAAACACTTCCACCCAAGTCTGGAGACTACTTTGACTCGCATTGGCATTAACGGTTTTGGTCGTATTGGGCGTAATTATCTGCGCGCCGCACTGGCTCAGAACTCGGACCTAGAAATCGTCGCGGTAAACGACCTCAGTGACCCAAAGTCACTTGCCCACCTTTTGAAATATGACTCCGTAACCGGACGCCTTGATGCAGCCGTCTCCGTCGATGGCGACTCGATTGTTGTGAATGGCAAGTCCATCAAGGTTCTGGCAGAGCGCGACCCAGGACAGCTCGGCTGGGGCGATCTGGATGTTGACATCGTTATCGAGTCAACCGGCCGTTTCACCGATGCAGCCGATGCCAAGAAGCACATCGAAGCTGGGGCCAAGAAGGTAATCATCTCCGCACCGGCAACCGGTGAGGATGCCACCTTCGTGATTGGTGTGAACGACCACCTCTACGACAACTCCAAGCACCACATCATCTCTAACGCCTCCTGCACCACCAACTGCCTCGCTCCTTTGGCGAAGGTTTTCCACGACAAGTGGGGAATCAAGAACGGCCTAATGACAACCGTTCACGCCTACACAGCAGACCAGAACCTGCAGGATGGCCCACACTCCGACCTTCGTCGCGCTCGAGCCGCGGCAATCAACATCGTTCCCTCCACCACCGGTGCTGCCAAGGCAATCGGTTTGGTGATGCCAGAGCTAAAAGGCAAGCTGGATGGCTTCGCACTAAGGGTTCCAGTCCCAACCGGTTCAATCACCGATCTGACCCTGGTTTCTGAGAAGCCAGCCACAATTGAAGAGATCAAGGCCGCCTACAAAGAGGCAGCCGAGGGTCCAATGAAGGGCATCCTGCTTTACACCGAGGACCCAATCGTGTCCTCAGACATTGTCACTGACCCGCACTCCTCGATCTTTGATGCGGGTCTAGTTCGCGTTATTGATAACACCGTGAAGCTCTCAAGCTGGTATGACAACGAGTGGGGTTACTCAAACCGCCTTGTTGAATTGACCGAGCTGGTTGCATCTAAGCTCTAATGCTTCGAACTCTAGATAGCGCGGGAGATCTTTCCTCCAAGCGAGTGCTGCTTCGTTGCGATCTCAACGTTCCCATTTCCGATGGCGTCATCACAGATGACGGCAGGATTCGCGCCTCGCTTCCAACAATCAAGCGATTGGTGGAAGCCGGGGCAAGAGTCGTTGTTTGCTCACACCTGGGAAGACCGGAGGGTGAATCCAACCCGAAGTATTCGCTCGCACCCGTCGCTGAGCGACTGGAGGAGCTATTGGGTCAACCCGTGGTTTTTGCAAACGACACAATCGGGGTTCAGGCGACCGCTGCGGTGAAGATGCTGGAGGATGGGGGAGTCGCGGTAATCGAGAACCTCAGATTCCACAATGGCGAAACCTCAAAAGACGATTCAGAGCGTGAAGACTTCGCCAAGTCGCTAGCGGAGCTTGGCGAGGTTTTGGTTAGCGACGGCTTCGGAGTTGTCCACCGCAAGCAGGCAAGCGTTTATGAGCTTGCGAAGCTAATCCCAAGCTATGCCGGCAACTTGATAGCTAGCGAGCTTGAGGTTTTGAAAAGGTTGACAACGGAGCCAGCCAGGCCATACACGGTCGTCCTCGGAGGCTCAAAGGTCTCGGACAAACTCGGAGTAATTGAGAACCTGCTTCCCAAAGTTGATCGACTGGTAATTGGTGGTGGGATGGTGTTTACCGCCCTCAAAGCACAGGGCAATGAGGTCGGCAAGAGCCTTTTGGAGCAAGACCAGATTCAGACTGTCAAGGGTTTTCTCGATCAGGCTGTTCAACACGGGGTCGAGGTCGTGCTTCCGACCGATATCGTGATTGCCGCTGGTTTCGATAGGGACGCCGAGTTTCGCACGGTGAGTGCCACCGAAATGGAAACATCGGATCTAGGCCAAGACGTGATGGGGTTAGACATTGGCCCTGAATCAGCAGCTGCGTTTGCGCACATCGTGCGCGAATCCAAGACGGTGTTTTGGAATGGCCCAATGGGTGTTTTTGAGTTTCCCAATTTTGCAAACGGAACAAAGGTGCTCGCAAGGGCACTGACCGAGGTTAATGGCCTAAGCGTTGTTGGCGGCGGAGATTCCGCGGCTGCCGTTAGGGCACTGGGTTTTGATGAAGAAGCATTTGGCCATATTTCTACCGGTGGTGGTGCTTCACTTGAGTATCTAGAGGGTAAATCCCTTCCTGGACTGGAGGTCCTTAATGACTAACCGTATTCCGCTCATCGCCGGAAACTGGAAAATGAATATGGATCACCTGCAAGCAATTGCGCTGATTCAGAAACTTAGTTGGACGCTCTCTGATGCAGACCACGACTACTCCAAGGTTGAGGTGGCGGTGTTCCCACCATTTACGGACCTGCGCAGTGCTCAGACTCTGATTGATGCCGAGAAGTTTGAGTTGGCACTTGGTGCCCAGGACATCTCGAAACATGATTCAGGGGCTTTTACTGGCGAGATCTCCGGGGCTTTTCTTTCAAAGCTCAACACCAAGTACGTGCTGGTTGGCCACTCCGAGAGGCGCCAATATCACAGTGAAGATGACTCGGTAATTCAGCAGAAGGTGGCCGCAGCTTGGCGTCACAACCTGATTCCAATCATCTGCGTTGGCGAGACTCTGGAGGAACTTGAATCTGAGGGCCAGTCCGCTGTTCCCATCAGGCAAACCATTGCAGCTCTCAGTGGCCATGACTCACTGGGAGAGTTTGTGATTGCCTATGAGCCGGTTTGGGCAATTGGAACCGGCAAGGTTGCGACCCCGGAACAGGCCAGCGAAGTTGCCGCAGCAATTCGTAAAGCACTGAGCGAATCCTTTGGAGAGGTTGCTAGTCAGACCAGAATTCTCTACGGTGGTTCAGTCAAGGCAAACAATGTTGCTGGCTTTTTGCTACACGAGGATGTCGATGGCGTGCTGGTTGGTGGTGCATCACTGGATGCTGAAGAGTTTTCTGGCATCGCGCGCTATCAAAAGCACATAGTTCTATAATTTGACGAGCGCTTTTATTAGCGCCCAAGGAGTTGAGGAAGTAAATGGCCGCCCTACAAACCGCACTTTTGGTGCTGCTGGCGATTACCAGCGTTTTGCTGGTTCTAATGATTTTGCTACACAAGGGCCGTGGCGGTGGTGTTGCTGACATGTTCGGTGGCGGTGTCACCTCCTCGATGAGCTCTTCGGGTGTGGCAGAGCGAAACTTGAATCGAATCACCATTGCCCTTGGTTTGGTTTGGGTTGGCGTGATCATCATTCTTGGGCTATTCAACAGATTTGGTTGGGCATAAGTGTCTTCTTCACCTTCAATTAGGGGCGCCAGGGTTGGCGCCGGCCCAATGGGCGAACAGGACCGCGGTCACCAGGTAGAGCGAGTAACACTCAGTTTCTTCTGTTCAAGCGGGCACGAGTTTCACCCGCAATTTGCCGCAAACATCGCACCCGAAGAACTACCGGTTGAAATGGACTGCCCGAACTGCGGTCTGCCAGCTGGCCTAGACAAAGCCAACCCACCAGAGGTTGCCAAGATTGAGCCCTACAAGACCCACCTTGCCTATGTCAAAGAGCGTCGCACCGACAAGGAAGCCAAAGAAATCCTGGATGAGGCGCTTGAGCTGATTCGTGAGCGTCGGGTGCGAGCTGCCGCGGCTGCTAAAGCGCGTCAGTAATCTCGCTGTCTAGATACCAAACCGTTTCGCTAATTCCCCGCACGCTAGCCGCGGGAAGCCCGCTATCGGCTCTTAGGCTCTGCGAAACTGCCCAGGACTTGGATTCACCGGCGGCCAAGAACCAAACCCTCTCAGAGCGATTCAGCGCTTGATAGCTAAGGCTTAATCGCTCGCTCGGTGGTTTGGGGGAGTTGGACTCCGCAATCACCCATTCGCCTTTGGCCTCGTGGCCGGGGAACAGGCTTGCGACATGGGCATCTGGCCCCATTCCCAAAACGGTCAAATCAAACACTGTGTGCTCCAAATCGAGCTGGTTGATTTCAGATTCAACAAGGTCTCGAGCTGCCATCAAGGTCATTTCTGGTCCCGGGAATCTCACCAGGTAGTTTGCAAGCTCTGGCCAGGCGCTAATGCCCTGGTGCTCATTGCGATCTGGGTGATCGAGGGCAACAAAGCGCTCGTCGGAGAACATTAGCCAGATACGACTCAAGTTCAGGTCCAGTTTTCCTAGCTGAGCGATGAATTCAATCCCGAGCGTGCCGCCGGTTAGTAGCACTCGGATTTGCTCTTTTGAGGCAAGAAGCTGATTGGCAAGCTCGGCGAAGTCTTGGCTGGCGGTTTCAACCAGAGCCTTTGAATTGCTCGCCGAGCGAATCGTCAACTTATCTCGCCCCTCAACACCTCGCCATAGATCTCGTCCTCGCCCAAAAATCTCATGTCTTCGATCAGGCAATCCTGATCGGTGCGCTTTGGAAGAAGGACGGATGAATCTGGGAACCCGGTTTGGCTGATCCTGGCGATTTCGTCACTGCGAATAATCTCGAGGCCACCATCTTGAAAGGAAATTCTCACGCCCGTGATGCCCTCGATGTTCTCACCTGCGAGCTGATTAGTGATCCTCGCAGGAATGCCGAGTCTGAGTTCCAGCCAGCGTGCCAGGAGGTCTGCGCTTGGGCTCTGGTTCGATCCAATCACCTCTATCTCGGTGACCGTGCGCTGCTTGTGCTTTTCATATAGGGCCGCAAGCTGGGACCTCCAGAGGGTAATCCTGGTCCATGCCATATCGCCATCGCCCGGTGTGTAATTCTTGGCAAGCTCTTTCAAGAAGGCACTTGGATCGTCCTGGCAGGCCGAGTCGGTGATTCTGCGGCTGGCAATTTTGCCGATCGCACTCTTGGCGGGATTGGCCGCGCAGCTTGATGGCCACCACGCAACAACGGGGGCATCCGATAGCAACAGGCCCGTGACCAAAGACTCTGGGTTAGAACTTGCCGCTCCAAAGGTCCTAAGGATTACAACCTCGGAGGCACCGGCGTCTCCACCAACTCGAATCTCCGCATCCAGCTTGGATTCACCGCCCTCTTCCATGTTGGTTAGCACGATGATTCTGGAGGGGTGCAGTCTCGAGGCTCCATTGGCAGCCTCGATGGCTGATTCCACGCTCTTGGAGTCGGCTTCAATCACCAGCGTGAGGACTCGACCAAGGGCAACAACTCCGCCACTCTCGCGCAGCTCGTTAAGCCGCTTGCCAATTTTTGAGGAAGTGGTTTTGGGCATCTCAACTATCAAGGTCGCCTCCAGCTTCTGCCATCAGCCTCGAGCATCTCGATGAGCGCTCTGGGGACCCCATGATCCCGGGGCATAGGCCTCTGGAGAGCCGTTACTGGCCCAGTAATTCACGATTGGATCAAGAATCTTCCAGCTCAGTTCCACCTCTTTTTGCCTTGGGAACAAAGGTGGTTCACCCAGCAAGACATCGAGAATCAATCGCTCGTAGGCCTCTGGAGAGGCCTCGGTAAAAGCGTGGCCGTAGCCGAAGTCCATTGTCACATCGCGAACCTGCATCGAAGGGCCGGGGACCTTGGAACCGAATCGAATCGTAACGCCCTCGTTTGGCTGAACCCTGATCACCAGCGCATTCTCACCTAGCAACGCCGTCTCGCTCTCACCAAAGAGTTGCTGCGGAGCACGCTTGAATACCACGGCAATCTCGGTGACCCTGCGACCAAGGCGCTTGCCAGCTCGGAGATAAAACGGGGTGTTGTGCCAGCGACGGGTTGCAACATCCAGCCGCATTGCTGCGAAGGTCTCGGTTCTGGACTCGGGGTTTGTGCCCTCCTCGTCCAAGTAGCCAGCTACGCCCTCGCCGCCCTGCCAGCCGGCGGCGTATTGCCCTCTGGCGGTGTGCAGAGTGAGGTCCTTGGGGAGCCTCACCGCTGCCAAGACCTTTTCCTTTTCGGCCCGAAGATCCGCAGCGTCAAAGGAGATGGGCTGCTCCATTGCGGTGAGGGCCAGAAGCTGCAGCAGGTGGTTTTGAATTACGTCCCTCGCCGCACCAATGCCGTCGTAGTAACCACCTCTGGACCCGATGCCAATGCTCTCGGCCATCGTGATTTGAACATGGTCGATATAGCCGGAGTTCCAGATCGGTTCAAAGAGCTGGTTGGCAAACCGCAGCGCAAGAATGTTTTGAACGGTCTCTTTGCCCAGGTAGTGATCGATTCGGAACACTGAGTCAGCGGGAAGACTCGCTCGACAACTTCGTTGAGCTCGCGAGCGGTCTTGAGGTCTGAACCAAAAGGTTTTTCGATTACCACCCTGCGGAATTGGCCTGGCTTGGCATTGGCCAAGCCGGCCTTCTCAAGCTGGTCGACAACCAATGGAAAGTCTCTTGGGGGAATTGCCAGATAAAAAGTGTGATTCCCGCTGGTGCCACGCTCATTATCGAGTTCATCCACGGTTGCTTTTAGCCTGGCAAAGGCATCTGGGTCATCGTGACGACCCGAAACAAAGCGAATGCCCTGCACTAGTTGATTCCAGACATCCTCGGACCACTCGGTTCTGGCGTATTTGCGAACGGCTTCGTGAACCACCTGTTCAAAATCCTGCCTGGACCAATCTCTTCTCGCGAACCCGACCAGGGAGAAAGCGGGTGGTAAGAGGCCTCGGTTTGCTAGGTCGTAGATCGCGGGCATGAGCTTTTTGCGAGAAAGATCTCCGGTGACACCAAACAGAATCAGCCCGCTTGCTCCGGCGATTCTCTTCATTCGGCGATCGTCGGGATCGCGAAGTGGGTTTTGAATCACGAAGCAATTACCTTGGTTAGCATTTCCAATCCGGCAAGCGGCTCTTCGAACTTCAAAGAAACCACCTTCAGACCATTTTCCATCAGGACATTGGCATCACCCTGGGCCTGAGCGTTGATCAGCGTTCCAAAGCTAAACGGCCTGCCGGGAACTTCGAGGTCATGGCCGTGCTCGCCAGTGATTTGAATTACCAAAGCCTGCTTTGGTCCACCCTTGTGATACTGGCCGGTGGAGTGCAAAAACCTAGGTCCCCAACCAAAAGTCACCGGTCTTTGGGTTCTCTTTGCCAAGACGTTTCTTAGGGTTTCAAGCTGTGGATACTCCTCGCGGTTCAGGTAAACCTGAATCGAGAAGTAACTAAGCGCAGTGGCCTCGGCCATCAGTTGCTCGATGGCAGCCTCCACAGTCAACCCGATGACATCAAATCCGTAGGCCTTCACAGAAACCTGACGATCTACGAAATCAACCGAGGATTCCATGGCGGGGGAGTCTAGAAGCTCCCTTGCGGCCAACTTTGCCGATTCAACGTTTGGCTGGTCAAAGGGATTGATGCCCATAAGGTAGCCGGCGACTGCGGTGGCATGCTCAAACAGCAAAAACAGCTCAGCCAAATCTCCGCTAAAGGTAATGTGCTCCGAGCTAGCCTCGCGATCTGAGAAGCGAGTGATGATGGTGTCGGTCAAATCCAAATCAAATTCGGGAGCGCTTGAAGAAACCACCACGGGCAGTATGCCCAAACCGTTCTTCCCGGTCGACTCAGCAACTAGTTGCTCGGCCCAATCTCCAAAACCCGGTAGCCCATCGGTTTCGATCAAGAACTTGTCTCGGTAACCATGGCTACCGGGAGTTCTGGCAAACGCGGCTCCCAGCCACAAAGCCGGGTTGTCGGATGAATCAAAACTGAAGCTCGGAGCTGCCTGGATCGCGCTCGTTACGAGCGCAGTAATGTCAGCACCCGCCAGTCCTGATGGAACCAGACCAAATGCTGTGAGTGCGGAGTAGCGGCCACCGACATTGGGGTCTGCATTAAAGACCTGGTAGCCGACGTTGCGTGCTTGCAGGATCCAGGGGTGAGCCGGGATCGGTAACAATCACCATTCGCTCACTAGGAGAAATCCCTGCAGCTTCAAAAGCCTGCTCGAAGGCGCGCTTTTGGGAATCGGTTTCAACGGTCGAACCAGACTTAGAAGAAACCACTACCGCGGTTCGCTCCAGGTGGTTGATAGCAGCTGCGACCTGATCCGGGGCAGTGGAGTCCAGAACCACTAACTCAACACCGCTGTTCTTGGTGATCACCTCAGGAGCGAGTGAGGAACCTCCCATGCCGCAAAGGACGATTCGATCGACACCTTTTGAGCGAAGTGAATCGCGCAGTTTGATGATCTCGGGAATCAGGTTGACTGCATCCTTGAACGAATCGACCCAGCCGAGGCGAACACTTGCCTCAGGTTGAGCTTCAGGGCCCCAGATAGTTGAATCCTTCTCAGTGATTCGAGAAGCGATCTCGTTCTTCGCCAAATCCTCGACGACTGACTCCAGGCTTTGCCTAAGTTCAGGGTTCAGTGAAAGCCTCATTAGTTACCCTCTAGCGCCAGATTCACTGACTCAACCAGCTCTTCCCATGAGGTTATGAACTTCGAAACACCCTCGTCTTCAAGTTTTTGGGTCACGTCAGCAAAATCAACTCCGGCGGCTTCAAGGTCCTCCATGAACTTCACGGCAGCATCAAAATTTGGAGTGATCGTGTTGCCCTGAATAACGCCGTGATCGGCCGTCGCCATCATGGTCTTTTCTGGCATGGTGTTGACCAAATCTGGGGCCACCAACTCTGTGACATACAACGTGTCGGGAAGGGCCGGGTCTTTGACACCGGTACTGGCCATCAGTGGTCGCTGCAATCTGGCTCCCTTGGCGGCCAAATCCGTCCAGCGGGCGCTTGAGAAACGAACCCTGAAAAGCTCATAGGCCAGTCTGGCATTTGCCAGCGCGGCCTTGCTCTTCATTTCGGGTTTGCCTAGAGCTTCGAGCCTGGCATCAACCTCGGTGTCAACCCGTGACACGAAAAACGATGCCACCGAGTGAATCTTCTGGATGTCTTTGCCATTCTCAAGCGCCTTGTCGAGGCCGGCCAGGTAGGCATCGATGACCTCGTTGTAACGCTCGGTGGAGAAAATCAAGGTGACATTGACCGAGACCCCCTGAGCGGTTAGCTCAGTGATTGCAGCTAGCCCTGGGATGGTGGCGGGGACCTTGATCATGACATTTTCTTTGCCAACCAGTTTGTGAAGCTCAAGACCCTGGGCAATGGTTGCCTCGGTGTCCATCGCTAGCTTTGGCTCAACCTCGATTGAGACTCGACCATCGACGCCATTGGATGACTCGTAGACGCCGGCAAAGATGTCGCAGGCATCGGCAACGTCCTTGGAGGTGATGTTTTTGATGACCTCGCTGACCGGGTTGCCCTTTTGTGCGGCAATCAGTGGCTTGTAGCTTTCGCCCTTCAGGGCGCCGGCGAAGATGGTTGGGTTAGTAGTGACTCCGCGAACGGAGTGCTCTGATATCAAATCGGCTAGGTTTCCAGATTCGATCCGCTCACGAGATAGATCGTCTAGCCAAATTGAGACTCCGGCGTCGGTGAGTTGCTTGAGATTCTCGTTCATTATTTCCCCAATACTTTGTTTGCAGCATCGATAACTGCCTGAGTGGTGATTCCAAACTCCTCGTAGAGGGTCTTGTAGTCGGCTGAAGCACCGAAGTGATCAATACCAATTGCAATGCCGGCATCGCCGACATAGCTGCGCCAGAACGATGTGATGCCTGCCTCGATTGATACTCGAGCGCTCACGCTCTTTGGCAATACGGACTCTTTATAAGCGTCGGATTGCTCCTCGAACCACTCCAAACAAGGAGCTGAGACGACTCTGGTGGAGATGCCCTTTGCCTCCAAGGCCGCCCTGGCCTCAACGGCAAACTGAACCTCACTACCGGTGGCAATCAAGATCAGATCAACACCGTTTGAGCCATCTGCATAGACATAGGCACCCTTGGCAAGATCGCTTGCCGATCCAAACCCTGCTCCACGCTCTAGGACGGGAAGGTTCTGCCTGGTTAGCACCAGACCGGTGGGGCTCTGATCGCGCTTGAGCGCCTCTACCCATGCGACAGCGGTCTCATTGGCATCGGCTGGACGAACGATCGAGAGGTTCGGAATTGCCCTGAGGGCTGCGAGGTGCTCAATTGGCTGGTGGGTGGGGCCATCTTCACCAAGCGCCACCGAGTCGTGAGTCCAAACATAAATCGGTGCAATGTTCATCAACGCAGCTAAGCGAACCGATGGTCGCATGTAGTCGGAGAAGACGAGGAAGGTGCCACCAAACGCTCTGGTGTGACCGGAGAGCGAGATGCCATTTAGCACCGCACCCATGGCGTGCTCACGGACTCCAAAGTGCAGGATGCGACCTGCAGGCTTTGGGGTCCAAACCTTGGTGTTCCACTTCGCAGGAACAAACGAGCCACCATCTTCGATGGTGGTGTTGTTGCTCTCTGCAAGATCCGCAGAGCCACCCCACAGCTCCGGCATTAGGGCAGCGAGAGCGTTTAGCACCTTGCCGCTTGCGGCACGGGTCGCGATTTCACTGCCTGGTTCGAACTCTGGCAGCACGCTTGCTATCTCAGTTGGCAGTTCGCCCTTTGCGAGTCTCTCGAACAACTTTGCTGATTCGGGGTTCTCGCTTTGCCACTTGGCAAATCTTTGATCCCATTCGGCCCGTGCCTCTTTGCCACGAGCTACCAACTGGCGGGTGTGGTCAATGACCTCTGGAGCCACTGCGAAGTGCTCCTCAGGATCAAAACCAAGCTCGGTCTTGAGGCTTGCGAGCTCCTCGGCACCTAGCTTGGAGCCGTGAATCTTGCCGGTGTCCATCTTCGTTGGCGAGGGCCAACCAATGATTGTGCGCAGAGTGATCAGGGTGGGCTGGTCGGTGTTTGCCTTGGCCGCCTCAATCGCCTCATACAAGGCGGCAACATCTTCCTTATAAGGATCGGTGCGCCAACTCACCTCAAGGGTTTGCCAACCATAAGAGCGGTAGCGGGCTGCAACGTCCTCGGTGAAGGAGATATCCGTGTCGTCCTCAATTGAGATCTGGTTTGCGTCGTAGATCACAATGAGATTTCCAAGACCTAGGTGGCCGGCTAGCGAGCCGGCCTCTGCACTGACACCCTCTTGCATGTCACCATCGCCGGCGATTACGTAAACGTGGTGATCAAAGACGGATTCGCCCTTTTGGGCGCTTGGGTCAAAGAGCTCTCGCTCATACCTTGTGGACATTGCAAAACCAGTCGCGGATGCCAGGCCGGAACCCAAAGGGCCGGTGGTTATTTCCACGCCCTTGGTGTGACCAAACTCTGGGTGGCCTGGGGTTTTGGAACCCCAGGTGCGCAGGGCCTTGATGTCATCAAGCTCTAGTCCAAAGCCGCCTAGGTAGAGCTGGTTGTAAAGAGTCAGAGACGAGTGGCCCGCGGAGAGGATAAACCTGTCCCTGCCGGCCCAGCGGTCATCGCTTGGGTCGTGACGCATTACCTTTTGAAACAGCAAATAGGCAGCCGGTGCCAAGCTGATTGCGGTGCCGGGGTGGCCGTTGCCGACCTTTTCTACGGCGTCTGCCGCTAGCACTTTGGCGGTGGTTACCGCCAGATCATCTGTTTTGTTCCAGTTCAACAAGAAAAGTCCAATCTCAAGCTTTTTTCAACAAAAAAAGGAGGCTTAGGCGGCGGCGCCTTAGGTTTGCTGAGAGTCTATACCCAAGGACTTTGTGGGGGATTTACTCGGTTAGACTTGAACAAATGTCTGTTTCAGTTGCCCCTGTGCGCGCTCGCTTTTTTTCCAAGCTGAGGGCATATTTCTTGCTTACTAAGCCAAGGGTTATCGAGCTTTTGCTGATTGCGACCGTGCCGACAATGATTTTGGCTCAGCGTGGCCTGCCGGATTTGTGGTTAATTGCAGCAACTCTGTTTGGCGGGGCTCTTAGCGCAGGCAGTGCCAATGCCTTCAACTGCTACATCGATGCCGACATCGACAAGATCATGGGGCGAACCAAAAATCGCCCATTGGCAACTGGAGAGCTCACCAAGCGTGAGGCCTTTATCTTTGCCTGGGCGATCGGGATTCTCTCTTTTGTCTGGTTCGCACTGGTGATAAACCTGTTGTCGGCGCTTTTGTCGCTAGCGGCAATTTTGTTCTACGTCTTTGTCTACACCCTTGGGCTCAAGCGCCGAACCCCGCAGAACATTGTCTGGGGCGGTGCTGCTGGCGCGATGCCAGCGCTAATTGGTTGGGCGGCTGTCACAAATGAGGTCTCGCTGACCGCCTGGGTTTTGTTCTTGATTATCTTTTTGTGGACTCCACCGCACTACTGGCCACTATCGATGCGTTACCTAGAGGAATACAAGGCGGCCAATGTGCCGATGCTGCCGGTGGTTGCAAAAAACGAAACAGTCGGTCGGCAAATTATTTTGTATTCCTGGGCTTATTTGGCATCGACCCTGCTACTGATTCCAGTGGCATCGATGGGGCTGATCTACTCAGTGGTGGCCGTGGTTGCAGGAATCTGGTTCACCTGGGAATCACACCGGCTATACAACGAGGCCAAGGTGCGGGTTCCGGAAAACCCAATGCGACTATTCCACGGATCGATTACGCACCTCACCGTTTTGTTTTTGGCAATCGCCATCGATCCGCTTATTACTTTTTAATCTCTTCCAGTCTTCGTAGCGACTCGTCGCGCTCCTGAGCGTGATCAACAATCCGCTCCGGGTAGCCGTGCTGGTAACCATCGATTAGCTCCCAGGGCTCGTGGACCTTGGCATCTATCAATGTGCCTAAGTTCCGGAACAAACTTTCTTACGTAGTCACCATTTGGATCAAATTTCACGCCTTGCAAAACCGGATTGAACACTCGGTAGTAGGGAGAGGCGTCAGTCCCGCAACCCGCAGTCCACTGCCAACCGTGCGAATTGGAAGCTGGATCAAAGTCGGTTAGCTTCTTCTCAAAATAGCGAGCGCCGAGCTGCCACTCAAAGTGCAGGTCCTTCACCAAAAAACTTGCCACGATCATTCTTGAACGATTGTGCATCCAGCCCGTTTGGTTGAGCTGGCGCATTGCGGCATCAACTATTGGATATCCGGTCTTGCCGGCCTTCCATGCCTCAAGGGCTGCGCTGTCAACCGCTGGGTCGGCATAGCGCATCTTTTGGAACCTGGGTTCAAAGTAGTCATAGAGGGTGTGTGGGTTTCGATACAGCACATCTGCATAGAACTCTCGCCATGCGATCTCTTTGCGAAAAACCTCATGCCCCTCACCCAATTCGGCCAGCAGCGTCCTGGGGTGGATTTCACCGTGAGCCAGGGCGTGAGAGAGGTGCGAGGTGCCACTTAGATCGGGGCGATTGCGATTCTCGGAGTAATCAGCCAATGCTCTTTTTTGGAACCTCCTAAAGGTTCTAAGCGCAAATGCCTCGCCGGCCCTAATCGTTATGGGCGCGGGTCCTGATGGCTTTGGGTACTGGGTCTTTGTTGGTCTTACCCAGTTCACTGACTCAACATCCAGCTTGTATGGCTCATCCCAGCCATGGGCCAACCAGCGCTTATAAAAGGGCGTGTAGACCTTGAGCGGGGTGAGATCGTCCTTGACGATGGTTCCAGGGCTAACCGCATAGTTTGAACCAACCAGCTCTAACGCAATGCCCTGGTCATAAAGCTGCTCGGCAAGAGCGGCCTGGAAAAGCATCCCCGTGGTGTCAAAGGCTCTGGTGGCAACCACCTTGTCAATACCGCTTAGCCCCTTCACGGCCTCGGGCAGCTTCTCGGATGTTATCTCTAACCCCATAGGTAGTGAATCACTCAGTGAAGCTAGCGACTCCACCAAGGAGTGCTGCCTAATGGGGGAGAGCTCATCAAAATCTTCAGGAACAACATAGAGGGGGAGTAGCTCAGTAGCTATCGAGGCTGCGTAGCTAAGGGCCTGATTGTCCTGCAGCCTGAGATCTCGACCAAACAGGAACGCTATTTTCATCGACTAATTCGCTTGGCCGAGAAAAATTGGAAAGCTGATCAAAGCCGCCAGCACCGCAGCTCCGAGCATGTGGGCAGCAACCAAAAACTCTGGGACTCCGAGTCTGGACTGAATAATGCCGATTGCAGCCTGGGAGAGGGTAACTAGAAACAAGATGGTGAGGATTCTGGTTCCCAGATCCCGCCAAAGGCTTCTGGTTGCAAGGTATTGGCTACCTAATTGCACGCTAATCAACCCGAGCATTAGATAACCGGGGTAGGAGTGATAGTGCTGCCAGATCTCAAGATCAAGACCATTTCTCGGCGTTGCTGCGTCTCCCGCGTGGGGACCAGCTCCGGTAACCACGACTCCAACCAAAGTGGTTACCAGACCGACCACCACGGTTAGCGGGGCAAGCTTTAGGTTCCAGCTGGCAATCACACCCGATGGCTTTGGCAGCGCACGCCAGACCAAAAGCGCAGCCAGGGCGATCAGGAACATCGAGATCACGAAGTGAATCCCAACGATCCAAGAGTTCAAGCCGGTCAAAACGGTGATTCCACCAACCACCGCCTGCAGGATGATGCCAGCGCCCAGCAAGAATGCTGGCCAAATCAGTCCCGCGGGCTCCAGGCGCTTCGCTCTTCTAACCACAACCACACCAAAGCCAAGCATCACCGCCAGCGAAGCTGCGAAGGTGGCAATGGCCTCAGGGCCAAGACCTAGGAAGTTGTGCACGACCAGGCCGACAATAAACAGCGCTACGCCACCGAAAAAGGACAGGGTGGGGGCAGTGAGCTCCTTAGCCAGCCTCGGCCCTGCGCACCACGACGATGAAGGTTAGAAGGGCAACAATCAAAAGCACAAAGGTCAAAAGCCTGTTGCCGAATTCGATCACTCCGTGAATACCCATTTCCTGGGTGGAAACCAAAGACTCATCGGTGCACTTGGGCCAGGTTGGGCATCCCAAACCAGAGCCGGTGAGACGAACCAGGCCACCGGTCACAACAATCAAAATTTGAGTGGCAAGAGAGAGCCAAACAAAGAGCCTGAGCCTTGAGGTAGAAACTAGAGCCCCAAACCACACTTGTTTGACTGCGTTCAATTTATTGACCTTACTTAGGGTTGCCTTACTGGTATGGAAAAGCATTACCGCTTAACATTTGAAACAGCTGAATACCAGTGTTTCACACATTTCAACACATGGAATACCCGAGATTATTTCGGGTTGCACCATGTTGAGGTAACAGGAGGCTTACACAAATGTCAGAAAAAATTCTTGACCGCCCAGAGCTAGATGAACTGGGAACCTACGAGTTTGGTTGGTCAGACAAGGACGACAAGGGTGCCACCGCAGTGCGCGGCATCAACGAGTCAGTAGTAAAGAACATCTCCGGCCTCAAAGACGAACCCGCATGGATGCTGGAGCGTCGCATGAAGGGCTACGACTTCTTCATGAAAAAGCCAATGCCAACCTGGGGCAGCGACCTCAGCGGTATTCACTTTGACAACATCAAATACTTCGTGCGCTCCACCGAGCGCCAGGCGACCACCTGGGAAGAGCTCCCAGAAGACATTCGCAACACCTACGAAAAGCTAGGTATCCCAGAGGCAGAGCGTCAGCGCTTGGTCTCCGGTGTTGCCGCCCAGTACGAGTCCGAGGTGGTTTACCACCAGATTCGTGAGGACCTTGAGGCTCAGGGCGTTTTGTTCCTAGACACCGACACCGCTCTTCGCGAGCACCCAGAGATCTTCCAGGAGTACTTCGGCACCGTTATCCCAGCGGGAGACAACAAGTTTGCTGCGCTGAACACCGCGGTCTGGTCCGGTGGATCATTTGTTTATGTGCCAAAGGGCGTCCACGTTGACATCCCACTGCAGGCATACTTCCGAATCAACACCGAGAACATGGGTCAGTTCGAAAGAACCCTGATCATTGCTGACGAAGACTCCTACGTGCACTACATCGAGGGTTGCACCGCCCCGATCTACCAATCCGACTCACTGCACTCCGCAGTGGTTGAAATCATCGTCAAGAAGAACGCTCGGGTCCGCTACACCACGATTCAGAACTGGTCCAACAACGTCTACAACCTGGTTACCAAGCGAGCGATTGCTCACGAGGGTGCAACCATGGAGTGGATCGATGGCAACATCGGCTCCAAGGTCACCATGAAGTACCCAAGCGTGATCCTCGCCGGCGAGCACGCTCGCGGTGAGACCCTCTCGGTTGCCTTCGCAGGCGAGGGACAGCACCAGGATGCCGGTGCCAAGATGATTCACCTAGCTCCCTACACCACCAGCTCGATTGTCTCCAAGTCAATCGCACGTGGTGGTGGCAGGACCTCCTACCGCGGTGAGATTCGCGTGAACCCAGGTGCCCACCACAGCGCCAACACCGTGAGGTGTGATGCTTTGTTGGTCGACACCATCTCTCGATCTGACACCTACCCAGTCAATGACATCCGTGAAGACAATGTTTCGATGGGTCACGAGGCCACCGTCTCTCAGATCTCTGCCGAGCAGCTGTTCTACCTGCAGTCCCGCGGAATGGCGGAAGACGAGGCGATGGCGATGATTGTTCGCGGCTTTATTGAGCCAATTGCCAAAGAACTACCAATGGAATACGCACTCGAGCTGAACAAGCTAATCGAGATGCAGATGGAAGGAGCTGTGGGCTAGTAATGGCGCAGCACGGTATTGAGGCACACTCCCACACAGGCGTGCCAATTCAAACAAGAAACGAGCGCCCACGCTCAGCTTCAGTCTCAGATTTCCCAGAGGTATCAAAACTCCAGGAGATCTGGCGCTACATTCCCCAAGACCTCATTCGCGGTCTAGACCAAGAGGTCATGGGTGAGGTTGGCCAAGAGGCAATTGAACTCAAGCTGGCAGCTGGAATCACCAGCCGCTGGGTCGATTCAACTGACGCACTGATTGGATCCGCTGGCTTGCCAGAGGATCGCATCTCAGCTGCTGCCTGGACCAATGCCTCAAAGACCATGGTCATCGAGATCCCGAAGAACACCGAGATCGATGGCCCGAGCTTTATTGAGATCAATCCAAAGGCTCACGAGGCCAAAGCGCTTCACATTGTTTTGGTCATTGGCGCCAACTCGCAGGCAACCGTGGTCCTAGACCACGTTGGCGATGGCGTGCTGGGTGAGAACGTTGAACTGGTCCTGGAGGATGGCGCCAAGCTGGACTTCATCACCATTGCGCAGTGGAACAAGGGTTCTAGCCACATCTCAAGTCAGTTCGCCAAGATTGGCAAGGACGCAGAGCTAAAGCACGTGGTGGTATCACTCGGGGGAGACCTCGTGAGGGTTACCCCGGCTAGCTACCTGTCTTCACCGGGTGGCAAGACCAACATGTATGGCGTCTACCTAGCAGACACCGGCAACTACTTTGAGCACAGACCATACGTTGACCACATCGCACCTAACTGCGTCTCCGATGTCGCCTACAAGGGCGCACTGCAGGGTAAGGGAGCTCACACCGTTTGGGTTGGCGATGTTTTGATTCGCGAGAGCGCGGTTGGAACCAACTCCTACGAGCTAAACCGTAATCTCTTGTTGACCGACGGTGCTCGTGCCGACTCGGTTCCCAACCTGGAGATTGAAACCGGGAAGATCGAGGGTGCCGGCCACGCCAGCGCCTCGGGCCGCTTCGATGACCTGCAGCTTTTCTACCTGATGGCAAGAGGCATCTCAGAGCCAGAGGCGAAGCAGCTGGTGGTCCGTGGTTTCTTGAATGAAATGATTCAAAAAATTGGTGTTGCCCAAATCGAGGAAAGGCTGATTGCCGCCATCGAGCTGGAGCTTGAGAAGGTTGGGGTATAGGTGGCAATCAAGATCTGCCCATTAGAGGACCTCAAACCAGGCAAGGCAATCAGAGTCAAGGTTGGCGATCACGCAATTGCGATCGTTAGAACCCCCTCGGGAGAAGTAAAGGCCCTTGATGACAAGTGCTCACACGGTGAGATTTCCCTCAGCGAGGGCTTTGTTGACGAGGAAACGATCGAGTGCTGGGCACACGGTGCAAAGTTTGAACTCAGCACCGGTAAGCCTCTGAGCCTCCCCGCCTACGAACCCGTGGCAACCTACGAGGTTTTGATTGAAAACGACGAAATCTACTTAGAGTACGAAGACTAAAGACTTAGGAAAAAGGAAAAGACAAATGGCAACTCTAGAAATCAAGAACCTGCACGTATCGGTAGAGACCGACCAGGGTGCAAAAGAGATCCTCAAGGGCGTTGACCTGGTGATCCGCTCCGGCGAGACCCACGCAGTCATGGGTCCAAACGGATCGGGCAAGTCAACTCTGGCTTACTCAATCGCCGGGCACCCCAAATACCAGGTCACCAAGGGCGAGATCTTGCTAGATGGTGAGGATGTTCTTGGAGATGAGCGTCGACGAGCGTGCTCGGGCCGGACTGTTTCTAGCAATGCAGTACCCGGTAGAGATTCCAGGAGTATCGGTATCTAACTTCCTCCGCACCGCCAAGACCGCGCTCAGCGGCGAGGCCCCAGCACTGCGCAAGTGGGTTGGTGACCTAAAGGTCGCAATGAAAAACTTGCGAATGGACTCCGATTTCACAGAGCGCAACGTGAATGAGGGATTCTCCGGTGGTGAGAAGAAGCGCCACGAGATTCTGCAGATGGAGCTACTAACCCCAAAGATTGCAATCCTGGACGAGACCGACTCTGGCCTTGATGTTGATGCACTAAAGGTTGTCTCTGAGGGTGTTAACCGCGCCAAGGAGAGTAGCGACCTGGGTGTCTTGATGATCACCCACTACACCCGAATCTTGAAATACATCAAGCCCGACCACGTTCACGTGTTTGTCAACGGCCAGATTGCCGAGCAGGGCGGTCCAGAGCTTGCAGACAGGCTCGAGGCCGAGGGTTACGACCGCTTCCTAAAGGCACCAACAGCATGAGTGAACCAAAAGAACTAGAACCAGCTCGCTTCGATGAAATCATCGAAGCGATGAAGGAGATCATTGACCCCGAGATTGGCGTCAACATAGTTGACCTAGGTCTGGTCTACGGTCTGCAGGAGTCTGAGGATGGGGCGTTGCTAATCAACATGACCCTGACCTCTGCGGGTTGCCCACTCACCGACGTTATCGAGGAGCAGACTGCAGAGGCCCTGGATGGTGTTGTCGAGGCGTTTCGCATCAACTGGATCTGGATGCCACCATGGGGACCAGAGCTAATTACCGAAGACGGTAAAGAGATGATGCGAACCATCGGGTTCTCTATTTAGTACTAGCGCACAAGCTTCCACGCCAGCGGCAGTAGTGCCGCAGCTGCAGCTGCCTTGACCACATCACCAATCAAAAATGGAATTACTCCAACTGCGATAGCGGTGCTCATATCCAGCCCAAGCGCCAGCATCAAGCCGGAGATGCCAAAGCCGTAAATAACCACGCTGCCAAGCGCAAAGCTCAACGCGACTTTGAGCGGCGTTGACGAAAAACCACGGCTAGCCAAATAGCCAACCAGAGCCGCTGCGGCAACAAAACCAACTATGTAGCCGGCGGTTGGAATCACTCCAGTTAGTGATTTAGCGGAGGCAAAGACCGGCAGTCCGGCGGCTCCGAGGGCAAGATACAAAGAAAGCGATAGCGCACCGCGCTTCGCGCCAAGTGCAGCGCCAACCAGCAAGACCGCAAGGGTCTGCATGGTCATCGGAACTGGCCACATCGGAAGTTGAATTTGAGCTGAGATTGCGGTTAGCGCCGCACCGCCAAAGATCAGTGAGATGTTGGTTGCAAGACTCTTGGGAAAGATTCTGTCTGCGATGACTGGGGTTGCAATTGACATTTAGCGCTCCTTAGGAAACTTTGGAAAGTCTATTGGTTCTGGTCTTCAAACTCGTTGTCCAAATCCGACAGAGTCTTCTTGCGAACTTTGGGCACCAAGAGACCCTGTTCCTCGAGTCGAATTCGGCGATCGTTGCGATAAGCCCAGAACAAAGCCGCAAAAGCCATCAGCCCAAACAAGATCCACTGCAACGCATAGCTGAGGTGATTACCCTCATTCAAAGACGGCATCGGCATCGCTAATGGAGCAGTTTGATAGCCGGGGGATTCCGAGACCATTCGTGCGTAGCGGTCAGAGATGACGGTGCCGTAGGGCTCTAAAATCTCGGATAACTCAGCAGGGTTTATTGAGGCTAGCTGCCCATCAACTGACGGCCTTCCGAGATCTGGCTCCGGGGCTCTCAGCCTCACCACCAGCTCATGTTTGCCCTGATTGGGAAGCGGATTGGAGCTTAGCTCTGTGATGTTAGACCCGGCTTGAATCCAGCCGCGATCGACCATGAGTATCTCGCCGCTATCTAAAACCAACGGCACCAGCTGCACAAAGCCCGCCTGACCAGACAGTGGTCGATTGCGCACAATGATCGCCTTATCTGGGAGGTAGTTTCCAGTGACAATTACCGGTGTCCACTCCAGATCGGTGAGGCCGTCATCGCTGAGCTTCCAGTTGAGTGACTCATAGGCAACCGGAGTCTTGTCATAGTTGGCAATCACCTGGTCGATTCGCTCGACGATCGCATCACGCCTAGAGAACTGCCAAGAACTCAAAAGGGTGGTGGCAATGGCGAAGAGCACGACCACGACAATCCATGGTCCCCAACGTCTAAGGGTGCTCTGCTTCAATTTTTTTATCCTCTAGATAAAAGTTTCTGGCTCCTAAATAGTCAACCAGAAACTCCCTGTGCTCATTGCACGCAGCCCATGTTTTTCGGCGATCGGGGGAGTGGACCTTTGGATTTCGCCAATAGATCAAGTGTTCAGCGCCGTTGTTGCAGCCGGCACGAGAGCACTTACTTTGGGTCATCAACTCTGATCGAGTCTGCCTTGATAGAGAATTTGGGGGCAATGACTACGGTGTTGACTTTTTTGAATGAGCCCTGCTCGTTCGCAATCACCACTGCAAAATAGGGCAGGAAAATAGCAAAGGCAAAAAACACCCACATCAGCCAGCCCTGGGTCAATACTCCAAGCACAATACACACCATGCGGATAGACATCGCTACGGTGTATTTGACCAGACGGGAGTGTCTCTCCTCATCAGGACTTGCCTCGAGTGCTGTTGCACTCTGTCGCTTTTGCAATTGCGCCATCCTCATTCGAGATCTCTTGGATTACTAGACTGTGGTATTCGTAAGCACGTAATAGGCAATGGTATTCCCGAATAGGAGTAGTTGATGCAAACTGCCCGCACAGTTTTGGTCACCGGCGGCAACCGTGGCATCGGCTACGCAATCGCTCAGGAGTTTGTCGCAGCCGGTCACCGCGTTGCCGTAACTGCTAGAAGCGGTAAGGGCCCCAAGGGCACCCTGAGCGTGGTTGCAGACGTTACCGATGGCGCATCACTCGATGCGGCAATCCAAGAGGTTGAACAGCAGCTGGGGCCGATTGAGGTATTGGTGGCAAACGCGGGCATCACCAAGGACACGCTGTTGCTGCGGATGAGCGATGAAGAGTTTGAGGATGTCGTAAACACCAACCTCAATGGCGTGTTCCGAGTGCTAAAGCGGGTGACCAAATCGATGCTCAAGCAAAAGTATGGCCGAGTGATATTGATCGGTTCCGTGGTGGGTCTTTTAGGTAGCGCCGGACAGGTGAACTACGCGGCAACCAAGAGCGCCCTTGTTGGAATAGCCAGATCCGTTACCCGCGAGCTCGGCTCGAGAAACATCACCGCAAACGTGGTGGCTCCCGGCTTTATCGACACCGACATGACCGCAGAGCTCAGTGAAGAGCTCGCCAAGAGCTATCGAGACAAGATCCCAGCCGGCAGGTTTGCCAGCCCCGAGGAGGTTGCCAAGGTGGTGCGCTGGTTGGCATCCGATGAGGCTTCCTATATCTCCGGAGCCGTCATACCGGTCGATGGTGGCCTTGGCATGGGGCACTAGGTAGTAGTTTTCATTCAACAAGTGTTTAGGGAGTAGTAATTGGGAATTCTCGAGGGTAAGAAAATCCTGGTCACCGGAGTCTTGACCGAGGCATCGATCGCTTTTGCAGCTGCAAGGCTGGCTCAAGAAGAAGGCGCCGAGGTGCTGCTCAGCTCTTTTGGCAGAATGCTCCCAATCACCCAAAAGATTGCCACCAGGCTCCCCAAGCCGGCTGAGGTCATCGAACTCGATGCCACCAACGCAGAGGACCTAGCTGCCCTGCCGGGCAGAATCAAAGAGCACTTGGGTTCACTGGATGGCATTGTTCACGCAATCGCCTTTGCTCCGCAAACCGCCCTGGGCGGAAACTTTCTCGAAACTGAGTGGTCTGATGTTTCCACCGCGGTAGAGGTCTCTGCCTACTCGCTGAAGTCCATCACCACCGCATGCCTTCCGGTTCTGAATAATCCCTCATCGGTGGTTGGACTAACGTTCGATGCCACCGTCTCCTGGCCGGTCTATGACTGGATGGGTGTGGCTAAGGCGGCGTTTGAGTCGACCTCTCGCTATCTGGCAAAGTATCTCGGTCCCAAGGGCATCAGGGTCAACCTGATTTCCGCCGGCCCACTTAGGACCACCGCAGCAAAGGGAATCCCGGGCTTTGCAACCATGGAAGAGCTCTGGACAGGCCGCGCACCTTTGGGTTGGGACCTAACCGACACCGAGGCGGCTGCTAAGGGATTGGTTGCACTTCTGAGCGACTGGTTCCCAGCCACAACCGGCGAGATGATCCACGTCGATGGTGGCCTGCACTCAACTGGGGCCTAGGGCAACAGTTCAATAATTTTTGACAAATCTCTCTCGTCAAGCACCACATCGGCTTGCTCTTTGACAATCGGCTTTGCACAAAACGCAATCGATAGGCCCGCCACCGCCATCATTCCAAGGTCATTAGCGCCATCTCCGATGGCGAAGGTCTTGGACGCATCTAACCCGCACTGATCCGCCCACTGCAGCAGGTAGTCGGCTTTTGCCTGACGATTGACAATCTCGCCCACCACCTCGCCGGTGAGGAAACCGTCTTGAACCCCGAGGGTGTTGGCCGCTGCGAAATCGAGCCTGAGGGCTTTTTTGATTGGATCTAGTAACTGAATGAATCCACCACTAACCGCAGCGGCCTTGCCGCCCCTGGCGTGAATCTCGCTAACCAATTTTGTCGCACCCTTAGTCAGGGTGAGCGTATTAGCAACCGAGTCAAGGACGCTCTCTGGAAGCCCTTTGAGGGTTGCCACTCGCTCAATTAGTGACTGAGTGAAATCAATCTCACCGCGCATCGCACGCTCTGTGATTTGTGTAACCAATTCGGCGCTCTTTGAGTGTGCTGCCAGAAGTTCAATTGCCTCTTGTTCGATGAGCGTTGAGTCAACGTCGAACACCACTAAAAACTTTGTCACGGTGTGACCATTAGCCCCTTGGTAATAACCGTCAGTCCACTATCGGTGACAGTGAACCCACGCTCTAGATCTCGATCTCGATTCACTCCGATGCTCGCACCGTCGGTGACAACAACGTCCTTATCCAAGATTGCCTTGCGAATGGTGCAGTCCCGGCCAATCTGGACCCCGTCCAACAGAACCGAATCGGTAACAAGCGATCGGGAGTTGATTCGAACATTGGGGGAGAGCACGCTGCGCTCCACGACGGAACCTGAGACCACAACCCCCAGCGACACGATGGAGTCGTTGGTTCTACCCTGATTGCCCTCGGAGTCGTGAATGAACTTTGCGGGCGGCATGTTGATCTGTTGGTTAAAGATTGGCCACTCGGAGTTGTAAAGGTTAAAAATCGGCATCGTGGAGATTAGGTCCATGTGGGCGTCGTAGTAGGAATCCAGGGTTCCCACGTCTCGCCAGTAGGACTTGTCTCTCGGGGTGGCTCCGGGGATCTCGTTGAAGGTGAAGTCATATGCGCCAGCGAGGTCTTGGTTGACAAAATACGGGATGATGTCGCCACCCATGTCGTGGGTCGAGTTTTCGTCCTCGGCATCTCGCTCGATTGCCTCTATCAGGGCCTGAGCGTTAAAAATGTAGTTGCCCATTGAAACCAGGGCTTGGGTTGGGTCGCCCGGGACCGGGGCTGGATCCTTTGGCTTTTCCTTGAAGGAGGCGATCTTGGTTTGGTTCTTGGCATCGACTTCGATCACACCAAACTGATTGCATATCTCGATCGGCTGCCTGATGGCGGCAACGGTGGCCTCCATGCCGGATTCGATATGGGACTGCAGCATCTGATCGAAATCCATTCGATAGACGTGGTCGGCACCAACCACCACCACGTAGTCAGGGCGCTCGTCACTGAGTGAGTTCATGGACTGCAGGATCGCATCGGCACTGCCGGTGAACCAGCGCTTGCCGAGCCGCTGCTGAGCCGGGATGGATGCCACATAACCACCAAGCAGCGGCGACATGCGCCAGGTTTGTGAGATGTGCCTATCCATGCTGTGGGACTTGTACTGAGTAAGAACCACGATGCGTCTGAGGCCGGAATTCAGGAGATTGGAAAGAGCGAAGTCAACCAGGCGGTAGGAGCCAGCAAACGGAACGGCTGGCTTTGCGCGGTCCGCAGTGAGCGGCATGAGTCGCTTACCCTCGCCTCCGGCGAGTACCATTCCGAAAACACGGGTAGCCATAACCAAATGTTAGTCCGCATGGAAAGCGGGGGGATAGCATTTGGTTATGCGTGTGGATTTCGTTACCAAAGAGTACCCGCCCAATATTTATGGGGGAGCAGGGGTACACATCACAGAGTTGGTGAAGGTGCTCAGAGGCCAAATCGAGGCTCGAGTGCACGCATTTGGCGATCCCGTGGACGAACCGGGAACCTTTGGCTACAAAACCCCAGCGGCTTTTTCTGACCAGAATTCCGCGCTGCAGACCATGGCCACCGATTTAGAGATCGTGCCAAATATCGCTGGTGCAGATTTGGTCCACTCTCACACCTGGTATGCAAACTTTGCCGGTCACATTGCCTCGCTGCTGCATGAGATTCCGCACATCATCACCGCACACTCTCTGGAACCGATGCGTCCCTGGAAAAAAGAGCAACTCGGCGGTGGCTACCAGGTTTCATCGTTTGTGGAAAAAGCGCCTACGAAGCTGCCGCCAAGGTGATTGCGGTTTCAAATGGCATGCGCGAGGACATCTTGGCTTCCTACCCCGAACTCGATCCCAAAAAGGTCGAGGTGGTATACAACGGCATCGATTCTCAAAAGTGGCAGCCGACCGAAAACCAAGAGGTGATTGACCGCTACAACATTGACACCACTCGCAGGAGCGCAATGTTCGTGGGTCGTATCACTCGCCAAAAGGGTCTGAGTTACTTCCTCGAGGCAGCCAAGGCCCTTCCAGATGACGTGCAGCTGATTTTGGCTGCCGGAGCTCCCGACACCCCTGAGATCAAGGCGGAGGTCGAGGCACTGGTTGCAGAGCTGCAAGCTCGTCGCGACGGAGTCACCTGGATCCCAGAGCACCTGCCGGTGCCTGAGCTTGCCGCCCTATTGACCCAAACCGATTTGTTTGTTTGCCCCTCAATCTATGAGCCACTTGGGATTGTGAACCTTGAGGCGATGGCGTGTGGTGCGGCGGTTATCGGCACCGCAACCGGAGGTATTCCAGAGGTTGTGGTTGAGGGAGAAACCGGTTGGTTGGTTCAAGTCGATCAGGTCAAGGACGGCACCGGGACCCCGAAGGATCCCGCAGCCTTTATCTCCGACTGGGCAAAGACCATGAATCAGGCTTTGGATTCTGGGTTAGCCAAACAATATGGCCAAGCCGGTCGAGAGCGAGCAGTTACCGAATTCAGCTGGGAATCAATAGCGACTCGCACCATCGAGGTCTATCGAAGCGCATTGGAAAGCTAGGCTTTAGGGCAATGTCACAGGTTATTGATCTTCAAAACATCTCGGTTATCAGAGGCGGGAAACCGATACTTTCGTCTTTGAGTTTTCAAGCTCAATCAACCGAGCGCTGGGTGATTCTTGGGGCTAACGGTGCCGGAAAAACCACCCTCTTGAGAGTCTGCGCAGCTCAGATTCAGCCCTCCAGCGGAGTGGCAAAGCTCTTGGGTGAGCAGCTCGGGCAAACAAATGTATTTGAACTAAGAACCAGAATCGGTTTTGCCTCCAGCGCCCTAGCCGCTCAGATCCCCAACAGCGAGAGCGTGCTGAACTCGGTAATGACCGCCAGCTATGGCGTCACTGGCCGCTGGAATGAGAGCTATGACGCAATCGATGAGCGCAGAGCTCGCCGCGTGCTCAAAGAGTGGGAGCTTGCCGATTTCGAAGAGCGAGCATTTGGCACCCTCAGTGACGGTGAGCGCAAGCGGGTTCAGATTGCTCGGTCGATCATGACGGACCCAGAACTTTTGCTGCTGGATGAGCCAGTTGCAAGCTTGGACATCGGAGCCAGAGAGCTGACAATTGGCCTGTTGGCGGGCTACGCCCAAAGTGAGCATGCCCCCGCCATGGCAATGGTGACCCACCACCTAGAAGAGATTCCGGCGGGCTTCACCCACGCACTTGTGCTGAAGGGCGGTGAGGTGATGGCCCGCGGAGAAATCGGAGCGACGATAACCTCTGAGGCCATTAGCGAGGCGTTCAACTACCCGCTCAAGGTCAGCTATCAGAACGGCCGCTTCTCGGCAGTTGCAAACCTAGACTGAGCGCTAAATCTCTGCTAGGCTTTCGCGCTGTTGCCCTAGAGCAAACAAAGATTTCACATAAGGAAAAACTATGAAGGCTGACATCCACCCAGAGTACGCACCAATCGTGTTTCGCGACTTGGCATCAGGTGTCTCGTTCCTAACCCGTGCGACCATCACCTCGGACAAGACCATCGAGTGGGAAGACGGCAAGACCTACCCGGTTTACGATGTCGAAATCAGCTCCGCTAGCCACCCGTTCTACACAGGTAAGCAGCGCATCATGGACTCCGCTGGTCGCGTCGAGCGCTTCAACGAGCGCTTCAAGAACTTCAAATAGCCTTTATCGGCCAACCCAATTCCGCCCGGTATTCCGGGCGGTTTTGCTTTCTAAGGTATTGCGCAAAACTCTCTGATTGCTGATCGCTCCAGACACTTTGCTTGTCATGCAGCTCGGCTGCGTCAATTGCCAATTCCGCGTACTTTCTGGCCAGGACCTGGGCAATCCTGCCGGCAGCCACGGCATCGGCGGTTGAGTTATGGGCGTCATCTAGTTTTATGCCGTAGTGCTCACTCATCACGCCAAGGTTGCGCTTTCCCTTGCGGTAGCGATCCACCTGCTTGTCTATTACCAGTGGGTCAATAACCGGCTTGGGTTCGAGGTGGGCTAGCTGGTAGCGCAGCGCCTCCGCTTTCAGGATTGAAAAGTCATAGGGAGCATTGAACGCAACCAGCGGCATCGAGAGGTTTAGTTCACTCAGCAAAGCAACGATTTCTAATACTGCCTGAGCCGGTTCCATCCCGTCTCTAACCGCCATCTCGGTGGTGACACCGTGGACATCGGCTGCGACCTGGGGGATTTCAATGCCGGGGTTCACGAGCCACTCCCGAAGCGAGTCGACCTCGCCATTTTGGTTGATGGTGGCAACCGTGGCGGTCACGATTCGAGCTTCTCTGACATCTAGGCCAGTGGTCTCTAGGTCAAATACCGCGAGGTTTTTTGCCCACAGGGGCAGTTCGGGTTCAAAATCAAAATCCAACAATTGGCTCTCCTTGGGTGAAACCCTAGCCTCAATCGATTGTCTATCTAGACTTGGCTCGTGCAGTTGTTGAAAACTTCCCCAAGAGAACTCTTTGCCAGAGCCAAGGCCAATTCCCACCGCAGTGATGTTGGCCAAACTGCCAACTGGGTGGTTGGTGGTAAGGGCCCACGAATCTTGTTCGTGCACGGCTTCCGAGGAGATCATCACGGGCTGTTGCCAATTGCCGGAGCGCTGGAAAACGCAGAGATCTGGGTGCCGGATTTGCCCGGCTATGGCAAATCAGCTGAGCTCAATTCAGATCACAATCTTCATAACTACGGAGCTTGGCTCAATGACTATGTCTCGAAGGCGGGCAAATTTGATTTAGTTCTAGGCCACAGCTTCGGCACGCTCGTGACCGCAGCGGCCATTGAGCAGGGCCTCGAGGCAAAAACGGTACTCCTAAACCCAATCACTTCAAGAGCTAGTGAAATCGGTGGAGTGGGGCAAGCTCTGGCCGATAGCTATTACAACCTCGGGGGCAAAGTGCCCTCCGTGCTCTCAAACGCCTTGGTTGTCAGGGGCATGTCCGTGCTGCTGACTAAAAGCTCAAAGCCTTCAATCCGATCCTTTGCTCACGCTCAGCACGCCAAGCACTTCTCCTCATTCACCTCATCACGAGTCGTAATCGAGGGCTTCAGAGCCGCCAGCACCGGAAGCGTTTTTGACTATGCACAAAGCCTCACTGGCGATCTGCTCTTGATTGCTGGCGAGAAAGACATCGTGGCACCGGTTCACAAGACCATCGAGCTTGCAAACAAACTTCCCAATTCCCAGCTTGAGGTGATACCAAAGGTGGGGCACCTGACTCACTACGAGACCCCGAGTGAGGTTGCCAGATTGCTAGAGAGCTTTGTTAGGGACTAAATGAAAGACCTTTGGTTTGATGCTAGATACATCAACCCCAGTAAACCTGACGGCATCTCTAGATTCAGCGTGGGGTTGATTCGTGAGCTTGCGAAGCTAACAGAGCTCAGTGTTTTGGTGAGCTCAAAGGCGCAAGTGGCACTGATGCCCGAGAACGTAAAGGTCCTCAAGGTCAACCACCCAAGCTCCCCAAGAGAGCTCTTATTGGCAAGAAGACTTCGCAAGCAGAACATCTCTGTTTTGTTTAGCCCGATGCAGGTGACATCGTCGATCTTCCGAGATTTCAAACTCATCTCCACGCTGCACGATTTGATTTACTATCGCCACCGCACCCCACCCAATGAGTTCAACTGGCTAATCAAGGTGATCTGGTTTTTGTTTCACATGGTCTACTGGCCACAGCGGGTGCTGCTGAACAAAGCGGATGCCGTGGTCACCGTGTCCCAGACCACAAAGCGTCAAATGCTCGCCACCGGCCTCACCAAGCGCGAGATCACCGTTATTCACAACGCCGCGGAGCCTTGCGAGTTTATTGAATACAAAAACCGCAGCGGCTCTCGTGACCTGGTTTACATGGGCAGCTTTACGGGATACAAAAATGTCGAGACCTTGGTTCGGGGGATGGGTGAAATCCCAGATCACAGACTTCTACTCACCAGCAGGATCAGCGAGAAGCGCAAGCGCGAACTATCCGCAATTGCCGACGAAGTCGGCGGCAAGGTTGAGTTTCTAGATGGGGTGTCGGACCAGGAGTACTTCAGGCTGCTTCGGGAATCAAAGGCCCTGGTGAGCGCTTCTTTGGATGAGGGTTTTGGCATTCCGCTGGTTGAGGCCATGGAGCGCGGCACCCCGGTGGTGACAAGTGACATTGAGATCTTCGAGGAGGTTGCCGGTCCGGCGGGTCTTCGATTCAGCCCGACCGATCCGCATGATTTTGCAAGTCAGGTGCGCGCATTGGACGATCCAGATTTTTGGCAAGAACTCTCACAATCGAGTCTGAAACAATCCGACGAATTTACCTGGCCAAAAAGTGCCAGGGAGCTCTTAGTCCTCTGTGAGCGGGTCGCTTTGTCCTAGCGGCTCAGGCGCCCAAGCCTCAAGCTCCCAAGAGCCCTGGTGGCGAATCAGGTGTAGTGAGGCATTCTGCAAGCGCTCGCCTTTGGGAGGAATCTCACCATCAGTCACCTGGTTCAATACAAATCTGATCAAGGCGCCGTGCGAGACGGCCAAGACCTTGGCCCCTTGGTATTCGCGCTCCATGAATTCGAGCAGTTTTCTCGAGCGCTCGGCAACCGAGCTGGCAGACTCCGCACCCGGAATATCATCGAGGTGAGCAAACTGCTCCTGCCAGGTCTTGTAATCCATGCCCTCGCCAATTCCGAAGGCACGTTCCAGTAAGAGCGGCTCAATCTTGCTCTTTGGAAGGCCCAGGGACTGTTGAATGATTTCCGCAGACTGCTTTGCTCTGCCAAGCGGAGAGCTGAGAATAACGTCCCAGGAGCGCTCGGCCAGCACCTTGGCTGCCCGAGTGACCTGCTCAATGCCAGTTTGGTTCAGTGGCACCTCTGCCGTGCCCTGCAGTCTGAGATCAATGTTCCAGTCGGTCTGACCGTGTCGAAATAGGCCCAGTTCGGTCATCTAGAAAAGCTCTTTCAATATCTCGGTCGTGGAGGCGTTTAGCTTGGCATCGGCAATCGCATCTGCCCTGGTTTCACCAAGGTTCACGATTACCAGTGGGATTTCTAGCTTCTTGGCCTGCTTGACTAAGCGAAGACCAGAATTTACAGTCAAAGAACTCCCTGCCACCACAACAGCTTCGGCTTGTGAGACCAACTGCTCCGCCTTTTCTACCCTCGGCCTTGGAACCTGCTCACCGAAAAAGACCACGTCTGGCTTGAAGTGAGAACCACAGCCGGTGCAGCTTGGGACACGAAAGTTCTCGGGTGGTTCGATCTCGGCATCGCCGTCGGGGGAGAACTCGACATTCTCGCGCTCTCTGAAATCCGGGTTCAGCGAGTGGATTCTGCCATCGAGTTCACTGCGAGAGAGAATCTCACCGCAGCCGGTGCACAAGACTCGATCGAGTCTTCCGTGAAGTTCAACAATTTCGTTGGTGCCGGCTTTTTGGTGCAGGCCATCGACGTTTTGGGTAATGATGTGGAAGATTTTGCCCGCTTTTTCAGCGGCGCTCAGGGCGTGATGGCCCTCATTTGGTTGCGCGGCGGCGATTCGATGCCATCCCACGAAGCTTCTGGCCCAGTAGCGGGCTTGGTTCTGAGCTGAACCCATGAATTCATCAAAGGTGAGCGGGTGCTTTTGCACCCGGCCCGCGCCTCTATAGTCAGGGATGCCCGATGAGGTTGAAATTCCAGCACCGGTTAGAACCAGGGTGTTTCTGCCCGCAATCAGCTTTTTGGCGTGCTCGAGGCCATAGCTGAGCGCTGAGTCAAATTCGGGGTTCACTTGGCAAATCTTAGTTCAGCGAGGTGATCAGGGGGTTTGTGTCCGGAAGGGGACTTGAACCCCTACCCTCTATGCGAGGACTAGCACCTCAAGCTAGCGCGTCTGCCATTCCGCCACCCGGACAGGTGGTGCTCACCAAAGGTGAGCGCGCCACAATCTATCACGAATTGCTATTGCCATCACAGCCCGCCTACTTGGGTAATGGCCGAATTGGGGCTAACTTAGTGGCATGCATGAGGAAGTAGCAGCAGCACTCAGCCGCCTAGTCGGGACTCTGGAGCGACACCTTGATGCCGCGGCCACCAAGCGCGAGGGTGCCGAGCAGATTGTTGAGCAGGCCTACGCCCAGGTCGAGGATGCCTTCTTGGCCTACGAGGAGGCACTGGCAAATGCCTATGACGAGTACCTTCCGATTGAGCTTGCCGAAGAAGAATGACCTTCTTTGAGGCGATCCTTTTAGGTCTAATCCAGGGTCTCACCGAATTTCTACCAATCTCCTCATCCGCTCACGTCCAGATTGCTCAAGAACTCATGGGGTTATCTGAGCTATCCAAGCCCCAGCTGACAGCGTTTATTGCCACCATTCAAATTGGCACCGAGGCCGCTGTGGTGATTTATTTCTTTAGAACGATTGTGGAAATCTTGGGCTCCTGGTTTAGAACCGGTTTTAGGCGTTGGTCAGACCAGGAGCAAAACGCCAAACTCGGTTGGCTGATCATCATCGGAACCCTGCCAATTGCAATTTTGGGCTTGACCTTCAGAGACGTAGTGGAAAACGATGTCCGACAGCTCTGGGTGATTGGAATCACCCTGATTGTCTTTGGTTTATTGCTTGGCCTAGCGGATGTGCTTGGCAAAAAGCGCAAGGCCATTACGGATTTGAACCTGAAGTCCGGTCTCGCCTTTGGGTTTGGGCAGGCCTTGGCCCTGGTGCCGGGAGTTTCTCGCTCAGGAGGAAGCATCACGGTTGGTTTGATGCTCGGCTTTAGCCGAGAGGCTGCTGCCCGCTACAGCTTTCTGCTCGCGATTCCTGCGGTCCTAGCCGCGGGTTTCTACCAGTTCTACGAATCCTTCGGACAGCTGCCTCAGGATCTGCTTTTGGGCACGATCGTTGCAACGCTCGTGAGTTTTGTTTCGGGTTATGCCGTGATTGCGTGGCTATTGAAGTATTTGGAAAAGGGTTCGTTTATGCCGTTTGTGATTTGGCGAGTTGGGGTCGGCAGCATTTTGCTTATTGCCCTAGCGCTCGGAGCTATCTAGCCCTTGCCCTCGGCCTCTGGGCGATCATTTAGGTAGCGCTCCAGCTCCCTCGCGATCGCATCGCCCGAGGCAAGCTCGGACTCGTAGGCATCACGGCTGGTCTCGAGCTGTTCGATGTAGCTGGCCATCTCGTCGTCGCTTTCAGAGATCTCATCAATTGAGCGCTCCCACTCAAAAGCCGTTTCCGCGAGCGCCGCAGTGTCAAACTCCATCGCGGTTAGCGCGCTCAGCTCGGACAAAAAGCCCAGCGAGGCCTTGGGGTTTTGAGTGTTGTGGACGTAGTGCGGGACCGATCCCCAGATCGATAGCACCGGAATACCCTCGGCCTCGAAGGCTTGGGACAACACGGTGAGGATTCCAACCGGTCCCTCATACTTGGATTTTTCAAGCCCGAACATCTGCTGCATTGCAGCATTCTGCGAGCTTTTGAAGATTGGCATTGGTCTGGTGTGGGGGACATCGGCCAGCATGGCGCCCAACATCACAACGGCGTCAATCTCGCGATCCTGAACCATCTCCATGACCTCGGTGGCAAAAGACAGCCAGCGCCTTGAGGGTTCGGTTCCAATCAGCAAAAACAGGTTCTCGGCTCCGGGGTTTGCCTTGATGCCTGCCTTGGAAGCCTGCAACAACTCGGTGCCGGGCCAGCTCAGAGTGCGATTGCCGTCATCATCCAGCTCAAGCATGGGTCTGGAGAACTGAAAGTCGTAGTAGTCCTCTGGGTCAACCGCCTCTAGCGTCTGCGCCTTGAGTTGATCCGAGATTGCGCGCAGCGCGCCAGAAGCAGCCTCGGTGGCATCGTTCCATCCCTCAAAAGCCACCAGCAGAATTCGACCTGCGAGCATCAAACCTCCATGAAATACTCCCCAAACTCTAATTCACCTCGCGAACTAGACTGGTGGTGATGTCAACAAAAAACTTTCCTGCAGCCGTTTTATGGGACATGGACGGCACTTTGATCGACTCCGAGCCCTACTGGATGGAATCCGAGGGTGCTCTGGCGCAGAGCTATGGCGGAGTCTGGACAGACGCTGATGCCCACTCGATTATTGGCAAGAGCCTCTATGACTCCTCGGCGATGCTAAAAGAGCGCTTCAACATCGACGATTTGAGCGTGCAGGAGGTCATCGACAAAATGACCAACGAGGTAATCGTAAACCTCAAGAAAAAACTCCCGTTTCGACCCGGGGCTATCGAGTTGCTGGTTGAACTAAAAAGACGCGGCATCAAGACCGCCCTGGTAACGATGAGCATGCGCTCAATGGCACAAACCGTCGCCGATGCAATTGGTTTTGATGCCTTTGATGTGATTGTTGCAGGCGACGAGGTCAAGATGGGTAAGCCCCACCCCGAGCCCTACCTCAAGGCCGCTGAGCTACTGGGAGTTGATATCTCGGACTGCATAGCCTTTGAGGACTCCGCTACTGGCATGATGTCCGCCGAGAGCGCCGGGGCCCACACCATTGGAGTTCCTAATCTGATTCCACTGCCCGAAAGGCCAACCAACAAGATCATCTCTTCGCTCACCGATGTCGATCTCGATGACATTGAAAGCTTGAGGGTTCATGTCTGAGATCTTTGCAGTCGGCGACAAGGTGCAGCTAACTGGCCCCAAGGGCAGAATGAATTCCATCACCCTGGTTGAAGGGGCGCGCTTTGGTTCCCACAAGGGCGATATCCATCACGATGACATCATCGGGAAGCCCTCTGGCAGCGTCATCAAAAACCACAACGGCGATGAATACCTTGCAATGAAGCCGCTGTTGGCCGACTACGTCCTTGCCATGCCCAGGGGAGCCGCCATTGTCTATCCAAAGGATGCCGGTCAGATTTTGGTGGAGGGAGATATCTTTCCAGGGGCCGTGGTCGCCGAGGCTGGGGTTGGGTCCGGAGCTCTCTCAAGCTATCTGCTTCGCGCTGTGGGGGAGAAGGGAAAGCTTTTCTCCTTCGAGCTGCGCGAGGAGTTTGCCGAAATTGCCCAGGCGAATGTTCGGAACTTCATTGGAGAGGCTAAGAACTGGAAGGTCACACTCGGCGCTTTTCAAGAGCAGGCGGTCAAAACTATCGGGAAGGCCAAGGCTGACCGAGTGGTTTTAGACATGCTTGCTCCCTGGGACTGCATTCAAGAAGTGGCGACCGTGCTAAAACCTGGTGGCTTGGTGATTGTTTATGTCGCAACCGTCACCCAGCTCTCGAGAACCGCAGAGGCAATCAAGGCCCACGGCGGGTTCACCGATGCATCAGCATGGGAGTCTTTGGTTAGACCCTGGCACCTAGAGGGGCTTGCCGTCAGGCCTGAGCACCGCATGATTGGTCACACCGGATTTCTGCTGTCGGCAAGAAGACTTGCCCCAGATACCGTTTTGCCGCAGTTCAAACAGCGCAGGGCATCAAAGGCTGAGCACACCTCAGAGGACATGGAGATCTGGTTGCCAGAAGCCATGGGTCAGCGACCAGTTAGTGAGAAGAAACTGAGAAAAACCGTTCGCAAGCTCACACAAGAGGTCAACGACAGGCAGAATTAGGTGTCACCAATGAAAGTGTTTTCTTTGCGCAAATTAGCTCTAGCCGTTCTTCCCGTCCTAATCCTTGCCGGCTGCTCCGCAGCCGAAGTCCCCGAGGAGAGTTCCGAGCCCAAGGGTTACGCAGAGCTCTCCGTTGGGCTTAGCCCAGCTTGTGAGAGCTATGAGACCGGCACTGCGGCCGAACAGATCGAGGTTCTTGGTGAGTTTGGCTCTCAGCCAGAGGTTTCCTTCCCGACTCCACTAAACGGTCAGGGAGTCGAAACCCAGGTTGTGATTGAGGGCGATGGCGGCGAGATTGTCGGTGGACAGCGAGTATCACTGCACTTCCTCGGCTACAACTCAGCCAACGGCGAAGAGATTCAGGGCAGCGAGTTCGGCACCGAGAACTTCATCTCGCAAGATCTGATTGAGGGTGCGACACCAGATTTCTGCAAGGCGCTAACTGGCGTTGAGGTCGGATCAAGAGTGGCTGTTTTGCTAGATGCAGCCTCTGCTCACAACTCAATCGGTATCCCGAGCCTCGGTATTGCACCAGAGCATGGGGTCATCTTTATTTTTGACGTCGTAGATGCCTACCTACCAAAGGCCAATGGTGCTTCCAGACCAGCCGAAACTGGAATGCCCACCGTCATAAAAGCTCCCAACGGTCAGCCGGGAATCCAGATTCCAGCTTCCGATGCACCTAGCGATTTCCGCAGCACGGTATTGATTGAGGGCGGCGGAGAGCCAATCGAGATTGGCGACAACGTTGTCCTGCACTACTCAGGTTGGACCTGGGAGGGTGAGCAGTTTGACTCCTCATGGGGCTCGGGCGCACCTGCAACCTTCCCAATCACCTACGAGGGCCTGATTGAAGGGTTTGTCATGGGGCTCGAGGGTGTCACCGTGGGGTCGCAGGTGATTGCCGTGATTCCTCCAGAGCTTGGCTACGGCGATTTGGCACAGGGTTCAATCCCGGCAGGCTCTACATTGATATTCGTAATTGACGTTTTGGGCAAGGGATAAACAAAGGGGAGCCGATGGCTAAGCAGTCACCTGCGCAACGGCTCTTCACCCTCACCTGCTGTTTACTGGCAGCTCCCAGGCTCGGGCTCTCTAAACAAGAGATCTACGACTCGGTTCAGGCCTATGCAGATTCCTCCGATGATGCCAGAGAGAAGATGTTCGAGCGCGACAAGTCTTCGCTTCGCGAAATGGGTGTCGCGCTAGAGGTCATAGAGGTTGACGCCTTCGAGGAGCAGAGCGCACACCGCTACCTGATTGCTAAGGGTTCTTTTGATTGGCCCAAAGACCTAGAGCTATCTCCCGAACAGTTTCAACTGCTTGAACTTGCCGCAAGAGCCTGGAACAACCGACTGATGGCTCCATCCGCGCAGTCAGGCCTCACCAGGCTCAAGGCCCTTGGGGTGGTTCCAAATTCTAGAGAGCTCTCCGTCTTCACGCCCAGGCTAATCGCCAGGCATCAGAGCTTTGATCCACTAGCAATCGCGATTTCGCAAGGACAGCAAGTTAGCTTCAGCTATCGAAAAGCCGATGCTGATGCTTCGGTTAGATTGATTGATCCTCAAAAGCTCCGATTCATCGAGGGTCAGTGGGTGTTGCTAGGACTGGAAAACGGCGAGCTAAAAAACTTTCTTTTGAGGCGAATCGTTTCTGAGGTGAAGATCTTGGGCCAAGTGGCGCAGATATCAGATCCTGCATCGATTGCCCAGGCCGAGGCCGAGCTTGCAAAATTTATTGACCAGCAGGTGGCAGTGATAGCGCTTAGGACCGAATCGGAAGCCTGGTGGCACTTTGGTGCACCGGCAGATTCAGAGGTGACCCTAACGTTCATGGACGAAGCCCTGTTGGCTGAGGATCTAATGGAATTCGGCACCGACCTGAGAGTAGTTTCACCCAAGAGCCTTGCGGATCGGATTCTGCGAGGGCTTGAAAGGGTGGTGAGCGATCATGCCTAAACAGGAAATTGATGGCGAAGAGCTATTCAACCTGGCTCTTTCGATTGTTGGTTTGGTTCTAAAAAATGGCCCTCACAACACCTCTGAACTTGCCGAGCACTTCGGTTTTAGTGAGCAGACAATCAAAAAAGCCGTGCTGACGATTGCCAACAGCGAAGACGTTGGCAATTTCAAGACTCATTTTTATTTGGATGATGAACTCTTAGACGACGGTGAAGTGGACTTCTCGGTGGCGGAGTCGATGCTCACCGAGCCTCCGGTGCTATCAAAGCGCCAGGTCACAGCACTGGCTGCTGGCCTGGATTACATCGCATCGCTGGCCCAGTTTGCAAATAACCCGGCACTGAAGGAGCTCAGAGAGCTAGTTGGGGATTCAACCACCAGCGTGGTGCGAAAAGTGGCCGGAAACAGAGAAGCTGAGCTGATGGCCCAATTGCAGCGTGCCGTGATGAACCAGGTGGCGATCGAGTGCGAATACGTCAACCAACTCGGAGAGCGCTCGACAAGAACCATCGACCCGCTGCGGTTGGATTTTGTCTTAGAAAAGCACTACCTGCGCGGTTTTTGCCACAAAAACCAAGCGGTTAGGTCCTTCCGAATAGATCGCATCGTGAACCTCCGGGTCACCGCGAACCCTATTAGTGAAGATTCCAAAGCACTCGAGATACCCCTCGAGGTGTTTGGAACAGAATCCACTGAGCTGAGCGTGAAGATCTCGGCAGAACCCGAAGCAGCTCAAATCTTTTGGAATTTCCCCTCTTACTCTCAAGTGATCACAAAAGACGGCAGGTTGGTTGGCGAGATCAGCGTTGGCTCGCTACAGGCCCTTGGCCGCCACATCACCCGATACGGTGGGTTGGTGAAGGTGATAGAGCCCCCCGAGGCAGTCAGTGCCGTGCGAGAATTTGCCCAGGCGGCCCTAGCGCCTGAGATTGCGCCAGAGAATGAGGACTAGATGAATTGGACCGGTTGGTTGATTCTTGCAGTCACGTTAGTCGCACTCTATTTACTTGGGCTGGTGCTCTATCGGCTCTATATGAATGCAGTTGCCCTGAAGGCCGAGATCGAAAAATCCCAGTTGCTAATAGCCCAAGCGCAGCAGTTTGAAAAACTTGAAATAGCTCCCGCCAAACCCAGTTCGCAACAGCAACTGGCAAAACTTATGATGAAACGACGCAAGCTTGTTCGTTCTCGGGAGAAAAAGGCCGAAGATAGACAGCGTAGACTTGTGCAACGAGTGCGAGACATCGAAATAGATAAGAGGTAGGCATGAGACTTCAAGGCTGGGAATGGATCATCATTCTTGCAATCGTGTTGCTGCTATGGGGAGCGCCGAAGCTTCCAGCTCTGGCAAAGAGCGCAGCGCAGTCGATGAGAATTTTTAAGAAGGAAATCAACAAAAACGGTGAGGCCCCAGAGGCTTCGAACACCGAGGCGCAAGCCGCTCCAGAGGGCGAGAAAAACAAGGACTAATGGCGCGGCGCAAGGACAAAGAGCGCCGCGGTTCCCTTCGTTCCCATCTGCGGGAGCTAAGGATTCGTCTTTCCTGGTCGGCGGGTTTTTTAGTGGTCGGCACTGTTGTCGGCTGGTTTTTGTTTGACCCCGTCTTTTCGTTTTTGCAAGAGCCGCTGAAAAATGTAGCTGACGAGCGCGGTATTGACGCCTCGGCAAACTTCACCACGGTCGTGTCAGCTTTTGACCTGCGCATTCAACTCTCAATCTTTTTGGGCGTCATAATCACCTCGCCGGTCTGGCTATGGAACACCTGGGCTTTTATCGCACCGGGGCTGAAGGAAAAAGAGAAGCGCTATGCCGTTGGCTTTATGGCTTCAGCCCTGCCGCTTTTCCTAGCGGGAACGACCCTGGCATGGGCATCACTACCGGGCTTCGTTGTGGCTCTTATTGGCTTCACCCCCGAGGGCAGCACCAACGTCATCAACGCCGCCGACTACGTCTTGTTCGCGATTCGAATTTTGCTGATCTTTGGTTTTGCCTTTGTGATGCCGGTGATTTTGGTGCTCTTGAACTTTGCCGGGATTGCAACTGGAAAGGGCATCCTCAAAAGCTGGCGAGCGGCGGTTTTGATTATTGCCATCATCGCTGCCCTGGCAACCCCCGTTGCAGAGCCGATGACCATGCTCTTGATGATGGTGCCATTGATGATGCTCTTCTTTGGGGCAGTTGGAATTGCAATGCTGAACGACAAGCGCCGAGAGCGCAAGCAGGAGAAGCTGCTTACCTCTGATGAGTTCGAACTCGACTGAGTTATCCCCGGCAGAGCGTTATGCCCGGGCTAAGGACAAGCACCGCTACCAAGAGTTTGAAGCATTTTCAAAAGAGCTGAAGTTTCCCCTTGACGATTTCCAAGAAAAGTCTTGTCAGGCCCTGGAGCGGGGGAGTGGGGTGCTGGTCGCAGCCCCTACCGGTGCTGGAAAGACCATCGTTGGCGAATTCGCAATTCACCTAGCGGTAGCAAAGGGACAAAAGGTTTTCTACACCACCCCGATCAAGGCCCTGAGCAACCAAAAATACGCCGAGCTCGCTGCTCGCTACGGCAAAGACATGGTCGGGCTACTAACCGGCGATAACAATCAAAACTCCGAGGCGCAGATTGTGGTGATGACCACCGAGGTCCTCAGAAACATGATTTATGCGACGTCAACTTCTTTGATGGACCTCGGTTTTGTGGTGATGGATGAGGTGCACTACCTGGCAGACCGCTTCCGTGGAGCGGTCTGGGAGGAGGTCATCTTGCACCTTCCGAAAGATGTTTTGGTGGTCTCATTGAGTGCGACGGTTTCCAATGCCGAGGAGTTTGGTGCTTGGCTTGCTGAGGTAAGAGGTAACACCGAGATCATCGTCTCGGAGCACCGCCCAGTGCCATTGCACCAGCACGTGATGTTTGGCGATGAGATTTTGGAGCTGTTTGAAAAGGGCAGCAAGAAAATGCGGGTGAATCCCGAGCTAACGCAAAAACACCAGGCTCGGCAGCGTGCGCCGCACCGATCCAGGGGCAAGCAGCACAGCTACCAACGCCCAATTGATCAGCGCTTTCCGAGACTTGAGAAGCCAGATGTGGTTGACAACCTCGACAGAGCGGATCTGTTGCCCGCAATCTTTTTCATTTTCTCAAGAGCCGGCTGCGAGAAGGCGGTCGAAGCCTGCAGGCGCTCGGGAGTGAGGCTCACCGATAGAGATCAAGCCCAGGAAATTAGGCGGGTTGCCGAGGCGCGCTGCTCCACGATCAGCGATGAGGACCTAGACACCCTTGGGTACTTTGACTGGCTGGCATCTCTAGAGCGCGGCTATGCCGCGCACCACGCCGGAATGCTGCCGGCTTTCAAAGAGGTGGTCGAGGAGCTATTTCTTCGCAAACTGGTCAAGGTCGTCTTTGCTACCGAGACTCTCGCACTTGGCATCAACATGCCAGCCCGCACAGTGGTTTTGGAGAGACTCGACAAGTACAACGGGGAGTCTCGGGTTCAAATCACGGCGGGGGAGTACACCCAGCTAACCGGTCGCGCCGGCAGAAGGGGAATCGACTCCGAGGGTCACTCGGTCATTCTCTGGGGCGCTCAGCTTGACCCCAATGTGGTCGCGGGACTGGCATCGAAGCGCACCTACCCACTGAATTCGAGCTTTAGGCCCACCTACAACATGGCGGTGAACCTGACCGCGGCCTTTGGTGCGAGGCGTGCTTCCCAGGTTCTAGAGCGCTCCTTCGCTCAGTTCCAGGCTGACCGCAGCGTTGTTGGTTTGGCTCAGGTGATCTCAGAGAAGCAGGCGTCTTTGGAGGGCTATGTTGACGCGCTGCAGTGCCACCTGGGGGACTTCATTGAGTATTCGGGCTTGCGCCGCGAGATCTCTGATCTAGAGCGCACCGGCACCAACCTGAGATCACGCGGTGGCAAGGACATCAGACACACCAAGACCATGCGCTCTCACGAGCAAAAGATTGCCGATCTCAAAAGACAACTTAGAGCCCACCCCTGTCACGGCTGCAATGACCGCGAGGCGCACGCTCGCTGGGGCGAACGCTACCAAAAGCTCAAAAAGGAGATCGATGGAGCGGTCAACCAGATTGAGTCCCGCACCAATCAGGTTGCCAAGACCTTCGAGCGAATCTGCTCGCTGCTGACAGAGCTTGGCTACCTGGTCGAAGATGGTGATGATCTTGAGGTGACTGCGGCGGGCAATCGCCTTGCCAAGATCTATGGCGAGCGAGATCTATTGATTGCAGAGTGCATCAACAACGAAGTTTGGCAAAAACTAGATCCGCCAGCACTTGCCTCAATGGCTGCGGCACTGGTCTATGAGAATCGGCGTGATGATGGCGATTACGAACCCAAGACACCAAAGGGTGAATTCAGGGACGCCCTTGATGCCACCGAGGAGATTCAGCAAAAGCTCTACGAGCTGCAGGAGGAGTACCGACTTCCAAAGGAGCACGCACTCGAGCTTGGAATGGTTTGGGGGATTTACCGCTGGGCAACCGGCGCCAGGCTTGACGATGTGCTGAAACTCACCGGGCTGTTGCCCGGCGACTTTATTCGCTGGTCCAAGCAAATCATTGACCTGCTGGATCAACTAGCCAACGGTGCCGATGCCGAAGTTGCCGAGACCGCCTATAAAGCCATGGACCTAATCAAACGAGGCATCGTTGCCTCCAGCTACTACGTCTAGAACTTAGGGTAGTTACATGCGTTATCGAGAGCTTTTGTGGCGAATTCCACTTGCCATCGGTTCTGGATTAGTGGCGCTTTACACCTTTCCCACCGAGAACGTTTGGATTCTTGCTCCGCTAATCCCGGGTTTGTTGTTGATAGCAACTCTCGGTCTTGGTTTTTGGTGGGCATGGCTACTTGGCTTTTTGGCCGGTCAGGCTTTTACATTGCCCACATCGAGTGGATATCGCTCTACCTGGGACCGGTGCCGCTGATAGCTCTCTCCACGCTCCAGTCGCTCTATTACGCATTCGGTGCTGCGCTGACCGCTTGGCTCTATAAAAAGCTGAAACCCAGGGGCACAGAGCTTTACTTCTTTGCCCTGGCTGCCACCAGCATTTGGACGCTGCGCGAGTTTTTGGCAAACAACTTCCCCTACGGGGGTTTCCCGTGGTCGAGATTGGCGATGACTCAGACCGACAGCTTCATGATGAAGTGGGTGTTTTGGGGAGGAATGTCGCTACTTAGCTTCATGGTTGCCCTGATCGGAATCCTGGCAGCGCTTTGGCTAATGAATCGCACCGGCAGATCTCGTTTGCCCTTCAGGCCGGTCGTGGTCACCATCTTGGTGGTTGCCCTGATTCCGATAATCACCCCAACCTCTTTCACCACGACCCAGACCGGGACCAAGGTTGTTGCAGCCGTTCAAGGCAATGCAAATGCGGGTCTATTTTCAAATGTTGGGCGCGGCACCATATTGCAAAACCACCTCGATGCCACCGAGTTGGTCTTTGATCACCCGCTGGTCGATGAGGTGGATCTTTTGGTCTGGCCGGAGAACTCCTCGGACATAGACCCGCTTCGCTCAGAGAGTGCACGACAAAAAATTGAGGAGCTTGCCAATCGTATTGACGCACCGTTCTCATTTGGAACCATTACTGCCAGGGGAGACGAGAGCTTTAATTCGACCCTTTTGTGGCAGCCAGGAACTAGGCCCGGTGGACTACTACGACAAAAAACAACCGGTGCCATTTGCCGAATACGCGCCGGACCGAGAGTTCTGGCGGATGTTTGCACCCGATCTAATCGACATGATTCCAAGAGGTTTTAGCTTTGGAGAAAGAGATGGCATCTTCGAGGTCTCAGAGGACTTTATTGCTGGCACCCTGATCTGCTTTGAGATTGCGGAGGATGGCATTCTCAGAGAGCTCAGCGCAGATGGTGCGGAGATAATCCTCTCTCAAACCAACAATGCCGACTTTGGCTACTCCGACGAGACCTTTCAGCAGGCTGGTATTGCAAGGCTTAGGGCCATCGAAACTGGAAGAACGGTTGTGAATATCTCAACCGTTGGCCTATCCGCCATTTACCTGCCATCGGGTGAGATCCTCTCGGAGGTCGAGTGGTACACACCGGCCGTGATGGTCGAAGAGCTGCCGCTTTATTCCGGTCTAACGCCAGCGATGTTTGTCGGAAGATTCTTCGACTACATCAACCTGCTGGTGGTGCTAGTCCTGGTTGGCCTGGCCCTTGCAAGAAAGTCAAGGCGCAGGTGAGGGCCTGCGTTTTGATGCCCACCTTCAACGAGCGTGAGGTAATACAGTCCTCAGTCGAAAAGTTATTTGATGCAGAGCCCGAGCTCGATCTGATCATCATTGATGACTCATCGCCAGATGGCACGGGGGAGCTGGCAGACAAGATTGCCGCGGGAGACAGCCGCGTCAGCGTGCTGCACAGACAATCGAAGGACGGTCTCGGCAGAGCCTACGCGCAAGGGTTTCAGGTCGCACTCGATCGTGGATATGAGCGGATTATTCAAATGGATGCCGATGGTTCACATCAGGCTCATGATCTTTCCCGGCTGCTGGCAAGCGATGCAGATCTTGTTATCGGATCGCGCTGGGTAGCTGGGGGAGCGGTTCAAAACTGGCCTAGCTATCGCCAGTGGATATCCAAAGCGGGCAATGCCTATGCCAGATTTGCAATTGGAAGTGAACTAAAAGATGTGACCGCCGGCTATCGGGCTTATTCGGCAGAGCTGGTTTCAAAGTTGCCACTTCAAAAGATTCAGGCCCACGGTTATGGATTTCAGGTGGAAATGACAAAACTTTCGATGGGGCTCGGCGCTCAGATAGCAGAGGTCCCAATTACCTTCATTGAGCGTGAGGGTGGTCGCAGCAAAATGACCACCGGGATCATTATTGAGGCCTTCGCGCTTTGCACGAAGTGGTTGTTACAGCGCTTGGTTAGGCGCTAAGTCTTCCCTCAGCGCGACGCTTGCGCATGCTGATGAGCATCTCCTGCAAAAGCTCTTCGAGCTCTTCGCGGGATCGACGCTCTAGAACCATGTCGTAGTGGGTTCTGGGGCCGTCGGAATTCTCCTCGGCGAGGTCAACCTCCACACCATCTTCGAGCCTGACTGCAACTGCGTCACAGCTTTTGCACTCCCAGGTGGTCGGCAATTCAGCGGTTAGTGAGAAGACCACTGAAAATTCATGATTTTTGGCGCAGCGGAAGTCCACCCTTTGGCGCTCTGAGAGCTCGACGCCCTTATCGGACTCCAGTGATTGCCCACCGAGTCTCATACCGCGCATTGTGTCTGCCATTTATTGCCTCCAGGTATGGGCAACCAGCAAAGCCCCTAGCAATTCCTAGAAAGCCAAAGTTCTCAGGATTATTTCAGGTTGCTCAGCACATCTACTCGGTCGGTTACGATTCCATCGGCGCCCAAATCGATTAGCGCTCGCATCTGCTCGGGATCGTTTATCGTCCAAAAGTGCACCTCGTTGTTGGCAGATTTGGCACGGTTAATAAAGGAAGTGGTCGCAAACCGAATAGGCCCCCTGGATGGCGGAATCTGAAAGGCGTCTATATTGCGCGTGAGGGACCTGAAGCCAATCCCAAATGCAAATTTATGCAGCGCCCAGGCTAAAACCACGGTCCGCATCGAGGCGCTAGTTGCAACTGGCTTTGTAAGGAGCGCTATGGCCTTGGCTCTTCTTGACTCGGAGAAGCTTGACACCAAAACCCTGTCATGGGCGCGATAATCCTCGATGGCCCTCACCGTTGGAGCAATCGCTTGCTCGGATTTGATATCGAGGTTTAGGTATAAATCCGGGAAGCTCTCGAACACCTCGCCGAGGGTCGGGATCAAAGAGCCGTGGTTCAGTCTTATCGACCTGAGCTCCGCGATCTTTAGTTCGGAGATTTGCTTAGGAACCCCCGCCACCCGGGCTAGATCATCATCGTGAAACAACACGGCGGTGCCGTCCTTGGTGGCGTGGGTGTCGCTCTCAACGTGGGTTGCACCCTGGTCAATAGCTGCTTGGATGGCCGCTATTGAGTTCTCGTCGATATCGCCTTGGTGCAAGGACAGTCCGCGATGAGCAAATCTTCTTGGATATGGAGCATCGAAGTATCCAGTCCTGGTCATCGAATAACCTTTCTGCCCCTAGTCTTTAGCGGTGCTTCAGTCTAATTTTCCGAAACGCTTTGTGAAGCTAGTTTTCGGGCTATTCATCTACGGCGTTGGCCTAGCGATGATGGTTGACGCGCAAATCGGCATTGCTCCCTGGGACGTGCTGGCTCAGGGAATCTCGATTCAAACCGGGCTGAGCTTTGGCCAGGCTACGGTGTTTGTCTCGGCGCTGGTCCTACTGACCTGGATACCGCTTCGAGTGAAGCCCGGTCTTGGAACCATCATGAATGCCATATTCGTGGGCGTTTTCGCAGACCTGGCTCTGCCGTTTATCCCAGAACCGACTGTTTATTGGCAGCAACTATTGCTGTTCGTCTCTGGAATGCTGCTGATCTCTTATGCCACTGGGCTCTACATTTCTTGCGGCATGGGTAAGGGTCCGCGAGATGGCCTCAATATGGGATTAGCTCAAAGATTCAAATCACCATTTTGGATTGCCAGAACGGCTGTGGAAATCGTCGTGGTCAGCATCGGGTTTGTACTTGGCGGTCAGGTTCGAGAAGGAACTCTGATATTTGCACTCGCAATTGGTTATCTGAACCAGCTTGCAATGCGACTGTTTGGCTTAGCCGACAAGGGCGGCAGGGTCTAGCTAATTGCTCATGGCGGGGGGTGAGAGTGCCACAACGACTCGCCCCTTCTGAGCCAGGGTTCATAGTGCCGATAATAAACATTATGTCAACTAACAATTACAGCGCCGCTCCCCACTTCGAAGATCTGGTGGTTTAGGCGGACTGAGTGGCTTGCGACCAGTCACTGAGTTTCTGCGCACCGGCCATGCTGGATAGAGCGTTGGACGCGACCGACAATGCGGCTGCGAATCTGGCCTCAAGTGGCTCATTTGCAAGCTCAGGGTTTTTCGCAAGCTGATAGGCAACGACTCCAGCAGCCGCGTTTAGCAACACGACATCACGAATCTCCGAGGAATTCTGGAACTCTTTGCCCTCGAATAGCTTTGCTGCCACCTCGGCATTGTGCTTGGCGTCTGCGCCAAGCAGTTTGTCCTGGGTCACTCGTGCCAGCCCTAAGTTGGTTGGGTCTAATTCGTGTTCGGTTACCTGGCCATTAGCAACCTGCCAGATCTTGGCCGTTGCGGTGGTGCTGAGCTCGTCAAGACCGTCATTGGACCTAAAGACCAGCGCCACTCTCCCCCGCTGAGCCAGCTCGCTGGCCATTAGTGGCGCGATCTTGGCGTCTGCGACGCCAAGCGCCGTTGCGATTGGCTGAGCTGGGTTTGCAAGTGGTCCGAGGAAGTTAAACGTTGTCGGTATTGCCAGCTCTTTGCGAATCGGTGCAACGTGACGCATTGCGGGGTGAAAAACCGGTGCAAAGAAGAACGTGATGCCGACTTTTCTAAAGACTTCAGTGACCTGTTGGGGCGATAAGTCCAGCCTTATGCCGAGCACCTCGAGCATCTCGGATGACCCCGTCTTGCCAGAGGCGCTTCTAGAGCCGTGCTTCAAAACGGGTATTCCGCTGGCTGCGGCCAGAATGGCCGCCATTGAGCTGATATTTACTGTCCCGACCAGGTCTCCCCCGGTGCCAACGATGTCAACGGCATCGGAACCGGTCTGCAACAAGACTGCGTTCTCGAGCATGACATCGACGAGTCCGGCAAGCTCTTCAACGGTTTCGCCCTTGGCTCTGAGCGCCAGCATGAACGCCCCGATCTGGGCCTGGGTGGCCTCGCCGGACATGATTTGGGACATTGCCCAGCTTGCCTCGGCTCGCTTCAGGTCCTCCCCCGCCAAAAGGCTTGACAAGATGGTCGGCCAGCTCAAAAACGTCATTGCCAAAGTTTACTCAGCTCACTTCGGGAAAAATGCTGAAAATTCCGCGCAAAAAGTGCCAGGAGTTCAATCTGTGAAGCACATTTCGGGTAAACTTGGGGCCATGACCGCTACCTCTCAACCGCTTTCGCCTGCTGTAATCAACAGGCCAAACGCCACTTCGGTAGGAACGATTGTCTGGCTCGGATCAGAAGTTATGTTCTTCGCCGGGCTTTTTGCAATGTATTTCAGCCTTCGTGCTGGTGCACCAGACCTCTGGGCAAACGACACTCAGGTGCTGAATGTCCCATTTGCCCTTGTGAACACTCTGATTCTGGTTTCGAGCTCTTTCACCGCGCAGTTCGGTGTCTTCGCTGCCGAGAGAATGCAGCCAAGAAGGACTGGATCTTCCCCCGCCAAGTGGGGAATGGTCGAGTGGTTCTTCCTAACTTACGTTTTGGGTTCAATCTTTATCGCCGGCCAGATCTGGGAGTACGCCCTGTTGGTCTCAGAGGGCATCACCATAAGTTCAAACTCTTATGGTTCGGCCTTTTACATAACCACCGGATTCCATGGTCTGCACGTCATTGGCGGTCTAATCGCATTCCTATTGATCATTGGACGCGCCTACGCAGCTAAGAACTTCGGACACAAGGAGGCCACTGGCGCCATCGTGGTTTCTTATTACTGGCACTTCGTAGATGTGGTGTGGATTGGCCTGTTCGTGGTCGTCTACATCTTGAGATAACGGGAGAAGCGATTGAATTCAGATAAGCCACTGCACCGCAAGCCCTGGGCTGCTGGACTGGTTGTTTTCTTTGGTCTAGTGCTATCCGGTGGCGGTTACGCCACAGCGACTAACGTGGTCGAGACCGAATTCGGCTCTGCAGAGCAGGTATCTGAGGGCCGCAAGCTATTTTTGGCCAACTGCGCTTCCTGCCATGGCACCAACGGCGAAGGTGCAATTGGCGGACCGAGCTTGATTGGTGTTGGAGCCGCTTCAGTTGATTTCCAGGTCGGAACTGGTCGCATGCCTGGACAGGCCTCAGGTCCCCAGCTTTACAAGAAGCCAGTTCAGTTCACCGAGGAGCAGATCCTTGCAATGGCTGCGTACGTGGCTTCACTCGCACCTGGCCCAGCGCTTCCAGATCCTGAGTTCCTTCGAACAGACGGCAACGTTGAGCACGGTGGCGAACTCTTCCGAATCAACTGCGCCATGTGCCACAACGCTGTTGGAGCAGGTGGAGCTCTCACCGAGGGCAAGTTCGCTCCAGCTCTTGGCGGCGTAACCGAAAAGCACATTTACGAGGCCATGGTTACCGGCCCCCAGAACATGCCAGTCTTCAATGACGCCAACCTCACCCCTGAGGACAAGAAAGACATCATCTCCTACCTGAAGTACGTCGAGAACAACCCATCGGTTGGTGGCTTCGCTCTGGGTTCTGTTGGTCCGGTTGCTGAGGGATTATTTGTGTGGATCTTTGGTTTAGGTTTCATAATCGCAATTTCCGTCTGGCTCGGCGCCAAGGCGAACTAGGAGATATGACATGAGTGAAGTAGAGAAGTCCTACTCTCCTGGTCTTGCGACCAACATTGAAAAGGCAATCAAGGACCCAGGTGTAGAGCCGCACCGTCTGAGAATGACGGACAAGTCCGAGAAGCACGCCAAGAACGCTGAACGCCAAGTGGCCTTCATGTTCCTACTGAGCATCGTGGGCGCCATCATTGCAGTCTGGGGCTTCTTCGCATTCCCAATTTCAGGTGGAGACCTGTCCGCAACCCGCAACAACTCGTTGTGGATGGGCCTTGGAATGTCACTGTCTTTGCTCGGGCATTGGTTTTGGTGCGGTGCACTGGGCTAAGACCCTGATGCCGGACAACGAAGTCACTGAGGAACGTCACCTCGCACGTTCGTCTGATGAGAACCGAGCAGCTGCCGTTGAGATCATCAAGTTGGCCGATGGTGAGTCTGGCTTCACCCGACGCAAGCTGATTCGTCGCACCATGTATGGAGCGCTAGCTTTCCTTCCAATTCCAGCGGTGGTCATCTTCGGTGACCTAGGTCCCGTGGTTGGCGACACACTAAAGCGCACTATGTGGAAGGCGGGCACCAGGCTTGCCAAGGACCCGACAGGGATCCCAATTAAAGCTTCCGAGGTAACCGTGGGATCTGTTTTCCACGTCATCCCCGAAGGATTAGCCGAACTCGACCGAGCACAAGCTCGAGGAGAAGGCTAAGGCTGCAGTTCTATTGGTTAGGGTCAATCCAGGCGTCTTGAACGAGGCTCCTGAGAAGGCTGGCTGGAGTTACGACGGCATCGTCGCCTACTCAAAGATCTGCACCCACGTGGGCTGCCCAGTGGCTCTTTACGAGCAGCACACTCACCACCTGCTATGCCCTTGCCACCAGTCGACCTTTGATCTAGCTGATCACTGCAAGGTGGTATTCGGTCCAGCAGCGCGTCCACTCCCCCAGCTGCCAATCGCGGTTGACGCTGAGGGTTACCTAATCGCTCAAAGTGATTTCCTGGAGCCAGTTGGCCCAACATTCTGGGACATGAGGAAGTAAAAAATGACTAGTCAAGTTCAAGAGCCAAAAACAGCAGTAGGCAAGACAGCCAACTATTTTGACGAGCGCCTGGGACTGGGTGGTTTCACCAAGTTCTTTGCTCGCAAGGTGTTCCCTGACCACTGGAGCTTCATGCTCGGTGAAGTTGCCATGTGGTCCTTTGTGGTGGTCATCATCACCGGGACCTGGCTCACCTTCTTCTACCAGCCCTCCATGGCTCACACCTACTATGACGGCAGCTATGCGCCGCTAAAGGGTGCTGAGATGACCGTTGCATACGCATCCTCGCTGGACATCAGCTTTGACATCCGCGGTGGCCTGATTATGCGCCAGATGCACCACTGGGGTGCACTTATTTTTGTTGCCGCCGTTGGCCTTCACATGCTTCGCGTCTTCTTCACCGGAGCATTCCGCAAGCCACGCGAGTTGAACTGGGTTGTCGGGTTCTTGCTGTTCATCATGGCAATGGCCGCCGGCTTCACCGGTTACTCACTTCCAGATGACCTACTCTCCGGAAACGGTCTGAGAATTATCGACGGCATGATCAAGGGCATCCCACTAATCGGTCCTGCAATCAGCTCTGGTTTGTTTGGTGGCGAGTTCCCGGGCACAGAGGTAATCGCAAGGCTCTACGCCCTTCACATCATGATCGTCCCGGCCATCATGATTGTGCTAATTGGTATTCACCTAATGATGCTTGTCATTCACAAGCACACCCACTACTCGGGTCCTGGTCGCACCGACCAGAACGTCGTTGGCTACCCACTAATGCCTGTCTACGTTGCAAAGGCTGGAGGATTCTTCTTCTTGGTCTTTGGTGTTATCGCAGGTATCGCGGCCCTGTTCACCATCAACCCAATCTGGAACTACGGGCCCTACGACCCATCTCCAGTTTCGGCCGGTACCCAGCCCGACTGGTACATCGGATGGCTCGATGGAGCCCTCAGACTTGCACCTAGCAACTGGGATGTCTCAGTCTTTGGCTACATGCTGCCATTTGGAGTCTTGATTCCACTGGTTGTGTCATTGGTCTTTTTGGCACTGGTTGCCGTTTACCCCTTCATTGAGAAGTGGGTCACCAAGGATGACCGTGAGCACCACGTTTTGGACCGCCCTCGCAACGCACCAACCAGAACCGCTATCGGTGCAGCCGGAGTCATGTTCTACGCAGTGCTTTGGGCTGGAGCATCCACAGACCTGATCGCCATCTACTTCCAGATGTCACTGAACCACGTTCTAGTAGCGATGCAGATTCTGCTACTGATTGGCCCAGTCATTGCCTACTGGGTGACCAAGCGTGCCTGCTTGGCCCTGCAGCGCAAGGACCGCGAGATCGTCCTGCACGGCCGTGAAACCGGCCGAGTAGTTCGCCTCCCCCACGGTGAATACATCGAAGTCCACGAACCTCTGGACAAGTATGAGCTCTGGAAGCTGGTTGACTTCAAGGACTACGAGCCGATCATGCCAAGGCCTAACGAGAAGGGCAAGATCACCGTGGCTGCAAGGCTTCGCTCAGCACTCTCCAAGATCTACTTCGAAGACCGCATTGCTCCGGTGTCGAAGGCCGAGTATGAGCTTGCTCACTCCGAGCACCCTCAAGAGATTGCGGCCGAAGAGACCATGCCAAGGCGCAAGACTAAGGCCAAGGAAATCTCCAAGTAAGACGCTTAACCTAAAAAACCGTCCTGGATTACCAGGGCGGTTTTTTAGTTGGGATGGTGGAGATGCCGGGAATCGAACCCGGGTCCACTACAACGATCGTGACCCTTCTACGGGTGTAGCTTCATAAGGCGTTCTACTTGGCTCCGGTGTTTGTCTGAAGCAACTACACCGACAAGCCCAGTCACAGAAAAAGTCCCGATTCTGCCTGTGACGCACAGAATCAGCGAGATTCCTAAATGACGCCTGGGTCTAAGCCGAAATCAAACTTAGTCAGACGGACTTCGGGGCTAGCTTAGGCAGCTAGGGCGAAGTCGGCGCGCTTTGTATTGGCACCTATAGTTTTGAACACATCGTTTACGAGATAAGTGTTCATCCTCGACCCGCTTCTTTCACGAATAGCACTGCAGTGTCGAAACCGATCATCCCCATGTTTAGTTTTCAAGTTCCTGCCTTTTGGGCAGTAGGAAAGACTAACACCTCGATGATAAATGCACCTACTCATTTCAGCAAAGACTCAGCAGATAAAGATAAACCCCGCCGAAGCGGGGTGAATCAAAGAGTTTCTAGTGAGCGTGCTGCCCTCGGGAGTATTCGTAAACGAATCCAATCACACCGACAATCACGAAAGGAACTGAGATGTAGAAAAGCCACCAGCCAACAGCTAGCGCTAGGAACGCTAGACCAGCGGCTGCTCCGAGAATTAGTGGCCACCAACTCCATGGGCTGAAGAAGCCAACCTCGCCAGCGTCATCAGCAATCTCAGCATCCAGGTTGTCCTCTGGCAATGTGGAAGTTCGCCTAACGCCCATCCAGAGGTAGTACGCGACAAAGACCGACAGGATGATCAATAGACCCATGGCAGCGGTGCCGATTGGTTCAATCGCCCCGCCGTCAATGTAGGTCCAAACTCCATAGGCGATCGTGGTCAGCGTGAAATACGCCGCCATGACCAGAAGAATCCTGACGTTGGAGAGCATTAGATGCGCCCCTCCTTGATGTAGGACTCCTTAGCCTCAGGCGAGGCATACTCTGGGTGGTTCAAATCAAATGCCGGTGACTCGGAACGAATCCTCGGAATCGAGTGGAAGTTGTGACGAGGCAGTGGAGATTCGGTTGCCCACTCTAGTGAGCGACCGTAGCCCCATGGGTCCTTGAGCTCAGTCTTGACTCCGTTGCGGTAGGTGATCCAGACGTTGAAGAAGAATGGAATCATCGACAGCGCCAGGATCGCAGCTCCCGCGGTGGAGAGCAGGTTCATCTCCGTGAAGCCATCCTCAGGCAGGTAGGTGGCGTAGCGACGAGGCATGCCAATAACTCCCAGCCAGTGCTGAATCAAGAAGGTTACGTGGAAACCGACGAAGAGTAGCCAGAAGTGGATCTTTCCAAGGCGCTCGTTCAGCATCTTGCCGGTGAACTTTGGCCACCAGAAGTAGAAGCCTGCAAACATCGCGAAGACCACGGTTCCAAAGACTACGTAGTGGAAGTGAGCGACCACGAAGTAGCTATCGGATAGGTGGAAGGTTAGGGCCGGCGAAGCCAAGATAACTCCAGTGAGACCACCGAAAACGAAGCTAACCAAGAACCCTAGAGACCATAGCATCGGGGTCTCAAAGGTAATCGACCCCTTCCACATAGTCCCTATCCAGTTAAATATCTTCACACCCGTGGGCACGGCAATAAGCATTGTCGTAAAGGCGAAGAACGGAAGTAGTACCTGACCGGTTACGTACATGTGGTGTGCCCAAACGGTCATCGATAGCGCCGCAATGGCAATGGTCGCATAGACCAGGGTCTTGTAACCAAAGATTGGCTTGCGGCTAAAGACCGGGAAGATCTCGGAGACGATACCGAAGAACGGCAGCGCGATGATATAGACCTCTGGGTGACCGAAGAACCAGAACAGGTGCTGCCAGAGCATGGCCCCGCCGTTCTCGGGATCAAATATGTGTGCACCTAGGCGACGGTCGGCTCCGAGAGCAAACAGTGCGGCAGCCAGCGGTGGGAAGCACATGATGATCAAAATCGAGGTAACCAGTGTGTTCCAGGTGAAGATCGGCATGCGCCACATGGTCATACCCGGAGCGCGCATCGTGATGACGGTGGTGATGAAGTTCACTCCACCCAAGATTGTTCCAAATCCGCTCATCGCGAGTCCAAAGACCCAGAGATCACCGCCGATACCCGGTGAGAATGTGGTGTTGGAAAGCGGTGCGTAGGCGAACCAGCCAAACGAAGCGGCACCCTGCGGAGTGAAGAATCCAGAAACCGCAATCAAGCTTCCAAAGCTAAACAGCCAGTACGCGATTGCATTTAGTCTCGGGAAGGCAACATCTGGAGCGCCAATCTGAACCGGCATCAGCACATTGGCAAAACCCGCGAACAGCGGGGTTGCAAACATCAAGAGCATGATGGTGCCGTGCATTGTGAAAAGCTGGTTGTACTGCTCTTTTGAGGCAACAATTTCGAGGCCTGGCAAAGCTAGCTGCGCACGGATGACCAGAGCCATTACTCCACCAATTAGGAAGTAGATGAACGAGGTCATCAGGTAGAGATAACCGATCTTCTTGTGATCGGTTGTGGTCAACCAGTCAACAATGACTTCACCTTTGGACCTCTTTGGGGTGAAGCTCTGGGGGTTAGTTTTGATTTCGCTTATCGTGGCCATGGTCCCTATCCCCTAATGCTCGGGTCTCCACCAGGGAGATTTTGGTTACGGTCATATTCGGTTGAAAGCTGTCCGACGTTGCCCTTGACAGCAAGTAGGGACATCTGACGGTCGTATTCGGCTTCCGATACGACCTCAACGTTGAAAAGCATCATTGAGTGGTACTCGCCACAAAGCTCAGCACACTTACCAACGTAACGACCCTCTTTCAAGGGAGTGAAGTACATGGAGTTGGTCTGGCCTGGGAACATGTCCTTTTTGTAGAGGAACTCGACCACCCAGAAGGAGTGAATTACGTCTCTTGAGCTGAGATCAATCTTGACGGTGTTGCCGACTGGAAGATACAGGGTTGGAAGAGTGTCCATGATGTTCTCTTCTTGCCCGGTGAACTGAGCTTGAATGCCGGATTCGTAGACGTTCTCATCCACATAGTTGAAGTCCCAGCTCCACTGCTTGGCAATTACCTCGATGTAGACATCTGGGTTTTCAGTCTTCGCCTCGATTGCAGTCATGTCTCTCGCGGTAAAGGCGAAAAAGCCCAAGACCAGGATTAGCGGAACCACGGTGAAAAGCGTCTCGATTGGCATGTTGTAGCGCATCTGCTCTGGCATGCCCATGTTGCCTGTGCGGCGGCGGTAGACAATCAGTGCCCATGCCAAAAGGGCCCAGGCAACAACGCCGACCGCTAGCAAGACGATCCAAGAGGTCGTCCAAAGGCCAATGATGCGGTCGGTGTGGTTTGTCACTCCGGCTGCATCGGGCAAAAACCCGCGCTCTAGCTCTGGAGAGCATCCGGAAAGCAATAGAGCGGAGGCAGAAAGGACCGCAAGGGCTGAAAAGCGGCGGCGGTTATTACTCAATGGGGCATCCTTAAAAGTCTCATGAGATTAGCCCAATTGTAACCCAAACTTTGAGCCGAAAAGGCCCAAAACAAGCGGATTAGCTGAAAGAATCACCGCAAGCGCAAGAGTCGCCCGCGTTTGGGTTGTCGATGGTGAAGCCCTGCTTCTGAATAGTGTCTTCAAAGTCGATTGATGCGCCGTCAAGATATGGAACGCTCATTTGGTCAACGACCACTTCAACGCCGCCGAAATCTGCAATTGCGTCCTCTTCCTCGAGCTGCTCGTCAAAGAACAGCTGGTAAATCAGACCGGAGCAGCCGCCTGGCTGAACTGTGATGCGCAGTCGCAAATCATCTCTACCCTCTGCCTCGAGCAGTGCTTTCACCTTGCCGGCTGCGGTCTCTGTGAGAGTTACACCGTGAGTAGTTACCTGTGACATTTTGTTACCTCCGTATGTAGAGCTTAACCGCTAACGAGCTAGCTCATTCCCATGTAAAAGCATAAGAGCCTGTGCCGTAATTGCACGCCTCAGAGTTGGTATGTGTTGTGACTCATTTGGTGAGTGAGCTCTCGAATCTGGGTCCTCGACACCGGTCACCACAATTTCTGCCGCCGGAAACAGCTCGGCGAATTGCGAAATGAAGGGAATGGAACCACCAATCCCGATATTCACCGCCTGGTTTGGCCAGCAGGCGCTGAATGCCTCTTTCGCCAGAGTTGCCGCCCAGCCGTCCTTGGCCAGATAACCAGGACCTGATTCAGACGCTCCCAAAACCAACTCGGCTCCGAACGGAACGTGTTTTTGCAGGTGCTCCTGAAGAGCCTTGAGGCCAGTTGCCGGGTCTTGATTGGGAGCCAAACGAAGCGAGATCTTTGCGCTAACACTTGGTTGGGCCGTGTTCGAAGACAGCGCCACGCTCGGAGCGTCAATCCCAATCACCGTCACCGCCGGTTCACCCCAGACCTGCTGAGACAGCGGCTTAGTACCAAGCCGCTGAACGCCTGGAAGCAATCCAGCTAGCTCCACAAACTCTGCATCGCTAAATTCAGGACCGGTGACCTCGGTGGAGCTCAGGCCCTCAATCGCCACGCTCCCCTCTGCGTCATTCAGAGAAGCCAGCAGCCGGATCATTGCGGTCATTGCATCCGGCAGCGGACCTCCAAACATTCCCGAGTGCAAAGCGTGATCGAGGGTTTTTAGAGTCACCACCTGGGAAACCATGCCTCGAAGTGATGTGGTGAGGGCGGGGGTGTCTATTGACCAGTTACCGGAGTCGGCAACGACGATCATGTCTGCTTCTAGGTCCGCCTTATTTTCATGCAGGAAGTTTTGAAATGATTCGGAACCCGCCTCCTCTTCGCCCTCGATAAAGACGCTCACCCCAATGTTCACGCTCTTAGCAAGCGCCATCAAGGCTTTGAGAGAGTAAAGATGCGTGATGATTCCAGCCTTGTCATCAGAGGCCCCGCGCCCAAAGAGCCGCTCCCCCACCAATGTGGCCTCAAAGGGCGGAGTGTTCCATTTCTCATCATCCCCGGGAGGTTGAACGTCGTGGTGGGCATAGAGCAAGACATGAGGCGCACTCTCAGAGCCAGCTCTTCTGGCCAACACCGCGGGAGCACCCATCTCACCGGATGGCCGCATCGCTCTTCTGATTTCAACGAAATCAAAAAATCCCAGCTGGTCAAACTCTCTCTTTACGGCCTCGGCAGATCTCTCCAGCTCCTGAGCGTCAAAGCTCTCCCATGCGATTCCGGGGATTTTCACCAATGCGCCGAGGGTATCCATGGCGTCAGAGAATATGGAATCAACGAATTGCTTGGTAGGTTCGACTAGTGCGTGGTTTAGCTGCGCAGACGTAAATGACATGCCAGCTAATCTAATGGCAATTTCTAGAAGGAAAAGATGTCGGAAACTAACGAGCACCCGACCGGTAAAGGTCGCCCCACTCCCCCACGCAAACAGCAAGAACAGGCTCGCAAAAAGCCCTTGGTCGGAAACCGATCGAAAGAGGCAAAGGCTCAACAGAAGGACAAGCTGCGCGAAGAGCGTCAAAAGGCTCGCGATGGCATGATGGCGGGCGACGAGCGCTTTCTGACCGTGAGGGACAAGGGTCCGCAGCGCAGATTGGCTCGTGATGTGGTAGACGCCAGATTCACCGCCGGAGAACTAGTACTTCCACTTTTGTTCGTTGTGGTTCTGACAACCTTTATTGATTCCTATGAAATTCAGCTGTTCTCACTTTTTGCAATGTGGGGAATTTTCGGCATGGTCGGGATCGATGCCTACGTAGTTGGACGAGCTGCCAAGAAGAAGATAAAAAGCAAGTTTGGCGAAGACAAGCTAGAGGGGGGCATCGCCTGGTACTCGGCAATGCGCTCAATCCAGATGCGATCCTTGCGAATTCCAAAACCGCAGGTAAAGCGCTTTACCCGCCTTGAAGACCTCTAAACAAATCAGAAAGAAGTAAAAATGGAATTTAGATACTTAGGCAACTCGGGGCTCAAGGTTTCCGAGCTCATCTACGGAAACTGGCTCACTCACGCCGCCCAGGTTCAAGACGATCAAGCCATCAAGACCGTGCACGCAGCACTTGAGGGCGGCATCACAACCTATGACACCGCCGACGCCTATGCCAATCAGGCCGCAGAGGTGGTCTTGGGTAATGCCCTAAAGGGTCAACGCCGCGAGGGCCTCGAGATCCTGACCAAGGTCTACTGGCCGGTTGGGGAAAAGGGTCCAAACGATTGCGGTCTTAGTCGCAAACACATCTTTGAGTCCATCAACGGTTCACTGAAGCGCCTTCAGACCGACTACGTCGACCTCTATCAGGCGCACCGCTTTGACTACGAAACTCCTCTTGAGGAGACCATGCAGGCCTTTTCAGACTTGGTCAAGATGGGCAAGGTCCTCTACGTCGGCGTCTCAGAGTGGTCTGCGGAGCAGATTCGTGATGGTCAAGCACTCGCCTCTCAAATGGGCTTCAAGTTGGTCTCCAACCAACCGCAGTACTCCATGCTCTGGAGAGTCATTGAGGAAAAGGTCATCCCGACATCCATAGAACTAGGTCTGGGTCAGATTGTTTGGTCCCCGATGGCTCAGGGCGTGCTAACCGGTAAGTACTTGCCGGGCCAGCCAGCTCCCGAGGGTTCTCGGGCTGCCGATCCAAGTATGGCCAGCATCATCGAACGCTTCATGGCTGACGAGGTGCTAACCAAGGTCCAGAACCTAAAACCGCTTGCCGAGGACCTTGGTCTCACCATGGCTCAGTTTGCACTGGCCTGGGTGCTTCAGAATTCCAACGTCTCCGCCGCAATCGTTGGCGCTTCGCGACCAGATCAGATTGAGTCCAACATTGCAGCAGCCGGCAAGAAGATTCCATCAGAGGTCATGGCCAAAGTTGACGAGGTGTTGGCCGGAAGCATCATTACCGACCCGACTCTGACTAAGAGCCCCGACACTAGACCCTGCTAGCTAGTTACTCGGCGCGGCCAGAGTGGCCCGCCATAGACAAAGCCGGTGTAGGCCTGAACCAGGTCAGCACCGGCTTTGATCATATTGTTGAAGTCTTCGCGAGTACTCACTCCCCCGACCCCAATCACTACCTTGTCCTTGCCGAGCTCGGATCGAACTAGCCCCACCACTTCGTTGGCCCTGTCAAAGAGCACCGAGCCACTGAGTCCACCTGGCTCCTGTGAATTGACTTGACCCTCAACTAAAGCCCTTGAGATCGTGGTGTTGGTTGCGACCACGCCCTCTAAATCCAGCTCCAAAACGAGCTGGCAGACTGCCTTGATGTCTTCATCTGATAAATCTGGCGCAATCTTCACAAGCACCGGGGTGTTAGCCGCTGCATCCAAAACCGCTCCAAGAATCGGCCTCAGCGATTCCACCTGCTGCAGATCCCGAAGCCCAGGGGTATTGGGCGAGGAGACATTCACCACCAGGTAGTCAGCCAGTGGGGCAAGCAACTTCGTGCAATAGCGATAGTCCGCTGGCGCATCGGCAGGTGATGTGTCTTTGTTCTTGCCGATGTTCACGCCAATAATCGGAAGCCGGGATCCTTGAGAACGCAAACTTTTCAACCTCAGGGCAATCTCGTCCGCACCATCGTTGTTGAAACCCATTCGATTTATCAGAGCGTTTGATTCCGGCAAGCGAAACATTCTTGGCTTTGGATTGCCTGGCTGCGCGAGCTTTGTAACGGTACCGATTTCGATGTGGGAAAAGCCAAGTGCGTAAAGCGGTTTTATTAGCTCCGCATTTTTGTCAAAGCCGGCGGCCATCCCGAATCGATTTTCAAACTCCAGACCCATTACCTTTTCGGAACTGGAAGAGCGCCTTGGGCGCAAGAGCCCGATAGCGGAGAGAAATTTGAGACCAAAGACCACTAGGTCATGAGCTAGCTCGGGGTCCATCCGCTTGAAAATGAGGTTGAACACCACGCGATAAAGCATTCGCTATTACCCCCGCAGCTCATCGATGGCGGATTTGAAGTCATCGAGCGAGTCCCAGGCCTGATAAACGCTCGCGAACCTCATGAATGCCACGTGATCCAGGTTTCGAAGCGGCTCCAAAATCGCAAGGCCGATGTCTTGAGCCTCAATGCTGGCCGCACCGGTTGATCGCAAGGCCTCTTCGACCTGCTGGGCCAATAGCGCTAGATCCGCATCGGTGACGGGCCTGCCCTGGCAGGCCTTTCTGACACCAGAAACTATCTTGTCTCTCGAGAAAGGCTCTGTGACCCCGCTGCGCTTGGTAACCATCAGGCTGGCAGTCTCGATGGTTGTGAAGCGCTTTTGGCACTCAGGGCACTGTCTGCGCCTTCTGATCGATGAACCATCGTCAGAGGTTCGCGAGTCAATGACCCTAGAGTCTGAATTCCTACAAAATGGACAGTGCATTAGTTCTCAAACCTAATCTTGGCAGCGGTGCCATGGGCTCCGAGCCCCTCAGCTACCGCAAATCTATCAACCAGATCAGCAATTTCGGCCAAGCCCTGAGCGCTGTAGTGGATTCGCTGCTGTGGTCTCAAAAAGGTGTGAACGCCAAGACCAGGACCAAACTTTGCCTGCTGCGAAGTGGGCAAAACGTGGTTCGACCCGGCCAGGTAGTCCCCAAGACTCACCGGAGTGTTTTCGCCAATGAAGACTGCACCGGCGTTGACAATACGCGTCGCCAACTCGGCGGCATTTTGGGTGTGAATCTCGAGGTGCTCGGTGGCGTACTCGTTGGCTACAAAAACCGCCTGATCGATGCTCTCTGCCAACACCAGCGCGGACTGCTCTCCAGATAGGGAGACCTCGATCCGCTCTCGGTTGGAGGCTCTTGGGATTTGTCTTTCAAGCTCCAGTTCGACTGCATCGATTAACTCTTGAGAGTCCGTGACCAAGACCGCCGCCGCGTTTTCATCATGCTCAGCCTGAGAGATTAGATCCGCTGCGACAAATCTAGGATTCGCACTCGAATCCGCAATTATCAAGATCTCGGTTGGACCCGCCTCGGAATCGATACCGATTACACCCCGTAAAGCCCGCTTCGCTGCTGCAACATAAATGTTTCCTGGGCCTGTGACCAGGCGAACCGGCTCGAGACCAATCTCCTGAACCCCATAGGCAAATGCCGCCACCGCACTCGCCCCACCGATTGCATAAACCTCTTCGATTCCAAGTAGTGCGCAGGTGGCCAAAATCGTGGGATTGGGAAGCCCATCGTTTTCTTTTTGCGCCGGAGAGCAAACTGCAATCCTTGGAACCCTGGCCACCTGAGCTGGGACCGCATTCATGATCACACTCGATGGGTAGACAGCCTTACCGCCAGGAACATAGAGCCCAACCGATTCCACCGGCACGTAAACCTGCGAAACCTCAGCACCTTCGGCCAACGAGATTTTGGCATCGCTGGGCATGGTGGCAAGGGATACTTTTCTGACTCGGGAAATTGATTCCTCGATTGCCCCGCGGAGTTCAAGACTGAGCTCTGCAAGAGCTTGATCAATAGCTTGTTGAGGGACACGAAAATTTGTTGGAACAACCCCATCAAATCTCTCAGCGTGCCTAATGAGTGCAGCCATGGAGTCGTCACGAACTTCGCTAATCAACGATTCGACCGCTTCAGTCACACTTGAGATGCTCACAGCGGCTCGCGGAATCAAGCTATTGACCTGATTCGCCCCCAAATTGGTGGGCAATTTGACTTTGCGCACGCTATGACCTGCTTCTAGTGATTTGGATGCCCTAACCTTATCGGGAGATGAATGACAATTCCCCAAGCTTCGCGCTTCAAGGCTCAGAAGCCCTAAAAACAGTTTTCCGCAATCACGCCTCGGGCATAACGGTGGTGACCTCGGTCACAAACGACGGAGAGCCGATTGGCTTCACGGCCTCATCGGTGACCTCGCTTGGATCTAATCCACCGCTGGTGTCGCTCAACATTGCCCAGGGCTCATCGAGCTACAAGCACCTCTCCCCGGGGGCAATTGTGGCAATCCACACGCTGGATGCTGGCACGCTTTGGCTGGCCGAGAAGATGGCTGCCGACAAAGAGCAGCGCTTCACAGATGTCGAGTTTTCAATCGGACCCAATTCGGTTCCGGTTTTTCATCAAGTTCCTGCGGTGCTAGTGGCGAAGGTGCGCTCTCGCACCGAGATCGAGGCCAATGCAATGATCGTGCTTGATGCTTTGAGTGCCGAGAGCTTCAGAAGTGCCACCGAGCCACTGGTCTATTTCCAACGCGGCTATCACTCGCTGGGTATGCGCCTAAAAGACAACTCTTAGCTAACCGAGTCCGGACCCAAAAGAGCCTTGAGCTCACCAAACAGGTCATGACTTATGTCGACCCGTTGCTGCAACATGAAGTGCTTTGGTGCCGAAGCGGTCAGCTTCACCTGAACCTCGCAGGGACCAGGGTATTTTTCCAATATCTGCTGAAGTTTCAAGAGGTTCTGCTTGGTAGCGACGTTCTCGCTCATGCTGAGTTTGAGAATTCCGCCATTTTCTCGACCGGCGTCTAGGACGTCAATCGAATAGGCCTGCAGGGTCATGCCATCGTCCCTGCGAGAGACCCGGCCTCGAACCGAGACCGTGAGGTCGGTTTGCAAATTCTCCCGGTTCTCCAAGTAGGTCTTACCCATAAACATCACGGTTATCTCACCAGAGAAGTCCTCCAGGCTCAGCTGCCCATAATGGTTCCCGGAAGACCTTGCGACCTTGTGTTGGACCTGAGTAATCAGACCGGCCAGTGTTACGGTCTCACCATCTTCGACATTGCCCTCCTTGAGGGCGAGAGTTCCCATGTCACTGTGACGCATGAGCATCGCCTCTTGGCCAGCCAACGGGTGATCCGAGACATAGAGCCCAAGCATCTCGCGCTCGTGGGCCAAAAGGTCACGCTTAGTCCACTCGGGTAGATCCGGCACTGCAACTATCGACGGATCGTCTCCCATAAGTGAACCAAATAGATCCATCTGCCCGCTGGCAGCCTGCTTCTTCTTTGAGGCACAGGCTTCGATGGCCTCCTCATGGATTGCGACCAGCGACCTTCTGGTGTGACCCATGGAGTCAAACGCTCCGGCCTTAATCATGGACTCCACCACTCGCTTGGTGCTGGCCTGCTGCGACACCCTGGTTAGGTAGTCATCAAAAGAGCTGAACTTCTCAACTGACCTAGCCTCAACAATTGACGAAACCACATTGTGACCGACGTTCCTAACTGCACCGAGCCCAAATCGAATGTCCTCACCAACCGCGGCAAAGACGTCTATCGATTCATTCACGTCCGGCGGCAATACCTTGATACCCATCCTGCGACACTCGTTTAGATAGATTGCGAGCTTGTCCTTTGAATCCCCCACGGAGGTCAAAAGTGCCGCCATATATTCGGCTGGGAAGTTCGCCTTTAGGTATCCGGTCCAGTAAGAGAGCACGCCGTAGCCGGCAGAGTGCGCCTTGTTGAAGGCGTAGTCGGCAAATGGCAGCAGGGTGTCCCAGAGAGCCTTCACCGCAGCCTCGGAGTACCCGTTGTCAAGCATTCCCTTTTGGAAGATCTCGTATTGCTTATCCAGCTCCTCCGGCTTTTTCTTGCCCATGGCTCGCCTGAGCAAATCGGCTTGACCCAGGGTGTAGCCGGCAACTCGCTGAGCGGCCGCCATCACCTGCTCCTGATAAACAATCAGGCCGTAGGTGGGATCCAGGATCTCCCTCAGTGGCTCTACCAACTCAGGGTGCACGCCCTCGGATTGTTGCAGTCCATTTTTTCGCTGCGCGTAGTTGGTGTGTGAGTTCATTCCCATTGGGCCCGGTCGATACAGCGCAATCACCGCTGAAATGTGCTCAAACTCGGTCGGCTTTAGCATGCGCAGAAGCGAACGCATATTGTCACTGTCGAGCTGGAACACCCCGAGGGTGTCACCTCGCGATAACAGTTCAAAGGTGTTTTGGTCCTCGTTGAGATCCAATTGCTCTAACACAACGCTCTGGCCACGGTTGGTCTTAATGTTCTCTAAGGCATCATCGATCACCGTCAGGTTTCGAAGACCCAAAAAGTCCATCTTTAGAAGGCCAAGCTCCTCGCACGGAGGCTGGTCAAACTGCGTGATAATCGCGCCGTCTTCTTCACGCTTCATGATTGGAATCACGTCCATTAGAGGTTCCGCCGACATGATCACCCCTGCAGCGTGAACACCCCACTGTCGCTTCAGCGACTCCAGCCCCTTGGCCAGCTCAAACACCTGAGCACTCTCTGGGTCGTTAGCAATGATGTCTCTGAACTCGGCCGCCTCGCTGTAGCGCTCTGAGTTCTCGTTGACGACATCATCCAGCGACACATCTCGACCTAGAACCATTGCTGGCATGGCCTTGGTGAGCTTCTCACCGACCGCGTAGGGCATCGCCAAGACCCTTGCGGAGTCCTTCAGGGCCTGCTTGGCCTTGATGGTTCCAAAGGTCACAATCTGCGCCACCCTGTCATCGCCATATTTCTCGGTGACGTAGCGAATAACCTCGGGTCTGCGGCGATCGTCAAAGTCAACATCGATATCTGGCATTGAGAGTCGTTCGGGGTTCAAAAAGCGCTCAAAGATTAGATCGTGTTCGAGTGGATCCAGCTCGGTGATACCGAGGGCATAAGAGGCCAAGGAGCCGGCAGCCGAACCGCGACCAGGCCCCACTCGAATCCCCTGCTCCCGGGCCCAACGGATAAAGTCCGAGACGACGAGGAAGTAGCCGGGGAAGCCCATCTTGATGATGACATCAATTTCATAGCCGGCCTGCTCTTTGTGCTTGTCTGAGTAGCCATTGGGGAAGCGCTTAGCCATTCCCTCCCAGACCTCGCGCTCAAGCCACTGCGCCTCGGTTTGCCCCTCTGGGATTGGGAACCTGGGCATCAGATCCCGCTTTTCAAAGTTGATTTCGCAACGCTCGGCAATCAAAAGGGTGTTGTCTGCCGCTTCCGGGATCTCGCTAAACAGATCCCGCATTTGCTTGGGCGATTTCAGGTAGTACTCCTGAGACTCAAACTTGAACCGATTCGGATCATTTAGGTTGCTGCCGACCTGAACGCAAAGCAGCGCATCGTGGGCAACAGCGTCCTCTTGATTCGTGTAGTGCAAATCGTTGGTTCCGACCAGCGGAAGATCCAGATCTTTTGCAAGCCGCAACAGATCATCACGGACGCGCTTTTCGATTGCCAGTGCGTGATCCATCACCTCGACGTAGTAGTTCCCCTTGCCGAAGATGTCCCTGAATTCGGCAGCTGTTTTGAGCGCCTCGTCATACTGCCCCATGCGCAGCCTGGTCTGCACCTCGCCACCCGGGCAACCGGTGGTAGCAATGATGCCCTTGCCGTATTTGTTGAGTAGCTCTCGATCGATTCTGGGTTTGAAGTAGTAACCCGAGAGATAGCCCTCGGATGAGAGTCGGAACAGGTTCTGCATCGAGGCGTTGTCCGTTGACCACATAGTGATGTGGCTGTATGCGCCACCTCCCGAAACATCATCATCTCCCCCGTCGCCCCAGCGAACCTTTTGCTTCAAGAGCCTGGATTCGGGAGCAAGGTAGGCCTCAATGCCAATGATGGGCTTAATCCCAACCGCGTTGGACTGTTTCCAGAACTCATAGGCACCGTGGGTGTTGCCATGATCGGTCATCGCAATTGCGGGCATTTCCATCTCGGCCGCCTTGGAAACCAGCTGGCTTATTCGAGCAGCACCATCGAGCATGGAATATTCGGTGTGGTTGTGAAGGTGGACAAACGACTTATCTGACACGCTTCACCTTCCCTAGGGGATAAATGCTAAAGCCCCAAGCCACCTTCTCGAAGTTGCGAGAGGGCGAGTTGGAGATCAGCTGGATATTCCGATTCAAATTCAACGTAATCGCCTGATAACGGATGGTTGAAGCCTAGCTTTTTTGCATGCAGCCACTGCCTATCAAGTTTCAACTTGGCTGCCAAGGTTGGGTCCGCTCCATAGAGCGGGTCGCCCACCAGGGGGTGACGGAAGTGTGAAAAGTGAACCCTGATCTGGTGAGTGCGTCCTGTCTCTAACCCAATCTCCAATAGAGCTGCTGCTGGCAACAGCTCAAGGGTTGTGTAGTGGGTGACGGCATTTTTGCCCTCCTCGGAGATCGTGAACTTATAGTCATGCTTTTGACTCCGAGCAATTGGAGTGTCAATAGTCCCAGCTGCTGGGTCCGGATGCCCTTGGCAGAGTGCGTGATAGGTCTTTTTCACACTCCTATCCCTAAAGGCTTGCTTTAAAACCGAATAGGCCCGCTCGCCCTTTGCCAAAACCATCAGACCGCTGGTGCCAACATCGAGCCTTTGGACAATGCCCTGGCGCTCCTGAGCGCCAGATGTTGCAAGCTGGATCCCTCTAGAAAGCAATACCCCGGGGACACTGGGACCCTCAAAGCCAACCGAGGGGTGAGAAACCACCCCCGCTGGCTTATCAATCACGATCATGTGCTCATCCTCAAAGATCACCTTGAGCGCATCGACATCCTCGGCCTTGACCTCAAGGGCGGGTGGTCCCTCAATGAGTTCAACTTCGATCACGGCGTCGACATGGAGCCGATCAGATTTTCCAACCGGCACACCGTTTTGCAAGACCGCGCCCTGAGCGATGAGCTCCTGGGCCTTGGTTCTTGAAATCCCCAGCATCTTTGCAATGCCATTGTCCAGCCGCTCCCCGACCAGCGAGTCGGGGACCGGGAGAAACTTACTTGGCACGCCCGCCTCCGATTTCATCCCCCATTGCCGTGCGCAAAATGGCAAGCGCAACGCCAATCACCAAAAAGGTGTCGGCAAGATTAAAAATTGCGAAGTTGAACGGAATCTGGATGAAATCAACCACGTGCCCATTGAAGAACTCAGGCTGTCGGAAGATGCGATCAATGCCGTTGCCCGCTGCCCCGCCCAGCACTAGCCCCGCTATGAAAGACCAGTCGGAAGTTTTGGCTTTTGGGCCGTAAATCAAAAGGGCTATCACGGCGGCTATCGAGAAAAGCGTGAGTATCCAGGTCGCCCCAAAGCTCAGCGAAAACGCAGCGCCCTTGTTGTAGGCAAGAGTGAAGCTAAGAAGGCCGTCGATGACTGAAACCGAACCCGCGGCCAGGTAGGTCTCTGCGAGAACCTTCGTGGTTTGGTCAAGTGCCAGGACAATTAGCGCGGTTACGGCGAAGAAGATTCTCCGCCGAACCGGACTACTTGCGCTCTTCACCCTCGGCTAGAGTCTCGTCCTCGAGCTCTTCCTCGAGCTCTTCCTCAATCTCCTCTGCCCCAGAAACGGGCTCTGGAACTGTTACGAACGAACCAGTTACCGCACTTTGCGACTCCGCCTCGGCCTGGTAGCCATCCTCGCGAATCAAAGTGTCGAGCTGGTCCTCGATGTAGTCGCGCAGTCTGCCGCGGTAGTCGGACTCGAAGTTCTTTAGATCCTCAATCGTCTGCTCAACTGCTCGCTTGTTGATTTCGAGCTGGCCTAGGACCTCGCGAGCCTGGGCCTCGGCATCTCTTACCGCGCGGGCTGCCTGCTCTTGACCTTCACGAACCAACTTGTCTCGCTTCAGCTGTCCGTCGCGAACGTGGTCAGCGTGCAGCTTTTGTGCCAATTCGATAATGCTTCTAGAAGCATCTGCGGTCTCAACCGAGGCCCCCGCTAACGGCTCTGCCGCTACCGGATACTCCGCAACCTCAACTTTTTCAACCTGGCCGGAGCCGCTACCCTGAGCGGCCCTGAGGTCAGCGTTCTCGGCTACCAGCCTGCGCATTTCCAAAACGACCTCATCGAGGAAGTCATCGACCTCGTCCTGGTCGTAGCCGTCGCGGAACTTAGTGGTCTGAAATCTCTTGCTCAGGATTTCTTCGGGCGTCAACGCCATCGTGCACCTCTCTGATTTTTGGCTAAGTGCTGAGCACTATGTTATTCACTCTTAGAGGGCTCTGGCAAAGCCCTGCAAAATCAAAACACCAAATAAAACAATCGTCCACGCCAAATCTAAAGAGATTCCCCCTAATTGAATGGGTGGAACGAACCTTCGAACAAATTTCAGCGGGGGGTCGGTTATTGAGTAAGTGATGTCCAAAATCGGAAGCAGCAAGCCGCTGGGACGCCAGGTTCGATTGAAACTCATCACCAACTCAGAGATGAATCGGGCAATCATTAGGTAGAAAAAAATCTGGAGAGCAAATACCAGAATTTGGCCAACTAAGCTCATGCCCTAAGCCATCAAGTCTTCAGGTTCGTCCGAGTCTTGGTCTGCATCGGTAACAGCCACATTGGTTGGGCTAAGCAGGAAAACCTTGGGTGTGACGCGCCTGAGGTGACCCTCAAGGCCCTCTTTTAGGCCAATCATGAAATCCAGCATGCGCTTGGCATCGCCCTCGCTCATGGATCCAATGTTCACAATAACGGGCACTCCCGAGCGGTAGTTGGCTGCAACCTCCTTGGCGTCAGCGTAAGACTGCGGGTCCAGGGTGACAATCTCCGACATATCGGAAGAGCGTCTGGGGCGCGGCGCTGCGGCACGCGGCTTTGGCGTCTCGCGACTCTCGGTTTCAGATGACCCAAAACCAAAAAATGACATGACCGAATTCGCTAAACCCATTGCTACTCCTTTTGCCCTACAGACTATGCCGTATTTGGCCTGGGGCCTGTGATTGCGCTGCCAATCCGGACGTGTGTCGCACCCATTTCGATAGCTAATTCAAAATCCTCACTCATGCCCAAAGAGAGACTGGTGGCGGTCGGCACGATCCGCCTAAGCTCTTCGCTGGCTCTAATTGCACGCTCGAAATCAACTCTCGGATCCACCCCAAGCCCGGCGACCGCCATCACGCCCAAGATCTCTATGCGCTCTATTTCGATTAGCTGCTCGGTCAGGGCGGCAAGGTCTTGAGGCAATACCCCGCCCCGGCCCGGATCTTCGGTGAGGTTCAACTCGATGAACCCAGTTGTGGATAAATCATTGTTCTCGAGCTGTTTTCTCAGCTCTTTGACAAGCGATGGCCTATCGATCGAGTGAATGCAATCGGCGTAGCTCAGCACACTTTTGACCTTGTTGGATTGCAGCTGCCCGACAAAGTGCCAGCTGGCAGATTTACCACCAAGCTCGGCTAACTCCTCGGCTTTTGGCCTGGCCTCCTGGTCTTTGTTCTCGCCAAAGACCCGATGGCCCAGCTGATACAGCTCAAAGGGCACCGAGGCCGGGTGCATTTTGGTGATTACCACCAGCTCAACATCAGCTGAGGTTCTCCCGGATTTTTGAGCCGCTTGACCGATGCGTTCTAGAACCGAGTGATATCGCTCGGCAAGACTCATTAGCGGAAGAATTCAGGCAGATCTAGATCGTCACCAAAGCTGCCGGGGGTTTCAGTGCCCTCGGCTGGCTTCGACTGAGCGAACTCGAGAGCTGGAGCCTCCAAAACCTCAGGCTCTGATTCCAACTCACCAGTCAGCTCAACTGCCTCGGCCTCAACCTCAGCCGCATCTAGGGCGGTTGCCTCTGCCGAGGCCAGCGCAGCGGTTGCAACCGCAGCTGATTCGAACTTACGATGCTTTGGCTCACCACCATCAAAACCGGCAGCAATCACGGTGATTCGAACCTCGTCGCCAAGGGTGTCCTCGATGGTTGCTCCGAAGATTATGTTGGCCTCTGGGTGAACTGCCTCTTGAACCAGTCGAGCAGCATCGTCGATCTCGTGAAGACCTAGGTCCGAGGCGCCCTGAACCAGAAGAAGCACTCCGTGAGCGCCCTCAATGGTGGCCTCAAGAAGTGGTGACGAGACTGCAATTTCAGCGGCGCGGATGGCGCGGTCTTCGCCCTTGGCGGTTCCGATACCCATGAGCGCGCTTCCTGCGCCCTGCATCACAGACTTCACATCGTTGAAGTCCAGGTTGATCAGGCCTGGGACCACGATCAGATCGCTGATGCCCTGGACGCCAGCCCGCAAAACGTCGTCAGCGGTCATAAACGCCTCGAGCGCGGAAATCTTCTTGTTGCTCATCTCGAGCAAGCGCTGATTCGGGACCACAATCAGGGTGTCGACCTCTTCGCGAAGCGCCCTGATGCCCTCATCGGCCTGCACGGCGCGACGCTTGCCCTCAAAGTTGAATGGCCTGGTCACAACACCAACAGTCAGCGCGCCCAGGCGCTTGGCAATCTGAGCCACGATCGGTGCGCCACCGGTTCCGGTGCCACCACCCTCGCCCGCGGTCACAAAAACCATGTCGGCGCCCTTGAGCGCGGACTCAATCTCGGCCTCGTGCTCCTGGGCGGCGCGTCTGCCGACCTCTGGGTCGGCTCCCGCACCCAAACCACGAGTAATGTCACGGCCGATGTCGAGCTTCACGTCGGCATCAGACATCAGAAGTGCCTGAGCATCGGTGTTCACGGCAACAAACTCGACTCCGCGCAATCCAGAGGCGATCATTCGGTTGAGAGCGTTGACTCCTCCACCGCCGACTCCGACGACTTTAATAACTGCCTGATAGTTGGGCTGTGACACCTGTTGCCTCCTCGTGAAACCCTAAAGCTAAGGCTGAGGCTTAGCATTTTTCAGGATATTCAAATTGCGCCAAGAAGGTAGGCCCCAAACAACGCGCAAACCCTGAGCCACATGGGCGTGTCGTAAACAAGAGGTTAACTAAAAATCTGGGTAAGTAACCACCGGGGCATTGGGCGAAGAGACATCAATCAACACCCCGTCTTCGATACCGGTTGAAAGCAGCGACTTTAGGACCTCTGCTTTCAAGATTGACTCAGTCGCATCACCCCAGAGCACAACGTTATTGCTGCCCCTGAGGACCAAACGAGCGGTCAGCTGCGGTGTCACCTCGATCGAAAAGATTTGCTCATAGGTCGGTTTCGGAAGCGAGAGCAGTAGCTCCATTGCGGCAGCGAACCTTGGGTTGTCCAGCGGTTCACCAATTAGCACCAAAAAGGGATAGGTCTTGGTGTCCTCAGCCTCCGCTATCTGCACTCCTGCCGGGTCATAAAGATAGTTCTTGCCACCTTTGACTAAGACCACAACCGGTTGGCGCTCGCGGACCTTAATCTTCAGTGTGCTGGGAGGTTCGGCCTGAAAGGTGAAAGTCTCTATCAGTGGGAACTGCCCCAGTATCTCGGCCAGCTCCGCCTCTGAGATGGTGGTTAGGGGCCGCTCTTCGAAAACCGCAAGCGAGCGCTCCAGTGCCGCTTTATCAAGCCGCTCGGTGCCAGTGACGTCAATTTGCTGGATTGCAAACATCGGTGTGAAAAAACTGGCCAAAATAACCGCACTGAGCGTGATTGGGCCAAAGATCAATAGGAATCTCCCCCAGATGGCAAATGGTCCAATGCTGGTTTTGGGGGGCTTTTTCTCAGAGCGCTTGAGTCGCTTTTTTTCCTGGCCCAGAATCTCGCGTTCGGGCTTTTTCACTCTTTCTCCAGAGCACCCAGTAAATCCGGAACCATGCGGAAGATATCGCCACAGCCCATCGTGATAACAAAATCACCCTCTTGCTGCGAGCTGGGCTGCTTTGGCCGGGACATCGTCCCAGCTCGCTACGTAGTGAACCTTTTTCTCATCTTTGAACCGAGAGCTGATTGTCTCGCCGGTCACGCCTGGCTCAGGGTCCTCCCTGGCGGCATAGACATCGGTAATCACCACCTGATCGCTAAGAGCAAGAGCCTCGGCGAACTCCTTGGCAAATATCCGGGTGCGGCTATAAAGGTGAGGCTGGAACACCGTAATTAGCTTCCCTGACCCAACCGTTGCCCTGGCTCCCCTGAGGGCTGCGGCAACCTCGGTTGGGTGATGGGCAAAGTCGTCATAAACACAAACCCCGCGGACTTCCCCGTGCAACTGGAACCTGCGCTCAGTGCCGGCAAAGAGCTCTACCCCGCGGCAGGAAGCCTCGAAGTCAAACCCAAGGCCGACCAGCGTGCAAACAGCACCGGCGGCATTGAGCGCATTGTGCTCGCCGGCAATCGTGAGCTCTAGGAAGACCTCGGTGCCCTGGTAGCTAAGGCCAAATCGCACCTTTGGGCCTGAGCTATCTAGATTTACCACCCTCAGATCCGCCTCAGCACTCTGCCCAAAGGTCATGACCCTGGGGTGAGTAAGTAGTTCTCTGACCGCAACCGCTCCGGGGTCATCGCTAGAAATAACCACCAGTTCACTGGCGGCATTGGCAAACTTGGCAAACTCGGCCTGGAAGGCCTCCAGAGAGCCAAAGTGGTCCAGGTGATCGGGATCCACGTTCGTAATCAGTGCAACAGCGGTTTTGTAGTGCAAAAAGGAACTGTCGGACTCATCCGCCTCGATGACAAAGTGCTCACCGGCACCAAAACCGCTTGATGCACCATACGCGGAGATCACTCCCCCGTTCACAAAGCTTGGATCTGCCCCAAGTTCGTGAAGCGCGGTGATTACCATTCCGGTCGAGGTGGTTTTGCCGTGAGCTCCGGCAACAGAGATCAGTTTGGCCTTTGATGCCAGGTGAGCTAACAACGCAGAGCGATGCAGAATTGGCAAACCGCGGCTGATTGCCTCAACCAGCTCGGGATTGTGTGTCCAAAGCGCCGAGGTGACAACTACGGTGTCGGGGTTTCCAAGCTTGTCCGCATCGTGACCAATGTGGATCTTGGCTCCAAGTTCCCTGAGCTGCGCGATATTGGGGCTGTCTCTAACATCCGAACCGGTGACCTGGTGCCCGGCACCGATCACTAGCCGCGCAATGCCGCTCATGCCGGCACCGCCGATTCCAATAAAGTGCACGGTTCCGAGACGCTCTGGAACTTTTTGGCTGTAGTCGGGCTTAATCACGGGCTCTAGTATCCATTGTCTTTAGCACCAAATCCCTCAGCAACTGAGTTGCGTCGGGGATTCCCACCGACTTGCTCGCCGCCGCCATCTGGTTCAAGGTTGCAGCGTGAGAAAGAATCGGAATCACTTTTTCGGCGACAAAGTCGGGGGTGAAGTCCTGATCTAAGACCAACTTGGCCCCACCAGCCTCAACGACGCTCACCGCGTTTAGGCGCTGCTCACCATTACCGACCGGGTAGGGAACATAAACCGCTGGCAACCCAGCGGCACTGAACTCGCTCACCGTCGAGGCACCAGCCCGAGAAACCGCCAGGTTCGCAGCCGCTATCGCGGCATCCATGCGCGTGCAGTAGTTCATTCGGACATACCCCGGCTCTCTGACCTCGGGAAGATTGGCTCGCTCGCCAACAATGTGCAGCACCTGAATACCTGCAGCCCCCAGCTGTTCTAAGGATCCAATGATGGTGTCGTTGATCCGCTTAGCACCAAGCGATCCACCAGTCACTAACAGGGTTGGAAGCACCGGATCTAAGCCCAGCTCAACCCTGGCCTGACCCTTGTCATAGCCGGCAACCGACTCCACAATCTCCTGCCGCAGCGGCATGCCGGTCAAAGTGCCCTTGAGGCTTGCATTTGGAAATGCAATTGCAACCTTGCCGCCCAATTTGGCTCCGAGTCGATTGGCATAGCCGGCAATGGCATTGGCCTCGTGAACCACGAAGGGCTTGCGAGTCAAAAACGCAGCAACGTAGGCGGGAGGTGAGACATAGCCTCCAAAACCGACCACGAAATCAATCTTCAGAGCCCGCAGATAGCCAACGGTTTTGAAGATCTGACCGAGGAGCCGGAAGGGAAACAAAAGGGCTGCAAAAGACAGCTTTCTAGGAAGCGGCAACCTGGAGATGACCTTGAGCTCAAAGCCTCGCTCTGGCACCAGCCTGGCTTCTAGGCCCTGATTGGTGCCAAGGCAATAAACCTCATGACCCTCGGCCCTTAGCAGCTGAGCGAGCGCAAGCATGGGGTTCACGTGACCACCAGTGCCGCCACCGGCTAGCAGAAACCTCACGAGCGTCGACCAAGGTGCAAAACGCGGTCCCGTTCGACCGCCAACACCAAACCAATTGCCCCCAGGGTCGCAATCAGTGATGATCCTCCCGCCGATATCAACGGCAGCGGAACACCTAGAACCGGCAACAGCCCTAACACCACAGAGATGTTGATAAACGCCTGCATCACAATCCAGAGCATCACACCAATTACCAAGTAGCGATTGAAGGGGTTGGTCTGGTTTTTGGCGATGTGGAACATGGTCAAACCGATTGAGAAGAACAGCAAAATGACAAACATTGCGCCAACCAACCCGAGCTCTTCACCAATGATGGCAAAGATAAAGTCGTTTTCGACCTCGGGAATCCAGGACCACTTGAGCTTTGAGCGTCCCAGGCCGGTTCCAAAGATTCCACCCGATGCTAGCGCCCAGGTGCCGTGCTCGAACTGCCAGCGCACACCGAGCGGATCGGCACTGTCGGGATTCAACCAGGCATCAAATCGAATCCGCCTCGAGGGCGAGGCTTGAATCAGTGCGAACGCCAATAGCGCTCCACCGAGAGCAATACTCAACCACCAAGACCAAGGCATGCCGGCAAACAGGAACAAAAAGCCAAGCATTACCGCCATCACAACGCCGGTTCCAAGGTCGCGACCCAAGACGGCGACCAGGACCAAGCCCACCGCCGAGTAGGCCAAAACTCGGAACCAGATCTGCCGATTTCGAATTGGGTCATCACTGAGCTGAGATAGCCAATAGGCAAAGGCAATGACCATTGCCAGCTTCAAAAACTCGGATGGTTGAATGCTGATTGGTCCAAGGCTCAACCAGTTTCGGTTTCCATTGATATCGGCACCAAACAAGACCGTGGCCACCTGCAAACCGAGAGTCGAAAGAATCAGCACCGCTGCGAACCTGCGATAAAAGACCATCGGCAGATTCGAGGCAATTATCAGACCAACAAGACCAATTCCCGCATAAAGCAGCTGCCGGTAGAACAGTGCTCCGGCATCACCGCTTTGTTTGAAGCTATCCACCGCACTCGAAGATGCCACCATCGCAAGCCCCAGCGACATCGTCAAAATGGTTAGCGCCAAGAGCAAAAAGAACTGCCTAGATTGGGCTCGAAACTTGGGCTTGAGTGCGCTTTTCAGATCGGTCATGACATAAGCCCCTGTACCGCCATTTGAAACTGCTCTCCGCGGTCTGCATAGTCGCGATACTGATCCATCGAAGCCGCCGCCGGGGCCAGCAAAACTGTGTCGCCCGCTGCTGCAATTTCCGCCGCCACAACCACCACCTGAGACATTGGCTTACCTGTCATGACTCTAAGTGGCAATTGGGGCAGTTCCTCGGAGAAAAGCCGCTCTAATTCAGACGTGTCAGCACCTATCAAAACCGCGGCCTTGAGCCTTGAGGCGTGCTTTTTGACAAGCGGTGTGATGTCGACGTCTTTGAGTAGTCCCCCGACAATCCAGATCACGCTCTCAAAGCTTGCCAGCGCGCCGGCTGCAGCATGAGCGTTGGTGGCCTTCGAGTCGTCAACGAACCTGACCTCGTCCCTGATCGCAACCAGCTGCTGGCGATGCGGAGCAAGTCGGAAGCTTGCGATTGCTTGCTTGATAACTACCGGAGGGACATCAACCGCTCTGGCCAAAGCGGTTGCTGCTGCAACGTTTTGGCGCAGTTGGATGGTTATCTCTCCGATTTGCCCTAGGTCATCAAGATCTGCGATTTCCAAAGCAGCATCTGCCCGCTCGGCCAAAAAGGCCCGGTCAACCAAAAATTCCTCGACATAGCCCACCATCGACTTTCCGGGCACGCCCAGGGTGAAGCTCACCCCTCGCGCGCCCTCCTGCACCACCGCGGCCTTGGCCGCGTCAAAGGTTTTGGCATCTTCCTCGTTGAACACGATCGCACCGCTGGTTTGATTGAAGATTTTGGATTTGGCAACAAAGTAGTCATCTAGCGAACCGTGCCAATCGAGGTGATCTTCGGCAAAGTTCAAAAACGCACTCACCTCCGCCTCAAAGTCGTGGCTGTAGTGAAGCTGGAACGAAGAGAGTTCCACCACCAGGAAATCAAACCCCTCCGGATCTCGGATCATGTCCAAAATGGGGTTGCCGATATTGCCGCAGGCCACGGCCCTCTGGCCACCCGTTCTCAGCATGTGAGCCACGAGCTCGCAGGTGGTGGTTTTGCCGTTAGTGCCAGTCACGGTGAGCCAACGAGCCACCCTGTCGGTCTTGTCGCGCAAGCGCCAGGCTAAATCGATGTCGCTGTAGATCGGAATCTTGCGCGCTAGCAGCTCCTGCACTAGCGGGTGGTTCGGGCTAAACCCCGGTGACACAACCGCGAAGTCAGGAAGTGGTTCAAGTGCTTTTAGCAGCGTTGATTCCTCGCCAAGGATGACCTTGGCACCGATTAGCTCTGCAAGGTCTTTGATCTCAGGCTCTGCCTCTTGGGCGATTGCGGTGGTGCTGACGCCCGAGTTCGACCAGGGTGTCAACGACTGAGAAACCTGATTTACCCAGGCCTAGAACAACTGCACTAAGACCCTGCCACTGACCATGCCAGCTAACTGGAAGGGTCATATGCCGTAGATCCACTCGACATAGAACAAACCGATTCCCGCCACCACGCAAAGCGCCGCGATGATCCAGAACCTGACCACGACCGTAATCTCGGCCCAGCCCTTGAGTTCAAAGTGGTGATGCAGCGGAGACATCAGGAACACTCGCCTACCGACCCCGGTGCGGCGCTTGGTGATCTTGAAAAACACCCGCTGGATAACAACCGAACCGGTGACGATTACGAAGATGCCGCCAATTAGGACAAGTAGCAACTCGGTTCTGGAGACGACCGCAAGCGCTGCTAGTGCGCCGCCAAGACCCAGGGAACCGGTGTCGCCCATAAAGATCTGAGCGGGTGAGGTGTTCCACCACAAAAAGCCCACGCAGGCTCCCACAATGGCGGCTGCAATCACAGCGGTATCGAGCGGGTCCCTCACCTCGTAACAGGAGGCGAGATTCTCGGTAACCGTGCGACAGGACTGGTTGAACTGCCAAAACCCAATCACGACGTAGGCGCCGATCGCAAAGATCGCACTCCCCGAGGCCAAGCCATCTAAGCCATCGGCAATGTTCACACCGTTCGAAGCAGATGCCACCAATAGGTAGATCCAGGCAATAAACAAAACCATTCCAATGGCACTGCCCCAAATAAACAGGTCGATAGGCAAATCACGGAACAGTGATATTTGTGTTGATGCCGGCGTTAGGCCATCACGGTTTGGAAACTGCAGGGCCAAAACGGCAAAAATGGTCGCCACCACACCCTGACCGGCGATTTTGGCCCAGCCACTAAGGCCAAGGCTCTGCTGCTTACGAACCTTCAAAAAGTCGTCAATGAATCCAACCAGGCCAAGCCCAAGCATCATGAAGATAACCAGCAGGGCCGAGGCCGAAGGGGTCTCGCCGTTTATGAATTTCCCAGAGAAATAACCAATCACCGCGGCCGAGAGAATGACAATTCCACCCATGGTCGGGGTTCCGCGTTTGGTGTGGTGAGCCTTGGGGCCATCGTCTCGAATGAACTGACCCCACTGCAGCTTTCTAAAGATTGCAATAAACCCAGGCGTGGCAAAAAGCGCTATCGCTAGCGAGATGCCCCCGGCTGCAAGTAACGCTCTCACTTCATGCCCGCCAAATCATCTCCAAGAAATCTCAGCCCCGTCGAATTGCTGGCTTTCACCAGCACGACATCACCAGCGGTTAGCTTTTCACGGATTGCATCAAAACCCGCGCTGATTGTCTCGTGATATTCACTCTCGCCGTCCCAGCTGCCCTCTTGCATGGCTCCCATGTGAATCAGCTTCGAGCCCTCACCCACCGCATAGAGCTGGTCGATGTTGTACCGCACCACCAGCCTTCCGACCTGATCGTGCTCTGCGGTTGAGTACTCTCCCAACTCCGCCATGTGACCCAACACCGCAATGGTTCTATGCCCTTGTCGCCCAATGGTGGCAAGGGTTTGCAGCGCTGCCCGCATCGATTCAGGGGATGCGTTGTAGGCATCGTTTATGACCCAGTAGCCCCCGGCTGCCTCGGATAGCTGCATCCGCCAGCGCTCCGGATAATCAAGGTTCTCGACCGCAGTAATTGCCTGCTGCATATCCATTCCAACCGCTTTGGCCATAGCCAAAGCGGCGGCCAGATTCATGGCGTGGTGCTCGCCCAAGATCTTGAGATTCGCATGATAGCTCTTTCCAGAAATCTCCAACTTCACATTGGTTCCACTCAGGGCGATCTCCGCACGTTGGATTCGAATAGCCGCGCTTTGGTCAAAACCAAAACCCACAATCGCTGAGCCCTCGGGTGAAAATCCAGAGACGACCGGATCATCTGCGTTGATTACCGCAACCTCAGGGCTGAACTGCAAAAGTTCAGCCTTGATCTTGGCGGTGTTCTCCACTCCCCCAAAGTTTCCGGCATGGGCCATGCCGACCTTCAGAACCGCCGCCACATCAGGCTTGGTCCATTTCGCAAGCTTGGCAATCGAACCCAATCCCGCTGCGCCATATTCCAAGATCAAGTACTGGGTGTCTTCGGCAAGTCTCAACACCGTTAGCGGGAGCCCCACCTCGTTGTTGTAGGAGCCCTGGGGGCTCAAGGTCTTGCCTATCTCGCTCAACATCAGAGCCAGCATGTTTTTGGTCGAGGTCTTGCCGTTAGAGCCGGTAATCCCCAGCACCTTAAGCCCGCCCGGGCGCAATTTTTCTAGCACGTGACTAGCCAGTAGCGAAAGCGCCTGAACCGTGTCAGCGACCTTGATCTGGGGCAAATCTAGATCTAGTTGTTCTTTAGAGACAATCGCAAGCGCTACCCCGGCTTTTTGAACCTCGGGCAAAAACCTGTGACCATCATCATTTTCCCCAAGCTTGGCAAAGAAGATATCCCCCTCGCCGAGCTCCCTGGAGTCGGTCGAGACCTTGCCACTAACAACATTGCCGGGGTCACCAACGACCAGTTCTCCGCCAATGGCTTTGGTTATCTCAAGAAGGCTTAGCTCAATCATCACCCAAAGCCTTCCGGGCAATTCCAATGGCATCAAAGGCGATCTTTTGCCCACGAATCTCGCGATACTTTAGGTGACCCGGCCCACACCACAAAACCGCGCCGCTTTCTGGTGTCAGTTCGATGGCGCGAGATATCGCAGCTCCCGGGTCCGCAACCTCTTCAAAGTTGTCAAAGCCTTGAAGGCCTGAGATTAACTCGCTTCTGATGCGCGCGGGGTCTTCGTCTCTGGGGTGCTGATCGGTGACGATAATCCTCTTGGCATGCAGTGCTGCTGCCTGAGCCATCTCGGGGCGTTTACCTGAGTCCCGATTGCCAGAAGCCGCCAACACAATCGTGAGTTCATCAAACTCTTTGGAAAGCTCTTTGGCACTAGCCTCAACCGCTGCCGGGGTGTGGGCGTAGTCAACAAAAACAGCCGGCTTACTGATCGACACTCGCTGCAGGCGGCCGGGGACAAAGGTGTCGATCAGGCCAAGAGCCCGCTCGAGCTTGTCAGGGGCGTAGCCATCCTCTAGAAGCATCACAATTGCCAGGGCCAAGTTCTTTGCCATCAGGCTAGAGATAGCGATCTTGGCGCTTAGCTCGGCCTTGCCTGAAATTATCAGTATTCCGTTGTCAAAACTGAACTGATATTCCTTACCGATAGCAACCTTTGGAATCGAGATTGACTCATAAAGCGAATGTGAATACTCATCACCGAGGAAAACAACCGCCTTGTCAGTTAGGTCAGCATTGAACAACTTGGCCTTGGCGCCTAGGTAGTGATCCATGTCCTGGTAGTCATCTAGATGGTCCCTCGACAGGTTGGTGAAGCCAGCGATTCTGAACCTAAGGCCATCGAGCCTGTGCCGAGAAAGTCCCTGCGCCGATGCCTCGATGGCCGCGCTGAACTGCTGTGAATCACGCATCTGGGACAGCAGCTGATGGATTCTGGGGGCCTCAGGGGTAGTCAAATCAGCTGGTAGCGAGTTCGAACCAACCCTGGAGAACGCCGATGAGATAAGACCTGAGGATTGCCCCAGTGCATCTAATAGCTCTCTAAGGAAGTAGACCGTGGAGGTTTTGCCGTTGGTTCCCGTTACTCCATAGAGCAGCATGTTGGCATCAGCTGTTTCGTAGATCTCGTTGGCTACCAAACCTGCGATTTCCCTTGGGTTTGGGTGATACAAACTGGGAATCGAGAGCTGGGCTTGTTTATCGCTAAGAACCGCAACCGCGCCCTGGGCAATAGCAGCCTCTAGGTGATCTAAACCGTGCGAGTTCGCGCCTTGGACAGCAATAAATAGTGAGTTTTCACCGAGGTGCTGGGTGTTTATTGAAACGGCCGATATCTCGAGCGTGGCAGTGCCAGTGAGCTCGAGTGAAAACTGCTCTGCAAGCTCGCTAGTCGTTCTCATCGACTAAGCCATATCGGTTAGATGGGATGTTTCTTGACTCTGTGGTGGAGGGGGGAACTCGGTAGTGCTTGAGGGCCTGCTGCATGATTGCCTTGAATGGCGGAGTGGCCATGGCTGAGTTTGAAACCCCAACCGGTCTATAGATAGTCACTCCCACGACGAACTTGGGGTTCTCTGCCGGTGCGACTCCGTAGAAGGAGATTGCGTACTGGTCCAAATAGACACCGTTTTCGCTAATCTCCGCGGTGCCGGTCTTACCGGCTACCCGGTAGTCAGGTATCCGAGCGGTCTTTCCCACACCACCAAACTCAACTACCTTCTCCATAGCCTCAAGGTTCACCCTTGCAGCAGATTCGGAGATCACCCTGGTCGATACCTGGTTGGGTTTGTAGTAAACGGTGCCATCCGCCGAGGTGCAGGAATCCACCAGAATCGGATCTAGCCTCACCCCGCCATTGGCCAATGCCTGGTAGGCATAGGCCATCTGAATCGGAGTGACTGCAAGGCCCTGACCAAACAGAGTTGTCAGGTTGGTCATCTCATCCCACTGGCTCGCAGGGCGCAATATTCCGCCACTCTCGCCCTCAAAGCGCAGGCTGGTTGGAACACCAAAACCGAACTTCTCGAGGTAGTCACCGCGCGCATCGCGATCGATCTGGCGACCAAACTCTGTCATGCCGGTGTTTGAGGAGTAGCGCAGCACCCCGGCTAACGAGAGGGTGAAGTCCTCGTGATCAAAAGAGTCCTTGATGTATTCGTTGTTGAAATCTAGATACAGCCTGTCGGGCGCTTCCACGGTGTCAAATTCGTTTGCCACACCACTGTCCAGCACCATGCCGGTCGTGATCGATTTCATGATCGATCCAGGCTCAAAGCTGGTCTGGAAGATCCTGCTGCCTCGGTCAGCCGATGGAACCGCAGCCGGATCATTGGGGTCAACGCTTGGAGCCTCGGCCGCAGCCAAGATCCGACCGGTTTCAACCTCAATCACAACCGCCGATGCCCACTCAGCATTCAGCTCGCTCACCGTGTCGGCCAGGACCTGCTGGGCAAAGAACTGCAGGTTGGAGTCAATAGTCAGATTTAGGGTGCCGCCATCCTCGATGGGCTGGGTAGTGACATTGGAGGTTGGGATTTTCACACCCTCAGCGCTGCGCTCATAGGTCTCCTGGCCATCCACGCCCGCAAGGCAGGTGTTGTATTGGCGCTCAAGACCTGCAAGCGGGGTGCCATCGCTACCGACAAAGCCAAGTAGATTCCCGGCAACCGCCCCGTTTGGATAGAGCCGATCTGCGAATCGATCCGAGAATATCCACGGCACGTTCATATCTCGAATCTGGTTGTAGGTATCGGCATCAACAAGTTTTGCCAAATTCACATACTCGGTGTCGCCATCTAACCTGCTGAGTAAATCATCGAGATCTAAACCCAAAAGTGGGGCAAGCTCAAGCGCAATGTCCATTACCGACCGCTCGACAATCACGCCGTCTCGCAGCGTCCTAACCGGCCCTACGTTTTTTGGAGCGGCGTTAATGTCATAGCGAAAAACTGTTTTAGCCAAAACCTGACCTGTGGAATCAACGATGTTGCCTCGAAGGGCCGTCAAAGTTCTTGTTACCTCGCGACGATCAAGAGAGGCCTGCTGAATCTCCTCTGCCCTGACCACCTGAAAATCGACCAGTCTGAAGCCAAGAGCAATCACCATCGCGACCAGCATGAATGCGAAAATACCCAATCGCCTTGAGTATTTCGCGTGCGCGCCCATTGCTGACCTATCTGGTTGGGGAAGCTGGAATTAGTCCTGATTGCAAAGTTACGCCAGCCACGGTGTTCGATTCGGTAGAAACACCAGCAAGCAGCTCGGCGTCCAGTAGTGAAGCGGTGATAAACCTTGAGGTCGAGCCAAGCGCCGAATTGGCGACCAGGTTCGCACTTGCAATACCCAGGCTCTCGCCATCGGCCGGAGTCGGTTCACCAAAGACCCGGTTTGTTTGAATGTCTAGCAAAACCGATGATGGGTTTGCCACCATGCCCAATTGGTGGGCGGCGTCAGCCAGGTTCTGCGGAGAGCCAAGCGATGCCACCTCCTCTTGAATGATCTGCACGTCGGTTGCCAAATCTCGCTTTTGTGCCTGCAGCGCACGGAGCTCGTAGGCATCCTGGGTGACCATCATGTTCAAACCCAGCTGCAGGGCAAAAACCGCGACCAGTCCCAGGATAAATACGATTGCCGAAACCATCGAGGGCCTAAGTTTTCTGGCCTCCTGGGCGCTGAGCATGAATACTCTCATCAGCGCACCTCCAGCTTCTCAGCAGCGCGCAGCCTGGCGCTTTGCGCCCTTGGGTTTTGGTGAAGCTCAATCTCGGTGGCGCGTTCAACGCCCTTGGTCAAAATCTTCAGACTCGGTGATGTTCCTGGCAATTCAACGGGCATCTCGATGGGAGTGGATGATGTGGCGGCTAGCTGCAAGGCCTTTTTGACAATGCCGTCTTCAAGTGAGTGGTAGCTCATGACCACCAGGCGACCGCCAATGCTGAGGGCATCGATAGCCTGAGGCATTGCGCGCTCGAGAGTTGAAAGCTCGTCATTGACCGCGATGCGAAGCGCCTGATAGACCCGCTTTCCGGGGTGCGAGGATGCCTTGCCAGGTGCTTGGGGAATGCTCCGTTCCAAGATTTCATTGAGCTGACCGCTAGAAACAATTGGAGTCTCGTCCCTGGTGTTTACTATCTCGCGGGCGACCTGGGAGGCAAAGCGCTCCTCTCCGTAATCGCGGAAGATTCTTGCAAGCTGGCCGTGATCCAGGCTGGCAAGCAAATCTGCAGCCGTCTTACCGCTGCCCTGGTTCATCCTCATGTCCAAAGGGGCATCCTGGGCGTAGCTGAAGCCACGCTCTGGTTCGTCCAGCTGCATTGAGCTGACACCGAGATCCAGCAAGATGCCCTCAACGCTCTCGATTTCAAGCATTGCCAAAACTTCTGTTAGTTCGTCATAGATCGCAGCTGCCGGCACGAACCTGGAGCCAAAGTCCTTCAGGCGCTCGCTTGCAATCTCCAGTGCGGCATCATCGCGGTCAATACCAACGACTGTTAGCTCTGGGAACTGAGAAAGCAGAGCTTCTGAGTGACCGCCAAGACCTAGGGTGCAGTCCACCACGGTCGCCTTTTTGCCCTCGATTGCAGGTCTAAGCAAGTCGATGGTGCGCTCCAGCATGACCGGGCGGTGAAGATCGTTGGCGGATTTTGTCATAAGCCTTTGGGCTTCCATCCCTGCACCTGGGTCCTTGTCCGTCTGAGAGCTTGGTTTTCTCAGGTCCGGCTTAGGGGAAGAAAGCCGGGACGGCCAAGGGCCGAAGTGCAGGGCTAGAACAATCCCGGAATCACCTCCTGCGCTTGGTTCGCGAAGGACTCTTCGTTCTTCTCTAGGTATTCATTCCATGCGGCGGCATCCCAGATTTCGGCCCTGGAGCCAACTCCGATGATTACCAATTCTTTGTTCAGGCCTGCGTAGTCGCGAAGAATCTGAGGAAGCAAAACTCTGCCCTGCTTGTCCGGAGTCTCATCAGAGGCTCCGGAAAGAAAGACACGCAAGTAGCGACGGGCCTCTTCAGAGGTGACTGGAGCCTGGGCAATCTTCTCGTGGACGTTTTTGAACTCTTTTGAAGAGAAGACATAGATGCAGCGCTCTTGGCCACGGGTCACAACTAGACCCTCTGAAAGCTCATCGCGGAAGCGGGAAGGTAGGAAGATGCGGCCCTTGTCATCGAGCTTTGGGGTATGCGTACCTAGCAACATCGCTAACCCCTTCCCCGAAGTCTTGCTCCACTTTACTCCACTTTGCTCCACTCAGGGCATATTTGCAACACTTTTTATAACAAATTGGGCAAAAAAATAAAAGGCCCTCCGCAGCTATTGCGGAAGGCCTCGTTATTGAAAACTAATTAGTCGTTATTGAACCTTTGGTTCCAGCGGTCTTCAAAGAAGTTCTTACCCTTTGGTTGATCGCCAAGATTTGGTAGCTCCGGGAGCTTGAAGTTGCTCGATGCAATCACTAGCCCGATGAGCATCACGACGAATGCAACGACACCGAAGAATGCCACCTGCAAGGCAACCGAGAACAGCAGTAGCCCCAGACCCACGATGGTCACGAGCACTCCGCCGACAAGCTTTCCGGCGCTCTTGTTCGAAGAACCCACCGACCTGACCTTGGATGCAAAGCCGGCATCTTCCTGGAGCAGGTTGCGCTCCATCTCCTCAAGAAGCTTCTGCTCCCTCTCGGATAGTGCCATTAGGTTCTCCTTCGATTACCCCTCAATTGTAAACAGAGACAAGCCGCTAGGCTATCCCTCGTGCCTCAAGATTTCCTGTTAGAGCTTGTGCAGCAGAAGCTCGATGACTTTTGTGACGACAAGCGAATTGAACTAAGAGAAATCTCTGAAGATTTAGAACCATTAATTGACTTCACACAATCCCTACTTTCCGGAGGAAAAAGGTTTCGTGCGCTTTTTTGCTTCTGGTCCTGGGCTGGATATCAGCAAAAAGAGGTTGAGCTAGCCGATCTGAGCATCGACTCCCCCATCGTTGGAGTCGCTGCAGCACTAGAAATGTTTCATGCCGCAGCCCTGGTTCACGATGATCTATTGGACCAGAGCGACACCAGGCGCGGTCAACCCGCAATCCACAAGCGCTTTGAGTCGCTCCACCAAAAACACAGCTATGACGGCTCTTCAGAGCGCTTCGGAGTCGCCGGCTCGGTTTTGGTGGGAGACATGATGCTGGCCTGGAGCTCGGAGCTCTTTGGCGATGCGCTGCTTCACAGCCCCGAAGAGGCCGCCGAGGCCTCCTGCCGTCACGAGTTTGGCAGGATGCGCTTTGAGGTTATGGCCGGGCAATACCTCGATGTTCTAGAGGAGCATGCCGCCAGCACCAGAGCGCCGGGCGAAGCGGTCGCAAGGGCAAACAACGTGATGCTCTACAAGACCGCAAAGTATTCATTAGAGGCGCCGCTTCTGATTGGCGCTGCGCTCTCGGGCGCCGATGGCGAAAAGCTCAAGGGGCTTAGCCAATTCGGCATCCCGCTTGGTCTTGCCTTTCAGCTGCGTGATGATGCACTTGGTGTCTTCGGAGACCCCGAGCAAACTGGCAAGCCTGCCGGCGATGACCTCAGAGAAGGTAAGCGCACGGTCTTGATTGCCTTGACCTTGGAGAATCTCCCAACATCGGTCAAGCGAATCTTCGAGGAGCTTCTCAGCTCAGGAGAGATCGAAGCCGATCAGCTGGAATTTATGAGGCAAACCATTATCGAAACTGGTGCGGTGGAGAAAACCGAGCGGTTAATCGCCGAGCACTCGCAGCGATCGATCGAAGCTTTGGCAAACCTGGAGATCTCAGAGCAGGGTAGAAACATGCTCGCAGCTCTTGCCGACAAGGTCATAAACCGCGACAAGTAGTTAGCCGAGGGTTTGTGCAGCCCTTCGGACCGGAGCCTTGTGGCCCTTCAAGAGTGCGGCAATCGGAGTCTCGTCGAGATTGTCATTTTCCTCATAGAGCCAATCGATCGCCTCCTCGAGCTTGAGCCCGATATCCAATAGCAGTAGCAGTGTTCCCCTGATTGAGCTCAGCGGTTCGCCATCGATGATTAGGTGGGCGGGAATCTTGGGCTCTTTGTCCACGCGGACTGCAAATAGCGAGTGCTCCTCGATTAGTCTGCGAACCTTGCCTGCCGATAGACCTAGCAGCTGCGCTGCTTGGTCGATGGTTATCCAATCACTGACCTTGTCAGTTATCACCGTTTCTCCTGGTCTCGACCAAACGCTCTGCCACCAAAAATGCTAGCTCCAAGGACTGCATGTGGTTCAATCTTGGATCACAAACCGACTCGTAGCGCTGTTCTAGGGTGCTCTCATCGACGTGCTCCGAGCCGCCCAGGCACTCGGCGACATCATCGCCGGTTAGCTCGACGTGCAAACCACCTGGGTGGGTGCCCAGAGCCTTGTGAACTTCGAAGAAGCCGTTAACCTCGTCCATCACATCGTCAAACCTGCGTGACTTGTAGCCGTTCTTGGTGGTGATGCCGTTGCCGTGCATTGGATCGGTGATCCAAAGCGGGGTGGCACCAGAGTCTTTGACCGCTTCGATGAGCTTTGGAAGCTCACCGCGAATCTTTTCAGCACCCATGCGGCTAATCAAAGTCAGTCGACCGGGTTCGCGCTCTGGGTCCAACTTGTCGATCAAGGCCAAGACATCATCGGTAGAGGTTGTTGGACCAAGCTTCACGCCCAGTGGGTTTCTAACCCTGGACAAAAAGTCAACGTGAGCACCATCAAGCTGCCTAGTGCGCTCACCAATCCAGATGAAGTGGCCCGATGTCACATATGGGGTGTCAGTTCGAGAGTCAACCCTGGTTAGTGGACGCTCATAGTCAAAGAGCAAGCCCTCGTGAGAGACAAAGAATTCGGTGGCTCTGAGCTCTGCCGAGTCCACTCCACAGGCCTCCATGAATCTCATTGCGCGATCGATATCGCCCGCGATTGATTCATAGGCCTTGTTCGCGGGGTTATCGGTGAAGCCCTTGTTCCAAGCGTGCACCTCGCGAAGATCTGCGAAGCCGCCGGTGGTGAAGGCGCGAATTAGATTCAGCGTGCTGACCGAGGTTTGGTAGGCCTGCAGCAATCGTGCTGGGTCATTCACTCGCGATGCTTCGGTGAACTCGTAGCCGTTTACCGCATCGCCGCGGTAGGCGGGAAGAGTCACACCATCGCGAGTTTCAAAGTCTGAGGATCTTGGCTTGGCAAACTGGCCCGCCATGCGGCCCATCTTGATAACCGGCAGCGATGAGCCATACATCAGAACCACTGCCATTTGCAGCACGGTCTTGATGCGGTTGCGAATGCGATCCGCGGTGGCATCTACAAAGGTCTCGGCGCAATCGCCACCCTGGAGCAAAAAGGCCTCGCCACGGCTTGCCTGCGCGATGCGATCGCGAAGCGTGTCCACCTCACCGGCAAACACCAGCGGTGGCAACTTGGAAAGCTCCTCGCGAACGCTTGCAAGCTTGTCTAAATCAGCCCAGGTTGGCTGCTGTTTTGCCTCTAAATGGACGTAGTTATCTAGCCCGAAGTCTTTCAATTGTTTTCCCTACTCTGCTCTGGCAAGCCTATTGCGAACTGTGGAAGCGTAGACATCCTGATATCGCTGGTTAGAAAGCCTCATGATGCGATAAACAATCTGGTCGGTGACAGCGCGCAGCACTGCGCGCTCACCCTCCATGCCTGCAAAGCGAGAGAAATCCAGCGGTTCGCCAATCACTACGCCAATGCGCTGGATGTTTGGGTACTTCTGACCAATAGGCATTACCTTCTCGGTGTCGATCATCGCCACTGGAATCACTGGCACCTTGGACTCCAGAGCCATGCGGGCAATGCCGGTTCTGCCGCGGTAGAGAGTGGCATCGGGGCTTCTGGTGCCCTCTGGGTAGATACCCAGCAATAGTTCGCGCTCCAAAACCCCAAGACCGGTGTTCAAAGAGTCCTCGGAAGCCTTACCGCCTGTGCGATCAATTGAAAGCTGTCCGGTTGCCTTGAAGAACCAGCGAATCAGAGCACCCTTGAAACCCTTGCCGGTGAAGTAGTCGCTCTTTGCCAAAAAGGTAACCTGACGACGCAGTTTCAGTGGCAAAAAGATCGAGTCAACAAAAGAGAGGTGATTGGAGGCCAAAATTGCCGCCCCGCGTTTTGGAACATGCTCAGCGCCTCTGACCCAGGGCCTAAACAAAATGTTCAGAATCGGCCCGAGAACAAAGTTCTTCAATAAAAAGTAAGTCACGCTAGCTCCAGTTTTGTCACAAGCTTAGCCAACCGATTCCCGCGCCAAATCGGCGGCTCCGATTACTCCGGCGTGATTGTTGAAAGTTGCTGCCACTACCTTCGGCTCCGGCCTATAGCCGCGAGCCGGCAGATTTGCTGCCAGCGCCTCACGAATCGGATCCAAAATCAGATCCCCTGCCTCGGAGAGCCCGCCTCCAATTACAAAAACTTGGGGATCCAAAACCGCAACTATCGTGCCCATTGCTTGCGCGAGGTACTCGGCTGCGGTCCTGACCACCGAGGTCGCACCGGGGTCTTTCTCCAAAAGCGCCTGAGAGACCTGCTTGCCGCTGAGCTCTGAGTCCCCGGCAAGCTCTCGCAGTCTTTCGCCCATCGGGCCATCGCTTAGCGCAAGCTTCCTAGCGGCTCGAAGCACTGCGGTGCCGGAGGCATACTGCTCGACGCAGCCCTTTCGGCCGCAGCCGCAAAGCCTGCCATCTTGCACCACGCGAACATGCCCAAGCTCGCCGCCAATACCAAAGCCGCCGCGGCGAAGCTTGTAATCGGCGATGATTGCCCCGCCAACCCCGGTCCCCAGGGTCAGCATCGCCATATCCTTTGAGCCTCTGCCCGCACCAAATTTGTATTCGGCCCAGCCAGCTGCATTGGCATCATTTTCGATAAAGACGGGGTGCACCACCCGCTGCTGCAGTCGCTCGCGCATTGGTTCATTTCGCCAGTTCAGATTTGGTGCGTAAAGAATGTTCGATTGATCCGCATCGATAAAGCCGGCTGCGGCAACCCCAACCCCGGCAATCACATCGGTTGCCTTGGCGGTAATGCTCTCGATGAGCTCGACAACTGTCTCCACCATCTGATCAGGATCTTGAGCCGGTGATGGCACCCTGACCTCTTCTAGCACCTTGCCATCGACATCAACCAAGGCACCCAATATCTTGGTGCCACCAATGTCGATTCCAATAGCTAGCAAGTTTTTCCTTTTGTATGGCAGAGCTTGATTTTATTGGCTTTGTCGCTTCTATTCAGGTTCGGGGTGGAAATCTTGTGATTGCAACCTCGGAAGGATTGGTTAAACGGAATAAAGTAATTCCCAATTCGACATGGGGAGAACAATGAAGTCCTACGACGTGCCGCTACTGGTGGAATCAAACCCGAAAGAAAATGTCACCGATCTGCTTTTGACCAGGGTCCGTAAAGACCCCTCCTGGCCGCTTTTCTCGAGGCAGAATCCTGATGGCCTTTGGCGTGAGGTCAGTTCGCAAGAGTTCCTAGATGAAGTCATGTCGCTAGCCAAGGGCTTGATCGCCTCTGGAATCAAGCCTGGCGACGCAGTCGCCATCATGAGTAAGACCCGCTACGAGTGGCCAGTTATTGACTTTGCGCTCTGGTATGCCGGCGCGGTCTCGGTGCCTATCTATGAAACCTCCTCCCCCACCCAGATCGAATGGATCTTGCAAGATTCAGACGCCGTTGCCTTTTTTGTCGAAAACGATGACCACATCGAACGCTTCAACAAGGTGGTTGCCCCGAAGGTCACCCAAGTCTGGCGAATCGAATCTGATGAACTAACGAAACTGCACCAAGCAGGAGCTGCGATTGCCGATGAGGTCCTCGAAAAGGCCCGCTCCAACGCTGAGCTCAAGGATTTGGCAACCATCGTTTACACCTCAGGAACCACCGGCAACCCCAAGGGTTGCGAACTAACCCACAAGAGCTTTGTGGATCACTGCCGCAATGCGGCAGCCGAACTACCGGAGCTTGTGAACGACCAGCAGCACTCACTGGTGTTTTTGCCGATGGCCCACATCCTCTCGAGATATGTATCTGTGATGGCCATCTACGCAGGCATCAGGGTCGGTCACCTGGGAGATGCCAAGCAGGTGGCAAAGGTGCTCCCCGAGTTCAAGCCGACCTTCTTGCTGGCAGTGCCCAGGGTCTTTGAAAAGGTTTATAACGGCGCAGAGCTCAGAGCAACGGCAGCCGGCAAGGGCAAGATCTTCAAGATCGCAGCCGAAACCGCGATTGCATATTCCAAGTCGTTAGATAGCAAATCAGGCCCATCGCCAATGCTGAAGCTCCGCCACAAGCTCTTTGACAAGCTGGTCTTTAGCAAACTGCGTGCCGCCATGGGCGGCAATGTTCGCTACGCAATCTCAGGTGGTGCGCCTCTGGGTGCAAGGCTTGGCCACTTCTTTAGGGGAATCGGATTGATTGTCCTCGAGGGCTATGGCCTCACCGAGACCTCGGCGGCGGCCGTGATCGGCCGAGTCGCCTGGCAGAAGATCGGCAAGGTCGGCCGAGCACTCCCCGGCACCGGCATCAAGATTGCCGATGATGGCGAGATTTGGCTGCGCGGCATCAACGTGATGCGTGGCTACTGGCGCAATGAAGCTGCCACCCGAGATGCCTTTGAGGGCGACTGGTTCAGAACAGGTGACATCGGCGAGTTGGACGAGGACGGATTCCTCACCATTACCGGTCGCAAAAAGGAACTACTCGTCACCGCGGGTGGCAAAAACGTTGCCCCGGCGCCCATTGAAGACCTGCTTCGAGCTCACCCAATCATTGGCCAGGTGGTTGTGATTGGCGATGCCAAGCCCTTCATCGGAGCACTGATATCTCTAGACCCTGAGATGGTTCCAATTTGGGGCAAGAACAATGAAATTGAACAAGAGATGACCCTCGCTGAGTCCACTCGGCACCCCAAGATTCGTGAAGAAGTCCAACTCGCCATCAACGAGGTCAATCAGCGATTCTCCCAGGCCGAGCAGGTTCGAGCTTTTGAGATTTTGGATGTTGAGCTCACCGAAGCCTCGGGACATCTAACCCCATCAATGAAGATCAAGCGGAACCGAGTCATGGAGGATTTCTCACTCCAGGTCTCCCGCATCTACCAGGACTAACTAAACCTGAGCTAACTAAACCAGGGTTGTTGGCGAAGCTCTCTGAACGCTAGCTTTCGCTCCTCAGGCGAAAGCCTGTCTAGATATAGATAGCCATCAAGGTGGTCAACCTCGTGCTGCAAAGCCTGAGCCAAAAGGCCCTCTCCCCTGATTTCAATCTCGCTGCCGTCAATCAAAGAACCCTTGGCGGTGGCAATAGGGTGGCGCATTACCTTTTGCCAAAGACCTGGCACCGAGAGACAGCCCTCGTCAATCAGCTCTGGTTCACCCTCGACTCTCACAATCTCCGGATTGATTAGGTAGCCGATCTCGCCTTCGACGTTGTAGGCAAAGACCCTTAGTTCAACACCGATTTGATTTGCCGCGACTCCCGCTCTGCCTTGCAGTGATGTGGTGTCGATTAGGTCTTGAACGAGCGGTGCTACCTTGTCGAAATCCAGCACCTCGCTGCAGCGAGATTTCAGGACCGGATCGCCGAACAGCCTTATCTCTCTGACACTCAAACCAGACCGTCCACCACCAGAGCTGCCAGATCTCGTGCCGCCTGCTTGGTGGCGGGGTGCAGTCGATCAAAGTCGACTGTTGCCCCGGCAGCCAGCTGCGGGTCGTATGGAATCCGCACCACGGCGCGGGTTCTAGATGCAAAGTGAGCCTCGATCTCCTCAAGCTTGACTAGCTGCGTGCCGAAGGTTGCGGTATTGAGCGCCACAACGCTGTTTTTCACAAGCTCGGCGTAACCGTTTGATTCGAGCCAGGTGAGAGTCTCAGAGGCGAGCCTTGCCTCATCAATGGAACCACCGGAGACCACAACCAAACCATTGGCCCGCATCAGAATCGCTCGCATTACGCTGTGGACAATGCCGGTGCCGCAGTCGGTAAGACAAACGCTGTAGTAGCGAGAGGCGATATCTGCAACCACGTTGTAGTCACCTTCGTCGAACGCCTCCGACATCATTGGGTCGGTCTCAGATGCCATCACATCAAGCCTTGATTGATCTCTCGACACATACTCGGAAAAGACGCTGAAGCTATTGATGCCACCGGCCTTATTCACCAAGTCACGAACAGTCTTGTCGGTGCCCTTTTTGACTCTTTCGGCCAAAGTGCCACGGTCTGGGTTGGCGTCAATTGCAAGAATTCTGTCCTCGCGAACCCTCGCCATGGCCATGCCAATCAAAGTGGTGACCGTGGTCTTTCCTACCCCGCCCTTGCGAGTGAGTACCGGGACAAAACTTGCTCCGCCAGCAAGAGCTGCCGAGATTCTGGCATCTAGCTGCTTGCGTGCTTTGGCCTTGGCGCTGTCTCCGAGATTCACCAGGCCAAAGCTCAGGTGATAGACGCCTCTTCGCCAAAAGCCCTCGGGGACAATTTTTGGCTTGGCCTTGTCCTCCAAGAGCCTTTCGGCTGTGAGCATCGAGGCTGGCTCTGGCTCGGTGAAGATATCTGGCGTTTCAACACTCAAGGCATAGGAGGAGAGATCCGGTGCCAAATTACTGGCCAGCGGTGCTTCGGGTTCCAGCTCCAGGTCGCTGAACTCCGCATTCTCCCCTGAGGAGTAGTCCTTTTTTGCCACGTGATTCCTTTTATTCGATGACGGCGATTAGGTCGCCGCCCTCCACCGGGGTGGGTCCTTGAATGCCCAAGCGCTTCACCTCTCCGGCAACCGGAGCGGTGATGCTGGCCTCCATCTTCATTGCCTCGATAGAGGCAATGACTTCACCAACTGCGACCTGCTGACCAATTTCAACCTTGAGCGTGACAACACCGGTAAACGGCGCTGCTGCGTGAGTGGGGTTTTGCGGATCTGCTTTTTCAGCGGAGTTGGTCGTGATTTGAATCGAGTGGTCTCGAACCGTGACTGGCCGAAGCTGCCCATTGAGCTTGGTCATTACGTTTCTAAGACCCTTGCCATCTGCCTCACCGATTGCTTCAAGGCCAACAAAGAGTTGCAGGCCCTTGCGCAGTTCAACAACGTGCTCAGTCTCGGTGTCAAGACCATATAGATAGTCAAGAGTGCTGACATTGTCCAGGTTGCCGTAGCTCTCGCGAATTCGCTCAAACTCCTTGGTTGGGCCTGGGAACAGAAGGTGGTTCAAGGTGCTGCGAATGGTTGCGCTATCACCCGAGTTCAGCTTTTGCTGATCCTCTTGACTTAGCGGTTCAACCCCGATGTCTATCTTTTTGCCCGCCAGCACCTTTGTCCTGAAAGGCTCTGGCCAACCAAATGGCAGATCGCCGAGCTCTCCAGCCATGAATCCGATCACCGAGTCCGGAATGTCGTAGTTTTGCGGGTTCTGCTCGAAGTCATCTGGATCGGCTCCAACCGCGACCAGGTGAAGAGCCAAGTCCCCAACCACCTTCGAAGACGGAGTCACCTTCGGAGGGCGACCAAGAATCTTGTTGGCAGCTGCATACATTTGCTCCACCAGCTCAAAGCGATCACCAAGGCCCAGCGCAATTGCCTGCTGTCGAAGGTTCGAAAGCTGCCCACCTGGAATCTCGTGCCGGTAAACGCGTCCAGTTGGACCTGGCAATCCAGACTCGAACGGGGCATAGACCTTGCGAACTGCCTCCCAGTAGGGCTCTAGGTCAGTAACGGCATCCAAGTCCATCTCGGTGTCGCGCTCGGTGTGGCTGAGCGCGGCAACCAATGCAGAAGCCGAGGGCTGCGAGGTCGTCCCAGCCATCGGTGCCGATGCCACATCCACCGCGTCCACCCCAGCCTCGATTGCGGTCAGCAGGGTTGCCAGCTGACCACCCGCGGTGTCATGGGTGTGGAGGTGAATCGGAAGATCAAAGCGCTCTCGCAATGCTGTGACCAGCATCTTTGCCCCAGCTGGCCTGAGCAGTCCCGCCATGTCCTTGATTGCTAGGACGTGAGCACCAGCTGACACGATCTCATCTGCCAGCTTTAGGTAGTAGTCGAGGTTGTAGAGCTTCTCGGCTGGGTCAGCAAGGTTTCCAGTGAAGCTGATTCCAACCTCGGCAAGCGATCCGGTTTCCTCACGAACGGCCTTGATGGCTGGAGCCATCTGATTGACATCGTTTAGCGCATCGAAGATGCGGAAGATGTCAATCCCGGTGCTGGCAGCTTCTTTGATGAAGCTAGTGGTGACCTCTTCTGGATATGGGGTGTAGCCAACGGTGTTGCGCCCTCGCAGCAGCATCTGAATGCAAATGTTAGGAAGTGCCTCACGCAGTCTTTCAAGCCTGCGCCAAGGGTCTTCGCCCAGGAACCTAAGTGCGACATCGTAGGTCGCCCCGCCCCAAGCCTCGACCGAAAGCAGGTTCGGAGTCATGCGGGCAACGAATGGCGCAACCGCCACCAGATCCTTACCCCTCACCCTGGTTGCCAACAGTGACTGGTGGGCATCTCGGAAGGTGCTGTCGGTTACCAAGATTCGATTCTGCTCCCGCATCCAGCTGGCAAAACCCTCTGGACCAAGCTCGTCTAGGAGTTGCTTAGAACCACTTGGAGCGGGCGTGCTGATATCGATGGTCGGCAGTTTTAGCTCGGGGTCCAGCTTGCCATCACGAGAGCCGTGTGGCTTATTTACTGTTACCTCGGCAAGCCACTGCACCACCTTGGTGCCGCGGTCTCTAGAAACCTTGGCTTGGAATAGCTCTGGGCGCTCATCAATAAAGTGCGTGGAGAGCTCGCCGGAGGCAAAGGTCTCATCGGCCAAAACCGCCTGCAGGAAGTTAATGTTCGTTGCCACACCGCGAATTCGGAACTCGGCCAGAGCGCGCTTGCCGCGCTCAACGGTGCTGCGGAAGTCTCGCCCACGAGTAATGAGCTTCACCAGCATTGAGTCAAAGTGTGGGGAGACCTCGGCACCGGTGGTGACAGTTCCACCATCTAGCCTGATTCCAGCTCCGCCTGGTGAGCGGTAGGTGGTGATCTTTCCGGTGTCGGGTCTAAAACCCTGCACCGGGTCCTCTGTAGTGATTCGGCACTGCATTGCAAAGCCGTGCGGCTTGATGCTCTCTTGAAAAAGCCCAAGTTCTGCAAGCGTCGCACCCGCAGCAATTCGAAGCTGCGACTGCACCAGATCAACATCGGTGATCTCTTCAGTGACGGTGTGCTCGACCTGGATGCGTGGGTTCATCTCAATGAACACGTGCTTGCCGGTGTTAGGGCCGGAGGTCTCGATCAAAAATTCAACGGTGCCGGCGTTTTGGTAGCCGATCTCCTTGGCAAAGGCAACCGCATCCACGAACAGCTGCTGACGCAGCTCGTCATCGAGATTTGGTGCCGGAGCAATCTCAACGACCTTTTGGTTGCGACGCTGAATCGAACAGTCACGCTCGTGAAGGTGGATGATGTTGCCGTGGGTGTCAGCAAGAATCTGGACCTCAATGTGGCGCGGCCTGATGACGGCCTGCTCCAAAAACACTCTGGCATCACCAAATGCACCCTCGGCCTCGCGCATTGCTGCCTCGAGGGATTCCACCAGCTGATCCTCTGAATCAACCTTGCGCATGCCTCTTCCGCCGCCGCCGGCAACTGCCTTCACGTAGAGCGGAAAGCCAATCTCACTAGCCTTTTTTGTCAACTGCGCAACATCACTAGATGCCTCGAGGAGGCAAGAACCGGGACGTTAGCCCTGATGGCTGCAGCCTTGGCGTTTACCTTGTCGCCGGCAAGTTCCAAAATCTCTGCTTTGGGTCCGACAAAGGTAATGCCGTTGGCTGCTGCCTCTCTAGCAAGGTCAGGGTTTTCGCTCAGAAAGCCATAGCCCGGGTAGATGGCGTCTGCGCCAGATTCCTTGGCCACCCGGATCATCTCGGAGACCGAGAGGTAGGCGCGAACTGGTGAGCCCTCAGCGGAGATCTCATAGGCCTCATCGGCCTTTAGGCGGTGAACGGAGTTGCGATCCTCGTAGGGGTAGACGGCAACGGTGCCAGAACCGGTTTCAAAAGCAGCGCGAAATGCCCTCACGGCAATCTCACCGCGGTTAGCTACGAGAATTTTCTTGAACATTCAACCTCACCGAAACCGTGTTGCGACATGGCTTGCATGCCCTACAGAAGGGTAGCCTATTGCAGTGCATGTTCTCAGCGTCAGCTCCCTCAAAGGCGGGGTGGGTAAAACCACGGTTGCCCTTGGTCTAGCCTCCGCAGCCCTCAATAAAGGCCTGAACACCCTGGTGGTTGACCTCGATCCCCAGTGCGATGCAACCAGCGGACTGGCAGCATCCAATAACCAATCCGCCTCGGTTGCCGAAGTGCTGCAGGCACCCAAAATCCAGACCGTTCGCAAGGCCATCGTCTCCTCGGGTTGGCACAAGTCCTCAAAGATGGACGTGATGGTCGGAAGCCCAAGGTCTCTGCTACTAGATAACCCCGCCCCTTCCGTCTCCGATGTCTGGAAGCTAGAAGAAGTGCTAGCAATGCTGGAAAGTGAATACGACCTAGTAATCATTGACACTCCCCATCTATCAACGCTCTCACCAGGACCGCATGGGTCGCATCAGACCGCGTACTCGTTGTCACAGAACCTGCCCTCTACTCAGTCATTGCCGCCGATCGAGCCCGCAGGGCAATAAACGAGATCAGCGCCAAGCTAAGTCCGCGACTGAGATTGCTGGGTATTGTCGTGAACCGACTAAGGCCGGCCTCTCACGAACACGAATTCAGGCTCAAGGAGCTCAGAGAGATGTTCGGCGAGCAGCTTTTGATGCCACACTTCGAGGAGCGAGCAGCGGTCCAGCAATCAACCGGTGCGGCAAGACCGATTCACGCCTGGCCCGCCGAAGGTGCTGCCGAGATCGCCAAGGGCTTCGACTGGTTACTAACCGGTGCGCTCTCTGATCTCGAACGCGATGACATCAGGCGCGAGCGGCTGGGAACTGTCGGAAGAGCGCTCCGCGGCAGTGCATCGCCACTGGCAGATTTCACCGGACCAATTGATGTAATAGAGACTGTTCCAGAGAGCCGCAAGGCGGCAAAGAAAAAGCGCTGGTTCTCGAGGCGCTAAGAGATTTTTCTAGCTCTTCTCAGAGCTAGTTCATCCTGCAGCTGAGCTTCCTCAGCAGCAAAGTCCACCAGGGTGGCCTCAACCTCGCGAAGCACCCGACCAACCGCAATTCCGAATACTCCCTGACCCTGGCCCAGTAGGTCAATGACCTCGTCCTGGGAGGTGCAGAGATAAACCCTGGCGCCATCAGACATCAGGGTGGTGTTGGTTAGATCTGAAATACCGGCAACCTTCAGCTGCTCAACCGCAATGCGAATCTGCTGCAGCGATACTCCGGTGTCCAAAAGTCGCTTCACGAGCTTTAGCACCAGGATGTCGCGGAATGAATAAAGTCTTTGAGAACCAGAACCGGTAGCGCTCTGGATTGAAGGAACAACTAGCTGGGTGCGATCCCAGTAGTCAAGCTGCCGGTAGGAGATGCCGGCTGCGGCTGCGGCGGATGCGCCGCGGTAGCCAAGATCGTTAGCAGGAAGACCGTCGGTAAACAGCATGGCTGAATCGTTGTCCATGACGGCTCCTTTCAAAAGTGTCGAGAGATAAGTCTGCCTTCAAGTTCTACTTTAAGGTTGCTGCTCACGCCTTCGGCGTGTCGGGCTAGGACTCGATGTCTTCAATTACCTGGGCAATCAAGTGGGAGCGGATTGCACCAAAGCGCTCTGCGATCTCCTGAGCAACGTGAGCTGCTCGCGCGGAGCTCTCTGGAGCTCGCTTGCGCAGGATCGGCTCTGTCACACCGGTGATGATTCCAACCTCGCGCTCAGTTGCAGACTTTAGGCCTCTTAGGTGCCTGGGTTGAATGCCGAACTGCTCGAGGGCCGAGAGGGCAAAAGCGATCTCGACCTCGTGGGAGGAGTGCGGCTGAGCTCCAAACAGACCCAGCTCGGTTGCTTCGCGGAAAGCGACATCACCCAGACCCGTCTCGGCTTTGAGCTGGGCGGTGGAAAACTTCTGTCCCTTGCGCAAAGTTGCCGGGGTGGCCTGTGGCAAAAGCGGAGTCCTGCCAGCGTCAAGTTCGTCTAGGTATTCGCGGATTACCTTCAGGGGCAGATACTGATCGCGCTGCAGGGTGAGGACGATCTTGATGCGCTCAATCTCGTTCTCTGAATACTTGCGGTAGCCGGCATCGGTGCGCTCCGGTGTGATCAGCCCCTGGTCCTCTAAAAACCTAAGTTTTGAGGGAGATAGGTCACCAAACTCTGGCTTCAAAACGGTCAACACCTGACCGATTGTGTAGAGCTTGGAATGAGAATCTAGTTTTCTTACTGCGCTTTCCATTACAACCCTTTGCCCGAAGGGTAAAAGGTGAGTCGGAACTTGCCGATTAGAACCTCGGAGCCCAGCTGCCAAATTTGCAGCCTCCACACGCTCACCATTTACGAAAATACCGTTCATTGAACCCAGGTCACGAACTGTGAAGCTCTCAGCCTCACGAATAAACTCCGCGTGCTTTCTGGAGACTGTCACATCATCCAAAAAGATATCTGCCTCTGGGTGACGACCTGCAACTGACAGGTCTTGATCTAGAAGAAACCTCGAGCCTTGATTCGGACCCCGGTGAACAATCAGCAGGGCTGAATCAGATGGCAACGCTGCCACCGCACTAGCTTCTTCAGGACTGAGAACAGGGGCTTGAGAGGCGACCAAGTCATCGGCGAAACGAGCTGTCTCGTCGCCTCTTTGATCTTCCCGATTCAAAATTTTCCTCCCCTGAAGCTTCCATGTTAGGGGATTTTATTTCGCTGATGTAACCAAATCTCGAACCTGCTTGACGTAAATGAATCCGGAGACCCAATACATGCCAACTCCCCAGTAGGTGAAGCCCCAAGCAAGCGGTAAAACTAACCACTCTGCCTGCGGCCAGATGTCAGCCATCAACAAAAGAGGGAGTGCATATAGAAGTGCAAAGGTGCCGGCCTTACCCAAAAAGTGAACCGGCAGTGGGCCATGGCCGTGAGTTGCTAAAACCGGGTATACCGCCAGCAGCATCAGGTCTCTGAGCACTATGACTATTGCGAGCCAGGCGGGAATGTTGCCATTGACCGTTAGGCCCACCAAAGCGGCAAGAATAAACAACCTGTCGGCAGCGGGATCCAGCACCTGCCCAAGCTGAGTTATCTGGTTGAACTTCCGGGCGATATAACCCGTCGAACCAGTCCGAGGCCGAAGCGATTGCCATCACGACCAGAGCCCAGACATATTGGTCGATCAGCAGAAGGTATAAAAACACCGGCACCATGAAAAGCCTGAGAATGCTCAGCAGATTTGGAACGCTACGCAGCTCTTGGCTAAGTGACATGTTCCAGAGTCTAACCAGCGAAAACTAACTAACCAGCTCGGCTCGCCTCAGAGTCTCGGTGACATTCTTGTGCTCATTGAACGCATAGAGGTGAACTGCCTGAACTCCCCCAGCAACCAGCTCAGAGACCAAATTGGCTGCCCAATCAATCCCCGCTTCTCGAGCCGCTCCCACCTCTTCTGATTTCAGCGCCCGTGCTAACTCCGTTGGCTCTTTTTCCTCGGTCAACTCGAGCACTCGCTGCAGGCGCTTTGCGGAGATTATTGGCATGATGCCAGGAATCACTGGAATCGTGACTCCGCGCGATCTGGCGAGTTCCATAAAGTCAAAGTAGTCGCTGGCATAAAAGAACAGTTGCGTGATGGCAAAGTCAGCACCAGCTGCCTGCTTGGCCAAAAGGGCATCGATGTCGCGCCTGGAATCGTGAGACTCGGGATGCCCGTTTGGAAATGCGGCAACCGCGATCTTGCCTGAGGTTCGAGATTCTGCAATCAAAGACACCAGTTGGTCCGCGCGCTCGAGTGCACCATGAGGCAGCTGACCTGATTGCGGAAGATCCCCTCGCAAAGCCAGGAAGTCACTAATGCCGTGCTCTCGAAACTCTTCAACAATTGAGGCCGCTTGCTCTTTGGTGGTGCCAACGCAGGTGAGATGCGCAAGCGGAGTAGAGCTTGAGTGATCTTTGATGTATTTCAGCACCTCAAGAGAATTTTTAGTCTCTGAGCCTCCGGCACCAAATGTCACCGATATGAATTCAGCACCAAGGCCGGAGAGATTCTTGATTGCCTCTTGCAACTCACCCATGGCCTCAGGCTTGCGCGGCGGATAAACCTCAAATGAGATTTGCACCTTAGACATGGAAGACCCTTCGAAAACTTGATTTTTGCCGTCGGGGCTCCGGTGCGGGCTGAGGCTCTAGGTTACAACAACGAAAATGTCTGCCTAGTTGATGAACAAAAGTTTCAGCTACCGAAAGCCAGGAACAAACAGGTCGATTATTTGCGGACCCGCCACCAAAACTATTGCCAAGACAAAAAGTGCCAATCCGATGCGCTTCCAAATCTTCTCAAGATCCTTGTCTCGCTTTTCACTCATGCCTACACACTATGGGCTTCTATAGGGGAATTCACGCCAAGCCAAAAGTGTTGTGAGAGACAATCGAGATGGGGAGGTCAGATGCACAGTAAGTGCAATAGATGCGGCCTTCCCATGCATCCAGACCTGGTCAAATGTGAGGTTTGCGGTGAACTGACTGCGAAAGAGCAACGGCGCAAATCAAAGCTCTTCTCTCTTGCCAGCACGGTCTCGATCAGTGCTGTTGCAGTTGTGGTAATCGTGAGAACCCTCACCGCAGGAGACATAGCCGTTGGCATGAGCCAAAGCGACTGCGAGCAAATTCAAAACCTCACTAAAGAAACCCGCTACGCAGTCGAGTCCTTAGCAAGTGACCCCGAACGAGCCGTGACTGAGCTAACCAATGCCTCCAATGAGTGGTTCGAACTCTCCGAGCACTACGTTCCAGGAAAGTTCTCCTGGTCAACCTCTGGTCTTGAGCACAACTGGCTGCAGCGTCTTGCTAACGCAACTGCTGATTTGGCTGAGGGACAAGAACCAGAAGTAGAGGGTGAGTTAGACCCAAGGGCCTATGTGCTTGAGCTTGTGAAGCTCTCACCAAGGTTTTGCAACTAGGAAGCGATCTTCCGATTCAGCGGCGTTAGATTCGAGAAAGTGACGCCCTCCCTGGCTTTCCAGAGGTCGTAGGCGCTCTGCATGGCCATCCAGCTCTCAGCAGAGCGACCCAGCACGAAGGAGAGTCGAATTGCCGTTTCCGGGCTCACTCGGTTTTGGGCAGAGAGTAATCTCTGCAAAGTTGAAGGTGTTACCCCAAGGAGTTCTGCGAGTCTTCGCAGGCTTACTTGAGATTCCTTCATGTAGACATCTCTGATCAACTCACCGGGGTGAGGAGGGTTATGCATCAGATTTACTCCCCTCACTGCTCCGGACTCAAAAAGATCTCTGCGACTCTTGTGCTTTATGGAAATAAGCATGGCAACACGTACCGCATTGCTCACCACGCAACAGAGGTTTGCTGTGAATTTAGCTCAAGATGCCTACCGAGCGGTCACAAGCTCCTCGGTTCTCACAAACTCTCTATCGATGTAGAGATGGACCTTGATGCTGTATCCGGATCCGGTTCGTCTCACGGTGCGGCTGTGGTCGTTGCCCTTGAAGGATTCATCTAGAGATTCAACTACTAGCCACTTGCCTGCAACCTTGGCAGAGAGTCTTTGTCCCTCATAACCTTTGGTGTAGATGGCGATAAAGCCCTGTAGTGCAACAACCGTGAGCTTCTTATCGGTTGCCTCAACAACTGAGCCCGTGTCCAAAGGAGCCAACACTGTTAGGCCATTCTGAATAGTTAGAGTTCCAAAGCTGGACTGCAACACCAGGTCATAGCTTCCAGGAACCATAGAGCTTGGAATATCCAAGGTCAGTGACTGAGCTAGTGCAGAGACGATCCTGACCTGAACACCACCAACATGAGCGGTGGTAACACTCTCAAGCCTGTTTCCAGTCAAGGTGACCTCAGTGCCAGCTATGGCAGACGGTGCTCCAGAGATGACTGGTCCTGAGTAGACAGGTGCTGGGGTTTGCGCCGGGGCTTGCTCAGGCTGAGAAGAAACAACCGCGTTCACTCCGCAGCTTGCGTTGAAGTAGCTACCCACGGCACCAAAAACTCTAAGCATCGGATAGCCGCCGTTATCACTGCAGGTGCCAAAACCCCACACTGTGCTGAAGTCAAATCCCACAAACGTACTTGCCAGTTTCATATCCACAACTGGTGTAGTTGCAACAAAACTTGATGCAAAGGAACTGTATGCCGAGGATGTGGTAACTGCATAGTTAGTTAAGCCCACAAGGCCATCGACGTCGTAGGGTCCAGCGATAGAGCCTGCGTTGAAGGAAGCCGCTACGAAAGCACGGTTGTCCCCAACCCTGCCCACCAATCCGCCTGCAACTCCTGAACTTTCAATCGGCCCGGTGTTATAAGAGCTGTCAATGTAAGCATTGGACTTTACAAACCCAGCCAGCCCACCAGCAAAAAAGTTGCTGGCCAACACGCTTCCTGCGTTGAAAGAAGAAGTGATGGTGGCGTCAATTCGCACATACCCAGCGAGGCCTCCCACACTAGAAACACCCAGTATCGAGCCCGTGTTGAAGGCGTTCTCGAAGTAGCCACTCCCCTGATGGAAATAGCCAACTAAGCCACCCACATAATCTCTACCTTTAACCTCGCCAGAGTTCCCAGAACTCTTGATAGTCGAGTCCCCAGCAACGTAACCCAATAATCCACCAGTATGGGAGGCGAGGTAGCGGTCGGCCCAGACATTTCCATAGTTGTGTGATCCCTGTATTTCAGATCGGCCCTGCACCCAGCCAACTAGCCCTCCTACAGCCCTCCACCCCTTTACGCTGGCCTGATTGCTAATCGAGGCAAGGTAGAGAGTTCCGTCAGCCCTGATTGCGAGGGACCCAGCTGAGTGGGCTGGGTTGTTCATTGTTGAGGTTGTAGTGACAAAACTTCCGGAAATCACCAAGTTGCTTATGGTGGCGTTATGCAGATAGGCGAAGAGGCCCACTCCATAGCTTGAGGTGGACATAGCTAGTCCAGAAATCGTCTTGTTCTTGCCGTCTAGGACGCCGCTGAATGAGTAGGCAAGTGCTGAGGTGCTGAAGCCAATTGGAGAGTTGGTGGGTGCAGTAGATGCCTGGCTGACATCGATGTCGTCTCCAAGTTCAAAGTAAATGGTTGCGCTGCTAGAGACGCAATCGGTTATCTCCCAAAGCTGGTCAGCTGTCGAGATCTCAAATGCTGTTGCTGCAGTCAAGTGGGTTGAGGGGTCACCAAGATTACAAACTCGGTCGTTGTAGGTGATCGCAGCATCAGTTGTGTAGTTAGTGAATGTAAGGTAATCAGCCTTGGACTGTGAGACAGGAGAAACCAGCACCAAAAGACTTGCAATCAGGGCAATGACAACTAAAGAAGCTCTATTGCTTCTAGTGTGAATGGAGTTGTTGATGGACATTATTCGGACTCTCTAGTGCTGTGCACAAATGGAGAGAGTTACTAAGAGTCAACGCCAAAAGAAGGCCCCGAAGGGGCGATAAGGCGAATTATAGTTCCCCAATAAGAAGGTTTTATAACTTTTGAGTCGGGCTGGCGGGATTTGAACCAACCAGTCCTTGCCCCCAGAAAAGTCCGCTACCAAGCTGCGCTACAGCCCGTTGCGTTAGCAAGAGACTTATTGATCTACAAGCCCTGCCCTGCAGAACTCTTGATAGCTATTTGGTTCTAAGTTCTTCGGTTCTCACAAACTGCCTATCGATGTAGAGGTGGACCTTTATTGACTTACCGGCACCAGTGGACCTAATTGTTCGGCTGTAGTTATTGCCGCTCCAGGTTTCATCTAGGGAACTAACAACCAGCCACTTGCCTGCAACCTTGGCTGAGAGTCTTTGACCCTCATAACCCTTGGTGTAGATGGCGATAAAGCCTTTGAATGCGCCGACGGTGAGCTTCTTATCTAGGGCCTCGATGACGATTGCTGTGCTGGCATTCTCAAGCACCCTCAGGCCCTTTTGAAAAGTGAGCAGCCCAAAGCTTGATTGCAGCCTCAGGTCATAACTACCAGGTGACATCGAGCTTGGAATTTCCAAGACCAAAGATTTGGGAGAACTCAACACAATAGTGATTTGGGTTTCCTGGACAAGAGCTCTTGATATGGTTTCTAGGCGCCGCCCGGAGAAGACAACCAGAGCCCCCGCGTGAGTCTCCATTGGTCCATTCAGAACTGGGCCAAGATAGACAGCCGGCCGCGACTCAGCCTCAACCTCAGGTTCGGGCTGTGATGGTGGATTGGATCTAAAGACTGTGAGTGTGTAAGAGGTTGTGGTTGAGTCCGCAGCGGTAATCAAAATTGTGATTGTGTTTGTGCCGACAATCAAGGAGATAGCTGCAGATTCATTACCCGATGCCACAGCCGAGCCCTCAACAGTTATTGAGGCATCGGAGTCTGAAGTGACGGGCGTCAGGGTCATAGCGCTCACATCGTTAGAGAGACTGACAACGTAGTTTGTGGTAGCACTTGCAAAAGTGGGCGACAGCACACCCTGGCTTAGAACCAGTGAACCTAGCTCCGAGTTGGATGAAAATCTTGCAAAGTCGCTGAAGTAGGAGCTGAGCTCAGCAAAGACTCTGAGCATTGGAAAGCCCTGATTGTCAATTGGTGAACCGAAGCCCCAAACCGGATTGCTGGAGCTGAAGTCAAAGCCGACAAAGGTGCTTGCCAGCTTCATATCATTAGCCGGTCTGGCTGTAACGTATCTTGATGCCACTGAGCTGTATGCAGATGTGGTGGTGACGGAGCCCTGGACGCTTCCAGCGAGTCCGTCAAAATCATTATTTCCAGTTACTGCTCCGGTGTTGTAGGAGGAGTTGATGATGGCGTCGGCCTGTGCAATACCCACCAGTCCGCCGATAACATTTCCAGTTCCGGAAACTTCTCCGGTGTTGTAGGAGGAGTTGATGTTGCCCTCGAGAACCACGATACCCACCAAGCCGCCGACCTGAGCCGACCCAGAGACCGGTCCGGTGTTGTAGGAGGAGTCGATGTTGGCGTTGGACCTTGCATAGCCCATCAGGCCACCGACATACTGCGCTCCGGAGACTGTTCCGATGTTATAGGAGGAGGTGAGTCTGACATCAGACCTAACCAAGCCCACTAAGCCACCCACTTCATTACGTCCCCTGACTGCACCGATGTTATAGGAGGAGGTGATGGTTGCGATTACGTTTTGTTCGACCAGACCTACCAAGCCGCCCACCCTGTTGAGAGTTCCAGAGACTGGTCCGGTGTTGTAAGAGGAGTTGATATTGGCGTTGGACTTTGCATAACCCACCAGGCCGCCGACATCGAATCCAGTTCCAGAGACCGGTCCGGTGTTAGAGGAGGAGTCGAGGTTGGTGTCGCCATTCACATAACCCATCAGGCCGCCAACCTGATTCGACCCAAAGACCGATCCGGTGTTGTGCGATTTGGTTATTTGAGCGCTCCCCCCAGGATTTTGTAACCAACCTCCCAGTCCTCCAACAGAACCTAAGGAGCCCGTGATTTCTCCAGTGTTCTGTGAGGAGTCAATTTTCAGGATTTGCAAAGTCCAGCCCACCAGGCCGCCGACGCTTTGGGTGCCAGAGACACGGGCGCTGTTGTGAGACCTCTCGATGGTTGGGTTATCGGCATAGCCGACTAGGCCACCTGCTTGCTGCGAGGTTGCGGAAACAGTGCCGGTGTTGAATGAGTCATAAATGCTCACCGTTATTCCAAATCCAACCAAGCCGCCTGCTTTTTCACTCGCGGAAATCTGGCCAGTGTTGGAAGCGCCGTGAGCACTGCATACCCCGCCACAGTGACCTAGTAGGCCCCCAGCGTTTGCGCCTCCGTCTACCCTGCCAGTGTTGCTGGAGCTCATTACGAGTACTCCATTCCCCTGTGCATGACCGACAAGCCCCCCTACAAATTGGACGGTGCCGGTTACGGTGCCGCTATTGCTGGAGTCAACAATTTCAGCGTTAACCCCTGGCAAGTTACCAATCAGGCCGCCAACCCTGGTTATGCCAAATACAGCCCCAGTATTTGAAGACCCTAAGATGCGGGGTGTGGCGGCCATCAGACCGATCAGACCACCGACGGAAACGGACTCTCCCCTGACAGTCCCATCATTTCGAACTGACTCAAATGAGATCAAATTTTGAGCGTAACCAACCAAACCTCCAACGTTCGCAAAACCCGAAACCGAAGAGGAGTTTGTTAGGTTGCGAAGCATCACGGTGTCAATGGTTGTGATAGCCAGGGCGCCCGCTGCCATGGTGGTAGTCGTTCCGGTGTTTGTAGTTACGAAATCGCCGTGAATTATCAGATTGCTAACGGTCGCATTTTGCAAAGCGGCAAATAGTCCCACGCCGTATGTCGAGCTAGACATTGAAACATTCTTGATGGACCTGCCCGCTCCATCCAGAACCCCCCGGAATGAGTAGGCAAGTGCTGAGGTGCTGAAGCCAATTGGAGAGTTCGTTGGCGCGCTTCCTGCTTTGCTGGCATCGCTGACATCAATGTCATCGCCAAGTTCAAAGTAAATAGTTGCGGTGTTCGACACGCAGTCGGTTATCTCCCAGAGCTGCTCTGAGGTGGAAATCTCAAAAGCTGTGTCACTGGTGGTGTGATTGTTTGGATCGCCAAGATTGCAAACTCGGTCGTTATAGGTGATTGCACTGGTATCAAAAGAGAGGTAGTTAGCCTTGGACTCAAGGTTTGGAGACGCCAGCACTAAAAGACTTGCAATCAGCGCTATGACAACAGCGACTGCTCTATTGCTTCTTGTTGGAGTGGAATGCCTTGCTGACATTTCTTATACTCTCCGGTGCTGTGCACAGCTGGAGAGTGTTACTTCGAGTCAACGCCAAAGGAAGGCCCCGGCTGGGGCGATAAGACCGACTCTAGTTCAGAAAAGGGGATTTCTAGGTAACTTTTGAGTCGGGCTGGCGGGATTTGAACCCACGACCCCTTGTCCCCCAGACAAGTGCGCTACCAAGCTGCGCTACAGCCCGTTGCGTTAGCAACGGGAGTAAGTCTATTGGTGCGAACGAGAATCCATCCTGGCCTGCCAAAGAATTAGCCCGCCCACTACAACCACGCCGGCTGCAAGTGCGACTAGTGGTCCTGGGCTAGCTTGCAGGCAAGAGGCCTCCCTGGTCTTCTTGCCATGGCCAAAGTGCCCTGAGAGATCCCAGCATCAAACCAGTCATGATCACAAGCGTCAATCGACGCTTGTTTTCAAGCAGCCAAGAAAGCAGTGTGGAGAAAGCTCCAAGGCCAACAATGGCACCTAACACAAAGACCAGTAGGTAGAGCCAGTTTCGGTCATTGACCGCCGCAATCGTTGGAGCATAAAGACCCAGGGCTAGAAGCAAGAATGATCCAGAGACACCTGGCAGCACGAGTGCGCAGATTGCCACCGTGGCTCCAAGGAAAACGACAAAGAGACTTGGCTCAAACTCCGCGGCTCTTGGTATTGACATCAGGCTAAAAGCAACTGCGGCTGCCCCAAGAGCAAGAACGAAGTCCCTTGGTCGCCAGATGCTGGAGGCCATCTTGAATGGCACATAGAGCGAGACCAGAATCATGCCAAAGAACAACCCCCGCATGATCTCGGGTTCGTTTTCTAATAGCGGCTCGAGAGCCGCTGCTGCCAGAACAATTGCTGAGAGCATGCCGATGCCGAGTGGTAAAAGCAGAGCGAGGTCAATCTTTTTGAACTCGCTCTTTAGTCCTGCAGTGTTGAGGGTGCGAAGCTGCAGGATGCCTTTGGTGAAGGCTGCAGCTGAATCAATGATGCGCTGGTAGACACCGACAATGAGTGCGATGGTGCCGCCGGAAACTCCAGGAATGACCTCCGCTACTCCGATTAGAAAACCTCGGAGTGCATTGAGGGCAATCGCTAGTGGTTTCACTACTTGCGCTTTCTCTTTTCGCGGACCCGAACACCAATCTCGATTGGTGATCCTTCGAAACCATAGGTCTCGCGAAGTTTGCGAATGATGAATCTGCGGTAGCCGGCTTCAATAAACCCGGTTGCAAACAGCACAAACTTTGGAGGCCTCGATGCTGCCTGGGTGCCAAAGAGAATTCTTGGCTGCTTACCACCGCGGATTGGGTGCGGGTTGGATGCCTGCAGTTCTGACAAGAAAGCGTTTAGCTTGCCGGTTGGGATTCGCTTGTCCCAGCTCTCTAGGGCAACCTCGAGTGCTGGAACCAGCTTCTCAAGGTGTCGACCGGTTAGTGCCGAGAGGTTTACTCTTGGTGCCCAGTCGACGTGAGCTAGGTCAGAATCGATCTCTTTCTCGAGGTAGATGCGACGCTCATCGTCTAGCACGTCCCACTTATTGAAGGCCAAGACGATTGCCCGACCGGAATCAAGAGCGAGCTGAACGATGCGGACATCGGCTTCGCTGATGGATTCGCTGACATCAAAAAGCACAACGGCAACCTCAGCGCGCTCTAGCGCGGCTGCGGTTCTCAACGCTGCATAAAAATCAGCACCCTGTTGGCGATGCTGGCGACGGCGAATACCGGCGGTGTCAATAAAGCGCCAGATCTTGCCGGCAATTTCGACCTGCTCGTCAATCGGGTCTCGAGTGGTGCCAGCAAGGTCGCTCACAACCGCGCGGTTGGTGCCAGTTGCTTTGTTGAGGAGGCTCGACTTGCCAACATTCGGTCGACCAATCAGGGCAATTCTTCTAGGGCCGGCGAATTCATCCTCGGCGATAGCTGACTTCTCGGGCAAAACCTTTAGAACAGCATCGAGTAGGTCAGCTACTCCCCTGCCGTGCAGGGCGGAGACTGGGTAGGGCTCACCTAATCCCAGTGACCAAAGTGATGCAGCTTCTGGCTCCAGGTGGGCATCGTCAATCTTGTTTGCAACCAGCAACACCGGCTTGCCGCTCGCGCGCAGCATGCTCACAACTCGCTCGTCTGAGGAGGTTGGCCCCACCATTGCGTCCACAATGAACAACACCGCATCGGAGAGGTCGACTGCGACCTCGGCTTGCTCTGCTACCGAAAGATCTAATCCCTTGGCATCGATTTCCCAACCGCCGGTGTCGACCAGGGTGATGTCCCGACCGTTCCACTCTGCTTTGTAGGAAACACGGTCTCTTGTGATGCCGGGCTTGTCTTCAACAACCGCTTCGCGGCGACCGAGGATTCTGTTCACCAAAGCCGACTTACCAACGTTTGGTCTTCCAACGATTGCCAATACCGGAGGTGCTGGGAGATAACCCGAGAACTCTTCTTCCGAGAGGTCGAGGTCTAGAAGGGGTTGATCTTCTTCCTCAAGTTCAAAATCTTCAAGCTCTGCTCTTAGAAGTTCTAGGCGAGCTTTTTCAATGTTCTCATCGGTCATTACTTGGTCACCTCCCGGTATAAATCAGTGAGCGCTTGCACGCTCTCATCAAAATTCAACTCAGTGGTGTCAACTAAGACCACGCCCTGACTGGGCGTGAAGAAATCAACAACTTGCGAGTCAGATTTGTCTCTGGCCTTTAGGTTTTCTGAGCTTTCGGTTTGCTCAAGGCCGCGACGCATAAGCCTAACCTCTTCGGTTGCGGTTAGCAGCACTCGCAAGGGCGCATCTTCAAACACAACAGTGGTGATGTCTCGCCCCTCCACCACAACACCGGGTAGTTCAGAGGACTCAACCCTGCTCCTGGCATCCTCCAGCTGCAAAGCGCGAACCCTTGGTTCGCGCGCGTATGTTGAGACCAGGTTTGCAACCTCGGACTGGCGAATAACATCGGTGATGTCTTCTCCCCCGAGCATCACAAGCTGTTCGCCCGGGTCCAAAGTGATCTCGTAGTCAAAGCTCTCGATGAGCTCATCCAGGGTTGCCTCGGGCAGCTGCATGGCGTGGTAGGTGAAGGCTCGATAGCCAGCTCCGGTGTCGAGATAGCCAAAGCCGAGGGCAGCGGCAGCTGCCTTCGAGACACTTGACTTCCCAGATCCTGCTGGACCATCAACTGCAATAACAAAAACCACTAGACCAACCGCCAACCGGACTCGGTCAGACTCGAAATCAATTGCTTTGCCGAGGATGGCATCACCTGCAACTCGACAAGGCCAATCTCGGCCCCTGGAGAGTGCTCCAGCTTGAGGTCCTCGATGTTCACGTCTATCTCACCAATGAAGGTGAGCAGTGCTGCAAGCGCTCCTGGTGAATCATCAATGATCACGGTCACCTGCTCATACTCGGCATACTTACCGCCGTGCTTGCCTGGGATCTTTGAGACCCCTTGGTTACCGCGCTCTAAAACCGCATGGAGCTTGGCCAATGATCCGCTTGCCTCTGGGTCACTGAGTGACTTGCTGATTTCGTCCAGGTCACTGGATAGCTCTGATAGCAGCGGTGCGATCTGAGCTGCATTTTGATTCAGGATCTGCAGCCAGAGCTCTGGGTCAGATGCAGCGATTCTTGTTGTGTCTCGAAGACCTTGACCGGCTAGATCTAGGTGCGAGGGATTTGCTGAGTTGAGCCTTGCCGCAACAAGTGATGCGGCTAGTTGGGGTAGGTGAGAAACGATCGCCACTGCACTGTCGTGATCCTGAGGAGTCATCTGCTGCGGCAATGCACCTAGTCTCAGCGCAAGATCTCTAATCTCTTCGATGCGATCAGAAGCTGCGTTGGATTCGGCGGCGATGATCCAGGGTCTTGCGAAGAACAGGTCGGCTCTGGCTTTGCCAGGGCCGCCCTTTTCTCTGCCCGCCATTGGGTGAGAGCCGATGTAGCGAGGGTGCTCTGTGGTGAGCTCTTTGACCTCTTGGGCAATCTGTGCCTTGGTGCTCGCAACATCGGTCACGGTTGCACTTGGGTGCTTCTCAAGTTCTCGAGCAATTACCTCGGCTGTCATATCTGGTGGCACGCAGACCACAACTAGATCTGGCTCTGATCCAGTTTCTTGACCGGCTCCGTACTCAATGGCCAACCGCAGGTTGGCCTTTGATTGGTCAGCGAGCTGGGCGGTAATGCCGTGTTTGGTGAGCGCGAGACCGAGGCTGGTGCCGAGTAGGCCAGCCCCAACAATCTTTATGTTTGGGGTTTTCACTTTGCTAGATCTGACCTTAGGCCCTGAGCGCCACGGAGGTAGACGTGGCTGATCTCAGAGCGCTGCAGTTTGCTCTCGGCGTGCAGCATGATCCTGATCACTCTTGGCATTGAGCCTTCAACATCCATCTCCACAAAACACATCAGTGGAACATCGTCGAGTCCGAGCTCCCTGGCAGCGACTGCTGGGAACTCGCTTTTGAGATCGGGGGTGGCGGAGAAGGTGATTGATATCAAGCCCGCAAGGTCGACCTTGTTATCGTGCAGCATCCGGGTTAGCAGCTCGGCGGTGGACTGCAAAAGGTGGGAGCGCTCATCATGATCGAGCTGAATAGCTCCGCGAAATGCCCTGACCGCCATTAGAAATCCTTATTTGCCTCGAGACTGGCCCAGCTCCATGAGCGAACCAACCTCAAGCTTACTCAGCTCACGGTAATGACCAAGCTTGAGGGCCTTTAGATGAATGGGGCCAAAGCTCTTTCTGGTCAGGTCGATGACCGGGTGGCCAATGGCCTCGAACATTCTTCTCACGATTCGATTCTTGCCAGAGTGCAGCACAATCTCGACCAGGGAAAACGCATCGTTTTGATCTATGACCCGAACCCGGTCCGCTTTTGACAGACCATCCTCGAGCTTGACGCCATCTTTTAGCTTTTGCAGCTCCACCCTGCCCACTTTGCCCATCACCTTGGCGACGTAGAGCTTGTCCACCTCGTAGCTTGGGTGCAGGAGTTGATTGGCAAGCTCACCGTCGTTGGTCATTAGCAACAACCCGGTGGTTTCCCGGTCCAGCCTGCCGACATTGAAGATGTGGTCGAACTCAACAAAATAGTCGGCCAGGCAGCGCTTGCCGCCCTCATCACTCATGGTTGAGGTGACACCCTTGGGCTTATTGAAGGCAAAGTAGATTCGCTCTGGGTCCATTTGAACTGGGCGGCCATCGACTTGCACCTGGTCCTCAAGCGGGTTGATGCGAGTTCCAAGCTCGCGGATAACTTTGCCATTGACCTTGATCCGACCCTTGACGATCATCTCCTCGGATGCTCTTCTGGATGCAACACCGGCTGCCGCCAGCGCCTTTTGCAGTCTTACGCCTTCTGATTCAGTCAATGTTGTCCTGGTCTGGTAGGTATGGGCTAATCGCTGGCAGTTCTGCCAGGGTGTTGATGCCCAAAACTTCAAGCATTTGTTCGGTGGTGCCAAACATGCTGGCACCGGTTTCACTGTCTTGGTAGAGCTCTGTGACCAAACCCCTAGAGATCAAGGTTCTGATGACCGAGTCAACATTTACACCTCGAATAGAGGAGATCTGGCCACGAGATATGGGTTGCCGATAGGCAACAACCGCCAGGGTCTCAAGCGCTGCCTGGCTGAGCTTCGCCGGGTTCTCGTTGGCGACCAGCTGCTTCACGCCCCAGTCGTGAGATTGCCTAACAAATAGTCGCCAGCCTCCCCCGACCTCGCGAAGCTCAAAGCCTCTGCCGAGACCATCATGGGCCTGGTCGTAATCCTGTTGCAGGGCCTCAATCTCGGCCTTTACCTCTTTGATTGGAACCTCTAGTGCTCCGGCGATGGTAACTAGTGCCAAAGGGGTCTCGGCAATGGTTAGAAGAGCCTCAATGGCGGCACGTAGTTGGAGGTCAGTCTGCATAATCAACCCCAAGGTTACTCAGCGCCTCATTCCCAAAACTGTCATCTTCCAAAATCACCATGAAGTCATCAAAGGGGTTCTCTTGATTAATTCCGACCGCTCCGGCTTTGTAGAGCTCGAGGATTCCCAAAAACCTAGCGACGAACTCGGTGCGGTCAGCGCTGTCGGCAATCAACTCCCTGAAGGACATGCGCTTTTGGCCCCTGAGTTTTTGCATGATGATGCCGGCCTGCTCCCGGATAGAAACCTTGGGAGCGTGCAGGTGGGTGAGCCCAACTCCTGGAATCTCCTTTGGGGCAAACGCCAGCTGTGCAATGCTTGCGAACTCTTCTAAGCTCGTGCTCCACTCGAGTTCGGGTCTTAGGTTTCGATACTGCTCCTCGAGTCTCACTTGGCGCGGAATCCTGACGGACTCTCGGTCAATTGAGGACTCGAACCAGGCCGCGATCTCCTTGAACGCTCGATATTGCAAGAGCCTTGCAAACAAGAGGTCTCTGGCTTCCAAAAGCGCAATATCCTCGGAATCCACCGCCTCGCCCTGAGGCAGAAGAGTTGCGATCTTTAGATCCAAAAGGGTTGCAGCGACCACCAAAAACTCAGATGCGGAATCGATCTCCTGTTTGGCGTCAAGCTTTTTGACGTATTGCAAAAAATCGTCGGTGATCTTTGCCAGCGAGACGGTGGTGATATCTAGCTCATGCTTGCCGATCAGGCGCAACAGAAGGTCGAAGGGGCCTTCAAAGTTATCTAGCTGGAGCTGGAAATCAATATCTGATTCAAGCTGCACTGCCACGCTTCACCAGCTCCCTTGCCACCCTGCGATAGGCCTCGGCGGCGTCGGAACTGGGTGCGAATTGCGTGATGGGCTTTCTTGCAACGGTGGCGTCTGGGAACTTGACCGTGCGAGAGATTGCGGTGTCAAACACCTGGCCTGGGAATGCCTCCTGCAGACGCTCCAGGACCTCCTTGGCGTGCAGGGTCCTGCCGTCGTGCATGGTTGGAATCAAACCATCGAGCTCGAGAGTCGGGTTGGTTCTGGCCTTGACCTTGTCGATGGTTTGAATCAGAAGTGCAACACCGCGCAGTGCAAAAACTCGGTTGCCATTGGAATCAAAACACCATGTGCTGCAGTCAGGGCGTTCACGGTCAAAAGCCCAAGAGAGGGCTGGCAGTCAATAAAGATGATGTCGTAGTCGTCTTTGACCTTGTGCAAAATGCCATCGAGTACTCGCTCGCGACCCATCTCGGTAACGAGGTTCATCTCGGCAGCCGAGAGGTCGATGTTGGCAGGAATGATGTCTAGGTTTTCGATCTCGGTTTGTTGAATGGCGCTCTTTGGGTCTACCGCGGTAGACATCATCAGGTCATAAATCGTTGGGGCATCTTGATAGTCAGCAGCTAGGTTTACGGACAGTGCCCCCTGGGGGTCAAAATCGACTACCAGCACCTTGCGGCCATAGTCTGCGAGCGCCGCTGCCAAGTTGATGGTCGTGGTTGTTTTACCAACCCCACCCTTTTGGTTACACATTGCAATAATGCGTGCCGGACCATGCCCTTTGAGCTTTGCCGGAACGGGGAAAGTCTTTGAAGAGAGATTCACCCAGACCTCCAATTTCTAGTTCCCATAGCCTACCGCTGTGCTCTGGGGTGTGCAGCCAGATAGACCTCCCTGAGGGTGTCAACGCTGACCATCGTATAAATCTGAGTGGTTGTCACAGAGGCGTGGCCCAAAAGCTCCTGCACCACCCTGACATCGGCTCCGCCCTCCAGTAGGTGAGTGGCAAATGAGTGCCTCAAAGAGTGCGGTGAGACTTCCTTCTCTAGCCCCGCTGCCGCCTTCTGAATGATCTCCCAGATCGACTGCCGAGAGAGCCTGTTCCCACGCATGTTCAAAAACAGTGCCCTGGCCGCACCCCTAGCAGCCAGTGTCGGTCTTGATCTAACCAGGTAGGCATCAAGGGCTGCCTTGGCATAGGAGCCAACTGGCACCAGCCGCTCTTTGGAGCCCTTGCCTCTAACTCGCATTAGCCCCGAGTCATCAACCTCATCGAGATCGAGGTTCACGATTTCACTGACCCTGGCACCGGTTGAATACATCAGCTCCACGATTGCCCGGTTTCTAAGTCGCAGGTAGTCCGCGCTCTCATCCTCGGGAGCCGGCCCCGAGGCCTCAATTAGCTGCATTACCTCCTGTTGACTAAGCGCCTTTGGTAGTCGCAGTGCCAGCTTCGGTGCGCGCAGTCTCTTGGTTGGGTCGTCAACCCGCAGGTTCTCCATCACTAAGAACTTGTGATACCCGCGCAGTGAAGCCATCAGCCTGGCCCTCGAGGATGCGCTCAGCGAACTGGCAACCGAAATCGAGAATTCCTCGAGGTCCTTGGCGCTGGCCGCAACCGGGTCAGATGAGCGCCGTTCTAGAAATTCAAAGTACTTGTCCAGGTCATTTCTATATGCGGCGAGGGTGTTCTTACTGAGCCCGCGCTCTAGTGTGAGATGCCGCAGGTAGCTCTCAAGCGGCGAGGACACTTCTTAGCTCTCGTCAAACAGCTTCTGCTGTTTTTGGCGCTCAAGTGCTGCTTTTACTAGCCCGTGGAACATCGGGTTTGATCTCGTTGGACGGGAGCGGAATTCTGGGTGAGCCTGAGTGCCGATGTAGTAGGGGTGAACGCTCTTTGGTAGCTCTACGTACTCAACCAGCTGGCCATCTGGTGAGGTTCCCGAGAAAACTAGACCACTCTGCCCGATCTGATCACGGTAGTGATTGTTCACCTCATAGCGGTGGCGGTGGCGCTCTGAGGCGCTCTCGGAACCGTAAATTTCCGCAGCGAGCGAGCCCTTTTCAAGCTTTGCCTCATACAGACCTAGCCGCATGGTTCCGCCCATGTCGCTGGCTGCGAGCTTGTCGACCTGCTCCGCCATGGTTGCAATCACCGGGTTTTTACCCTCGGGATCAAACTCACTGGAGGTGGCATCTTCGATGCCGGTAACGTTCCTGGCGTATTCGATGACCATGCACTGCAACCCAAGACACAATCCAAGAGTTGGTATCTGGTTCTCGCGAGCAAATTTCAAGGCTCCGAGCTTGCCCTCGATGCCCCTAATTCCAAAACCGCCTGGGATGCAGATTGCGTCTAGTTCGGCAAGGTGCGCCTTGGCGCCCTCGGGGTTCTCGCACTCATCGGATTTAATCCACTCAATGTTTACCCTGGTCGACTCGGCAATACCGCCGGCCCGCAGGGCCTCGGTTACCGAGAGGTAGGCATCTGGAAGGTCAATGTACTTTCCTACCAAACCGATGGTTACCTCGTGCTTTGGGCTGGTGCACCGCTTCCAAAACCGGGCTCCAGCCGTTCCAGTCAACCTCTTTGGTTTCTAACCTGAGGGCGTTGATGATGTAGCCATCCAAGCCCTCCTCGTGCAAGACCTGGGGGATGTCATAGATGGAGATCGCGTCGGCTGCGGTGACTACCGCTCTGCGGTCAACATCACACATCGCCGCAATCTTGTCCTTGATCGCATCTGGAAGCTCACGATCCGAGCGACAAACAATTGCATCTGGCTGAATTCCAAGGGACCTAAGCATCGCCACCGAGTGCTGGGTTGGCTTGGTCTTGAGCTCTCCAGATGGCTTCAGATATGGAACCAGGGTGACGTGCACGAAAAACACGTTGTCACGGCCAACATCTTGACGAACCTGTCTGGCCGCTTCCATAAAGGGCTGCGACTCGATGTCGCCAACGGTGCCACCAATCTCGGTGATGATCACATCAGGGATTGGGTCCTGAGTTGCCTGCAAGCGCATTCTGCGCTTTAGCTCATCGGTGATATGCGGGATCACCTGAACGGTGTCGCCGAGGTACTCGCCTTTGCGCTCTTTGGCGATAACAGTCGAATAAGCCTGACCGGTGGTGACATTGGCAGCTGCGTTGAGGTTGATATCTAAAAAGCGTTCGTAGTGACCAATATCGAGATCGGTCTCAGCACCATCATCGGTAACAAAAACCTCGCCGTGCTGGAAGGGGTTCATGGTCCCGGGGTCAACGTTCAAATAGGGGTCGAGCTTTTGCATGACGACTAAAAGACCGCGAGCTCGAAGCAGATTTCCCAGGGAGGCGGCTGTTAGCCCCTTGCCTAAAGAGGAGGCGACTCCTCCGGTGACAAAGATATGTCTTGGAAGTTTTGTGCCATCAGCCATGGAATGCCAATCTATCAGCGTGCGGGCTCTCAATAGAACTCAACACGACAGATTATTTGCTGGAATCCAACAATTCTTTTGCGTGGCTAATCGCGGACTCAGAATCCGGGTTACCCGAGAGCATGCGAGCAATCTCAACTTCGCGCTCACTATCGCTTAGCTCAGCCACCGAGGTCAACGTGATATCACCGGAGAGATCTTTAGAAACCCTAATCTGGTGATCTGCCAAAGCTGCAACCTGAGCGAGGTGGGTAACAACAATCACCTGGGTGCTCTCGGAGAGTTTCTTGAGGCGCTTTGCAAGCTCAAGAGCTGCTTGACCGCCAACGCCTGCATCGACCTCGTCAAAGACCATGGTGGGAACACTTTTTTCACTTGCTAAAACCAGCTCTAATGCGAGCATGATGCGGCTCAGCTCACCACCAGAGGCACCCTTAGCCAGCGGTCTGGGTTCTGCTCCTGGGTGAGAGGCAAGTAAAAACTCCACCTTGTCGTTGCCGCTGAGTTCCAAATCGGGAAGTTCGGTGATCCTGATCTCAAATCTGGACCCTGACATCGCTAATTGCGTCAGCTCACTGCTCACTGCTTCAGACACTTGAGCAGCAGCGCTTCTTCTAGCAGCGGTTAGCTCTTTGGCTGCGAATGCGGCCTGAGACAGGGTGGCCTCAAGCTGCATCTCGAGTCGCTCGATTTGCTCGTCCGAACTATCGAGGTCTAATAGCTCTGCGTTTAGCTGCGGGATGGATTCAAGCAGCTCATCAATGCTTGCCCCAAGTGATCGCTCTAGCGAGACCAGCTCGGCCTTGCGTGAGAGCAAGCTGTTGAGCCGCTCGGGATCGGCCTCAAGGGCGGACAGGTAGGAAGAGAGGTCAACATTGACCTCTGAAACCAAAGACCCAATTTCACCAAGCCGCTGATAAAGGTCAACCAGTATCGGATCGCTTTGACTCTCCAAGGCCTTTCTGGCAATACCGATCATTTCACCTGCGGCAAGTTGGTCTTCCGAGCTCAAGGCCTCGCGGGCCTTCACGCTTGCTTCCCGCAGCGACTCCACATTGGACAATCGCTCAATCTGCTCGGTGAGCTCCTCGATTTCACCAACGTTGGGAGAGACCTTTTCAATCTGGGAGAGGCGGTCTCGAATCCGCTCCACCTTGAATCGATCAGCCTCGGAGGCGGATTGCATCCGCTCGAGGCGGGCTTGAAGCTCTTTGTACTGTTTGTAGACCTGCTGGTAGCTGGCAAGCGCTTTCGCTATCTCGGAGGAGAATCCATCGAGGGCCTCGCGCTGAGCGGTATTAGAGCGCAGCCTGAGCTGTTCGCTTTGACCATGGACGGCAACCAATTGTTCAAATATCTCTTCCAACTGCGAAACCGGAACACTTGCTCCCCCGAGCGCAGCTCGCGATCTGCCCTCGGAGCTCACCGAACGATTCACGATTAGCTCTTCGGCTTCGACCTCTGCGCCTAGTTCGGCTAGCTTCTCCAAGAGCGCGGGGTCATTGACATCGAGTCGACCCTCAACAAAGAGTTGTTTCTCTCCGGTCCGAACTCTGCCCGCATCGGCCCGCTCCCCCATCAACAGACCAAGGGCTGTTAGCACCATGGTCTTTCCTGCGCCAGTTTCACCAGTTAGTGCGGTGAAGCCGGGGCCAAGCTGGAGCTCCGCGGAGCTGATTACTCCGATGTTGCGAATAGTCAGAGCGGAAATCAACCCTGTTCCTCCGGACCACGCCAGCCCGTCACTGGAAGGGCAAATTTGCGAACCAGACGGTCGGTGAAAGGGTGCTCTTCAAACATCACCATCGGCACCGGCCTTGCACTCTGGTTTACCTCCACTCGGGCACCGGGTCCAAGATCAAAGGCTCTGCGGCCATCACACCAAATAACACCGGCACCCGGTGAGCGCTTGAGTACTTCAATGGCCATCCGCGACTTAGGCCCGAGCACCAGCGGTCTTGCAAAAAGAGCGTGCGCGCTCAGCGGCACAACCAAAAGCGCCTCCACATTAGGCCAGATGACCGGACCGCCCGCGCTGAATGCGTAGGCGGTTGAACCGGTCGGCGTGCTGACAAGTACGCCATCGCAGCCAAATGAAGAAACCGGACGGCCATCCACCTCCAAAACCACCTCGAGCACTCTTTGGCGAGCACTCTTTTCGACTGTGACCTCGTTCACTGCCCAGCTGGAGAAAACCAATTCGCCCTCTTGAAAAACCTCGACCTCGAGTGCGACGCGGAAGCCGACCTGGTAATCACGCTTCTCTAGCCGTTCAAGCACCGTTGGCAGCTCTTCGCGCTCGGCCTCTGCCATAAAGCCAACGTGACCCAGGTTGATGCCCAAAATCGGGGCAACCTGCGAGCGAACCAGCTCCGCTCCGCGAAGGATGGAGCCATCACCTCCAAGAACGAGAACTACCTCGATCTCCTGAGCGGAAAAAAGATGCGGATCGCTAATGTCTGTGCCCGAAAGGTTGGCAAGACGACCAAAGTCCTCTTCATCCAAAAGCCAGTGGAATCCGCGTTTTTCAAGATCCTGGCAGACATCCAAGGCCGCAAGCGCATTGGCTTTATCGGAGGCGTTAGACACCACCAAAACAAACCTGGACATTTGCGACCTTTCGACTCTTACAGACTAGTAACTAAGCCGTGTTGATGCGTTTTGAGTTTCCACAAGCAAAACCAGAAATCATCACCAATCACTCCCCCGATTTGCAGATTGCCGGAATTGTCTCAAGCAGCTCGAAGTCGTGCGTGCGCCCAGGTAAGAGATGAGCAAGGTATTCACGATTGCCATTGGTGCCTCTAATCGGCGATTCGATAAGCCCTTGGACCCCAAGCCCAACCTCTTTTGCCGAATCTAGAACCTGCAAGATGCTTCGCTCGCGCTCGGTCCATGCCGACACCACTCCGGAAGCACTCAGGGAGTGCTTGCCGACCTCAAACTGAGGCTTTATCAGCCAAATCTGAGGCGCATCTCTACCGAGCTCAGCGAGGTTTTTGGCAACCAGGGTCAGGCTGATAAAGCTGAGATCCGCGACAACAAGACTGGGGTTTATTTCAACCTCGGCAATCTCCAAGAGCTGGGCTCGATCGAGATCGCGCAGGTTGATGCCCTCTAAATTGCGGACCCTGGCATCGGTTGCGATTTCCGGAACCAATTGACCGTGGCCAACATCGATGGCCAGCACTTGCTGAGCACCGCGCTCCAGCAAGACCTGGGTGAAGCCCCCGGTGGAGGCGCCGGCATCAATACATTGCCCGGAAACCTTGATTGCAAATTCATCAATTGCGAAGGCTAGTTTGTGGCCAGCCCTTGAGACAAAGTCCACGCCCTCGGATAGTTCAACGCTGTCCTGCGGCTGGATCTTTTGTGCTGGCTTGGTGGCGGGTTTGCCATTGACGCTAACCCTGCCATCACCAATCAGGGTTGCTGCGTGAGAGCGGGAGCGGGCCAGATCTCGGATTACCAGCTCGACGTCGAGTCGCTCGCTCACTTCAAACTGTTTTCAAGCTCTTCGATGAGCTTTGCCAACTCGCTGATTTGCTCTTCGATCTCCAGCGCCTCAATCCGCTTTAGCTCTGCGTCCAGATCCCTCATCAGCGCTCACTTCCCTGGTACAAAATTGGCTCGACATCTAGACCGTAGATTGGCGTGCCACAGTTCCAGATTAGCTGCGTGGCAGCGCGCAGAGTGTCAATAGAGTCCGGGTCACCAGAAACCAAAACAATCTTGTTGCCGAGCTTCTCCACCTGCGACTTGCCGCACTTAACCCCGCGACGGGTTTGTTTGATCTTGGGGTAGTCCTCAAAAAGCCCGCGCATGTCGTCAAAAATGAAAGTTGGGCGATCCTCAGGCTTAGCTCCGATTAGCTCTTTTTGGTAGCGATTCCAGTCAGCACCGCAGCGGAATCCATCCCGGCTTGCTTTGCTCCCCGAATATCGGTGTCAATCCGGTCGCCAATCATCAGCGGTTTAGAAACGCCAAGTTGCTCAAGAGCCTGGTCAAAAATTGGTCGGAATGGCTTGCCTGCGAAATCCGGGAGTATTCCAACTGCGGTATGAACAGCACCGACCAGAGTGCCATTGCCGGGGGCGATGCCAGCCTCAAGTGGAATGGTCCAGTCCTGATTGGTCGCAATCCAGATAGCTCCGTTTTGAACCGCAAAGGAGGCCTGAGCCAGATCCTTCCAAGAAACATCCGGGCTAAAACCCTGGATCACTGCAGCCGGATTATCTGCACTGGAGGACACGATCTCAAACCCGACAGCTCGGCACTCTGCTTTGAGCCCCTCACCACCAACAACCAAAACCTTTGCCCCAGCAGCAATCCGCTCTCGCAATAGTTTTGCCCCAGCTCTCGCGGAGCCAACTATCTGCTCCTCGCTGACCGCTAATCCATAACCGTTGAGCTGTTCGGCAATGGCCTTTGGTGTTCGAGAAGAGTTGTTTGTGACATAGCCGATCTCTAAGAATCTCGGCAGCTTTATTGATTGCCTCAACAGCGTGACTAACAGCCTCGCCTCCTCGATAGACAACGCCATCGAGGTCCAAAAGCAGAGAGTCATAGTTATCGAGAAGCATTTCCCCTGCTCCGACCAGAGCCAGAATCCCTGCCCTTGCCAAAATCCCTGCCCTTTGAACCGGAGCCAAACTTGCCATCGGAACTTCTCGGCTTGCGGTCCTTGTCAAAAGGTCTTTTCTCAAAAGGCTTTTTATCGCTTGAAGAGCGGTCATAGGGCTTTTTGTCGAATGGCTTTTTCTCGAACGGCTTCTTTGCGGTTCGATCAAACTCTTCGCTGGTTGGGATCTTGATCTCTTCGATTAGCTCGAACAGTTCGCCATCGACATTGGCGAGTGCCTTGCTAGCGCGCTCTGCCAGCTTGTCCCAGTCGTCGCCATCGCGACCAAGCTCTCTAAGAACCTCGGCGTATGAGGAGAACAAAAGTGGTGATTGTGGGAAAACGCTCTTGGGAGAAAGCTCAGCAATCTCAAGCTCCTCGAGAGCCAGCTGCGCTTCACCTAAATCGAGCCTTGCCCCGGATAGCGCAATCGCAAGATTGATGCGGACTCCGACCGGCAGCTTGCTGCGGTCAATGCCCGAGACTATCTCGAGGGCCTTTTTTGGCCTGCCCATGCCGCGCTCAGCATCAACCAAAATCGGAAGCTGGTCGTTAGACCCGGAGAGCCTGCGGTGGGTTTGGAGCTCGCGTATGGCAAGCGCAAAATCACCCGAGGCATAGGCCGTGAGGCCAAGTGTTTCGTGGACGATTGCTAGCCGGCCCGCTCTGCGGGACGCTGCCAGGGCGTGCTTGTGTGCGAGCCCTGGATCATCGTCAATTAGTAGACCGACCATTGCCAGGTGTCTGGCAACCATCTCTGCATTCTCAGCTGTCAGGGTTTTTAGTTGGACGCGAACGCTCATGTCTAGGTCCTCCGGAGTGATCTCCGATGGAACCAGTGGGGATTTCTCCTGGGGCTTGTCTCGCTGAACCCGCTTTTGCCAATCGGGGCGTTCGGTTTCGGTGCGCTGACCTCTACCAATCGGCCCCTCGGGCTTAGGTTTTCTCGATCTTGAATCCAAGATGTCTCCTAACGAGAATCAAGCTTAAATAGAAAAGGCCACCCCATAAGGAGTGGCCATTTCTAAAGTAAGTCCGGCGGTGTCCTACTCTCCCACAAGGTCCCCCTTGCAGTACCATCGGCGCTGAGAGTCTTAGCTTCCGGGTTCGGAATGAGACCGGGCGTTTCCCTCTCGCTATGGCCGCCGAAACACTATTGAGTTATGTGAATCGAAGCAATATAAATCTTCGGTTCTCGACCATACCTCGAGAACCACACAGTGGACGCAAGCACAAATTTTGAAGTTGTATCAAGTTATCGGGCTATTAGTACGGGTCAGCTCCATGTCTTTCGACACTTCCACATCCCGCCTATCAACGCAGTAATCTAGCTGCGGCCCTCTCGACCTAAG
>JAGYIJ010000001.1 GCA_018402685.1 Aquiluna sp. | reverse complement strand
TTGCACTGCTGCCGCATCTATCCCTAGAAGCACCCTGGGTCGTGGGACCGGGTTGCTGCACAGCTAGCTAGGTACTTGGCGCTGTGACTCTTGATGCAGAGCAGAAACTACATGTCAGGGCCGACATTTTTTGCGACAGCCAGAGGCAAAACTAGAACTTCTGCTCAGGAAGCTTTGATCGGTCAACGTCCCTGGATGCAACCTCCATTAGTAGGTGTTTTTCTGCTGGGAGCTCAAGGAATGCCTCAATGTATTGGCTCATCATTGAGTACTCATAGACGAGGAGTGAAAGGGAGTAACCTTCGTCGATGCTCGCTATGGCAGAGAGCGGGTTGCCCTCCTCCAAGACCAGAGTGTCACCGTTCTCGGGGTGACTGATGTGAATTGAATCTTCACGTTCAACCTCTCTCATCAGAGTGAAGATGCCCTCTTCAAAGATCTTTTCCGGAGACTGAGAGACGACTGCCTTGCCTCTTCGGTCGAACCTTTTCCAGTAAGGCCTGTCGAAGCCCTCGTCCAGGGCGACCATGGCAATCACTTCTCTGGTTGCGCCGAGGCCAGTGTTCTTTTCAAGTGTTAGGTAGGCCGTTATTTCGTGTGGCATTTTCTTCTTCCCATCTGCCCAACTCAGATTGAGTAAAGCCGATAAAGATAAGGTCCTTTTCCACGCTTGTCAAGTTCTTATCCATGAATACCCGTAGCGATGGCGACTGGTCGTGAATGAAAAGAGCCAGCGTTCGCAGTAAGTCGGTGGCGGCACGGAGAACCAGACCAAATTCCCGATCCGCCGTCTTTCCCCTGTGAATCACGTTGTTTCTCACCTTGTACCAAGCTTCGAATCCGAAATTGCTGCCGCGAGTAACGCGGTCGTGAGGATTACTGCTCGACCTCACTCCAAGGTTCGGATCAATCGCCGCCTTTCGAACAGCCTCGTTCCAACTATCGATTCGCCGGAGCCTCTGTATTCGAGGGAGCATTTTTTCGCCGTTCAGTAATGGGCCCTCGCTAAACAAAGTTAGTCGCTCGAAGATTGACCAAAGAATTGAGTAGGTTGCCTGTAGCTCAACAAACTGGAACTTCGCCTCTTGACCAGTTCTGCTGGCTGCAGATCTGTTCTGCCGAATAAACAGCCCAGCCCGTTGCAAGCTTCCTCAGCGCCCAAACAATCCCCTCCGCAAGCAAAGTATCGTCCGAAGCCTGCCAAGTCGTTACTTTGTCGTGCCTGGTTGAGAATCCGGTCGTGAGGCGTAGACCACGAGGTTCGCAGTTCCGAGGTTCGGTTTCGCCCGTTGTCCATTTGTAAATGTTGGGGGTTTGCTCAAAGTCAGCGATTGTTTCGTAGGCTCTTGGCTCAAGTGTGAGCAGCTCTCCTGAAACAAACTCGCCCTTAGATTCAAAAGCCCTGGGCAAGCCATCAATAACAGCTAATTCAAAATCGTCCAGGCTTGCAGGCTGTTTACCTACAACGTATTTCTCAATCTGCTTGAAGGCCAGTTCGGAGCTCTTCAAAGTTCCATAAGCAAAGAACGGCAAGGACATGTCCGCTGGCAACCGACTCATATTTCCCCCAAGGTTTGTATCGTCAATTCAGAGTAGCGAATTATGGCAGTCGAGTATCACGCCGGTGGGGCACCCTCCTAGTGACTGAACTTCTCAGTTGCTTTTGCAAGCCGCAGAGGGCTGAGATCGAAGTTCGGTGCCTATTGAAGCCCCACAAGCACCCCAAGCTTCTGCCTCACCTGATTCATTACCTCCGGTGGAACAACAGCCAGCATGGCTTGCCTTTCTTGCTTGCCAATCAAGAGACTTCACCTGATCGGAAAGCACCACACCCGAAACTTCTTTGGTTTCTACTTCGACTTCAAAGGGGTAGCCCTTGGCCTTTGATGTGATTGGACAGCAGAGCATTAGTCCGACCTTGCCGTTATAGCTTTTTGGGCTGAGAACCAGTGCCGGCCTTCGACCCTTTTGCTCATGACCTGACTGAGGATCAAACTCAAGCCACACTATGTCCCCTTGGTCTGGAACAAAGCCATTCACTAGAGAATCTCTTTTCCGACGGGTTTCCCAAACTCAACTTCACCATGGAGGTTGCTGGGTGTGATTTGAGCAAGCAGGTCTTCGAGGTTGAGTTCTCGTTTGGTGACCGGTTCAAGGGTGATCTTGCCATCGCTTAGAACAAGGTCTATTGCTTGCTTGTCCGTGAGGTTGGCCTGGGCTAAAAGGGTGGCAGGGATTCGAACGGCAGCGCTGTTGCCCCACTTTCCTACCGTCGCCCTTAGTCTGATGTCTTTGTCACTCATAGTTTCTACATTGTAGATACTCATTGCAATCCTCTCAATGATTTGTTGTTGAGAATCTTGATGCTGAGTGAACTTCTTTGCGTTGAGTTATCCCCAGGTATTGGTAGGTGGCGCCTTCAGGAACCTTTGGTGTTAGCGCCAATCCCCCTCATTCCATTCGGCATCCTCATCAAACTTAGATCCATATTGGGTCTCTGGGTAGGCAGTGTTGGGTGAGTAGCCATGGGGACCAGAGTGGTAATCACCCTGATCCATAGGCGAGTCCACGACTCGCCTATTGGTTGTTGGTGGCTTGGGTGATCTTCTGATCATGAAGAGTTCTTTGAGCCAATTGAACATTTAGTCCTCTATCTCTAGGTAGGTCTTGATTGGGTTTTCTGGAAACTCAAGAGGGAGTGTGGGTTTTCTCTCACCGCCACAGACAAAGGCAACCTGGCAGAGGTTTGCCACTGGCTGGGCAAGGGCTCTCCTGCTTGCATCGCGGGATCTTGCGAAGTGAATGCCAACTAGCTCTCCTTGGGCATTTAGTAGCGGTCCACCACTCATGCCAGGAGATGTCACCGCACTGCTAATTACAACTCCATTTGTGGTCACGCCAAGCACGTTGCCAGGAGCAATCTGCTGATACCAATAGCCATTGGATGAAGGCCAACCGGCACCCAAGACCCAGTGACCTGGTTTCGGGATCCTCTGGGGCAATAGTGATGGCTCTTCCAAAATCCCTACCGGTCAGTACCGCAACGTCCCACTGACCCCGCCAGTCTTTGACATGGCGGTAGGAGAGAAGTTTGACAAGGTGGGCGTTGTCTTCCGAGTCATAGACAAAGAGCTCTGCGGCGTCGTCCAAGCAACCTTGAATCACATGAGCATTGGTGATGATGTAGCGATCATCACCAATCTCTAGGTGAAAGCCTGAGCCTGCATAGGGCAGGTCTTCATCCTCAGTCTCACAAAAGATGTGGACTGTGGCATCTTGGGCAATCTCAATGAACTCTTCGATGTTCTTCGGTGCAAGGTAGAGGCTGTCTGACTCTCCGAATGGTGCTCCCTTCGTGGGGTCTTCATCAACACAACCTGACAGAGTCACTGCTGTCATTGCTGCAATCACCAACAACTTGACACTTTTCACAATGAACCCCCATGCTTTGAAAGCTAGCAGAGGGGATGGACAAGTTTGCTCTTGTAACGCACTGGTGCTAGTTATTGTTCAAATCCAAGGGTGACAGGGTAATAGGGTTGCGGTTGGGTCAGAAACGATTCGGCTATTGAAGGCTCGAGGGGGACAAGTGTTTGAATTCAAAGGTGGCGCCGCCACCTACTGGGGTACTGCGATATTGGGTGGGTTGATCACGATTCTCACCATTGGGATTTTCTATCCCTTTGCTCTAGTGCTTCTCGAGAGATGGCGAGCTAAACATTCCTATATCGATGGCAGACAGTTGGTTTTCACCGGTTCTGCAATCGGCCTGTTTGGTAGATGGCTACTTTGGCTGCTTCTAATCTTCATAACTCTTGGCATCTACTCGTTCTGGGTTATCCCAGCAATCCAAAAGTGGAAGTGGGAAAACACAAGTTTCGCCGACTAGCTGATTGAGGACTGTGTGTCGGTATGGTGGAGTCGCACACCTTGCAACAAAGTTGCGGAGAAACACAACACCCTGTTTCGTTCTCTCTAGGCACGTCTAACTTCGTGCTCTCTACCTCTCACAAACAATCCCATCGCCGTCTCGATCGAAATACCAGCCATACTCGGGGTCTACGCCGGCGTAATAGGGACCGTAGCCAGCCCCAATAGCGTGCGTGCAATACCTGAACCTCGGGTCCAAGAGATCGGCTTCTACGACCTCCTCCTCAGATGTTAGAGGGACAACAACGAGTCCGTCATCGTTGTCGCTTCCAGCTCCTGCCCCCACCCCAGCGTCTACCAAAACTGAGGTTGTGGCGGATTCAGTGACCACCTCCATCGAAGTTGTTGGCGAGACAGTGGGTGATTGGGTGCTCGCCATAGGGGTGGGGCTGGGCGAAGGAGAGCTTGTTTGTTGGGGTCCTTCAAACAATGACGGTGCCTCAAGGTTGCTCAGGGCATTCGGAAACATTGAAAAGAAGAAGACCAGAATCGCAAGTGACAGCGAAATCCAAAAACCAGCGCGTGAAGTTAGGTCTTTGGATGGAGGCACGAGATCTGAACGGTAGGCAACGGTTGGGTTTGGCGCTGCGAAAGCTGCGGAATTGAGAGGCGGAACAGGTTGGCTTGGCTTGTTCAACGTTGGAAGAGTTGGAGCCGAAGGCATCACCTTGCTCTTTGGCTGCTCTAGTGGGGCGCTTGAGGTGGGGAAAGCCGCCAAAATTATCAGGGCTAGTGCGGTAATTCCCGCGTTGACCCAAGCTGCAAGTAGAACAATCGAACCCAAGAGTAGCCAGCCAGCAATTTTGGCAACTCTGGCACCGATAAGGTTGCGCCTTTGAAAAGCCTCAAACCTTTGCAAAAGTGTTTGAAAAATTGACAGGTCTGAATAGCGCCTGAGAAACAATGCAGTGCCCGGGATAAGCAAAAAGGCGCTCATTGCTAGGTACGCTGCCGCGAATATTCGCACCGCTAAATCGGCACTCTCGGGAAGAAGGGTCGAGATTATGAGTGGCACAAGCAAGGCGGCGGAGAACGCTAGAAACAAGATCCAGAATGGCAGTGGCTTAGTCGAAGGCTTTAGGTCATTGAATCGCAGGAACTCATTTCTAAGGTTGCTATAAATGCGATCAGAGCGATTCGATGACATTAGTCAAAGGCCCCGGGGCGAAGCTTTGGAGCATCCTTTTCAGTTAGTTCAACTCCTGACCCTGCAACGCTGTCTCCTGAAAGTAATCTCGTGATCTCAGGGTTGAGTGGGCCGACCAAATCAACCCTCACAACAGAATCGATCGGAGCTGGGGTTTGCTCCTTGTGAGGAGTGAAAAGCAAATTCGGTATGCCCTGGATCTTTAGCTCATTTGCCACACGTTGAGGAAGTAAGACGTGGCCAGTTACACCTTCATGTTCCCCGGACTGAATATGAGCATCGCCCAAAGCAAGGGCTGTTAGCGGTGTGAGTGGGTCTGTGGCCCCGTCGCCCAGGGTCAAGGTGTGCGTTAAGAAATCATCCCACTGCTCTTCTGGCTCGTATTCCATAACGGATTCAGGGTCAACTCGAATTGGACTCAAGGGATCCATGTCGACTTGTAAGACTTTTGGTCTGGCTGTCGTCATCGCTTCGCCCTGGAGCTTTTCGATGATTGGTTTCAGTTGCCTTGCGGCAACCCTCTCGAGCAACAGCTGGGCTTTCAATGAACTCCTTCATGATTCTTCTCGCACCGTTCGATGCGTGAGGCAGGTCTCGATCTAGAGATTCCACCTTGAACGAGTTTGTCTTCCCCGACAGCTTTGCCACTTCTGCAACCAGCATTTCAAAGCTCTTTGCTCTCCATCCTCTTCTTGCGAGAGATGCCGCAGCGGCGTTGCGGAGCACATAAACAGGTGCTTCTTCGTCCGCTTGTGCTTGCGCAACTCTCATTGCAAAAGGAAGCTTCTCGAGATCCAGGGCGCGAAGAGAGGACTGCTTCCAAGACTCTCTCACGCTCCATGGTTTCTTGAGCGCAGATGCGATTATTTCCAGCCATTCAAGGGTTTGGGTGTAGAGGATCGATAGGCGATTCTCCTCGACCTGAGCTTTCTTGTGCCCTTCGACAACTCGCTGCATGTCAGTCAGCTTGAGGGCCACGGTGCGATCAAATTGACTCCAAGATCTGTAGTAATCCGCTGAAAGACCGAGGATGGCGAATATGAAGGCAGTGGCGGCAATAAGCCAGACAGTTGCCGGCAAAGGCCAGTCTGGGTTGTTGGCCAGTTCAAACTGCGTGTAGCCAAGTTGGTAAAGCACTGCAGCTCCCAGTGCTACGGCTAGTCCAATTAGAAGCGATTTGTGGAACTTCTTTCGAAGCCGGATCAAAGCACCTTTTTCAGGCAGCTCCAAGTTTTGGAGTGCCAGTGACATGGAGTCAAGATCGTTCTTTACCTGGTCCAGCCTGTTCTTCATAGCGACCGAAAGCTTGTTTAGGTAAGTCCTCTCAGTGGACTCAAGCCAGGTCGAAAGACTTTGCAGGTTGAGCTGCTGACTAACTAACGCTTCCTCGCCTTGTTGACTCTCGGCCTGAAGGTCTTCGACCTCTTTTTGTTTTTCCTTGAGGGCTTTCAGGCCTGCCTTGTACGACCTAATCGCATCGGGCAAGTTGAAGGCTTCTTCGCCCGACTCCAACTTGGCAGTTTTGTAAAGAGCATTTGCTTCAGTTAGGTTTAGCAATATCTCTTCGCCACTCTCACTGAGTTTGAATCCCTGGTTTGAAGAGAGCTCCGCTCTTTGGCCCTCGATTGAAGCTTCTAACTCGTTGGCTTCAGCCTGAGCCGACTCAATAAGCGAGACCAGGGCAAGATTCCGCTCCTCTTTCGACGCGAGATACAACTTCAGACTTTGGGCGATTGCGACCTCTGAGTCTCTTCCGTCGAGGCCAGATTTTGCTAGGTCTGTGGGTAGTGGCAGCTCTGGTTCCCACTTGGTCTGAATAAGCGGGACAACTGGGCCAACATTTGCAAAAATTGGGCGCCGGTCCCCGTCCAACGGCTGAAAACCTGCCCAGCTCAGGTCTGAGCCACCATCGAGCGAACCAAAGACCATCTCCCTGAGGCTCTGCCAAAGGGTGTGGGTTGACTTCACCTGTGCGAGTTTCACTGGGATCTTTAGTGCCTCTTCAGCCCTGACGCGCTCTGCCTCTACCTGTGCGTAGCTTGCTAAAACTGCCGAATCATAAAAGTCTTGTCTTTCCTCCAGGCCTTGACCGACCTCTTTTGAGCCTGCTTTGCCTTGAAGCCTGCTCTGCAAACCGGAGGCAACTAGTCGCTTCACCCACATAAAGCTCCAGTAAGGGAGCCTTGCTAAGCGACGTCCAGTGAAGACAAAGTAGAGAGCAAGCTGCTGAAAAATACCCAGCCGCGTCTTGTTGGGATCACCAGGCAACTCTGGTCTGCGATATTCGAGAGCTCCCTCATCTAGCAAAAAGCTGGCGTCCACCATGACGTCAACGTAAGCGTCCTCGTAGACAGGGTCGATGAAGACAGTGCCCTCGGGCGCGTCCAGAAGTTCGTAACTCGGATCGGCCAAGTCTTCAACAAAACCCGCAGCGATGCGTCGCGCGAGACCATCCGTGAAGACTCCTGAGAAAAATACCCTAGAGAGCCAAACCTGAGTCATTCCTGAACGCTCACGCTCAAAAAGCTCCAGAGTGCCAACTGGTAATCCATTCCAGATTCCTGAGACAGTGGCCAGATGCATAAGAGTAAATCCGTCGAACTTCGCGTCATCCCTAACAAAAGCATCAGAGGACCAAGGACTGGTTCGATCTTCGGGTGCGGCAATTATGGTTGTGCCGTATCCCATGCGAGACCAGTTCTCCTGAACGGTCACATTGAACTCAGTCGGGGCACAGATCAGGTTGATTGGCTGGTAATCAAGGACAGCATCCCTGTCGCTCAGACGCTTATCGTGAGCAGGAACTGACCAGCCCAGGTACTTTTCAATGATCTTGACTATCGCGTCCTGCTCTTTGTCGAACTCCTGTGACGGTCTTGCTGAACGAAGCTTTATGAGTCGAATTACCTTTAACGCCTCCCTGGCAATCTGTTCGAAAAGGTCCACTTCGATCTCGATTACAGAACGGTCAGAACTAATGCCCAAAACCGTAGCCATGACCTTTGGCGGTGACCCGTCTTCGTTCACTATTGACTCAGGAAGTACCCAAATAGCTGGCCCCAAAAGACCGGCTTCCACCCAACTCTTGGCAAAATCAAAGAGGTTCTGGCCTTGAGCTCCAGAGGGCAACAAAATGATGCTGGCCCTTGAAGCAGGCCAAAACGCCTTGCTCATGAACTAGCTCCAGTCAACATCTTTGTCTTTCAAAACAGCACTTCTGATTGGCTCATAGGAGGCCACCAAGTCATTTAGTCCGTTTAGTGCACTCTTGATTTCAGGGAAGATCTCCCATGCGACCGGATAGCTGTAGACGGAACCATGAGCGGTCGATTGCTTCATCCAGACCTCCAAGTCAGCAAGCTCTCCCTCGAGATACTCGTTGACCCTTGCTTTTCTCGCACTTACCTTCTCAGGATCGTCTCCGCTAAATGCGGTTTCCTGACTTCCAGGCTCAAGCATCTGACCAGTGGCTATGCGGCACTGAAGCTCAGCACTCAGTTTCACATCTCTACCGCCGACCCCCTCACCCCTTCCGCCTAGCTCTATTAGGCGCTTATAGGGAGCTATAGGTGACAGGTCTCCCTTATTGCTGCAAAGCGCTTGCGCGACGATAAGGGATTCAATTACAGCAGGCAGTATCTCGTGCTCCGAGGGTACACCTGCGTAAAGCATTGGGTGAGGAAACGTCATTTTCTCAGAATTGGCACCCTGAACCGAGATTTTTGGGCCGAGCTCCGCATGATTCTCGATAGAAATGAGCTTAAGAATATTCGCGGTGTACCAACCTCTGATCAGTCGGTCCAAAGCGAGACGATCCATCGGAACTGACTCAGAAAGCAGGCGCCCCCTAATCCACTTCCAGAATGCGGTTCTGGAGTTTTGGGTCCCGCTCTTAGAGAGCCAAGCTGAAGCAGCCGGTGTCATGATGCTTTGAACAACAATGGGGTGGACTGGGTAGCCCAACATCGAGAAGAACTCAATGCTGTCAGCGTTCTGCTCTCGGAACCATCTCTCAACTTCCACCTCGGCATTGAAATTGCCGGGCATGTTCATCTTCGACATCTCGGCAAGCAACAACTGCTTGGTTGGTTCGTACATCTCTGACTTTTTATTGAACGGGATTGCGCTCACAATTATTGAGTCTCCCTCGCCGACCTGCTTTTGGTGCACCTCGTTTAGTAGCGAAGGGTGCAGCTTTACCAGCGGCGTTGAGGATCTGAATGCGGATGCGAGGTGAGACAGAAATCTAGTTCGTCTCGTGTTGAAGACGTCTGGAGTCAGCTTGTCCTTGTCAAAGAACTCAGTCATGTTTGTCTCGATAAACACCTGGAAAGGTGTTCCTCTGCGCTTCATCCAATCTTTGGCAAGTTCAAGGTATTGCTCAGCCGTGTTCGGCATTTCAAAAGCTGGGTTGCTGCCATTCGCGCCGGTTAGGTTGGGATCTGCTGTAGCAACTGGACGCCAAGTCTTGCGGATTGCAATCACGCTGTCGCCCTCATCTCCCTCGAGCATCGAGCTAAGGGTCTTGGCTATTGCGTCGCCATATCGCTCACCGCCGAAGGTGGCAGAGACCAATCTCTCAAACTCTTCGGGGAACTCTTCTGCCTCCAGAAGCATCTTCTCGTTGGACGAAGGCTGGTACTTCTTGGAAACGGTTTTCGCCATGGCACCTGGCCAGAAGGGGAAATCATTTGTCCTACCGTCAGCAGTTTGCTCGGCACCTACATTCACATCCAGTGCCTTGTAAGTCCCGGCAATAAAGAGCGTCAGAGGCTTGATGAGCTCTTTCCTGGCCTCATCTAAAAGCTTTGCGGTTGAAGCCCTGAGCGAGGCCTCGCTCTCCCAATAAAGAGAGTTCTCAATTTGAGTAAGAGCGCCTTGAACGGCGTCGTTGTCTTCTCGCACAGAATTTGAGCCCGCAGCTCTTTGAAGTTCTTCGTAGATGTAACCACCAACATTCTCCAAGTGGCCCCTGAAGGTCATCGCTTCCCCCTCCAGCTGTCTTGAGGCTCTCTCGAGAGACTCTGACAATCCGGAGAGTAACTCCTCGGTAACCCGAAGACCCTGCTGAACAGCAAATCTTACGGTGGTCTTGAGCAGCACATCTGGAGCGGTCTTGACCCACTCATCCATTTTCTGTTGACGGTTTCGTCGATCCTCGTCAAGATACTTGCCAGCCAGCTGAGTCCTGGAAGTCATTAGTCGGTTGTACCAGGTATCAATGTCTAGGCCGCCGTTTTTGTCCAGACTGGAAGGATCAGCAGCAGCTGACTTCACGGCAGCCTTGAACTCTAGCTGCAGGCCTTGAAGCTGCGCTACTGCCCGCAAAGCGTCGATGACGTCGTCGTTTTGTTCGGTCTCTTCGTTTAGTCCTGTCTCACGGATGAAGGCAATCTGAGCCTTCGCCGCATTTGCCTTGATCCACTCTTCCTCGTCCATTCGTTCAAAGTTTGGATCTGCCTCGGAATGGGCCTCTAGAAGCCGCTGAATTGCTGCCTTAGCAAATCGCTCAGCTGAATATTCAATGAACTTCTCCCTGGCCAGGGTTACTCGACCAAATCCAATTGCGGACAATGCTGGAGCCTGATTTACTCGATCCTGAAGAAGGCCTGTGTTATCAGGCAAAACTGCGGCGCTAACGTTCTGAAGCCAGTTGGTCTTCGAGTAAGCAGAGATACTGTCCTGGAACTTGTCATCCGTCATCCACGCCGTGATGGTGGTTGAGATGGCTTTGTAAACGTCATTTTGCCCATCGAATGAAGCGTTTGCGCCCTCGCGTCCGACTACAAATGGGTAGCGAACACCGAGCCTGTCGTTGGCGTCTCCGGCTAATATGCTGAGTCCCTGACTTTCAAATATTTTGACGGTTGCTGGACTCGGTGAGTTGTTCCAGAAACCACTAACGGTTTCGGTGACAGTCGCGAGTGAGTTTGCAGCAATTCCCTCCCCGCCCTTAATACCGTCAAAAACATCAGGGGCATAGAGAATGCCGTAGCTCTCTCTCGCCCAAGGCGTCGCGCCAAACTTGGACTTAACAGCTTCAATTACATCGATGTACTGACCAGCACCTGAGCCTCCAGCGATTGAAGAAACCACCAACACAATTGGATTGGGGTCAACACCTCCCTTTGAGTCGGCTCCGAATTTCTGTCCAACTTCCTGCAAAACAGCAAGTGCACTAGGTGCTTTCAGTCGGTTTACAGAGTTAGAAGCAGCGTTTGCAATATCATCCAGTTTGGAAAGAGCTATTGCCCGACCAACGGCTCTGTACTGTCCAGCACCCTGATATATGGGAACTGCTACGTAATCTGGATCAGGCAACTGCCGCTGAACTAATTCTGAGAATTCTTTGCCAATTTTGTGCTTAATTCCAGCAACCACGGTCTGGTATGTAGCTGCGGAAGCAACTAGGCCTCTATACGAGTTAGCGGGGAGAAAAGGTGCAGGATACTCAGCGCCGTCCTGAACCACCGGAGTGTCATAATGCAGAAACTGCCATGCCTCTGGCATCCCGTCATTCCAACCTGCCGCCTGGAGTCGGAGTTCCAGTTCGTAACGGATTGCCCTGAGGGTCTTACCTCCGGAGCCACCGACTCCGATAATTAGAAATGGCCTGAGCATTGTTTCCTCCTGTTGCTAACTGAGACTTGGCGGTTTAGGTAAAGACGGTCCACCTGGGCCTGTTTGTGGTCTTGATGGACCGGATGGTCCTGTGGTGCCTGGTGTTGATGGTCGCAAACTTGGTGCTTGGTTTCCAGTTGACGCTGGTGCCCCGAGTCTTGGGACACCAGGGCCACTTGGCCCCCGTGGTGCTTTGGTGCCAGATTTGGGGCCTGAGTCCTTTGAATCCTTTTTAGAAACTTTCTTTTTGTCCAGAACCTCGAGGCCTTCCTTCGCAGACAGAATCGAGCCGCTCACCTTCGCGTCGTTCAGTACACCGATCATTCGCTCCTGGAAGTTTGGCGAAACCCCACCCGCATTTCGAGCAAACACAACAAGAGTCCCGGGCAGATCCTCAGTTGATGAGGAAGCGCCTCGAAGAGCGCTGTGATTCACTGACAAGGCCCAGGTTTTGCTCAGTTGACCGGAGAATTCAGCGGCGGCTCCAGATGCGAATCGCTTTCCTTTTTCTGATTTTGTTTTCCAGTGAACACTGAACTATCAGGTTTTGCCTCAATCTCGAACCAGGGGGCAACTAAGGGATTGGCCGAAACCTTCGCTTTTGCAATTCCAAGCCCACCAACTTCGATGTCCTTAGAGTCTGCCTTCGGAGGTTGGAACTTGAAGTGATCCAGACCTACTTGTGCTGATTTCAAATCGAGATTGGCGCTCGACCTGATTTCACCAGACTTAAGGTTCACCGCAACAGGAAATGCTGCCTTCAGAAGCTCATTGCCATGCTCAACCTTTGAACTAAAGCGGTTTACTAGATAAATAGTGACCAGGGGCAAAATTACGCCCAGGAGTATCAGAAGAATCTGAAGAAGAGCGAGGACGAGTGGGTTGATAATCCTCTGTGTCTCCAAAGATATCGGTGCTCGCACCTGGAGCTCAGCCCCCGCAGCATCCCTAAGGGTGAAGTCAACGAAACCCGTAACCTGGCTGTTGGCCGTCTCAGAGTTTCTGAGGCTAAGTTGAACTTGAGTTGTTGAGCCGGGGCTGATTTCGAGACAGCCATCCAATAAATTCGCAGCCGCAGCCGGAGCTATTTGAAGGTTCCAAGTGGCGGCACGATCAATCGAGTCTGACTGGACGACAAAGTTTGGGTTATCTCCGTAGCAAAAATAACCAACCTCTCCTGAAGCAGGTGCATAAACATTAAGAAACTCGGTCGCCGGGTTTAGGCGTCCTTGCAGAGTCCCCAAGTCCAGAGGAATTGGACCAAATGTTGGAAAGTTCGCGGGCAGAGAGACAACGAGGCTCTGCTCGGAGGCTATTGAGCTAAGTCTGGTGCCGCCGACAGTGGTGCTTATTCCAGTCGCTTCAAATCTAAGGTTGACCTGAGTGTCCGTTGCTTCAGGAGTTATCTCTAAGCGCCAAATTCCATTGTCCAGCTCCGAAGAAAGCGCTTTCCCAATAGAGACAAAGTTGCCCGTGTCGGTTTGAGAGAATGCTTCAATCTGAAATGAGTAGTCCGTGACACTAAATAGCTCTGGGTCGCTTACGTCAGCGATCACGAGAACTTCGGAAGCTTGCCCGGAGATTAGTGCATTGCTCGCCTCTGGGTTGACGCTTAGCGCGCTGTAGGCAATAAGGACAACGGAAGCTGGCTCAACACCCGTCAATTTCCATTTTCCAAAATCTTCTTTGCTGTCAACTCGAATTGCGACTTTCGAGGCGCCCGCGCTCTGCACCACCTCGACTCCGGGAGAGCTCAAAGACAAAATGTTGCCTTTCGGGTCAGCGAGAGTCAGCGCTCCGGGCTCGGCGAGAGACAAAAGCTCAACCCTCGCAACTCCGGGATTGATGTCAAAAGAACCATCGGAGGCCAGGCTGCCCAGGGAACCGCCCTGAATGAGCCCGCTAAGGCGAAGAAACTGAACGGCAAGGTCGCCGAGCTGCTGGGCCCTGATGAAGGCTCCCGATGCATGGTTCTGAGGGATCACACCGGTACCATCACCACAATTAATGGTTTTCGGTCCGCCAAGAAGGTCGGCTCTTCCAGTACCCTCTACTAAGGGCTGAAGCCAACTTTTTCGCTCAGAATAAAGCTCCGAGATCCCCGGCCCAACAACATCAAGCAGAACACCAAACACGACTACCCCGGACTGACGAAGTTCGTAGAGGGGTCCTAGACCAAACTCAGGCCTCCCGCCTTGAGGAACGACCGCTACTCCACATAGGGAATTCATCGAGAGAAAACTTAGATTGTCGTCATCCCGAACGTTCAAGCCACCATCTGTGAGCCAAATTAAAACCTGACAGCCCTTGGACACCTGCTTCTGCTTAGCCAGCTCGCGCTGTGCACCCTGAACACCGACAAGCCAATCAGTTGAACCGCCTCCGTTCTCACGGATTGCAGTGTCGAGTGCCCTCACGCCTCCCTCAACAGTGGAGGGGTCAAGGTCAAACCAGGTGCTTGAAGCTGGAAAAAATCGTTGCTAAAAATCCAGCATTCCAAGAGACGGCTTTCGACCCGCCAGTCTCAGTGGCGAGATTGGAAAGTTGGCGCAAGCTCTCTCCCAGGATTTCGGACCTGGCAAAGTTAGGGTCTGTTCCAGACCTTGAGGGACTGTCAAAAAGGCTCCCTGACATGTCTATTAGGTAATAGACATCCAGAGCATCACTTGTTGCTAAACATCTCCGAAGGTCTTCGACGGCTCTGTCCCCAATCGAGGAGAGCTCAAAAGCCAGTTCTCTGTTTTGTGTGAGCCCAGTCGCAGAACTTCCAGTGGCAAAGATTGAAATGGCAGCCAGCAAGGCTAAGAGTTTCTTCAAACTAGCCCCCACAGTTCGCTCAGGTACTCAGCTGCAGCCTCGGAGATACGGATAATGTGAACCACCGCAATCCCGATACCCATAATGGCAAAAATCTGCAATGTCCTGGACTGAAGTCGGTTAGGAGTGAAGTTCGGGTTCTTCATTCCCTTACGTTGCGATACCGAGTCCCAAGCGACGCATAACGCCGTGCCAACCGCTGCCAAAAGGTAGGAGGCCAGTCCAGAAAATACGTCTCCCCTGTCAATGAAAAATAGGAGCGACGCAGCCGCCAGCAAAATTGTGATGGAAGTTGCCAAAGGTAGTGGGCTTGCCTTTGATTGGCGAGAAGAGGTTGGCCTTTGGCCCGGCTTTGAAAACGCCTGTGCCGTCATTTTGGATCCCCCATCCATTAGCTAATAAGAAGGTACTCCCGAATCGCCTCGTGAGGCAAATAAATACGGGCCTGAATGACAAGACCCGTTTCGTGATGAGCGGATAACCAGCCAAGCCTTCAATTTGTCCTCTACTCGGGTTAGGGTCAAACCTATGGGGAAATCAAAATCAAATTTAGTGTCAATTGCAGTTGCAACAATGTTCGCTCTGCTGCTTCCAACGGCATCTGTTGCAGAGACAGATCCCTTTCCGGGGGTGGGTGATCGCCAAGAAATCCCAGGTACAAGGATCTCGAGCCCTCCTGGGATGAGCCAGGCTGACTGGCAAGCAACGGACACTTACATCAACTGGAGAGCTGCCGGTTGCCCCGCGGGTTCAGGTTCAGCGATTTCGGTTGACGTGAGCAGAAAGATTCGCAGCAATTACTGCGTAAAGACTTGGCAAGATCCGGCTGTAATCCGAGCCTGGGAGGACTACCGCAAAGCTGTAGACGAAGCTCAAAAGGCCGCTGAGGCTGAATCCCGCGCCTGGAATGAAGCCAATCCCGGGCGCCACAAATGGATTTCCCAGAATTGCATAGGGGTTTCGAGATTGAGGAAGTTTTTGTAGTCTGAAACTAGCTATTGGGGGGTTAGATGAGGAAACTACTAGCGCTAATACTCAGTGTTTTTTTGGTCTTGGGCTTCGGAGTGACAGCGCAGTCATCGGGAGTCAAATACAAGGTTTATCAAAGAACCCTTGCCACTTTTAGTGGCAATGCAACTGCACTCACCGACGCACAGCGTGCTCAGGTGAGAAGGGCTGTTGAGGAAAACCCTGATGCAGAGAAGTTTGTGTGCACCGGAATTAGGTTCCACTCCCAGCCAATGAGCATCAACATCATGGTTCGCAAGCGTGCTAAGGCTGCCTGTGAGTACGCCAAGCAGTTGAACCCAAACCTTTCGACCTGGTTTCAAAACAAGCCAACTCAGGCTAGAAGCTATGCGGGAAAAGTTTTGCTAACGGTCAAAAGTCCTGAAGGATCATCCACGGCTGCCGAGCGTTCAGACGGAAATCAGGCTGGCTACATGACAGAAGGTCCCGAGGCCTGGCTAAATGTCACTGCACAAGTTCCCGGAGGAAAGTGTTCCGAGGAGGGAGCAAGGGCGTTCCCTAGGGGCAAGCAGTCCCTTGAATGTCGAAGGATAACTCTCAAAACCTTGCGCTGGGTCCCAGATGCAAGCATGCAGCCCGTCAGCACCAGGGCTAATCCTTCAAACCCAACGGACGGCACTGTTTGCTTCCGATTGGGAGAACAGGTTCGGCAACCTGCCGGGCTTCTGGAGTGCAGGTATGTAGGTGGGATGAAACTTGAGTTTGTTCAGCTCGCCGGATCAAACGATGCGCCGTTGAACGCCACCGGACTTACAAATGTTGAAATGTGCAAAATGCAGGACCAAAGGCCGCGTGTTGGCGGCGGGGGTTCAACAGCTTTCCCGATGAGACACAATCGAATTCAGATCAAATGGTGTCATCGATGTTGGCGATCATCCCGATTGATTTCCCGGACGGAGTTGCACCCAGGAAAACCCATGGACCTAATAGGTGAGCACATTGAGATGCTCAACAAGCGCAACGAAGATCTATTTGGCAATCGGCTTCAGTATCGCTGGCACGTGCCAGATCAGTGGTTGAGGATGTCCAGGAACGCCGAGAACTACAACCAAGATCACCAGACTGTTCAGCCCGATGGAAGTCAGAAAGGCAGATGGAACTAAGACCATCTTGACTGCGGATCGAGCAGCTCACTGAGATTTACACCGCCGCAGAGAAGGTAATAGATATTGGGCAGATGGACTACTTCATCGTTTTCTCAAATCCGTATGAGGCTGATGTTCAGTTTGGTCCCGGTTACCAGAACGACATCACCACTGCCACAAACGACCTACCAGAGCAGTCAGTTCATACCCAATTGGTTACTTTTCCTTTCAATGGTCACTTCCTCCGAAATGGTGTGCCCCTGTTTGAAAACATGGCCCACGAGGTTCAGCATGCTCACGGCATGGTGCAGCACGCGCCTGGGAATGGAACCCAGTGGTACAACGGTGTCCCCTCTACTTGGGAAACCTGGGTAGCTGGATGGAGACCTGACAGCGAATTTGCATGTGTCGATGGAACCAAGGCAGTCAATTCAGAGGTCCCGCTATCTTCAATGGACTTGCCATCAAGCGGATTCAAGTCCATTGTGATCAGGGTCTCGAGCACCGAGGTTCTAGTTGTTGAATCTCGAAGAGACGGGCTTTACAACACCGCTTTTGCCCCAGGCTTTGCAGGGATTTCCGTGTACAGCGTTGATGCCACCAAGGCTGGAGACAGGTGGGATGGAAACGCTGCTAAGGAAAAGGACTACTACGCCTACTTCCTGAGAAACGATCGGGGCACATACCCCAAGCTGACTCCGGGGCCAAATCTCGGTGACATGAACATCGTTGGCTTCGAAGGAGATAGCTTCACCTACAGAGGTATCAAAGTTTCGCTCACTGACTCTGGGGACTTTGACACCATCAGAGTCGAGAGTTTAAGTGGAGCGACTCCTCTAGGTGAGGGAGACGCAGAAAAATTACTTAGGTTTGATCTTCTTTGCAGAGATCCGGAGTCATTTAGGTTCTGTCCTTGCGGTGCCTGCACTTTTAGCCCCTAGCAGGTAACTATTTGCAGCACCCCTGCCTTTGGACGCGAAGCAATGGCCCGATCACTAGACCGGGCCATTGCCTTACGAGGGGGTTTGAACCTGTGACCCGTTCGACTTGATCACCTTTGTAACGGTAAGTGTTTTGACTGAGAACTTGCTTAGAGAGTCGGGGGCTGTGGATAACTCAAAGCAAGATTCTTTGGTTTTTGTGATGCTTGTTCTAAACGAGAGAATGCGTGCACATTGTGCACCAGGAGGTATTATGAAAACACTATGGCAAAAGACGAGCGAATCAACCTGCGGGTTAGTGCTTCCCAGAAGCTGTTATTCGCCAAGGCTGCTGAGGCCAGAGGTGTCAGCGTGAGCGAGTTCATCCTCTCAAGTGCTTCAGAGGAAGCTGAAGAGGCTCTGTTGGATCGTCGAGACTTTGTTTTGAGCCCGGACGCATTCGAGCAACTAATGGAAGACCTATCTGATGTGAAAGCCAATCGCGCAACATTAGAGAAGATGCTTAGCGACTCCTCGGCCATGGAAGGGCTAAGCGCTCCCCAGCCCCTATCTGATAGGCACATCCTCGAACACTTTGATTCTGGATCGGGGCCTATAGATAGGTGGCTGAAAACTAAAGCCAGGGCTGCAGTGGAGCAGAGAACCGCCAAGATGTTTGTGGCTTGCCAAACAGATGAGGTCGTTGGTTACTTTGCTCTGGCTTCGAGCCGCCTAAATATTGCCGAGCTTCCAACCTCTTTGAGAGGCAACCTTCCAAACCACCCCATACCAGTAGTTCTTCTAGCTCGACTTGGGGTTGATCGCAAATACCAAGGCGTGGGCCTGGGCAAAGCGCTGGTGGCTGATGCAGTGTCCAGAGCTCTGGCATCAAATGAGAACGTGGCTGCTTTTGCGCTCGATCACGAACGCAAAACCTGAAAGCAGACCCTTCTACTCAAAGATCGGCTTCAAAGAATCGCCAACCGATCACACGCTGATGATCCTGTCTTTGGTCTTTGAGTAGAGCTGGGCCGAGACCGGCCAGACAATCAGGAGTAAATTGGTCCTAGATCTCCGGAGATAGGGGGGCAAGTGACCACAGCTGAGCTGCTAGAGAGTCTCGCCTCGCCAAGCCCTGATTGCAGGTTCTCTGGTTTCTCCTTTGCCATAGGTGATGCTTCTGAGATTCGACAGATTGGGTCTGGCGGTCATCTTGCAAAGGGTTCTGAGATTGAGGTAACTCCGGAGACATTGTTTGATCTGGCTTCTGTGACCAAGCTCTACACCGCAACCCTCGCTGCCAAGCTGCATGCATCAGGTGAGATTGATCTTGATGCGCCGATTTCGAGCTGGTCTGATGTCTCAGGCCCGTTGGGAACCAAGACCGCAAGGTCGCTTCTGACTCACTCTTCGGGTTTGGCTCCCGAGTGGGTTGAGAAGGACAGTAGGTCGGCAACCATTGAGTCGCTCTTGTCACAGACACCACGGCTCGAGCAGGAGGGGAAGCTTGTTTACTCCTGCACCGGTTACAGCCTTTTCTCGGTGGCACTGGAGCAGAGGTATGGACGCAAGTTTGACGTTCTCATCTCCGAGCACTTGCTGCAGCCACTTGGGCTTCCTCGCACCACCTACAACCCCGACCCGGCTCGATTCTCAATTGCCGATGCCAAATCGCCGGACGAGGTATTTCCTTTTGGTTTGGTGCATGACCCTAGAGCCAGAGCAATGGATGGCGTTTCTGGCAACGCTGGTCTCTTTGGCACTGCATCAGATGTCTTTAGCTTCTTCAGTGAGGTACTAACCGGCAATAGAGGAGTTGTGAACGATGCGGCGAGAAAAGAGCTCTTCACCCCCACCGTCACTGGAGAATGGCAGCAAGCAATCGGCTTTAGGCACCAGGATGTTGCTCGACTTGGAGCAAGGTCAAACTACTTCTCTCACACCGGCTTCACCGGCACCCTGTTGATGGTGGATCCCGATAGCTCAAAGGTTGCGGTGCTGCTTACCAATCGCTTGCAGTGTGGGACTACAAGAGAGCAAATGGCCGTTGTCTACAGCTCATTTGCCAACTCCTTTTAGCCCCAGAAGCTCTCATCTGTTGGCCTGAGCTGGCCTGAATAGATCTCAAAACCCCCAGGCCTGTCATGGGCCAGCAAGCTGAATCCATCCAGGTCCACTAAGTCTGCCAACTGCCCGAGCAAATAGCCTGGCGCTATCGATAGTGAAGACGAAACCATGCAGCCAATCATCACCCCCAGCCCAAGCTCCCTGGCTTGCTTCACCTGCTCGATTGCGGTGGTTAGACCTCCGGACTTGTCTAGCTTGATGTTTACCATTTGATACCTGTCAGCCAAGTGCTCGAGGCCTTGGCTTGGGTGCAGGGACTCATCAGCGCAAAGAACTGCATTTAGCTTGATGTCCCTGAGATGCTGCGAATCTTGATCTCTGAGGGGCTGCTCCAAGATCTCAACTCTTGCCGCTTCAAGTGCTGGAACTAGTTGCTCGAATTGCTCTTTGCTCCACCCCTCATTGACATCAACTAAGAGCCTTGGGGCAGGGGCAAATTCTCTGATTCTCAGGAGCACTTCTTCGTCATTCGGCGAACCGAGCTTCAGCTTGATCAGCTTGGCGTTTTCTAGCTCCTTCGCTCTGGCGAGCATTTGGTGCACTGGTCCAAGAGAGATGGTTTCTCCCATGTCGAGCGGCATGGGCTTTGGCAGCTCTGCCAACTCCCAAACGCTTAGGCCAGATAGCTTTGCCTCTAAATCCCATAGAGCACAGTCGACAGCATTTCTGGCAGCCCCTGGTGGCAAGAGTTCTTGCAGCTGCTGCCTCGTGAACTCCTCTGGAAGTGAGGCTAACTGTTTGCTGACGCTATCTGAAGTCTCGCCATACCTTGAGTACGGCACCCCTTCACCAAGGCCAATGAGGCCGCTTTGCTCTATCGAGACTTCAACCACACTCGCGTGCGTCTTTGAGCCTCTTGAGATCACAAATGGGTTGGCCAGAGGGAACTCCCTGACTTCAAACCGAAGCTTCAACCTATGTCCAGGTCAGTAATCAGTGTGAGGTTTGGATGATCAAGAAGCGCACTTGCAGGAGCATGGAGTCCGGGGTTATTGAGTGCAGTTTGCAAAGCTTCCAGCTTGTTCTGTCCAAAGACTAAAAGAATCAAGGCGTTGGCCCTTTTTACAGTTGCTATGCCTTGAGTGGTGGCGTGGGTGGGCATCTTGCTGCCATCAGAAAAGAATCTGGAGTTGTCTTTGATTGTGGCCTCATGCAGTTCAACGACTCTTGTGGTGGAGTCCCAACTTGAGCCGGGTTCATTGAATGCAATGTGACCGTTAGTGCCAAGCCCTAGAAGTTGAACCGATACGGGTCCTTGCTCTAGATGGAATTGCTCAAAGCTTGTCGGGTCACTGAGGGGTTCTTGTCCTGGTATCAAAAGCTGCCCCTGAAAGCCGAGTCTTTCTGAGAAGTTGGTTGTGAGCTCTCTGGCATAGGAGTTCTCGTGCACGGGAGGCAGTCCTAGGTACTCATCGAGCGCAAATGCAACCTGGCACTTTGGGTTGAAGCCCAGGTTTTCCAATTCTCGATAGACGCCCGCCATAGTTGACCCAGTTGCCAGGCCAACGGGCTTTGTTGGGTTGGCTTGACTGAGCTCAACAAAAAGCCTGGCGGCAAGCTGGCTTCCAGCTTCTCTAGATTCGACCCTGTGTGTCTTCACCGAACGCTCCAAAGCCATGCCTCAAAGATGGAACGGTATTGGTTGCCAGTTGCTCCAGTGAGGGCTATTTGGCAGGGCTGGTTATTTGAGGCGAAGTAGCTGCCGTTGAGTGAATCAACCTCTTTCGCCTCTTTTGCCGTTGCGTTTGCCGTTAGCTCTGGAACCAACATTCCGCGATCACCGGCAAAACCGCAGCAGCCAGCATCAACTGGAACCTCTACCTCAAGCGCAATCTCTGCAGCAATTAACATCATCGCGTCATTGCTGGCGGTTTTTACCCCGCTGCAGGTTGGGTGAATGAACTAAACGCTTGTGCCTTTTCTTGACCTGAATTAAACCAAGCAGCTCGTTGGCAAAATACTGAGATAGCTCTAGAACTTCGTACCCAGCTTCTACCAACTCAGCCTCAAGGGTTTGATGGCAGGAGCTGCCATCAATCACAACCTTGCGCTGGGGATAGCTCTCCAGCATGCGCATTAGGTAGTTGTTTGACTGTTGCTTAGCATCCTTGTAGCCCTTTGAACTAAATGGAGTACCGCAGCAGAAGTTTTCGATGCCTGCAGGGGTTTGCAATCCCTTACCCGATTGCTTCGCTATCTCAAGAAGTTCGCCAACTGCTGGATCGCCGAAGAGCTCGTTCATGCAGGAGGGAAGGTATAGATACTCTGCCCCTGACAAGTCACTTTGCTTGCGCTTATTGGCCCCTCGGGATTCAATGTGAGGCTGCCAGAACGGGAAGCTATTTTGTGGAGTGATACTCCTAGCGAGTTTCGAGGCTGCTTCTGCGAGCGCCGGGAGCTTGGACGCAACGCCAAGGCCAAACCTTGCCAGATCAGTGACACTGCCCCAGTTCTTGGATACAGCCGTGGCAACTTTGCCGCCTATTTGGCCCACCTGCTTTGCGCGAAGCTCTTTGACAAAGTCACCGGTGTTGATGCCCACCGGGCAGTTCACCGCACACATACCATCTGTGGCGCAAGTGGCATCGGCTTGATACTCCAACTCCTTGCGCAACAACTTTGCCAAATCGGAGTTTTCGTCCATGGCTTCAAGTTGCCTAAAGGCAACGATTCGCTCCCTTGGTGTCAGGGTAAGCCCTGCACTTGGGCAGCTTGACTCGCAATAGCCGCACTCGACACAGGAATCGACAATCTTGTCGACCTCGGGAACGGCCTTTAGGTTCTCTAGGTACTCGCTGTCAGAGGCAGGGATGATGGTTCCGGGGTTCAAGATGTTGTTTGGGTCGAAGACCTGCTTGATTCGCTTGATCAGACCGTAGAGCTCGGGTCCAAACTGGGCTTCAACAAATGGCGCCATTGCGCGGCCGGTGCCGTGCTCGGCCTTTAGGTTTCCACCTTGCGCGAGAACTATCTGCACCAGTTCCTTGGTGAAATCCCCAAACCTTGAGATTCGTTCTGGGTTTGTGAAGTCATCCGAGATCATGAAGTGAATGTTGCCGTCTCTGACATGGCCAAAAATGACTGGCTCTCCGTAGCCATGCCCCATGCAAAGTTCTGCAATCTGATTGCAGGTTTGGGCTAGCTTCTCTGGTGGCACAGCAACATCCTCCAGGAGCGCTGTGGTTCCGCTGGGTCTGGCCTTCGCGACTATTGCGTAGAGGTTCTTTCTAAGTCGCCAAATCTGGTTTCTTGCTTTGGGCTCTCTGGCGTCTAACAGTGCGGCGGACTTCTTAAACACTTTGCTAAAGCCCTTGACACTCAGATCGAGCTCTTGGCTGTCTTCAGCCTCGAACTCAACAAGAAGCACCGCAGTGTTCTCGCCTAGTCGAGATCTAATTTCACTTGGTAGCTCACCCTCTTGATCAAGTGCTCTAAGGGAGGTTCGGTCCATAAGTTCAATGGCTGCGGGACCATAGCTGAGAAGCTTGACCAGCTGAGAGTTCGCCTGCTCCAAGTTCTCATACACCAGCAGCGAGGTTGATTTCAGAGCTTTGGTCTTCAAGGTCGAAAGCGTTGCCTCCCCAACAAACGCCAGGGTTCCCTCTGCTCCGACCAGGAGTCGAAGCAAGATGTCGATTGGTCTTTCGTAGTCAATGAATGCGTTTAGCGAGTAACCCATCGTGTTCTTGAGAGTGAAGAGTCGCTTGACTTCCTTGACCAGTGCGGGATTTGAAAACAGCCATTCCCGCTCTTTGAGTAGCAGGTTGTAAATCTCGGGTTTGAGCTTTTTGAAAACCGAGTCTGCGTCTTTTTTCGAGGTGTCAAGTTCGGTGCCATCAGCAAATATGATTTTTGCGCTCTGGATAGTGGCATAGCTGTTGTATTTGGTGCCACACGTCATGCCCGAGGAGTTGTTGCTGATGGCCCCTCCTATGGTGCTGGCCACCATTGAAGCGGGATCGGGCCCGAGCTTACGATTGTGCTTCGCTAGATGACCATTGGCCCTTGACAGAGTTACCCCAGCTTGGAGAGTTATGTCATTTTCGCCGATAGCAACGATGTCTTGAAAGCTGGAGCGAGTGTCCAAGATCAATCCAGTGCCCAGAGTTTGGCCGCTTAGGCTCGAGCCTCCGGAGCGAAAGGTAACTGGCATTCGCTGGTCATTGGCAACTTTCAGAATCTTTGCCACCTCAGCCAATGACCCAGCTCTGAGGGTTGCACCCGGTCTGATTTCGTAGTGAGAGGCATCCCTGGACCACACCAGTTGCCTAGCTGCGACCTGATGAAGATCGCGTTTTTCTAGGCCTGCCTTTTCAAGGCTTTGCAAAAAAGTTTGGGTTGCGGTCATTTGGCTAGAACAGCTTTCTAACCAGGTGTCCAGCTTCCGCTAGTTCTTGAATACGAGGGCTCTGCCCAAGCTTTGCAATCTTTGCTGCCCCAAGACCTGGTGGGTTGGTCATTTTCTCAAGCGCAAGTCCAGCTCTCTGGGCCTCTGAGGCAAAGCTCTGATCTAGCAGTTTTGAGTTGCTAGTGAAAAGACCGCCGCCGTATGCGACGTTGCTGGCTCCAGATTTTTGGGCGGCTGCTTTTGCTGAGTCAACTAAGTGTCTGCTGGCTCGAGTGACTACCTCACTTGCCACTTTGCTCTCGCCATCGGCATTCTCAAAAATGACCGGGGCTAGCTTTGCAACGGCTGCGGTGTCTATTTCGCCCCGGCCAAAGCGAAGAGCCCAGTTGCTGGCTGGGCCAAGTTCTTGTTCTAAGTCTCTGATTAGTGGATCGAGGCCGCTAATTTCAGCTTCGCGTTTAGCGGCTCTAATCGCCTCTCTACCAATCCAGTAGCCCGAACCAAAGTCGCCAACCGTGGCGCCCAGACCATCAATTCTGAAAATCCCATTGGGGCCGACTCCAAAGGCGAGCGAACCAGTGCCGGCAATCAGAGTTGTCCCAGCATCCTCCTCAAAGTGTGAGTAGTGCCCTGTGACCATATCTGATGCCATTAGAACAGTCTTAGCAGCAAGAAGATGGTTGATCTTGGCTGCCATTGCATCGATGTCGATGCCAAGAGAAGCAAACCCACTCATGCCAATACAAACGCTCTCGAACGAGTTCCGGCCCTGATCAGCGAACTGCGCAATGAGAGCCAAGGTGTCGCCCATCCGATCAGAGGAGGAAGGTGCTCCGCTGATGGTGGCAATTGGTTGAGCTTGGTCCGGGAGGTAGGCACGTAGGCCTGTCCCTCCAAGATCCAGACCCAGGGCAAGGGTCACTTTGACATGCCCGCTGTCAGACCGGCAACTAGCTGCTTTGAGGCGACCAAGAACAAGATCACCAGTGGGATGGTCGCAATGGTTAGACCGGCAAACAGGGTCGCCCAGTCGGTCTGGTATTCACCAAAGAATCTTGTTAGTCCCACGGGCAAAGTGTATGAGGCTCTATCACGCATCAGCATCAACGGGTAGAAGAAGTCGTTCCAGATTGGGACAAACCTAAACACCACAACCGTCGCAATCGCTGGCCTAACCAGCGGCAGCAACACGAAGAAGAAGGTTCTGAAGTGACCCGCACCATCGATTCTGGCCGCCTCCTCCAGCTCAATTGGCAACTGCCTGAAGAAGGCGGCCAGGATGAATGAGGAAAACGGAATGCTCAGCGCCGCATAAACCAGAATCAAACCACCGAGGTTGCTGATCAGTCCAAGTGCGTCGAAGAGATAGAAGATAGGCAATATCGCCAGGAACACTGGCAGGAGCAGTCCCGAAAGGAATAGACCCTCCAGCCAGACAAATACTTTGCGCTTGCTCCTGGCGAAAACATAGGCGGCCAGCAGTGAAACTGCGGTGCCGAGGAAAACCGAACTGATTGTGACAAACAGGGAATTCACGAAATAGGTCTCAAAGGATGCTGTTACCCAGGCCTTTTGGTAGCTGCCCATGTTTAGACCCTCTGGCAAGCCAAGCGGGTCCTTAGCCATCTGCTGGGTGGTCCTGAAAGAGTTCAGAATCATTATCGAAAGCGGTGCCAGTGAAACAAAGGCATAGAGCCAAAGCAAAAAGTGCTTTGGCAGCATCAGGATGTTAAAGCGTCTTTTCATTAGCCGTACAACTTCCTCTCGCCTCTAGCAAGAGCAATTCGCAACGCAACGGCACCTACAAAGATGAATAAGAACAACACCATGGCTAAAGCACTCGAGTTGCCAATTGAACCAACATCGCCGGATTCAAAAGCGGTTCGGTAGAACAACAGGGCCATGACATCCGTTGCACCGGCAGGAGAGCCGGTTGAGCCACCAACGGCAAATGGAATTGGGAAGGCTTCCATCGCACCAATAAAGGTCAAGATTGACACCGTGCCAAGAGCTGGAAGCAGGAGCGGCAGGGTGATTAGTCGGAAGCGCTTCGAGCCAGATGCCCCATCTATCTCGGCGGCTTCTGTCACTTCTTCTGGAATTCCACCCAGCGCTGCTCCATAGAGCAGCATTGGAAAACCGATCCACTGCCAGGCGGTGATGAAGACAATGGCCCAGATTGCGGTGTTGGGATCTCCAAGCCATGGGTGAGCAAAATCTCCCAGGCCAACCGCCTTCAAAGTCGCATTCACCGGGCCGAACAGTGGGGAAAGTAGTAGTGACCACAGGTATCCAACTACCAGTGGGGAGACCAGGTAGGGCATTGCAAACATGGTCTGGAAAAGTCTTTTGAGGCGGCCAATTTTGTGAAGTGCCACGGCGATTCCGAGGCCCACGGAGTTTTGAAAGATCATCGCTCCTGCAAACAAAAGCAGGTTGTGTGAGAAAGCGTTCGGCAGTGCCTCATCAAATGGGGCGCGGGTAAAAATTGTCACATAGTTGTCAAAGCCAACAAAGGGACCCTGCAGGGTCCCTTTCCAGCTAAAGAATGAGTAGCTGAGTGCGGTTGCCAGGGGGTAGAGGATGAAGATCGAGAACAGCAGCAGTGCTGGCAGCACGAACAGCATGCCGACACGAAACGGCATCTGTGCGTGTGATTTAACTCTCGTCTTCATCCTCTAACCCTTAGCTATTTAGGTTGCCTTGTTAGGCGCCTGGTACAAACCAGGTTGAGATACCAGTTTGTAGCTTGTCAGCTACTCCCGATGCACCCATGTCCCCTAGGAACATGCTCTGGATACCCTCACCGATCAAAGTAGAACCGGTTGGGTCACCAAAACGCATGTCAACAAGGTTGATGTATGCGGTTGGGCCGGAGAGGAACAGTTCGTTCATCTCCTTCATTACTGGGTCAGAGTAGCTCAGGCCCTTGATGACGGAGAACTGCTTGACCTCGTCAACAAAGAGCTGTCCAAACTCTGGGGTGGCAAGCCAGTTCAGCAGCTTGATGGCTGCCTCTTGGTTCTGAGTCTTTGCGTTGATAGCAAAGCTGCCGTCTCCCCAACCAGCCGAAAGTGGCTTAGCGGATGGGGAACCTGGAGGTGGTGGGACAAGGTAAACACCAAGCTCCATGTCAGGTGCCTGAGTCTTGAAGTTTCCAAGTTCAAAGCTTCCGCCTGGGAACTGTGCAGCTAGACCAGAGGTGAACTGGATCTGGGAATCTGCGTAAGCAACACCGATGACGTCGTCAACCATGTATTCGGTCATCTGGTTCACGACGTCAATTGATGCCACGTAGTCAGGGTCGGTGAAGTCCTTGGTGCCTGCAAGCAGTGCATCGCGGAACTCAGGACCACCGTAACGAGCTGCGCCAACAATCTCGTGGAAGATTGGCAGCATCCAGGCATCCTTGGCACCAAGTGCCATTGGGGTGTAGCCGCCTGCTGCAATAGCCTCGTTCAGTGCAACAAACTCATCCCAGGTGGTTGGCTCTGTGACGCCAAGCTCATCGAAGATGCCCTTGTTGTAGAACACCTGCAGGGTCTGAGTTGCAAATGGCACACCGTACAGAGATCCGTCGTTACGACCAGTGGCTGCAGCAAGCAAACTCTGCTCAACGTTTGAAACATCGACAATTCCGTCGATTGGTAGCAGCTGTCCAGCCTCAATTAGCGGCTGCACTCCACCGTATGCACGAACCATGGCTAGGTCAGGACCGTCAGATCCCTCAAGACCGGTTGCCAAGAACTGGTTGTACTCGGTGTTTAGGAATGCCTCAAACTCGACTGTCACGCCGGGGTTCTGGGCCTCGTAGACGTCGAAGATGGTGTTGTACGCATCAACGTCTTCGGTTCTCCATGACCATAGGGACAGGGTTACTGGTTCGACCGGCTCAGCCGTGGCAGTTGTCCCTGGCTGAGTGGTCGCAGTTGGCTCTGGTGTTGCTGGTGCGCAACCGGCAAGTACTAATGCCGATACTCCAAGCAAACCAAGAGCACTTAGTCTCTTTCGCAATTGTTTCTCCTTAGCTTCGTCGCTGTCGGCTGTGTTTGTTCTTTATGGGCTAGCCAAACCCACAAACCTATTTGTCTTCGGCTTGCGCCAAAGACTCCAGTGCTCGTTGCACCACACCACCTGCTTTTTCCAAGTGAGGTCGCGCTAGAGCCGGGGTGACCCCTGAGATTCCCGAAGTCAGCGCCAACTTGAGATCTCCGCCACTTTGGCCAAGAAGCTCGGTTGCCGTTGACTCTGAAACCCCAGAGCCTTCCATCAAGATGCGGATGCTTCTTGAGTGAAGTTTTTCGTTCGTCGCGACCATCGAAACCATCAGGTTCGAATAGGTCCGACCAAGCCCAACCATTAGGGCCGTGGAAAAGCCAGACAGAACTGACTTCTGAAAGGTGCCCGCCTTTAGGCGGGTAGATCCAGTCAAGATTTCGGGACCGGTGTCACCGGCAATCAAAACGTCGGCCAGGTGGCCAAGTTGAGGCTCTGGAACGCATGCAATCAGAGAGGTCTTTGCTCCTTGAGCCCTGGCTGCAGTCAGTGCACCACCGACATAGGGGGTTCTGCCAGATGCGGCTAGGCCAATAACGACATCGCCTTCGCGAACTTTACCTGCGTCAGCCATGCCGGCTTCGAAGTCGTCCTCCGCGTTCTCCACCGATGTCAGGAGTGCATCTAGGCCTCCGGCCATGTGTGCCTGAACGGCCTCTGTGGGCGAGTGGAAAGTCGGGTAAAGCTCAGCGGCATCCTGGGTTGCAATACGACCCGATGTTCCTGCTCCGAAATAGTGAACGCTGTTTCCTGAAGAGATTGCATTCACCGCTAGCGCGACGAGCTTTGAGGTGTTTGGGATCTGAAGCTTGGCCTGCTCAATAGCAAAACTATCCTCCTCGTTGATGAGCTCAAGGATTCGCTCAGGCTCTAAAAGATGGAGATTCGTGCTCTTTGGGTTGCGAATCTCAGTGGGCAGGTCAAGCTGAGCGAGCTGTCCGGTGCCACTTGTAATCTGAGCCATGCAGAGAACTTATTGCATAAATTTCAGAACCTCGCTATTTTTTGAAAAAATTTATCAATTTGAAATACTTTTTCAGAAATGATTGTCTGGCAGTATGTTGAAGGAAAAGGGGTCTGATGTTTGATCTAGTGCAACGAATCAACGCCTACCGCCAAAACATGACCCCGTCTCAAAAAGTTCTGGCCGACAAAATACTTTCAAACATGGAGGGCGCAGCCCACCTCACCATTGCCGAATTGGCCGATTTTGCAAAGGTCTCCTCAGCAACAATCACTAGATTTTGTGAAAGTTTGGACTACTCGGGGTATTCAGACCTGAAGGCCGCAATCGTGATTGCCATTGATCGCCAGCGCAGCGTCAAGGAAAAATTCGCGATTGGCGATGGCGATATCACTGAAGATGACTCGATAGACGAGACCCTCTACAAAATCTCATTCCAGGAAGCCGAGGCGATTTCTGACACTGCTCGGACGGTGGATCGAAAATCTCTCGATGCTGCAGCAGAGGCAATCATGAGTTGTCGCAGGCTTGATATCTATGGTTTGGGTTCCAGTTACCTAGCCGCTTTAGACCTCCAGCAGAAGCTCCACCGCATTGGCCTATCGGCCTATTGCTGGTCAGATAACCACCTCGCCCTGACCTCAGCAGCGGTCCTCAAACAGGGTGATGTTGCGATTGCAATCTCTCACTCCGGCGTGACCGCTGAGGTTTTCCAGATCCTTGAAACCGCAAAGCGATCCGGGGCAAAGACGATTGCGATAACGAATCACCCAGCTTCCCCATTGGGAAGACTTGCAGATCTAACGCTCGTCACCTCGGCTAAGGAGTCGAGATTTAGATCGGGTGCGATGGCATCGAGAATCGTGCAGTTGGCGATGGTCGATTTCTTGTTTGTGAGAATCATGCAGCGACTGTTCAAGTCAGCATCTGCCTCCCTAGAGCGCACCTTTGATGCGGTTAGAGACAATCGCCTCAGCTATAACCAAAAGGTGCAGGACTAGAGATCTAGCAGCAGGTGGTTTTCCAGACTCAGGGTCGGCCACTCAATGCCATAGGCCTTGGCGGGGTTCACCGTCGCCGCCCGGAGCGCCAGCTCCTTACTGCCGGAAATCGCCGTGTAGTTCTTAACCGCGGCAGCGAGCGTCAGGGTTGAGCCTGCGAGGTTTCCAGAAGAGGTTCGGGCTACCGAATCGCGCACCTCTACCTCTAGCGACCCGAGTTGATAGCTTCCATCAGGCATTCCCGTTGCACTCATCGCGTCGGTGACCAAAATGAGCTGCTCTGCGGGGATCAGTTTCACAACCGATTCGTGAACGTGAACACCATCCACAATCAGCTCGATAAAGGCTCCGGCTTCGATTGCAGCCGGTATTGGGCCAGGCTCGCGATGCTGAATCGGATTCATGGCGTTGAAAGCATGGGTCATGACCGACTTTGGGTGGTTTTCAAAGAACTGCTTCGCGCCCCGGTAGTCAATCTCGGTGTGCCCAAGACAAAGCCTTACGCCGCCATTTTCCAACTGCTCGAGCTGGGATTCAGTGAACAGCTCTGGGGCAATTGTCATGCTCTTGACAACACCGGTGGCGATCAATTCGCCCAGGTCTGTCTCATTGGGCTTGGTGAGTTTATTTTCGTCGTGAGCACCCTTTTTGGAGTGAGCCAAATACGGTCCTTCGAGATGAAGGCCCAGGAACCTGGGGTCGTCCTTCAGCTCCCTAGCGGAATTGCAGAGCTGAATCAGTTCTTGCTGAGTCGAGGTGACCAGTGACAGCAATGATCTCCCGACACCGTTGGCAGCGTTGAACTCCAGAGTCCTCAGCATTCCCTCGAGGCCATCATTGGCACTGAATCCTGCAGCTCCATGGCAGTGAGTATCAATCAGTCCTGCAACCAGAGTCTTGCCATGGCCATCAATGACTTCAGCGCCCTCGACCAAGCTCTTCCAAGAATCACCTCGTCCAAGCTGAGCTCCACCGTCTTTCAGCAACGCCCAGCTATCGGAGGTAATTGCGTCTTCAAAGACATTGATGTTGTGGATAAGTTTGCTCTTCAAGCTACGCGCACCTCGGTCTTGGATGGTTCAAACCTTACCTAACTAATTTTGTTAGCTTTCCTAAGCCAATTGCCTGGTGTTGCCTGGTTAGAACTTGTCGACTATGTCCGCGCCTTTAGAACCGGGGTTCTGTTTGAGATCAGCGCTGGTTATTGTTCACCTTCTTGAATTAACCGATAGGGGCTGTGGATAACTAAAAACGTGAATATCAAAAACATGTCAGTCTTATTGCCATGAATTTCGTACACACAAACGACTGACGGGATGCTTATGATTGTAACCATGGCTAAAGAAGAACGATTTCAAATCCGAGCAACCGCCGAGCAGCGGGCATTGCTCGAGAGGGCGTCTGCTATCACCGGTAACTCTCTCTCCAGTTTCATGTTGAGTGCCTCCATTAGGGAGGCAGAGGAAACGATTCTCGATCAAAGAATTTTCACCCTGGATGATGAGGCTTTTGAAAGACAGCTGGCGCAATTCACTCAGGACCCAAATGCAAAAGCTCGACTTGAGAAGCTGTTGAGTCGGAAGTCCTCGTGGGAGAACTAGGCGCTGCAAAGCTCTTAGAGGTAACTGATAATCGCCTAGATTTTGATTGTGGGGATGAGGTCATAAACCGTTGGTTTAGAGATCATGCATGGCGTTCCCACACCGCCAGAACCTCCAGGGTCTATGTCGTCTCAAGAGATCAAAGGGTTGCCGGATTCTATGCGCTGGCAAACTCTGCGATGAACCGCAAACACTTGCCCCCAGCAATGCAAGACAAGCTGCCAAGACACCCGATTCCATTGATACTGCTAGCAAGGCTCGGGGTCTCAGTTACTGAGGCGGGCCGGGGCTTGGGCGGTTCATTGGTAAAAGATGCTGTGCTGCGAAGTCTTCTCCTATCCGAACAGTCTGGTGCTGTGGGTTTGGTTGTTCATGCGGGCTCGGAGTCGGCTTCGAGGTTCTATCAACATCTGGGCTTCGAGCCAGCGGTGGCGATAGAGGGAACCTTGGTGTTTCCCCTCTCTTTTGAATAACACCCTCACACGGGGCGCCTTCCAATGAGGCTATCCCCCAATCACTGCGGGTGTTACCCTCATGCCATGAAGAAATCAGCGTGGATTGGCATTACCGCTGGAGCATTGGCTTTGGTTCTAGGTGGTGCATCCCTGGCAGTTGGAAACTACGTCTACACCTCAGGAACAGCTGTTCCTTGCGCAATCAATGAAGACGACATTGCCAACAAACCCGAGCAGTTCTTCACCCCTGGTTCTGGCAATGGGCCTTTCCCGGGCCCTGGTTGGGAAAAGTGGGTTGGTCACGACATCTCTGAGTGGTGGATGATTGGCGTCCCCTATGAGGCAGTAACAATCTCTGTTGCCGAAGACATCAACCTCTCTGCTTGGTGGATCACTCCTCAGAACACAAACAACAAGACCGTGATTGTTACCCACGGCATTGGCACCTCAAGACGCGACTTCAACACCCTGATGCCAGCAGCCATGTTGGTGAAAGACGGCTTCAATGTCCTGCTGGTTGACTCTCGAGACACCGGTGAGTCAACCTGTACCGATGGTCGCCACTCTGCTGGCCAAGAGGAGTCTGATGACTTTGCCAGGGTTGCTGACTGGTTGGTTCAAGAGCAAGGACTTAGCGCTTCTTCCATTGGCATGTTTGGAGTTTCCGGTGGTGCGATTGCAACGAGTCTGACCCCTGCAAAGACCGAGAACATCTCGGCCTTTGCAATGGAGGGCACCATCTTTGACTTCAACGCCGCTGCCACCAGAGAGGTTGAATACCAGGGCTTCCCTGGTTTCCTCTGGCAGCTTAGCACTGGTCTCAGCACAGCTGTTTCCACGGTGTGAATCTGACTGAGACTGCTGTGACTGACTCGATAGCGGCTGCTGGAGAGCAGACCGATGCTGATCCTGCACGGAGACAATGACCAAAGACTTGACTACCAGTCCTCGGTTGACTTTGTTGAGTATGCCAGAAGCATTGGAACTACGGTCCAGTTAGAAACCTTTGAGGGGGCAGACCACACCGAGGGAATGCTCACTGAGCCAGAGCGTTATGCCAGATCACTCACTGAGTTCTTTGATTCAAGCCTGAGGTAAAGCTCAACAGCCAGTGGCTACACTCCTCAAGGCATTGAACTCCCTGGCATCAACACTCAGCTCCCACTTGATCTTCACGACCATCCAGTCCCTGACGTATTGGCAGTGGTAGCTAGCAAGAGGTGGCAGCCATTCGGCAGGATCTCTAGCGCCTTTTGATCTGTTGGATGACCTGCTCACTCCGATTAGTGCCTCGGGGAGGTCAATGTCATTTGCAAAGGCCCTTCTTCGATCCTCGCTCCAAGCGTGAGCACCCGAGTCCCACGCCTCCTTCAAGGGAACCATGTGGTCCATGTCGACCGAAGAGGCATCAGTTATCGTGACCCCGTCGAATGCCGAATACCAACTGCCTCCCGAAAGAGAGCACCTGTCACCAACTACTGGAGAGACAACGGCCTCAACGATCAGCACCTCTCGCCTAGCATCACAGCCATTTCTGTTGGCATCTATCCAGTGTGGAAAAAGACTGCGGTCATACCCACCTTGAAACTCCTCCTCAATCACCAGCTGACCCAGCAAAGCGCCCAGACCACTGGGCGCTGGAGCAGGAGCTGCCGCCGGCTGCGTTGGGCTTGGTGTTGGGGTTGGTGTTGGTGTTGGGGTTGGTGTTGGGGTAGGTGTTGGGGTAGGGGTAGGTGTTGGGGTTGAAGTCGCAGTTTCTGAAGTGACTGGAGACTCGGCCTCTTGAGTGAGCTGTGGCTGTGGGGTTTGGGTTTGAGTCTCGGGCTGCGGTTCGGTTGATGAAGCGGAAGGAGCAGGGCTCTCGTCACTGGTTTCGGGTTCGGCTGCCTCGGTTGTTGATTCTGTTGGCTCGGCAGCTGCCTCACTCGGAGAGGGCTCTGCGGTTTGAGTCTGGGTCTGGCTGGCTGAGGGAGCGTCTTGGGTTGGGGAAGGATCGGGTGCATTTATGCCAGAAAAGACGATCAGGGCCAATAGCCCAGCTAGCCCATATCCCCACTTGCGCATAGATCAAGCCTAGGCGAGGCCTCCTACATAGTTGAGCCTCATCGGAGCGCATCGTGGATGAGTAGGGTGTTTTGGCCCCACCTGGACAAACTAAGAAAAGCTACCGCTGAGTTGATTACTCAGCGGGAATCTGTGGATAACTACTTAGGTCCGAACGCCTTACCCAGTGCCTGAGCGGCTGCGGAGAACTCCGATGGGATAAACCAAACCTTGTTGGCATCGCCCTGGGCTAGTTCCTTGAGCTGCTCGATGTACTTGTAGGCAAGGGCCTGGTCGGTGACCTTGGCTGCTGCCAGAGCATCGAAGACCTTCTGGATCGCAGCCGCTTCACCATCGGCGACCAGCGCCTCGGCCTTTGCCTCTGCCTCTGCTCGCAAGACGGTGGCCTTGGCATCACCCTCGGCACGAAGAATCTCAGCTTGCTTGTTACCCTCGGCGGTCAAGATATCGGACTGCTTGGTTCCCTCGGCAATCAAAATCGCAGCGCGCTTGTCGCGCTCTGCCTTCATCTGCTTTTCCATGGACTCACGAACTGACTCTGGAGGAACGATGTCGCGAATCTCAACGCGGTTGACCCTCACACCCCAGCGACCAGTGGCATCGTCCAAGACTGTTCTAAGGGCAGCGTTGATCTCCTCACGAGAGGTCAGTGCATCTTCTAGATCGAGAGATCCAACCTTGTTACGCAAGGTGGTGACAGTTAGCTGCTCAATACCCAGCACAAAGTTTGCAATCTCATAGGTCGCACTCTTTGGATCGGTGACCTGGTAGTAGATCACGGTGTCGATTGAGATAACCAGGTTGTCCTCGGTAATCACGGACTGTGGTTGGAAGTCGACAACCTGTTCCCTTAGGTCAACAGTGCGTCGAATCACATCAATGAAGGGAAACACCAGGTTCACACCGGCATTTAGGGTCTTGTGATAGCGACCAAGGCGCTCAACAACACCCGCGGTTGCCTGCGGGATGATGCGGATGGAACGAAGTAGCAGTAGTGCAACGGTGATTAGCACCAGGGCGGTGAATATGCCTCCGATGTCTAACAGATCCAAAAATTCCATGTCATCTCACAATCAGTGTCGCGCCATCGACCTCTTCGATGACTAGTTTTGCTCCCTCAGAGCGCATGCCCTCTCGGACTCGTGCGGTCCAAACCTCTCCCCATGCCTTCACCTGACCTGAGTGCTCAGTGATCTCGGTGAGGGCCAGCGCCTCTTTGCCGATCAGTGACTGAGTATTGGTGAGTCGTTCGGGCTTATCGCCCTGCCACTTTTTAATTAGCGGCCTGACATAAAACAGGGCTGCAACCGTGGCGGCTAAAAAGCCCAGCGCCTGAACCCAGAGTTCAAAGCCCAGTAGTGAAAGAACAAGTGGGACGATTGCGGCAACCGCGAGCGCCGCAAAGTAAAGGCCGTAGGTCAACAGCTCAATCAGAATCAAAACGCCAATCACTGCAAGCCAGACAAAAGTCATTTCCCCACCCCTTCTAAAGCTTTGTTTAGCCTAAGCGAAACCAATGACAGTTTCCTGAGCAAATTAGCGGTGAGCGGGCTTGGGCATTAGCTCACTCGAGTAATCAGCTTGCGCCGGTAGGTTTTCGTTGATGTGCTCAAAGTCCTCATCGCTCAGGTCAATCTCCGTCGCCTTAGCGCAATCGAGGACGCTCTCTGCCCTGGTAGCCCCGGGGATTGGTAGCACCGCGCTCGAATACTTCATTTCCCAGGCCAGCGCGAGCGCGAATGGTGACGCTGAGTACTTGGTCGCAAGTTCTTCAAAGACACTTGACTCTGAGATCTCGCTCTTGGTTCTCACTCCACCAAGTGGTGACCAAGGCAAAAACGCAATGCCGTGCTTTTCACAGACCTCTAAGACGTCGAGGTCGTAGCGGTATCTGGGGCTGAATTCGTTCTGCACAGAGACGATGCCGCCCTGATCCGGACCACCAAGAATCCCGATCGCTATTTCCAGCTGTTTCGCATCGTAATTTGACACTCCAACCTGATCAACAATGCCGCGTTGTTTCAAGACCCCAATGTTCTCTACCTGGGTCTCAAACTCAATTGAAGGGTCGAGTCGGTGGTGTTGCCAGAGGTCAATCTTGTCGACCCCCAGTCTTCCAGCAGAGGCCTCTGCTGCTCGCAGTAGGTAATCAAGGCTTCCATTGCGTCCCCAAACCTCACCGGGCTTCCGGGTAATGCCGGCCTTAGTTGCAATTATCACCTTGGCCTTTTGCTCCTTGGTTCCAGACCAGGTTCGTAAAGCCTCCGCGGCAAAGATCTCGTTGTGGCCAACCTCATCCCAGGTTGGGGCATAGATGTCCGCGCTGTCCAAAAAGGTGATGCCGGCATCAAGTCCGGCGTGAATGGCTGGGATCGCCGACTCTTGGCGACGAATTGGGTCAAGGGCAGCACCATTGGACCAGATCCAAGACACGTTCATCAGGCCGATGCCAACCGCGGATACTTCTGAGTTGCCTAGCCTGTGCTGTCTCATGGGTCTTCTTTCTAAATTGTGCTGGCGTCGATGACGAAGCGGTAGCGGACATCAGAACCAACCACTCGGTCATAAGCCTCGTCGATTGCCTTTGGATCGCTTGCGTCTACCAGCTCAATGGTGGAGACGATGTTGTGCTTGGCGCAGAAGTCCAGCATCTCCTGGGTGTCGGCAATGCCGCCGGTGTTAGCTCCGGCGATGCTCTTCAAGCCTAGTCACCAGTGAGAAGGGGTTGTAGGTCTGGTCTGAACCAGGAAGCCCGACATTCACTAGCGATCCTCCGACTCGGAGCATTCTCAACAGAGCGTCAACGTCCAGGTCAGCACTGGTGGTGTTGATGATGACATCAAAGAAGTTTTTGTGGCTGTCGCTAACCTCTGAGGTGATCAAGTACTCTTTGGCCCCAAACTCCTTGGCATCAGCAGCCTTTGCAGGTGAGTGGCCCAAGACATAGGTCTCTGCACCCATCGCAACTGAGAACTTGACACCCATGTGACCAAGACCGCCAAGACCCAGGATGGCAACCCGCATGCCGGGTCCAACCTTCCAGTGCTTCAGCGGTGAGTAAAGCGTGATCCCTGCGCAGAGCAGCGGCGCTGCCCCGGCGGGGTCAAGGTCTTTAGAGACACTTAGAACGTAGTTCTCGTCGACAACAATGGCCTGGGCATATCCGCCATAGGTTTCTCCGCCGTCATAGTGGCGACCGTTATAGCTCTGAACATTGCCCTTGAGGCAGTAGTTCTCACGGCCCATCTTGCAGTATTCACACTCCCTGCAGGAATCCACAAAGGTTCCAACGCCAACTCGGTCACCGACCGAGAACTTCTTGACAGCATCGCCAACTGCGGTGACCTCACCAAGCATCTCGTGTCCTGGAACCATCGGGAAGATGCCCTCAAACCACTCATCGCGCGCCTGGTGGATATCTGAGTGACAGATGCCAGAGAACATGATCTTGATCGCGACGGAGTTTGGACCAAGTTCTCTTAGTGGCATCTCGCCCTTAGAAAACTTGGAGGTTGGGGATTCGGTGATGATTGAACGGGTGGTTGGCATGAAACTCCTTAGTCGCTAACGAACATACTCTTTTTGCTGGTGGTTATTCCCTGCAGTCCAATATCCACGACTCTCCAAGTGACAACAGCACGGCATCGCTAGTCAGTAACTTGACCCCTCGGCTTGCGGCATGGGCAACCAAGGCCCTGTCAAAGGGGTCATGGCGCAAAGGGCAGGAAACCAAAGCAGGGCCCTTGCGTCATCATGGGCAAAGGACATGAGCTGCGCCCCATGAATTTCAAATAGCGCTTTCCAGTCCAGCTCCGGGAGTTTTCCGAGCATTTGTTTGATAGTCAGCTCAAGACTCGAAACGGAGGAGACGAAAGTCTTGGCTGATCGAATCCGAGACTTGGCCAGTGGACCCAGCTGTCGGTTGTCCGTCAAAACCCAAACCAAGACCTGAGAGTCGGTGGGTGATGATTGAGCGTGTGGTGGGCATTTCTCTTCCTTAGTTGAGTCCCTAGCCTACGTGCGTGTAGCGCTTGAGAATCTTGACGTGGTCAGGTTCTAGCTCTTCGAGACTCTTGACACCAAGAAGTCGCATGGTGCGCGCAATCTGACCGCCGAGAATCTCTATGGTCTTATCGACACCCTCGCGGCCTCCGGCCATTAGTCCGTATAAATACGCTCGCCCAATTAGCGTGAATGACGCCCCTTGCGCAATCGAGGCCACAATGTCTGCACCGTGCATGATGCCGGTGTCGACCATAACCTCAGTATCTGCTTTCAGCTCTCTCACAACCTCAGGGAGCAGGTGGAACGGGACTGGAGCTCGATCCCAGCTGCCTACCACCATGATTCGAAAGCACGATTGCATCGACTCCAAGAGATGCCACCTTTTTGGCATCCTCTAGATTCTGAATGCCCTTGACGATGACCTTGCCGCCCCATTGCTCTTTGATCCACTTCAAATCTTCAAAGTCAACGGTTGGATCAAACATTGTGTCCAATAGCTCCGCTACCGTGCCGTTCCAACTGTCAAGCGACGCAAACTTCAGGGCGTCGGTAGTTAGGAAGTTGATCCACCACTCCGGCCTAGGCAGTGCATTAGCGATTGTCTTTAGGGTTAAGGCTGGTGGAATTGTCATGCCGTTGTGCTTGTCCCTGAGCCGATCCCCTGCAACTGGGACATCAACGGTCAACATCAAAGCTTCGAACCCAGCTGCCTTTGCACGCTCCACTAACGCCATCGATCTCTCGCGGTCTTTCCACATGTACAGCTGGAACCAGTTGCGGCCATTCGGAGCTGCTGTCGCCACCTCTTCAATTGAGCGGGTGCCCATCGTAGAGAGTGAGTAAGGTATGCCGGCAGCCTGGGCGGCCGTGCAACCCGCAATTTCGCCTTCGGTGTGCATCATTCGGGTAAACCCAGTTGGTGCAATACCAAACGGCAAGGCGGACTCTTTGCCGAGCACCTGTGAGGTGAGGACTACTTCACTAACATCTCGCAGTATCCGAGGCTGAAACTCGATGTCCTCAAAGGCTTGTCGAGCTCGAGCTGGCAGAAATCTCTTGATCAGCAGAGCCATCCGTGTAGTCAAAGGGGGCTTGGGAGTCCGCCGCTTGGCTATAGTCCTGAGGTCGTAGATCGTGTAGGCACCCTTGAGTCTTCGTTCTCTCCCATTGAAAACCCAAGGTTTGAACCTAAGGAGCTGAAGCATTTCCTTCGGGTTGGGGAACCTGCGCTTGATCTTGAGCTTTCCCACAATTAGCCCTTGTAGTCGATAACGCTTGGGTGGGTCACACGAATCAGGTACTGGCCGTAGCCCAACAGACCCTCGGTTGACAGCTCTCCGTTTACATAAACCCTGGAGGCATCAGTACTCGGAAGGTCAAGTTCTGCAGTCACCCCAAAGGGCACGTTGAGTTGAGTAACCAGGTCACCGTTTAGCGTCAGCTCCCAATCAATCGAAAGCTCGCCGTATGGTGACTCAATTGTTGCGCTTGCAAAGCTAAAGCCCTGCGCCGGCTTTGGAGAAACGATTGTCCTGCGGTATCCGGGTTCGGTTGGCGTTGGGGCTAAGCCCGCAACATTTCGATAGACCCAATCCACCACCGCGCCATACGCGTAGTGGTTGAAGGAAATCATTGATGCGTCTTCTTGGTGCTCATTCTCGGTTGCCATGGCCCCAGAGTTGATGGTGCCGTCCTCGTGAATTGCATCCCAGCGCTCCCAGATTGTGGTGGCTCCTCTATCAACTTGGTAGAGCCAAGACCTAATCTCGCGCCTCATAAGCATGAGGTAGGCCTCCCTCTGGATAGCCGTTTTTGCTCAACGCATGCAGGATCAGCGGAGTTCCAAGGAAGCCGGTGGTTATCTTTCCATTGTCCTTGCGAACCATGTCGGCAAGAGTCTTTGCTACCAGTTCTCGCTCGCTCGCGGGGCAAATCTCGAACTCTAGAGCAATTGCGCAGCCGGCAGGTGTGGTCAGTGCCTCGGCGCCCATTTCTGACCAAATGTCTGACTTGAGCTCTGTGGACATATTGCTGTAGTGCTCGACTCCTGCGGGGGTGCCAACCAGCTCTTCGACTCTCGAAGTCAGCTCTGCAGTGTGGGCAAAGAAGGCGTTTGCAACGTAGTCCGCGGAAACCTTTGACTGCCATGGCATGTCACCTGGGGCGTCCGGGTCACACCAGTCGCCAAACTGGAACTCGGTGGGCAAGAATTTTTGCCCGGCTCGGCGGTTGTGGAGCGCCTCTGTCCAGCGTCTCATCGAGTTCAGCTGTTGAGAGAGTATCTGCAGAGAACCAAAACTCTCATACATTGCATACGGAACGATTGTCGCCGCGTCTGCCCAGCCGGCACGACCCATGGTTTCCCAGTCTCCGTCGGGTGACGGTTGCATGCTGACGATGTCAGGAACAACGGCTGCGACGTTTCCAAGCTCATCTTGATCCAGCTCTAAGTCGATCAGCCAGCTCCGCCAAAAGCTCTGAGCGTCGACCAAGGTATTGGCTGCGTAAGCGAATGCCTGCGCGTCACCAGTCCACCCCGAGCGCTCATCTCTTTGAGGGCAGTCGGTTGGCAGACCAACAAAGTTGTCTCGTTGTGACCAAACCACATTCTCATGGAGCCTATTCAGCCTGGTATCTGAACTGGAGAAGCTTGATCGCTGTTCGTTGTCCGAACTGATGGCGATTCCAACCCCGGAAATTACCTCCGCATCAGTAACAACGTCTGCAAACTGAAAACCATGGAATGTCAGTCTTGGCTCCAGGACGTGCCTGCCGTCAGAGTCGAGGATGTAGGTGTCAGTTGCTCTGGCACTCCTTAGAGCTTTGGTGTGGAGTTTGTGGCCTGGCTCTAGAACTTCGGCGTGGCGAACCACGACCGTCTGACCCTTCTTGCCATCAACCGTGAGTCGCACCCAACCAGAAATGTTTTGACCCGCATCCAACAAAGTGCGGTCCGCTTGCTCTGTGAGGACCATCGGGAATTCCGCTATTGCCCGAATTGGTTCTGCAATTCTTGGCTGCAACCTCGACTTGTCAAACTCTCGAACAATTGCATGCTTCCATGCTGAGTCATCAAACTGACCAGTGTCCCAGCCTCTGGCCGCCTTATTTAGATCAATCCGTGCAACCGTCGTAGATGTCTGCAAACCGAATCTCTCCAGTGCTGGTTTTGAAAGATGCATCCGTGGCTACTACTTCTCGAGTGCCGTCTTCATATTCAAGTTCTAGCTGCGCAAGCACTGAGGTCTTGGTCCCATAGTTGTCATACTTAGCCATGAAGCCCATCTTGCCCCGGTACCAACCATCGCCAAGGACGAAGCCGATAGCGTTCGAGCCGGAAGACATCAGGTCAGTCACATCAAAAGTCTCGTAATTTAGCCTTGCTTGGTAGGCCGTCCAGCCTGGGTTGAGATACTCGGCGGCAACGCTCACACCATTGATGCTTGCCTCGTAAACACCATGCGCCGATACATAGAGCCGGGCCTTGACAGGCTTGACCGCAAGCTCAAAGGACTTTCGCAATAACGTCGCTGGTTCTGAGTGGTTTGAGTCGTCTCCGATCGCTTCGCCCAAGAAGTCAGTTGGGGTGATGCCTGACTCGTATGTATAGGTTTCCGAGTAGGCACTCCAACCGAGCTCAGTCTGGACCCGAACCCTGTAGTAGCGAACCTCTCTGGCTGAGAGGGGACCGCCCGGAGCCTCAACCTCTATCTGGTTTGGTCCTTGGATGATTTGATTGGCCAGAACGGTCGAGAAGGTGGGCTCACCGGCAACCTGAATCTCCGCTGCAATCTGGTTTAGATCACCAGCTTGCGCAACGACCTGCCAACTAAGAAGGACTGGAGATGACGGAAGTCCAATCAATTCGGTGGGGTGCTGCGAGCGAACGTGAGAAACGGAGAGGAGATTTTGGGCTTCAGTGCCACCTTGGTTCATCATTCAATCCTAAAAATTTGTGGTTATTGCCACCCTACATTGAATCGTTTCAAGGTATCAATCAACAAGTGCAGAAACAGCCCCCTATTCACCTTGTCACCGAAAGCAGCAAACCATGCCATCAAGGGTTTTAGCCCGCCAAGTAAAAGTTTCGGGTAGTTAGGCCCACTAGCGGGCACGTTACGCGATTGTTATTTCAATGGTTTGACCGGTTGCATTTTTGCCACTAATTTGAAACCATTCATTGAAACGATTCAATGTTGAGCTGAGACCAGCTCCCACTAAACTCAAAGAGGAGATAGATGTTTTCTCAATTCAAAAAGCGAGGGCTCTTCGCAACCGCAGCGATAGCTGCGTCAGCGTTGATTCTCTCCGGTTGCGCCGCATCCGAGGAGACCCCTACTGCACAGCCAACCTCCGGTGATACCTCCGGTGGCTCCACCGAAGTTTCCGCACCTGTCACAATTAGCGTTCTTGGCGACAACACCGAAAACCAGGTCGTTTACATGGATCGTCTGCTTGAGGCATTCGAGGCACAGAATCCAGACATCACGGTTGAGGTCGAACTTCGACCTGGTGGTGCTGACGGTGACAACCTAGTTAAGACCAAACTTGCCACTGGCGAGATGAACGACGTTTTCTTCTATAACTCAGGTTCACTGTTCCAGGCACTGAACCCAGACGAGTACCTCGTTGACCTTTCAAACGAGCCATGGGCTGAATCAGTTGTTGAATCCTTCTGGCCCACCGTCTCGACGGCAAATGGCAAGTATGGCGCGCCTTATGGAACCGCAATGGGTGGAGGAGTCCTTTACAACAAGGATGTCTACGCCGAACTAGGCCTCGAAGTCCCACTCACCTGGGATGAGTTCATGGCCAACAACGCAGCCATCAAGGCTGCGGGAGTTGACCCAGTAATCCAGACATACGGTGACACTTGGACCTCGCAGCTGTTTGTTCTGGCTGACTTCCACAACGTTTTGCAGGAGAGCCCAAACTTCGCTGAGGAGTACACCAACAACATCGCGAAGTATGCCTCTGACCCTGCAGCGGTTCGTGGTTTTGAGTACCTAGAGGAACTACACGATGCTGACTACTACAACTCCGACTACGCTTCAGCAACCTTCACCGAGGGAATCTTGAAGCTAGCTGCGGGTGAGGGTGCTCACTACCCAATGTTGACCTTTGCTGTTTCAACAGTTCTAGAAGTTGCTCCGGACGCGGTTGACAGCATCGGATTCTTCGCCCAGCCAGGTCCAAGCGCAGACACCAACGGTCTGACCGTTTGGATGGCCAACGGTGTCTACATCCCAAACACCACGACTGGCGACGCGCTAATTGCTGCCAAAAAGTTCGTGGAGTTCGTAGTAAGCCCAGAGGGAACCCAGATCTACATCGATGTGAACGGGCAGACCGGTCCATTCCTTGTAGCAGATGCACCTGAGGCGGCTGACCTACTTCCAGCATTCGCAGACATGTTCCCCTACTTCGACAGAGAGGGCGCGACCTCTCCTGCACTTGAGTTTGTTAGCCCAATCAAGGGCCCAGCTCTTGAGCAGATCACTGTTGCAGTAGGAACCGGACAGTACTCCGCTGAGGAGGCTGCCGCTATCTATGATGAAGACGTCAAGAAGCAGGCCCAGCAACTGGGTCTCGACGGCTGGTAAAAACAGGTAGTTAGTTGAAAAACAGGGCCTGAGCTTCGTCTAGAGGCCAGGCCCTGTCCAACAAAGGGTAAGGAATCATGTCTCTGGTGAAAGACAAAAAACAAAGCCCTCGAGGCTTGCCAGGGTAGAACAAGCTTGCTCGGCACTACCCGTTCTGGTTCCTGATCCCTGGATCTTTGATCTACATCATTTTCTTCGCACTACCCACCTTCTCCTCTTTTTATTTCTCGCTCACCCGTTGGACAATCTTTGAGACCGAGTTCATTGGCCTCGCGAACTTCGAGCTTTTCTTCTCAGAACCTGCCCTAAGTCAAGGTGTTATGAACACCTTCATCTATGCGTTTGTCACCTCTGGTTCAAAGGTCGTCATTGGGATGGCGCTAGCAATCTGGCTCTCTGGCGCGATTTTTGCCAAGAGCTACCTAAGGGCGGTGATTTTCTTCCCCGTCCCTAGTGTCGACCATTGGCGTTGGTATCACATTCAAGGCTTTGATGGCACCGGAGAGAGGGCTAATAAACACGACTCTGTCTGTCTTCGGAATCGAGGGACCGTTTTGGCTGACTGAACCCTCCTATGCCCTGCTCTCTGTCGCGGCAATTGACGTTTGGAAGGGAGTTGGAATCGCAACGGTGATCTACCTAGCTGGAATTGCTGCCATTCCTCAGGAGTACATAGAAGCCGCTGTGGTTGATGGGGCTAACAGTTGGCAGCGATTCAGAAACATCACCCTGCCGCTTCTCATGCCAGCAACCTCTACTGTCATTATCCTGTCCCTCATCGGTGGGTTGAGGTCATTTGACCTGATTTGGGCGACCACAAAGGGTGGCCCAGGATTTGCCACCGACGTTTTGGCCTCAGTTATCTACAAGCAGTACCAGGCTGGTTTCTATGGTCTGTCAACCGCAGGCAACGTTGTGCTGTTTGTCTTGGTCGCCTTGATTATCTATCCGCTTTCAGCCTGGCTAAACAAAAAGACAGTGGAGGCTTAGACCCATGAAAGCTCAGAAGCTGCGCTCTTATGTTTCAGGACTCATAGGTGTTTTGGTAACGGCACTTCTATTCATCGTGCCCTTCATGTTTATTTTTGTTCCAGGCCATGAAGACGCCTCAGGAAGCGGCTGCCCTGCAGTTCTCTCTACCGAGCGAAATCCTGTTCTGGGAGAACATGGTCGAGGTGGTTCAGTACCGCGACTTCATGCTGCTCCGAGCTTTCTGGAACTCAACCGTAATTACCGTTGCCGGTGTTGCACTCATGGTTGTGTTTGGTGCATTGATTGCCTACATAATCCAGCGCAGGCCCGGAAAGCTCTCCGGTACTTTAAACACCTTCGTGCTTGCTGGGTTAATCATTCCTCCAGCTGTTGTTCCAACTATCTTCTTGATGCAGGCCCTTGGGATGTTCAAGACCATTCACGGCGTTGTGTTAATTCAAGTGGCATTCGGACTGAGCTTCACCATCATCTTGTTCCGCGGCTTCATTTCAACCATCCCGAGAGAGCTAGATGAAGCGGCAATCATCGACGGCGCTGGCCCGATCAGACTATTTTTCAGATCATTTTCCCGCTGCTAAAGAGCGTGATTGTGACTGCAATTATTTTGCAGTCAATCTTCGTCTTCAATGACTTCCAGACCCCGCTCTACTTCCTGCCGGGCGATGAGAACGTGACTGTTCAGCTGACCTTGTTCAACTTCCAGAGTCAGTTCCTGACGAAGTTCAACCTTTTGTTCATGAACATCTTGCTAATCACGGTCCCGTTGCTGATCTTGTTCATTTTCTTCAACAAGAAGATCGTTGCAGGCATGACAGCGGGAGCGGTGAAGGGCTAAGCCAGGGGGTTGATTCAAGCTCACGATAGGTCAGATTTAAGAATCAACTTTCTTAGCTCGAAGCGGCTTCCATCCTGGAGCCCGGCCGCGCGAAGCTGGATAAGAAGATTCCCAATTGCTGTCGCCTCAACTGGTCCAACCTTGACCTCGATGCCGCAGTATTCGGCTGTCAATCTGTTGAGCAAGGCATTTTGTGAGCCACCGCCAATGATGTGGAGGGATTCGAATTTGCGCTCGGTTAACGACTCAAGGACCTTGAGGTTCTCTGCATAGCTCTTTGCCAAAGAGTGCAAAATTATTGCTACCAACTCAGCTGGTCTGGATGGGCTTGGTTGCCCGGTGGCCTCAAGTTGCCTTGAGATCTTGCTGACCATTTCACCAGGCTCAGTGAAGCTTGAGTCAGTGACATCAATAACTTGCTCGGGTTTCAATTCCTCGGCGGCAATTAGCAACTCGTTGAAATTCAGCTGAGCGCCCTGGCGCTCGTAGTCTTTCAGCGTTTCCGTGAGTAGCCATAGTCCACTCAGGTTTTTCAAATATCGAACTGTGCCGTCAACACCGAGCTCGTTTGTGAAGTTTGCCTGTTGCGAATCACTGGTCAGCACCGGCGCTTCAAGCTCGGTGCCGAGCAGAGACCAGGTGCCGCTGGAAAGAAAGGCAAAGCCTGAATCCGTTGCTGGCACGCCAACCATGGCAGATGCGGTGTCGTGAGAACCCACCAAAACCACCTTGGTGCCATTCAGCCTGGGACCGAATGCATCCTTCAGCTCACCGAGCCCTTCTCCAGCGTCGCGAAGCGGAGGGAAGCTCTCTTTGCCCAGCCCCACAAGGTCTAGCAGCTCATCATCCCACTCACGTGTTTGAACATTTAGAAGGCCAGTCGAGGATGCGTTTGTTCGTTCGGTGGCCATTTCACCGGTGAGTGAGTAGCCGATGAGATCAGGAAGCAAGAGAATCCGATCCGCTCTCTTGAGTAATTCAGGGTTTAGTTTCCTAATTCGCTCAATTTGATACAGCGAATTAAAAGGCAGGAATTGGAGTCCATTTTTCCCATACAACTCAGCAAACGAGATCTTGTCGTGAACGCTTCTGACCCCAACATCATTTGAAGGGTCACGGTAGCAATAGGGGTTTTGTACCAGCTCTCCCTCACAAAGCAAACCAAAGTCGACAGCCCAGGTATCAATTCCAACGCTGGATACAGCCAGGCCAAGTTTCTCTGCTCGCGCTCCAAGTTCCCGCAAGCCCCGCCTAATCTCACTAAGTAGTTTTGGATAATCCCAAACCAAGTAACCATTTTGTTCAATGGCCCCATTCGGAAAGCGGTGGATTTCACTCAGCGATAGCCTGCCGTCTTGATAAAGCCCAGCCATAACCCTGCCTGAACTTGCACCGATGTCGATCGCTCCGAAAAGGGCTCTCATAACTACCTCAAAAATGCAGCTGCAACACCAGCGTCAACCGGGATGTGAAGCCCTGTTGTGTGAGAAAGCTCACCGGCGGTTAGCGCTATGACAGCGTTGGCGACATTCTCGGGCAACACCTCTTTTTTGAGGATGGTTCTCTGAGCGTAAAACTTCCCGAGGTCTTGCTCTTTCACGCCGTAGACCTTGGCCCTGGATGCACCCCAGCCACCAGCAAAGATGCCGGACCCACGAACAACGCCATCGGGGTTGATTCCATTAACCCTGATGTCGCTCTCCCCGAGCTCTGCTGCCAACAGTCGAACTTGATGAGCCTGGTCTGCCTTAGTGGCCGAGTAAGCGATGTTGTTCGGCCCGGCAAAAACTGAGTTCTTTGACGAGATGTAGATGATGTCTCCACCCAAACCTTGATCGATCAAAACTCTGGCACTCTCACGAGAGACAAGGAATGAGCCCTTTGCCATTACATCGTGCTGAAGATCCCAGTCCTGCTCGGTGGTTTCAGCCAATGGCTTGGACAGAGAAAGACCGGCATTGTTCACCACCAGATCCACCCCGCCAAATGCCAAAGCAGCAGCATCAAGTGCTGCACGGATTGACTTGGCATCAGTGACGTTCACTTCTACAGCGAGCGCAACATCTGGCCCGCCAAGTTCGGTCGCAAGATTACGCGCTGCTTCCAGATTCAAATCTGCAATCACGACACATGCGCCTTCTTGGACCAAGCGTTCGCAAATTGCTTTTCCAATGCCGCTGGCCCCACCGGTGACAAACGCGACCCTGGTCGCCAAGGGCTTTGGCTTGGGCATGCGCTGCAGTTTGGCTTCTTCGAGATCCCAGTATTCGATTGCAAATTTCCCTGCATCACTAATCGGTTGATAACTCGAGATTCCCTCAGCACCGCGCATCACGTTGATTGCATTGATGTAAAACTCAGAGGCAACGCGAGCTGTTTGCTTATTCGCTCCAAAGGAGAACATTCCGATTCCGGGGACGAGCACGATTGCAGGATCTGCCCCTCGCATCTTCGGTGAGTTTTTCTGGGCGTGCTTTTTGTAGTAGTTGGCGTAGTCAACTCGGTACTGTTCATGCAGCTCAACGAGCCGGGCTCGGACCTTTTCGATTGGAGCATCCGGTGCAGTGTCCAAAACCATTGGCTTGACTTTGGTCCGCAAGAAATGGTCTGGACAACTAGTCCCTAAAGCAGCAAGCTCAAACAGTTTCTTTGAGCCAAGGAAATCTAGCACTCGAGCATCGTCACTGAAGTGTCCAACCATAGCTTTGTCATGTGAGGCAAGACCGCGAACGATGGGCGCAAGTTCTGCCGCTCTAACAAGCCTCTTTGCTTTTGAAAGTGACGCGTATTTTTACGGCTGGACCAAAAGGCAACTTCTTTGAGTTAGCTGAGATGTACTTCTCAGCTGTTCAGATGATCTCCAGAGAGTTTCGCTCAGCTTCAGCTGAACTGTCACCCAAGCTGTGATGCCGTGGCCACCAAGAATGCAGCCGATAGCCTGTGGATTCTCTTTTTGAAGCTTTGAGATATCCAGCCCCAGTTGAAAGCCTGGTCTTCGCCAAGGAACAAACAGTACTCGATCACCAAAAATCTTGGCAGTTAGCTCTTTGGCATCCTTGCTGGCTGCAATCGCGATGCCAGAGTCAGGATGAAGATGATCAACGTGATTTTTTTCAACAAGGGCATGCATTGCTGTGTCAATTGAGGGTGCAGCTCCACCCTTTCCGAAGAGGCAATAATCAAAAGCAGCTACCATCTCGTCCTCGTGGGCAAGACCACGATAGACATTGACTAGATTTCTGGTGGCTTCGAGCCGAAGAAACCGCGAGGTTACTCTCATTTAGTGTCCCAAGGTCACCGCCAGAGCCCTTAACCCAAATCAGCTCTGTCTCTAAACCAGAGGCAGGATCGCCTGGCAAATCCCTTCGCACTGGTGTTGCCCCCTGCAAAATTCGTGTTCTTTGGATCTTTGCCGAGTCTGTTTGATCGCTCAACCAACTCTTGGGCTGGAGTCTTTTAGCCATCACGCTCCCCAGCTGGCCTGAACACCACCAACGCGATCGAGGCTCACCTTCTCTGCATAACCACTGGCGCGAAACGCTCCCATTGGGTCTGCTGGCAAGCCCCTGCTGGCCCGCCACTGCGAGAGCTCCTCGCGCACATCAGTCTGGAAGGCATCCATGAAAATGTCATTGGCAGCCATGATGTCGCCGCGCATTTGGGCAAGTTCAAGGGATTCGTTGTCAACCAACAGAGCCCTGGCGGTCATCTCCTGAACGTTTAGCACCGAGCGAATCTGTGCTGGAATCTTGGCCTCAACATTGTGCGCTTGGTCGAGCATGAAGGCAACTGGCGAGCCTTCGTCAAGCCCACCTCCTTGAATCACCTCATACATGATGCGGAAGAGCTGAAATGGGTCAGCAGCACCCACAATGAGGTCATCGTCTGCGTAGAAGCGAGAGTTGAAGTCAAAACTGCCGAGTTTTCCAAGTCGTAACAGCTGCATCACAATGAACTCAATGTTTGTATTTGGTGCGTGATGGCCGGTATCTAGGCACACAAGCGCGCGGTCGCCGAGCGCAAGTGTCTGGACCAAACTCGTACCCCAGTCTGGAACATCAGTGTGATAGAAAGCGGGCTCAAAGAACTTGTACTCCAGCACCAGGCGCTGATCCTGCCCAATCCGCTCGTAGATCTTCGCTAGCGATTGACCTAAATAATCCTGTCTCTTTCGAAGCGAGTCCTGGCCGGGGTAATTTGTGCCATCCGCTAACCAAATCTTGAGATCCTTAGAGCCAGTCTCGCCCATGATGTCGATGCACTCAAAGTGGTGATCGATGGCCTTTTGCCTGACCTTTGGGTCCGAGTGGGCGAGGCTTCCCAGCATGTATGCCTCGTCCTGGAAGGTATTGGAATTTATTGTCCCAAGCCATAGACCGAGACCTTCAGCATGGGCCTTTAGCTCAGCAAATGAATCAACCTTGTCCCAAGGAATGTGAAGTGCGATGGAGTTGGCAAGTCCGGTGTACTTGTGAACTTCGGCTGCGTCTGAGACCTTCTCAAAAGGGTTTCTTGGCCCACCTGGCTGCGTGAAAACCCTGAATCTTGTGCCGGAATTTCCGTAGGCCCAGGAGGGCACTTCAATCTCCAACCTAGAAAGTACTTCTAGGTGCTTAGATGCTCAGCTTCGCCATTGGAACCTTTCATTTTGAATCGTTTCAATAATCTACCCAAGTTGTTGCACTGTGTGCAACCTAGATAATGGTGGTTATAAGAATGTTGCTTTTCTCTTGAACCGATGGTGCCCCATAGAATAAAGGCTTCCAGGCAAGGAGGCGTCGAGTTGGCACTGAAGTCGCAACCAAGTGTTCAAGACGTGGCGAAGCTTGCCGGAGTCTCTCTCGGCACGGTTTCCAATGTTCTCAATCACCCAGATCGCGTTCGGGTTGAAACGGTAAAGAAAGTGACTCGCGCCATCGAACAGCTTGGCTTTGTGAGAAACGATGCCGCTAGGCAACTAAAAGCTGGAAAATCAAAGGCTCTGGGAATGGTTGTGCTTGATGCCTCAAACCCATTTTTTGCTGAAATGGCTCGTGGTGCTGAGACCGCTGCATGCTGCCGCGGGCTATCAGGTTCTGCTTGGCAATTCCTCCCACGAGGACACCCGCGAAGCCGGATATCTAAAGATGTTTCAGGAGCAGCGCCTGAGTGGCGTGATTGTGTCTCCAATTCATGATCCGGCCGAGCAAATCCGACAAAGCCGTGAGATGGGGACACAAGTGGTTTTGGTCGACCGAAAGGCAGATGCATCACAGTTCTGCTCAGTCTCGGTAGATGACGTAGCCGGGGGCAAGCTCGCCGTTTCACACCTGATTGATCTCGGGAAAACCAAGATTGCGTTTGTTGGGGGTCCGCTCACAATCCACCAAGTTGCAGACCGTTTAGCAGGCGCGAGAGAGGCTGTGCGGGCGACAAAAGGCCAGGCCACAATCAAGGTCTATAAAGCGCACGCTCAAGACGTGATTAGCGGGCGTGAGGTTGGCCTAACGATAGCCAGAGAAGCACAAGAAAATAGACCAAATGCGATTTTTGCTGCAAATGACCTTCTTGCTGTTGGTTTGTTGCAAGCCTTCAGTCTAAAAAACTCAATAAGAGTCCCTGAGGAGATCGCGATTGTCGGATACGACGACATCTCCTTTGCCCAATCCGCCGTCGTTCCGCTGACGTCGATTAAGCAACCCTCGTCAATTCTTGGAACGACAGCGCTAGAACTGCTTTTAGATGAAATTGATAACCCTCAGGAGCATCAGCACCGTCAAATCACGTTCCAACCGGAACTTGTGATTCGATCCTCTACAGCCCCTAAAACTCTGGATACTTGACGACGATCCTGTCGTCTTCGACAATCCACTTGGGAATGACGATGTCGTGAGGAATCTTGCCTTCAAACGCACCCAGAATCGAGGGCTTTTTCTTGCGTTCAACTACCGCTTTGACCTCTGCGAACTCTTTACCGTTTCGCGTAAGGATGATGTCCTCACCGGCAGCAACTAGCTCGGTGAGTTCTTTCAGGGCCTCTGGCCCATCAATATCAACCATCTTCTTCACTTTCCCAGAATAAGTCTTGGGTTTGATTTATCCAAGGCTAGAAAACCTAGCTGGCATCCAAAACCTGTGTTTTGAGTTATCCACAGGAACCACAAAGCACCACTAGCTGGTTGACTTGCAGACATGAAGAAGATTCTCAAATGGGTTGGTCTTGGCCTTTTAGGTATTTTGCTAATTGGCCCTTTTTTGATTCCGGTCAACACCTCAGGAACCTTGACCAAAGAGCAGGCAGCAAATGAGATCTGGAATGGTGAGTCAAAGTGGATTGAGCTTGCAGGCCATGAGGTGCACTACGTGGAAGCCGGTGAACAAGAAGCTGATCGGCTAATCGTTCTGATGCACGGCTTTGGAGCAAGTGCCTACAGCTACAAAGACGTGCTAGAACCACTAGCCACCCTGGGCCACGTCATCGCCTATGACCGAGCAGCCTTTGGGTTCACCGAGAGGCCAACCACCTGGGACATCAACCCCTATGGGGCCAAGGGCCAGCTGCAGGTTCTAGATGAACTGATTGCAGAATTTGGTGAGAACAAAGAGGTCTTCATCGTTGGCCACTCTGCCGGAGGCAACCTGGCTGCCGCCTACACCGTCGACAACCAAGACAAACTTGCTGGCAGCGTGCTCTACGCCCCGGCTGTGTCGAATCGCGGTGGTGGCACCTCCTGGCTGAATTGGGTTTTCTCGATTCCGCAGATCAACCACATCGGTCCCGCACTGGTTTCCTCGATTGCCACCAACGGTCTAGATCTGCTGTATTTGAGCTACAACGACCCAGAGACCGTGACCGAGGAAACCCTCGCCGGCTACACCCAGCCGCTCAAGGTCATTGGCTGGGAGCGAGCATTCTGGGAGTTCAACAAAGCACCTAGAAACACCGGAGTCTCGGAGCGACTTGGTGAGATAAGCATCCCCACCCTGGTGCTAACCGGAGATAACGACCTGGTAGTAGCAACAGCCGATTCGATTGAGGTTGCAGGTCTGATTCAGGGTGCAGAGCTTGTGGTTATCCCCCAAACTGGCCACCTTCCAAACGAGGAATCTCCGCAGGAATTCGCCCAAGCAGTGATTGAATTCGTAGAGGAAAACTAAGGACGGTTTGATTTGCTCTTCAAAGGCGCGTTCGGCATATTTCGCCTCGCAATCGGATTGTCACTACTTGGTAGCGTTCTCTGGCAGGTTTCCGATCGCCTGGCAGCAAACCTGTTTCGACCCTTTGAATACTTTGCGTTTTTCTCCATCAACTCATCGATCCTCGCTGGCGTGGTGCTCGTCCTAAGCGGGCTTGCTCTGCTGCAGGGTAAGGACGAATCAGAACGCCTTCACACTTTCCGGCTGATAGCAACCGTGAGCATGATCATTGTTGGAGTGGTCTACCACGCCCTCTTGGGTGACAGCGCGGTTGATGCAAGGGATGTTGGCTATGCCTGGCCGGTTCTTCCGAACCTGATCATCCACACCTACGCACCGATTCTGATTGTTGTTGATTACCTGCTCTCAATCAAGGGCTATAAGCCCTCCTGGAAGAAGGCGTGGTGGGTGGTGGTCTATCCGCTTGCCTGGCTGGCCTTCTCTCTCGTGAGAGGGCTTCTAGACGGCTGGTGGCCATACTGGTTCATCAACCCCAACTCAGAGGGTGGGGTAATCGGAATGCTCACCTACGTATTGATAATCGCAGCCGCCTTCATCGCACTTGGTTTCATAGTTCTTGGAGCAAGGCTTGCAGCCATGAAGGTGCTTGCCGATCGCTAGCAATTCCACAACCTAGCGACCTGCCCAGTTGCTAACAGTTCTAAAAAGACAAAACCTCAGCAGATTCGAATTGCCATTGAATCTGAGGCATGAACACTACAATCAATAACGTATACACACTGCATACACACCCGAGCATGGGAGCGCGCATGAAGTCAGAGATTGTGAACCTGAGGCTCACCCAAGAGCAAAAGGCGGCCATCGACTATGCCGCCAAACAAGCCGGCATCACCAGAACGGAGTTCATGGTGATGGCAGCAGTTGAGCGCGCGATGGACGAGCGCTATGACGGGGTTCGCTTCACGCTCCCAAGGGAAGACTTCAACTACCTCATGGATCAGCTCTCTGATGACATCAGCCCCAATCAACTGGCAGAGGCAGAGAAGATGCGAAGCGTGAAGCTGCCATGGGAAAAATAGTCCCACTGCTATCTGCACCCAATCTCGAGTTTGATTGCGGGGACAAACAATTGAACCGCTGGTTTAGGACCAAGGCGCTGCAAAACGAAGCTGCCGGATTCTCTAGAACCCACGTCATGCACCAAGCAAACGAAATCGTCGGCTTCTACACCCTCAGTGCAGCTGCCATCGATATTGAGGCAACAGCGCTGGGGGAGCCTTCAGCTCCCGACCCAATCCCCGCCATCCTGCTGGGCAGGATGGCTGTTGCCGCAAAGTTTCAAAGTGTCGGGGTTGGGAAAAGGCTCCTTGCCGACGCCATCGATAAGGCCAACCTGGTTGCGGAGGATGTTGGCGTTGCCCTGTTGATGGTTCACCCAAAACCAACCGCGATCGATTACTACCGGCAAAGAGGCTTTATCCCCATCAGGGATAAAGACATGATGTATTTGCGAATAGGAAATTAGTTAGTCCCAAAGAAGGTTTCACCCCTCATGATTGACACCTCGCTAGACCTCACCATGTTGGACGGCTCCGTAAAGAGCCTCAAAGAGTTTGAGGGTCAGGTGATCATGGTCGTGAACGTTGCATCCAGATGCGGCCTGAGCCCGCAGTATGAGACCTTGGAAGAACTCCAGAAGAAGTACCAGGACCGTGGCTTCACCGTCATTGGTGTCCCATCAGGCTCTTTCAAGCAGGAGCTCAAGGACGACGAGGCCATTGGTGAGTACTGCTCCGCCACCTGGGGTGTGACCTTCCCAATGACCACCAAGGCTGATGTCAATGGCCGCAAGCGCCACGAGCTCTACAAGACCCTCGTGAAGACCAAGGACTCCAAGGGCCTAGCCGGTCCGGTGATGTGGAACTTCGAGAAGTTTGTAATCCTGCCATCTGGCAAGATTCACCGCTTCCGCCCAACGACCAAGCCAGACGCTCCAGAGATTGTTGAACTGATTGAGGCAAACCTGCCTCGCTAGGCTGACCTGGTGCCAATAACCGTCGTCGCAGCCATCATCCAAGATGCTGATGGCAATTACCTCGCTTGCAAGCGCGGTGAATGGAAACAAAGCCCTAATAAGTGGGAGTTTCCAGGTGGCAAGCCCGAGGCGGGCGAAAGCCTTGAAGACGCTCTTGTTCGTGAAATCAAGGAGGAGCTGAACACAGACATCACTGTCCTTCGACAGTTTGATCGCAGCACAACCGGTGAGATAGACCTAGTTAGCTTTGTTTGTGAGCTAAGTGGTGAAAAGCCACAGTTCTCAACTGACCACAGCGAAATGCGTTGGGTTCCAGAGAACGAGCTCAGCAAACTGGATTGGGCAGAACCTGACCTTCCCGCTCTAAAGCGGATCCTGATCCCTTTTTGTTAGGCCAGGCTGTAACCCTGCTTGTCGGTGAGCTTCTTAGTGGCGATCAAGACCAGGTCTATTAGCCACCAAATACCCAAACCACCAATGGTTAGAAGCTTGAGGATGCCGGTCCCGATCTTGCCCATGTAGAAGCGGTCAACCCCGAGGGTTCCTAGGAAAATCGACAGCACGAGGGCAACCACGTAGTCCCTGCGAGAGAACACCCCGGGCACCTGCTTGGCGTTCCAGTGCTCTCCGTTTTGATCAACAATGACTGTGGTGCCGGTGATCTTGCCGGCATCAGCCCAGACCTTCATCTCATCAGTTGTGAGCGAGTAATCGGCTCCTGGCAGCTTTACATTCCATTGGGTCATACCCCAAAGCCTAGCTCTCGCTCTTTTGCCCCATTACCCAGGCTGCCAACAGCGCTGTCAAAGACGAGAACAGTCCAATACCAATGATCATCAAGAAGGTGGCAACAAACCTGCCATCCTCGGTGACAGGGAACCGGTCTCCATAACCAACGGTGGTGACAGAGGCCAGTGCCCACCAGATCGCCTCACCAAACGAGGTGATGTTCGCTCCATCCGCATATCTCTCTGCCTCATAGACCGAAAGAGCTGAGGTGTAGATAACTAGCGGCAGAGAAACCCCAACCACCATGCCAACCTTGCTGGATCTTGTCTTCAAAAAGGGCGTTAGGCCACTAAGGACCAAGATGACCCTCAGCACCCGGAGGCTTCTAAAGGCTGGCAACAGAGTTGCCAGGATCATCAACCAGTTCTCCTTTAGAAATACCAGAAGCCCTGATACGGTCAGCAGATCTCTACCGGCAGCGATGACCCTTAGAACCAGGTCAATAATAAAAATGAAGTAGATGACAGCTGCAACGTTCTCGAGTGCATCAAACATGTATTGCTCGAGAGGCAACAGCACCTGGAACGAGTAGACAATCAAAAAACCAAAGCCCAGTGCCATGTAGGCATACTCGGCTTTTTCAAAGTAAGTGTTTAGGCCCTTTTTGAGCTTGGACAAATTCCCCCCTCGGGTTTCTCACCCGCAATGTTAGCCAAGTCCTTGAGAAGCGCTAGATGCCTAGGCTCCTAATCGGGAACCTCAAATACTCTGCCTTCCAAGAGAGGTTGGGGCTGCGCCATGCAATATCGTCTGCGACCTCGGCAATTGATGCCCAGAAAAAGATGTTGATGAGGTCAACGCTGAGATAGCTGATGGTGTCGCCGGGGAAGGCTTTGCCGAGGAATCGCCTGATGAGGGTTGGCATATCCCCCAACCCATGCTCGTGAAGCTGGCTTCTGATCTCAAGTTCGATCTCCCTTGCTCTCCTTGGGTTCCAGGGGAGCATGGGGTTGGGGTAGTGGAGCATGTCGGAGAGAGTGAGCGCTTCTTTATAGCGGACATCTTCTAGGCGATCAAAGAGTGGCACGAAGCGCTCCATCTCATAGCCCATCTTGCGAAGGTCAAGGATGTCTGGGTAGGAAACGAAGCGATAGAAGGGAACGTGAGGTCTAACGGCTTGGTAGGGGGCAGAGGTGAAGCTGGCGGCTAGTGGATCAACACCAACACTCGCTGCACCCCAAGTATTAAAGGCCTCATCCGGATACGGAATCGCATCCAGTTCCTCAGGCCTTACCTCGCTCATCGAATAATTGTCCCCCCTAACCAATAGATTCGCAGTAGTTAGGGGGAAATTATGGAGTGGATTCTCTTTGGATTACTTATTTGGTTCTTCTATAACCGATCCAAGAAAAAGAAGTGGAAGCGATTCGAGAAACAAGCGAGCAAGCAAGCTGGCCAGCAACTCAAATATGAGCGCTTCATGGATAACCTCCCCGCCCTCAAAGGAGATGGCTCCTTCAGCCAAGAGATCAAAGGCGAGCAAGCCTATAAAGACAACATCGACCTCTTCGGTGAATACCTAGAGCGCTATCACCCAGGTGAAGATTTCATGGTCATGGTCGAACTAGAACCAAACAACAAATATGACAAAAACGCAGTCCGCGTTGAAGCCGGCCAAGCAACCATTGGTTATATCCCAAGAGAAGAAGCTGAAGAGTTTGGCAAAGAGCTCGAAGCCCTTGGAGGCAGAGCCACCTGCAGCGCAAGCCTCTACTGGTCACCAGGCGATGGCAGAAGTTCCATCACGCTGGATGTTGTGAGGCCACTGGAGCTTGAGTGACTTAGCCAAGCATGTCGTGACGAACCAGAGTCGCATTGCGATCTGGTCCAACACCGATGGCGCTGATTCTGGTTCCGCTCATCTTCTCTAGCGCCAGGACGTAGTCCTGGGCGTTCTTTGGAAGATCTTCAAAGCTCTTGCAGCCTGTGATGTCTTCCTCCCAACCTGGGAACATCTCATAGATCGGCTTGGCGTGGTGGAAGTCGGTTTGTGAAACAGGAACCTCTTCGACTCTTTGTCCATCTACCTCGTAGGCAACACAAACCGGAATCTCTTTGATGCCGGTTAGAACATCCAGCTTGGTCAAGAAGATGTCGGTCAAACCATTGATACGCGTTGCATAGCGTGCAATAGGGGCATCAAACCAACCACAGCGACGATCACGACCGGTGGTGACACCAACCTCACCACCATTAGTCCGGAGGAACTCGCCCCACTCATCAAACAGCTCGGTTGGGAATGGTCCTGAGCCAACACGAGTGGTGTAGGCCTTGAGAATGCCGATTACACCGGTGATCTTGGTTGGACCAATTCCGCTTCCGGTGGTAGCACCACCGGAGGTTGGGTTTGAGGAAGTCACAAATGGGTAGGTGCCGTGGTCGACATCCAAAAGCGTGCCCTGGCCACCCTCCAGCAAAACTGTCTCGCCACGATCTAGCGCCTGGTTCAAAACCAGTGCGGTGTCCTGAACCATCGGGCGCAATCTCTCTGCGTAGGAGAGCAGGTGCTCTACGACCTCTTCGGTTCTAACCGCTGCGCGGTTATAGACCTTGACCAAGAGCTCGTTCTTCTGAGCAAGCGCGGCCTCGACCTTCTGGGTGAGGATGCTTGGGTCAAACAGGTCCTGAACCCTGAATGCCCAATCTGCCCATCTTGTCGCCATAGGTTGGGCCAATGCCTCGGCCGGTGGTGCCAATGGCGCGCTTTCCTAGGAAGCGCTCTGAGACCTTGTCAACGGTGACGTGATAGGGGGTAATGATGTGGGCATTGGCGGAGATCATCAAACGGGAAGTGTCGACACCCTTTTCGTTGAGGCCATCAATTTCTCTGAAGAGCACCTCTAGGTCGACGACTACGCCGTTGCCAATTACCGGGGTGACCTCTGGGGTCAAGATGCCGGAGGGCAGCAGGTGCAGGGCAAACTTCTTGTCGCCAATGACTACGGTGTGGCCAGCGTTGTTGCCACCCTGATAGCGAACCACGTAGCTGAACGCGATCTCCGAGTAGGTCTGTTGCCTTACCTTTACCCTCATCACCCCACTGGGCTCCGACTAGTACTACTGCGGGCATGGCATTACCCCTTTCTAAATGGGGGATTCTTGGGCAAAAGCCCTCTTACGAGTCTAGCTAAAAACGTGCTGCATCACCCAAGTGTGCATGGTTATTGCAGCAGCAGCCGAGGCGTTAATGGATCTCGTTGATCCAAACTGAGTGATTTCCAGAACAACATCAGAGGCATCCAGTGCTGCCTGCGATAACCCAGGACCCTCTTGCCCAAATAAGAAAATGCACTCTTTAGGCAGTTGATACTCCTCGAGTTTTTTGCAACCAGGAACGTTGTCGATCGCAATGATGGGTAGCGGCTTGCCGCCTTCACCTGCGGTCTTGGCGTATTCGATTAGGCCCTCGACGGTTGGGTGCTGAGTGATGTGCTGGTAGCGGTCGGTGACCATCGCACCTCGTCTGTTCCAGCGCTTGTTGCCGACGATGTGGACTCGGGCAGCCATGAATGCATTCGCGTTTCTAACTATGGAGCCAATGTTGAGATCATGCTGCCAGTTCTCGATTGCGACCTCGAAGCGGTGCCGCTTGGAGTCAAGATCAGCAACGATCGCCTCCATGGACCAGTAGCGATAGCTATCCACCACGTTCCTGGTGTCGCCATTGGCCAATAACTCAGCGTCAAACTTGGCGAAGTTCGGGTCTTTAGTTGGGTCGCCCTCATAGGGACCAACACCCCAGGTTGGAACTGCAATGGGTTCTTGAATCTCTTCGCTCACTTGGGTAAGCCTAGGGCTTTAGGAAAGCACCCTTAGATTGGGAAGATTTTCAAAGACTGCCTTCTTGTCAAAGGATTTCAAAAGCGCTCCATGTGCCAACGCCGTTGCGGCAATCATCAAATCTGGGATTGAGCGCGGTCGGCCTTCCCTCTTACAAAATGAGATCAGTTGCACGTACTTTTCAACCACTTTCTCATCGAAAGCTGCAAACTCAGCCTCACGTCTAACAAAGGCAAGGAAGTCGAGTGATTGCTGGTGCCGGGTTGTTCCCGGTTGGATGTGAGCGGGGTCAGGCATGAGTTCAGCGGCAACCATTGCGGGAAGAATAATGTTGAAACCCTCCTTCAGCACCTGGATTTCATTCTCGACACCTCTCTCGATGGCTATCCAAACCGAGGAGTCAAGCACTAGGTGTTCCATACACCCCTCTCAATCTGGAGGGCCAGGTCTGCGTCCCTATCTGCTCGAATAGCTGCAATGCGCTCGTCTGCTTCTTCCTGGGTGATGTATCCGTACTTATCAAAGTGCTTCTCTAATGCTGCGGCCAATCGCACTGAGTTAGGGGTTTCATCTTTGACACTTCCCAAAACAGCAATTGGTCTTTTGCCCCTGGTGATAGTGATCTCATCACCTGCAACAACAGCATCTAAAACATCACTGAAGTTGCGAGCAACTTCAGTGGCAGTCATGATCTTCTTCATGTCAATCAGATTATCTGATAGTTCTACTTCTAACAATGTCATTTACAGATTGTTACCGAACCAGAACTTTTTATGGGAGCCAAAAGAGAATCTGTGGATAACTAGCTGTTGAGCTGTTTGATGTATTGATTGAAGGACACCAAAAGCCCTGCAAGCACAACACAGCCAGCCAAAACCTTATAGACAGGTCCAACACCAAAACCATCAACAGCCAAGACCAACAGCAACCATCGTCAACAGTGGCCCTGCCTGCCAGATGGTCATCTCTAGAGCAAAGACCCGGCCACGCTTATTGGCCGGGATCTTTTGCTGGATCACGGTATTTAGCAAGTGGCAACAGTGGCCCCCAGGCCAGACCAAGAACACCAAAGAAGAACACCATCCAGAACTGCGATGGCAAGAAACTCATTGGAATCATTGCCAGGCCAATGCCAAGGATTCCAATGCGCAAGATGTTTGCAAACGATAGGCGCTTGTGGATTTGCTCAAACCCAAGCGCTCCAATGATCGATGCTCCAGCACCAACCGAGATCGCAAGACCTAGACCCTCTGGATCACCAAGCAGGTTGTAATAAGCAGGCAGCACAACCATCTCGGTTGGCAGGTAGATGATGGCAAGGGTCATAACCGCAGCCATCATCACCATCACGCCAGGGTTTTGTGCCAAGACCTTGAAGCCCTGCAGTGCGTATTTGAAGAACGGTTCCTTCTCGGTCTCATCGTTCTCCTCATGCTGCTCGTGAACGCGGATCATTGAGGCAAACACCGAGGACAAAACCCCAAATAGTGCAACGACATAGAAGGTGTTGGCAGAACCAATCGAGGCAATCAACAAAGTTGCCAAGGCGGGACCAATAGCAAAGCCCGTTGCAAACAGACCCTCGTGGATCGAGTTAGCTCGATCCAGGGTCATGTTTGCAGGGGCCGCGGCATCCGGCACCAAAGACTTTCTAGCTGTTGAGCCGCCCGGGGCAAACACGGCCCTGAAGACACCAACTGCGATCAATGACGCAACGGCAAGGCCCCAAATGCCTTCAATGATTGGAATCAACAAAACAGTCAGTGCCGTGAAGAGCTCTGCCCAAATGGCAACAAAACGCCTACCAAAGCGGTCAATGACCGAGCCAATCAGCGGTGCCATCAACAATGCCGGAATAGCGGTCATTGCCACCACAAAGCCTGCAGTCCCCGCAGAGCCCGTCAGTTCTAGTGCCAGCCAGGGGATTGCGATGAAGACCATCGAACCGGAGATAACACTTGTGAGTGATGCGAGCTGCAGGAAGACAAACGGCGCAATTTTGCGCTGCACTTACACCTCGTTCTAAAGACCTAGATCGGCCAGAGTGATAGCCGTCAGATAAGAATACCCGCGCGCTTCAATAACTTCTCTAGCTCCGGTGTCGCGGTCAACAACAGTTGCAATTGCCAACACCTTCGCACCCGCTGCCTCCAAGGCTTCGGCAGCAGTCAGGGGAGAACCGCCAGTGGTTGAGGTGTCCTCCAAAATCACAACATTCTTGCCCTCAACACTTGGCCCCTCAACCTGGCGGCCCATGCCGTGCTTCTTCGCCTCTTTGCGAACAACAAAAGCATCCAACGCAAAACCCTGGTTGGCAGCTTGGTGCAGCATGGCGGTGGCAACCGGGTCAGCACCCATGGTCAATCCACCAACGGCGTCGGGAGAGAGGCCAGCTTTTTGAATTAGCGCGAGCATTGCCTCACCAATCAGCGGAGCTGCTTCGTGGTGCAGGGTGGCTCGGCGAAGGTCAACGTAGTAGTCGGCTTCAATACCCGAGGAGAGAGTGACCTTGCCGTGGACTACAGCTAGCTTTTTCACCAGCTCAACAAGGCGTGCCTTATCACTCTCAAATGTCATGCTTAGAGGATAGCTAAAGCTGCGAGGTGAACCAGACCAAGAGCAGGAAGGTCACAAACCCGCCAACTCGGTAGATGGTTTGCTTATTGGGTGCCTGCAGCCAGTGTGGTTGGTTGGCTTCTGGTCTTGCCAGCATGCCCAATACGGTCAAGAAGATAATGAGCGCCAAAAGGCCAAAGATAAAGATGGTTGGGAACTCTGGGTGATCACCCAACACGTTTTCTAAGGAGTTCTCCAAGACGATCTCTAGCCCCAGAATCATCGCAAGAGCGGGCAAACCGGTCGGCAACCACTTGGTCAAGAACTCAACCCTTGGCAGCCTGTCGGCAAACGCTCCAAGCAGATTAGGGATCAGGAAAAGAGCCGCGGCAATCAGAACAATGACCCCAAAGCCCATAAAGGCGCTGGCAATAAAGACATAGAACAAATATCTGAATAGAAGCGCGATGGTCGGCTGGGCCCTAAACGGCTTTGGCAAAGTGTCAGGAGTTAGGTCGTCCATTCTGGCTGGGTAGAACCTAGCTGCCAGATCCTCAAGCACGATACGAACTGCAATTGCGATGGTTGCAATCACCTGAACCTCAACCACGTAGTCAGCTGCTGGGACTGCCAGACCTGTCAAGGCGGGAAGTGCCCTGAGCACCAGGCCTGCAATCCATCCGCCCAAGAAAGAAGCAAAGGCGATGTCGCCAATCCGGTCTAGCCAGCCGCTGGCATCGCGAGGTGCTTTGCGGCGGAAGTTTCTGATTGACCTCGCCAAAAGGATTGGACCAAAGCCCGCAACCGCGATCCCGGCGAGCATGCGCCAATCGGCGATGGAATTGAATTCCATCAAGGGAATAGACCCAATTATGAAAACAAGAACTCCTGCGGTGCCGGCAAAAGAATCAAATAGACCGATCACCATAAGTGCAATAAATATTGCGACCGGAGGATGCAATAGGAAGTCCGGGTTTTGGTTCAATCCGACAATCGCCAGCAGAACAGCAGCAATGGTCGGCAACACTGAGAATGATCCGAGCATGGCTCTGAGGTAGCTGCCATCGTTGATCAACTTGGACATAAGCGGTGAGAATTTGGCAACCCTGCCGGTGGCGTTGTGGGTTGGCCTGTCCAAAAGCGTCATAAACGGCATCGCCCAAATAGCGAGCTTGTCTCCCCAACGATCCTTGCTATCGGCAAAGACATCAAGTTCAAACTCAGCCCCCGCTAGAGCGTCAAGGCTGTCTTCACTCATTTCAGCACTGCCAAGATTCGAGCTAGTTACTCTGCTGGCCGCTCCGGCAGCGGCCAGCGCAGCTAGAGCTGCGAGTGCTGCCAATAGGCCAAGGGTGTTGCTTTGGTTTTCTTTGGAACCAAAGGGGTCATAGGTATCCAAGACCACGGACTCGGCCAGACTCTCATCGGTTTGTGCTGGGGCGCTAGCGATTGGAATGCCTTCATCACTGGGTTGCTGTTCGGGCTCGGCTGAAACATTCGGCTGACCCGATGATTCTTGGTCTGCATCAGACTCGACCTCGACCTCGACCTCGACCTCGACCGCCGATTCCTGTGAGGACTCGTTGGGCCTACTGGTCGAGCCGCTAGATGCTTGGTTGGATTCCTTTTCGCTCGTTGCAGGCACGTCGACAATGATGGTTTCAGGCTTTGGATCCAAGACCGGAGGGGATGTGGTGGGAGCCTCTGGCAGTGGCGCCCTAATCACAGGAAACTGCGGTGGTGGAGGAGGTGTGGTTGATAGCGGTTCTTGGACGGCAACTTGGTCACCAGGCTCAATGACTAAGACAAGCTCTAGGTTTTGGTTGCTGTTGATGCTGGCAAGCTGAGCCTCAGTCAAAGTTGGAGAGTTGAAGAAACGGAAGTTGAACCCAAAGGGGTTCAGGCCAAATGCCGGCATAAATGCGCGCTGCAGCGATAGCGGCGCGATTGGGTACTCATTTCCCGCAGCGGCGGTTTTTGGAACGACATACATTCTTAGGAAATACTCGCCCGGCTCGGTAAACACCAGGGCCTCAGAGGAGACTCGGCCATCTGCATCAAAGTCCTGCTCCCCTGCAAACAACCAGCCGGAGTTGAAGTCAAAGTAGCTGACCACTTTGAAGTTGGCCGCGGCTGATGCCGTGATCTGCAGACCGGCTCGAACAACATCCCCGGCTCGAATCACCTGGCGCTTTCTGGCCTCAACCTGGTCGTTGGCTAGATCCATCTGGTCAAACAACCCTCTGATTACCAGCTCCGGCAGGTTCGAATTTTCTGGTGGCGCAATGATCTTTCGAGTTGCCAGTGCGTCTCTGGCAGCCTGAGAGGCGTTTGGCAACAATCCGCTCGAAGCTCTTCGAACCATGCTGCTGGGTCGGGACCTATTCATATTGCTGTCATCCAGCAACACTTCACCCTGACCGGCAAGAGCCGGTCTGGTGACAAGGGTCTGGGTGGGGCCAACGGTGATTTGGCTGCGAACAAAACTGATTGTGGTCGAATCACTGACGCTGAAGAGAACTGCTTGGTTTGATGAGGTCGGAACAACCGCCTCGAACTCGATCCGGAACACCTCTCCAGAGAGATCAACGTTTGAGGTCTGAGCCAGAGACCCACGGAGGTTGTTGCGTTATCGATGCTGATGCGCAGCTGAGTCGATGCCTGATCCATAGCTATTGATTTGGAAGGACGGTGAGATTGTTGATCCAACGCGGCAAAATCAACTATTCGGCTCGTGCTCAGCACGAAGCCCAAAGTGCCATTCATGGGAGTTGGGCGCCGTCGCTCCGCTCGCGGACAACCAAAGGTCGTCGCCATCGGGATCAAATGCATCTACAACCCCGGACAGGGTTGCGAGAGTGGTGTCGCCAAGTGAATTCACAAACGTCACCGCGGAGTTTGAAGCACTGCCATCATCATCCACCGGAGTGATATTGATTGTGATTGCCGAGGAAAAGGCTTCATTCAACTCGTTCACGCCGGCGATTGTCATCACCCGGCTGGCAACCGGGGCATCTTCAGCGCTCTACCGTTTCCGTTGTCGATCGCGTCGACCTGACCAACCCGCTCTGCGGTGCCATCGCCCTTGCCGACCCAAACCTCATCGTTCACGATGCTGACCACGTTGAGTTCGTTGCTAATAGCTGAATCTTGAGCGAGGGAAAGTTGGTCCGAGGTTGAATATGTCCAGGCTCGCCTCGATGTATTTGCCTGCAAATCCAGCCGAGGAACTGATTTCAAAATTAGGGCTCACCAGATCAGGGCCCTCTTGCTCTACAACAGTCACCGAAGAGGGATCTGCATTGCTGTCAACAGCAGCTTGGGAGCCCGGTGCGCCTGCGTAGGACATGGCAAACGTCAGCGCCGCGACGATGTAACGACTCAAGCGCTTCTTGGGTTCGGGGCCTATTAGAAACATGAGAGATATTTCGGCAAGGCTAAGGTTTCGTCCGCGAGTGATTGATTGAGTCGTGCCTTAAAGGGAATAGCTGAGGCGGCGCGAAAGTCCACGGTTGAGGTAGCCTCGGCCTGTGCAAATAGCAACCTGGAACGTAAACAGCGTCAGAGCCAGAGCCCCAAGGGTTATCGGTTTTCTAGAGCGCACCAAAGTAGATGTCCTTGCCATGCAGGAGATCAAGTGCAAGCCGGAGCAGTTTCCAGTTGCTGACTTTGAAGCCATTGGCTACAAAGTCATTGCCCATGGTCTGAACCAGTGGAACGGCGTTGCCTTTGCCTACAAAGAGCACCTCGAGCCACAAGACATCGAGTTTGAGTTTCGCTCGCAACCGATGTTCAAAGACATCGTTGAAGCACGCGCTCTAAGCGCGGTCTTCGAACGGTGTCAAGATCTACAGCCTCTACGTTCCTCACGGCAGAGGGCTAGAAGACCCCCACATGGAATACAAGCTTGAGTTTCTAGACAGACTTGCTGCCGATGTTGCAGAGCAGCTAGAGATGGACCCAGATGCTCAGATAGCACTCACCGGGGATTTCAACATTGCGCCATTGGACAGCGATGTCTTCAACGTCAACTACTTTGAAACCCACGTCTCAGAACCAGAGCGCCAAGCCTTTGAGGCTTTTGAGCAAATAGGTTTTAGCGACAAGCTCAGAGAACTGGTCCCTGACCAATACACCTACTGGGACTACAAAGACCTGCGCTTCCCAAGAAACGAAGGCATGCGAATTGACTTCCAGCTCACCTCACCCGCTCTAACAGAGCGGGTGATGGGAGCTTCTATTGAACGCGATGAGAGAAAAGGCGAACTACCGAGCGATCACGTTCCGGTGGTTATTGAACTGAACTAACCGGGACCTTTGCCCAGAGCCTGGTCCTGCCGTTGTCTTCCTCGAGACCCCAGCTCGAACTGACCTCGGCGACTGTCTGAACACCAAACCCGCTTTGCGGGCCGCTTGTTGTTGGAAGTCCGTCGTTTAGAACAAAGACCTCTAAGCATGGGTTATTTTGAGTGAGGACTCGAAGGCCAACCTCGATGTTTTTTGCCTTGCCGTGCTTCACGGCATTGCCAATGCCCTCTCGGACAATCTCAACCACCGAGGCAAGGCCAAAGCTGTCGTTTGAAATCACCTGCATTGCAAGTGGATCTGCATCTAGCGAGATATTTGTGACGCCTCCCCAGAGCTCAACGGTGTCGGCATAGAAGCGATCAAAGGAGGGCAGCTCTCTCGAGAGATCTAACGCTGCAACGCACTCCTCCTGCAGTTTTTGAACATCGGCCATGGTGCCAACGGTGTTGGAGAGAGCTGCTGCTCGGACCCTGCCCTGGATGTCGCTATGGACATAGCGTGCTAAACGCTTCTTCTCGATCCAGAGCTGCTGGTTCAGCTTGCGCTCTTGCCACTCAACCTGCTCGAGAGCCTGCTGCAAGAGCGCAAGCTTTCGCTCCGCCTCTTTGTCATAGGCCAGAAGCATTGAGACAAAGCCGGCTGGCAAGAAGATTGAGATGCTCAGCTGGAGAGCTGGGCCGAGATTGGTTGCAAAGTCATACTGCAAAGCCAGCCAAGACACTAGCGTCGCGCTGACGCTGGCAACGAGCCAAGCGATTGGCACCAACCAGCCGCGAACTCTCAGAGCTTGGAAGAGCGTGAACAAAACCACAATGATCACTGCCTGAATCAGAGTTTCGAAAAAGCCAGCTAGGCCAATGTTCCAAACCTTGGAGTAGAGGGTGCTCAGCAAACCGATTGCGGCAACCGGGATTGGAATAAAGGGATACTCATGCAACGCAGTCCTTACTACCGGACCCAGTTTGATTCTGCGCTTTGGAGTCTTCGCATCAACCACCACTGGTTGATGTGATGCCAAAGAGTGCGAGAGCGGCCTGATCACTGAGTCAGCGAGGTTGTGAAGCTCCGTGGTTGATTGCCTAGAGGAAAACGCTTCACTGAGTGTTGCCTTGACCTCATTTACAAGTGCAGCCCTGGTGTTGGCAACCTGCTCAGCCCCTTGGCTAGCAAGAGCCTTTGCTCTCTCGAGAGACTCGGTGAGTTCTTCATAAACCACAACATATTGCTGCCTTGCACCAACCAACACCGCGGTGACACCAAACCAGATTGTCACAATGATTGCCCCGGCAATCATGCGGGGGAAATAGTCGGCTTCTGAGAACAACACCAAAGAACTCAAAGAAGAAGGCAACCGAGAAGCCCCTGGCAAGACCGGCAACAGCCAGGGTTGCAACAGCGGCCAAGGGCCGTGACTTGCGGGTCTTTTTTGGGCTTAGGTAGGTGAAGTAGGCGAGGATCAAAACCAAGCCCGTTACCAGGTGGGCAATCAGGCCCACCAGGTATCCGGCCCAAATAGTCGACTCAGGTCTAATGCCCTCCGGGACAAAACCCGGTGTCCCTAAGATTGCCACGGGGGCGAGCAATAACCAGGCCCTAAGGGTTATCGCATAGCGGCCACCAACTCGCAGCCAAACCGCCTTCAACTCTGTTTCCCTCGCCTAAGTCCCATTTGAGCACTGTAAATTCTGGCAGCCAAGACCCTGGGGCTCATTGACTCATCATCGCCAATGTCCAAAGCTTGGTAGATGCGGTGAACCGTTTGCTCAACTGCTCTGATGCCAAGATCTCTTTGCTTGGCAATCTCTGCATTGGATAGCCCCTTGGCAACTAGCCGCAAAACTGCAAGCTGCTTAGTGGTGAGCTTTGCCAAGGGGGAGTCGTCCTGAACGGTAAAGAGCTCTGCTCTTGGATCGTCATCCCGCATCACGGTGTTGAGGGCTTCCACGACCAACTCGATGCTCTCAACCTCGCGCTTGGAGAGGTAGGCAATATGAGGAGCAGACTTCATCTCCGCAGGGGTTGGGATGTAGTTGGTTAGCAGCACAAAACCCACGGCTGGGTTTTGTGCTGAGAGTGCAGAAATCAAATCAGTACCACTTGGACCATCGCCAAGATCTAGGTCAACCACCATTGCGTCAGGGTCAACTTTTTCAAACATGCGCTTGGCCTCAAGCGCATCTTTGGCGCTGTGGGTCTCAAACCCAATCTCACCTAACCGGTGAGAAAGGAGACTGCGAATGATGGGCTCATCATCAACGATGATGAGTCGTCTTTGGTAACCCGTGGGTCCCATCATTTGTGCCATTTGGCTCATCCTTTGGTGGTGACTGAGTCGATTGCCACCTGGCGCAAGACTAAGCCCGCTGGCTGGGGCCAATAACCACTTTTGTCGTAATAACCGAACTAGCTACTACGCCAAAAGTGTTATCGATCTACCTCCAGAACTGCAGAGCCGAGCGCATTGCCCAGTTCTTTGACACTCCATAGCGAAGACGAACAACCGTCTTCAGCTCAGAGTTGTTGGCACTAGCCATATCACAAGCAGCCTGAGCCCTTTGAGTTGCATGGGCGATAGCCCATGCATTGGGGTTCTCGGCTGTGGTGTAGCCCCAGCAGATGATGGTCTCGGCTGTTGAGTGCTCATCTAGCTTGCCGGTTAGGTGCTCTCTTTGAGCCAAGTGCAGTGATCTTGAATTACCAAGGAACTTGAAGGTCCAGGTGTAGCCAAGAAGCTCTCCGGTTGATTCGGCAACAATTGCTGTTGCCTCGACGACTTCAATGGCCTGCTGGAACACCAGGGTTCCATTGGAACCAACAAGTCTTAGGTCCCAAACACCAACTGGCATCTCACCTGTTGTGAAGGTGAGTGAGGTTGCGGTGTTAGAAACAATCGTGACTGTTATGCCACCAAGAGTCAGAACAGATACGTTCTCAAGTCTTTGACCAGTTGCTATCACCTCAGCACCTGATGCTGAGATCTCTCTGGTTGAGAACTCAGTGATGGTTGGGGTGTTGATCACAACTGGTGGTGCTGAGCCTGCAGTGGTTGGGGTTTGTGGAGCTGGTGGTGCTGTGTAGGTGAAAGCACCGGCAAGGGTTCCCAGACCACCACCAGTAGCAACCGTCACATCCAAACCAGTAGCAGCAGCTCCTGGAGGAGAAACAAAGGTAAGGGTTGAATCATCAATCAAGACAATCGATGAACCAGAGATGCCATTGATTGCAGCTGAGACCGAGTCTGAGTAGCTACCTGAGAAGTACTGTCCTGTGACAGTGATTGTTGTTCCACCTGCAACAGGACCAGTAACTGGAGTGATAGATCCAATGACAGGGACCAGTGCTGAGGTTGTGAATTCAATCGCGCTGGACAACGTGTCAGCTCCACCGACCGTCACCACTCCAATGTCAACAATGCCTGCAGTAGTTGCAGCTGTTGTAAATCGAACAGCTGTGTCAGAGACAACGGAGAAGGAAACCGTGGTGCTACCAACATTCACCTGGTTGGTGGTTGCTAGATCAGTTCCAGTCAGGGTGACAATCGTGCCGCCGTTGGTTGTTGCCAACACAGGTGAGTTGGTTGTCAGTGATGGGCCCTGAAACATAGGTGATCGCGTTAGAGAGCGTGAAGGTTCCAACTGGGTTTGTGATTGCTAGTTCGTATGAACCGGCAGTGTCGGCTGGCGCTGTGAAAGTTATCTCAGTTCCACTAACGATCGTGAAACCAAGACTCGCGCCGTCAAGGGTCAATAGAGATGACGTTGTGAAGTTCGAACCGGTAACCGTCACACTGCCGCCAGCCAGCGGCAAAGCCGCAGGCGAAACAGCAGAAATCACAGGCACAAAAGGCAAAGTCATGACCGGGTTGTCTTGCCACAAAACCAGATCCGAAGTTGTTCCAGCGAATGCCACCACAACCGAGAAGCTGTAGGTGGTTTCAGGAGGTCAGGCCGGAGATCACGTTCGGCCTGACTCTCAGAGCTTGGAAGAGCGTGAACAAAACCACAATGATCACTGCCTGAATCAGGGTCTCGAAAAAGCCAGCTAGGCCAATGTTCCAAACCTTGGAGTAGAGGGTGCTCAGCAAACCGATTGCGGCAACCGGGATTGGAATAAAGGGATACTCATGCAACGCAGTCCTTACTACCGGACCCAGTTTGATTCTGCGCTTTGGAGTCTTCGCATCAACCACCACTGGTTGATGTGATGCCAAAGAGTGCGAGAGCGGCCTGATCACTGAGTCAGCGAGGTTGTGAAGCTCCGTGGTTGATTGCCTAGAGGAAAAGGCTTCACTGAGTGTTGCCTTGACCTCACTTACTAGCGCAGCCCTGGTGCTGGCAACCTGCTCGGCTCCTTGGCTAGCAAGAGCCTTTGCTCTCTCGAGAGACTCGGTGAGTTCTTCATAAACCACTACATATTGCTGCCTTGCACCAACCAGCACCGCGGTAACACCAAACCAGATTGTCACAATGATTGCCCCGGCAATCATGCGGGGGAAATAGTCGGCTTCTAGAGACAACACCAAAGAACTCAAAGAAGAAGGCAACCGAGAAGCCCCTAGCAAGACCGGCAACAGCCAAGGTTGCAACAGCGGCCAAGGGCCGTGATTTGCGAACCGTTTTTGGGCTTAGGTAGGTGAAGTAGGCGAGGATCAAAACCAAGCCCGTTACCAGGTGGGCAATCAGGCCCACCAGGTATCCGGCCCAAATAGTCGACTCAGGTCTAATGCCCTCCGGGACAAAACCCGGGGTTCCTAAGATTGCCACGGGGGCAAGCAACAACCAAGCCCTCAGGGTTATCGCATAGCGGCCACCAACTCGCAGCCAAACCGCCTTCAACTCTGTTTCCCTCGCCTAAGTCCCATTTGAGCACTGTAGATTCTGGCAGCCAAGACCCTGGGGCTCATAGCCTCATCATCGCCAATGTCCAAAGCTTGGTAGATGCGGTGAACCGTTTGCTCAACGGCCCTAATGCCAAGATCTCTTTGCTTGGCAATCTCTGCATTGGATAGCCCCTTGGCAACTAGCCGCAAAACTGCAAGCTGCTTAGTGGTGAGCTTTGCCAAGGGAGAGTCGTCCTGAACGGTAAAGAGCTCTGCTCTTGGATCGTCATCCCGCATAACGGTGTTGAGAGCATCTACTACAAGCTCAATGCTCTCCACCTCTCTTTTGGAGAGGTAGGCAATGTGAGGAGCAGACTTCATCTCCGCAGGGGTTGGGATGTAGTTGGTTAGCAGCACAAAACCAACAGCTGGGTTTTGTGCTGAGAGTGCAGAAATCAAATCAGTACCACTTGGACCATCACCAAGGTCTAGGTCAACCACCATTGCGTCAGGGTCAACTTTTTCAAACATGCGCTTGGCCTCAAGCGCATCTTTGGCGCTGTGGGTCTCAAACCCAATCTCACCTAACCGGTGAGCCAAGAGGCTGCGAATGATGGGCTCATCATCAACGATGATGAGTCGTCTTTGGTAACCCGTGGGTCCCATCATTTGTGCCATTTGGCTCATCCTTTGGTGGTGACTGAGTCGATTGCCACCTGGCGCAAGACTAAGCCCGCTGGCTGGGGCCAATAACCACTTTTGTCGTAATAACCGAACTAGCTACTACGCCAAAAGTGTTATCGATCTACCTCCAGAACTGCAGAGCCGAGCGCATTGCCCAGTTCTTTGACACTCCATAGCGAAGACGAACCACCGTCTTCACCTCAGAGTTATTAGCACTAGCCAGATCACAAGCAGCCTGAGCCCTTTGAGTTGCATGGGCGATAGCCCATGCATTGGGGTTCTCGGCTGTGGTGTAGCCCCAGCAGATGATGGTCTCGGCTGTTGAGTGCTCATCTAGCTTGCCGGTTAGGTGCTCTCTTTGAGCCAAGTGCAGTGATCTTGAATTACCAAGGAACTTGAAGGTCCAGGTGTAGCCAAGAAGCTCTCCGGTTGATTCGGCAACAATTGCTGTTGCCTCGACGACTTCAATGGCCTGCTGGAACACCAGGGTTCCATTGGAACCAACAAGTCTTAGGTCCCAAACACCAACTGGCATCTCACCTGTTGTGAAGGTGAGTGAGGTTGCGGTGTTAGAAACAATCGTGACTGTTATGCCACCAAGAGTCAGAACAGATACGTTCTCAAGTCTTTGACCAGTTGCTATCACCTCAGCACCTGATGCTGAGATCTCTCTGGTTGAGAACTCAGTAATGGTTGGGGTGTTGATCACAACAGGTGGCGCTGAGCCTGGGGTCGAGGAAGGTGCTGGGGGTGCTGTGTAGGTGAAAGCACCGGCAAGGGTTCCAAGACCACCGCCAGTAGCAACCGTCACATCCAAACCAGTAGCGGCAGCTCCTGGAGGAGAAACAAAGGTCAGGGTTGAATCATCAATCAAGACAATCGATGAGCCAGAGATGCCATTGATTGCAGCTGAGACCGAGTCTGAGTAGCTACCCGAGAAGTACTGGCCTGTGACAGTGATTGTTGTTCCACCCGCAACAGGACCAGTAACTGGAGTGATAGATCCAATAACAGGAACCAGTGCTGAGGTGGTGTACTCAAAAGCAACTGTAGAGGTTGTTGAACCTCCCGGAGTTGTGACACTAATGCTCACAGCTCCAGAAGAAGATGCCGGGGTGACAAACCTCACCAGAGTGTCACTCTCCACGGTAAACGAGACCGTGGTGTCGCCAATCATCACCTCAGAGGTTCTAACCAGGTCAGTTCCAGTGATGGAAACAATGGTGCCGCCATTGGTGGTGCCAACAATTGGAGAGGTAACAGCGATTCTCGGACCTGAGACATAAGTAATGGCGTTAGCCAAGGTGTTAGTTCCAACCAGGTTGGTGATTGCCAGATCATAGTAACCTGCAGTTTTTGCAGGGGCAGAGATAGTTATCTCAGTTCCACTCACAATCGTGAAACTAACCGCCGCGCCATCCAACGTCACAGCATTAGAGGTCGAAAAGTTAGAGCCCGTAATGCTGATGTTGTTGTTTCCAGTTAGAGCAATAGTTCCCGGTGAAACTGTCGCTATGACTGGCACCAAAGGCAAGGTCATAACATCGTTTGACTGCCAAGGAACTGAGATGGAATCAACCCCTGCGAAGGTAATCACAACAGCGAAGCTATAGGTGGTTTCTGGCGTTAGTCCTGTGACCGGATTGTTCGTTGATGTGATCGGAGTCCCGCCACCCTCAGGAGTAGCTGTGATGACGAAGTTGTCTGGTGCTGCACCACAATTAGTGCAGCCAACTGTCAAGTTTGCTTGAGTGTCTGTCACAGTCAGAGCTGAAATGGTTGCAGCAGGCCTGAGCGTCTCAACCGTTGTCGACACAGTTGCGCTTGTTTGATCATTGTTGGTAACGGATGCCTGAATCGTGTGAGAAACGCTCGGTGTCAACGCTGTAAAGCTCAAGGTTGTCACCGTGCTGTTGGCAGTTCCCGAAATCGTAGTTGGAGAACCTCCAGCTGGGGTGATGGATGCCACGTAGCTGAAGGAGTCCGCACTTCCACAGGACCCACCGCAGGTGAGACCTATTTCTATTGTTGTCGGGCTTGCGGTTGGATTTACCAAAGCGGCAGTAGGGCCTGTGATGCTAGAGAAATTTGCGACAGGCAAGAAGAATCGGGAGTCCAGTTGAATGTTTGGGCTTGAGCTCGATTCAAAGCCTCCTGAGCCCGGCTTTGTGTACGAGACTCGAACCTCTGAGCTGTTTTGAACTTCTTCGTTCAATACCAATTCAACCGAAGATGCACCGACTCGAGCTACGGAGTCGACTACGAGACTAGACCCATCGGATAGAACATTGAAATCTGATGTTGAACCAAGACTGGAGGACAATTCGGTTTCTGAGTGCAAAAGAATTGTGCGACCGTCTGCAGCGAGGCGCCCAGCCATGAAGCTCGTCTCACAGCTTTCTGGCAAGTTTTGAAGACATGGATTCAAGTCGAAGGTGAAGCTTGGGGCCCATGAAGGAAAGTTTGCACTGTCGCTAAATTCATCAGAGTTCAGAGGTACTTGAGTTCCTCCATTGACGGACTGTCGAGTCGCATTTGTTGAGCTGTCACCCGTTCCGCCCGCGTCAGCCATCGTTTCCTGATTGAAGTAGTTTTCTCCAGCGTAGTTGTAGGTCGAATTTGAGCTCACAAATCCGACTAGACCTGAAGTGCGTTGCTCAAATTGAGCATCTCCAGAAACAGAATACTGTCCGTTTGCGTAAGTGTTTTCTATGTTTAGAGTTCCGGTAACGCCTCCCACTATTCCGCCAAGACGACCTCGATAGTCAAAATTCGGGCCCTCCGCGTGGAGTATGGCGAAGGACTCTGAGATCGAAACAATCTGTGTAGATGAACCAATTTTTCCCACAAGCCCGCCCAATTCATTGTTTGGCTGTCTGGCGATGGTGAATGCACCCGTTTTGGTGAAACTTCGAAGAATTTTGGACTCAGACTCGATCCATCCATACCTCCGACTAAACCGCCAGCGCGTGCACCATAGGAGAGGTCTCCTTGAGACAAGGAGCCCATGAAAAAGGAGTCTTGGATTTCAACCTCGCCCTGTGCTCTTCCAATCAACCCTCCGAGCTCATAATTGGAGTCCGAAACATGGACGTAGGCGCTGGAAGACAGAATTTGAACCGTTGAGAACGCATCGACATAACCCACAAGGCCGCCTAATTCCGCACCTCGCTTGGCAGTTCCGTAAGCAGCTGAAGCCACAGCACTTGAAGATTGAACTATCAAGTTACCGTTAAGAACCTCGCCCACGAACGAACCCACCGCATCGCTGGGTTGTTGGGTTTCTGGTCCACTGACATTTACATAGGTGAGGGAGTTCAAGATTCGAGTGGTGCCACTTCGGACAATCTGAGCAAAAGCACCTACATAGACGTTTCCAAAGGAGCCCACCCCAACATCGCCCACAACCACCAAGTCGCTAATAGTGACATTTGCGGTCGCCCCAAAGATGCTAGCTCGTAATTCACCTCCAGCCTCTATCGTGATAGTTGCCCTAGGTTTTCCAGCAACATTTCCCCTGACGGTTCCGTTGAATGGATTCGAATATGTTCCCAGCTGTGGCCAAGCGGCCGCCTCAGAAGCTGAAATCACTAAGTCTGCGACAACCTCAAAAACCCTGATTGAACCGTCGCAGTCCGCAGCCTCTCTCAGCTCCAAAGAATTGCTAATTAAGTAAGGTGAGGCATCGGTACCGGCTCCAGTCAGCTCACATCCATTGGATCCTGGGGTTATCGCAGAAGCTGGGAAATTAGCTACTAGGACTACAAAAGACGCCAGCATCGCAATTATGAGCAGGTGGGCCGTTCCAACCACTTTTTGCTTGAGATTCATGGCCCAAAACTAAGACTGGGGCAGGCACCGCAGTGGTGATGTGTCGTAACAACCGAACGCCCTAAACCAACCCCTTGGGCAACCTCTCAATCGCATACCTAAACATCACCCTGGGCATTTGGTCTTTGTGTTGGTTTAGGAAGTCAACTAATGCTCTTTGATCTCTCTTGCCACACTCCCTGAGCATCCAACCTGTTGCCTTATGGATGAGGTCATGTGGATGGGAGAGGTAGTGCTCAGCCATGGCAAAGGTTGGCTCTAGGTTGCCCTCTTTGATGAAGGCCCAGGTCAACATCACTGCAGCTCTTTGTTCCCAGAGGTTTCCCTTGGCAAGGTTCTTGAGATAACCAACCGGATCTTCAAGACCAAGCAGGTGAACACCGAGATATGGTGCAGTGCTATCAACCAGGTCCCAGTTATTCACATAACCCTCACGCAGCAGCTCGAGATACTTCTCAAACAAGAGAACTCGCTGCGTTCTAGATCTTGCTCGGCTTCTCCCTTGGCGGCCTTGAACTGCAGCACCAGGATTGCTAAGCCTGCAAACCTCTCCTCGTGATACTTGCCCCTGGCAAGAACATCAATCTCTGCAAGATCTAGGGTCTTGTATTTCTTGGCTATTTCTCTAACCTGCGGAACCTTGAGGCCAAGAAATACATCGCCCTCGCCATATTCACCCTTGCCGGTCTTGAAGTAGCGCTGCTGAAAGGCTGCTAGCTCAGGGTTTGCAAGTGCTTTTGAGCTCCCTAGAGACGCTAACTGCTTGCAAGCTAAGAGACCTTTTCCGGGTATGGCTGTGGTTGGAAGGATCGTATTGATGCCGATTGGTTCCTTTTGAATCTTGGAGCCTGGGTGTCTGAGCCAATCGGCACCTCCGCCACCAATACCACCTCGTCCTTGCGGTTCTCAAGGCTCCAGCTAGTGGTGACATCGTCCAGGATGTTTGACCCGAAGCCGCTTGCTGCCGACTGGTTTGCTGGCCGGCCGTCATTGGCCAATTCGATCTTCAAGATCTTGCCGCCCGGTCTTTTCTCAACATCTAGTTTTAGGTCAGCGGTTTTAGCCCTGCCATGGCGGGACTGCGTTGCAGACTCCCTCCCGGACGGTCTCGATTGCTGCCGCACTGGCATAGGGGTCTTGATCAAGAACCTCAATGGTGACTGGGTCCGGGTTGTGATTGAAGACAAGAACCCCTTCCCAGACTCGCTCGGTTTGAGTGAGGAAGTCTTGGAATGAGAGATTGGAAAACTCTCCCTCGATGGCCGCTAGGCACTCCTGCCGCAATTGCTCTATTTGTGAGGGGGTGAACTCCTCGTCCTTGAAAGCCGCGGCCCTGATCTTGCTTTGCACATTGCCATGGACCCTGCGGAGAACACGATTCTTTTCCACCCAGAGCTCCTGTTCCAATTTGCCCTTGAGCCATTGAATCTCTGCGAGGGTGGCCTCTAGGCGAACCAAAGCCTTGTTTTGCTCAATCTCGAACCTGATGAAAAACCCAACCAGAGCTGCAATCACCCAGGCCCCAACGTTGCGCCCGGTGAACGCGAAGTCCTGGACGCTCTCAAACAACTGAAATAGTTCACCGGTTGCAATCGAAAGGCCAATGCCCAAGCCATAGAAGCCGCTCGTGAGAAAGGCGGATGGCCTAAGGCGTCTAATCAAATAGAGAGTTGAGCCAATCACCAAGCTCAACACAGCCAAGTTGGCTATTGTCACAAGCCCAATATCGGGGGCATGAGAGGTGAGATTGACCGCTGCCACCACCGCAACGACCACTGGCACGCGCACTGGCTTCAAAAAGGCCTTAGCCAATACAGGTCTGGGTGCAATCTTTTGATCTTTTCGCCTAAGCGGCCTTGGGAGCGTGGTGGTCTTAGAGCGCAGTTGACTGATTAGTGGCCGGACGATTTGATCAGCAGCCTCCGTTAGCTCATCTCTACTCTGCACTGCCAGTGCGGAGTTGATCGCGGATTTGACCTCGTCATTTAGTTCACGCCGCATATCCTCTGAGGCTGTCGCAATTGAATCTGTGAGCTCATCAGCGTCGTTGATGGCTTTAGTGAGGGAATCTGAGAACTCCACATAGCGCCGCCGAGAGTCAACAATCAGGGCTATAAAAGTCGACCAAAAGGTTCCAATAAACGCTCTGGTCAGTGACATACCAAGATCACTAGTTGAACTAGCGACCCCCAATAAAAAGGACATCATCAGCCCGGTTGTGAGGTGGGCGATGTAGAAGGTCAAGATTGCCAGAAGCGGCCTTGAGCTAAAGCTGTTTTTGGGGGATAAGAAAGTGAACCAGGCGAGGGCAAACACAACCGCCGATGGTAGGTAGGAAACGATTGATGTCAGCAGCAAAAAACCTAATTGTGAATCCGGCAAGCTTCTAATGCTGGAGAAAAAGACAATCACGCTGGAAATTGGGGCAGTGGCTAACCAGACTGGCAGGCTCACGGCAAATGGTCCGCCGACCCGCTGCCACAAAGACCTTGTCACTTGCCTCTCCTGGGCCCCATGTTCCTATTGAATAACTGCACCGCTTGAACTCTGCGGTTCTTCCCTTCTTCTGAGAGCCCCAAAGCAGTGTAAATGCGCTTGGCAGTTTGTTCCACCGCACCTTTCGAGACCCCAAGCTCTTTGGCAATTTCAGGATTACTGAACCCTAAGGCCATCAGCTCCAGAGTCTTGAGCTGTTTTCCCGTCAGGGCAGACAGCTCCGTTGCCGGACCCCAGCTCAATTCCGTTCCAGCCGTCGGCGCATACCTCAGCACGGTCTCCAGGGCCTGCAATAGCTCATGAAACTGCTTCACATCCTTCTTTCGAACAAATGTGAGGTTCGTTGCGGAGCTAAGTTCCCATGGAGTTGGGGTGAAGTTAGAAAACAATACGAACCCAAGGTTTGGGTTCAGTGCTGAGAGGGAGAGAACCAACTCCATGCCGGTGGGGCCCGACCCAAGATCAAGATCCACGATCATCGCATCGGCATCGTGTTGCAAAACTAGATTCTTGGCCTCAAAAGCATCTATGGCATGCCAGCTCTCAAAACCAATCAACCTGAGTCGATCAGACATCAAGCTGCCCAGGATCGGCTCGTCCTCAACGACGACAATCCTTCGACCTAGGCCCTCAACCATCAAAACCCCTACTCCAAAAGTTTAGGCTCAGTGACCCCTGTCAGCCAGCGCTGGCCTTGAAGTTGCCCAGTTAGCCAAAAGCACTCTTTGGCCAGTGTCTTGCACTTGGCCAAAGAGTGCTTTGGCTAATAACTACCTAGTGGTTAGCTCTTGAGTTCTAATTCATCTAGCTCGGGAACAACCAACCACTTGCCAGGCAACCTTGGCAGATAGCTTCTACCAGCCCTGGGTGTAGATCGCTACATAGCCTCTGAAGGTGCCAACAGTTAGCTTCCTATCATCTGACTCTGGCTCCACAACAGGCTCTGCTGCCTCAACGGTCAGTCCCTGCTGGAAGGTCAGGGTTCCGGAAGCTCACTAACCAGATCGTAGGTTCCTGCAGCCAGTGAGCTGGGAATCTCCAAGACAAGCTCACCGCTTGTTGCGGATACCACTACCAGCTCCACGTCTCCAGCAAATGCACTGGTCACTGTGTCCATCCTGCTACCAGTCACCCTCACCTCAGATCCCGCTGCAGCAAACAGAGGTAACCAGAACCAGAAGGCTGGCCACAAGACCTGCAACTAAAGCGCGTGCTATTCCAAGAGATGATCTCGCTTAGTTAGCCCCTTTTGTTTTGTACCAAACACCCCAGCTATTTGACGCTAACCCTGAGAGCCTCAGCACCAGTGTCAACATCGACCTTCACAAAACTGCCATCGGTGATCTCGCCAGCCAACAACAGGTTGGCAAGGCGATCATCGATCTCCTTTTGCATAAGTCTGCTGCAGTGGCCTTGCTCCATAGACTGGGTCATAGCCATGCTCAGCAAGCCAGAGCCTGGCGGCTGGGCTCACGCCTAGCGTGAGCCTGCGCTCTTCTAGGCGCTTGGTGAGCTTGTCAATGTTGAGATCGACAATGAAGCCAAGCTCTTCCTTTGATAGCGCATCGAAGATGACGACATCATCCAGGCGGTTTAGGAACTCTGGCTTGAAGGAGCTTCTCACCATGGCAAGAACTGCTTCTCGCTTTTGGTTGTCATCTAGCTCTGGGTCAATCAAGAACTGCGAACCAAGGTTTGAGGTCAAGATCAGGATCACGTTCTTGAAGTCAACGGTTCTGCCCTGGCCATCTGTTAGGCGACCATCGTCTAGAACCTGCAGCAGGATGTCGAAGACCTCTGGGTGGGCCTTCTCGATCTCATCCAACAGGATGATCGAGTAGGGCCTGCGCCTTACTGCTTCTGTGAGCTGACCACCCTCGTCATAACCGACATATCCCGGGGAGCACCAACCAAACGAGAGACGCTGTGTTTCTCGGAGTATTCGCTCATGTCGATTCGGACCATGGCCTTCTCGTCATCAAACAAGAATGCAGCCAGGCTCTTTGCAAGCTCCGTCTTTCCAACACCGGTTGGACCCAGGAACATAAACGATCCGGTTGGTCTATCTGGATCAGAGATGCCAGCCTTTGACCTTCTAACCGAGTCGCTAACTGCCTTGACGGCCTTCTTTTGACCAATCAGTCTCTTGCCGAGCTCTTGCTCCAGGTGCAGCAGCTTCTGGCTTTCACCGGCAAGGAGCTTGCCGGTTGGAATGCCAGTCCATGCTGAAACAACGGCAGCAATCTCTGCTTCAGAGACCTGCTCGCCAACCATGCGCTCTTTGCTCTCGCCGTTTTGGCTCTCAGCAAGCTGAAGCTCTTTCTCCAACTGCGGGATCTCGCCATAGAGCAGCTTGGAGGCAAGCTCTAGGTTTGCCTCTCGCTGCGCCTTCTCGGCTTCAATGCGCAGGCCATCGAGCTTGGACTTGATATCTCCAACCTTGTTTAGCTCACTGCGCTCTTTTTCCCATCGGGCATTGAGCTCGTCTAATTTGCTCTGCTTCTCGCCTAGGTCTTCCTGAAGCTTCTCGAGACGTTGCTTGGAGGCATCGTCTTTCTCTTTCTTGAGGGCAAGCTCTTCTAGCTTGAGGCGGTCAACCTGACGCCTGAGCTCATCGATCTCAACCGGAGCAGAGTCAATCTCCATGCGAAGCCTGGAGGCTGCCTCATCAACCAGGTCAATGGCCTTGTCGGGCAGCTGCCTGCCGGTGATATACCTATTTGATAGCTGCGCAGCTGCCACAAGGGCACTGTCTGCGATGGTGACTTTGTGGTGAGCTTCGTAGCGCTCTTTTAGGCCTCTGAGGATTGCAACGGTGTCCTCAACGGATGGTTCACCAACATAAACCTGCTGGAATCTGCGCTCTAGTGCACTGTCCTTCTCGATGCGCTCACGGTACTCATCCAGTGTTGTTGCACCAATGAGTCTCAGTTCACCTCGAGCCAGCATCGGCTTGAGCATGTTGGAGGCATCCATTGAGCCATCGGCAGCACCTGCGCCAACCAACGTGTGCAGCTCATCAATGAAGGTGATGACGTTGCCTTCAGCCTCTTGAATCTCTTTGAGGACTGCCTTTAGGCGCTCTTCAAACTCGCCGCGGAACTTAGATCCTGCAACCATGGCGCTTAGGTCAAGGCTGATCAAGGTCTTGCCCTTCAGGCTCTCTGGGACATCGCCGGCAACAATTCTTTGCGCAAGACCTTCAACAACTGCCGTCTTACCAACACCGGGTTCACCAATCAGAACCGGGTTGTTCTTGGTGCGGCGAGATAGCACCTGGCTAACTCGTCTGATTTCGGCATCACGGCCAATAACTGGGTCAAGCTTGCCGGCTCTGGCAACGGCCGTTAGGTCGATGCCAAAGGCCTCTAAGGCTTTGACCTGTTCTTGTTCTTGATTCATCTCTTCCTCCACAAAACTACTGAGCCGCTTCGCTCCGGCCTTTGGCCGGGGTTCAAGCGGATGACTCCCTGGTCGCCAGCGGCAAACACTCGGTTGCCTGGCTGGCTCATCACCTGGTTGGCAAGCTCTCGCTCGAGGTCTCTGACTCGCTGCTTGAGCTCGGTGTTCTCGTTCACCAGTTCAAGGACTCTTCTGATGCCCTCGAGTGAGACGCCCTCGGTGCTGAGTCGCTGAATCTCTCTGAGCTTGGCAACGTCCTGGACGGTGTACCGTCTGGACTTGCCTTGGGTTCTAGTTGGTGAGACCAGGCCCATGCGGTCATACTGACGCAGGGTTTGGGGGTGCATGCCAGATAGCTCGGCAGCAACGGAGATCACAAACAGTGGTGTTGTCTCGTCAATCTCCATAATCCCCTCCTACAACAATCCGGCTCTTTGAATCAGGTCTGCCCTTGGGTCCTCGTCAGGTAGCAGCTCGTCAAAGTCTTTGAGAAGGCCTTCGGCCTTCTTCGAGACATGAGCTGGAACGAGAACCTCAACTGTTGCCAAAAGGTCGCCCTGCCTAGAACCAAACTGCACGCCCTTGCCCTTGACTCTCAAGGTTCTGCCGTTTGGTGTTCCAGGAGTGACCTTGAGCTTCACCGGTTCGCCACCCAAGGTGGGAACAGAGATGGTCGCTCCAAGCACAGCCTCAGCAAATGTCACGGGAACCGTGACCCTGAGGTTGTCGCCATCGCGAACAAACACTGGGTGTTGCTTCACCTTGATGGTGACAACCAGGTCACCGGCTGGGCCACCATTTGGTGATGGCTGGCCTTTGGCTTTGACCTTTAGCTTCTGCCCATCAGTGATGCCGGCTGGAACCTTGACCGAGATTGGATCTCCCCCAACGCGAATCTTGATGGTTGAACCATTGATCGAGTCAATGAAGTCGATGGTTGCGGTAGTAGAAAGGTCGCCGCCCTTCTGAGGGCCACCGAATCCTCCAAAGCCGCCGAAGCCTCCTGGGAAACCTCCTTGGAAACCGCCGCCTCCGCCACCAAAGAGATTGCTAAAGACGTCCTCGAAGCCAGCTCCCTGGCCTCCGGCCTGGAAGCGAGCGCCGCCGCCCATTGCTCGAACCGCGTCGTATTCACGGCGCTGCTCTGCATCAGAGAGAACGTCATAGGCCTCGGAGATGTCCTTGAACCTGGCCTCCGCCTTGGCATCGCCTGGGTGGAGGTCGGGGTGGTTCTCTTTGGCTAGTTTGCGGTAGGCCTTCTTTAGGTCAGCGTCAGAGACATCCTTGGAAACACCAAGGATTTTGTAGAAGTCCTTTTCAATCCAGTCTTGGGATGCCATCTTTCACCTCCTACTCAGCTGGCACGAACACAGCCACCTTGGCTGGGCGCAGCATGCGCTCGCCCAGTAGGTAGCCGGGTTCGATAACGTCTGCAACTACTGCTTCGGTGACCTCGGGGTTGGGGTTTTGAACCAGTGCGTCGTGACGCTCTGGGTCAAACTTCTCTCCCTTTTCACCAAAGGCACTAAGGCCTAGCTTCTCGCCGGCAGCGCGCAGCTTCTGAGCAATAGCTGCCATCGGAGATCCGTCCTGCAGATCGCCGTGCTGCCTCGGCACGAGTTAGGTCATCGAGTGCTGGCAAGAAGGCTCTGATGGTGTCAGCTACTGCGAGCTGACGCTCTGCTCCTCGGTCGCGCTCGACCCTGGCTCTGTAGTTCACAAAGTCAGCCTGCAATCTCTGCAGGTCCTGGAAGATTGCTAGCTCGCGGTCGATCTCGTCAACCTCTTCGACTTGAACCTCGGGCTCACTGGGTGCGCCCTCTTCGATCATCTCCTTGGCCTGATCACCTTCGTGAGGCTGAGGGTCATTCTCATGCTCCTCCGCTGGCGGGGTGTTCTCATCAGTCATTACTTCTTGTCCTCAGAGTTGTCTTCTTTGGTCTCGTCGTCCTCGACAACCTCGGCGTCAACTACGTCCTCGGCGTTTGCCTCTGGCTCTGCTGGTGCATCGGACTGAGCTGCATAGACTGCCTCGCCGATCTTCTGGGAGGATGCGGTTAGCTTCTCCTCGGCAGTCTTCACTGCTTCGAAGTCGTCTCCTGCAAGAGCTGCCTTGAGGGCGTCAACGTCGGCCTGAACCTCGGTCTTGATCTCCTCGGAGAGCTTCTCGTCGTTGTCCTTGATCATCTTCTCGGTTGAGTAGGCGAGCTGCTCTGCTTGGTTGCGGGTTTCTGCTTCCTCGCGACGCTTCTTGTCCTCGGCTGCGTGCTCCTCGGCGTCCTTGACCATGCGCTCGATGTCCTCTTCAGACAGTGATGATCCACCGGTGATGGTCATGGACTGCTCTTTGCCGGTGCCCTTGTCCTTGGCACTTACGTGAACGATGCCGTTGGCATCGATGTCGAAGGTGACCTCGACCTGCGGGATGCCTCGTGGGGCTGGGGCAATGCCGGTTAGCTCGAAGTTACCCAGGGACTTGTTGTCCCTGGTGAATTCGCGCTCACCCTGGAAGACCTGAATAGAAACGCTTGGCTGGTTGTCATCAGCGGTGGTGAAGGTCTCTGATCTCTTGGTTGGGATAGCGGTGTTGCGCTCAATCAGCTTGGTCATGATGCCACCCTTGGTCTCAATGCCTAGAGCCAGTGGGGTGACGTCAATCAGCAGCACGTCCTTGCGGTCACCGCGGATAACACCGGCCTGCAGTGCTGCACCAACCGATACGACCTCGTCTGGGTTCACGCCCTTGTTTGGCTCGCGGCCACCCAAGAGGCTCTTCACAAGCTCGGTTACTGCTGGCATGCGGGTTGAACCACCAACTAGAACTACGTGAGCGATGTCACCGACCTTGACGCCGGCTTCCTTGATCACGTCTTCGAATGGCTTGCGGGTGCGCTCTAGGAGGTCAGAGGTCAATGACTCGAACTGGGCACGGGTGATGCTCTCGTCCAAGTTTGCTGGTCCCGACTCGGTTAGAGACAGGTATGGCAGCTGAATCTGCGCGGTGGTGGACTGGCTGAGCTCCTTCTTGGCCTGCTCGGCTGCTTCCTTCAACCTCTGCAGGGCAATCTTGTCCTTGGCAACATCAACGCCGGTGGTCTCCTTGAACTTGGTGACCAGGTGGTCAACCAGTCTTTGGTCCCAGTCATCTCCACCCAGGCGGTTATCACCTGAGGTTGAGCGAACCTGAATGGTTGAGAACTCGTCGTCCTTGCCAACCTCCAGCAAAGAAACATCGAATGTTCCACCACCTAGGTCAAAAACCAAAATGAGCTCGTCTTCCTTGCCCTTGTCTAGGCCATAGGCCAGTGCTGCTGCGGTTGGCTCGTTAATAATTCTCAGCACGTTTAGGCCGGCGATCTCGCCGGCTTCCTTGGTTGCCTGACGCTCGGCGTCGTTGAAGTAGGCGGGGACGGTTACAACTGCGTCTGATACCTCTTCACCTAGGTAGGTCTCGGCATCACGCTTGAGCTTCATCAAGATACGTGCGGAGATTTCTTGGGGGTGTAGGCCTTGTCGTCTACTTGGAACTTCCAGTCGGTGCCCATGTGGCGCTTTACAGAGCTCACTGTGCGGTCAACGTTGGTGACAGCCTGGCGCTTTGCGGTCTCACCAACCAGGATGTTGCCATCCTTGGTGAAGGCAACCACCGATGGGGTGGTTCTGAAGCCCTCCGCGTTTGCGATGACCTTTGGTTCACCTGCTTCCAACACCGTTACTGCGCTGTTGGTGGTTCCCAGGTCAATTCCTACTGCTCTACCCATTTTGTTTCTCTCTTTCCTTTTCAATTCTTGTGACTAAGTTGAGTCACATGCACTCAAGTTTGGGAGATGAGAACAAAGTTGTCAAGCTTCGCTACCTGAAAGTTGAGTGTGAATGACTCAAGTTTGGAAAATTCAACAACTCGTCACCAAATAGGTGGTGCTTTTGACTACCCAGAGGACTAATCTCGGGCTATGGCAAACAATGACGTTTCAATGGCGAAACCAAAAGGCACTTTTTCCTGGGCACTGTGGGACTGGGCTTCTCAAGCCTTCCCGACTGTTGTCACCTCCTTCATCTTCGGCCGCTACATCACCGACACGGCCTTTGCACCCGCAGGCATGACCACCGAGGAAGCCGGTCAATACACCGGCTTCTGGCTCGGTATCTCGGGAGTGATTGCCGGTGTCCTTATTGCTTTGATTGCACCGATTGTTGGTAGGCGTGCTGACACCTCAGGCCGCAAGAAGATGTGGCTGATGATCAACACCTGGCTCTTTGCCGGAACCATCGGCCTGATGTTCTTCGTGCAGCCCTCTAATGACTTCTTCTTCTTTGGGCTGACGCTGTTGGCCGTTGGTGGCATCTTCTTTGAGTTTGCAACCGTGAACTACAACTCCATGCTGAATGAGGTCGCAAGGCCAAAGGAGCGCGGCAAGGTCAGCCAGTTTGGCTGGGGCCTTGGCTACATGGGTGGCATCGTGCTTTTGGTTATGGCTCTTTGGATCATTCAGTTTGGTGGCGCTGAAATGCTCGGCATTCCAGATGAGGCTGCGCTATCGGTGCGCGTGGTGATGATCATCTCGATGTTCTGGGTGCTGATCTTCTCAATTCCGCTAATGCTCAATGTTCCTGAGTCAAAGCCAATCCCAGGAACCGAGAAGGAGGGCATCTTCGCGGCCTATGGCAACCTGTTTAGGTCTTTGGCCAAGATGGGCCGCGAGAACCCGAACCTGCTGAAGTTCTTGATTGCCTCCGCTGTCTATCGGGATGGTCTAAACGGTGTCTTTGCCTATGGCGCGGTGCTGGGTGGTATTGCGTTTGGTTTGTCTTTGACCGAGATCATCCTGTTTGGCATTGCCGCCAACGTGGTGGCGGGAATTGGTGCCTTTATTGGTTCGTTCTTTGAGGACCGGGTTGGCTCTCGCCTGGTGGTCTTTATCTCACTTGCCGGCGTGATTCTTGGTGGTTTGGGAGTCTTTGTCTTTGCAGATCTTGGAACCATTGCCTTCTTTGGCTTTGGCCTATTCCTCTGCACCTTCGTTGGCCCTGCCCAAGCAGCCTCTAGAACCATGATGTCGAGGCTCTCTGCCGACGACAAGCAGGGTGAGGCATTTGGTCTTTATGCAACCACTGGTCGTGCGGTGAGCTTCTTGGCACCTGCTGCCTGGAGCATCTTTGTTGGCTTGTTCTCGCCCATCTGGGGAATCATCGGCCTGATGATTATCTTGATTGTTGGCTACCTGCTGCTTCTTACCGTGAAGCCAGTCTTCGCACCTCAGGACTAGAAGACCCGTTAAAGGCGTAACCCCGGCCTGGCGCTACTAGCAGGTTCCGGGGTGTTACGAGTCAAATAATACCCGAAGCGCAGAACAGAAATCAAGGCTTAGAACTGACTAAAGAACTTGACCTGTGGATAACTCCGACCAGCAATCTCAGAGACTGGTTAGCATCCTCGGATGTCAAAAACCGGAAAATTGAAAGCCAACTTAAAGATGGAACCCCGGCCTGGCGCTACTAGCAGGTTCCGGGGTTTTACAACTTGAATTTTAGTTACAGGTACGGAATGAGTCAACCCTCTAGTTGCAAAATATGCGAACTTCTCAACAGCCACAAACTCGCAGCGATGCAAGTGTCGGGCAACATTTTTGATCCGCATGTCGCTTATCGTGCCAATCAGGAGTTGTCTGGGCGGTTGTGGCCTCACATAGCCCTGCTTGAAGTTGGGGTGAGAAACAGATTCGCAGAAGCCTTGGAAAAGAAGTTCGGCGATCAGTTCTTTCTCGATGGATCAAGTGCTCTTGAGGCCAGACTGAGTGAGAGGCTCAGATTTGCAGCGAAGCAAATCGAGGACAAGGGTCTCACGAACAAAAGAAACGCGATTGTTTCATCTTTGTCTTTTGGGTTCTGGGCGATGATGCTTAACAGTCGCAATGAGACAAAGTTGTGGGTCCCAGCGCTCCGGCACGCCTTTCGGATTGATAGTTCTGAGCCACGGCAGTCCTACTATGACAAGATGAGGCGAGTCACGATTCTGCGAAATCGAATCGCCCACCACGAGAACATTCTTTACTGCGATGAAGAATCTGAAATCGAAAACATCGTCTGGCTTCTCGAAGCGCTAGAACCCGGCTCCAGCCAGTTCGCAAAGCTAGATCAAGACATTCCTCTACACCCCGTAGAATGACGACATGTCTAAACGCAAGCAGGGAGAGCTCGAGAGCCAGGTGCTGTCAGCGCTCTGGGACAGGCCAGAGGGCCTGACATCCCAGCAGATCCTCTCGCTGATTGGCGATGAGTCGCTTGCGATCACAACCGTTTTGACCGTGCTGTCTCGGCTGGGAGACAAGGGCCTTGTGAAAAAAGAGTCGATGGGCAGATCGCTTTTGTTCATCGCGACCTCTTCTAGAGAAAAGCACACCGCAGAGATATTGCTGGGAGCGATGGACGAAGCTGCGAACCCAGCACTGGTTTTCTCGCACTTTGCATCCAAGTTATCCCCAGATCAAATCTCACAACTTAGAAGGGCCCTCGAGGGTTAGTCTTCAAAGGTGGAGATTTCCCTCTACCTGCTCATACTGCTGACCGAGTGGGTATTACTTGTTACGGTTTCAGCGCCGCTGTTTTTTGCTGGCCGGTTCAATAAATCTCCCAACCTAGGTCTTTGGCTTTGGTTTTTATCCCTTGGTTCTGCAGTTCTTGCAACCATTGGCGCCACGATCCTCGCCGGTTACAGCATCTTCACAACCTGGCTCAGGCTCCAAGAGGGTGGGGATCTGCTCTTCACAATTGCCGCCAGCATCGCTCCCTGGTTGTTGATGGGCTTTGCCGGGGTATTGATAGCGCTAGCCAACCAAAGGCTCTCCCCAATGTTTGATCTCGCGAAGCGCTATCAACCAAGACTGGGTGAGGTTGCCAGGGAGATCTCCAAATACCGCCGGGCAACAATCTATGAACTTGAGGTGCCGGGGTATTTGGCAATCACCAAGGACAAAGGCATCTATCTCTCAAAGGCGGTATTCGAGCTGCCAGCAAAGCAGCTCGAGGCAATCCTTCGACACGAGTATGGGCACATCAAACTGAACCATGAGCGAGTAAAGGCCTTTGCCTATGCCGTCTATCAACTACTGCCCTGGTTCGCAGCCTCCAGGGCGCTGGTGTTTGAAGTTGACAGGTTGGTTGAACTCAGCGCCGATAAATACGCCCTAAAGCGGGTTTATTCAAAAGACCTTCACGAGGCCAGATCGCACTTTAGCTAAGCGAGCTGTTTCCAACATCGGTGATGTGGAAATTCAGGTGCGAGCGAGAAGCAGTTGGACCACGCTGGCCCTGATATCTCAGAACCATACTTCTGGGAACCATAGGGGTTCTCGCTCGCAGAAGAGAGCTGGAAGAAGCAAAGTTGACCAATCTTCATGCCGGGCCAAAGCTTAATCGGCAAGGTTGCGGTGTTGGAAAGCTCCAGGGTCACATGACCCTGGAAGCCTGGGTCAACAAAGCCTGCGGTGGAGTGGGTCAAAAGCCCCAGCCTGCCAAGTGAGCTCTTGCCCTCCAGCCTTGCTGCGATATCGTCTGGCAGCTTCACAAACTCAAAGGTTGAACCCAAGCACAAATTCACCCGGGTGCAAGATGAAGGCCTCGCTTGGGTCGACCTCAACCAAGCGGGTTAGTTCGTCCTGCTGCTCTTTGGGGTCAATGAATGGGTACTTGTGGTTATCAAACAACCTAAAAAACTTATCCAACCGAACATCCATGCTCGATGGCTGCAAGAGCCCCATTTCCAATGGCTCTAGGCCAATCCGACCTGATTCAATCTGGGCTTTGATGTCTCTGTCTGATAGCAACATGCCTCAAGGTTAGTGCGCGAGTAAGCACCGCTTGGCAATGAAATCAAACATTTAGTCAGAGTGGAAAGCACGCTCATGCAATGATTCCTAGATGGTCAGAAAACACACCCTGCGCTCATACATCTACTACGTCATCTCAGGCATTGGCCTGGTGACAGCGGTTGTTCTAAATACCATTGCCTCCACCACAGGCGCCGACTACCTCGGCGCCTGGTTCGGAACCTTGGTGGACTGGGTGCTCTCGATTGACCTGCTTGTAGTGGCGCTGGCAGTGGTGGTGTTCATGCTGGTTGAGGCCAGGCGCCTTGGCATGAAACGGGTCTGGCTCTACTTCCTGGTCTCGGGTGTGACGGCAATCGCCTTCACCTTCCCGCTGTTTATGGCAAACCGGGAGAAGAAGATCCTCGAAAGAAAGCTTGCCGGGGGAACAATGCACCGCTTCGACTTCGACGAGCACCGCGTGGATGTCTGGGTTCCTAAAGACGTGAATCCAACAACGAGTGTCCTTCTCATGCACGATGGCAGAAACATCTTTGACGAAGAGGATTCCTTCACAGGCAAGACCTGGGAGGTCTTGCCTGCCATCCGCGATGAGGTCAGAGCTTCAGCTCCAGTTGTGATTGCGGTCTGGGGATTGAGTGATTTCACCAGACTCAGGGAGCTTGCTCCGCAAAGCGTCCTCGATCAGCACCCCGAGATCTGGAAGCTAATCCCTGCGGAGTATGAGGCTGATCGTGGTCCTGGCTTTGGAGATGCCTATGTCTCGCTGATTGCCGATGCCATCTTGCCTTTTGTGGCAGAGAAATTTGAGTTGCAACTAGATCCATCGAGAACCGCAGTCATGGGGTCCTCGATGGGTGGACTGATGTCGATGTATGCGATGAGCAAAAGGCCCGATGTCTTTGGAACTGCCATCTGCTTCTCAACCCACTGGCCCTTTGGAGGCGAGGTGATGGTTGAGAAGCTCACTGGCATGCTGCCCGATGGCAAGAGCCATCGGCTCTGGACTGACTCGGGGACCATTGAGCTAGATGAGCTCTATCCGCCTTTTCACAACAAAGCGGTTGAGCTCATAAAGCAAAAGGGCTACACCGAGCCAGAGAACCTAGTAGCAGCGATCTACCCAAACACCGGTCACCACGAGAGCTACTGGGCTAGAAGGGTGGCAGAAGCTCTGAACTGGTGGCTGAAGGCGCCGCCCCGCTCATAAACCTGACCACATCCTTATCCACCATCACATCTCTAATCGAGATGGGGCGGGTCAGATAAAGCCCGGAGAGCGCCGTGACTCGCGAGAGTGCGACATAGGTCTGTCCGGGGCTGAAGGCCCCGCGGCCCATGTCAATCAATACCTCTTCATAGGTTTGGCCCTGGGACTTGTGAATCGTGACGGCCCATGCCAACCGCAAGTGGCACCTGCTTGAACTCGGCCAGGGTGATTGGAACTAGAACCTCTCTAACCTTGCCGCTGGCCTCATCGAAGTCCTCTTCGACTTCGTAGCGGACCTTCTCCCAGGTCGCAGGGCCAACATCAAACTCTTCGCCATCAACATCAACAACGACAATCCCCGACTTTGGCAGGGCAACAACATGGCCGATGGTGCCATTGACCCAGCGGCGTTGCCCCACCGAGCCATTTTTGCCCGGGGTGTATTCATCGTTTTTGATAAACATCACCTGAGCACCAACCTTGAGCTCAAGGCTGGTCTCAGCTGGCAGGGCTCTGCCAAAGGCCTTGGCTGCGCCCTCTGAGTAGGTGGCGGTGAAGGTCTTGGAGTCAGCGGGGATCTGCTGCATGCGGTGTTGGTTCACGGCATTGACGGTCTCGTTGATGGTGGCAAGACGAATCACGTCCTGATTTTCTGGCACCCTGTTGCCCGCCTCGTTTAGCTCCTGGAGCATCTCATTGGTCACCGAGCCATCCCTAATGGCGTTGAGGATCTCTTTGAAATGACTGTCAGATTGGCGGAAGATCTCTCCGAGTTCAAAACGTTCCAGATCGGCATTGCGCCAAACATGGGCATCGAAGAACCAGATGGACTGGTAGTTCTCTGCCATATAGCCGCGCTCTTGGGGATCCCTTGGTGGCACGGGGGCCAACTGATAGGGATCACCAAACATCACAAGCTGCGCACCACCAAAGGGCTCATTGCGCCTGCCCCTAGCAATCCGCATTGCTCTATCGATAGCGTCCATCAGATCTGCAGAGACCATCGAGATTTCGTCGATTACGAGCATGTCTAGTGCTCTTAGGACCTCGCGGGTGCGCTTTGATAGGTGCCTTGCGATCTCTACCTCGCCCAAGAGCCCTAGTGGAAAGGTGAAAAGAGAGTGGATGGTGACCCCGCCAACATTCAATGCTGCAACTCCGGTCGGAGCACAAACCGCAAAGCTCTTCTCGGTGTTGGCGGTTAGGTGGCTGAGGAGAGTTGATTTACCGGTTCCGGCTCTGCCGGTGACAAAGACGTGGGACTCGTTTTGCTCGATGTAGTCAAACAGTGCTTTTTGCTCATCGCTGAGCTCGATAATCACCGCTGATCTCTCTTGCTGAGCTGTTCGAACATCAGGTTGTACTCGTCCAATTCTCTATTGCCAGTTCTGTCGGCTTGCCTATCTAAGCGCTTTCGCTCGCGAATATCCGAGCGATACCACTGAGTCACCACAATTAGTGTGATCACTATTGTTGGCAGCTCTCCGACTCCCCACGCAAACGCTCCGCCGATCGCCTGATCGGCGAGCGGGTCATCACCCCAGGTTCGACCCATAGAACCAAACCAATCGGCAAGCAGTAGCCCTCTTTCGTTCATGAGTCCAAGACCGAAGAACGCGTGGAAGGCCATGGTGCCAATTAGAAGCATCAGCTTGATTGGATAGCCGGGTCTGTGAGGCTGCGGATCAACGCCAATCAGTGACTGCACAAACAGGTAGCCAACAATCAAGAAGTGCACCAGCATCCACTGGTGACCCAGGTGCTCCTCCGTCGCCCACCTAAACAGCGGGGTGTAGTAGAACATCACCAAAGACAATGCAAAGTTCAACCCCGCAACTATCGGCTGCGAGATAAACCAGGCATATGGCGTATGCACCGCCCACAACACCCACTCTCGCAATCCCTTGGACCCATCGGTTCTCGGAGCCTGCGCACGAGACAACAGCGTCACCGGAGCTCCAGGAACCAGCAAAACCGGCACCAGCATCGAGAGCATCATGTGTCCAACCATGTGGACCGAGAACAGATACTCCTGATAGGCATGCGGAGCACCGTTTGTGACATAGAACAAAACGATCATGCCCATAACCCAAGGAATGGTCCTCGAAAGCGGCCACTTATCTCCTCGGTCCCGCAAGACCTTGACGCCATAGAGATAAACAGCGATTCCCAAAACCGCAATGGTCGCCCAGAGCGGATCTGGATCCCAAACCGTAATCCAAGCAGCTTCGGTGAGCTCTGGTGGCAATGGGTCACCAGTTAGAAGCTGCGCCGGGGTTGGTGGCACGAACTCCGCATCGCTAACCGGCAATGGTGTCAGCGCCAAAGCGGTTCCCAACCCCATCGCAAGCCCCATCACGGTTAGCTCTAGCGTCACCAGCTTCCAAAAGCCAGTGGCGCGCTTGGCAAAATCTGAAACCAGCTTCAGTCGGTGCAAAGCACCGAACAATCCAAGTGCAATCAACAAAACACTCTTGCCAATCAGCATCAAACCGTATTGGGAGAGCAAATCGCTTGGCTCATAGAGCCTGATGTAACCAGAGCTAACTCCCGAAATCGCAACCAAGATAAATGCAAACAGTGCAAGCGTTGAATACCTAGAGACCAACACCCCAGCCCGCTCACTGTTTGCATAGAAAACCGAATAGAGGGCGACCAAACCACCAACCCAAACCGAGATGCCAACCAGGTGCATGAGCATGGAGTTCACTGCAATCGTGTGACCAACATCACTGGAGGCGTGACCAGATTCCGCCAAGGGGTAAAGACCAGCGGCGGCCAGTGCAGCATTCACGGCAACCATTCGGGTGCCGGTGAATGCCATGGTCGTCAATGAAACAATCAGCGCAATCACAACGTTGGCAGCCAAAAGCGAACCAAGCTCGATCTGTGTTGCAAAAAGCCAAAGCCCCTCGGAGAACTCCGGTCCATAGCTAAGAGCGGTTCCAGAGGCGGATAGGTAGGTCAAAACAAAATAGGTAGCGCTTGCCGCCAGCCAGAGCGCTGCCGACCAGCTTGCCACCGGCTGCAGTCGCTGGCGCTCTTCAGTGTTACCGGCAAATGCGCTCAGCACCAGGGTGCCGATTGCGGTTGCCATTGAGAGGTTGAGCACGAGCTTCACAATTGGCTGACCCCACCGCACCACCGGTCCTGGATCAGAGAACTGCAGTGGTGCAGCACCGCCGCCATAGAGCATGCCGATGACCACGCTTGCGATTGCCGCGAACCCAACCAGGGTCACGGCCTGCAAAGTGCGAGTCACCTGGGTTTGTGTCACCTAACCCACCCTTGGAAAGAACCTTGGGGTCTTAAGCGCATAGGCCTTGTAGTCGGGATACTTCTCAATAAGAAGACTCTCCTCAAACTGAGCCTTGATGTTCAGAAGGAAGTAGAGCATCAGCGCGATGACAAACTGTGGCCACCATCCGGCATCCAGCACAACACCGAAAGCCAAAACCAAAAGCCCGAAGTAGATCGGGTGGCGAACCCTGGCGTAGAGGCCAGTGGTTACCAAGACCCCATCGTCCTTGGGAACCGGGTTGGCGGTTAGTGATTTACCAAGCCTCACAAAACTTGTGACCAGGATGATCGCCCCAAGGGCAATCACTGCAACACCGATAAGCCCAATGACTTCGGAGATAGGGCCGTAGGGGTCCTCTTGACGCGGAGCGGTAAACAGCAGTGCAATCAGTAAAAATTGCACTGCGACATAAAAGTAACCCCGGGATTTGTTGTTCACACAAATAACCCTAACGCCCCAGATATGCCAAAAGCGGCGTCTATTGCTAGACGCCGCCTCTGAGGTTTGTAGTTACTTGACTGCAGCCTTTAGCTTGCTACCAGCGGACACCTTTACGGTGTTAGCTGCTGCAATCTGGATGGTTGCGCCGGTCTGTGGGTTGCGACCGGCACGTGCTGCACGGTGGCCCTTGGCAACGCTTAGGTAACCAGGAATGGTGACCTTGTCACCCTTCGCGATTGATGCACCGATGGTGTCAAACATTGCGTCGATGACACGGCCAACAGCGGCCTGTGATTCACCAGTGTGCTTTGCGACTGCTGCTACGAGCTCGCTCTTGTTCATATGGTCCTCCTGGACAACTTAGGGACAGTAATGTCCTCATCAACCTATAGCCACAGTTCTCCCCGTATTGCTCATATCTCGGCGTGTTGCATGGGAGTTTCCCCCGAGATTTAGGGGATTTTGGGGGACCCGAGACTCAAAAACCGCTCACAAAATTTCGAATTGGGAAATTTGTTTCCGATTGCTGGTTCAAAAACGACAAAAGCCGCCTAATGCTAGGCGGCTTCGTCAGTAAGTTTTTTACCAGCTGGACTTGGTGATACCTGGTAGTTCACCCTTGTGAGCCATCTTGCGGAATCGCACACGGCTAACACCGAACTTCGAGAGCACACCGCGTGGGCGACCATCGATCATGTCTCGGCTGCGAACGCGCACTGGGCTGGCATCCTTTGGAAGCTTCTGCAATCCCATACGAGCCTCTTCGCGCTGCTCCTCGGTTGAGGTTGGGTCAACCAGGGCCTTCTTCAGCGCTAGTCGCTGCTCTGCGTAGCGCTCGACAATAACCTTGCGCTGCTCGTTCTTTGCAATCTTGGACTTCTTCGCCATTTATTAGCGCTCCTCGCGGAATTCAACGTGCTTGCGCACTACTGGGTCGTACTTCTTCAAACTGATGCGGTCTGGGTCGTTGCGGCGGTTCTTCTTGGTTACGTAGGTGTAGCCGGTGCCCGCAGTTGACTTCAACTTGATGATTGGACGGACGTCCTTATCCTTGGCCATCTACTTCTTCCTAGATCTTCTCGCCACGAGCTACCAGCTCGCCGATTACGGACTCGATGCCGCGTGCATCAATAACCTTGATGCCCTTGGCCGAAAGGGTCAGTGTGACCTTGCGTCCCATGGAAGGAACGAAGTAGGTCTTCTTCTGAATGTTTGGGTCAAAACGACGCTTGGTCTTGTTCTGAGCGTGCGAGACCTTGTGACCGAACTGCGGTCCAGTCTGCGTCACCTGGCAGTAAGCTGCCATTTCTCCTCCTTGGGGCGCGTTTACCCGAAGCTAAATGTTTGGGATTGTGCGGGCTAGGCCCGTGCAACCCCCCAAGTTTAGGAGAGCGGGGGCAACAAAAGCAAGTCCTAGCAATAAAAAATCAACTAGCCACGCGGGCAATCCGAGCAAGTGCCAAACAGCTCGATGCTGTGGCTCACTTCCTGGAAGCCGTGACTGAGCGCCAACGCCTTGGTTGCAGCCTCAAAACCCGGTAGTTCGAACTCAACCGTCTTGCCGCAAACATTGCAAATCAAATGGTGGTGGTGCTCCTGACCACAAATCCGATACCTGGTCTCCCCATCACTACCGGTTAGGGCATCGGCCTCCCCAGATTCGACCATGTCAGTCAATGCCCGGTAAACGGTCGTCAGGCCCAGCTTCTGGCCAGCAGCCACCATCTCGGCATGCAGCTGCTGGGCCGAGATAAAACCACTGCGTTCACCTAGCTCTTCTCTGACCGCAACCTTTTGCCAGGTGCTGCGCTTTTGAGTCACCTTGTCACCTCTGCCTTTTTCTTAGCGAAGGCAACAATTCTCGCAATCAAGTAGATCAGGAACGAAATCGTTGTCACAAACGGGCTAATCGGCAAGGAACCGCCAAGCGCCAGCAATATGCCGCCAATCATCGACACAAGAGCAAACAGCACGCTCAAAACCGGCACCCAAACCTGAGAGCTCGACAGCCTGAGCGCTGCAGCAGCGGGCGTCACCAACAGCGCCAAGACCAACAGCGCCCCCACAACCTGAACCGCAGCGGCAACCGCAATGCCAAGGACAATCACAAACACGATTCCCAGCCACTTCACCGGCACACCCCTGGCTGCCGCTACCTCAGGATCCAGTGAGGCAAAGCTCAATGGTCGCCACATCACAACCATTGCAATCAACACCACAAGCGTCATCACGGTCATCGAGGCCAGCTTGGGGTCATCAACGGCAACTATCTGCCCGGTCAAAAGCCCAAACTTGTTTGCCGCCCTCCCGGGATATAGCGACAGCGCCAGGATGCCAATACCAAGCCCGAAGGGCATCAACACCGCAACTATCGAGTTGCGGTCTTTTGCCCGATCACCCAAAACAGCAATGATTGCCGCCGCGATCAAAGACCCAAAAACAGAGCCCAGAACAACATCCAGCCCGATCAACAAAAACACCGCAGCCCCGGCAAACGAGAGCTCTGCGATGCCGTGAACGGCAAAGGAGAGCTCTCGGTTCATAACAAACACGCCAACCAAACCACCAATTAGTGCCAGCAGCGCACCGGCCAACAAAGAGTTATAGACCAGTGGCAAGAGCTTGTCGTAGTCGGAGAAATCGAAGATGTCGGACCAGTCCATTTAGACCCACTCCTCGTCATCATGGTGCTGGTGATCGTGAGCACCCAGCACCACGATGCGGCCCTGGTTACGAACAACATCGATCTCAGCTCCGTAGAGCTCGGAGAGCACCTCGGAGCGCAACACCTCATCAGGTGTTCCCACCGAGTGCTTGCCCTGAGCCAAATAGAGCACTCGATCGACGTAGTCGATGATTGGGTTCACATCGTGAGTCACAAACAAAACCGCGCTACCCGAATCCCGCTGAGTTGCAATCAGCTCACTTACGACCGCCTGGTGGTTGAGATCCAATGCACTCAGCGGCTCATCGGCCAAGATCAACTTCGGGTTTGCTATCAATGCTTGCGCAACCCGAACTCGCTGCATCTCCCCACCAGAGAGCGCCCCGACCGAGCTGGTTGCCAAGTGCCCGGCATCAACCTGTTCTAGTGCAGCTAGGGAGAGTGCTCGCTTTTTTTGACTCGGCAGTGGTAAGCCGTAGTTGTGACCATCGAGTCCAAAACGAACCGCATCGATCGCCTTTAGAGGCAAACCCGAGTCAACCGCGCGATGCTGGGGCACATAACCAATCTGGGTATTGCCAGTGCTGGTTTTCTTGCCCATAAATTCAATCTGCCCAGAGCTGAGTTGCTGTTGCCCAAGAATTGCCTTCAACAACATCGACTTGCCAGAGCCGTTTGCTCCGATAACGGCAATGAACTCACCGGGCTTCACGTCAAGATTTATGTTCTCCCAAATAACCCGCTCGCCAAAGGCGAGCGTGGCACCTGTGATGCTTAGAACGCTATTCACCTAGTAGATCGCTTCTTGCAGTTGGTCAATGACCCAGGCCATCCAATCGAGATAGCTGAGATCCTCGATTGGGCTTCCATCGCCTCGATCTAGGTAACCGGTCTCGGAGACCCGAACTATCTCCCGGTCTCCCGCCTCGGCGGCAGCAATCAGGCGGTCAGTGACCGCATCTGGCGTGGAGGAGATGTTGATGATCAGTAGCTCCGCCACTCTGTTGCTCAAAAGGCTCTCGGCTTGGGCGAGATCCGTAAGGCTCACCTCGCGGTCCTCTTCGATTGCGGTTGCAAGACCCGAGGGGGTTAAATCCTCAAAACCCGCATTCACCATCATTAGGTTGGCAACCGACTCGGGAGCAATGAACCCCAAGCCCAAACCACGCGTTCTAAGGGCCTCAAGTCTCACCTCAAGATTTGCCATCTCCGAGGTGAAGAAGTCAAAGCCGGCGGTCACAGACTCGAAAGCCTCTGGGCGAAGCTCTGCAATGGTCGCGACAATCAACTCGGCCGCATCGAGGGTGAGCTCGAAGTCATACCAAATGTGTTCGTTTTCGCTGTGTTCATGGGCTTCACCCTCATCATGAGGTTCCTCACCGCTGTGAATCTCTTCACCTTCAACAAGCTTTAGGAAAACCTGATCAACATCGGCTGCTGAGACCAACTGATCCATGAAGTCGTCATAACCTCCGCCGTTGGCGATCACGAGGTCGGCTTCGGAAATAGAGAGTTGATCTCTAGCGCTGGCCTGATATGAATGTGGGTCCTGGCCGTTTGGGACAAGGCTCACAACCTCAACCCATTCACCCGCCAAAAGCTCAGTGATTTCTGCCCAGACTCTGGTTGAGGTGACAACGCTTATCTTGCCGGTGTCACCCTCGCGAGTGAGGGTTGGCGAGGGTTGAGCACTCGGCTCAACATCGGAGCCATTGTTTGAAAAAACGAAGTTGGCCACCAAGGCAAACAGCACCAAACCCGCGGTAATGCTTGCTAAAAGGAGCTTTGGAAAGGACCAATTCTTCATATCTGAAGACTACTCCTTACTGAAAATCATTATCGAACCAAAAACCAGCCGCCCGTGCTCATGGGCGGCTGGTCCTTGAGATCTGGCTAGCTAATCGATTCGATTAGGTCCAGCACAGAATCTGCCCACTGCTGGTAGCTCATGCCAGTTGGCAAAAGCTCACCGAATTCCAGCACTGGAACACCCTCTGCTTCAGCCAATTGCCTCAGAGATTCAAGAGTCGGAGATGTCACCTGCTCGTTGACCGCCAGAAAGCTCAGCTCTGCCGGATCGAATCAGCTCTTGGGCCTCAGCAACAATCGCAACCGAAGGCTCTAGTTCTGCCTCCTCGGCCTCAGCAAAGCCCTCGGGGGTTAGGTTCTCAAAACCAAGTTCGGCAAACAGCAAGGCTGCAAGCGGGTGTGCTTCGAAGTAGTGGATTGAGCTATCAGCCAAAGCCTCGACCCTGGTCTCGATGGACTCCATCGCCGACTCAAACTCGGCTGCGTTTGACTCAAAGCTGGCAGCGTTTTCTGGCTGCAGCTTTGCCATCTCAGCAGCAAACACTCCTGCCATCACCTTGGCAACGTGGAAGTCATACCAAATGTGGTCAGAGCCATCGTGGTCGTGGTCGTGACCCTCGTGGTCGTGGTCGTCATCCTTGTGGTCTTCATCGTGGTGGTCGTCGCCGTGCTCATCACTGTGCTCGTCGGCGTGATCTTCGTCGCTGTGCTCATCGGCGTGGTCCTCGTCAGCGTGATCTTCGTCACTGTGCTCGTCGGCGTGGTCCTCGTCCTTGTGGTCGTCGTCAGTGGTGCTCGTCGGCGTGGTCCTCTTCACTGTGCTCGTCGGCGTGCTCGTCAGCGTGGTCCTCATCGCCGTGAACTGACTCATGAATTTCGTAGACGTTCATTGCCTCGATGCCGGCAGCAGATGCCAGGGCTCAGGGCAAATTCGTCATAACCGCCACCGTTCATGACAAACATGCTGGCTTCTGTGACGGCAAGCTGGTCTCTGGCTGATGCCTCATAGGAGTGTGGGTCAATTGTTGGGTTGTCAATCAGGGCAATAACGTCAAAGTGATCGCCAGCAACCTGGCTAAGCACGCTTGCCCAAACATTGGTGGTCGCAACAATCGTTGGCTTTGCCTCTGCCTCATTTTGCTCAGCAGCGGTGTCTTGTGGGGCACAGCCAGCAAGGGCGATAGCGGTTGCGGCTGCAACAAGCAGCCCAAAAGGTCTAGATAGTTTTTTAATCATGCGGCAATACTAGTGCTTATTGAAAATGATTGTCAATTTCATTTAGTCAAGTAGCAGTGCCGGCTCCTCAATAACGCTTGCAACGTCCTGCACAAACCTCGATGCCACGTCACCATCGACCACTCTGTGGTCGAAGGTGGCACCGATTGTGGTGATCTGGCGAACCACGATCTCATCGTCCACCACCCAGGGCTTCTTCCTAATTGAACCAAGCGCAACAATGCCAACCTCACCGGGGTTCAAGATCGGGGTTCCGGTGTCAACACCGAAAACACCGATGTTGGTGATGGTGATGGTGCCGTCCTTCATGCTCTCTTGGCTGGTCTTGCCCTCGCGGGCCTCGGCAGCAAGCTGCTCGATTGCCTGAGCAAGTTCGATCATGCTCATTGCGTCAGCGTCTTTGATGTTGGGAACAATCAGGCCCCTCGGGGTTGCAGCTGCAATCCCGAGATTCACAAAGTTGTGGACAATGATCTCTTTGTCGGTCCAGGTGGAGTTCACCATGCGGTTTCTTCTCACCGCCCAGATCATGGCCTTGGCCATGATCAATAGCGGTGTGACCTTGATGCCAGCGAAGTCCACCGAGGACTTCAGTCTCTTGACATACTCCATGGTTCTGGTGGCATCGACATCAACAAAGATGCTGACGTGTGGTGCGGTGAAGGCGCTTTTCACCATTGCGGTTGCGATTGCCTTGCGGACGCCCTTGACGGGAATGCGCTCTTCGCGCTCCGATGGAACAGCTGGGGTGGTGAGGTTTTTGAAGACACTTGCCTGGCTGGCTCCACCAATCACATCTTCACGAGTGATTTCGCCATGACTGCCTGTCCCGGTTAGTGATCCAAGGTCGACACCTAGCTCCTTGGCCAGTTTTCTGATTGGTGGCTTTGCCAAAACGGAGTCACTGGATGCTGCTGCCATCACCATGGAGACCGGGATTGAGGTGGCAACCGGGGCAACGTTGACTGCACGCTTACGCCTGGACTTAGCTTCACCGGCATCGCCATAGCCAACCAGGGTTGGGATTTGATACTCCGCTCCGGTGTCTGCCTCTTCTGAGGGTTCTGCGATCGGAGCATCAATCACTGGTCCACCGGCAGTCTTCACCGCAATAATTGGCGTTCCAACCTCAACGGTGTCGCCCTCCTGGGCCAAGTAACTCTGTGACCTCGCCCTCGAAGGGGCAGGGAAGCTCGACCAGGGACTTTGCGGTTTCGATCTCACAAATGGTTTGGTTCACGCTGACCTGATCGCCAACCTTTACCTTCCAGGTGACAATCTCGGCCTCGGTGAGGCCCTCGCCAACATCTGGCAGTGGGAATCTTGAAATACTCATGAATCTCCCTAGTAGCTCAGCACTCTATCGACTGCCTCCAGAATACGGTCCGCATCTGGCAGGTAGGCCTCTTCCAACTTGGCAGGAGGATATGGGGTATCAAAACCACCAACCCTCAAAACCGGTGCCTCCAGGTGATAGAAGGCATGCTCGGCAATCCGAGCAGCAATCTCACTCGAGAGTGAGACATTGGTTGGTGCCTCGTGAACCACGATGGCACGGTTCGTCTTTTGCACCGAAGCCAAAATGGTTGGGTAATCAATCGGAGAGAGTGAGCGCAGGTCGATGACCTCAATGCTCACATCCTCCTCGGCACCAATCTCCGCAGCCTGCAGGGCTGCGGTGACCATGGGGCCATAGGCCAAGACGGTGACCTGGGTGCCCTCACGCAAAAGCCTTGCGTTGTGAAGCGGCATAGGCGAAACATCTAGGTTGACCGGACCCTTTTGCCAGTAGCGCCGCTTTGGTTCTAGGAAGATGACCGGGTCCGGAGACTCAATGGCCTGCTGCATCATCCAGTAGGCATCGTTTGGGTTTGATGGGGTGACCACTCTGAGGCCGGGGGTGTGGGCGAAGTAGGCCTCTGGAGACTCGGAGTGGTGCTCAACCGCACCAATACCGCCGCCATAGGGAATGCGGATCACAATCGGCATTTGGGAAAAGCCCTCGGAGCGATAGGTGAGCTTGGCTAACTGCGAGGTGATCTGGTTAAAGGCGGGAAACACAAAGCCATCAAACTGAATCTCGACCACGGACTTGTAGCCGCGCATCGCAAGACCTAATCGCTGTTCCAACGATTCCCGACTCAGCAATTGGGGTGTTAAACACCCGCTCTTTGCCAAACTCAGCAGGCCAAGCCCTCGGTGACCCTAAAAACACCACCTAGTTCAGCAATATCCTCGCCAAACATCAAAACCTTTGGGTCTTTGCGCATCGCCTTGGCGATCCCGGCATTTAGCGCCTTGGCGATCGCCATGTCCTGGTAGCTACTCATGTGTGCCCATCTGAGCCTCATAGGCCTTGAGCCACTGCCGCTGGCGGTCAATCTCGGGGTGGGGATCGGAGTAGACGTGGTTAAAGATGTTCTCAAGCGGTGGGTTAGTCAGAGCAAAGGTTTGCTCGCGGATGTCCTTGGCAAGGGCATCTCCGGCACTTGCAACCTCTTCGAAGAAGTCGTCCGAGATGCCCTGGCGCCTCAGGAAAACCTCAAAGCGAGCAATCGGGTCCTTGGCCCGCCACTCATCGACCTCGGCTTCGTCTCGATACTTGCTGGGGTCATCGCTGGTGGTGTGGGCACCGATTCGATAGGTGAGCGCCTCAATCAGAAACGGCCCCTGGCCGCTTCTGGCCTCGTCCATATGGATCTTGGTTGCCGCATAGCTTGCCAGCACGTCGTTGCCATCAATCCGCATGCCCGGCACCCCAAAGCCCTCACCCCTGCGATAGAGCGGAACTCGAGTCACATCTTTGATGTTGGAGGAAATAGCCCACTGGTTGTTCTGCACAAAAAACACCACCGGAGCATCGTTCACCGCAGCAAACAACAGGGATTCCGAGACATCACCCTCCGCTGTTGCACCATCTCCCATATAAGAAATAACTGCGAGGTCTTTGTCTTTGTCCCCGGTGCCAACAAGGCCGTCAAACTTCACGCCCATGGCATAGCCAACGGCATGCAAAACCTGGGTCCCCAGCACAATTGCATAGAGGTGGAAGCGGGTTTCCTCGGGGTCCCAGCCGCCGTGATTCACCCCGCGCATCATCTTGAGGATCGACATCAGTTCAACACCGTGAGTGATTGCCACTCCGTGCTCTCGATAGCTGGGGAAGATGTGGTCGGAGTGGCCAACACCGTAGCCGGAGCCAATCTGGGCACCCTCTTGGCCGATTGCCGGCACCCACAAACCCAGTTGCCCTTGGCGCTGCAGGGCAATCGCCTCGATGTCGAACCTGCGGATCCGGGCCATATCCCGATAAAACTTCTTGAGATCGTCCTCTGAAAGGGTCTCTATTACCTCTCCGTAGCGCTGATATTCCTTCGGAACACCGTAGGTACCATCCGGTGCAAGTAGTTGCAACATGGGTATCTCTGGCTGGGGGGTCACAACCGCTAATTTAGCGGTTTCCTGCAAGAATTACCCCCATGTTGCGCTTTCTTATTGGCACTATCGTCAATGCCGTTGGTCTTTGGGCCGCCACCACACTTGTTCCTCAGGTATCGCTAACGCCCTATGGTGGCGAGGGTGTATGGGAGACGATCGGGTCATTTTTGCTGATTGGAGCGATCTTTGGATTGGTCAACGCAATCATTGCCCCAGTCATCAAAGCACTGGCTTTTCCCTTGTATATCCTCACCTTTGGGCTCATTGCCTTTGTGATCAACGGAGCGCTGTTGCTCTTGGTGGCCTGGTTGAGCACATTCATTGGTCAGGATCTCCTAACCATCGAGGGCTTCACCTCAGAGGGTCTTGAGATCGAGTCGTTGGGTTGGGCCATCCTGGCAGCCATTGTGATGAGCATTGCAAGCTTCCTAACCAGGACCGTCCTGAGGGTTCTCAAGATTCGCTAATCCCTGCGAATCTCAAATAAATACTCCCGGCCAGCATTTCCCCTGGGATTAGCTGCTTCATGACGTTTTGATAGCCGGGGTTATCACTCCCGGCAAGCTCGGCTGCAGTTTGGGCATAGCTCGAGACCCGATGAGCCTGAACCAGGCTCTCAAACTCCTGATCCGAGCTGATGGTCACCCAGTTCTCTCGCATTGGGTTGGCCACCCCGGCAAGCTGTGGCACGGGATCAGCCGCGTGCTGAATGGCAACCACCGGGACTTCGAGATTTAGGTGACCTATCGGTCCACCAAGAGAAACAAGACCTTTGACCTCATAGGGCTGTGGGGAGCTTGCAAGGTTTCCCGCCAACAGTGCCCCTTGAGAGTGGCCAACAAACAGCACCGAATCGTTCTTGCCGGCATTCAGACGGCTGAGCGCATCGCTCACCGCCTGCTGGGAAGGCGCCTCAACCACACCGCCCATGGCGGTGAGGTTGGACTGGATATTCAGTGGATTGCTACTCCCTGGCAAAAAGCTCTGGGTGCCGGGGACATAAACCACCATGTCCCTGCCACCTTGGCGCTCGAAGACCTCAACCCTGATTGAGGATGCCGGTGACCAGTAGTGGTCCTGCAGTCTCTTGGCAAAGCCAAAGACGTTTCTAGCTGGAACGACACTCTGAGACGAAATCAAGCGGGCAGAGCCACTGGCATCAACCGGGATTCCAAGCGCTAGCGAATTCACATGAGATCTGGCAAGAAGTTGCTGAGCGCTTATGCCTCCGCTAGCTGCAACCGCCATCCGCGCCGCTTGACCGAGAACCTGGGCTTTCCCCATTGCCGGCACGCCTGTCAACCCCACCACCGCCATGGTTGCGGCCGCCCTGGAAACCTGCTCCGACAAAGCTGCTGAGACAGGATTGGGTTGCATCATGAACCAACTCAGGTTGGCCAGCGGCTGCATGAGTTCGGTCAACAGTCGTGTGATCTGGGCTTCGGTTGAAAAGTAGCTCTCGGCGGCAAGCTGAAGCCCCGTTCGCAAGCGTTGCAACCGATCGATCAACCCCGGCAACGCAAACGCCAACTGAATGCTTGGCAGCGGGTTTGGCAGGATGTCTAGGAACATCTCTGGGTTTGCAAACATTGCGGCATCGAGCTCATTGATTGCGATCTCAAGGGCAGCAGCTGACCGCAGCAGCTCCTGCTGCGTGGCAATGATGCGGGGGTCTCCACCATAGATATCTAGCGCCATAGCCCGCCTTGGATTGAATCCAGTTCAGCCAGCAGTTCGCGAATTCTTGACTCGAAGTGATTTTTGGCAGGCCCCGACCACTGGCTTTGGTCGGGGAGTGCATAGAGCAGTTGCTGCCTTGCTGCCTCTAGGCGAAAGTCGATATTCATTGGAACAGCCAAGCCAAAAACAACAGTGGTTGTTATCCCAATCCTTCGGCCTGTGGAAAGCCGTGAGGGGTTTTGGGTTGTGGATAGTGCAAAATGGGCGCGTGAGCAATCTATCGGAGCAGCCCCTAAGTCCACTCGATGGTCGCTATCGCCCTCAGGTTAGAGACCTCGGCGAGCACTTCAGCGAGGCAGGCCTAAATCGCGCGAGAATCCACATCGAGATCGAGTGGTTGATCTGGCTGGTTCAAAACAATCTCGTCACCACCAAGCTCTCTGTTAGCGACAAGGAGATTGCGAGTCTTAGAAAGATAGTCACAGATTTTTCCGATGACTCGGTTGCCAGATTGGCAAAGTTTGAAGCCACCACTCGCCACGACGTCAAAGCAGTTGAATACTTCATCCGCGAAGAGCTTGAAAAGCTGGGGCGCAAAGACCTAAACGAACTTGTGCACTTTGCCTGCACCTCAGAAGACATCAACAACCTCGCCTACGCAAGGGTTATTAGCGATGGCATCTCCAAGGTCATGCTGCCAAAGGCCAAAGATCTAGTGGTAAAGCTCAGAAGAATCTCCAGCGAGAACGCAGCGGTGCCAATGCTGGCAAGAACTCACGGCCAGCCCGCCACCCCGACCACCCTCGGCAAAGAGCTGGCCGTGTTCGTGTTTCGCATGGAGCGGCAGCTAACAAGAATTGAAAACCAAGAGGTGCTCGGTAAGTTCTCCGGTGCCACCGGGACCTTCGCCGCCCACCTAGCAGCAGCACCAGATGTCGACTGGGCAGAGCAGTCCAAGGGCTTTGTAGAGCACCTTGGTTTCACATGGAACCCGCTCACAACCCAGATTGAGTCGCACGACTGGCAAGCAGAGCTCTACCAGGCCATGAGCCACCTAAACCGCATCCTGCACAACCTCGCGACCGACATCTGGACCTATATCTCGCTGAACTACTTCAAGCAGATCCCGGTGGCTGGCGCCACCGGATCTTCAACCATGCCTCACAAAGTCAACCCGATCCGGTTTGAAAATGCCGAGGCCAACTTAGAGCTATCGAGTGCAATCTTGGATTCACTCGCGCAAACCCTGGTGACATCCAGGCTGCAACGCGATTTGACTGACTCTTCTGCCCAACGCAACATCGGGCTGGGCTTTGGTCATGCACTCCTGGCCCTCGACAACCTGACGCGTGGTTTGGATGAGTTGGCGGTCAACGAGCCGATCATGCTCGCCGACCTCTTGGAGAACTGGGAAGTGCTCGGGGAGGCTATTCAAACCGCTATCAGGGCAGATGTTGCTCGCGGTGAGAGTTCAATCAGCGACCCATACGCGCTTCTGAAGGAGCTAACTCGCGGCAAGAGAATCGGTGAAGAGGACCTCTTGGCGTTTATCCAACAATTAGAGCTTCCTCAAGAAACTAAAGATCGTTTGATGCAACTGAAGCCTCAAACCTACGTTGGATTAGCTAAAGAGCTAACCAAAAGATTTGGCTAGCGAAGCCTGGGTCTATTTGGGTCCTGGTCATCTGGCTTGAAGCTCAGATCCAGGGTCGCAACAATCACTAGAGAGATGATGAAGGTCACCAAAGACCAAATCAGAGCGGTTTCCCAGAACCGGGTTCCATAAAGGACAATCACGCCAACAAAGGCTGCTGCAAAGCCCGACATGATCATGTAGGCCTTCAGGTTCGCAAATCGCTTCACCGGGGTAATCCTACTTCGCTTCAGGAGACGCAGCCGCAATACCCCAGTGCACTCCGCTCACAGCAAAATAGGCTCCCAAGAAGCCAACCGCGCTCACAACATCCAGCGGAGCCAGCAAGAGCGCACCAATTGCAACCGAGAACATCCCGCTCAAAAAGCGCTCTTGGCCGGCTCGGGTCTTGAATCCAAGGGGCCGCATAGCAAACAGCTCGATAGCGCCCGCACCCATTCCCCAGAGGGAAACCAGGAAGTAGAGGCTGATTTCTGGTGCGGAAATGGTGAAGAAGGAGGCGATTGTGATGCCAAAGGCCAAAATCACCAGCATCAAGATCGGCTCTGGCGATCTCTTTTTGCGCAGCAATCATTACCAAACCGGCAATTGCCATCGCGCCGGTAACGGCTGTGAGCAGCTGCTGGCCGATTAGATAGCCGTGGTCGGCACTGAAAGTAATGAAAACACCGGCGGAAAAGAAGATTGCGGCCCGAAGGCCAAAAAAGAGTTTCACACGCTCTAGCTTGGCATATTCACAAAGCGCGAATACTGGCCATGGAAGGCCAGCACCACGGTTCCGGTTGGGCCATTTCGCTGCTTGGCCAAGATGATGTCGGCCTCGCCTGCCCTCGGGTGATCGCGCTCGTAGATGCCCTCGCGGTGGAGAAGGACGACAACGTCGGCGTCCTGCTCCAGCGAGCCGGACTCTCTCAAGTGAGAAAGCTCGGGACGCTTGTCCTTGGACTGCTCGGCCTGACGGTTGAGCTGAGAAAGGGCAACCACTGGGATTCCAAGTTCCTTGGCTAATAGCTTCAGTGCCCTGGAGAACTCGGACACCTCTTGCTGCCTGGACTCGACCTTCTTGCCACTGGACATCAGCTGGATGTAGTCAATTACAACCATCTTCAGATCCACCTGCTGCGCCAATCGACGACACTTCGCACGAATCTCAACCAGAGACATGTTTGGAGAGTCGTCAATAAAGAGCGGGGCGTCGTTGATGCTGCCGCGAACAGAGGCCAGTTTGGCCCAGTCCGCCTCAGTAACGGTGCCCTTTCTCATGGACTGCAGGTAGATGGAGCTCTCGGCACTGAGCATGCGCATGGCAATCTCAGCTCGCCCCATTTCCAGTGAGAAGAAGATTGTGGCCTTTTTTTGCTTGACGGCCGCATGGCGGGCTATGTCAAGGGCAAAGGTGGACTTACCAACCGCGGGACGAGCTGCAACAATGATCAGCTGCCCGGGGTGAAGTCCGTGGGTGTAGGAGTCTAGGTCGGTGAACCCGGTTGCAATACCGGTCATGTCTCCACCGCGGTTTTGTGCCGATTCGATCTCGCGAATCGCGTCCTCAAGAGAATCGCTCAAGCCAACGTAGTCATCCTTCGCGTTTTGCGAAGCAACGCGATAAATCTCGGACTGGGCTTGGTTCACCAGGTCTTCGACTTCGCCTTGGGACTCGTATCCGGATTGAGCAATCTTGGTGCCAGCGTCGATCAGACGACGCAAAACGGCCTTGTCCGCCACGATTTTGGCGTAGTAACCGGCATTCGCAGCGGTTGGGACATAGCTGGTGAGCGAGTGCAGGTAGTCCGCTCCGCCTGCCTTGAGCAGGTTGCCGTTTTTGTTGAGCTGGTCGGTCACCGCGATAACGTCGGTGGGTTCACCGCGACCAAACAGGGTCACGACTGCGTCATAGATTAATTCGTGCTTGGAAGCGTAGAAATCGCCTCCGCTGGTGATCTCAATCACCTCAGCCACAGCCTCTTCGCTGAGCAACATGCCGCCAATTGCGCTCTGCTCAGCCTCTAGGTTATGAGGGGCAACCCTGGCATCCGATGCCGCTACGGGTGCAAGCATTGACATTGCGCTTCTCCTAGTTTTCTGACTGAACCCTGTATAGCTTGGGGCACCGACAGTTTGCTTTCAACCCAGCCTGTAGAAAGCTGTGGATAACTATGTGGAAACACGCCGATGAATTGTGTGTAGACCTGTGGATAACTTGTGGAAACTCAGTCGCTTATTTCACTAAATCCTTATAAACACTGGGTTCTGCCTGGGGATAGATAAATGTTGAAAACTCTAAAGCTGAACAAGAAGGTTGTGGATAACATCCACTTAAATGCAGAACGACCCGCCTTGACGGGCCGTTCTTGTTTGCCAGCTGTTTACTTAGCGGCAACCACATTCAGGGTGATCTGAGCTACCAGGTCGCCACTTAGGCGAACGCTGGCCTCATACTCACCAACGGTGGAGATTTTGCTTGCAATCTGGACCTTGCGCTTGTCGACCTCACCGAATCCCAGAGCGGCAACCGCATCTGCGACATCGGAGGTCTTCACAGCACCGAACAGGCGGCCGTTGGTGCCGGCCTTGACGGCGATCTTGATTGGGTTTGCCTCGAGCTTGGCCTTGATTTCAAGGGCAATCTCTTCTGAGGCGATGGCGCGAGCGTCGCGAGCGGCACGGATCGAAGTGATCTGCTTCTCGCCACCCTTGGACCAGGTGACGGCTAGGCCGTTAGGGATCAGGAAGTTACGTGCGTAACCGTCCTTGACCTCAACGACATCGCCTGCGGAACCTAGGCCCGAGACCTCATTGGTCAAAATTAGTTTCGACATGGGGCTTCTCCTTAGCGTCCTGCGCCTGCGTATGGCAAAAGTGCCATTTCGCGAGCGTTCTTGATTGCCTTGGCGATCTTGCGCTGGTCCTGCACCGTTGCACCGGTGATACGACGAGCACGGATCTTGCCGCGGTCGGAAACGAACTTACGCAGCGTCGCTACGTCCTTGTAATCGATTACCTCGATTTTGATGGTCTTGACCGGGGCAAGCTTTGCGTACTTGGAACTTACGCGCTTGCGGCGGTCAGCTGACTTTCCTGCCATTTGATTCTCCTAATAAATTTCTAAAACGGTGCTTCGTCGGATGGCTGATCGCCAGGGTTTGCCCAGGCGTCGGCACCTGATTGCACCTGCGGTGCACTCTGGTTTCCGCCCCAAGGGGACTCAACAGCGCCGCCTTCGCGGGCTCTGCGAGTAACGCTTGCAGTTGCGTAGCGCAGTGATGGACCGACTTCGTCGATTTCCATCTCCAGTGAGGCTCTGGCCTCGCCCTGCGCGGTTTGGTAGGCAGATGCTGGCTTCAGGCGACCAGAGACAACCACGCGGGCGCCCTTGGTCAGTGACTGAGCCACGTTCTCTGCAACCTCACGCCATGCGGTGCAGCGCACCCATACGGTGTCGCCGTCTACCCACTCGTTGGTGGAACGGTTGAAGGTCCTCGGTGTCGAACCAACGCGAATTGACACAACTGCCACTCCGCCCTGGGTGTAGCGCAGCTCCGGGTCATCGGCGAGGTTGCCGACGATGGTTACGCTAACTTCGCCAGCCATTAGTCAGCCCTTGGTCCCGACGGACGCTTGCCGCCGCGAGCGCCGCCTGGACGGCCACCGCGTGCTGGACGAGGGGCCTTCTCTTCTGGCACAAACTCAATTGGGTTGATGCTGAAAACAGCATCTTCCAGACGTAGCACCTTGGTGCGCAACACGGACTCGTTCAGGTTTAGCTGACGGTCTAGCTCGGTTACTGCATCGGAGCCGGAGGTGACGTTGACTACAACGTAGACACCCTCGGCGTGCTTCTGGATTGGATATGTCATGCGACGTCTTCCCCAAACATCGACCTTGTCCACGGAGCCACCAGCTTCGGTGACCACCTTTAGGAACTTGTCGAGCATGGGGCTAACGGTGCGATCATCTAGCGCTGGATCCAAAATGGCCATCAGCTCATAGTTCTGCATAGTTCACCCACCTCCTTCGGTCTAAACGGTCACGGTCTTTCCGTGACAGGAGGGTTCTTTGCATGTTGCCCTAGAGCAACCTTGAAAGCCTAACGGCTAGCCCACCACTCAAGCAAGCGCTTTTTGGCCTCGTCATAGCCAATCGAGCCCTCGTCGAGCCTGATCTCCATCAGGAAGTCATAGGCCAGGCCAACCTCCTTGGAGGGCTTGAGGTTCAAAATCTCCATAATCTGCTCGCCATCGAGCTCTGGCCGCATTGCCTCGAGTTCTTCCTGCTCGCGCAATAACCGCGATTCGCTGCTCCAAATCGTCATAGGCATGGGCCAAGCGATCAGCCTTGCGCTTGTTTCTGGTGGTGACATCGGCACGGGTGAGAGCGTGCAGGCGCTCCAGCTGGTCTCCGGCATCGCGGACATAGCGCCTGACGGCGCTATCTGACCACTGCTGATCGGAGTAACCAAAGAATCGCAAGTGGAGCTCGATCAGCCTGGAAACTGCCTTGATGGTGTCGTTGTCGAAACGAAGTTGAGTCAGGCGCTTTTTGGCCAGCTTTGCCCCCACGACATCGTGGTGGTGGAAGCTAACCCCACCGCCGGGCTCCAGCTTTTGGTTGCTGGCTTGCCGATGTCGTGCAGCAGGGCTGCGAGCCTCAGGGTTAGGTCTTTTTCCAGCCCATATTCCTTCTCGTAGTCGATGGCCTGTTCCAAAACGGTGAGGGTGTGCTGATAGACGTCCTTGTGGTGGTGGTGCTCGTCTATCTCGAGCTTCAATGCCGGCAGTTCGGGCATGGTCAGCTCCGCAAGACCGGATTCAACCAAAACCTCGAGGCCAACCCTTGGGTTATTAGATAGCAAGAGCTTGGAAAACTCGTCCCTTATGCGCTCCTGAGAGATGATCTCGATGCGGTCTTTGAGCCTGACCATTGCCGAGAAGGTCTCGGGCTCAATCACAAAACCCAACTGCGAGGTGAAGCGCGCTGCGCGCATCATGCGCAGCGGGTCATCGGAGAATGAGATCTCGGGGTCGGTTGGGGTCTTCAGGGTCTCTAAAAGCAGGTCTCTGAGGCCCTGGTGGGGATCAACAAAGACTCTCGAGGGGAGCCTCAGGGCCATGGCGTTGACAGTGAAGTCTCTGCGAATCAGATCGTCTTCTAGGTTGTCACCAAACTCAACGGTTGGTTTTCTGCTGGTCTTGTCATAGCTATCGGCGCGATAGCTGGTGATTTCCACCTGCTCGCCATCGATCTGAGCGGCGATGGTTCCAAACTCTCGGCCAATGTCCCAGGTTGCCGAGGATATGGGCTTCACGACCTTCAAGATCTGATCGGGGTTGGCGCTTGTTGTGAAGTCCATATCGGGTGCGACTCGTCCCAGGATTGCATCCCGCACCGGGCCACCAACAAGCGCGAGTTCGTGCCCTGCGGCTTCGAAGGCTTCACCCAACTTTGTTAGCAGCGGGTGCTTGGTGTTTTGCTCGAGATTCTCTAGAGCCTGGGCTACCGCTTGCATGCGCACAAGCTTGCCACAGCGAGGCGATTAGAGTTGGGTTATGAGAAGCCAAGCCGTTGTGACCAGCATTGAAGTTTCTGCTGGCGGTTTGATTGTTTCGAAGTCAAACCCACCAATGGCAGCCCTTATTTGCCACCGCAATCGCGGTGGTGGCAAGGATTGGTGCCTGCCAAAAGGCCACGTTGAGGCCGATGAATCTTTAGAGCAAACTGCCGCAAGAGAGGTGGCGGAGGAGACCGGTTTGCAAGGTGAGATCATCACCAAACTTGGCGAAATCAACTACAGCTTCCGAGTCGGACAGACCAGAATCCGCAAGACTGTTCACCACTACCTGCTCAAGGAGCTCTCCGGCAGCCTGAGCGCTGCCGGTGATCCAACCGGAGAGGTCCTAGAGGTTCGCTGGTTCGGGCTCGATGAGCTGGTGGAGGTCCTCGCACACGAGAACGAGAAGAAAATGGCCCAAAAAGCGCTGGAGCTGCTTCTGTGAGACGCTTCCTGGCGCTATTGCTGGCGCTTGTGATGCTGCCGATGCCTGCCAGCGCGGCAGATGTTGAGATTATCCCCGGCAGCAACATAAACCTGGTTGCTAGAGACTCCCGGATCCCCGTCACCGTGAAAAACAACACCGACGAGACCGTGACCGTTGTAGTAAAGGGGGTTGCAACCTCCTTCCGGCTTGAGGTGTTGGATTCAGCTGAAGTTCTAATTCCGCCCCAAAGCTCCGCTTTGGCCGAACTTCCTGTCACCGCGATTGCCAATGGACCGGTTCAGATTGCGGTCTGGGTCGAGCAGAAATCCGGTGAGCGGCTTGGTGAGGATGTGATTGTCGACATCAATGTCGCCTATGACGTCGAGCTTTTCCTCTTGGTGTCGCTTGCGGTCGCTATGTTTGCCCTGATCATCATCGGTGTGATCAGAACGGCAATCAAGTTAGGCAGGCGTCGTGAGTGATCTAAACCCCTCGGTCGCCAGGTCCTCAATGATCATGGCCTCGGGCACAATCGTCTCGAGGATCCTAGGTTTTGCCAGAGCGGTGCTGTTGGCAGCTGCCATCGGCGTCACAACGGACGCCGCTGACGCCTTTGGTGTTGCCAATCAGCTGCCAAACAACGTCTACGCCATCATCGTTGGTGGTGTGCTGAATGCGGTTTTGGTGCCGCAGCTGGTTAGAGCAAGGGCCATGGCAGATGGTGGCAAGGGCTACATCGACCGGTTTGTGACCCTTGCGATCACGGTGTTTTTTGTTGTCGGGTTGGTCTTCACCATCCTCGCTCCAGTTTTGGTTCGGCTCTACACCTCTGGCTGGACCGAGGAACAGCTCGCTCTAGCAACCGCTTTTGCCTACTGGTGTTTGCCGCAGCTGTTCTTCTATGGCATCTACTCGGTCTTCGGCGAGGTCCTGAACTCAAGAAGCCACTTCGGGCCTTTTATGTGGGCGCCGGTATTGAACAACGTGGTCTCGCTAGCCGGCCTGGTCGCCTTCATCGTCATCTTTGGCGCTGACCCCACCGGCGATCGCGCAATCACCGACTGGGGCGGCGACCGCATCACGCTACTGGCTGGCAGTGCGACCTTGGGAGTTGCCGCCCAGGCGCTGATTCTCTTGGTGAGCTGGAAAAAGATAGGGATCACACTCAGGTTCAACTTCCGCTGGCGCGGATTTGGCCTAGGTCCTGCCCTAAAGGCAGCATCCTGGTCGCTAGCGATGGTCTTGGTGACCCAGATCGGTGGCTTGGTGCAAACCGCGGTGGCCTCCACAGCTGCGCTTGCAAGAACCGAAACCAATGCGGTCGCATCGGTTGCGGCCGCAGCGATTGCCTGGCTGATCTTCATGCTCCCGCACTCGGTGGTTACCGTGTCCATCGCAACCGCCTATTTCACTCGCATGGCCAAGAGCGCAAGCGAAAACAAGATTGACGAGTTCAAAAAGGATCTGACTACTGGTTTGCGGGTGATCGGGCTGGTCAGCGTGCTGTCGACCGCTGTGTTGATAATTCTGAGCTACCCGGTTGCCAGGGTGTTTGTTGGTGAATACCCCGGCACCGTCGCTCTTGGCAACGTGATTGCCGCCTTCATGATTGGTTTGGTGCCATTTAGCTTCGTCTACATGATGCAAAAGGCGTTTTTTGCCCTCGAAGACACCAAGACCCCGTTTATTTTTACCTCGATCCAGATTGCCATTCACATCACCGGTGCTATCACCCTTGGGTTCTTGGCTCCCAAGGAGTGGCTCGTGGTGTCGATTGCGCTACTGACCGCGTTCAGCGTCATAATCCAAGGCTTGATTGCCTATCAGCTTTTGCGCAGGAGAATCGGAGGCCTGGCTGGTTATGGGGTTGGGCGTTCGCTGGGGATAAATATCCTGGCGGTGATTCCGGCTGCGGCAATCGGAGTGCTGGTGTTGTGGTCACTTGGTGGGATTGCGGAGGGTTCGTTCGCACTTGATCGCGTTGTGACATCGCTCATTTCGAGCGTGCTGGTTGGTTCTGCCATGCTGCTGGTTTATTTGGCCCTGCTTTGGTTAATGCGTGCCACCGAGCTTCGGGAAGTGATTGGCCAATTGCGAGGTAGGTTTGGTGGGAAATAGCCCTACAGGGCTAAGTTAGTGGAATAAATAGATAACCATCTATGTTTCACGCATTGGAAAGTAGAGAAGGTAAATTGCGCGAAGTAATCATCATTGGATCAGGCCCAGCCGGCTACACAGCCGCCATCTACGCGGCGAGAGCGCAGCTCAACCCACTCATGATTGCCTCCAGTGTTGAACCCGGTGGTGAGCTGATGAAGACCACCGAGGTGGAAAACTACCCCGGTTTCCCAGAGGGCCTAATGGGTCCAGATCTGATGGCCAGCTTCCAGGCTCAGGCCGAACGCTTTGGCACCGAAATTCTTTTTGACGACGTTACCGAGGTCGATCTAACTGGCGAGACCAAGATCGTGAAGACCGGAGCTGGCGAGACCTTCGAGGCAAGATCTGTGATTTTGGCAACCGGAGCCGCCTACCGAGAGCTCGGTCTTCCAAACGAGAAGGCGCTGTCCGGGCACGGTGTTTCCTGGTGTGCGACCTGCGACGGCTTCTTCTTCCGCGAGAAGATCATTGCCGTTGTTGGTGGTGGTGACTCGGCCATGGAGGAGGCGCTGTTTTTGACCAAGTTTGCCTCCAAGGTCTACGTAATTCACCGTCGCGACAGCCTCAAGGCCTCCAAGATCATGCAGCAGCGCGCCTTTGATCACCCAAAGATCGAATTCATTTGGAACTCGGCGGTTTCAGAGCTCAAGGGCGATGGCCAGCTAACCGGTGTTGAGCTCGAGAGCACCGTGGATGGAACCAAAACCGACCTCGAGCTAGAGGGTCTGTTTATTGCAATCGGAAATGACCCGCGGGTTTGGTTGGTTGAGAATCAGGTCACACTAACTGAAGAGAAGTTCATTGAGGTTGATGGCAGAAGCTCCAGAACCTCATTGCCAGGGGTTTTTGCTTGTGGCGATGTCATTGACCCGACCTACCGACAGGCCATCACCGCAGCCGGATCTGGCTGCGTTGCTGCCCTTGACGCAGAGCACTATCTAAGTTCCCACTAGGAGAATCATGAAGGCAGTAGAGGCAACGCAAGGAACATTTGCAGCCGAAGTACTCGAAGCAGACAAGCTAGTAATTGTTGATTTCTGGGCGGAGTGGTGCGGCCCATGCCGCATGGTCTCGCCAATTCTCGACGAGATTGCAGCAGAGAACGCAGACACCATCAAGGTGGTCAAGGTGAACGTTGACGATGAGCCAAATCTGGCCATGGAATACAAGGTCACCGGCATTCCGCTTCTTGGAGTCTTCAAGGGCGGATCACTCGTCAAGCAGCTGGTCGGAGCTCGGCCAAAGGCAGCAATCATGCAGGAGCTAGCAGAGCTGCTCTAGCCAACCAGAGGCCCAAAGAACTAAACTGGCCGCTAAACCAAAGGGGATTAGTTGCCTGAGATTGACCTGACCCAAGCCACAAATTTTGACCTGTGGAAGCATTCCTATGCTGCCCGGGCCGAGAACTTGGCTGTGTCCGAGGTCAGGGCGCTCTTTTCAGTAGTTTCCAGACCCGAGGTGGTCTCCCTAGCCGGCGGTATGCCGGATGTTTCCGCCCTTGATGGCGACCTGATCGAAAAGGCCTTCCAGTCCATGATGGCCACCCGGGGCAACTATGCACTGCAGTATGGCGGTGGCCAGGGTGACCCAAGACTTCGTGAGCAGATTCAAGAGATCATGGCCCTAGAGGGCGTTCACGGCTCCGTTGAAGACATCATGATCACAACCGGAAGTCAGCACGCTCTGGAGTTGATCTCAGACCTATTTTTAGACCAGGGCGATGTCGTGCTGGTCGAAGCACCAAGCTACGTGGGTGCGGTTGGCATTTTCCGCCACAAAGAAGCTCATATCGAGCACGTCTTCACCGATGACCAGGGCATCTCTCCAGAGGCCCTCAGAGAGGCCGCAGAGCGGCTCATCGAAACCGGCCACAAGGTCAAGATGCTCTACCTGGTGCCAAACTTTGCCAATCCCAGTGGTGTGACCCTCACCGCAGAGCGCCGGGTCGAGGTTCTAAAGATCTGCCGCGAACTGGGCATCTTGATTGTCGAGGACAATCCCTATGGCCAGCTCTACTTTGGCCAAGAGCCTCCAAAGGCGATTAGGTCACTGGACGATCAGGGCGTTGTCTACCTGGGCTCTTTTTCCAAGATCTTCTCCCCGGGCCTTCGCGTTGGCTACGTGCTAGCGCCCCCAGCCATCAGGGAAAAGCTGGTGCTTGCCAATGAGTCGGCGATTTTGTCCCCTGCGACCTTTGCCCAGATGCTGGTGAGCGAATACCTGGCGATCTCGGATTGGCAGGGCCAGATCGCGACATATCGTGATCTCTACAAGACCAAGCGCGATGCCGCGCTGTCAGCGGTGCAGCAGTATCTACCCAAGGTCCACACCACCCGGCCCGATGGTGGATTCTTTCTCTGGTTGACGCTGCCCGAGGGCTTGAACTCGAAAGACATGTTGCCACTAGCTGTGACCGAGCTCGTCGCCTACACCCCAGGAACCGCGTTCTATGGGGATGGCAGAGGGGCAAACAACATCAGGGTTTGCTTCTCGCACCCAACCGCCGAGAACGTAGCGGTTGGTATTAAGCGACTCTCGAATGTCATCAACCAGCAAATAGAGCTCAATGAGACCTTTGGGTCTGGGTCCTAAGCATGCGGGTATTGATTCTCGCTGGTGGAATCTCTCACGAACGCGATGTCTCACTGAAATCTGGCCGTCGGGTCGCAGACGCGCTGCAAGAAGCCGGCGTTGAGGTTGAAATCAAGGAACCAGACAACGAACTGATCGGGCACCTGATTGCCACTCGGCCCGACGTGGTCTGGTCCACCCTGCACGGGGCAGTTGGCGAAGACGGCTCTTTGCAAGATCTCATGCAATTGGCCCAGATCAAATTCGTTGGAGCGGGCTCAGATGCCGCCCGGTTGGCATGGAACAAGCCAGTTGCAAAGACCATTGCTGAGCGTGCAGGACTAAAGACACCGCAATCAATCAGCCTGCCTCGCTCGACCTTCAAAGAACTCAATGCTGAATCGGTACTGGCCATGGTCGGCACCGAGCTTGGGTTCCCGCTGGTTGTGAAGCCGGCGAAAAGCGGCTCGGCGCAGGGAGTTACCAAGGTCGAGAGCGCAAAGGGCTTTTCCAAAGCAATGGTTGACGCCTTTGCCTATGACGATCTGGTCATGGTTGAAAGATTCGTTGCTGGCACCGAGGTCTCGGTGAGCGTGGTCGATCTTGGAGCCGGCCCAATAGCGCTTCCAGCGGTCGAAATCGTGCCGGAAAGTGGCAGGTTTGGCTACAGCGAGCGCTACACCCCTGGAGAAACTGATTACTTTGTGCCAGCGAGGGTTTCACGTGAAACATCGGAGCTTTTGGCCGCACATGCGCTCGCTATTTTTGACGCCCTAGGTCTTAGGCACCTCAGCCGCATCGACTTCATAGTTGACGATGACGGCAACTGCTGGTTCCTAGAAGCCAACGTCACTCCTGGCATGACCGAGACCTCTTTGTTGCCGCAGGCAATCTTGGCTCAGGGTGAAACTCTCGCCAGTGCTTACTCAGCGCTGGCGCGGGTTGCTTTTAGCGGCTAATTGCCGCGAATCTGATCTGCGATTCGGCGCAGGTCTGCAATGTTGCCAAATTCAATGACCAGCTGGCCTTTCTTGCGGCCCAGGTTGATCTTCACGACGGTGTCTAGCTCGTCGGAGAGCTCTTGAGCCATCTCCTTGAGCATGTCGGTCTTGCCACCTGGGATGATCTTGGCCTTTTTGGGTTTGGTTTTGGTGCCGGAAACCAGCTCTTCCAGTCCACGAACCGAGATTCCCTCTCGAATCGTCCTGTTTGCAAGCTCGATCATGCTCTCGGCGTCCGGGGCAGCCAATAGAGCCCTGGCGTGACCGGCAGAGAGCACGCCTGAGGCCACCTTGCTCTGAATCTCGAGAGGAAGCCGCAACAACCTAAGGGTGTTGGTGATCTGTGGCCTCGAGCGACCTAGCTTGTCTGCCAACTCTTCCTGGGTAGTGCCAAAGTCTTCGAGCATCTGCTTGTATGCAGAGGCTTCCTCGAGTGGGTTGAGGTTTGCGCGGTGAATATTCTCTAGGAGCGCGTCCCGCAGCATGTTCTCATCCGCTGTTTCCCGCACCACCGCTGGGATTTCGCTTAGACCGGCGGCCTTGCTGGCTCTTAGCCTGCGCTCACCCATGATGAGCTCAAAGCCACCTTCTTTTGGCCTGACCACAATCGGCTGCAATACGCCGAACTCTTTTACCGAGTGAACTAGCTCCTCAAAGGCCTCGATCTCAAAGACGCTTCTGGGCTGCTGGGGGTTGGGGGAGATCAGATTCGGGTCAATCAGTGCAAACTTTGCGCCCGGAACCTCAACCAGGTTCGGAATGGTTGCGGCAGAACCAAAGAACACGTCTACCGCTGCACGATCGCCCTCGGGGATTAATGAACCAATGCCTCGGCCTAGTCCGCCTCGGCGTTCCGGTCTTTTTTCGTCACTCATAGCGTCGCTCCTCTTTGGGCAAGCTCGATTGCGGCTTCCTGGTAGGCCAGGGAGCCGGTGTTCTTGGGGTCATAGGTGATGGCGGTTTGTCCAAAGCTAGGGGCCTCGGAGAGCCTCACAGAGCGCGGAATGGTGGCTTCCAGGGTCTGGGTTGGGAAAAAGCGCCTGACCTCCTGGGCCACATCCGTAGAGAGATTGGTTCGGTTATCAAACATCGTGAGCAAAATCGAGCTCACTACCAACTCCGGGTTTAGACCGCGCTTAATGCGCTCAATGTTGGAAACCAGCTGAGTCACACCCTCGAGGGCGTAGTACTCGCACTGGATTGGAACCAAAACTTCAGTTGCCGCACTGAGTGCATTGACGGTGAGAAGTCCCAGCGAGGGAGGAGAGTCGATAAATACGTAGTCGATGCGCTCGACCGAGGCCAAATACTGATTCAGGGCGTTTCGCAACACCAGCTCACGCCCTGAAACATCCACCATCTCTATTTCTGCGCCGGCCAGGTTGATAGTTGCCGGCAGGCAAAGGAGGTTTTCGTGCTCTGGAGAGGGTCTAACGGCATCCGTCATTGGCAACCCCTGGACTAAGACCTCGTAGCTGCCTAGAACCTTGTTGTGGTGGTCGACTCCAAGCGCGGTAGAGGCGTTGCCCTGTGGGTCCAGGTCGATCACCAATACCCGCATCCCCTTGCCAGCAAGGGAGGCGGCTAGGTTCACCGCGGTGGTGGTTTTACCAACCCCGCCCTTTTGGTTGGAAATGGTGATGATGCGAGTCTTTTCGGGGCGATCCAGTGATGTTTCCTGAATTCGCCTGGCGCGCTCGTTGTTCTGAGTGACTTCTCTAAGAATTGGAGCCGATCCGGACTGCATGCTCACTTTGAACCCCCGGATGTTTCACGTGAAACATGCTCGATGTTCTCGTTGTCCAAACCGAGCCAACCGATCGGGGTTGGGCTTTGCTCTACCCGGTCGTTTGGGTAGCCCATGCCTGGCCTAACCGTGGGTTTTGTCGATGCGTCTTTTTCGTGTTCTGTGGTCATGATTGCTTTAGCTTAATCCGCACAACCGTCGCCGTCTCGGGAGCTCTTCCCAGGCCGAGTGTGATTATCTCCGGGGCATCAAAACCGAGCAAATCAAGCCGGCTCTTTGCCTCCACGATCTCTATCGGTGCCCTTGAGCCCTTCATCGCCAACACGGTCTTTCCCTCAGATCCTCGGATCAGCGGTGTGAGCAACTTCAAAAGCTTGTCCAGTGCCGCTACGGCCCTGGCGGTTGCGATATCAAAATCGGTGCGCTGCACCTCTTCGGCCCTAGATCTGATCACGTCAACGTTTTTGATTTCAAGGTCTGAAATAACCTGCTGCAACCAATTTGAGCGTCGCTCCATCGGCTCAATCAGGGTGAACTGGGCGTCTGGTTTGGCGATTGCCATCGGGAGTCCCGGTAGGCCGGCTCCGCTGCCAATATCGGCAACCTTGCTGCCGACTGGCACCAACTCTGAAAGCAGGGCGCTGTTTATTACGTGGCGGCCCCAGATTCTGGGAAGCTCTCTGGGACCCAAGAGCCCAAAGGTCTCAGAGTCCTTGGCAAGGCGGTCGGTATAGGCGCGAGCCAGATCCAGCTGGCTGCCGAAGATATCGGCTGCAGCCGCGGGTTCGCTCTCGTACTCAACCTCGCTCATGCCACCCCCTGTTTCACGTGAAACATTACGGCTTGCGGATAACGATGTGGCGGTCTTTGCCTACGCCCTCTGACTCAGAAACAAATCCGGCTTCGCCGACCATATCGTGGACCTGCTTGCGGTCGTAAGAGGACATTGGCTTGAGGTGCTGGTCCTCATCGGTGTCTTCCAGCTTCTCGATGGTGCGCTCCACAAGCTTTCTGAGCTGCTCGGTTTTAGCCGCTCTTGAACCACCAACATCCAGGATCAGTCGGCTCATCTCGCCGGTCTTGGCCTGCACCGCTAGTCGAGCTAGTTCCTGCAGTGCCTCAACGGTCTCTGGCTTTGAGACGGTGCCGAGGTTTGACTTTTCGTCGCTGGATACGCTGATGTAGACGCGCTCCTGACGGAACTCAATGTCGAGGTCTCCATCCAGATCCGCTACATCAAGAAACTCTTCGATGAAGTCTGCGGCGATTTCGCCCTCTTGCTCTAATTCTTGTTCGCTGGTCATTTCTTCTTCTTTTTCTTGGATCGGTTTTTGCTCACGGGCTGTTGGCGCTGCGGCTTCTCGATTTCCATGACGGTGCCCTCGGCCTCTGGCTTTGGGGGCTCGTCATCGAGCGGCTTTCCCTTTTTGGCCAGGCGCTCCTGCCTGGCTTTAAAGGCAGGGGAGCCCGGGGTTGGCATGTTTCTAATGACCACGAACTGCTGTCCCATGGTCCAGAAGTTAGATACCAACCAGTAGGTCATAACACCCAGTGGGAAGGTCACACCGGAAACCAGGAACACCAAAGGCAATACGTAGAGCAAGATCTTCTGGGTTTGCATGAACTGGCTGTTAGCAACATCAGGGTTTTGGTTCTTGGCCATGATCTGCTTCTGGGTGATGAACTGTGAACCACTCATCAGAACAATCATGATTCCGGCCAGGATCTTGACGTTGAGGTCATCGCTGGAGAAGAAGGTGGCGGACAGCTTTGCCCCAAAAATCTCTGCCTGGGAGAAGGAAAGGGCCAATTCGGAGTTCAATAGCCCAACACCGGCCTGGTTGCGCTGGGAGTCATTCAAAACAAAGAACAGGCCCATAAAGATAGGCATCTGCAGCAATAGTGGCAAACAGGAGCTCAAGGGGTTTGAACCGGTGCGCTTGTAGAGCTCCATCTGCTCTTTCGCAAAGCGCTCGCGAGAGTCGCGATCTGTCTTGCCCTTGTACTTTTTTTGCAGCTTCTGGAGCTCTGGCTGCACCAGCATCATGTTGCGCTGAGATTTAATCTGCCTTACGAACACCGGAATCAGTGCGGCGCGGACCACTAGAACTAGACCAACAATGGAGAGCACCCACGATGCTCCGGAGTCAAAGTCAAGACCGACTGCGGTCCAAAGAGTGTGGAAGGAAACCAGGATGAGCTCAATGAGCCATTTGATGGGCCAGAGTAGATCCACGATTACCTCTGTCTTCTTTCGATTACGGGACTTACAAATCCTAGCCGTCCAACCGAAATCCAGCTCGGGGCTTCCTTGACCTCATCAACACCACCTGGTGACCAAGGGTTGCAGCGCAAAATCCGCCATGCCGTTAGTGGCACCCCCAAAACAATTCCGCGACGCTGCAGGGACTGAAGGCCATAGCTTGAGCAAGACGGGTAGTAGCGACATACGTTGCCATAGGTGGGGGAAATGATCTTGCGCCATAGCACCACCGGAGCAATCAAAATGTTTCTGGGCAACAAGACCAACCAGAGAACCGCTCTCACTTGATTTTCCCGAGCAGATCGCGAAGGCCCTCGGACAGAGCCGGCCAACCGCAGCTTGCCGCCTCGGGCCTAAGCCGAATCACCGCACGAATCGCTGGGGTTTTGTCTTGAAAATCAAAAAGAACCGCCTTTGATCTTCTTCTAGCAAGATTGCGGGTTACGGAGTTACCGACTGTTTTTGAAGCGACCACTGCAAATTGATTGCTGGTGCCGGGTAGAAAGTGGATGGTCGCAATCTGATTGGAAACTCGCTTGCCGGATTTCACCACTTCGCGAATCTCATCGCTAGTTCGCAGTCGATGTTCGCGGGCGAGCATCGCTTGGGGACTCTTAGGCGCTTAGTTCGGTGCGACCCTTACGACGACGGTGAGCCAGGATGGCACGTCCCGCGCGAGTGCGCATGCGAGCACGGAAGCCGTGGTTCTTTGCACGACGACGATTATTCGGCTGAAAAGTGCGCTTGCTCACTGTAAAGTCTCCCTGAATCTGGTAGGACGAAAAGTCCAAAACAACTTCCATAATCTACGGGTCTTGCCGCAAATAGTCAAGGCTCTATTTGATCAAATCCAGTTGTTTAGCTCCCTCTCACTAAATTTCAAAATTCCTGGGAGCGACACGCCGTGAGAATTTGATTTCTTAGTGGTCTTTCTTGTTGAATGAGCGAATCAAATCTTTTTGGGGATAACTTGAAGAGTTTTCCACAGATATAAAGCATTTCTCCACAAGGGCGTGGGCTGTGTAAAACTCTGTGGATAACTTTTGCGATTTAGGAGCATTTATGGTGGATTCGACCTTGGTCGGCACCTGGGAAACCCTGGTAACCAGGGTAGCTTCCGACCCCCGCGTCACTCCACATCTAAAGGGCCATCTCGACCTTGCTGTTCCAAAGGGTGTGCTTGAAGACACCCTCTACATCGAGGTCCCGAACGACACCACCAAGTCAATGTTGCAGCAGCGACTGCGTGAACTTTTGCTAGATGCACTTGGTGAAATGGCCGAGTTTGGTGGTCCAACGAAATTCATCGCCATCACCAACGAGGAATTGCAAGCATCCAATAAGCCCGAGGTTGCTTTAGAACCTGAACCGATCCCGGTGCAGCGTGAGCGCGATCCAGCCACTGGGCCGGTATTGGTCACGGGAGAATCGAGGCTGAACCCCAAGTACAGCTTCGAGAACTTTGTTACCGGGGGATCCAACAGGTTCGCTCACGCAGCGGCGTTTGCCGTTGCGGAGGCTCCTGCCGAGGCATACAACCCGCTGTTCATTTACGGATCTTCTGGTTTGGGGAAAACCCACCTGCTGCACGCGATTGGTCACTACGCCATTCATTTGAAGCCACGAACCAAGGTTCGCTACGTCTCCAGCGAAGAATTCACCAACGACTTCATCAACGCGATCCAAAACAACAAGACTGCTGAGTTTCAGGGCGCCTATAGGGATGTGGACATCTTGTTGGTCGATGACATCCAGTTCTTGCAGGGTAAGGACCAGACCCAAGAGGCCTTCTTCCACACGTTTAACACGCTGCATGACCACAACAAGCAGGTGGTCATTACCTCAGACCTAAGACCCAAGCAGTTGGCTGGCTTCGAAGAGAGAATGCTCTCAAGGTTTGAGTGGGGTCTCATCACCGACATTCAAGCTCCGGAGTTTGAAACTCGAGTGGCAATCTTGAGAAAGAAAGCGGCGAACGAGAAAATCACAATTCCCGACGAGGTCATCGAATACATGGCCTCGAGGATTAGCTCCAACATCCGTGAGCTTGAGGGCACCCTGATTCGAGTAACAGCATTTGCAAACCTGAATCGTCAGGCGATTGACATGGATTTGATCCAGGCCGTTCTGAAAGACACCTTTTCGATAACTGACGGTTCAACCATCACCCCGGGCGAGATAATCTCCGCGACCGCCGATTACTACAAACTTCGTCCCGAGGACATAACTGGTTCCGCAAGACAGCAGGCGGTAGCACTTGCAAGACAAATAGCGATGCATATTTGCCGCGAACTCACAGATCTTTCGCTACCAAAAATTGGCACCCACTTTGGAAACCGAGATCACACAACAGTTATGTATGCAACGAAAAAGATAAGTGCTCAAATGCGAGAGCGCAGATACATCTACAACCAGGTCTCAGAGGTTATTCAAAAGATTAAAGACGACCATAAGTAGTTTTAAAATTAGCTGTGGATAACTTGCGGTTTTTTGTGCATAAAACAAACCACAGAACGTGAATAAACACTTGATTTCTGTGAATTCATATTTCTTTTTCCACAACCATCCAAGTTATCCACAGATTTGTCCACAGCTGTGTAAACAAGTTACAACGGTGTAGTTTTTAGTAATTACATGACCTGTTGCGAAGTTTCCACATTTCCACAGCAGGTTATTAGTGATTATTAGATAGATATAGATTTAGACATAATTCAAGGGATCTGAGCTTTTTCTCAATGTTGATTCAGTTGTGACAAGATAAAACCCCGTTAGGCCAAAGGAAAGTATGAAATTCCAAGCAGATCGCGAAGTACTAAGCGATGCAATTTCATTTGTGGTGAGACTTTTATCTCCAAAACCACAACTGCCACAACTCTCAGGAGTAATGATCGAGGCGTCAGAGAATCAAGTCACTCTCTCAATTTTTGATTATGAGGTAACAGCCAAGGTAACCGTCTCCGCAGCTATTGATCAACCGGGGAAGGTTTTAGTGCAGGCTCGTTTGCTCGCGGAAATTGTCTCCAAACTTCCATCTGATTCTGTTTCCATGGCACTAAATGAATCCAGGGTTCAAGTCTCTTCCGGCTCTAGCAAATTCTCTCTTTCCGCGATGTCAACGGCTGATTACCCAGAGACTCCTAACACATCCGCTGCTTCAGGAAAAGTTTCGGCAAGCGATTTTGCTCACGCTGTTGCTCAGGTGGCCGTTGCTGCATCAAGAGAAGAAGTCACCCCGGTCTTGACGGCCGTAATGATCAGCGCAAAAGCAAAAAACATAACCCTGGTAGCAACCGATCGCTTCCGAGTTGCAGTCAACAGCACAAGCTGGCAAGGGTCGGAGCTCGATAGAGATATTTTAATTCCGGCGCGAGTTGTTTCCGAAATTGCAAAAACCTTCAGCCAAGAGGGGGATTTGGAGATCGGTTTCGGGTCAGATGAACGCGACATGGTCAGCTTCTCCGCTGGAAACAAGTCTGTTGGAACCGCGACCATTAAGGGTAAGTACCCGGCGGTATTGCAACTCTTCCCCGAAAACGTCGAAAATTTTGCCGTCGTAAATACTCACGACCTGCTTGACGCAACAAAGCGCGTGGCGCTGGTTGTAGATCGCGAAAAACCACTTCGCTACAAATTTGAGGGGTCTGAGCTATCTCTTGAGTCCATCGGGTCCGATGTGGCGGATGCCTCAGAGCAGATCAGCTGCTCGCTCTCCGGAGATGCCGTCACTGTTTCACTTCGTCCCCAGTTTTTGGTAGACGCTCTCTCTGGAGTCAGTGCGGAGTCAGTCAAGTTGGGCTTCACCATTAACCCGTCTAACCCAAATAAGCCGGGGCCGGTACTAATCTCGGCCGCAGATGCCAAGGGTGCGACAGAGGGATTTAAGTACCTACTGCAGCCCAACCTCCTGGTCTCCTAGTCGGTGATGGCCATTGTGGCTCAGCTCTTTACAGCTTCTCGGGTTTAGAAACTACGAATCCCTAGATATTTCACTCACTCCGGGCATGACCTTGCTGCACGGGCCAAACGGAGAGGGTAAGACCAATCTTGTTGAGGCGATTCTTTTTTCTTCCACGCTGCAATCACACCGAGTGGCCGGCTACCAAAACTTAATTTCTAAGGCAAGCGAATCCGCTCAGGTGACCGCCAGAGTGAACCACAACGAGCGTGATCTTTTGGTGGGGATAGAAATCTCGGCCAAAAACAACAATCGCTATTTTGTGAATGGAAACCAGGTAAGAAAGCCCTCCGAGATTATCGGGCTAATAGGGACAGTGATCTTTGCCCCGGAGGACCTCGATCTGGTTAGGCGCGATCCCTCGGACCGACGCAACTTTATGGATCAGGCGCTCTTCCAACTAAAACCCAGACTCACCCTGGTCAAGGCCGACTACGACCGAGTGCTAAAACAGCGCAATGCCTTGCTGAAATCAGCGAAAGGGACCAAGAGCCCCGACCTGGGAACCTTAGACATTTGGGACGAGAAGCTAGTTTCTCTGGGCGTCGAGATCATCCAGCAGCGACTTGGGTTATTGGTTGCGCTCTCGCCACTAATGAGTGAGTTTTATAAAAAGCTCTCTGGTGCCGATGAGGAGATAAAACTCTCCTTGGTGTCAGCAATAGGAGAGGACGACAACCTAAGTGAACTCCCTGATGACAGAGAAGAGCTGTCAGAGTTGTTCCATCAAAGACTTTTAGAGAATCGAACCAGGGAGCTGGAGCGTGGGCTAACTCTGGTTGGGCCACACCGAGACGAGCTACTAATTCAGAAAGACTCCCTGGTGGCAAAATCACACGCCTCACAGGGCGAGGCGTGGTCTTTGGCACTGGGCCTCAAACTCGCTTTGGCGGCCCTAATAAAGGAAAACTCCAACCTTGGAGATCCGATCTTGTTACTCGATGATGTGTTTGCGGTTTTGGATGTTGGCAGGCGGGCTCGGCTGTTGGAGTTCGTGCTCAGTTACCAGCAGGTTATTGTGACCGCAGCGGATAAAAACATGGCACCAGTTGTCGACTGGGCCGCGAGCTACATGGTCAAAGGTGGTGAGCTGCAGATTGAAGATTAATTTTGATATCGCAGACAAGTTCTTTAGAGAGTTTTTGAGAAATAGCCATGGGCTGGTGTCAAAAGACGCTCGCCGCAGAGCCGAGAATAAAAAACGTGGCTCACAGCCTTTTGACAAAGGAAGGCAGCCAATCACCGCCGGTGCCGGGCTAGATCAGATGCTGGGTGAATTTAATTGGACGTCAAAGTTAGAAAAGGCGACCCTGTTCACACAGTGGGAGAAGATCGTGGGCCCAGAGTCGGCAGCGGCTTCCTACCCAGAGGACCTCGACCGCAAGGTGCTGAGTGTCCGCTGCCGCTCGACGGCATGGGCCACTCAGCTGAGGCTTTTGCAAAGCGAAATCTTGGGAAAAATCCACCAGGTGCACCCGGATTTGGAGATCGAAGAGGTTCGATTTATTGGGCCGGCTGCTCCAAATTGGAAAAAAGGCCCTAGATCGGTGCCAGGGCGTGGTCCGCGCGACACTTACGGGTAATCACCATATGCCGACCTTTTTCTGCCCTCTAAGGTAGGCTTGAGGGGTTAGCAAACCCGAATCTAAGTCAGTCCAGCACTGCATTTCGTGGATCTAACCCAAGCGGGAAGTAATTGAATATGTCTGATGAAAAACGGAATTACGATGCAACCAACATCCAGGTCCTTGAAGGACTTGAGGCGGTTCGCAAAAGACCGGGTATGTATATCGGGTCCACAGGTCCAAGAGGTTTGCACCACCTGGTCTACGAGATTGTTGACAACTCGGTAGACGAAGCGCTTGCGGGTCACTGCGACAACATCAATGTTGTAATCACAAAAGCAGGAGACATCAAGGTCAGCGACAACGGGCGCGGTATCCCGGTTGACATGCACCCAATCGAAAAAAAGCCCGCTGTTGAAGTGGTTTTAACCGTTCTGCACGCCGGCGGAAAATTCGGCGGCGGCGGCTACGCCGTCTCCGGTGGTCTCCACGGCGTGGGTGCCTCGGTTGTAAACGCCTTGTCCGAGACGCTATCGGTAGAGGTTCGCCGCGATGGCTTTGTGTGGACTCAGGATTTCTCGATCGGAGTTCCAGATGCTCCGCTCAAAAAAGGCGCCGCCACCAAGGACACCGGAACCAGCATCCGCTTCACCCCGAGCGCGGAGATCTTCGAAACGGTGGAGTTTGACTACGAAACCCTCCGGGCTCGTTTCCAGCAAATGTGCTTTTTGAACAAGGGCCTAAGAATCACCCTGATGGACGAGCGCAATGAGCGCACCGACACTTATCACTATGAGCGTGGGCTAATCGACTACGTCGAATACCTGAACTCGGCCAAGAAGGTCGAAACCGTCCACGACGAGGTCATTTCGGTGGAATCCGAAAACAAAGAGAAGACCATGAGCGTCGAGATTGCGATGCAGTGGACCACCGGTTACAACGAAGGTGTCCACACCTACGCAAACACCATCAATACTCACGAGGGTGGAACCCACGAAGAGGGTTTCCGTGCCGCCCTGACCTCACTACTGAACAAATACGCGCGCGACAAGAACCTGCTCAAGGAAAAAGACGAGAACCTAACCGGTGACGATGTCCGCGAAGGACTCACCGCGGTGGTCTCGGTGAAATTGACCGAGCCTCAGTTCGAGGGTCAGACCAAGACCAAACTCGGCAACACCGAGGCCAAGGCCTTCGTGCAGCGCGTGGTGAACGATCAGCTCGGCGACTGGCTCGAGCGCAACCCAAACCAGGCCAAAGAGGTTATTCGCAAGGCAATTCAGGCGGCCAGTGCAAGAATGGCGGCCCGAAAGGCTCGTGAGGCAACCAGGCGCAAGGGTCTTCTAGAGTCTGGCGGCATGCCCGGAAAGCTAAGGGACTGCTCATCCAGAGACCCGGTAGTTTCCGAGATCTACATCGTTGAGGGTGACTCGGCCGGCGGTTCAGCGGTCCGAGGTCGTGACCCAGAGACCCAAGCCATCTTGCCGCTGCGCGGAAAGATCCTCAATGTCGAAAAAGCCAGGCTAGATAGAGCCTTAGCAAACACCGAGGTCCAGGCACTAATCACCGCCTTTGGCACCGGGATCGGTGAAGATTTCGATGTCACCAAAATCCGCTATCACAAGTGCATTCTGATGGCCGACGCCGATGTCGACGGCCAGCACATTAGGACTCTGCTGCTCACCCTCTTGTTTAGGTACATGAGGCCACTTATCGAGCACGGCTATGTCTACATGGCGCAGCCACCACTGTTCCGCATCAAGTGGTCTAACGCGGAGCACGAGTACGTCTTCACGGATGCCGAGCGCGAAAAGGCCCTTGAGCGCGGGATGGCTGCCGGCAGAAAGCTGCCAAAGGAAAACTCGATCCAGCGCTACAAGGGCTTAGGTGAAATGGACTACGACGAGTTGTGGGAAACCACCATGAACCCGGCAACCAGAACCCTTTTGCAGGTGACCCTGGATGATGCCGCACTGGCCGATGAGGTGTTTTCGACCCTGATGGGTGAGGACGTCGAAAGCCGCCGAAACTTTATCCAGCGCAACGCCAAAGACGTCCGATTCTTGGATATCTAGGCCAGGGAGACAGAAATGCCAGAAAACCAAATGGACAAAATCGAGCAGATCGACCTACAGGTCGAGATGCAGCGCAGCTATCTCGACTACGCAATGAGCGTTATTGTCGGGCGAGCACTGCCCGATGTTAGAGATGGACTAAAGCCGGTTCACCGCAGGGTGCTCTATGCGATGTATGACGGTGGCTATCGACCAGACAAGCAGTTCTCGAAGTGCTCGAGGGTCGTTGGCGATGTCATGGGACAGTTCCACCCGCACGGTGACAGCGCAATCTACGACACCCTGGTCCGCCTGGTTCAAGACTGGAACCTGCGCTACCCACTGGTTTGGGGCCAGGGCAACTTTGGCTCTCCAGGCAATGACCCTGCTGCTGCCCCTAGGTATACCGAGTGCAAGATGGCGCCACTTGCCATGGAGATGGTTCGGGATATCGACGAGGAAACTGTTGATTTCCAGGACAACTACGACGGCAGAACCCAAGAACCAACGATTTTGCCATCCAGGTTCCCAAACCTCTTGGTCAATGGCTCCATCGGTATCGCCGTTGGTATGGCCACCAACATCCCCCCTCACAACCTCAGGGAGATCTCGGCAGCAGCTCAGTTCGTGCTATCGAACCCAGATGTCACCGGCGAAGCGCTCATTGAAGAGCTAATCAAGATCGTCAAGGGTCCCGACTTCCCAACCGGCGCTCAGATTTTGGGCCGCAAGGGTATCGAGGACGCCTACCGCACCGGTCGTGGCTCAATCACGATGCGTGCTGTGGTCAATGTTGAAGAGCTTCACAACCGCACCTGCCTCGTAGTTACCGAGCTGCCATATCAGGTGAACCCAGACAACCTGGCGCTCAAGATTGCCGAGCTAGTCAAAGAGGGCAAGCTCACAGGTGTTGCAGACATTAGGGACGAGACCTCGGGTCGCACCGGACAGCGTCTGGTCATCGTTCTCAAAAAAGACGCTGTTGCCAGGGTGGTTCTAAACAACCTTTATAAGTACACCCAGCTGCAGGACAACTTTGGTGCCAACATGTTGGCACTTGTCGATGGCGTTCCAAGAACCCTTTCGATCGATGGCTTTATCACTAACTGGGTGGACCACCAGATCGACATCATCGTTCGCAGGACCCAGTTCCGCTTGCGCAAGGCCGAGGAGCGAGCCCACATTCTGCGCGGTTACCTCAAGGCACTGGATTCCCTTGATGACGTAATTGCACTGATTCGCAAGAGCGCGACCGTCGAAGACGCTCGCGATGGCCTGATCAAACTTCTCAAGATCGACGAACTGCAGGCCAGAGCGATTCTGAATATGCAGCTGCGCCAGCTAGCTGCTCTTGAGCGCCAAAAGATCATCGATGAGGCTGCGGAGCTTGAGAAGCAGATCAAGGAGTTCCAGCGCATCATCGCCGACCCAGTTGCTCAGCGGGGAATTGTTTCGGAGGAGCTCGACGAGATTGCCACCAAGTATGGCGATGACCGTCGCAGCGAGATCCTCTTGGGCTTCGATGGCGATGTCAACGTCGAGGATCTGATCCCCGTCGAGGAAATGGTTGTCACTCTAACCACCGGTGGCTACATCAAGCGCACCAGAAGCGACAACTACCGCCTGCAGCACCGCGGTGGCAAGGGCGTGAAGGGTGCGAGCCTGAGAGCCGATGACGTGGTGCAGAACTTCATCGTCTCCACCACTCACCACTGGCTGATGTTCTTCACCAATACTGGCCGCGTCTATCGCTCTAAGGTCTACGAGATTCAAGAATCTGGCAGAGACTCCAAGGGCCAGCACGTAGCGAACCTGCTTGCGTTGCAACCAGATGAGCGGGTGGTCGAGGTCATCGACCTCAAGGACTACCAGGAGTTCCCATACCTCGTGCTTGCCACCAGGGCGGGGCTTGTAAAGAAGACCGCACTCGAGCTCTATGACACCTCCAGGACCGGTGGCATCATCGCCATCAAGCTCCGCGAGGGCGATGAGCTTGTGAACGCGATGCTGGTAACCGGTGAAAACGACGTGTTGATGGTGAGCCGCAAGGGAATGTCAATCCGCTTTAGTGCCGGGAACGACTCGATGCGACCCATGGGCCGCGACACCTCCGGTGTTATCGGTATGGCCTTCCGCAAAGAGGATGAGCTGCTATCCGCGAGTGTGATCGGCGAGGCCGGCTACGTCTTCGTTGTCACAGAGGGTGGCTATGCCAAGCGCACCTCGGTCGACCAGTACCGCGTCCAAAAGCGCGGTGGGATCGGCATCAAGGTTGCCAAGCTCGATGAGAAGCGCGGCGATTTGGTTGGCTCGCTAATTGTTGAGGAAACCGATGAGGTCTTGGTGGTGCTTGCCTCCGGCAAGGTAATCAGGACATTTGCCTCTGAGGTTCCCGCTAAGGGCCGCGACACCATGGGTGTTGTGTTCGCCAGGTTCGAAGAAGGTGACTCGGTTTTGTCGCTCGCCAAGAACGCAGAGCGTAATCTAGAGGCGGGGGAGATCATCGACACTGAAGGAGCTGCGGATGGCGAAGCTGTTCAACCGGCAGAGTAGGCCAAAAGAGCCCAAGAAACAGGTTCGTCTCAAACTTCGCTCCATTGATGTTTGGTCTGCGGTGAAGGTCGGGTTTCTGATCTCGATCGCTTCCAGCATCGGAATTGTGGTTGGAGCCTGGCTAATTTGGTCGGTGCTGTCTAATTCTGGAGTGTTTTCCGCAATCGGCAGCCTGCTCTCCTCGGTTCTAGGCGAGGAGAACGCCTTCAACCTAGAAACTGAGTTCTCTTCTGAAAATGTGATGTCAGCCGCCACCACTCTGGCGCTTTTGAACGTCGTGCTTGGGACCGCCCTGGCAGCAATCTGGGCGGTCATCTTCAATGTGGTTTCGAAGCTGATTGGCGGCGTCTCGCTCACCTTCACTAACAACTAGCTTTTGGGGTTTGTTACTATCCAAACTTTCTAGTAATGTTGTGATGCTCTACGGGCCTATAGCTCAGGTGGTTAGAGCGCTTCACTGATAATGAAGAGGTCGGAGGTTCAAGTCCTCCTAGGCCCACGGTGAGCACTTTCCGCCAGGGAATGCTCGCTTTGGGGACTTAGCTCAGTTGGTAGAGCACCTGCTTTGCAAGCAGGGGGTCAGGGGTTCGACCCCCCTAGTCTCCACAAAGTGAAAACCCCTCCTTCGGGAGGGGTTTTCTTTTACCCCTTCGGCCTGACTCTCAGTTCAGAAATGTCTAGGCGCTCCGCGCCCCAGCCATTGATTGGATGATCGGACGGGTAGCCGATGCTCATGCCACAAACCAGTGCGTAGTCGTCGCTGACATCGAACTCTTCTCGGATGATGTCGGGGTAGTTGCCCAAATACCCTTGCGGGCAAGTGCCAATGCCCCTGGCCTTGGCGGCCAGCATCAAGGTTTGCATGTAGAGGCCGAGGTCCAAGGTGCCAAAGTGATCTAGGCCCTTGTGGGTGAAAAAGAACAGTGCTGCCGGAGCACCAAAGAACTCGTAGTTGCGCTCCAGGAACCTAAACCTTGCCGCCTTGTCAGACCTATCAATCCCGAGGGTTTCGTAGATGCCAAGGCCCACTCGTTGGCTTCTCTCGACTAGCCCTTCTGGGTAGGGGATGACGTGGGTGTAGTCGGGGTTAGCACCCATGCCCTTTAGCTCGGCCGACTCTCTGAGTCTTGTAACCAGCGCGCTTGAGATGCGATCACGCTGTTCGCCGGTTGCGACCGCAACCATATAGGGCCTGGTGTTAGACCAACTCGGGGCAGTGACTGCCTCATTCAAGATCTCCTCCAAAACCTTTGGGTCAAGGGGGGTATCGAGGAAGTCTCTGGTTGAGCGTCTAGATGCGGCTAATTCGTGAAACTGTTCAGGGCTAAGCATCCTTGAATGCTACCCGCTGGTCAGAAACCTCTTTGAAACTTGGGGAAAGTAGACTGCGGACATGGTTGATAGTTCCTTTGGTGCAGTAGCGCTCATACTGGCGCTCGCCGTTTTGGCGGGGGCTGCAGCAAAGCTGCTAAAGCAACCAATCGTGGTGTCCTTCATCATTGTCGGCATCTTGGCCGGACCCGCAGCTTTTGATTTGGTTGGCGAAGCCGAGGAGATAGTGCTCTTTGCCAAATTCGGCATTGCTATCTTGCTGTTCTTAGTTGGCCTGAAACTTGATTTCCACATGATCCGCTCCACTGGAATGGTTGCTCTGATCGCGGGCTTGGCACAGGTCGGCTTCACCGCAGCATTTGGCTTTGGCCTGGCGGTTCTGTTTGGCTTTGAAATTGTGACCGCACTTTATATTGCGGTTGCCCTTTCGTTCTCCTCGACGATCATCATCATCAAGTTGCTGGGTGATAAGCGCGAGCTGGACACCCTTTATGGCCGAATTGCTGTTGGAATCCTGATTGTTCAGGACATCCTGGTTGTTATTGCAATGGTGGTTATTGTCACCATTGGAACCCCTGGTGCATCCTCACCCCTTGAAGATCTTGCAATGACGCTGGTTGCCAGCGTCGTGTTTTTGGGTGCCGTTGCTCTGGCGTCAAAGTACGTTTTGGAGAAGGTGCTCGACTGGATCGCAAAGTCCCCAGAGCTATCTCTATTGTTTGGCGTCACCTGGGCCATCGCTCTTGCTGCGGTGAGCGCGATGATTGGTTTGAGCATGGAGATTGGCGCCTTTGTTGCCGGAGTTTCTCTGGCATCGACCGCCTATCGTGAGAGCCTCGGCGCTCGCATGACAAGCCTGCGAGACGTGATGCTGCTGTTCTTCTTTATCGAACTTGGTGCGTCATTGACATTTGCAGATTCGATTGGGCAGCTCTGGCCGGCAGTCGTTATCTCAGTATTTGTCTTGGTTGGAAAGCCGTTGATCATCTTTGTGATCATGGGCTGGATGGGCTACCGCTCGCTGACTTCGTTCCGCACCGGGCTCGCTCTGGCGCAGATCTCGGAGTTCTCACTAATTTTGATTGCGCTTGGTTTCTCGTTGGGTCAGGTGGACACGGCAGTTTTGAGCCTGATCACCTTGGTTGCCCTTTTCACCATCACTATTTCGAGCTACTACATCTTGTATACAGACCGGCTATATCCCAAGTTCCAAAAGGTCATGACGCTCTTTGAGAGAGGCGAAGCGGGTGGAGTCGACGAGGAGCGTGCCTCCCACAACTACGACGCAATTGTGATTGGAGCTGGCAGATTCGGTGGAGAGGTCATAGGAAAGCTGATCGATTCCGGGTCATCGGTCTTGGCCGTTGACATGGACCCCGACGCCATTGCCAAGGCGAGGGATCTAGGGGCAGAAACACTCTATGGAGATGCTGGAGACCCAGATTTCGCGAGAATGCTGCCAATGCACCAGACCACCACGTTGATCTGCACCGTTCCTGATCGAGGCACCAACATGCTGCTGCTCTCGAGCGTGAAGTCAATGGGGTTTGAGGGTGAGCTCTTCCTCACCGCGCTAGACAACGCAACCGCGGAGATGTTTCAAAAGGAGGATGGTGTCCACACCATCCGGCCACTCAAGATGGCAGCCAAGCGGATTATCGACACGATTGTGAAAAGGGCTGAGTCGGCCTAATCGAGCGCTCTTTCAAAGACGATGAACTGGGATTGCTCAGCCAGGGTCTCATAGAGCGCAATCGCGGTCTTATTAGTGTGGTGGGTTTGCCAGTGAACCTTTGAGCCCCCTGCTTTGAGGCAAATATCCACTAGGGCTTGGATGAGCTTTCTCCCAACCCCGCCACCTCGAACCGAGGGTGAGACAAAGAGGTCCTCAAGATAGAGGTCTTTGTTTTGTTGCCAGGTTGATGGTGTCCAGTAGTAGTGAGCGAGGCCAACTAGCTGAGAGTCAACCTCTGCAACGACGGCGTGCAGGCCATCTTTGGCATGGAGCAGTCGCTGCCAAGTTAGCTCGGTTTGCTCTTCGGAGAGTTCTTGCTCATAGAAAGCTAGGTAGCCAGCCCAGAGCTCTAGCCAATGGGGCTTGTCTTCCGGTTTGAGATCTCGCAACAGTAGGTCCATGGCTTGAGCCTATAAGCCAGGTGGTTTGGCTAGCCTTGTGAGATGTTTGCATGCTCTTTTATCTTCACTCCCGGTAACTATGACGAGGAGTTTTATCGCCTGGACAAACTGGTCATGGACTATGCCGAGGCGATGGAGGGCTATATCGGTGTCGACCGCTGGTTCTCTGAGGATCGACTAACCAAGAATGTGATCTATTACTTCAAGGACCAAGAAAGTGTCCGGGAGTTTGCAACCTTCTCAGACCACAAAGAGGCAAAAGAGAAATATGCCCGCTGGTATAAGGGGTATCAGGTTGTAATCAGTGAGGTGAAGGCAGCGTACGGAGATGGTAACTACCCCCACATCACCAACAATCAGTAACGTTCGTCTCTGACGACCTCAACCTGGCTAACCCAGGTGGTGCAGGCGTAGTGCGGGAAGTAGTTCTGCTCTAAAACCTCCAAAATCTGCTCCAGCACCTCGTTGCTAACTACGGTCTCGATTCTGATGTTGCCACCCTCGAGATCTCCGGTGCGCTGGTCCCTTGGGCCCTTGCCGTGGGCGGCTGAGACGGTGTAGCCCTTTGCCCCAAGCCGCTCTAGATCCTTGAGAAGGCGGTTCTCAATCGTCACCTCAGAGACGATGGTTAAAAGCTTGCGTTGTTTGAGAATCAAAAGCCCATCCCTTCAATTACTTCACTCAGTGCCAGTAGTAGCGGAATACCAAAGATTAGGTTGAACGGGAAGGTGATGCCAAGGCTTGCGGTCAGGTAGATGCCGGGGCTAGCCTCCGGCAGCGCAAGCCTCACCGCAGCCGGAGCTGCGATGTAGGAAGCGCTAGCGCTCAATACCCCCAGCACCGCAGCACCACCGACACCCATTCCGGTCAGGTGTCCGACTGCAACACCCAGGGTTCCAGAAATCAGCGGGAAGAAAAGACCGAAGGCAACCAAACCGAAGCCGGCCTTTTTGATATCTGGCAGCCTACGGCCAGCCACGATGCCCATTTCAAGTAGGAACAGGGTTAAAACTCCTGTAAAGAGGCCACCAAAGAATGGCTCAATGCGCTCATATCCCGATGTCCCGGTGAGATATCCCAGCACCAAACCACCGGCTAGCAAAAGGATTGACTTCCCAGTCAATACCTCGCGGATCGCCTCTCCCCAGTTCACGCTTCTGCCGAGAGCCCGGCTTGCAAGTAGCAAACCAACAACGATGCCTGGAATCTCCAGCACTGCAAGCAGGGTGGTGACATAACCCTCGACGGTGTAGCCGCTGGATTCCACCAAGACCAGGGCAGCGGTGAAGGTGACAAGTGAAGTAGATCCGTAGTGGGCTGCAACCGCACCCTTATTGATCCCATCAAGCTTGGTGAGGCCACCAAGTAGTAAGTATGCAATCACCGGCACAATCAAACCGATCGCAAGAGTTCCAACTAGGGGAAGCGCGATCTCTGCGGCCGTTGACTCGGAAAGAGCAACCCCACCCTTGATGCCGATGCCCAAGAGTAGGTAGATCGAAAGTCCCTGGTAGACAGCCTCAGGAAGCCTTAGGTCTGATTTGAGCAGCACTGCTAAAAGCCCAAGGGCAAAGGCTAAAACGGGTGGGGAGATCAGGTTTTGTATTGCAAGCTCTAGGGCCAAACCAAACTCCGAATCGTTACCAATGTATGAAATTTATTTCATGTATTGGGGCCAGCCTAGGCCATTAACCACAACTATGCCAGCACCGAGCTAGACTCAAGGCGTTGGACGACAAAATTCGTCCCCTTAGTTCGCGACTTGCCTTTGAGCCGTCTCGGCATAAATCCCAATGAAGGCAAGAAATTTTGAAAGTTACTTTTAAGAAGCGTTTTTCCAAGCTGTTCACCACCGACCCGCGCTACAAGCCAAGACCCAGCGTCATGGATGCCCTCAGGAGCCCAAGGCTTCTCTTGCGCGAAGTGCTAGCCGGTTTGGTTGTAGCGCTGGCACTGATTCCAGAGGCCATCTCGTTCAGCATCCTGGCGGGCGTTGACCCAAGGGTTGGGTTGTTTGCAAGCTTCGTGATGGCAATCACCACCTCGATTTTGGGCGGCAGGCCCGCAATGATTTCGGCGGCCACCGGTGCCGTGGCACTGGTGATTGCACCTGTGGCAAGAGATTATGGCCTGGACTATTTCTTGGCCACGGTCATTCTCGCCGGCATCTTCCAGCTCACACTTGCCGCCATTGGGGCAGCAAAGTTGATGCGCTTTATTCCAAGATCGGTGATGGTGGGTTTTGTAAACTCCCTCGCGATTTTGATCTTTATGGCCCAGATCCCGCACCTGATTGATGTCCCACCGGCTGTCTACGTTTTGGTGCTGGTCGGTCTTGTGATCATGGTTGTGATGCCGAAATTCACCAAGGTTGTTCCGGCTCCCCTGGTTGCGATTGTTGCAATCACCGCGGCGGTAATCATCACTGCAGTCAGTGTTCCAACCGTTGGCGACCAGGGCGATTTGCCCCAGTCGCTGCCAGAGCTGCTAACGCCGAATGTTCCGCTCACAATGGAGACCTTCAACATCATTGCCCCCTATGCGCTAGCGATGGCGCTGGTTGGTTTGCTGGAGTCGTTGATGACCGCGAAGCTCGTGGATGAGATCACCGATACTCACTCGCAAAAGACTCGTGAGTCTTTTGCTCAAGGAGTTGGAAATGTGATTTCTGGCTTCTTTGGCGGCATGGGCGGTTGCGCGATGATCGGCCAGACCATGATTAACGTGAAGGCCTCCGGGGCTAGAACCAGAATCTCGACCTTCTTGGCCGGCATTTTCCTTTTGATTCTGGTTGTTGCACTGGGAGATATCGTTGCCATGATTCCGATGGCGGCTCTGGTGGCAGTGATGATCATGGTTTCGGTTGCCACCTTCAATTGGCACAGTATCAAGCCCTCCACCCTCAAGCGCATGCCCAGAAGCGAAACGGTAGTCATGCTCAGCACTTTGGCCGTTGTGGTTTGGACCCACAACCTAGCAATTGGTGTGATTGTTGGTGTGGTTATCGCGATGGTGGCATTTGCCAGAAGGGTTGCCCACTTCGCCAGTGTCACCAGGACAGTTGGTGGCGATGACGAGATCGAAGCCGCCCTCTACACCGTTGAGGGCGAGCTGTTCTTTGCCTCTTCGAATGATCTGACCACCCTGTTTGAGTACTCTGAGGATCCCGAGAACATCATTATTGATCTCTCTGGTTCTCACATCTGGGATGCATCCACGGTTGCAGCGCTGGATACCATCCAGACCAAATATGAATCCATGGGCAAGACCGTTTACATCAAGGGCATGAACGACTACAGCCAGCTGCTTCACCAGAAGCTGGCTGGCAACATGGGCTCTGATGTCTAAAAAGACAATCTGAGAGACTTCTCTGTATGGAGTCACTTGCAGCTTTGGTAGCAACCATCTATGCGGCCCTGGTGCTGGTGCTAATTGCCAACATCATTGTGGCGGTGCTGGCTCGCAGGGGAAAAATCAAGTACTGGATTGGCATTGCCATGAACACCCTCACCGGCCTAGTTGCGGCCTGGGGTGTGACAGTGACGTTTGCCCTTGGAATTGTGCCGCTGGCCGGCTTAGTTATTGGGTCAATAATCCTGACCTGGCCCAAGAAGAAGAGTTAGTGAAACTCTCCGAGTGATCCAATGAGGTCGCCCACCTTCTTTTTGCCGCTGGTTGCGTGACGCAAGGAAGCCTCTTTGTTGATTATGTATTGATTGCGCCTACCAACTCTTGACTTGGTCAGATAGCCACCCTCCACAAGATCATTGAGAACGTTGACCACTGATCTTGCGGTGACGCCTAGGACGCTAGATAAGTCGTCAATCTTGGCATCCGAGTTTTGGTCGAGCGCGATTAGAACGTGTGCGTGGTGGGATAAAAAAGTCCACTTCTTAGTCATGTTGCCTGATTTCGCTTTTGGCTGTGTCTTCCAGTTTAGGAAATGAACACCAATTCGTCACCAATTAGTTTTTCCTTCGAACAATTGTGACCCGAGTGACTCGTTCAGTAAAGGGGAACTAGACAGAAACTATCAATCGGATGTTTCTAAAAAGCTTGGTAGCATCTAAAACATGGAGATTAGGGCAGAGTGCGAGCGCAAAGCCGGGGGTTGGCGAGTTCGAGTTCCAGAGCTAGACAACCTGCTGATTTCCACCAGGCGTCTAGATGTCGCCACCGAGCAAATCAAAGACCTGGTGCACGAATACCAGGGCATCGACCGTTGCGATGTGATTGTCCGAGTAGAAACCTCGATGCCCGGGATTATGTGTGATTTAGAGGCAGCTCAGGCCAAGATGCGGGAGGCAAACCGCCTCCAAGAGCAGGCCTCGAAAGAAATCCGCGAGGTTGTGGCAACACTCAGAAATCAGGGTTTGAGCATGCGTGATATTGGTGTGCTTCTTAAAATTTCGCCGCAGCGTGTGGCTCAGCTAAGCGAAAACCTTTAGTCTTTGGCTCATGCCAGAGACAACCAAGATCACTACCGAGGTTCGCGATCACATTTTGTTGATCGGGCTGAACCGTCCCGAAAAGCTAAATGCCGCAGATGAAGAGCTGCTCCACGGCCTAGCAATGGCCTACGGCCAACTAGATAGTGATCCAAACCTCTGGGTTGGTTTGGTATTCGCTCACGGCGACCACTTCACTGCCGGGTTAGACCTAATGGATGTTGGCCCCAAGCTGGCCGCCGGCAAGCTCTCACTCGTTCCAGAGGGTGGTCTTGACCCCTGGGGAATGTCGACCAAGCAGGTTTCCAAGCCCGTGGTCATGGCAACACGCGGCACCTGCTTCACGCTCGGCGTTGAGCTGGCGCTGGCATCGGACATCGTTATTGCAGCCAGCGATTCTAAGTTTGCCCAGCTCGAGGTGGCGCGAGCCATACTGCCTTTTGGTGGTGGCACGATTCGTTTCCCAAAGGTCGCTGGCCATGCCAATGCCATGCGTTACTTACTGACTGGTGACAGCTTTGGTGCCGATCAGGCCCACCGCATGAACCTCGTCACCGAGGTTGTTGCTCCCGGCGAGGAGTTCGACAGGGCGCTTGAGCTGGCTCAGTTGATATCAGCTCAAGCACCACTGGCCGTTCAGGCCACCCTTGCCTCTGCAAGGGCTGGCGATGTCGAGGCTGAAAAGCAGGAGGTCTTCAACAGACTGGGCGCACTGATGCAAACCAAGGACGTTCAGCGCGGTCTTCAGGCATTCATGACCAAGCAGCCTGCGAAGTTCGAGGGCAACTAGCTTTGTCTGAACTGGGTAAAACCAGACATGGTTTTTTGTAGGTAATCTCCAATAGTCGAACCTCGCTAAAGAGTGCAGTTGTGTGCCTCCGAGAATTTCTCTAGCCCTTCTATCTATTGGCGAAGAACTCGCCTTTACTAGGGTCCAGAGGTGAAATATGAAACTCAATGAAGATATTCAGCTAGACGTCGCAGAGGTTGGCGAAAGGATCCTTGGCCGCTGGGCCGATATCCGCCGTCACACCCGGTCCGTCATCATCGACAAGAAACTATCCAAGCCGCTTGGTGCATCTTTTGAAAAGCACCGTGAGGTGGTTTTGGACAACCTAAAGACCCTGGTCAAAGAGGGCGCCACCCAATACGGCTTTCCCGAGGCACTTGGTGGCCAGCTCAATCCTGGCGGCTCACTGTCAAGCTTCGAGGAGCTGGTCTTCGCAGACCCATCGCTGCAGATTAAGTTCGGCGTGCAGTATGGGCTGTTTAGCTCGGCAATTCTGTATTTGGGCACCGATTATCACCACGAGGCCTTCTTGCCAAAAGCGGTAAACCTAGACACCCCAGGTGCCTTTGCCATGACCGAGACCGGTCACGGCTCCGATGTTGCATCGATTGGAACCTTGGCAACCTATGACCCAGCCACTAAAGAGTTCGTGATCCACACCCCAGATCGCCACAGCTACAAGGACTACCTCGGCAATGCCGCCAAGCACGGCGAAGCAGCCGTGGTGTTTGCGCAGCTGATTACCGGCGGCGAGAACCACGGCGTGCACGCCTTCTTCGTTCCCATTCGCAAGCGCGGCAAGTTGCTACCCGGTGTTGGTTCCGAGGACGATGGCCTCAAGGGCGGTCTAAACGGAATCGATAACGGCAGGCTCTTTTTTGACAACGTCAGAATTCCAAAGGCAAACCTTTTGAACCGCTATGCGGATGTCACCGACGAGGGCGAATACACCTCGTCGATTGACAGCCCCGGTCGCAGGTTCTTCACTCAGCTGGGCGCTTTGGTTCAGGGTCGAGTGTCTCTAGTTGGGGCGGTAGTAAACGCTCAGAAGAAGGCGCTCGATATTGCTGTTCGCTATGGCCTAGAGCGCAAGCAGTTCCCGGGACCCGATGGCAAAGAGAAGACCCTGATGGACTACGGTCGCCACCAGCGCAGACTCTTCCCACTGGTAGCCAGAACCTACGCACAGATCTTCTCCCACCAGGAGCTACTCGAACAGTTCCACGTTGTCTTCTCGGGAGAGGGCGACACCGAGGAGAACCGCTCAGACCTAGAGACAGTTGCGGCAGCCGGCAAGGCGCTTTCCACCTGGTACGCACTAGACACCATCCAGCAGGCCCGTGAGGCATGCGGAGGTCAGGGCTTTATGGCTGAGCACCAGCTCACTGGCCTGAGGGCAGACCTTGATATCTACGTGACCTTCGAGGGTGACAACAACGTGCTACTGCAGCTAGTCGCGAAGCGACTGCTGCAGGACTACGCAAAGGCCTTTAAGTCACCTGATTTTGGCACCCTGGCAACCTATGTCGCGGGTCAGGTTGGTAGCGCAGCTATCCACCGCGGTGGTTTGCGTGGCATGGCCCAAACCATTGTTGACTTTGGATCAACAGCGAGATCTGTTGGCTATGTGAAGGACGAGGAGCACCAGCACCAGCTGTTGACCGACCGGGTTCACACCATGGTGGCAAACCTTGCCAACAAGCTCAAGCACTCCGGACCAAAGGACAAGGCCAAGGAAGCCGAGCTCTTTAACCGCCATCAAAACGATCTGATCCTGGCGGCTCAGGCTCACGCCGAGTTGATTATGTGGGAAGCATTCACCACCGCTCTAAAGAGCATCAAGGACAAAGACTCGCTGCAGATTCTCACTTGGCTAAGAGACCTCTACGGTTTCACGCTGTTGGAGGAGAACATGGCCTGGTATGTGGTCAACGGCAGGCTGTCTAGTGCGAGGGCCGAAGCAATCACCGACTACATCGACGGCAGGCTATTGCCAAGGCTCCGCCCACACGTTGAGTCCTTGGTGGATGCTTTCTTGTTGAGCCCAGAATTGATTGGCACCAACCTTGCTGCCGATGAAAGAGCAAGGCAATCGGGCAAAAAGACCCTAGTGAGGAACTAATGCAAAGCCAAGACGTTTACTTCATCGATGGGGTTAGAACCCCATTTGGCAAAGCTGGCGAAAAGGGCGTCTACTGGCAGACCCGTGCCGACGACCTGGTCGTCAAGACAATGATTGGTCTACTGGAGCGAAACCCAGAGGTTCCAAAAGAGGCCATCGATGATGTTGCCATCGCTGCTGCAACCCAGATCGGTGATCAGGGCATGCAGATCGGAAGATCTGCATCCATTCTTGCTGGTCTTCCCAACACCGTTCCCGGCTACTCAATTGACCGCTGGTGCGCGGGGGCAATGACCTCTGTCACCACAACCGGCAGCGCCATTGGTATTGGTGCCTACGACATCGCTTTGGCCGGCGGCGTTGAGCACATGGGCCACCACCCAATGGGTGAGGGCATGGATCCCAACCCGAGGTTCTTGGCTGAAAAGCTTGTTGACCCCAGCGCGATGAACATGGGTAACACCGCAGAGCGACTGCACGACCGGTTCCCCCACCTCACCAAAGAGCGCGCTGATGCGTTTGCGGTTTCCAGCCAGCAGAAGGCAGCCAAGGCCTACGAGTCCGGCAAAATTCAGAAAGACCTAATTCCAGTTTCCGCGGCAAGTGCCGAGGGCTGGAAACTGGTCGATCGAGACGAGCTGTTGCGCCCAGAGTCCAACATGGAGGGCATGCAGGGTCTCAAGACCCCGTTTAGACCTCACGGCAAGGTGACCGCAGGTAATGCATCGCCACTCACCGATGGCGCAACCATGTCTTTGATTGCAGGCGAGGATGCCGTCAAGAAGTATGGGCTGAAGCCAAAGATGAAGATGGTTTCCTTTGCTTTTGCTGGTGTTGAGCCGGAGGTCATGGGTTATGGACCAGTGCCGGCAACCCTGAAAGCTCTTGAGAAGGCAAACCTCAAGATTGATGACATCGGCCTGTTTGAGATCAACGAGGCATTCGCCGTTCAGGTCTTGAGCTTTTTGGATTACTTCAACATCGCCGATGATGACCCAAGGGTGAACCCCTGGGGTGGCGCAATTGCTATGGGCCACCCGCTGGCATCAAGCGGAGTCCGCTTGATGAACCAGCTTGCTGGCCACTTCGCCGATCACCCAGAGGTTCGCTACGGCATGACCACGATGTGTATTGGTCTTGGCATGGGCGGCACCGTCATCTGGGAAAACTCGAATTACAAGGGTAAGTAAATGGAAAAGTTCGCACCGCTTCTAGAAGACAAAGACGAGGTAATCACTCACTCCTACGTCTCCGATGTTCACTTGCCCTCCGGCAAGGTGCTTGCACTTATCACCTTGGATAACGGCAAAGACCACAACCGACCCAACACCCTTGGCCCACACACGCTTTTGGAGTTCGCAGGCAAGCTAGACGAGCTCAAAGAGCGCGCCAAGAACAAGGAAATCCACGCCGTTGCCGTGACCGGCAAGCCCTACTACTTGGCAGCCGGCGCTGATCTATCCAAGGTTCAGGAGATCAAGGACCGACACGTCGGAAGACTGATCGCTGAACTTGGTCACTACGCTCTTGGAAAGCTAGATGAACTAGGTGTTCCAAGCTTTGTGTTTATCAATGGTCTTGCACTTGGTGGCGGTCTTGAGATTGCCCTAAATGCCAACTACCGAACCATCAATACAACGGCTCCAGCCGTTGCATTACCCGAGGTCTTTATTGGTCTGATTCCGGGCTGGGGCGGAGCATATTTGCTGCCAAACCTGATTGGTATCAAGAACTCTCTCAAGGTCATTTTGGAAAACCCGCTCAAGCAAAACCGCATGCTCAAGCCCGAAGAGGTGCTTGAGCTCGGCATTGCAGACGCCATGTTTGACTCCGCAAGGTTCCTGGAGGACTCACTGTCCTGGGCAGATCAGGTCTTGGGCGGCATGAAGGTAAAGCGCAAGCATGAGCCAGGCGCTATCGAGAAGACCACGATGTGGTCCCCTGCAGTTTCTATTGCACGCTCGATGGTCCAAGAAAAACTTGGCAAGGTTCCGCTTTCCCCCTACTCCGCACTTGACCTAATCAACGCTGCCAAGTCGGGCACCAAGGAAGCTGCTTTCAAGCGCGAAGACGATGCCATCGAAGAGCTGATCGCATCTGATCAGTTCCGGGCATCTATATACGCATTCAATTTGGTCCAAAAGCACGCCAAGAAGCCATCCGGTGCTCCAGACAAGGCGCTGGCAAAGCCAGTAAACAAAGTCGGAGTGGTCGGAGCCGGCCTAATGGCATCGCAGTTCGCACTGCTGTTCTTGCGCAGGCTTGGAGTGCCCGGTAGTGATCACCGATATCTCTCAAGAGAGAATCGACAAGGGCCTCGCCTACATCACAGAAGAGCTCGACAAGCTGGTCGAAAAGGGCAGGCTCTCTCAGGACAACCGCAACCGCTATGTCGGAAACCTCTCGGGTTCTTTGGACTACGCAGCATTTAGCGATTGCGATTGGGTCATCGAAGCTGTCTTTGAAGAGCTCGAGATCAAGCAGCAGGTCTTTGCAAAGATCGAAGAGCATGTTTCCGAGGAGTGCATCCTGGCAACCAACACCTCTTCGCTATCTGTTGAGGCAATTGGTTCGAAGCTCAAGAACCCAGGCCGAGTAGTCGGCTTCCACTTCTTCAACCCAGTGGCAGTAATGCCACTGGTTGAGGTTGTCAGAGCACCTATCTCCTCCGAAGAATCGGTGGCAACCGCCATGGAGGTCGCCAAGAGGCTCAAGAAGACCGCGGTTATCACCTCAGACAGCGCAGGGTTTGTTGTCAACAGGCTCCTGGGTTACCTCCTCGGTGAGGCAATGCGTGCGGTTGACGAGGGTGCCAGCTTTGAGCAGGTTGCCGAGGCAATCGCACCGCTTGGCCTTCCAATGAACCCATTTGATCTTCTAGAACTCGTGGGCCTCAAGGTCGGAGCCCATGTTTTGGACTCAATGCACGCATTCAACGCCGACCGCTTCTACGCGAGCGAGAACCTCCACAAGCTTGCCGAATACGGCAAGCTCCTGGAGCGCGATGCCAAGGGCAAGATCAAGGGCTATGACAAAAAGGCCATTGAGATTGTTGGCAATGCAGCCGGTAAGGGGCGTTCAAGCGACGAGATCTTCGAGGCTGTGAACGTGGGTCTTGCCAAAGAGGTCAAGCTGATGCTGGATGAGGGTGTTGTTCACTCCCCAATGGATATTGACCTATCCATGATCATGGGAGCCGGATGGCCATTCCACCTCGGTGGAATTACCCCTTATCTGGACCGCAGTGGCTCTTCGGAGAAGGCGTTTGGTGGTTCGTTCCACGACCCAATGATTATTGGGGTCAGGGACTAAATAATATCGGCACCCAATTGCTTGGTTATTTCCTGAGCAACGCGGATGTTGGCAATGGTGTCTTCGGCAGTGTGGATTTCTGATTCCACTCTGCCTTCTGAGACGTAGCCCGCGAACCAGGTCGCCTGGTAACTAAGGCCCTCGTGCCCTTGAATTGCAGAGCTGTCATTCCAGGTCTTCTCTGAGTAGTAGAGCTCTTTGTCTCTAAGCCGCAGACCGGATGGAACAAAGAATGGCTCGTCGATAACGAGCGTGGCCTTCTCGAAGCTGCAGCTGGCCGTCGTTGGAATGGTTGCGATGCCAGAGGTGGTCAGGTGAGCTCGAGAGCCATTTGCGTATTCGAGCAAGGCAAAGCTCTCTTTGTCCATTTGGTTCTCATCAACGCTCCCGATGGCCGTGATTTTGGTTGGGTTTCCCATGAACTGTTGGGCCATCGCGATGCTGTAGATGCCCATGTCATAGACGATTCCGCCGCCACCTTTTTGCCAGAGTCTTGAAATTGCTCTGTTGTCTGCGCAAAAACTGGCGGCGAATAGCTCCGGGGTTCCCAAATCTCCAGATTTCAACAACTGTCGAATGATGGTGCTCTGTGGCAAATACCTCGTCCACATCGCCTCCATCGCCAACAGACCCTTTTGTTTGGCAAGGGCAAATATCGCTTCCGCATGCTCAGGCAAGACGGTGATTGGTTTTTCAACCAGTACGTGCTTGCCGGCATTGAGCGCAAGCATTGCGTGCTCGAAGTGCTCCACCTGCCAGCTTGCGATGTAGATGGCATCGAGGTTTGGATCTTCAACCAGTTGCTCGTAGTTCTCGTAAACGGTTGGGATTCCAAATTGTTTGGCAAAGGCCTCAGCCCTGCCTTTAGTTCTTGATGCCACAGCGCTAAAGACCTGGGTGGTGTGTTTTTGCGAGGCCCCCACAAACACCTCGGCGATACCGCCGGGTCCAATGATTCCCCAGCGAAGAGCGGGGACCGAGCTTGGGTCTATGACTATTGGGGCGGGTAGCGACATGGTGAGAAGTCTAGAGAGGTTCGGGCACCAAGTATCAAGCGGAAGGCAACCAGGTCGGGATTGCTCCCGACCTGGCTGCGGTACCTAAGGACATCCAGTTTTAAACTAGTGGCCCATGAGTCGCTTGATGGCCGCAATCCTGGTGTTCCAGATTGTTGCGCTCAAGTTAGCCTCCGGAGCAAACACCTCTGAGGCGTGATAGGCACCAGGCCAGAGGTGGAATTCGACCTGAACATTGGCTTCTGCGAGGCGCTTAGCGAACTCGATGTCCTCATCGCGGAACATGTCCAGTTCTCCGACGTCGATGTATGCAGGGGGCAGTCCAGAAACGTCTTTGGCTCTGGCTGGAGCTGCGTACTGGTCAGCCTCGGCGCCACCGAGGTACCAGCCCCAGGCTTCAATCGATCCAGCTCGGTCCCAGATGCCAACATCCGTCACAAGCTTTGAAGACTCCGTGGTGTTGCGGTCATCAATCATTGGGTAGATCGGTGCCATGAACGAGAACTTTGGACCACCGCGGTCTCTAGCCATCAAGACCACCGCAAGGGTGAGCCCGCCGCCAGCCGATTGGCCATAGATGCCAATGTTGCCTGGGTCAATTCCCAAATCCGATGCGTTCTCAAAGACCCAGCTGGCTCCTGCATAGCAGTCCTCGGGTGCTGCGGGGTATGGGTTCTCCGGGGCTTTTCTGTAGTCGACAGATGCAATAACTGCACCTAGTCGGTCAGCCATCATCTGGCAGGTGCCATCCTCGCCATCAAGACCACCCATGATCATGCCGCCGCCGTGGATATAGACAATGCCAGGGGCTGGCTTAGAAGCGTTCTTTGGTGAATAAACCCGGACGGCCAAATCGCCAGCCGGTCCTTGGGCTACGTGATTCGAAATCTCAACATTGGGGTTTGGTGGAACGGGTGTTGCGGAAAGCATCTGGCTCAGCACCTCACGGCGCTGAACGATGTCTGGAATGGCGTTAAAGCCGCCGGGCATTACCTGCAGCAGTCCCTCGAGTGGGATTCTGGATTCGGGGTCGACTCGTTCTCTTGTACTCACCTGGATCTCCTTTGATCTAAACGGTGGACAGAGCCTAAATCAGATACACGAGATATAAAAAGTGAATGTTCGTAATCAGCCCTTGACCACCGGCGTCTTCCAGGCCCACCACATCAGTGGCAGTTGCAACGGCAGTCGCAAAAAGGCAAGCAGTGCCATATCTGGGTTGTTGGCCAGTGAGTCAATGGCAAACCACCAGTTGGCTGGCCAGACGGCGAGCAGCACCGCAATTGCAAAGTAGGGGGCAAACCTGCTCTTGGTGACGATCAACAACGCTGCAATCAGCTCTGCGATGCCAGAGGCAATGATCAGTCCAATTTGAAAAGGGAGAAAGGGCGGCATCAACCACAAAAATGCCGCCGGGTTAATAAGGTGAACAATGCCGGAGACGTTAAATATGGTCACCAGCACCCAGCTGCCTATCGGCAGCCCAGCTATCTCTTTGCGAGCCAAAGTACGAACCCGTCCACGAATGACCTGGGGAGAACGTAGAAAACAGTCTTTAGGACCCGCACGTCCCAGCTCGCTGGATAGGCGGGGCGGGGACGGCTCGTCGTTGCCGCCTTATACATCTTGTTAATTACTTGCTCTGGTCCTGGCGAGATCCGATAAAGCCCGCCCAGCCACTTATCCAAGCCTCGCATCACGCCGTCATACTCGCTGATTTCTCTCGAGTCTTTGAGTAGACCAAAGGCCACTGCCCCAAAGCCCGTCTTCGAGGTTCCCGGTTCGATAGTTGAGACCTTGATGCCAAGATGCTTGACCTCTTGCCTCAGCGCGTTCGACATTGCCCTAACCGCATGCTTGGTCGCCGAATACCAGCCAAGGCCAACCAGGGAGACGTGGGCAACCACGGAGGTGGTCATCAAAATACGGCCCGATCTCTGCTTGCGCATTTGCGGCAGTACTGCGCGAATGCAGTTCTCGATACCAAAGAAGTTCACTTCGAAAATCGCACGCACCTGCTCGGGGCTGGTTTCCTCGACAGAAGAGAAATTGCCATAGCCGGCATTGGCAACCATTAGATCAATGCTGCCCTCAGCTTTGATGATCTTGTTGGCCGCGGCTTGGACCGCCTTGGCGTCGGTGACATCTAGCGGCAGGGGTTTGATGTTTGCGTTATCGAACTGCTTCAAGGACTCCGGGTTTTTGTCCGCTGCGTAGACAACCCAGCCGTTTTGAGCGAGCTTTTGGGAAAGACCCAGACCAAAGCCCGAACCGGCTCCGGTGATGATGGCGACATTGCTCATGAATGAATCATTCCACGATATTCCGATTATTCAGAGAATTCCTCTGAAACGTCCCTTGCAGCTGCGAGCACCAGTGCCCCAAGTGCGTCGTAACGATTGTTGATTCGCTCTCGTCTGGCACCGACCGCAATCGCTCCAATCGCATTGCCCGCGGTGTCAAAGATGGGAGCAGCAGCATCAACAATCGATTCAGTCAGCTCACCATCGCTGATGGCATAGCCGGTCTTTCGAATCACCTTGACCACCTTCATCAGCTTGCCCAGGGATTGAATCGCGCCGGGGGTGCGCTTGAGTCTTCGCAAAACTGCGGGCTCTGGTTGTTTGGGAGGCTTCATGCCTTCAGGCGGAGACTTGAATTCACCATGTTCGTGCCACCAGCTCACTATTTGGTCATTGTTGAAGGTGGCAAGGATCGCCCTGCCGGATGCGGTTCTGAGGGCGGGTAGTGATACACCACTGAGTCGACCATCACGCATTGTGTGCTGAGCAAGCTCGGTTCTAACAGTCAGGACAGATCCACCTCGAAGTACGGTCAGGTGTGCAGATTCTTCAGAAAGTGCGACGAGCTTTAAAAGGGCTGCGTGAGAGAGGTTTGCCAGGTGCGCTTCTCTGGTGCGCATCGCTAGAGAGTAGATGTGATATCCGAGGGCATATTTTTTGGTTGCTTGGTCCCTACCAATCAGACCAGCTTGCTCCAAAGTCTTGCAAACTCTAGAGATTTGGCCCTTGTCACGGTCGAGCTCTTGGGCAATTTGCTGCACTCCGAGACCACCGGCTTCCCACACTTCTTCTCCGGCCAAAAGGTCCAAAACCTCCAGATCACGCTTGAGGCCCGAGGTGTGAATTCGCATCGTTTTAACCTAGTCGCGAGTTGACATTTGCACAACTCGATTAGGCAGCGGGGGCTCAACTTCCTAGCATGGGGGCAATACAGAAGGAGAAAAGTATGAGATCTTCAAAGAAATTCTCACTGTTGGCGATTGGCGCGGTATCGGCGTTGACGCTTTCAGGATGTGCCGCAGGCACAGATGGAGCATCAGGCGGAGCACTCGCCGAGTATGACCTTTCAGGCATTACCGTTTCGGTGGGCTCGAAGGACTTTGACGAGCAATTGGTGCTCGGAGAGATGATGGTCGCGGCTTTTGAGGCTGCCGGCGCAACCGTTGACAACAAGGTAAACCTGGGTGGCACCAACGTCGCCAGGGCAGCACTTGAGTCCGGTGAGATTGACATCTACATGGAATACAACGGAACCGGTTGGACCGTTCACCTAGGTCAGGAAGACCCAAGCTTTGACCCTGAGGTTCTAACCTCAGGAGTTGCAGAGCGCGATCTGGCTGAGAATGGAATCGTATGGGTTGGACGTTCACCGTTTAACAACACCTACGGCTTTGTTTCAAGCCCTGAGCTAACTGAGGCAAATGGTGGCGGATTCACGCTGACCACCATGATGGAATACGTTCAGGCAAACCCAGACACCATCGTTTGCATGGAGTCTGAGTTCCCAAGCCGTCCAGATGGTTTGATCTTGACCGAGACCTTCACCGGCATTGATCTGCCAGACAACCAGCAGCGAATTCTGGACACTGGAATCATCTACACCGAGACCGCAGACAACAACTGTGACTTCGGTGAGGTATTCACCACCGATGGCCGCATTCCTGCTCTTGGTTTGACCCTGGTTGAAGACCCGGGTGTGAACATCTTGTACAACGTCTCTGGCAACATTCGCTCGGACAAGTACAACGAGGCACCTGAGGCATTCGATGGCATCATCAATGCCATCCTGGAGCCATTGGACAATGTCCGCATGGCCGAGCTAAATGGACAGGTGTCTGCTGAAGGCGAAGACCCTGCCGATGTGGCTCGTCAGTTCCTGGTTGACGAAGGTCTAATCGACTAAGTCACCCAGTGGACTTCATACTGAGCCTTATTGAATTTGCCCTGAAACGTCAGGAGCAGGTTCTAGAAGGCCTTGCCCAGCACACGGGCTACGTGGTTTCGGTGTTGGTGTCGGCTGGCATATTTGCCATCGCCACCGGCGTCGTTACCCGCAAAAACACCTTGGCTAAGGAGCTCGCGCTCTCTATAGCCTCGGTGTTTTTGACTATCCCCTCGCTGGCGCTATTCGTTATTTTTATCCCGCTGGTCGGGTTGGGCTTTGCCCCATCCTTCATAGCGCTGTTCCTCTACTCGCTCTTGCCGATACTGAGAAACACGATCACTGGCCTAGACGGAATCGATCCCGGTGTCATTGAGAGCGCCAGGGGCATGGGGCTAAACCCAGTCCAGCGACTATTCACTGTTGAGCTGCCACTTGCCTGGCCAATTATTTTGGCTGGCGTCAGGGTCAGCTCAATGCTCGTGGTTGGCATCGCCGCCATTGCAACCCTGGTTGCTGGCGGTGGCCTAGGAGATTTCATCAAGAGCGGTTTGGCAAGACTGCCGCTGCCAAACTCACTCGAGTCGATCTGGCTCGGAACAATTTTGTGCTTACTGCTAGCACTGGTTATTGACCTACTTCTGCAGGCCGCAAGAGTGGCAACTATTTCGAAGGGAATTCGATGACAGAACCACTGATTCGCTTGGAGAACGTGTCCAAGAGCTACGGAGCAGGCACCGAGCCCGCGGTTAAAAATCTCACCCTAGAGGTTATGCGTGGTGAGGTCCTGGTTCTCGTTGGGCCATCTGGTTGCGGCAAGAGCACGACCTTGCGTTTGATTAACCGTTTGATTGAGCCATCAAGTGGCCGCATCATCCTCAATGGTGAGGATGTCACGAAGGGTGACCCAGCTATCTTGCGACGCAAGATTGGTTATGTCATCCAGCAGGTTGGGCTTTTCCCCCACCGCACCATTGCAGAGAACATTGCAACCGTGCCAAAGCTTTTGGGTTGGGATGCAAAGAAGATCGATGCTCGCATCGATGAGATGCTGGATTTGGTTTCGATGGATCCAGAGACCTATCGCGATCGCTTTCCAAAAGAGCTTTCCGGTGGCCAGGCGCAGCGGGTTGGCGTTGCCAGGGCGCTAGCTGCTGACCCGGACGTACTTCTGATGGACGAGCCATTTGGCGCAATTGATCCGATCACTCGTGACCGACTGCAGAACGAGTTTCTGCGATTGCAGCAGGAACTAAAAAAGACCATCGTTTTTGTTACTCACGATATCGACGAGGCCATCAAGATGGGCAATCGCATTGCGATCTTGCGCGAGGGTTCCGAGATCGCTCAGCTTGACACCCCGGAGGCAATCCTTGCCCACCCAGCCGATGAGTTCGTGGAGAGCTTCTTGGGATCGGGTGCGATTCTGAAGGGCCTAACCCTCAAGAGGGTCAGAGACATTGATATGCACCAGGTGCCAACGCTCAAGGCCCCGGTAATGCGGGCTGAGGCTTTGCAGGAGCTGCAGGATTCTCCGGATCAGGTCGCGCTCTTGTTGGACGACAATGACAAACCACTGCGCTGGATTGATGAGCGCTCGTTGAACCGAACCGCTCAGCCGATTGAAAAAGCGGTAGGCCGGTGACGGTTGATTTGCAACCTGAGGACACCCTGCAGGATGCCCTGACCGTGATGTTGCAGTCCTCGGTTGGAATGGCGGTTATTACTGACCGCAAAGGTAAATACCTCGGCTGCTGCACCATCGAGTCCTTGGCCAAGCTGATTATGAGTGACAGGTAATCAAATGACTACCGTCACCCCGAATATCAACAACCGCTCTCCACTCAGCGAGCGGCTAGACCTGATCGTTTCTCCGGTCTTTGCCGTGATACTTGCGCTGATTGGAACCGCGGTTTGGTTGTATTCGGATGTTGATTCGACAACCCAGGCAATCCTGGCTCCCGAGAAGCTACAGCGTCAGCTGTATGAAACTGTCTTGCTCGGGTTCTCCTCCTCACTCCTGGTGGTTGTGATTGCGATTCCGCTGGGGATTCTGGTTACCAGGAAGGGACTGCCTCGGCTCAAGAGCTTTTTGGTTGACACCCTGGGATTGGCGCAGGCGCTTCCCGCCTATGGACTGATCGTTATTTTCTTTTCGTTTATGGGTGCTGGCATTACGACCGTGATCTTGGCCCTGGCTACCTTCTCGCTGCTACCGGTGCTGAGAAACACCATCGTTGGCCTGGAGCAGGTCGATAAGGCAGTGATTGATGCGGGTCGTGGCATGGGCTACACCGCAAGACAGATTCTTCTCAAGATCGAGCTTCCGCTCTCGGTTGAGGTGATCATCGCTGGTATTAGAACCGCCATCGTTATCAACGTTGGAATGTCGGCGCTCGCGTTTTTAGTCGGTGGTGGTGGATTGGGAGAGACCATCAACTCGGGTCTAAAGCTCGACAGAGCGCCAGCGATTCTGATCGGCGCGGTCTTGGTTGCGATCTTGGCACTGGTTTTTGACTTCCTCAGCGCACTCGCGATGAAGTATCTAAAGCCCAAGGGCTTATAAGAAAAGTGGGCCACGGCTTTGCCGTGACCCACCTCTTTTTTGCTTTAGTCGATATCTCTTCTCAGGCTGGTCGCAACCGCAACGGCTGCAAACACCGCGCCATATAGAAGCAGGAAGCCCGTTGCCTCGAGTGGTGGCAGGTAGTTGGAGGTGTCAAAGCCAAGCTCTGGTGCATCAACATCGATTGCCAACATTGCGGTAATCAAACCGGTTGGCAAGTATTTGCCAGTGTCTGGCCAGACTGTAAGCAAGATCGGGTCAATCACAAATAGGTAGACCAAGGCTCCGGTGATGGCGAGCATCTGGTTTCTAACAAGAGTGCCCAGTGCAACCCCGATAACGCCAAGCACCGCTCCTCCAATTGTGGAGGCGATCATGGTGTTCAAAAACAGGTTCTCACTCGGGGATGCGACATTCTCAAAGCTCATGAGGGTTACATAGCCTGCGAGGAAAGAGATACCTGCCGAGACCCACATGATCAAAACGCCACCGACTGCAGCAATTGCAAGCTTTGCAGCCAGCACGCTGCCGCGCTTTGGCGCGGTGAGGAAGGTTGCAACAGCGGTGCCGTGACGGAATTCACCGGCCATCAACATGATTCCCAAGATGATTGCGAAGATGTACCCGGAGATGCCGTTTGCATAGGTTGAGTCAACCGCCTCGGTTTGGTCCAAGCCAAACCCGAACAGCTCCCCTTGGCTATCAATGATGAAGGGTGTCACCACAACAGAGAGCGTTGATATAAAGGTCGCCGCAATCAACAGACCCCAGTGGGCACGCGCATAGATCAGTTTGCGCCATTCAGATTTGATTAGGTTCATTGCAGCTCTCCCAGCGTCATGCGAAGGAAGGCCTCTTCCAAGGTGCCATCGCCAATAATCTCTTTCATGTTTCCATCCGCAATCAGCTGCCCCTTGTTGATGATCAGCACGTTGTCGACGGTGTTCTGCATCTCAGCCAACTGGTGAGATGAAACCAAAATCGTTCTGCCAGAGCCGGAGAGAGTCCTCAGGAAGTTCCTCAACCACGCAATACCAGCAGGATCCAGGCCGTTGGCTGGCTCATCGAGAATCAAAACTTCCGGATCGCCAAGAATGGCGCCGGCCAAAGACAGTCGCTGCTTCATACCGAGTGAGTAGCCCTTGACTCTCTTGCCGGCTGCGTCACTCAGTTCAACCAGGGAGAGCACCTCATCGACTCTGTCGTTGCCGATTCCCGCAGCAGCAGCCATCACCCTGAGGTTCTGAGCTCCCGTGAGTGAGCCGTGGAAGCCACGGCTATCAAGGACCGTGCCGACTTTACTCAACGGGTTCTCAATCTCCTGATAGCGCTTGCCAAAGATGGTGGCTTCGCCACTGGTTGGTTTTGCAAGCCCAACTAGGCATCTGAGCGAGGTGGATTTACCCGCTCCGTTTGGGCCTAAGAATCCCGTGATTTTTCCACTCTCCACATTTGCGGTTAGGTCGGCTACGGCCAATTGTTTGCCATAGCGCTTCACTAGATTCTGGAAGGCAATAACTGTTGTCATTTCTCTCCATACTTCAATGTTCTATAAGGCGAAGTGAGGTTTTCAGTCCCGCCTCACCAAAGCTACAGCCGGACGCTAATTCGTGCTTAGTAAAAACACCGCGGTCACATCCATGGCACAATGTTTCAATGACTTCACACACATCTGTAGCAACACTTCACACTAACCACGGCGCCATCAAGGTAAACCTGTTTGGCCTACACGCCCCTTTGACAGTAGAGAACTTTGAAGGTTTGGCTACTGGAGACAAGGAGTGGACTGACCCTCGCACCGGTGCCAAGAAGACCGGTGCCTCTTTGTATTCAGGGGTCATCTTCCACCGCGTAATCGAGGGCTTCATGATTCAAGGTGGCGACCCAACCGGAACCGGCATGGGCGGCCCTGGCTACCAGTTTGGTGACGAGATTCACCCAGAGCTCAACTTCAACGAGCCCTACAAACTAGCCATGGCAAATGCCGGACCCGGCACCAACGGCTCACAGTTTTTCATCACCCTCGCACCCACCACCTGGCTACAGGGCAAGCACACCGTCTTTGGTGAGGTTGTCGACGAGGTGAGCCGCAAGGTAGTGGATCAGATCGGTGTCATTGCAACTGGAGCACAGGATCGTCCAGTGGATGATGTTGTGATCGAGAGCATCACCATCGAAAAGGTCTAAGTGGCCTTTCGCCTAAAACGTGGATCAGTAGCGCCGGTAACCTCGGCGCTATTGATCATTAACGCTGCGGTTTGGCTTGGTCAGATATCCCCAATCGGGCTCGATATCACCTACGAGTTCTTCTTCGCTCCGCTTTTGGCGATGAGTGAGCCTTGGCGAATGCTCTCATCCGGGTTTGTTCACGACTGGAACGGGCCGCTTCACATTCTGTTCAATTCGTATGCGATATGGATATTTGGGCGGCAACTCGAGCCCATGCTGGGACCCTTAAGGTTCCTGGTGCTTTATTTGACCTCAATCGTTGGGGGCTCGGTTGCGGTTTTGTGGCTCTCGGATCCGGTGGTGCCGGTGGTTGGTGCATCGGGAGCACTCTTTGGTTTGATGGCTGCGTTCTTTGTGATTATTCGAGAGACCGGTGGCCAGGCCAGTCAGCTGTTTGGCCTAATCGCGATTAACTTTGCACTTGGATTTTTTGTTTCGGGCATCTCTTGGCAGGGCCACTTGGGTGGCATGATCACCGGTTTGCTGATTGCGTTTTTGTATGCCAAGACCAGAAGGCCAAACCAGCTGGTTGGTCAGGTTTTAGGTATTGGTGTTATTTGGGCAGCAATTGTCGGTATGACAATTCTGAGAGCTGGGATGTGGTTTTAGCTATTTCCACTTAGTGGTCATTGCAAAGCCAATCATGGCGATGCCAAATCCAACCAGGATGTTCCAGTTTCCGAGATCAATCGGCGCTGAGACGCCAAGTGGGTAGCGGGCCGAGGAGATGTAGAAGATCAGGATGTAGACAAGGCCGACCAGCATCAGGCCGAACATCACTACCTTGTACCAGATCGGATTATCTTGCTCCTCCTCATTACCAACGATGGTTGGTTGTAGAGGTTCGGATTTCTTGTCTTTGCGCGAACGTGACTCAGGCATGGGTGAAAGTTTATTACCTATCTGCCAATCGCGACAGCCGATTAGGCTATTGGCATCATGGTGCGCATTTTGGTCTTGGACAATTACGACTCTTTTGTCTACACCCTGAACGGCTATCTGCAGCAGTTGGGCGCAGAGACCGAAGTGATTCGCAACGACTCGATTAGTGAAGAGGAGTTGCCCGAACTCCTTAAAAACTTTGATGCCCTTTTAATCTCCCAGGACCGGGAACCCCCGCATCCGCGGGGCTTTCTGTCCCGGCAGTGAAGCTTGCGCTCAAGAGCGACTATCCGGTTTTTGGTGTCTGTCTTGGACATCAAGCCATTGCCGAGGCTATGGGGGCAAGGGTTGAAAGTGCACCTGAGCTAATGCACGGCAAGACCTCGAGGGTGCAGCACCAGGGCAGCATGATTCTTGATGGATTGCCACAAGACTTCTTGGCAACCAGGTATCACTCTTTAGCTGTTGTTAGAGACACGGTCCCGCAGGACCTTGTGGTCACCGGTCAAACTGAATCGGGCGTCATCATGAGCCTGCAGCACAAAACCAAACCCATTTACGGAGTCCAATTCCACCCAGAAAGCGTCATGACCGAGGGCGGCTATCACATGCTTGCAAACTGGTTGGAGTCACTAGGACTTAGTGGCGCGGTCGAGAAGGCCAAAAAGCTCAGCCCCAGGGTGGATTCTTAGCCCACAACCTCTTCGGTTGGTTCCTCGATCGGGGCTTCAGTTGGTTCACCAGTCGGCTCTGAGATCGGGTCTGGCTCAGGTTCTGGTTCTCCACCAATGCACTCAACATAGAGGATGACGTTCTGAAGCTGGTCAGCTTCACCGGGTAGTACGGACTGTCCAATCACGACGTTGCCCGGGGTCCCGGTGCAGGTGGCAGCATCCAGGATCTCAACCGAAACAGTGAACCCAATGGTCGGGCCCGTGAGAATGCTTCTTGCCTCTAGAACCTCGAGGTTCCTCACGTCTGGCACCTGAACGGTTCCATCGGAGAGAATCAGGTTCACAACTGTTCCTAGCGGCAACCTTGAATTGGTAACTGGATCAGAGGCAATCACAATTCCGCTTGGCACATTCGGTGAACCGACCACCGTGATCGAACCAACGGTTAGACCCTGACCTTCAAGCAGTGCAACCGCATCGGCCTCATTTCTACCGACCAGGTTCGGCACCGTCACCTCGGTAGCGCCAGAGGAAACGTAGAGGGTGATTGCGGTGTTGTTCAAAACCTGGGTGCCGGCCTCGGGGACCTGCCTAATGACGACTCCCTCTGGTATCTCTTCGCTCTTCTCATAGACCCTAAGAACTAATAGGTCCTGAGCGCTAAGGGTATTAACCGCATCCTCATAGAGTGAGCCCTCGACGTTTGCAACTGAAATGCCGGTGTTGTTGTTGGGGCTTGGGTTGGCATCTCCAAGGTTCATCACCCAGAACAGCAAGCCAACCAGGATCACCAGTACTCCGGTGCCAAGCCCCCACAAAACCCCGGCACCAATCTTGCTATTGGTGGTCACAATTTGCTTGGAAGGCGCAGTCTCAAAGCCCTCCAATAAAGAGGTCGGCAATGGGGTGTCCGGGCTAGAAATGACTTCGGTCTCATCAAGCTGAACCGGCTGCATCTCGGAAGCGGTGTTCTCTTGAGTTATCGGGGTGCCAGCAAAGGCTGCCAGGAGGTGCTCCCTGAATTCTTCAGCGGTCTGAAAGCGGTCATCGGCATTTTTTGCCATCGAGCGCAGCACAACCTCATCGAGCTCAGGCGAGATCTTGGGGTTGTAGCTGCTTGGTGGCACTACCGCCTCTGAAACGTGCTGGTAGGCAACCGAGACTGCGCTTTCGCCTGTGAATGGCGGCCTGCCGGCCAACAGCTCATAGAGAATCACACCGGTTGAATACAAGTCGGTTCTGGCATCGACCGCTTCACCGCGAGCTTGCTCTGGTGAGAAGTATTGGGCGGTGCCAACAATGCCAACGGTTGCCGCCTGGGTCGCAGAGTTGTCGGTTACCGCTCTTGCGATGCCGAAGTCCATCACCTTGACGCTGTCGTTCTCACCGATCATTACGTTTGCTGGCTTGATGTCGCGGTGGACAACACCGGCTCGGTGGGAGACCTCGAGTGCGGTAAGGATGCCACCGATATAGCGAACCGCCTTATCTGGGGTGACCCCAGACTGGCTCACTTCACGCAGGAGCTTTCCTCGAACCAGTTCCATGACAATGTATGGGAGTTTTGATGATCTGGCCGTTTTGGTCGGTGGTTTCCTCTTCACCCGCGTCATAAACCCTGACGATGGTGGGGTGAGCCATCCTTGCACTGGCTTGCGCCTCTTGGCGAAACTTCGCTTCAAAGCTGGCGTCGTTGGCCAAATCGGACTTCAAAAGCTTCACGGCAACAGTGCGACCAAGCCTTAGGTCATAGCCCTCAAACACTTCGGCCATGCCACCGCGACCAACTAACTGACCTAGCCGGTAGCGGCCTGCAATCAGTCTTTCGTTCTCGCTCAAAATCGCTCTTTCTGCTGCATAGCAGTCTAGTTTTCAATCCCGCATCTACTGCGGTGTTTCGCGTTACAGTCTGGTTACTCTGATGTCCCCGAATCCGCTGGTTCGTCAGGCGATACCTCAGCTGATTCACTGACCTCTGGAGAGACGGTGTCTGAGACGGTTGGCGATTCAGTCGCGGGAGGCTCTGGCTCTGGTATCTCGACTGGAATGTCCTCGAAGTTGCCAACGTAGTAGGTGACATCGATCCTGGTGCCCGGCTCGAGACTTCCCGTTGGGGACACGGCATAGATTGTTCTGGCCCGAGCATCGGTTCCCGGTATTAGTTCACCCGGAATGGCGTTGACCTCAAAACCCTGCTCGGTCAAATCTGCCGTGACACTTGAGAGATTCTGACCAATCACATCCGATCGCAACAAAAGGATCTTTGGAGACTCCGTGGCCGGCTCAGGTTCCTCGGTGGCAGTTGGCGTGGGCTCTTGGGTTTGAGTCGGGGAGGGGGTGATGTCAATGTCCTCAGCGTTGTTGTCAGAAAGTATCGCCACGATCACAACCACGGCGGTTAACCCGAGTAGCACCAGGGTTGCAATCCAGGGCCAGACAATGGGAGCCCTCGGCAGTGGAGCAGTGTCGGCGGTAAACAGTTCGGTTTTCGGTCCGTCGTCCTGATCTTCAACCACGGGTCTTGGCTTCATGCCCTTGCGCTTCTCTCGGAGCAGCGCCTCAGCCCGAATAGCTAACGAGGTCGCCGACTCGGGTCGCTGGTTTGGTTTTTTCGCAAGGCAACTAAGAACCAGGTTCTGGACTCTGGGGTCTATTGACTCCGGCAGCGCAGGCGGCATCTCGTTGATATGTGCCATGGCGATGGCCATTTGGTTTTCCCCAGTGAAGGGGCGCTTGCCGGCAAGTGCCTCATAGGAGACAACCCCCAGCGAATAGAGATCGGTTGCGGGAGTGGAGGACTTGCCGGTTGCCTGCTCGGGAGCCAGGTACTGCACCGTCCCCATGACCTGCCCGGTCTTGGTTAGCGGCACCTGGTCCCCGACCCTGGCAATACCAAAGTCGGTGATCTTGACCTTGCCGTCCGGAGTAATCAACAGGTTGCCCGGCTTTATATCGCGATGGACCAGGCCCCTGGCATGGGCGGCGGCAAGCGCTCTCGAGGTTTGGGCCATGATGTCCAAAACTCGATCTTCGGGCAGCCGTTTCTCGCGTTCTAACAATCTCGAGAGCGATTCACCAGGAACCAACTCCATCACCAAATAGGCCGCACCGGTGTCCTCGCCGTAGTCAAAGACATTCGCAATTCCTTCGTGTTCAACCAGCGCCGCGCTTCGCGCTTCTGATCTAAACCGCTCTAGGAAATTTGGGTCGGAAAGGTATTCCTCTTTCAGAATCTTAATTGCAACAGGTCTGAGAATAAGTTCGTCCTCTGCCTGCCAAACCTCACCCATGCCGCCAATAGCGATTCGGAGCTTTAGTCGATAGCGATCACCATAGAGCTGTCCAACTGCCGGCTTCATCGTCCCAGCACCGCCTCGATGACGGCTTTTGCAATCGGCGCTGCGATTTGATTTCCAGTTCCGTTTTGCCCGATGCCACCGCCGTCTTCGACAACTACTGTGACAACCACCTCGGGAGCTTCTGCGGGGGCAAAGCCGGTGAACCAAAGCGTGTAGGGGTCACTGGGGCCGTTCTGTGCGGTGCCGGTCTTACCGGCAACCGCAACCCCTGCAACCCCAGCTCGGCCTGCGACGCCGAGTTCGACAGAGTCAACCATCATGCGGGTTAGCAGGCCAGCGCTCTGGCGAGACATGGGTGATGAGTAAACGCTCGGTTGCAGCTGCTCAAGCACGTTTAGATTGCTGGACACTACCGATTCAACAAGCTGTGGCGTCATGATCACACCCTGGTTCGCAATCGCGGCGGTGACCATGGCCATTTGCATCGGCGAGGTCCTAACGTCGAACTGACCAAATCCAGACAGCGCAGTTTGCGCATCGTTCATGCCGGCTGGATATATAGAGGGCGTCACACCCAACGGGATTTCGACCAGGTCGCCAAATCCCATGAGCTCTGCCTGAGCACGAATCTTGTCTTGCCCGAGCTCGATTGCCAAAAGAGCAAATGGGATATTGCAGGAACGAATCAGGGCTTGTTCTAAGGTGACGGTTTCTCCCACGCCGCAGCTGGTCCTCGATGCATTTCGAATTTCAGTCAGGGTTCCAGGCAAGCGGAAGGACTCTAGGTTCTCAAACTCACTCTGGGCGGTGTAGTTGCCAGACTCCAAAGCGGCAGCCGCAACCACCAGTTTGAAAACAGAGCCGGGGTGATAGAGGTCTCCTCCAATTGCTCTGTTGATTAGCGGAGCGTCAGCGGAGTCGACATAGCTGCGATAAGCATCGCTGACCTCACCAAAGCTCAGGCCGGCTAAGCAGGTTGGCATCAAAGGTTGGCTTCGAGACCATTGCCAAGAATTCGACCGGTGCTCGGTTCCATCGCAACCACGGCACCCTTACGGTTACCCAGAGCATCCCAAGCAGCCCGCTGGATCTCTGGATCCAGCGTCAGCTCAACCGCAGCGCCGGTAACCGGGGTGCCATCCAAGAGCGCATTGATTTGCTCAAAGAACTGCGCGGAACTTTGCCCCGAGAGGTAGTTGTTCATCACGCGCTCAATGCCGGTGCTGCCGGTGAAGATGGAGAAGTATCCGGTCACAGGCGAGTAGATCTGAGAGTCATACTGCCTAAGGAATCGATATTCATCATTCACTGGCACAGAGCTGACTATCTGCTCGCCGCCAACCAAGATTGAGCCGCGCTGGGTTTTGTAGATATCCAAGGAGGCGCGGACATTTCTGGGGTCTTCATAAAGGGCGTCGGTGCGCAGCACCTGAATTGAACTCGCCATTGCAAACAGCGCTAGGAACATCAGAGTTAGCACCAGGCCAACTCTCCTCACCTGACGGTTCATACCGGCTTCTTTCGAAGTGAGGAGTGGGAGGTTATCAATAGCAGCGCGATGATGCTCCAGTTAGCCAAGAGGGACGACCCACCCGCTGCCAAAAACGGCGTGGTCAAGCCAGTGAGAGGCAACAGGCCCATCACACCACCGGCAACAACAAAGACCTGAAGCGCAATCACAAACGACAGCCCCATGGCCAAAAGCTTGGAAAAGTCATCGGGGTGAGAGTTTGCAACCCTGAGGCCTCGATAAACAATTAGTAAGAAGATCGACAAAATAGCGAATACACCTGCGAGCCCGAGCTCTTCTCCAAGAGCCGCAAAGATGAAGTCACTCTCCGCCAGTGGAATCAGCTGTGGATAGCCACCACCCAAACCTGCTCCAATGACATCGCCATTGGCCATGCCGAAAAGACCCTGGACAATCTGGTAGCTGCCACCGACCGCTTCGTAGTTGGATTGTGAGAAAGGATCAAGCCAGCTATCGAAGCGACTCTCTACATAACCAAACAGCCGCGATGCCACCAGCGCACCGGTGATCATCATCACTATTCCAATTCCGACATAGAAGCCTCTGCCGGTTGCGGTGTAGATCATGACCAAGAACAGACCAAAATACAAAATCGAAGTTCCGAGATCTCGCTGCAGGACTAGAACGCCCAAGGAGGCAATCCAGAACAGCAAGATTGGACCGAGGTCTTTTGCCCTTGGCAGGCGAACACCAAAGACACGAGCGCCAATTTCACTGAGTTGGGCCTGCCTAGAAACCAGGTAGCCGGCAAAGAATATCGCCAACAACACCTTGGCGATTTCTCCCGGTTGGAAGGTCAGGTCACCAACCCCGATCCAAAGAGTTGCGCCGTTGATGGTTCTTCCAATTACCGGAAATGCCGGCATTGCCAACAGAACGATTGCACCTAGCCCAGAGATAAATGGGTATTTGCGAAGCACCAGCGGGTCTTTGAAGACCCTCACAATAAAGGCCGCGGCAAGGATTGCAAAGCACGTCAGCCAAACCTGACGCTCGGCATAGAGGTCAACACTTCCCCTAGCGATTTCGGCTAGGTCAAGCCGATAGATCATGGCAATGCCAAGACCGTTTAGCAAAAAGGCAAGTGGCAATAAGAGGCCATCTGAGCTAACCGCATGCTTGCGCAGGATGTAGTGCATCACCAATGCGGCCAGGGTGGGAAGACCCCAGTAGAAAAGCATGTCCCACTGCATCCGCTGCAAAACCGAGAGCTGAACCTGGGCGAGAGCGAAAGCGTGCATTCCCGAAACCCAGAACAGCAAAACAGCTTCGAAGTTTCTGGATCTTGGGACCGCCTTTAGCAGCATTGGGATTGCTGTCGTGATTGACACGTTACTCATCGCGGGATTCCTCGAGCTGCTGCAATATTCGCTCGGCGTCCTCAAGTGACTCCGCGGAGATTGATCTCTCAATCAGTGTTTGCTGGAAACTGCTCAGCTCAGAAATCTCAATGTCGCTGATTAGGTACGGCGAGGAGAACTTCAGTGGTCCGAGCTGCTCTCTGATGCCCTGGAAGATTGTGACCTGACCCTGATACTCGGCGACGTAGAACCTGGTTTGGGTGTATTCGTAGGCGACATAGCCAATTCCAAACACAACTCCGGCTAGCAAGAACCAGCTGGCAATAATGCGCAAGGTGCGCCAGCGAATCTTGCGCCTGGTCTCCTGCAGGATCTTCTCCAGTAGCTCCTCTGACTCAGGCGCGTAAGCGGCTGGGTCCTCAGGGGTCTGCAGTAACTCGAGCAGTGACTTCGGGTTGAAGAGTCTGAGGATCTTGCCGCCGCGACGCTCCTCGATAACAACCTCGTGGTCGGCTGAGCCCACGAAGTGAGCGCCTGGCTCAAAGTCGACCTGGGCGGCCGGCCGCACAACATCCGTCACCACAACCGTCACGTTGTCGGGGCTCCGAATTCGAGAGCCTCGCCGACCAAGAGCTCGGCGGCCTCCTCGGTTGGGATCTTGGAGGTGAGAATGCGGGTCATGACCTCGGGCGGGACAACACCGGAGAGCCCATCGCTGCAGAGCATCCAACGATCACCCGGCATGGCGTCATGAATCGCGATATCTAGCTCAGGTTCACCTTGGACATCACCGAGCACTCGCATCAGAACACTGCGGCGAGGGTGAACCAGTGCCTCTTCCTCGGTGATGCGACCCATGTCCACCAGCTTCTGCACGAAGGTGTGGTCTGCGGTCACCTGCCTGAGCTCACCATCGCGAACCAAATAGATTCTGGAGTCGCCAATGTGGGCGGTAATAATTTGGCCGCCGTGCAGCAGCATGCCTGAGAAGGTGGTGCCCATGCCCTCAAGCTCTGGGTGCTCCGAGACGGTGGCGTTGAGCATGGAGTTAGCTTCCAGCACGCCCTTTTTCAGCGTCGCGATCGCATCTTCGACGCTGTCGTATTTGCTATCCGTGAGGGCAATGCGCTGAGAGGCAATTGCCGATGCAATGTCACCACCGGCATGCCCTCCCATGCCGTCGGCGACGAAGAACAGCTGGTATCCGGCATAGCCGGAATCCTGATTAGAGCTGCGGTGCTTGCCAATGTCGCTTGCCGCATAGCTGATCGTCTTGACTGCCAATGCGCTACGCCCTCAACTCAAAATTGGTGGTGCCGATTCTGATGTTCATACCGGCCTGAATCGTTGCGGGTGTGGTTACTTTTTTGCCATCCAGGAAGGTTCCGTTGGTTGAGTTCAAATCTTGCAAAACCCAGTCTTCGCCAACCAACACCAACTTGGCATGCAGTCCGGAGGCAAACTCATCGCCAATCACCAAATCGGAGCTGGCAGCTCTTCCTATCAGGATCTCTTTCTTGCCAACGATGTCAAGCGAGCTGCCAGCATTGCGGCCGGTGATGATGAAGATATGGGTCGGTTCAAAGCTGTCGGCATCTTCGATGCCGAGCTCTGAAACCGATTCGGTTGAAAGCGAGGGTTGGTTTTGTCTTGCAATTCTGCTTATGACTCGCCTGCCATAGAGGTCTGCTCTGATCACAGAGAGAAGGCTCAAAATAAAGACCCAGAGAACCGCAACAAAACCAATGCGAACCAAAAACAGCGCTAGTTCACTCACTTGTTTCACCCGCCATTGCGAGAAGCTCAAAGTCAAACTCGGTTCTGCCCGCAGAGATTCTGCTTCCGGAGCGAAGCACCAGCTCTGTGATTCTCATGTCGTCAACAAAGGTGCCATTGGTTGAACCGAGGTCGCGGATAGCTGCGATCTCACCATCAAAGCCAATCTCGAAGTGCACGCGTGATAGCCCACGATCATCAACGGTTATGTCTGCGTTGTCATCTCTGACCTACTGATGTGGTGCCGGTCTTGAGCGCATGGCGCTGACCGGCAAAGGTTAGAACCGGTTGCCAGGTGACAAGATCACTGATTGCCGCGGAGCCAACCCGGCAATTGCCCTTACCGATCTTTTCATCGGCTTTTACTTCAAGGGCAATCTCTCCAGTGAGGCGGTAAGACCTGCTAACTGCGTGCTTATTCACCTCGGCCTTGATCGCCGAGAGAATCTGCGGGGTGATTCGGTCTAGCTCAGTGGGATTTACCAAAATCAGGTAGTGGTGGGGAACCAAGATCCGGTCGATGTGGGATTTGTTGGCCGAAGTGTCCATTGCATTTTTGACGGCTTGTGAGATTTCGACCGGCTGCAATTCGGCGTTGCTGAGTCTTGCAAACAGCGAACCCACTGCAGCTTCAATGCTTCGCTCAGCCTTGTCTAAAAAGCCCACGCGGCCTCGTTCCCTAGCGGTCTAAAGGTGAGGGTTAGTCTACCCACGCCCCCTTACCGCTAGGGGTTATCTCTGCTAATCTCTTAGCGCTGACCCAAGGATTACTTGGGTTGCGCGCGAGTGGCGAAATGGCAGACGCGCTGGCTTCAGGTGTCAGTGTCCGCAAGGACGTGCGGGTTCAAGTCCCGCCTCGCGCACAAAAGAATTTGAGAGGCACCTTTGAACCTCAGCACCCTACTAATAGCTCTTGAGGCAATCGGCGTTCTTGCTTTCGCACTCTCCGGCATCATTGAGGCTGCTCGTAAACACTTCGATCTTGTTGGTGTTGTGATGATTGGGTTTATCACAGCCTTTGGTGGTGGAACTCTGAGAGACGTCCTTTTGGATCGCAGGCCCTTCTTCTGGGTCGAGCAAGAGTTCTGGGTTTGGGCACTTATAGGTATCGGCTTCGCCCTTCCCTTTTTCTTCAAGGCGCAACACATCGAACTAACTGAAAAGGCAATGCTGATTCCAGATGCCGTTGGGTTAGGTGCCTTTGCGGCTGGAGGTACTCACATCGCCCTGCAGATGGACGCATCACCGCTGATTGCCGTTCTCATGGGTGTTATCACCGCGGTGGTTGGCGGCATCTTGAGGGATGTGCTCGTGAATGAAGTTCCAAGAGCATTCCACGATCACCAGCCCTATGCGGTGATTGCCTTTGCCGGAGGCTGGCTGGTGGTTTTGCTGAGTTATGTCGGAACCCCAGAATCGGTGGATGTTCTTGTGGCTGCTGTCTTGATGATCGTGCTCAGGCTCTTGGCAGTGAAGTTTGGCTGGGAACTCAAGCGCTGGAGATTCCTCTAGGAATCAAACCTCAGAGTGAACCTAGTTCCACCAGTCTCAAGAGCTTTGATGCTCCAAGGTCCAATGCTGTCAAAGATGTAGGAACCAAGGCCCTTGGGCCCCTCTTTGGGTCCAAAGCCATCGTCATCCACAATCAAGACTTGTTCGTCCTCGGACAGAGTCACTTTCACTGTGGCGGCTTTGCCGTGCCGGTAGGCATTAGAGATTGCTTCTTCAACAACCCTTGCTTGCAAGCGGGTTAGTTCATCCTTTGGCGCAGAGATCTCGACTGTCAGGAACTGGGAGAAGCTCTCAATGATCTCCGAGGTCTTCACCGCACGGTTATCAAAAATGTGTTTCTTCACTTGCTGGATAGTTGTTTCAATCCCATCCAACTCATCTTCCAGCGTCGCAGCGCCGTTTTTGATTCTTGACATCGAGAGGACGAGGCGATTTTGGACTTTGCCATGCAGGGCAGCCGCAAGTTCTCTGCCAATCAAGATCTCTTCAAGCTGAGAAGTGGTCGAGGAGTCAAGGGCCTCCTTCTCTTCCTGTCTGCTTTGTGACTGAATTTTGCTGGCGCGGATAAAGCTCTGGCCAAAACCAAACACCAGCGCAACATTTGGCAAAAATGTCAGAAAGAACAAAGCGGTCAGGGTGGCCGTCGTTATCGTCTCAACTCCCAATAAAAGCGGAACAAAAAAGCCAGCCGTAATCGATGTCAAAAAAAGCATCACAGTCGTTACAGCCAACATTGCTCGCTCGGAGATTTTGTTTTTCAACAAATTCAAAATCGTGAGAGCCGACCAAACCACAAGAACTTGTAGGAGGATTTTTAGAACCTCAGGCCAGCGACCATCGAATACTGCCTCCCATGCCAAACTCAACACAGGGATCACCAGAGCGGTCAAGAGTGCCGGGTAGCGATCATGAAATATGGTCTGTCGCAAGAGCGAATATATATCGAAAGAGCGGAGCCTTTTCGATTCGCGATTCCATATCTCCTTGCTGAGCGGTTTGATTTTTTCTTCTAGCAGCGACCCGATTAGGGACCTTGACTCCTCTGGTGCTGGGCTGGTCTTTGAATGTGTTCGGAGGTCAACCAGCAACCCCTCAAGTTCTTCAAAGACCGCTCGGGTAATCTTGGGCGACTCGCGACTGACCAAGGAGAGCAGTAGCTTCTCGCGTTCGGCACTGTAGATGATTCGCATCGCCCACAAGATGCTGATCAACACGATGACCACGACAGATGAAATGATTGCACCGGTCAACCTCGAAAGGGCACTTTCCTCGAAGCTGGCTTCAAGACCCAGCGAAACCAAGATTGCCGCTGTGCTCAGCGCCTTAAGGGTTCCAATAAAAACCGCCAGTGCGACTACGACCCAGGGTGAGAAATGAAGGTGGTTCTTGTTTTTGAAATACAGCACCAGGACCGCGAACCCGATGCAGAGCAAAAGACTAAGTGTGTTTGCGAAAAAGTACCCAGTGATAACCGACCAGACCGGCTCTTGGTCCTCAGGGTGCCTGACTCCGGCAATCAAAACTGGAAGTAGCACGGGGGCATAGTAAATGGGCTTAAGGAAGCCCTCGCCCCCCATGCCTCGCCAAGCTAATCTGAGGCGATTAGTCATCCAGCTTTACCCCCCGGTAGCGGAAATATGCTCTTGCCATGTGAACCCTCTGATTCTGGGTCTCAATGTCTCTCAAACCCATTGTCTTAATGACTCTGGAGATCACAGCCTCAATGTTCTTGACGGTACTGGACTGCTCCATCGCGATCTGCGAATTACTCAAACCGCTTGCCACCAAACGCAGCACCTCAATTTGTTTGTTGGTTAGCATCCCCAAATCGGAGTTCGACCCGAAGCGCGCTTTACCACCACCCTTGAGAGAGTCGTTGATCGCGCCGTTGATTGACTCAATTGACTCAATCTTTGCCTTCTCAATGTAAATCGAGCCCTGGGGGAGATCGAGGTTTGAAGAAGAAATCAATCGAGGATCAGCAAAGCTGGTGATAAAAACGAGACCCATGTTTGGGTAGATCCCTCGAAGGGTGAAGCCAACATCAATACCGGTGATACCACTACCCAGGTGGACATCCAGCAGGGCGACCTCAATGTGTTGGAGGCGGGCCTTGCCGACAAATTCACCTGCCGTGCCGGCATCAAAAACGGTCTCGTGGCCCATTGCCTTCAAAGACTCTTTTAGAGCAAGCCGCATCAGAGAATCGTCCTCCAGTACCCCGACTTTGGCCATGGCGTAAGTATTCCACGAAAGGAACTAGGTCGAATTGGTCCTAAACGTGGGGTATACCCCATCTAATTCGATGGCCGCGCCTGTCTGTCGGTTTTAGCTTTGCACTAATGGACTTTCCACCACTAATAGCTGAACCAAGGGACCAAAAATGAGAAGCCTGCAATTTCCGTTTTCTTACTCGGAGCGACTGTCTAATGTGGCACGAGCTCTGCTCTTGGCGCTGCTCTCAACTTTGTTTGTTGTCTTTCCAACAAGTGGTCTTGAACCGGCAACAGCAGCCCCAAATGCAGCGGCGATTACCTTCAATGACGGCACCTGTGATCTGAGCACGGCAGGCTACTTGGGATCCGGATCCTCTGCCGACCCATATATGGTCTCGGACTCCGATGCTCTCTGGGAGGTCACAGACTGCAGCATGACCGCATCAGCTGCTGCTCACTTTCAGATCACAAACGACATTGATGTGAGTCAAGCGGCATCAGCTTCCACCACATCGCCCATTGGTTACGACGCCTCCGGAGACATTTCTTTCAGTGGCGTTATTGACGGTGGCAACAATGTCGTTTCAGGTATTTCAATGTCCACCACCAGCTACGGAGTCGGGCTCTTTGCCTACCTGCATAACGCGACCATTAGCAATCTTGCAATCGGTGGAAGTTTTGTCACTACCACGGGAGGCACAGATGAAAAGTACTCAGCCGGAGCGCTTGCTATTAGGGCAGACGGCTCTCTTGACCTCTCGTCGATCAGCAATCAGGCAAGCGTGACGGGCAATCGGCATGTCGGTGGCTTGGTTGGCCAAGTGCGAGAAAGCGCAAACATTAACTTCTCGCGTAACACAGGGGTAGTTTCCGGAACCTCACATTTCGTTGGTGGCCTGGTGGGTTATGTGGTTAACGACGCAAACATCGTCTCCTCCTACAACACTGGACCAGTCTCCGGGTCTAGCGGTGTCGGTGGCCTGGTCGGCTACGTCGACGAGTACGCAAACATCACCTCCTCCCATAACACCGGCAAAATTAATGGGTCGACTGAGGTGGCCGGATTAGTGGGCTGGGTCAGACTCGACGCTGACATCAGATCCTCATACAACGCCGGCACTGTGTCTGGTCAGACATCGATAGGCGGCTTGCTGGGTTATGTCAACAGAGACGCGAACATCATCTCCTCCAATAACACCGGCAAGCTCTTGGGGGCGTCAGAGGTTGGCGGCTTGGTGGGCTATGTCTGGTCGGTCTCCAACATTATTCTTTCCATCAACACTGGTGCAATATTGGGGTGGTCGAACATAGGTGGACTGGTTGGTTACGCGAATAGCGATGCCACCATCACTTCCTCCCAAAACACCGCAGCCATTAATGGCTTCGATTACCAGGTGGGAGGCCTGGTCGGTTACGTGTTTGGCGACTTCAACACTAATTTGTCCTACAACAGCGGCGATGTTTCGGGCGCAACAAGACATGTCGGGGGACTTGTAGGACTTGTCAGTGGGGATACCTCCGTACTCATTTCTTCAAACCGAGGCGATGTATCTGGTGGCTCATACGACGTAGGCGGCCTAATCGGTGAAGTGTCGGGCAATGTTGTAATGGACAACTCAGACAACTCCGGCGATGTATCCAGCCCAGGAAGACGTGTCGGAGGCCTTGTGGGGGATGTCGGCGGTGACGCCTCTTTACTCAGATCCAACAACTCAGGTGACATATCTGGTTCAAGTGATGTAGGTGGCCTTATCGGTGATGCGTCGAGCAGTAGCAGCATCACTTTCTCGCATAACACCGGCGACATAACGGGGACAGGAAAATACATCGGGGGCCTCATTGGTACCTCAGGAGGGATTACCACGCTCCACTCTTCATACAATCAAGGTGATGTGAGAGGGGTTGAGCGCATCGGCGGACTAATTGGTGAATCCACTTTTTCCAACATCATTTCTTCGAACAACCAGGGAACTATAACCGGGACAGAAGATGATATCGGTGGCCTGATTGGACTGGCAAACGGAGATACAGCCCTCTTGGACACATTCAATCGAGGCGATATCACGGGGTTTGAAGCTGTCGGCGGGCTCCTCGGTCACCTCGCATCTAGCTTCGATTTGACTATCTCTTATTCCTACAACACTGGCGCTGTCGTCGGGACGGATATTCACATAGGGGGTCTAATTGGATATTCAGATGGAGATACCACTCTCTTTTCATCCTTCAATAGAGGCGATGTGTCAGGCGTTGACAATGTCGGTGGACTAATTGGCTACGTTTATGACGATGCGAACCTCACTGCTGTTTCCCTTGGCTTCAACATTGGTCAGATAACAGCCTCGGGAGGGGTTGCAGGTGGCTTGGTCGGACAAATCGTTGATCACGATGTGAGCTTCCAAACCGTCTATAACGCTGGCTCCGTTGGCGGGTCATCCAATTCGGATGGAATATTAGGAACCGTCAGCGGCACGGTTACAGTCACCACCAGCTCAGCCTTCACCTCGGAAGCCTCGTTGTTTGCGACGACCACACCTGCTGCAGACTTAAGGCAAGCCAGCACCTTCGCCGGCTTCAACTTCCCCAGCGAATGGGGTTTTGGGTCTTGCACTGATAACAGAGGCTTCCCGATGCTCACGAGCTTTACAGAACTCTCGACCTACAACTCGGTAGCTTGTGTTGACAACTCGCCACCGCCTCAGAGCACCCCTTCACCTGGTTCAACTCCAGCACCTGCCCCAGTGCTGCAACCACTACCCGCAATCGATCAAACCAGGATCCAGACAGCTGCTGGGACTGAGCAGCTACTGACTGGTCAAAGGTTTGAGCTGATTCGCTCTGCAACCATCAATGGAATGGTTGCAACGCTATCTGGACTTAGCGCAACAAGTGTTGTTCTGGAGATTCCGAATCTCACACCAGGCAACTACTCACTGGATCTAGAGACATCAAATGGCCGTATCTCTTTCCAGGGACTTGTTGAGGTTGGTGGCACTTCTTTGGGTTCAGCTCAGCTTGGGTCAACCTTCTCGGTGATAACCGGTCTGAACCCAAGATCGAGCTGGCTGAATAGAGCTGCTCTTGCAGAGCTTGAAGAGATCTTCACTGGTCAAAGTGTTGTGACATGCATCTCCTATAACGACAGACCAGGAGTCATTACTCGCAAGAAGGCCCTCTCAAGAGCAATGCATGCCTGCAGGATTGCAGATCAGCTTGGTCTTGAGACCCGGGTCTTTGTCTATGGCAAGGCACCTGAGCTTGCTGACACAGTCAAGATTTTGTTCAGGTAGCAGTTAATCGCTAGCTCTTAGATGCTGTCCTTACGCACTCGGCTTCTTTGTGCTTTTCCTATCGACTTGAGAGAGGGAAACCTAAAAAAACAGGGGTAGGTGCTCCATCTGGGGAACGCGTTCGAACCTTTGAAAAACGTAGGGAATACCCCACCTAAACCAAGTAGTAACCCCCAGGACTCCTCGCGTCGCGCAGCTATGTATTAGACACATTGTAAATCCGACCAAAGGGGCAAAATTTTGAGACGTCCTAGCCCGCAGCATTCACATATCGAGCGACTGCCTGGTGTGGCACGAGCTCTGCTAATGGCACTGCTCTCAACTTTGTTTGTGGTCTTTCCGACAAGTGGTCTTGAACCTGCAACAGCGGCCCCAAATCCAGCGGCGATTAGCTTCAATGACGGCACCTGTGATCTGACCACGGCAGGCTACCTAGGTTCCGGTTCCTCTGCCGACCCTTATCAGGTCTCGGACTCTGACTCTCTTTGGGAGGTCACAGACTGCAGCATGACCGCATCAGCTGCTGCGCACTTTCAGATCACAAACGACATAGATGTGAGTCAAGCGGCATCTGCTTCCACCACATCGCCCATTGGTTACGACGCCTCCGGTGACATTTCTTTCAGTGGCGTTATTGACGGTGGCAACAAGGTCGTTTCAGGTATTTCAATGTCCGCCTCAAGTTATGGAGTTGGCCTCTTTGCCTACCTGCACAACGCAACCATCAGCAACCTGGTGATTTCAGGGGAGTTTGTTACGACCACCACTGGCACAAATGCCCAGGACTCAGCCGGAGCGCTTGCTATTAGGGCAGACGGCTCTCTTGACCTCTCGTCGATCAGCAATCAGGCCAGCGTGACTGGTCATTGGTATGTCGCTGGCCTGGTGGGTTATGTCCAAGAAAGCGCAAACATTGTTTCCTCGCACAACAGCGGAGCAATCTCTGGTTCTGACACCGTCGGAGGCTTGTTAGGTGAGGTGATTATCAACGCCAACATCACGTCTTCTTATAACGAAGGCACTCTTTCCGGAGCGAACAACACCGGCGGCTTGGTAGCTAAATTCCAAGGAAGTGTAACCATCAACTCTTCTTACAACACAGGCACGATCTCCGGAACTACTGATGTCGGCGGCCTGGTCGGCGAACTGGATGGCAGCGCCAGCATTAACTCCTCTTTCAACACCGGAACAGTTTCTGGTTCGCATCGGGTAGGCGGCTTGGTGGGTTACGTCTCTATCAGTGCCAACATCACCTCGTCCTACAACACCGGAACAATTTCTGGTTCTTACCGGGTAGGCGGTCTGGTGGGTGACGTGGATGAAGGCACAATCATCTCTTCTTCGAACTCGGGAACAGTCTTTGGTTCTGCAAACGGTGTCGGCGGCCTGGTGGGCTTTGCGTCTGTTGACGTGAACATCGACTCGTCCTACAACACCGGAGTAGTCTCCGGGTCGACCAGGGTCGGCGGCCTGGCGGGTTGGGTCGAGGACGTCACCATCACCTTTTCCTACAACACCGGAGCAGTCTCCGGGTCTAGCGTTGTCGGAGGCCTGGTGGGCTATGTGGATGCCGACGCCACCATCAACTACTCTTCTAACTCTGCGACCGTCTCTGGAGTTGCAAACTGGATTGGCGGCCTTGTTGGCCAAGCGGATAACGCCATTATCAACTTCTCATACAACACCGGAGCGGTCTCTGGGTCGCACAACGTCGGCGGCCTGGCGGGTTGGACAAAGTACGCCAACATCACCTCTTCCTACAACAACGGAGCAGTCTCTGCGTCGAACAACGTCGGCGGCCTGGTGGGTTATGCGGATGTCGACGCCAACATCACCTCCTCCTACAACACCGGCACTATCTCCGGAACTGATGATGTCGGCGGCCTGGTGGGTTACGTCTCTGTCAGACGCCAACATCACCTCCTCCTACAACACCGGAGCAGTCTCTGGATCTGACTATGTCGGCGGCCTGGTGGGTCATGTGCTTGCAGACGCCAACATCAACTCCTCCTACAACACCGGAACAGTCTCTGGATCCACCTCCCTGTCGGCGGCCTGGTGGGTTATGTGGATGCCGACGCCAACATCAACTCCTCCTACAACACCGGCACTATCTCTGGCGCTGCCAACAATGTCGGTGGCCTGGTGGGCTATGTGCTTTTAGACGCCAACATCAACACCTCCTACAACACCGGAACTGTCTCTGGAACTAATGCTGTCGGCGGCCTGGTGGGAGAAGTGGATGCTGACGCCAACATCACCTCCTCCTACAACGAAGGCGCTGTCTCTGGAGCTGCAAACTATGTCGGCGGCCTGGTGGGTTATGTGAATGACGACGCCAACATCAACTCCTCCTACAACACCGGAGCTGTCTCTGGCTCTAACGTCGTCGGCGGCCTGGTGGGTGATGTGAATGATCGACGCCAACATCAACTCCTCCTACAACGCCGGGCACTGTCTCTGGCACGACCGATGTCGATGGCCTAGCCGGAAAGGTCTCGGGCACGGTAACAACAACCTCCGCGTATAGCTCAGTGGCTTCAGACCATGTCGCGACCTCAACGGTGGCGGACATGAAAAAGCCGGCACCTATGCTGGCTTTGACTTCACCAACACCTGGGGCTTTGGCTCCTGCAGTGACAATCAAGGCTTCCCGATGCTTCGGGTCTTTGCTCAGATCTCCAACTACAACGCGGTAGCTTGTGTGTCGCCACCGCCTCAGAGCACCCCTTCACCTGGTTCAACTCCAACACCTGTTCCAGTGCTGCAACCACTACCTGAAATAGATCAAACCAGGATCCAGACAGCTGCTGGGACTGAGCAGCTACTGACTGGTCAAAGGTTCGAGCTGATTCGTTCTGCAACCATCAATGGAATGGTTGCAACGCTATCTGGACTTAGCGCAACAAGTGTTGTTCTGGAGATTCCGAATCTCACACCTGGCAACTACTCACTGGATCTAGAAACATCAAACGGCAGGATCTCTTTCCAGGGCCTTGTTGAGGTTGGTGAAGCTTCTATGAACCCAGTTCAGGTCGGGGCAACCTTCTCGGTGATAACTGGTCTAAACCCAAGATCGAGCTGGCTGAATAGAGCTGCTCTTGCAGAGCTTGAAGAGATCTTCAAAGGCCAGAGCGTTGTGACGTGCATCTCCTATAACGACAGACCAGGAGTCATTACTCGTAAGAAGGCTCTCTCCAGAGCGATGCACGCCTGCAGGATTGCAGATCAACTGGGTCTTGAGACCCGCGTCTTTGTCTATGGCAAAGCACCTGAGCTTGCTGACACGGTCAAGATTTTGTTCAGGTAACTCCCAGACAACTCCCAAGTCTGGCAGTGACCTGCTAGCTCCATAGGGGCTGGCTGAATTTTGAGACTTCGATTCATTTTTGCCTCTAGCTTGGAATCAAGAAAGCTTCGAAAGGAAGAAAAATGAAACTAAGCATCAAAGCAGGAATCGTCACAGCAGCATCCGTTGCACTAATCGGTGGAGCAGCATTTGCAGCTCCAAGCTTCGCAGTTGACTCAGTCGAGTCTGAGCCAACCCAGAGCCAAGAGATGCGCCAGCTCCACAATGCTGAGCGCTCAGGCGAGCGATCAGCTGACTGCGAGCACACCGACGAAGAGAAGGCTGCCCACCAGGCAGAGAAGCGAGCTGAGTGGGAGCAGCTAACTGACGAGGAGAAGGCAGCTCACCAGGCTGAGCGTCAGGCCAAGCAGGCTGGAGCCAAGGGCGAAGGCAAGCGAATGGGTCAGGGTAAGGGCAAGGGCCCACACTCAGAGTCTTAGAGACTTGCAGACTAACCCCGAGGGAAACCTCGGGGTTTTTTGCTACCCGACCTGCTCTAGTTTTCTGCCTCTGGTGTGATGAGGTTGGCACTTGAGTTTCTCTGGGTCTTCAACGCATGTCTCGCAGAGCAGGATTAGATCGCGGCAGGCTAGGTCAGCGCAGTTTCTGAACTGCGAGGTCTTGCCTTTGCAGCCCTCGCACTCGCCAATAGTCTTTGCCTCGTCGGAGAAGTTCACATGCATGCGACCATCAAAGACATAGAGGCTGCCCTCCCAAAGACCCTTGTCTCTGAACTTCTCGCCATAGCGGACGATGCCGCCCTCGACCTGGTAGACCTCTTTGAAGCCACGGTTGAGCATGATTGCGCTCAGGATTTCGCAGCGAATGCCACCGGTGCAGTAGGTGACGATTGGCTTGTCCTTGAGGTGGTCATACTTACCAGACTCAATTTCATTAATGAAGTCGTGAGTGGTTTCGACGTTTGGAACAATCGCGTTTTTGAATTTGCCGATCTTGGCTTCGAATGCGTTTCTGCCATCGAAGAAGACGACTTCGTCGCCCTTTTCTTCTACAAGGGCGTTGACCTCTCTGGGCTTTAGGTGCTTGCCACCGTTTTGAACGCCAGATTTCTCAACCTTGATCTCGTCTGGCTTGGTGAATGCGACAAGTTCCTTTTTGACCTTGACCGAGAGCTTTGGAAATTCGTTGCCGGTGCCATCGGACCACTTGAAATCGGTCTTGCCAAAGCCCGGGTAGTCCTTGGTTTGACGGCAGTAACGCTTTAGGTCTTCCATGTCGCCACCCAGGGTGCCATTGATACCGTGCTCGGAGATCAGAATTCTGCCCTTGAGATTCAGCGATTGGCAGAGGGTCTTTTGCCACAGCATCACTGCCTTTGGGTCTTTGACCGGGGCGAAGTGAGTAGTAGAGGATTACCTTTTGCACGGGCCAAATATAGCCCGCATATAGAGGCATAGACTAGGGCTATGCCAATGAAGCCAGGAATAGACTCCCAAGAACTAAGCAGCAGCGTTAGCCCAAAACACGACCTTTTTAGGCACGTGAATGGCAGCTGGTTAGACCAAACCGAGATCCCCGAAGACAAGGCTGTCTTCGGATCTTTCTACATGCTCGCTGATGATGCAGAGCTCGCAGTGAAGGAGATCTTGGAGGAGGCTGCAGCCAACCCAAGACCCGGCGTTAGCCAGCAGATAGGTGATCTCTACTCATCGTTTTTGAATGAGGACCGCATCGAAGAGGCGGGCCATAAGCCACTAGAAGACAGCTTGCAAAAGATATCGGCAATTACCTCAATGAGGGAGTTTTTCACCATGATTGGCGCGCTAGAGCGCGCTGGTGTTGGTGGTTTGTGGGGAAGCTATGTGGATAACGATCCAGGGAACCCCGAGCGATACCTGGTGAACATCTATCAGGGTGGATTGGGTCTTCCCGACAGGGAGTACTACTCCGACGAGAAATACGCAGACATCCGCGAGGAGTATGTTCCTCATATCTCACGCATGCTGATGCTTGCAGGTCATGGCGCTACTCAGGCAATCGACATTGCCAAGGACATCTTTGAACTCGAATCCAAGATTGCCAAGCTGCACTGGGACCGCGTTCAATCTCGCGATGCCGAGAAGACCTATAACCTGCGCGACTTCGAGACCTTGAAGTCAATGAACAAAAACATTGACTGGGCCGCCTACCTAGAAGGCGCTTCTTTGAAGCCAGATCTCATGGCCGAATCGGTAGTGATGATGCCCTCCTTTATTGAGGGCATGGCAGATGTCCTTATTGAGGACAACCTGGAGTCACTAAAGAACTGGCTCACCTGGGTGACCATTCGCTCCTATGCACCATATCTCTCCTCTGGTTTTGTCAATGAGCGCTTTGCTTTTTATGGCACCAAGCTCACCGGTCAGCCTGTGAACCGGCCACGCTGGAAGCGTGCCGTGAGCCTGGTTGAGGGCTCGCTTGGTGAAGCGGTTGGCCAGATCTATGTTGAGAAGCACTTCCCACCGGCATCCAAGGGTGCGATGGACGAACTTGTTGGTCACTTGATTGCCGCCTACGAGCAGAGCATCAAGGAGCTTTCTTGGATGACCGATGAGACCAAGGCCAAGGCCTTGGAGAAACTTCACAAGTTCACTCCCAAGATTGGCTATCCAGATAAGTGGAGGGACTACTCCTCCATAGAGATTTCAAAGGACGATCTGATTGGCAAACGTCATGAACGTTTCCTCATGGGAGTTTGACTACCACGCAAACAAGATTGGCTCACCAATCGATCGCGATGAGTGGCACATGAACCCACAGACCGTGAACGCTTATTACAACCCAGGTTTGAACGAGATCGTTTTCCCCGCAGCTATTTTGCAGCCGCCGTTTTTCTCGGCGGATGCCGATGATGCGGTGAACTTTGGCGGCATTGGTGGAGTTATTGGTCATGAGATCGGTCACGGCTTTGATGACCAGGGTTCGAAGTATGACGGTGACGGCAGGCTGGTGTCTTGGTGGACCAAGGATGACCGCGAGGCTTTTGAGAAGCTAACCAAGTCGCTAATCGATCAGTACAACGCTGCTGACTCCGGTTGGTCTAGATGAGAAGCACAAGGTGAACGGCGAACTCACGATTGGTGAGAACATCGGTGACCTTGGAGGTCTTGGTATTGCCTGGAAGGCCTACATCATCTCCCTGAATGGCAAAGAGCCTCCGGTCATTGATGGCATGAGTGCGGCCGAGCGCTTCTTGATCTCTTGGGCACAGTGCTGGCGGGGCAAGAGTCGCGATGAGATCGCGATTCAGCGACTTGCCACCGACCCCCACTCACCAGCCGAGTTCCGCTGCAACCAGGTCGTGAAGAACCTAGACATCTTCCACGAGACCTTCGGCCTCCAACCTGGTGACGAGATGTGGCTGGAGCCAGAGAAGCGCGTGGTTATCTGGTGAAACTCTGGTTCCGCATTCTTTGGATCAAGCTGACCTGGAGAAGAAGATCGAGACTAAAAATCGATGAGGTCGCAAGGGTGAACCTTCGGGTTTGGCCAACAGACCTAGATGTCTACAACCACATGAACAACGGCATCTTTTTGACCATCATGGATCTTGGTCGATTTGATCAGGGACTCAGGACCGGCATCTGGAAGATCTGGAACCAAAAGGGCTGGTATCCGATCGTTGTGAATTCGACCATCAGCTATCGCAAATCACTAGAGCCCTGGCAAAAGTTCACGCTGGAGACCAAGGTGCTGGGCTGGGATGACATCGCCTATTACATCGAGCAGCGCTTTGTTCGAGATGGTGAGATCTACGCCAGAGCAATTATGCGTGGAAGGTTCCTAAAGCGCTCCTGGGGCATCCTGACGCCACAAGAGGTCATGGAAGGTTCGGGCGGTTGGCCGGGTGATAAGCCTGTTGTGCCTGAGTGGATAGCGCGCTGGGCAAATGATGTTGCACTGCCAAAGGGCAAGGAGCCAGCTCCCAGCACCTGGGACTAGTTAGCCCCTGGCCAGCGGCAGCTGGCCACTGCCTCTTCGATAGAGCCCTTCAAGAGATCATGTGTGTCGGGGTGCTTCTCCATGTATCTGAACTGTGTAGGAGCAGATTGGCACCACCTTGTGAGTGGCAGTTGACCTGATATCGGCGAGTGACTCTCTGAGCAAAATCGCAGCTAGGTTTTTGCCTTGGTGGGCGGGGTCAACCTCGGTGTGGGTGAGGCGGATTTCATCGTCTGCAAGGACGTAGTCCATAAGCCCCACTCGCTCTTCATCGAGGAAGATTTCGTAGCGAGAATTCTCTGCGTCGTGGACCACGTTTGCGCTCATGCTGTTAACCTTTCAATCGTGTCAGGCAATCAAATCTATTTAGGTGACAACCTACCCGTTCTCCAATCTATGCCTGATGCGAGTTTTCAGCTGATCTACATCGACCCGCCCTTCAACACCGGGCGGTCTCAGGTGAGAACCAATAGAGAATCAAAGCAATCACAAACCGGCGGCAGTGTTGGGTTTGGTGGCAAGAGATATGAGCAGGTAGTCAGCTCAGTGTTGAGCTATGACGATGAGTTTGCAGACTACTGGGGGTTCCTAGAGCCAAGACTCAGAGAGGCCTGGCGGCTGCTGCATGCCACCGGAACGCTTTATTTGCACCTTGATTACCGAGAGTCCCACTACGCCAAGGTTTTGCTCGATGCACTTTTTGGCAGGGAGTGCTTCTTGAACGAGATCATCTGGGCCTACGACTACGGGGGCAAGGCAAAAAACCGCTGGCCCGCCAAACACGACAACATCTTGGTCTACGTCAAAAACCCTAAGACCTACTACTTCAACTCGGAGGCCGTTGATCGTGAGCCATACATGGCACCGGGCTTGGTGACAAAAGAAAAGGCCGAACGAGGCAAACTCCCAACCGATGTTTGGTGGCACACCATCGTTTCCCCAACCGGCAAAGAAAAGACCGGCTACCCCACTCAGAAACCTCTAGGGATCCTCAGGAGAATCATCTCGGCCAGTTCAAAAGAAGGCGACAGAGTGCTCGATTTCTTTGCAGGCTCCGGCACCACCGGTCACGCCGCCTTTGAGCTCGGTCGTCACTTCACCATGATTGATCAGTCGGAGGAGTCCGTGGAACTAATTGCCAAAAGACTTAGCGATCTTGGCGCGAAGTTTGAGCTGAAGAGATAGCCCAGACAACAACCAGTGCTAAAACAATAAACACGCTGGCAGCTGCCATTGCCATACCAAGATTCTCGGCTCCCGGCCTAGACATCAACCGGAACATCACAAGTGGCAGCGTGGCATCGGATCCATAAGCCAAGAAACTCGCGGCACCAAATTCGCCGAGTGAGCCCAGGCTCACAATTGCAGCCGCGGCTAACAATGGTTTGCGAAGTGTTGGCAGTTCCACCAAACCAAACAGTTGTATTCCATTCGCGCCATCTAACTTTGCAGCCTCAATCAGTTCACCCGACATGGACTTCCTTGCTGGCGCGATGATTTGAAATGCCAGTGGCATCAAGAAGATGCTCTGCACCAGTGGCAGTAGAACCCAGCTGGTTGCAAACCAGGTTGGCAAGTAACCAGACAGCACCAGTGCCGAAAGACCAATCACCACCGGTGAGATTCCTATTGGTGCCAAAACCCCAAGCCCCACTCTCTTTGCACTCAATAGCCACGCAACTGTCATCGAGATGGTCACGGCAATCACCAGGTTCCGCAAAGAGTTGCCTGCTGCCTCAAGGACACTGATGTTCAGAATGTCCCGTGCTCCTCGAGAACCGAGATTGGCAAAGTTTTCAATCAGGCCAGGACCTGCGTTCAAAGCCCTAGCAAATACTCCACCCGCCACAACCAAGACCATGCCTATTAGCCCGAGTCCGAGCAGACCACCAAGGATCGACCTGCTTTGCTGAGGCTCAACCTCGCCAAATAGTGCGGTGGGGCTAGCTCCCAATTTTCTAGACAGGGCAAAAAACGCAATTGTCATTGCGGTTTGCATAAGGGCCAATAGCCCCGCCTTTTGGAGGTCCAGTTGCTTGCAGGGCTGAGATGACGATCTCGGTCTCTAGAGTGCGGATGGCGCCTTGGCCCAGGGTGATGACTAGGCCGTAACTGGTTGCGGAGTAGAGCGCGACGAGTAGCCCTGCGGCAGTGAGGGCGGGAAGCTGCTGAGGCAATTGGATTGCGAGCCTGGCTTGAAGTCTCGACGCTCCATCAAGCTGAGCTGCTTCCATTTGGTCTTTGGGTATCAACGAGGAGGCCGTGACCACTGCAATGAACCCAGCATTCATAAATGTGTGCGCAGCGATGATTGCAAGTATTCCAAAATTGGAATCATCAAGTAGGTCACCAATCATTGGCCTGAACGCAAGCCCCACCAAAAACGCTGGTAGTAGAAACGGCAGCAGGATAACTGCCGTTACGACTCTTCTGGTTCGCCTCAGACCTGCCAACCAGTTGCCAATTGGATACCCCAGAACCAGCGCAACCACCGCGCTCATAGTTGCTATGACCGCAGTGGTTGCGAAGAGCTGGAGGTTAGTTATCAAACACGTCCGACCAGTCGGTTAGCCAGGACTCGCGATTTGAGTTGATGTCGAGGTTCTCACCGATTGTTGAGGTGGCAGGGAGAGCAAATTTGGCCCAGGACTCTGGAATCTCGGTAGCAGAGATGGCTGGGTAGACATACATTGCCTCGGGCAATGAGCGTTGGAAGGAGTCGGAGAGCATGAAGCTAATCAGTTCCCTGGCACCGGTCTTGTTCGCCGCACCTTGAGTGATGCCGGCGTATTCGGTCTGACGGAAGCACTCGGTCAGAAGTGCTGCCGAACCGGCAGTGCCATCCTCGTTGACCTCGGCAGCTGGAGAGGAGGCATAGCTAAGCACGATTGGGCGGGTGCCTCCGTAGCGAGTGAAGTCAGAGAAGTAGGCGTCCTCCCATGAACCTGCAATCCTGACGCCGTTGTCTCTGAGTGAGCGCCAGTAGGCAAAGACCTCTGCGTTTGTCTCGAAGCCTGCAAAGGTGGTGGCCAGAAACGCAAGTCCTGGTGATGAGAAGTTTGGATTGGTAACAACGGTCAAGTTGCGGTAATTCTCGTCACCGAGGTCCCGCCAACTTGATGGCGGCGTTAGACCTTGGTCTTCAAACCAAGCAATGTCGTAGTTGAAGCAAACATCTGAGTAGTCGATTGCCGATACTGCGCCATCAAAGACGTCTTCATCCTCGGCCCTGCCGAGGAAGGTGTTGTCGACTCCAAATGCGACATCTGCAATTGGTGCATTCTTGGTCAGGATCAGCTGGTTGGTTAGAGATCCGGTGTCACCCAGTCGCAGGATTTCTAGTTCGTAGCCGGTCTCGGTTTCGAATTCTGCAATGAGCTCTTCGCTCATCACAAATGAGTCGTGAGCGGCCAGTCGAACCAGCTTCACGTCTTGCGGGGCGCAGCCGGTTAGAACCAGTAGCGCTGCGATTAGTACTGCGATTTTCTTCATTTCGTGCCTTTCATTTTTCGAGGCACGGGTTTTTAGAGTTGTCTCCCTCACGCTGGCATTACCCAGATCAGGTTTGACGGTCGAAGACTTTTCTAGTCTTCCTCTCAGTCCGGTCTACCGAACTCCCGTGTTGTTCTCAAGTATAAACACCGGTGGTGTCTTTTAGATTCCAGGCTTCTCGGCTGCCTCTTGCGCAGCGCTCTTGTCTCTTAGTGGGATCTCCTTGATGAAGAAGCTGATCACAAACGCAACCCCCACAAAAATCGTTGCTAGCAAAAACACGGAAAGCGAAGAATCGACAAACCCGATTCGGAACGGCAGGGTCAGGCGCTCATCTGCACCAATCAGGAATGAGCTGTCAACGGTGATCTCAGCGGCGCCTTCGGCGCCGTTTTGCAAGATTCCGATGATCGCTGCGTTAGCCGGGTCACTCGTCACGCTTCTATCGGCAAGTGCCTCGGCGATTCCAGCTTGGGTCACAGGGTTATCAAAAGCACCCACGATCTTCTCGGTGACCTGGGAGAAGAGAATCGACATGAAGACTGCGACTCCGAAGGTGCCACCCATTTGCCTAAAGAACGTGATTGAGCTTGTGGCAACGCCGATGTCGCGGCCGTGAACCGAGTTCTGCGAAGCAACCGTTGTGGTTTGGAGTAGTTGACCTAGGCCCAGGCCGATGATGACCATGCCGATTGATACCACCCAAACTGGAACGCTGGCATCAAGCACGAGCAGCATGTAGGTGTAGCCAATGAGCAATAGCCCTGTTCCAACGTTGAAGAAGATCCGGTACTTTCCGGTCTTGCTCATTAGCTTGCCGGAGGTGATAGATGAGGTCATCAGACCTGCAACCATTGGCAGCATTAGGAGCCCTGCCTCGGTTGGGCTAGCGCCGTAAACGACCTGCAAGATAAGCGGCAGGGTGATCATGCCGCCGAACATCCCAATTCCAATGATGAAGCCCATGACCTGAGTTCTTGCGAAGGTGGGCTCCTTGAAGATCTTCAGGGGCAACAAAGCGGTATCGCCCATCTTGCGCTCAATCAAGATAAACGAGATCAGTCCGATGGTTCCCGTTACATACATTGCAATCGCAAGTGGGCTGGACCAGCCCCACTCCCTGCCCTGCTCGGCAACCAGCAAGATTGGCACAACCGCCATCACGATCGTTACCGCTCCCCACCAGTCAATCTTTTGAGGCCTGGGGTTGTGAGGGATGTGTAAAAAGGTCAAAACCATAAATAGCGAAACCGCACCGATTGGCAGGTTCATCAAAAACACCCAGCGCCAACCCTCGAGGAACAAGATCTCATCAACGCCGGCAAACGCACCGCCAACCACAGGGCCGGCAACAGACGATGTTCCAAAGACGGCTAGGAACATGCCCTGATAGCTTAGCGCGTTCCCTAGGGGGCACGATGTCAGCGACAATCGTTAGCGCGAGCGAGAACAGCCCACCGGCACCAAGGCCCTGTATGGCTCTAAACATTGCAAGTTCCAACATCGAGGTGGCAAGACCAGTTGCTAAGGAACCAAGAATAAAGATTCCGATTGCCACCATAAACAGTGGCCTGCGGCCAAAGATGTCGCCGAGCTTGCCATAGATAGGAGTGCTGACGGTTGAGGTAATGAGGTAGGCGGTGGTTGCCCAAGCCTGAAGAGCGAGACCGTCCAGGTCATCTGCGATGGTGCGCATCGCAGTTGAAACAACAGACTGATCTAGAGCCGCTAGGAACATTCCAGACATGAGGCCAATGAGTACGACCCAAATCTGGCGCTGGGACATGGTCCCAGCCTGAGCTGCTTGTTTTGCGGCTTCCCGCGAATTTTTCGAGGCCAATGGCTTCCCAAAAGTTAGTGTTGAGGTGTGCCCAAGTCTAACTCTTTGAGACGCAATCCCTTATTTGTGTTCGGGCCGCCAGTTGCGCTTGTCTCACTTGGGCTCTCGCTGATCATTCAGCCGAACTCTTTTGGTGCCAATCAGCACCAAATGATCATCGATCGCATCGAACAGCGAGCGGCCTCCGGTTGGGTGGTTCCCACTCCAGAGTTCACCGACTACCTGTATCCCAGACTGACTCTTGATATTGCAGGGACCGAATGGGTGCTACTCAATAAGACCAGGCCGCTAAACCCAATTGACTTTGCGCCAACCAATCTGCGTGCCATGGATAGCTCGGCCTCACTGGACAATTCTCGAGAGCTAAGACTTAGCCTCCCGGCAGCCAGTGCACTTGAGGAAATGGCCGCTGCAATGTTTGCCGATGGTGCTGGCCAAACTTTTGTGAATTCCGCCTACCGCACATATGAGTACCAGGGCGAATTGTTCGTTCAAAAAATAGAGCAGTACGGAGAGCAGGAGGCACTGCTTCGCAGTGCCAAGCCCGGGCACTCCGAGCACCAGACCGGATTGGCAGTAGATGTGTCAGTGCCGGCTCAGGGCTGCGCAATCATGCAGTGCTTTGGTGACACCGTCGGTGGCATGTGGATTGCGGAGAACTCCTGGCGCTTTGGCTACATAGTCAGATACGAAGAGGGCACCTCAGACATCACCGGCTTTACCTACGAGCCTTGGCATCTGAGATTTATTGGTAAGCCGCTGGCAAAGATGTATCACGAATCTGGAATGAATACTCTCGAAGATTTTTGGGGGTTACCTGCAGCACCCAGCTATCCAGAACTAATGACTCCATCGACCAACGACTGAGCTTCGGCTAAAACCTCGTCGAGGTGCTGCTCCGAAATGAAGGACTCTCCGTAGATTTTGTAGACATCCTCGGTGCCTGAAGGCCTTGCCGCAAACCAGGCGCTCTTCGTCGAAACCTTCACTCCGCCAAGCGCACCACCTGTGACAGCGTGGGTCTCAATTAGTTGGATTGCCTCGCCAGCCAGGCTGGTAGCAGCGACATCTTGAACCGAGAGCTTTGAGAGCCTGCTCTTTTGTTCCAGGCTCGCAGCCGCATCGATGCGCTTATAGCTCGGCTCACCAAAGCGGGTGGTGAGCTCGGCGTAGCGCTCCGAGGGACTTAGCCCGTTGGCGGCCTCCATCTCGGCAGCCAACAAGCACATAATCAGCCCGTCCTTGTCTGTTGACCAGGCTCTGCCATCCAGTCGCAAAAATGATGCTCCTGCGGATTCTTCGCCACCAAAGCCCAAGCTGCCATTCGATAGGCCATCGACAAACCACTTGAATCCAACCGGGACCTCAACCAGGTTTTGGCCAAGGCTTTGGGCGACCTTGTTGATCATCGAAGAGGACACCATGGTCTTGCCAATACCCGCGCCCTCATTCCAGCCAGTTGCGAGAGCCATAGAGGTATTCGATTGAGACGGCTAGGAAGTGATTCGGGTTCATCAGGCCAGAATCTGCAGTCACGATGCCGTGCCTGTCGGCATCGGCATCGTTGCCTGTCGAGATATCGAAACTCGCTCGGTTCTCAATTAGCGATGCCATTGCATATGGAGAGGAGCAGTCCATGCGGATCTTGCCATCCCAGTCCAGACTCATGAAGCCAAACTGGTAGTCGACGCTTTGGTTGATGACGGTTAGATCCAATTGGTAGCGATCGGCGATCGCACCCCAGTAGTCCACCGATGCACCACCCAGCGGGTCTGCTCCGAGACGAACGCCAGAAGAGCGAATTAGTTCGAGGTTTATAACCCGGTCGAGCTGAGTGACGTAGTGATTGAGATAGTCAAAGATTTTTGGGTTAGGTTCGGCTCTTTTTACCCCCGTCATCCCTGAGAGCAAGAGTTCATTAGCTCGGTTAGCGATCCAGCCGGTGGCATCGGAGTCCGCAGGGCCACCGTGAGGAGGGTTGTATTTGATGCCACCGTCTTGCGGGGGGTTGTGGCTGGGGGTGATGATGATGCCATCTGCGAGAGCTCCGCTGTCTTTCGCGACCTGTGAGTTGTGATCGATGATTGCGACTGAGACAGCGGGGGTTGGGGTGTAGCGATTGTTCGAATCAACCATCGCCACCACATTGTTACCCGCTAGCACCTCCAGCACGCTTAGTTGTGCCGGTTCACTCAGCGCATGGGTATCACGGCCAACATAGACCGGACCACCAAAACCCTGAAGGTTGCGGTAGTCAACGGTTGCCTGGGTAATGGCAAGAATGTGGTTTTCATTAAAAGAGGTTGTTAGTGAACTGCCTCGGTGGCCACTGGTTCCAAAGACCACCTTTTGTTCCGGGATGGTGGCATCGGGTTTGGCATCAAAATAAGCCGACTGCAGCGCCTTTGAGATCAACCAGGTCGCTGGCCACTGCCTTCGTTCCCGCTCTTTCGTGGACCATGGGCTAAATCCTCGTGGTTCTTCTTTAGAAGCAGCAGGGTGTAGGCGGCAGAGAATCCAAAACCAATAAGTGCGTAGACAATTACGAACCAGTTCACCCCGGTCGGGATAAACAGAGTGAGCACTCCCAGCCCAAAGGCTGCGACCTGCATCACCCTTGCCGCCCAAAGCACCCCAGCGTCGCTGGCATGAATTGAAACTAGGAACATGTTGCCGGTCAGGGCCACCAGTGTCACCCCGATCATCTGCATCGACCAGTCGAGATCCTGAGTTCCAGCGATTCCCAGCAGATCCAAAAAGAATCTCGGGGCAAATAGCAGCGCAATTGCGCTGAGCCCAAATACCAGTGAGCCCAGCCGGAGCACTCCTCGAAGTCTTGAGACATCTCCACGTTTAGTCATAAATGCATCGTATTCCAGGCTGGAGATTCTTGTCTGCCCTAATCTGTATGCATGTCCGTGGCACTTCGCATTGCATACCTTGGCCCCGCCGGTACCTTCACCGAGATGGCGGCAGGTCTTTTGCCGCACGCCGACAAAGCTCAGCTGATTCCAGTGGCATCGGTTACCGATGCCATGGATGCTGTTCTTGATGGCAGTGCGGACAGGGCAGTTGTGCCAATCGAGAATTCGATTGAGGGCGGCGTCTCTGCAACTAGCGATGCGCTGGCAAACACTCCGGGTGTCCAGATCTATGGCGAATATCTGGTTCCGGTTCGCTTTGATCTAATGGCTAAACCCGGCAGCAAGCTCACCGATGTCTCGGATGTCCTGACACACCCCGTTGCCTTCGCACAGTCCAGAAAGTGGTTGCAGAAAAACCTCGCTACTCACTCACACGTTCCCGCGGCCTCTACGGCCGCTGCTGCCAAGGCCTTGGCAGCGGGTGCTCAAGTCTCCGCGGTGATTGCTGCAACAGCTGCGGCCGAGCTCTACGGCCTAGAGATTCTGGCGAGTGATATTGGCGAGAACAAAGAGGCGCAAACCAGGTTTATTGAGATCGGGAGATCTGGAAAGCCCGGAGCCAAGACCGGTTCTGACAAGACCAGCGTTGTTGTTGAGCTCCCGGGGGATAAGCCGGGCGGTCTTTTAGAGATGCTCGAGCAGTTTGCAGCCCGCGGTGTGAATCTTTCTCGAATCGAGTCTCGTCCAATCGGAGATCGCTTTGGTCGCTATCGATTCAACATCGACGCTCAGGGCCACATCGAAGACGAGGCAATAGCCGAGGCTCTGATGGGACTGCACCGCTTTAGCCCAAAGGTGATATTCCTCGGCTCTTATCCAAGAGCCGATCACAATGAATCAGTTCACCTAGGTAATAACGAAAACTCTGACTACGAATCTGCCAAGAGCTGGCTCGATTCGCTACGCGGTTAGATCGAGATTCTCAAGCCCTTGGGCTTGAGCGTGAACTCGGCGTGAGTGACCTCAAATAGTGGGTCGCCGTCAATCTGAAACGGTGCTGGGTTATTGGGTGTGATTGAGATCCTCTGGCCGTTGAAGTTCTCCAGGGTCTTCACATTCGCAGTTGCGTCCAACCACTTCCTACCAAGGGCCAGCGGGCGAACCACAATGTTTTGCCACGTTATTCTTCCTATGAAATCCACCCAGTTCAGGATTTTTCTTGGACCGATTGCTGCCATGTCCAATCTGGAGTCATCCAACCTGGCATCGGGCATCATCGAGATTGCTCCGGGCAGCCAGCCAGCATTTCCCACCAGCAGTGAGTAGCTCTTCAGGACCCTTGGTGGTTGGTCATCAACCACAACCTCAAAGCGCTCAAACTTCAGTGGCAAAAACTTGAGGCTGGCCTCGAGATAAGCGATCCAGCCAATCTGACGCTTGCGCTTTTTGTCAGTGGCGGCCATCAACCTGGCATCCATTCCGAGGCCGGCGATGCCGGTGAAGTAGTACTGGTGGGTATTGCCGTGAACATCAAAAACCCTGGCTATGCCAAGGTCTATTCGGTACTCAGGTTTGCTCAGAGACCGATGAGCTGCTGAATCTAAGTTGTTGATCGGGAGCTTGAGGTTTCTGGCGAGGATATTGCCGGTGCCAATTGGGAGAATCCCAATCACTACGTCGTAATCTGCGATGGCTTCGACCACAGCTCTGAGGGTGCCATCGCCGCCGGCAACAACGATGCGATCCATTTCTAGTTCGATTGCTCTTCTTGCCGGCTTCGAAGCCTCCGGTTCTGGCATCGGTTGGAATCAGAAAGAGCTCTTGGTCGGTAACTTTGCTGTAGAGCTTTCTGAGCTTTGCCTCGGAGATCTTCTCCGGGTTGAAAATTACCGCTATGCGACTCACGTCTGAGAGCCTAATCGCTTCGGTGAAGGTAGGCTTTAGGGCGTGATTGACCTAGCCCTTCTTAGAGAAAACCCTGATGTGGTGCGTGCCTCTCAGGTTGCTCGGGGTAAGGATGGAAGTCTTGTTGACCTTGCGATAAAGCTCGAAGCAACAAAGCGCCAAGCAATGCAAGAGTTTGAAGCATTGCGCGCAAAACAAAATGCCCACGGCAAATTAGTAGCCGCTGCCAGCAAAGAGGACAAGCCAGCACTCATTGCCAAAGGTCAAGAAATGGCCCAAGAGGTCAAGGACCTAGATGCCAAGGCGTCAGCGGCAGAAAACGAGCTGATGCTCGTTTTAGACAAGATTGAAAACATCATCATCGATGGCGTTCCAGCTGGAGGTGAAGACGACTTCGTTTTGGTTCGCGAGGTTGGTCAAAAGCCATCCTTTAGTTTCGAGGTCAAGGACCATGCCGAACTGGGAAAGTCCCTTGACGTCATAGACATCGAGCGCGGGGTAAAAATCTCCGGGTCGCGCTTTTACTTCCTCAAAGGAATGGGTGCTCGTCTCGAGCTCGCGCTAATGCAGCTTGGTCTTGACCAAGCCTCCGAGGCTGGCTTTGAAGCCCTAATCACCCCAACCCTTGTGAAGCCAAGCGTTATGCAGGGAACCGGTTTTCTGGGTGAGCACTCCGCAGAGATTTACTACCTGCCGGCCGATGATCTCTATTTGACTGGCACCAGCGAGGTTGCCCTCGCTGGCTTTCACTCGGATGAGATCATCGACTCACTCGATGAGCCAAAGCGCTATGCCGGCTGGTCCACCTGCTATCGCAGGGAAGCCGGCAGCTACGGCAAGGATGTCACCGGCATCCTTCGCGTCCACCAGTTCAACAAGCTAGAGATGTTCAGCTACTGCAAGCCCGAGGAGGCGGAGGCCGAGCACGAGCGGTTATTGGCATGGCAGGAGCAGATGCTTCAAAAGTGTGAACTTCCATACCGAGTGATCGATGTTGCCGCCGGAGATCTCGGTTCGTCGGCTGCGAAGAAGTATGACGTTGAGGCGTGGGTGCCATCTCAGGAGCGCTATCGCGAACTCACCTCGACCTCGAACTGCACCACCTACCAGGCCAGAAGACTCAACACTCGCTACCGCGACGAGGGTGGCAAGCCAAAGATTGCCGCCACCTTGAATGGCACCTTGGCAACCACTCGCTGGTTGGTCGCAATTTTGGAAAACCACCAGCAAGAAGACGGCAGCGTTTTGATTCCAGCCGCTCTGCGACCCTACTTGGGTGGCGCCGAGAAGATAAGTGCAAAAGCGTAAACATGCTCTCTGCGGATGAGCGTTGGCTTATTGGTCTGGATATTGACGGCACATTAGTTCACGACGACGGCATCCTCTCTGATGCCGTCTTCAACGAGGTCAACAGGGTTCGAGCGCTGGGCCACGAGGTCTTTATTGCAACCGGCCGGGCGGCAGCCAATGCCTACCCAGTAATCCACCAGCTTGAGATCGACAAGACTCACGCGGTTTGCTCGAACGGTGCGGTGACAATAAAGGTGGATCGAGAACACCCCAAGGGATTTGAGTTGTTCGACGTGCAGACCTTTGACCCCAGTGAGGTGCTGCAACAGTTGATTGACAAGCTCCCAAACGCTCATTTCGCGGTTGAGGATGTTGACGGTGGCTATCGGTTCCACAGGCCCTTTCCAAGCTATGCGCTTGGCGAGCACAACGTCGAGACCCCGCTGGAAGAACTATTGCACCACCCGGTGAGCCGGGTGGTGGTGCTTTCACCGGACCACGATGTCGAGCAGTTTCTGGAGCTCATGGAGTCGGTTGGTCTGCAGTCTGTCTCCTATGCAATTGGCTACACAGCCTGGCTGGACATCGCGCCCAAGGGCATTGATAAGGGTCACGGGCTCGAAAGATTGCGCCAAAAGTATGGCTTTCAAGGCAACCGGGTGCTGGTGATGGGTGATGGTCGCAACGACATCGAGATGTTCCAGTGGGCAAAGTCGCTTGGCGGCCATGCCTTTGCAATGGGGCAGGCCCCAGAAGAGGTAAAAATGGCCGCATCATCTGTGACCGCATCGGTGGATCAAGACGGTGTAGCTCAGGTGCTCTCGTCTCTAGAGGGCCTTGAGTTTTTGCAATAACCGCTAAACTCCTATGCGGAGGTCTGTCCGAGCGGCCGATGGAGCTGGTCTTGAAAACCAGTGGGCAGAAATGTCTCGTGGGTTCGAATCCCACGGCCTCCGCCAAATATTTTGTTCATTTTCTCGTAATCTAAAGGCCATTCAGGGCTATTTGTAAAAACTGTAAAAGATGTCCTAAACATCCCGTATCCGTATTGTTATTCTAATGTAACCGCTTACAGTCGCTTACTGGCTGGTGGACTATTACCTTAGAGAAAGCCTCTCATTGAGGTTCGGGGGCTAAAGCTCCGAAACATTCGAAAGGACAAAAATGTCAACACTACGTCGTCGTTTTGTTGCGCTAGGCGCAACTACGATCGCGGCTTCTCTCGTGCTTGCTGGTTGTGCAGCAACTGAGGAGGAGACCACAAGTGGCTCAACCGGAGGAGACTCCGGCAGCACCGAGCAGACCCTAGAGGGCTGTGACTTCTACGCAGATTACATGGGCAACGAGGGCACCGAGGTGGAGATCTACACCACCATCATCGACCCAGAGGCATCCCTATTCATCGACTCATTCGGTGAGTTCGAGGAGTGCACCGGTATCACCATCAACTGGAACGGTTCTCAGGACTTCGAGACCCAGATCGCAGTTCGTGCCGAAGGTGGCACCGCTCCGGAGCTGGCGATCTTCCCACAGCCAGGTCTGCTAGCTGACATGGTTGCAACTGGCTACATGGTTGCAGCTCCACAGGCAGTAGCTGACTCAGTAGACGTCAACTACACCGCTGACTGGAAGAACTACGGAACCGTTGACGGAACCTTCTACGCAGCACCTCTAGGTGCAAACGTGAAGTCATTCGTTTGGTACTCACCAAAGACCTTCGCAGACAACGGTTGGGACATCCCGACCACTTGGGACGAGCTACTAGCTCTTTCCGACCAGATCGCATCCGAGGGCAACGTACAGGCTTGGTGTGTAGGTGTTGAGTCCGGTGTTGCAACCGGTTGGGCAGCTACCGACTGGATGGAAGACCTAATGCTTCGCTTCCAGTCCGCTGAGACCTACGACCGTTGGGTTTCCAACGACCTAGCATTCAACTCACCTGAGGTTCTAGAGGTAATCAACGAGGCAGACAAGATCCTACGTAACCCTGACTATGTCGGAAACGTTCAGGCTATTGCTACCACCTCGTTCGCAACCGCTGGTGGCGGTCTGGTTGATGGCAGCTGTGCAATGCACCGCCAGGCATCATTCATCGGTGGAATCCTGAAGGATGACTTCGGTGCCGAGATCGTAACCCCAGCTGACACCGATGTTGAGGGTGGAATCACCACCTTCTACTTCCCAGGTGTTTCCGCTGACAGCACTCCTGCCCTTGGTGGCGGCGAGTTCGTTGGTGCTTTCTCTGACCGCCCAGAGGTTCAGGCAGTTCAGCACTACCTGACCACCACTGAGTGGAACAACAAGAAGGCTGCCGACGGCGGTTCATGGTTCTCCGCTCACCTTGGCCTCAGGGCTGAGAGCGTTGCTGACCCAGTAAACAAGGTCGCAGTTGAGATCTTGCAGAACGCCTCAACCTTCCGCTTTGACGCATCAGACTTGATGCCAGGAGCTGTTGGTGCAGGAACCTTCTGGACCGAGATGACCGCTTGGTTCGCAGAGGGCAAGGACAGCCAGGCTGTTCTAGATGCTATTCAGGCATCTTGGCCAGCTGAGTAATCTGGTCTAATAGACAAGTCAACTCGAGGGGTCCGGCAACGGGCCCCTCGAGCACTGACTTCATGAGGAGGTCCCAGGATGCTTAGTAGCTTTTTGACCAACCGTGCTACCGGCTGGGAGATTATTGCCCCGAACCTGACAATCACGATCTTTGGCTTGCTTACATTTGCCGCCGTGATTTTCCTTATGTTCGTGATCGGCGAGCGATCGAACGTTAAAGCTCAAGAGTGGATCAAATACCTGGTCTTCCTCGCACCTGCTCTGGTGCTACTAACCATTGGCCTTATCTATCCGGCCATCAGAACCCTAATTTTGTCCTTCATGGACGCCCGGAGTGAAACCTTCATCGGGCTAGATAACTACGTTTGGGCCTTCACGCGCCCTGAAATTTTGATTGTGCTGCGAAACACCGTGATTTGGACACTCGCAGTGCCAATCTTCTCGACCTCAATTGGTCTTGCAATCGCCTACTTCACAGACCGCATGAAGCGTGGCGCCTGGGTCAAGTCCCTGATCTTTATGCCAATGGCAATCTCGTTTGTTGGTGCTTCCATCATTTGGCGCTTCGTTTATCAATACGAACCGAATCTCAAAAAAGAAGACATCGGTTTGATGAGCGCCATTGCCAAGGCGCTCGGGGTTGAAGACCCACCAAACTGGCTGCTCGAAGCCCCTACGAATACCTTCTTGCTAATTGCGGTAATGGTTTGGATTCAAACCGGTTTTGCCATGGTCGTACTTGGCGCAGCCATGAAGAACATTCCAGATGAGATTGTGGAGGCATCGATGCTGGATGGCGCTTCGCAGTGGAGACGCTTTAGCCAAATTACAGTCCCGATGATCAGGGCAACAATCGTGGTTGTCGTTACCACGGTTTTGATTGGAACCCTGAAGGTGTTCGACATCGTTAGAACTATGACCGGCGGTAACTTCCAAACCAACGTGATTGCCAACGAGATGTTCAACCAAGCCTTCCAGCAGCGCAACTTTGGTACCGGTAGTGCCCTGGCCATCCTGTTGTTCATCGGCGTTATCCCAATCGTGATCTACAACATTCGACAACTTCGCCGCGAAAGGACGGAACGCTAATGACAGCTTTAGCTCCTAAACCAAGCGGTCTACAACTGACCAAGGGTCGAAAGAAGATGAAGGACGTCTTCAGCTCGCCCTGGGCTTCGTTCGCTGCAATTGTGATTGCAATTGTTTGGACTGTTCCAACCTTTGGACTTCTAGTCACCTCATTTAGGCCCAAGAGCGACATCGTCACCTCTGGCTGGTGGACCTTCTTCTCTGACCCAAATGTGACGAGCGAGAACTACCAGAGTGTTTTCTTGCAGGGAAACGCTGTCACCCCGCCGCTTAGCCAGTACATCTTCAACAGCTTCGCGATCACCATTCCTGCCGCGGTGTTCCCCCTCACCATCGCTGTTTTTGCCGCCTATGCGCTGGCATGGTTTGAATTCAAGGGTCGCGACTTCATCTTCTTCACGATCTTTGCGCTGCAGGTAATTCCGCTGCAGCTAACCCTGATTCCGCTGCTGCAGCTTTTTGCTCGCGGTCAGATTGCTGGTGTTCAGGTGTTGCCAGACATGGAAATCACGGGCAGTTACATACCGATCTGGATTGCCCACACCATATTTGGTTTGCCGCTGGCAATCTTCTTGCTGCACAACTTCTTGAGACAAATTCCTCGCGAACTCGTTGAGGCAGCGCGCGTTGATGGTGCCGGCTGGTTCATGCTGTTCCGCAAGATCATCTTCCCGCTATCGCTGCCAGCGATTGCCTCGTTTGCAATCTTCCAGTTCCTCTGGGTGTGGAATGACCTGCTGGTCGGCCTCACCTTTGGTGGTGGTGTGCGAGAAATTGCGCCGCTAACCGTTCGTTTGGCCGAGATGGTTGGAACTAGAGGCTCGGGCTGGGAGGTACTGACAGCGGGTGCGTTTGTCTCGATGATTGTGCCGCTGATCGTGTTCTTTGCCCTCCAGAAGTACTTCGTCAGAGGCCTGCTGGCAGGTTCGGTAAAGGGCTAGTTCCGAAGACTGGTTAGCTCTTTGATCAGCTTTGCGCTGTCCTTTGGAGTCCTGACCTGGGTGACGTGGTCGACGTAGAAGATGCCGAAGCGCTTTGCTAGACCCTCTGCCCACTCGATGTTGTCCATTAGCGACCAGGCGAAGTAACCTCGCAGGTCAACGCCTTGATCCATGGCATCCAGTGCTGCTGAGATGTGGTTTAGGTAGTAGTCGACTCGGCCCTTATCGTGAACCTCACCATCGACCAACTTGTCGTCAAAGGCCCCGCCGTTCTCAGTCACATACAGTGGCACACCTGGCAGGCGACTTGCTGTCTGCTTCAGGGTCGCGGTCATTGATGGAGCGTGGATTTCCCAGCCCATCTCGGTTCTTGGTTCAAGCGGGTTCATTGCGGCTCCCGCTGGAGTTCCAGGGAACAGCGAGAAGTCTTGACCAACGGCTTGCTTGGACTGAACAGATGCGGCAATCACTCTAAAGGGGGTGTAGTAGTTGATGCCCAACCAGTCAATTGGTGCAGCGATCTTCTTGAGTTGATCCTGATCTAAAAATGACCAATCGGTGATGTCCTTGGTGTTGTCAAAGAGCTTTTGCTCGAGAGGCCTTCCTGCCAATAGATCCAGCCAGAAACGGTTCTGGAGTAGGTCTACGTAGTCGGCAACGTGTTCAACCTCGGGCTCATCCGCGATGGCGGTGGTGAGGTTGAGGACGGTCCCTAGGTTCTTGAGTCCGTGAGACCTCAGGACCTCGAGTCCTGAGGCGTGGGCTGTCATCAGCCGGTATGCGGCTTCAAAGCCCTTGGCGGCATCGCCATGGCCAGGTGCGTGGATCTTGGTTGTGTAACCAAGATAAGCGGACACCCAGGGCTCGTTTAGTGTTGCCCACATCTCAACCCGGTCACCCAGTCTTGATGCCACCAGGTCGGTGTATTCGGCAAAGTAGTTGTGGATGTCTTTGTTGTTCCAACCGCCAATGGCCTCAAGCTCACTTGGTAGGTCCCAGTGATAGAGCGTCAGCACCGGTTTGATGTTTCTTTGTCTTAGGCCATCGACGAGCCTTTCGTAAAACTCAAGACCCTTTTCGCTTTTACCCTTGCCACCTGGCATAACCCTGGGCCAGGAAACCGAGAAGCGATAGGCATCAACACCCAGCCAGGCCAGGTTGTCTAGGTCCTCTTCCAGCCTGTTGACGTGATCACAGGCTGGGTCTGCCTTGGTGCCGTCCGCAATGTTTCCCGGGACGGCTGCAAAATCGTCCCAAATGCTCGAGCCTCTCCCTTGCGAATCGCCCTCAACCTGCCAGGAGGCAGTTGCGGCGCCGACTACGAAGTTGCTGGGAAATCTTTGAGCTAGTTGCTTTGTGGGGGTATTGTCGGTCATGTTTGAAAGTCTATTTCTTTAGAAGAAGCGATTGTCCGAAACCCAGTTCGAATTCCACGATGAGCCCAAGCCAAAGCGCCGGGGTTGGTTTCGCCTTCTTCTCATTTCAATAACCGTTGTGGTTGGCCTGGTTGCCACCACTCTTGGTGGTGGCTATGTCTACGTCACAACCAATTTGGCAGCAGCCGGCATCGAGGTTTTCTCCACCGACGGCGAGACTTTTGAGATTCCAACCGCCGAAGAGATCAATGGTCCGATAAACGTTCTGGTTCTTGGCTCTGACACCAGAGAGGGTCAAGGAACAACGGAGTTTGGTCCAGTTGGCGCCTCGCTTGCCGATGTCATAATCCTGTTTCACATCTCCGAAGACCGCCAAAATTCCGTGGCACTTAGTTTCCCCAGAGATTTAATGGTGGCGGTCCCGAGCTGTCCGAACCCTGATGGTGGAGAACCCTTTGCACCTAAAGAGTTTGTTCAGATCAACTCAACTCTGAACTACGGAGGTCCTGCCTGCACCCTGCTTGCTGTTCAGCAGCTCACCGGGGTCAAGATCCCCTATCTGGCAATGGTCGACTTCAAGGGTGTTATTGCCATGAGCGAAGCGGTTGGTGGTGTTGATGTCTGTGTTGCTCAAGACATCAATGACCCCAAGACCAACCTCTACCTAGAAGCCGGAGAGCACACCCTGGAGGGTGCTGATGCTCTGGCGTTCCTTCGTACCCGCTACGGAGTTGGCGATGGCTCGGACCTATCGAGAATCTCAAACCAGCAGGTTTTTCTCACCTCGCTAGCCAGAAAGCTCAAGGACGAGGGCGCTCTCACCAATCCGTTCACGATGTTCCGGATTGGAACGGCGGCGCTCGATAACATGACGCTTTCGAACTCGCTCACCAACCTGGGAACTCTGTTTGCTATGGCTAGGGAAGCCAATGAGGTCGATCTAGACAAGATCACCTTCTTGCAAGTGCCGGTTTATGACCTCGAGGGGGAGTTCGCAGGCAGGGTTGCCGTCATACCTGATCGAGCAGAATTGTTGTTTGACAAGATCGCCAACGATGAACCCTTGATTATTGAACAGGCAAATGTTGGGACCGGGGCTGTCGTGGCTGAGGACCAAGGGGATTCAGAGCAGGTTGATTCAGAATCAACAGATTCGGACTCAGAGACGCAGTCCGACGGGGCGCAGTCGGCCGAGGGGTCAAGTGTTAGTAGTGAGTCAGAGCCCCTTCCTAGCTGGGTTCAAGGCACCAACGCCTCAGTCAAGAGCTGCAGTAGTTAGATTCCCCACACCCACAGTTTTTTGAGTAGGCTTGGGGAACACTTGGAGACGTCGCATAGCCCGGTCGAGTGCGCCTCACTGCTAATGAGGTAGGGGTGTTAAAGCCCCTCGGAGGTTCAAATCCTCTCGTCTCCGCTCTAAGCACACAAGCCCAATCAACATGCGGGCTTGGCTTTTACTTTGTCAGATTGCGATGCACTAAGTCGACTTACAAATGGTGCCGAACTACTTTTTAGCTTGACTTAGCTGACGGCACCGACAATGACTGAGGGAACCCCACCCTTGGGCCTAAATGTTGCCCTAGGTTCTGCCACTGGCAGCGCACTTGAAATTGGCTTGGGTCTTTTGGTTCTTGCCATCTCGAGCAAGATTATGTGGGCTTCAAGCAATGCGAATTGGTCGCCCAAGCACTTTCGGGTTCCCGCCAGGAATGGGAAATATGCTCCCCTTGGCAAATTACCTTCCAGATCATTTTCCCAACGCTCCGGTTGGAACTGATCTGGGTTTGGGAAGAACTTAGCGTTTCGGTGGCTCGCGTATTGGCTGACCAGCACGTGGGCACCCTTGGGTACCGCCACTCCGGCCACCTCGATGTCTTCGATAGCTCTTCTGGGAGACACCCAGACCGGTGGGGCTAGCCTTAGCGCTTCCTGGAATACGGCTTTGGCTGTTGGGGCCTGCAGCACCTGACGAATTTCAGGTGCTTGATCATCGGGGAGATACTGGTCCGCTTCTTGTTTTAGCTGTACCCAGAGGTCGTCACGGTCTCTGAGGTAGGAAAGAGCCCAGGTCATCACGTTTGCCGTTGTTTCGTGGCCGGAGAGTATAAGCGTCAGGGTTTCATCCCGAACGTCGTCGTGGCTGAGGGCCTGGTTCTCATCATCTCTGGCATCCAGCAAGAGCCCCAAAAGGTCGGTGCCATGGCTGCCGCTTGCTACCCGGTCAGAAATGATATCCTCGGCAACATCGGCAAGGTATTCGGCTGATTCCTTGAACTTTTTGAAATAGGGGATCGGACTTTCATCAAACCTGTCTAAGCCCGGCAGCATGGTTCTTTCGATGCGATCAATCGCGACTCCCATGTGATGTTGAACGCCCTCTGCATATTTGTCGATGTCGGTCGAAAAAAGCAGCCTTGCCACGATCTGGAAGGTCAGCCGCATCATTTCCTCGTTAGCTGACACCTGCTGGCCCAGCTGCCAGCCCGATAGGTGCTCTTTTGTTATTGATCTCATGTTTAGGGCGTAGTCGTTTAGTTGACCGTGGTGAAAAGGCGGCTGCATCATTCGACGGTGTCGAAGATGCACCGGCTCTTCATTGGTTAGAAGGCCCTTGCCGAGCACCTTGTGCATTCTTTCAAAGCCGACACCCTTGACAAAGTAGTGCTGCTTTTTCACCAGAACATCGGTTATGCCCTCGGGCCCAAAAAAGGCAATGAACAGCTCGCCCCCGAGAAAAAAGGAGGCGGTGTCGCCGTAGTTGTTCTGCAGGTCGAGTAGGAACTTGGGGGTGTCTTTTAGAAACCTCAGGGTTAGTAGTCCACCAAGAGAGTTTGGACCTTTTGGAAGATGGTCGAGGCCTCTCTTGTGGCGAATGGCTTCGGGTTTTTGTGGATACTCGATCGGGCGCTGCGCGGTGTACGGCCTTGCCATCGAGGCCTCCTTTGGGCTCGCTTTGAATTTGAGTGTAATCAGCAATCGGCTAGGAGGCCAAGGAGGTTTTTTGGTAGCCGAGAAACATTCTGAACTAGCTGAACACCTGATACAGCAAACCAAGTTGGTTCAAGATGGACTTGATTTGGTCAACGCCCTGGTACCAGCTTTGAGTCTCTTAGCTCTTTACTGCGTCGACGCGAATCAGCTTCCACAATCCCCACGCAATTACGGCTCCAACCAGTGGAGCGATAATGAACAGCCAAACCTGGGCAAGCGCTTCGCCACCAACAAACAGTGCTGGCCCGAAGGAGCGAGCTGGGTTTACCGAGGTGCCGGTTAGTGGGATGCCTACGATGTGGACAAGAACCAGGGTGAAACCGATGGCGGCCCCAGCCATGGTCGGGTTTGCAACCTTCTCGGTCACCAAAAGGATCACCAGCACGAACACTGCGGTCAGCACTGCTTCAAGCACAAATGCTCCTGGCAGGTTGATTGCACCGTTGTCATAGGCGTTGGTTCCAAGGGCTCCGGTGTAGTCGGTTGCACCGAAAGAACCAACGAAGGTGGCCAATAGACCAGCACCAGCAATTGCGCCCAAGAACTGCGCGGCCCAGTAGCCAGCAGCGTCCTTTAGCGACATCCGCTTAGCTAGCAGAATTCCCAGGGTGACAGCTGGGTTTATGTGGGTGCCGGAAATAGGACCAAATGCGTAGGCAAGTGCGAAGACCACAAGACCGAATGCAAAGGCGACACCGAGTACACCTGCGCCTGATCCGGCTCCGTTTGAACCAACTGCTGCGCCAATTCCAAAGACGGCGGCTCCTACAGCTAGGAAGACCAGGAAGAAGGTTCCCAGAAACTCTGCGGCGTATTTACGCGATGACATGATTTCCTCCAATCAGGCAAAATTCAATTCAGTGTAGTTTTGGAATTCAGCCAATTTGCAGGGTTGCTAACTCGTGTCGGACTAGTCCCGCCAGCTCACTGAAACAAGGGCCTATGAGACTTTTCAGATATTCCAAATTAGGAAGTTAGTCTCGGGTCTGACCCCTGTGTTAGTTGCTAGGTTCTGACCTCACTGCCTGGGTAATTTCACCGGCCACATCAGGGCGCTATTTGGGTGATTGGCAAAACGCTGATTGCGGCCGGGGTTCCAAATTTCCGATAGATGTTTCAAAGTCTGTTTCTTTCTGGTGCACAGTGTTAATTGTGGTTACCATTTGTCTCGAGGAGAACTAAATGGGTCAGCCAAACGATCAGCAGCAGCAAAAAAAGTTCGGTGAAAATATCCGAATTGCTCGAGAAAACTCCAAGGTTAGTGTCCGTGAACTTGCTCGCAGGGTTGGAGTGTCTGCCTCTCACATCTCACAGGTAGAACGAGGCCTTGCCTCCTTTAGTGTTCCCGCTCTTTACACGGTCACAAGCGAACTTGGCATCAGCATGGACAGCTTGTTTGAAGACCCAACCGAACCTCAAGACCAAACCGCTTCAGAGCAAGAACGCCTTGCCGCTAATGGGCAAGTGTCGTTGGACGAGGCGGGAATTGTTCAGCGCTCAGGCTCGAGGCCAATACTGACCTTGAACAGTGGTCCGACTTGGGAACGCCTGACCGCAAGACCCGAGGTTGGTCGTGAATTCATTGAGGTTGTATACGCGCCCGCTAGCGTTGGGGCGTCACCACCGAATGATCTTGTAACCCACAGCGGAAGAGAGTTTGGGATCATCACTCAGGGCAGTCTGAGCGTCCAGGTTGGCTTTAGCTTCACGGTCTTGGCCGAGGGTGACTCGATTGCTTTTGACTGCACCATCCCGCACCGCTTCTGGAATGCCACTGGAGAGACGGTTCGTGCGGTTTGGTTCATTGCCGAGACAGCTAACTCAAACTCCAGCACCGCTGACGCTGAGCCCCACGAGTCGCTTCACGCCTTCTAATTAGCCATTTCCTCGCCTTTTAGCCAATCCGGTCTAAATTAGTGTTCACTCTCACATAACTTTTTTGTTACAGATGCGCTTTTTTGTGCACAGTGTTCACTGAGGGTTTACTCTTGCATCAGAACTCGGGTTTTTCTTCAGTCCCGGCAAAGGAGCCGATGGTTATGTCAGTGCCAGTTATCGAGGCAAGAAGCATCATCAAGAGCTTTGGTGGGGTTCGAGCCGTCGACGATGTAACTGTCACTGTTTCCCCCGGTGAGATTCATGCCGTGGTTGGCGAAAACGGTGCTGGCAAGTCAACCCTGATGCGCATTCTCGCTGGTGTCGAGACTGCCGACAGTGGGGATGTTCAGGTTGATGGCATTGCCATCGAGAACAGCGCGAAGTCCTCAATTGATGCCGGTATTTCACTTGTCCACCAAGAACTAAGCCTCGTGCCGGAGATGACCGTTGCGGAGAACATCTTTTTGGGTGCATTCCCCACAGCTGGTGGTTGGACCAAGACCAGAGAGATGAAGAAGGTCGCGGCTGACACTCTCAGAGAAATTGGCGTCGAGGTCGATCTTGACGAGAGGATCTCCAGACTCTCGGTAGCGCTGCGACAGTTTGTTGAGATTGCCAGAGCGATTGCCAGAAACCCTAAGGTTTTGATTCTTGATGAGCCAACCGCCTCTTTGACTCCTGCGGAGACCAACTACCTATTGGAGATGCTGCAGCGATTGGCTGGCAAGGGTCTTGCAATCATCTACATCTCCCACCGAATCCCAGAGGTCTTCAAGATTTGCAACAGCGTGACAATCTTGCGAGACGGCAAGTTGGTTCTAAGCGATTCGATTGAGAGCCTCACGCCCTGAGAAGGTCATCGAGCAAATGGTTGGACGCGAGCTATTGCTCGATGCCTCCAAGCGCCGCAAGGTGAATGACACTGGCGAGGTGGTGCTCAGCGCTGTTGGTATCAAGGCCCCCGGAGTGAACGGCATCGACCTCGAGGTTAAGAGCGGTCAAATTATTGGGCTTGGCGGTTTGGTTGGGGCCGGTCGAACCGAGTTGATCAGAGCGATTCTTGGCGCGGATCTAAGAACTGCGGGCAGGGTGGTAATCACCTCGCAGGGCAAGAAGCACTCTGTGACCAGCTACCTCTCAGCTATCAGGGCTGGAGTTGCATACGTTCCAGAGGAGCGCCGCACCGACGGCCTAGCACTCGGCATGACCGTGTCAGAGAACATCTTTTTGCCAAACCGCAAACAGGTCGCACCCAGAGGAATCCTTTCCAAAGTGAAAAACGACAGCTTTGCCAAAGAGCTCTCGGAGAAGGTGAACCTTCGGCCACCAGAGGTTACCCGTGAGGCGGGCAAGTACTCGGGTGGAAATCAGCAAAAGATTGTTATTGCCAAGTGGCTTGGAAGAAAGCCAGCCTTTGTGGTGCTGGATGAGCCCACTCGTGGTGTTGACGTGGGAGCAAAATCCGAGATCCACAAACTTGTGAAGCAGCTCGCCGATGATGGCGTTGCCGTGCTGGTCATCAGCTCGGATCTCCCTGAGCTATTAGAGCTTTCCGAAATCATCCACGTGGTTCGTGATGGCCGCATCGTGGGAAGCCTGATCGGTGAGGACGCAACAGAGAAGTCGGTCATGTCATTGGCAGCCGGAGAGAAATTGGTAGGTGCATGATGGCAAAGGAATCACTGACTCAGGCGATGGCAATAGCCAAATCTCCTGACGAAGCCAAAAAAGAGGTAAAGGGCTCGGCAGCATTTGTCGTGTTCATGGCGGACAAGGGCATCTTTGTCTTCACCGCAATCCTTATTGCAGCATCAATGACTTTTGTCGATGGCTTTGCCTCACTGCAAAACCTCACCGACCTGTTCCACCGCGCAGCTCCGATCGGAATCGTCGCGCTTGGAATGACTTTTGTGGTTATCACCGGTAACTACCTGGACCTCTCGGTTGTGGCGCAAGCTGCAGCCGCAGGTGTGATTTTGATTGCGGTGAGCAATGCCACCAACCTGGCAACCGCGTTCGCGGTTGCCTTTGTGGTCGCAATTATGTTTGGGCTGGTAAACGGAATCGCGGTTGGTTATTTCAAGGCCAACGCGGTTATCGTGACGCTCGCCACCACCTACATGGGCCTTGGGCTTTTGAGGCTTTTGTCTGGTGGTAGCCAGGTATTTGGTCCATCAGATGGCCCAATCGCAACCTTTGGAAGTAGCAAGCTTGGACCCTTCCCATATTCAGCGGTGGTTTTGGTGGTCGTTGCGATCGTGCTGACCTTTGTGCTTTCGAAGACGAACTTTGGATTCATGGTTCGCTCCTTTGGAGTGAATGAGAAGTCAACCAGGCTCTCTGGAACCAACACCGGATTCATTGTTGTCGGAGCATTCCTGGTGACATCAATGGCTGCCATGGTTGGTGGCTTTGTGCTAGCTGCCTTTTCCAACACCGCAGTTTCCAACATGGCAACCGGATTTGACTTCCAAGCTCTGGCCGCAATCATCGTTGGCGGCACCAGCGTGTTTGGTGGCAAGGGCAGTGTCCCAAGGACTCTGCTAGGTGTTGTCTTTGTCAGCATCCTTTCTAACGTCTTGGTCCTTTCACAGATCAGCTATGGCTGGCAGCAGGTGGCAATCGGCTCACTGATTGTTTTCGCAGTCACTGTCGACGCTCTGGGTAGAAGGGCGGGCAAAAAGTGAGTAACCAGTCAGTAATCAAGATGGGCTCTGAAGCTAAGGGGCCGCTGGGTAAGCTCCGCGTTACTTTGGCGCGCAGAACCGAGGGCCGTGCCGTTGGCCTGTTTATCATCATCGCCACAGTTGTCACCCTGACTCAACCTTTGGTTTTCACCGCCTATCAGGTGACCTTGGGTCGCATCGCACTGATTGGTCTTGTCGCACTTGGCCTAACCGCCGTGATTCTGATGGGTGAGCTTGACCTCAGCGTCGCCAGCACGCTTGCGGTCTCTGGCGTGATCATGACCGTGGTTGCCAATGAAACCAATATATTGATCGGGGTTCTGGCTGCTCTTGCGGCAAGCGTCGTTATATCCCTGATCAACGCTTTCTTCGTCGCGATTGTTGGAATCAATAGCTTTATTGCCACCCTCGGCATGCTCTTTGCTCTCAGGGGCTTTGCTTTGGTTATCAGTGATGAGCAGCCCGTAAAGCTATTGAATGTTGAATTTGGAATTGCCTTCGGTCAGCCAATCTTGGGTCCACTAACACCGAGAATTTTGATCTTCTTTGCCGTTTTTATTCTGCTTCAGGTCTTTGTGACCAGAGTGCGAGTGGGCAGGGAGTTCTTGGCCGTCGGTGGTAACAGACAGGCCGCTTACGACGCTGGAATTCCAGTGAAGCGCAGAATCTTCACCGGCTTCATCATCTCTGGTGGAGTCGCTGCTCTTGCCGGTGTCATCAATTCTCTTGAGCGCACCGCAGCCGACCCAACTGCTGGCTCAACCGTCCTGTTGGCCAGCTTCGCAGCAGCAATTATTGGTGGCAACTACCTGAAGGGTGGCAAGGGTTCGATTGTTGGAACCCTGATCGGAGCGGCCTCATTGGGAATGCTTCAGGTCGCACTCACCATCTCTGGCGTTCAGGTGCCGGTGCAGGAGATCTTCATCGGAGGCATCTTGCTCATCGCCGTAATCACAGACCCGAGCAGCCTCAGAGCAGTTTGGGGCTCTATCAACACCGTGATCCAAGGACTAAAGAATTCTCGAGCCAAATAGGCAAGAGGACAGATCGGCGCCGTCGATCGTGAACGAAATCAAATGAGAGAGGCAACTATGAGAAAATCTCGACTAGTACTGGCCCCAGCAGCGTTGCTGTCGGCAGCCGCACTGGTACTAACTGGCTGCGCCACCGAGGCAGAAGAGCCAGCAAGCACCGGCAGCACAACTGAGGCTGCAACCGAAGCGGAAGCGGAGACCTTCAACGTCTACGCTCTACTTCCTCAGGGAAGTGACCAGGCTTACGGCACTACTTACCTTCCACAGATGGAAGCCGTTGCTGCTGAACTTGGCATTAACCTGACAATCACCAACTCCCAGTACGACGCTGACAAGCAAGCTTCTGAGTGTGAGATTGCAGTTGCAGCGAGGCCAGACGGCATCATTCTCTGGCCAGCTGTTGGAGACGCCGTTAGGCCATGTCTAGAGGCAGCAGCAGCTGCTGGCATCCCAGTGACCGTCACCAACTCTGACCTGTTTGATGCAGACAAGGACCTTAGCCGAGGCTTCTCTGGACCAGACACCTACGGTCAGGGCGTTGCTTCAGCTGAGATCATGTGTGACATCGTTGGCGATGCGTCAGTAAACATCATCCAGCTAAATGGTTCAATTGGTAACTCAACTGCCATTGACCGCGACAACGGTTTCACCGACACCATTGCAGCGAACTGCCCAAACGTCACCATTTTGGATGAGCAGAACACTGACTGGACCAAGGCCACCGCTCAGCAGGTTGCATCAGAGATGATCACCGCTCAGGGTCTTGAGAACATTCAGGGCATCTACGCAGCAGATGACTCAATCGCAGCCGGCGCAATCGATGCTCTAGAGGCTCGTGGCGTTGACGCAGCTGACTACTTCATCACCGGTATCGGTAACACCTTTATGGGTAACCCACTGGTAGCTGAGGGCAAGCTTGACGGCACCGTATTCCAGTCATCCTCATGGGATGGCGGTAACGCCGTTCGACTAATGCACAGCGTGCTAACCGGTGCTGCTGGTGCTGAGCGCCAGTTGCTACTGATGCCTTCTGTGAAGGTAACCATGGACAACGCAACAGACCCATCTGTTGCTCCAGAGTGGTAAACCGCTGGTAATTACCAGCACGAAAAAGTAACAAGGTTGCAAACCTCTAACCGGGTGGGGCCCAAAGGCCTCACCCGGTGAGGGGCAACCGTTCACTAACAGGAGTTTCAAATGAGCAACACCCCAAACCACTCTGGCCTGGTACCAGCTCTGGACTTTGATAACCGGATGATTCCGGCTCACGGAACGACCAGCGTGGACTTTGAAGAGCGGGTCAACTACGGCCGGCTGCGCGATTATCGACTTGGTCGCGCTATGAAGTCCCTAGAGGCAAGTGAGTGCGGGGCGTTTTTGCTCTTTGACTTTTACAACATTCGTTACACAACTCAGACTTGGGTTGGTGGAGCGCTGGGCGACAAGATGTCGCGCTATGCCCTGCTAACTCGCGATGGCAAACCACACCTTTGGGACTTTGGTTCTGCCGCCAAGCACCACCAGCTCTTTGCCCCATGGCTCCACGAAGGACACTCCCACGCCGGCATGCTCGGTCTTCGAGGAGCTATCCACCCCGAGGTTGGACTGATGGCGGATGCCGTCAAGACCATCAAGGGCATGCTTATCGATGCAGGTGTTGCAAACATGCCAATTGGCGTGGACATTGTTGAGCCAGCGTTCCTATTTGAGATGCAGCGCCAGGGTCTAACCGTTGTCGACATCCAGCAGGACATGCTCGATGCCAGGGCGATCAAGAACCCCGATGAGATCATGCTTTTGTCTCAGGCAGCCGCCATGGTCGATGGCGTCTACCAGGACATCACCGATGCCCTAAAGCCCGGCATCAAGGAAAACCAGATCGTGGCATTGGCTTCCAAGAAGCTCTACGAGCTGGGATCAGATCAGGTTGAGGCCATCAACGCAGTCTCCGGAGAGCGCTGCAACCCACACCCTCACAACTTCACCGACAGAATTATCAGACCTGGCGACCAGGCATTTTTTGACATCATTCACTCCTACCAGGGCTACCGCACCTGCTACTACCGGACGTTCTCGGTGGGAAGTTCAACACCAGCCCAACACGATGCTTACACCCGTGCTCGCGAGTGGATGGACGCCGCTATCGACAAGGTTCGCGACGGAGTTGGAACTGACGAGATCGCGAGCCTGTGGCCAAAGGCCACCGACCTCGGCTTTGCCAACGAGATGGATGCCTTCGGGCTTCAGTTCGGTCACGGTCTAGGCCTCGGCCTGCACGAGCGCCCAATCATTTCGAGGCTGAACTCGCTAACCCACCCGGTTGAGATCAAGGCCGGCATGGTCTTCGCACTCGAAACCTACTGCCCTGCATCAGACGGCATCAGCGCTGCTCGCATCGAGGAAGAGGTCGTTATTACCAATAACGGAGCGCAGGTTCTGACCAAGTTCCCAGCTCAAGAGCTCTTCGTCACCAACCCCTACCAAAAGTTCATCTAACAAAAAACCTCGAGCAGTTTTCTACTCGAGGTTTTTTGTTAATCCAACTTGGCTCTGTGGTTTTAGTTATGCACGCCAGACGGTCTTTAGGTTGCAGAACTCCTTGATGCCAGCGGCGGATAGCTCGCGGCCAAAACCGGAATCCTTGATGCCGCCAAAGGGGAGTTCGGGGTAGCTGATTGTCATGCCGTTCACGAAAACCGCTCCGGCGTCTAGGTGCTGAACAAAGAAGTCCTTGTCAGCCTCGTCGTTAGACCAGATCGAACTGCTCAGGCCAAATGTGGTTTGGTTTGCAATCTTGATTGCCTCTTCGTTGCTCGAGACTCTATAGACGGTTGCAACTGGGCCAAAGGCCTCCTCCATCACCAAACGCATATCTGTTGTGAGGCCGTCAATCACGGTTGCGGGGTAGTAGAAGCCATCGCCCTCGGGTGTTTCACCACCGCAAAGGACTCTTGCGCCTTTCGACTTGGCATCTTCAACCAGTTCTTCAATATCTCTTAGACCACTGGCCGTTGCAAGGGGTCCAAGCTGAGTGTCCTCTTCCATCGGGTCACCCATTTTTAGGGCCTTCATCTTGGATACAAACAGATCTAGGAACTCGTCATAGACCTCGGCAAACACCAAGAAGCGCTTTCCTGCGATGCAGGACTGGCCGTTGTTGTTGATCCTGGCGGCAACTGCGGTGGTGGCGGCCTTCTCTATATCTGCACTTGCGGTCACGATAAATGGGTCAGAGCCGCCAAGCTCCATAACCGAGGGCTTGATCTGTGCTCCGGCTTGGGAGGCGACTGCTCTTCCAGCTGGCTCCGAGCCAGTAAGGGTTACTGCCCGGACTCTCCAGTCGTCAATCACGTCCTTGACTGCACCCGAGGAGATCATGAGGGTAATGAAGGAACCCTCTGGGAAACCTGCTCGGGTGAAGATGGTGTCCAAATAAAGTGCGGACTGCGGGACGTTCGATGCGTGCTTTAGAACGCCAGAGTTACCAGCCATCAGTGCTGGAGCTGCGAATCGTATTACCTGCCAGAGTGGGTAGTTCCAGGGCATAACTGCAAGAACCACTCCGAGTGGTTGCCAGATGGCACCAGCCTCGGATGCTCCAACCAGTGCTGGGTCTTCAAGGGGCTCGGGAGCTAGAAACTTCTCGGAGTTGTCCGCGTAGAAGCGCATGTTCTTCACGCACTTCATTACCTCGGGGCGGGATTGGGTGATGGGCTTGCCCATCTCAATTGTGAGCATCTTGGCAGTCTCATCGACTTCGCTCTCCATGATGTCTGCTGCCTTGCGCATCAGTTCCGCGCGCTGCGCGTAGGTCATGGTCTTTAGTACTTCGTGAGCAGCCTGAGCCTTTGCGAGCCTGCGCTCAACTTCTGCGGCGTCATGCAGGGCAAACTCTTGCTCTACTTTTCCGGTTGCTGGATTGATAGTTTTCATTGACACAGCAGAAACCTCACTTCTTTGGAGTCTCACCCTTGGGTGGCCATTACGAATGCTACAACCATGTCTAGGGCAAGGCCTTCAACTGGGCTATTGGATACATTCTAAGAAGATGTTGGCTTATATTGGCAAGATTTTGGCAAATAACTCTTAGATTGGATGCAATCTATCCAAAAGTTGTAGTTAGGAGGTTTGTCCTGGCTGCCTATTTCATAATTCTTTCAGGAACTAAGCTTCTAGCGTCGCTAAGGAGAAATGATGGACGATAGGGATCGCGTTTCCTCGCTCCGTATTGCCAGGGAACTCCACGAGCAAATTCTCTCCGGTCAACTGGCACCGGGGGCACGCATAGTCCAAGAGGACTTGGCGGCCGAATTCGGTGCGAGCCGAATTCCGGTGCGCGATGCACTTCGCAGGCTCGAAGCAGATGGCCTGGTAACGGTTGTTGCCAATACTGGAGCGTGGGTATCAAAGCTTTCTGAAAGCGAGTGTGCTGACGCCTACCAAATTAGGGAGCGGCTGGAGCCGCTGTTGCTACTGCAGTCCATGCCGCTACTGACTGACGAAACAATTTCGAAGCTTGCCGATCTGGCCCACGAAATGGAAGTCGCCTCAGACGTTGAGGCCTTTTTGAGGCTGGACAGGGACTTTCATCTCTTGAGTTACTCCGCTGCACCAAAGGGCATGGTCCGGGATTTGGTGGAAAAGCTTTGGAATACCACCCAGCACTACCGGCGCGCTTTCGCTCAGCTAAACGGCATCGACTCCGAGTCGGTAACTCACATGGAGCACAGGCTGTTGGTCGAGGCGATCAGGCGCAAAGATCCGGAGGATTGCGAGCGGGTGCTCGCAGGCCACATTAGAAGGACCAGGGTTGCCCTGGTTTCTCACCCGGAGCTGTTCGACTAAAGACACTTAGTCGTTAGGGAACCGAGGCGTCCACAACCTTGTCCCCGGTTGGGTTTCATACTTCTTGCCGTGCGGGTGGGTGAGTAGTTCAAGCTGCATCCCCCACGGACTTAGAAAGTAAATCCAGCGCTGGCCAGAGGCGGGCCCCTTCGAGCTAACTGGCTTACCTAGGACCTTTATGCCTTTGGATTTGAGATAGGCAATCGCCGCATCGAGATCCTCAACATAGAACGCTAGGTGGTGGCCACCAATGTCGCTGTTTTTTGGCATTACCCCTTGGCCCTCTGGGGTCTCGTAGTGGAAGATCTCAAAGTTTGCACCATGCCCTAGGCGAAAGTGACGGTTTTGAACGATGACGGCTCTGGGGTGAACATTTAGCTGGGTTGCCATCCAGTCGTCTTTGGCTTCGAAGGGCCCTAAAGAGTAGATAAGTTCTGCGCCAAGTATCTCGGTGAAGAATTCGGTGGCAGCTTCGATGTCTGGGACCGTGAAACCAATGTGGTCAGTACCCAATAGTCCCGGAATTCCACGAGATGTCATATTGCTAAGTCCCTTCATTGGATACAAGCAAGGATAAAAACTGCGACTTATGCCATTTTAGGTGGCTTTGAACATTGTAATGTATCCAATCTTCATTTATAGTGAGAAAAGCTATTCGAGCAAAAAACAACAATTACGGAGTCACCGATGACCGAGCAAATCGCCCTTAGTCCTATGGAGCCATGGGTTGAAATCAAAACCACCAAACAGGACTGGCAAAACGCAGACCCCAAATTGCTCGAAAACTTTTTAGGTCAACTACATCTAATCCGCGCCTTTGAAGAGGAGATCCTCGAGATCGCTGGCGAGGGACTGGTTCATGGACCCGCCCACTCCTCAGTTGGTCAAGAGGGTGGAGCTGTTGGTTCGATCGTTGGGCTGCGCTCAAAAGATGGTGTCAATGGTTCACACCGAGGCCACCACCAGTTTCTGGCCAAGGCGCTAAACCACGTTGCACCGCAACTAGATGTCAACCACTTGGTTACCCCAGAAATCCAGACCGTCTTGCAAAGAACCGCCGCCGAGATTCTTGGTCTGGCGCAGGGCTTTTGCCGTGGTCGTGGTGGCTCAATGCACCTGCAGTGGCATGAGGCTGGAGCACTTGGCACGAACGCCATCGTGGGTGGCGGAGTGCCACTTGCTGCCGGCAATGCCTGGGCCCAAAAGCAAGCTGGAACCGATGACCTCACCATCTCCTACTTTGGAGACGGCGCGGTCAATATCGGCAGCGTGCTGGAGAGCATGAACCTAACGGCTGCGTGGGATGTGCCGCTGGTGTTCTTTATCGAAAACAATCTCTATGCGGTATCCACCACGGTTGCCGAGGCAACCAAGGAGGAAAGACTCAGCGGTCGCGGCGTTGGCTTTGGTATTCCATCGTTCCGAGTTGACGGCATGGATCCCCTCGCCGTTTATCTCACCATGCAGGAAGTCCAGAAGCACGTGCGCTCTGGTCGTGGACCAGCCGTTGTCGAGGCTGAGGTCTATCGCTTCTTCCACCAAAACGGTGCGTTCCCAGGTTCTGCCTTTGGTTACCGTTCCAAAGAAGAGGAGCAGTCTTGGCGTGACCGGGATCCACTAACCCGAGTTGCAAACGAGATGATCGAACTTGGGCTTATCTCCCAGGAGCAAGTTGAGGCGGTCCGCTCTCAGGCGGTGGCGGCCATGAAGCTGGTTTCGGCAGAGCTTTTAGAGGCAGACCCAGATGGCAAGCCAGGTGCGAGGAGAATCCGAGCAGAGCTGTGGCCAGAAACCAGCTTTGTTGATGTTGGTGTCCGCGGAGATGCTAGCGAGCTAACCGGCGCAAGAGTCGAGGAGCTCGAAAGCTTCAGTGGTGAAACCAAAGACCAGAGATTTGTAGATGTAATCGCTGCGGTTATGGATAACGCCATGGACAAAGATGATCGAATCATTGTCTTGGGTGAGGATGTCCACAAACTAAAGGGTGGCACCAATGGTGCCACCAAGGGTCTGCCTGAGAAGTATGAGGGTCGCATCCTTGGAACCCCGATCAGTGAGAACGCCTTTGCTGGTCTAGGCGGCGGCATGGCTCTTGATGGCAGGTTCAGGCCAGTGGTCGAGTTTATGTATCCAGACTTTTTGTGGGTGGCGGCCGATCAGGTGTTCAACCAGATTGGTAAGGCCCGCCACATGTTCGGAGGAGAGTCTTCGGTGCCCTTGGTGCTGCGCACCAAGGTGGCGATGGGTTCTGGTTATGGCTCCCAACACCTGATGGACCCTGCCGGTATTTTCGCCACCGCACCAGGCTGGAGAATCGTTGCAGCCAGTAACCCGTTTGACTACGTGGGCCTGATGAATGCGGCGCTCGCGCTTGAAGACCCGGTGTTGGTCATCGAACACGTTGACCTCTATAACGCTCGTGGCCTAGCGCCGGTGACGGACCTTGACTACCAGATCGAACTTGGCAAAGCCAAGGTGGTTCGTGAGGGTTCGGACGTAACGGTTCTGAGCTACCTCTCAATGATCAGCAAGTCGCTCGAGGCAATTGCTGAGACCGGTATTGACGCTGAGCTTATTGACCTTCGTTGGCTAGACAGAGCGAGCATTGACTGGAGTGCAATCGAGGCGAGCGTTAAGAAGACCAACGCTGTTTTGATTGTGGAGCAGGGCGTGATGGGCACCTCCTATGGCGGCTGGCTCTCAGACGAGATCCAAAGGCGATTCTTTGACTACCTAGACCAACCAGTCGCAAGAGTCACTGGCCGTGAGGCATCCCCAAGCATCTCCAAGGTTCTAGAGCGAGCAACCATTGCCAAGACCGAAGAGGTCTCGGCAGCCCTAATGGCTGTTGCTGAAGGGTTTGGCAAACGATGAAGATCAAGATGCCAGAGGTCGCCGCAGGCGCCACCCATGCCGTGATTTCGAAGTGGCTAGTCGCTGTTGGTGAAGAGGTCGTCACCGGCCAGGTGCTCGTGGAAATCGAGACCGACAAGGCAGTTGTTGAGTATTCCGCCGAGGAGTCCGGCACCCTCACTCAGATCCTCGCCCAGGATGGCGAGGAGGTTGAGGTTGGCTCTGTCATCGCCGAAATCTCGGGCGATGGCGCAGCTCCAGAACCTCAGGCGCCCGTCATCGAAGAGGTCAATGAACCAGCAGCAGAGACTCCAAAGGCCCCGGTCGCAACCCCAACTACACCGCTAGCCGCTAGCCCCGCAGCGACCCCGGTAGTCAAAACAGCGACAGGCTCCAGGCAGTTTGCTTCTCCGATTGCTCGCAAGCTCGCTAAGCAGCAAGGCATTGATATCGGAACCATTCAGGGAACCGGTCCAAATGGCAGAGTTGTTAGGTCGGATGTTGAGAGGCTTGCCTCAGCGCCAAAGGCGCCCGAGGCCCCAGCTGCAACACCAGTTGCAACACCTGCGACTCAGAGCGAGTCCAAGGCGCTGGCCAGCCAGGACTACACCTCCAGCTACTCAGCTGTGAACCACACTCCAATGCGTAAGGCGATTGCTCGCAGGCTCACCGAGAGTAAGTCAACGGTTCCTCATTTCTATCTCACCGCTCACTGTCAGGTGGATGAGCTTTTGGAGTTGCGCAAGCGCTTGAACGAGGCCAGCAGCATCAAGATCAGCGTCAATGACATGGTCATTCGCGCGGTTGCTGCTGCGTTCCAAGAGGTCCCCGAAGCCAACGTGGTTTGGCAGCCAGATCACATGCTGCACTACGAATCTGTTGATTTGGCAGTTGCGGTGGCAACTGAGGGAGGCCTTCTCACCCCGGTAATCCGAGGTGTTGAAAAGCGCTCGCTGAGCAACATAGCGAGCACTGTTCGCGAGCTTGCAGAGCGCTCCAGGGCTGGCAAGCTTCGCCAAGACGAGCTCGAGGGTGGCAGCTTTGCCATCACGAACTTGGGCATGTTCGGAACCGAGGAGTTCTCGGCAATTATCAACCCGCCACAGTCAGGAATCCTGGCGGTTGGTGCAGCAAGTGAGAGGGCGGTTGTGGTTGGTGGAGAGCTCGCTGTTCGCAACGTTATGACCGTCACGCTCTCCGCGGATCACCGCGCAGTAGATGGAGCGCTGGCCGCGCAGTGGCTAAGTGCCTTCCAGAGGCGAATCGAGAATCCACTTTCGATGCTTATCTAGTAAAGACCTAGAAAAAGAGAAATCCCCCAGAGCCTTTTTTGGCCTGGGGGATTTTCAATCTCTAGTTACTGGATAACCATTCCGCCATCAATCATCAATAGCTGTCCGGTCATGTAGTCGCTCTCGGGTGATGCCAAGAAGGCTGCGGTTCCGACCACGTCTTCTGGGTAGCTGTAGCGCTGCATCAGAATCATGTTGTCTGCGATCGAGTCCATGGACTGACCCTTTTTCTCAAACTTGCCGATCTCGACCAGGTCTCTATCTAGCTGCTCCCACATCTCGGTGCGAACAACTCCCGGTCCGTAGCCGTTAACGGTGATGCCGTATTGCCAGAGTGACTTGGCTCCGGCCTTGATAAGGCCTAGCACTGCGTGCTTGCTCATGGTGTAGACGGTGACATCGTCAAATGCCTCGCGGGAGAGAATCGAACCGACGTTGATGATCTTGTAGGGGTAGTCCTTCTTGCCCTGCTCGATCATCTTGTGGGTTGTCTTCTGCATCACGTTTAGCTTGCCCCAGGCGTTTACACCCATGATGAAGTCGTAGTTGGACTTGGTGATGTCTGGGAAGAACAGCGGCTTGTTTACGCCGGCGTTGTTTAGAAGAACGTTGATCTCACCAAAGGTCTTGGCGGTGTGCTCAACGGCGGCAACGGCTTGCTCTTCGTCCTGGACATCCAGTTTGATAAAGGTTGCCTCACCACCGGCCGCCTTGATTTCTTCGGCGACCTTCTCGACGCCCTCAACATTTAGGTCAGCTACGCAAACTGCTGCACCCTGTGCTGCCCAGTACTTGGCAATGGCTGCGCCCATGCCCTGTGCACCACCGGTGATTAGGGCCTTTTTTCCAGCAAGTCTTGTCTTGTCCATTTATTTCGTTACCTTCCTCGTTGAAGATTCGCGTTTTGACCTTGGCCAAGAAGCGGAATTCCTTATTAATTAGTGTAAACCCTGAGAATACACCTGCAACAGTGAGAGAACAAGAAAACTAGTTTTTTGTTATCTAATCAAGAACTTTCAGGCTCAGGAGATGGGCTCAAAGAGCCTTAGGTCGGCTGGCTTGATCAAAAACTCTCCCGAGGTTTCCTGAATTTCTTTGACGTGGTCAGTAGTCATATGCAGCTCCCAGTCTGCTTTGCTGCTCCACTTCTCGATCATGAACCAGGAACCAGAATCCTGCTCTTGAACCAGTTCATACATCTCGCAACCGTTCTCCTTTTGAGTTGCCTCAACCAACTTTTTTAGGGCAGCGTGAGCCTGATCATGCTTATCGGGGTGTGGGTAAATCTCTGCAACGAGGTATAGCGATGTCATTTCTCTCCATAGGTTTTGGCGATTGCTGTTGCCACGATGCTAGACCCATCAAGTCCCTCTCACGCATCAGTGCAGTTACCGGTGCTGTTTATACTCAGTTCATGAACCCGCAAACTCCATCGCTGCAGAGCCTTGACTCCTCGAGCAGCTCATTGGTGTTGATCTAAATGGAGTCGCGCAGCGATAAGCATGAGCTTTGCTCGCTCGGCATAGCTCATGGCCTTCAGTGCCTCATGGGCCGACTGGGCCAGGGCAATGCGTCGTTCGACCTCTAGGTCGTCGTGAAGATCAAATTCTTTTTCTGTCAAACCCGTAGTTGGGTTGATGGTCGCCATTGCCATGCGGGCCCTCGCTCCTATGCGTTCGAATGATACCTCAGCCGATAAGAATTCTAGATTGGGTTATTTCTCGATAACTAAACTCTTACTATGAGCCTGCAAAAGCGCGATCCTAAGCCGTCCTTTCTCCCATTGGTGATGATCTAAATGGAGTCGCTAGATCGCCACGAGGACTACGGCCAAGAGCTGCTCGATGAGTCGCAGCTACTTAGTGACCCAATAGAGCAGTTCAAGATCTGGCTCAAAGAGGCAGAGGAACAACAGATCTACGAACCAAACGCTTTTGTGCTGGGAACAGTCGATGCGCAGAATCACCCGCGTTCTAGAACCGTGCTTCTCAAGGGAGTTGATGAGAAGGGTTTCTTTTTTGCCAGCAACTATCTATCTCGCAAGGGTGAGGCTCTGGCCACCAACCCGCACGTCAGTGCGGTATTTGGTTGGTATTCGATCTACCGGCAGGTCTTGATTCAGGGTGTTGCCGAACTGGCAAGCGCCAAGGAGTCAGATGACTATCACTTCTCTAGGCCTCAAGAATCTCAGGTTGCGGCCCTGTCGTCTCAGCAGTCCCGGCCCATTGAGTCAAGAGCAGCGCTAGATGCTCAATACGAGAGAGACCTTGAGCGCTTCGCTGGAGCTTCGCCACCAAGACCTGAGTACTGGGGCGGATATCGAATCGTGCCAACCAGAATCGAGTTCTGGAAGGGTCGCACCAGTCGCATGCATGACCGCATCGAATTTGTTAGAGAGCTAAATGCCGATGGTGGATTTAGCTCTTGGTCTATTCAACGGCTGCAGCCTTAGATTCCTTTAGCTTCCAGATTTTCAAGGCTTAGCTCTGGCGAAAGTCCATCCCTCTTGCCTGCATGATCTGCTTGATTCTCGCTATCGCTGATTTAGCGACGCCTTTCATGGAGGACAGCTCTGCCAGAGATATCTTTCGAAGGTCCGAGACCTTGTAGAGCTTGGCATCAACAAGTGCTCTGCGCGCGGGTCCCGAAAGTCCTATTGCAAGCCATTCGCCATCCAGGGCCTCGTAGCTATCGGCAGCCACTTTCTTGGCAAGGTAGCGCTTGGGCTTGGTCCTTTTGGGCATGGGGTAAGTCTACGAACCCAAGGCCGATAGCTATCAGGCTATTTGATGAGGACTGTCCTGATTAGATCAGCCTCGACAATGAAGGCTTCGGTTGTTGCGGTCAAGCTATTGAATGGGTAGCAGGTGGTGAGGGTCAACATTGCCTTTGGGCTTGGACCAATTACGGTCTGGTCAGATCGATCAACAATCTCAAAACCACGAACCTGATAGGTGAATATCCCCGGCTCAGTTTGAACCAAAATCAGGTCGTTGATCTGAAGTTCACCAATTCTGTTAAAGACGCTGGTTCTGTGACCGGAGAGTATCGAGTTGTCATTAAGCCCCGGCAGCACGCTGCCGACGTAGTGGCCAACACCTATTGCTAGTTGAGCCTCTTCGGTTCCATGAAAGATCGGCCAGCTCAGCTCGAGGCTCGGCAGCGTGATGGTTCCGATTTCATCGCCAAGGTTGTAGGTATCGGCATAGTGAACAATTTGATCAGGCGCAGTTGGCACTGGCTGCTGAGCCTCACTGGGTTTCACACCTTCCGAATCCGTCGGACTAGAGCACTCGATCGGGTTGACAATCGGCGTGGCCTGCTCGGGCGCTTCTCGCCTGACTTCAAAAAAGGCATAGAGCCCAATTGCAATTCCACCGAGCACAATTGTGATTCCCAACATTGCTCGGGCTGGACGGTTTTGTCTTGGTTTTTAGAGGCGTGTTTCAAACAGCTCCGGCTAGACCAGTCGCCTGCGAGTAAGGAACACGACAGCACCGAGCACTAGCAGTCCAGCGCCAATCCCAAGCGGGATTAGCCAGCCTGAGGCGCCGGTGTTGGGCAGCTGGCCTCCAGTGTCGGTTTCAGTGACAGCTCCAGCAGACTCTTCCTCCGGCACAGTTTCCTCTGGCACAGTTTCCTCAGGAACAGTCTCTTCTGGTGCTGGCTCTTCAATGACGGGTTCTTCAACCACGGGTTCTTCAACCGTTGGCTCTTCGGGCACTATTGGCGCCGGCTGGCTCGGCACACCAGGAGCAGGCTCGTCAGTGCCGCTTTCAGGTTCAGGTGCTGTCGGGGCAACAGTTGTCACTGAGTCGCTCACAATAATGTGTGCCTCGTGGCCTTGGTTCACATCCGGCAGGTCTTGCTCCAGGATGCCAGTTGTTGAAATGACTGGTGTGCCAAAACTGCCTAACAGTCCAAACCTGAGTGACTGAGACACAATTTCATTGCTGTCAGGAACCAAATACAGCCGAATGACATAGGTGCCGGGTTCGGTGAAGGTGAACTCATTTGTCGTTGCAACGGCTTGGTGCAAGGGCGCTTGACCAGCAAAGGTCCAGTCGTTTTCGGTCTGCACATACGCCTCGAGACCGTGGTCAGTACTGATCTCGCTACTAACCTCTAGCTCTAGGGAAATGGCTTCACCAGCCAAGATGTTGTGAAAAGACATCGACATTAGATCATGAGTCGGGTCAGTGATTTCTGATTGATCAATCTGAATAATCTCGCTGGGGGCAGCTGCAATCGCATTCACCATTCCGATACCCAGGAGCGATTCCAAATTGGCGATACTTGCTCCCGGTAGTAGCGCAAGATCCAGTGCCAGATCGTATTCAGCCGCCACTTCTCCCGAAATTGTTTCTAGGGTTACTGCGCCCAACCCGCTCGAATCCGGTTCAACGTCCACGAAGATTTCGGTGTCTGACTCAGTAACGATGTCTTGCTGGTGGCCGAGTGAATCTGCAATAGAGAAACCACTCGCGATCTCAAGTGAGCTGGTTCCAAATTGCGCCGCGAGAACTTCGCTGGTGGCGTGGATTGTGCAGCTGGTTTCATCAGCTGATGCGGTTATCGAATCAATCGAGCTCAGTCCAACGAAATTGAAGTCAACGCCATCCTGCATGGAAAGGCTTGAACAATCTAAAGCTGCTGGTGCTTCAAGAAGCCAGCTCACGGCGCTGCTACTGGCGGTTTCGCTAACCGGGCTCAGTGCAAGCGATAGTAGATTGCCATCGACCACAAAGTCCTTTTTCGCTGAAAGCGAGCCAGCTTCGCCAGGTTCTTTCAAGGTCAGAATTACGGCATTGCCAGCTGCATCCAAGATGGTGCCACCATTCAGACCAAGTGAGTTCTGGGCAACGTAGTCCAGATCATTAGAGCTGTCTCCAGGCTGGACTTGGTAAACAAAAACCAGGGTGTTGGTTCCAGAACCAGATACATAGTCGACAACTTGGTCAATTGCTCCGGTCTCCAAGGCGATGGTTGGGCTGCCTACCACCCGCACGGTCTTAGAAAAGCGAATCTCAATAAAGATTTCATCGCCCTGAATTTTTAGCCCGTTACTGGTGGAGGAGCTCACAAACAACACCTTGGCCGCATCTTCCACAAGACTTTGGTCGATGGTCAAAGAATCAGTGCTTGGACCAGAGTTGCCAGCTAGGTCAACCACGGAGTCGGCCTTGAGGCTCAGCTGGACTAGCGCATCTGCTGGGCAGTTTCTAGAAGTGACGGTGTAGCTATCGTCAGAACCAGAAATGGTTGGGGCATCGCAGCCGACTGCCTGAATCACTTCGATATCCGCGGGCGATAGCCCCGAGATGTTCTCCGTGAAGATTAGTGAGTGAGTGATCTCTGAAGAATCCGACAATCTCTCATCAATGACGAATGCCAAAACCTCTGGGGCGGTTTTGTCAATTGTGATGCTCAGTGATCCTGATTCGGAAGACGAAAATCCAGCTACGTCGCTGACTGCAGTTAGTACCCAGGTTCCATCCGATAGGGAATCGGTAAAGGTGCAACTTTGGCTGGTTTCAATGGCATCAAAGCTGCAGTAAACCTGCAGCTGAGCCTTGGTTGCAGTGACAAGCACTTCTGCACCGATTACTAGACCTGTTAGGGAAAGGGTTGGAAGTGTTTCCGAGGTGATCCCGTCAGAGCTACTTGAACCAGTGTCTGAGGCAGCAGGTAGTCCAGGCGTTGCAGGAGCCGGAGGCAAAACCTGGTTAGTGGCTAATGAGGTCTGAGTTGTTCCCCCAGCAGTGCTGGTTGCAGTGACGACTGTTCTTAGATAGCCGCCAACCTGAGCGTTTGTCAGCACAAAGGTTGGGCTGGTAGCGCCAGTGACAATGGACCAACCTGAGGTGCCATTTTGTGAGAACTCCCAGGCATGTGTGAGCGTGGGTATTGGATCTGCAGTGAACTCAATCGCGTTAGTAAGGCTTGAACCGATAGTTGCAGTCCCAGTTGGACTTCCGGAAGAGGTCGCTAGTGGAGCAGAGGAATTTGAGTTACTCACGATCCTGTTGCCAACGAGTGTCACAGCACCACCCATAGCGAGCAGTTGGCCCTCGAAGATTGCTCCGGCTGCAACCGTGATGGTGGTGTAAGCCATTAGCCGCCCTATGAACTGGGCATTGGCAGCAAAGGTGGCCGAGGTGGTCACCTGCCAAAAGACGTTTTTAGCTTGAGCGTCCCCAGCAAGAATGACCTTGCTCGCTGCCGGCCAAATCGAGGTCGGTACCAATCTTCAAGATAAAGATCGCAGTTGAATCGCCTTCAGCATCGAGTGTTAGCACTTCGCTGGCTGCCAGGGCAAAGGTGGCGGCCGAGTTGTATATGCCTGGAGTTAGTGTCTGAGTGCCGGAGAGTATCAGCTTGTCACTATCGAGGCCGAGCGCCGCCGCATATCCAATTGCGAGATCTGCCTGGGCGGTTTCAGTAGCTGGGTCAGCCACCAAGTACTTGGTGGCACCCATTGGCACGCTAACTGTTCCATAGTCTATGAAAGAGGGATTTGGGTGGCTTCCCATATCAGCACCAGTTCCGGTGATTTCGGTGTCTCCGGTATTGGTGATTCCAGTGGCGGCAAGAACCGCAAAGTTTGAGGCAGAGCCAAGATCAATGGCTTCTATTTGGGTGGCGGCTTGTGAGCCTGTGATGGATGAGGCCATCAGTAAGGCGGTAAGTGTGAAAGACCCGAATTGGACAAAAAGTCCTTGCTTGAAATTGTTCCGCGACATTTGGCGCTCCTTCTAATAAGTCGCGGCAAAGAATCGGAGCGATATTCGCACCCTATACCCATTATTAGACTTCGCCTAATAATTCGTTTTTAGCCAGCTGCGTCAGAAACGAAATAGCAATCACTTTGATCTAAGAGCTGGCGAGCAGGGTTTTAGTAGCTGGCTAGTTCCCTAAAACCTTGGTAGTTGGACGTTTTAAATGGACCAAGTGATTCAATCTCAAAGGTTGGCTTAGCCGTGTCGATTCTCAAATGCAGCTCGTTTTGGCCATTGACCCAACCAAGACTCATTGAGCTCTGTCCGGTTGTCTCCCAACTAAAGGATCCCTCAAATGCCGGGTGCTTGCGCAATCTTGCAAGCGCAATGATTGCCTGGGTCACCGGTTGAGTAAGAGCTTTCTCAATCTCTTGAGGGGTGTAGTGGTGGCGGTTCACATCTCTACCCTGACCGGTTTTCTCAAACAGCTCTTTATCGTCCATGCCATTGAGTAGGCCTACGTAGTAGACCTGAGGCTCTCCGGGCAGGAAGAACTGAACCGCGCGCATGAGCACATAGGCATCGTCATCATTCACAATGGCTGGCAGCGTGGCATTGATCTGGTGGGGAAGGGTGAACCACTGCGGCACCACGCTTGCTATTGCAGAGTGGCCAGCGGTGTTCTTTTCGGCAACATCAAAAATGTGCGCCATCTCGTCTTGGGTTATTAGCCCTGGCCTGCCACCAATCGGACCGCCATCAATCACCCCGTAGCCGTCGTGGGTGTCTAGAACATTCAGGCAGTTGTTGGGCCTGATTTTGAACCAGTCAGCAAGGCGGTCAACGGTGCCAGTGAAAAGCGAGTGCAAAAGTAGCGGTGCGGTCTGGAAGTCATAGATGAGATCAACCAGGGGAGCTATCTCCAATTGCTGGGTGTAGTGAGCGTGAACCTCCACCAGCACTCGCATGTCGTAGGAGTGAATGAGGTCTGTGATCTCCTTCACAAACTCCAGGGTTTCCTTGGTCATAAAGGAATCAGTGCCCGGGGTCTTTACTGCGTAGCCGACGGCATCGAATCTGACTACCTTCACCCCGCCGGACTTCAGAGCCTCGAGAACCCTCTTGAGGTAGTCCATGCCGCGCTCGTGCTCGATATCGATGTCGACCTGGCTTGGCATAAATGTTGTCCAGACCAATCGGCGCTCGCCGGCAACCTCGTAGGCGGTGAATGGGAAGCCAGGTCTTGGTCTATAAAAGGATGTGATGTCTTTTTCGGAGCCGCCATTTGGAAAGACCTTGTCGAAGGTCAGGAACATGCCTGCGTATTCGCTGGCATCTCCCTTTTCTTGCCAGTCCAGAAATTCAGGGGAGAGATTAGAGGCGTGATTCACAATCAGATCAGCAGTCAGCTCATGGGTGGCTGAGATTCTTTTGAAGTCGGCCCAGGTGCCCAAACGGGGGTCAACAATGGTGTGGTCAATTGGGTCAAAGCCAGCGTCATCACCGTCATAGGGGTGGAAAAAGGGCAGCACGTGGATGCCATCAAAGTCTTTGAGTGCTCCGGCTAAGAGCTTTTCAATCTCTCCTAGGTTTCCGCCTACCCGCTCGGCATAGACCAAGATTGATGTCCCAGACACAAAGACCTCTTCTCATGATTGCAGCGCCAGATTGCTGTCAACCAGCCAAGAATACTGCTAATTGTTAACGCTTACAGCCATAAGAACATAGAGCTGTTTGGCTGCAGTGCCTGGCTAAATGCTTAGGTTGAACTTGCCCCTTTAGCCATTTGCCGATTTGCGCTAGACTCTTCCCTCGTTACAAATGCGCTTGTGGCTCAACGGATAGAGCATCTGACTACGGATCAGAAGGTTGGGGGTTCGAGTCCCTCCAAGCGCACGAAACCCACGAAGAATTCACGACTTCGTGGGTTTCTTCTTTTATTTGGTTCCTGACTGCGGATACTGGTTCGCAGGCAGGTCCATGATCAGAGTGTTTAGAGAGCCACTGCGTTCGTGAGTGGTCGAGAGCGAACAGGCTTCGCGAAACTCAGTCCCCAAGCCCTGCCGAGCATCGGGATCGAGCTCAGTGCCGTTGTCCTCAATCTGAACTCGAAGAACACCGGGCAGAGCCTGAAGAGTTATCTCTAGTTTTGTGGCAGCGCCATGGCGAATCGAGTTCGAACAGGCCTCTTGAATGAGGTCTTCCAATATTCCTGCGAGGGCAGCGTCTTGGCTAACAGTCTCTAAGACCCCCTCACCCAAGCTGCTGGAAATCTCGGCTATGCCCTCCCAGGTCTGGGCGATTATTGAAAGAGACACCTTCGGGTCAGCCGGCTCCATCTCCATTTCTTGCTCCAGGGCACTCTCGATACGAGTGACCACCTCTTTTAATACCTGGTCGCTATCTTGCTCGTCGTCCAAGGTGCGAATCCGCAAGATGCCAACCTGAATGGCATTCTGGATTGGCCCATGCATCAACCTTGAGGTCACACCCTGGCGATTCCAGGCGATCAGGTTAATTCTCTTGATATGCCAGCGAAGCTGGTCTTTGGTTTTGGCTAGTTCACTGGCCGCAGCGGCAGCCTGGTCTCTTGCTGAATTTCCAATCATGATGATCCAGGCAAATAGCGGCACCGCAACAAATGTCGAAATCACATAGGCGTCTGGCTGCTCGGAGTCTTGCAACGCAATCCAGGTCCCTGCAGCTGGCGGAGCTGCCACCAAGACGAAGAGCAGGGTCAGCGCCAAATCCCTTAGAGGTGGCCTAAGAGGAGTGATGAAGCGTCTTGCGATCGGATAGCTAACCGCCATCGACAAAGCCAATCCCAAGGTGAAGAGAACAATCAGCAGCAGTGCATTCTGCAATCCAAAGAGTGCAAAGGAGGATGCAATGCTTGCAATCAGCACAGAACCAAAGCCGACCGTGATGGGCGGCAAGTGCTGAGCTGGGTCGAGTGATGCAAAGACACTTCTCAAAGAGACCTTGGCGATGCGCTCCGGAGGCCGCCAGCTCGGCACCTCCCTGGCCAAGCTCTGACTGAGTGGTCTAACAAGACCGTCCACCAGTTCTTGCAGCTCCCCTTTTCTCTTGGGAGCACTCATGCTTCCAATTGCGGTTAGCCGCTTGAGGATCTCCTTACTCAAATCAGCGGTTTTTAGTCGCATCTCTTTTTTGGATTGCAGGGAGAGCCGGTCATAGGCATCCGATAGTGCAGCGGTCTCATTTCGCAATGCAGAAAGTCGAGCTCGGTCTTCTTGAATGGTTGACCAGGTATAGCTGATGACTACTGCCGAGAGCGCCACAATTGCCATGCCAGCCTGAATGCGAAACAGCTCAGCATCCCCTGCGATGACCTCGAATCGCACCAAGCCAAACTCCAAAAGAGCACCTCGGAGACCACCACCTACTAGGTAGCCGGCCAACACCAGAGGAACTTGCAATTTCGGATTGCGCTTGACGATTTTGTGGGCCAAAAACAGCAACGCAAAAAACGGCAGCATTGAAATAGCTGCCAGCGGCACGCGAATCAAAAGTTGCCCAAACCCGAGGTCAAAACTCGTCAGCACGTGAGCCAGAGTGGTGAGGAGAACTAACGCAAGAACCGCTGGCAGTTGAAGCAACCTGGGGTCAGTCGCACTCTCAAGAATCCGAAGCCGCGGCGAAGGGGACATGACTACATTCTGTCGGGTGTTCCCGCTGCAGAGATGAACCTTCTGACAGCCTCCACCCTTGGGTTGATGCCATCAGCGGTCTCAATACCCAGAGCCAAAAACACCGCGTTCAACACTTGCTCAACCGCTCTGCTCGATGTGTTGCGACGGTTGGCGATCTCTTGGTTGGTATAGCCCTGAGCAACCATGCGCAAAACCTCGACCTGAGTCTGGGTGAGGTTGCCAAGCGGCCGCTCTGGATCAGCGTCATACCTAACCTTTGAAACCCCACCGATTAGCTCATGGATTGCATGCAAAATGTCGGCCTTACTCAAAACCGCGTCCTTGCGCAAAAAGCCACAACCAGCCGGCAACTCGCTCGGCTCGAAGCCAGCCGTTCTCAGGTCGGGGTGCTGAGTCAAAATCAAAAGAGCAATGCCAGGGTGTTGCTTGTCGAGAATAAAAGCCAAGTCCACGCCAGTGGCTCCAGCCCCAAGGTTGATATCCAGGATTGCAATGTCGGGATCAAATGTCTTTGTAATAACCCTTGCCTCTGCTGCAGAGTTTGCAACCTTGATGGTGTAGCCCTCAGCGGCAAGGGTCTCTTGCAATAGGCCAGCAACCATGGGCTCGTCTTCGACGATCAAGAGGCTAGGTGAAGTGTTCACAGCTAAATGCTATTTCTCAGAACCATGCTTCAAAGTTTTCCCACTAGGGATTACCGAAGTGGGGATGGTTTGCAGTGACTTCGGAAAACCCAAGCCAAAGGCCCTCCCAAAAAACCCTGTCACGAAATTGGGTAGCTAAAAAAAGCAAGTATCGAGCGCCATCATCCATGGCCTATCGAAATAATTCAAGACCTCTTGGGTTTGTCTTATGGCTCGCTAAATAGAACCAAGAGGAACAAGCGCGACGATTCTTGAATCGCTATTTCGATCTATCAACCAGGACTCGGTTAGCTCATCGAACATCTCAAATCCAATGCCTGGCTCAAACTCTTTTGGCATCGCAAGCCCATCGTTTGAAGAGATGACTTTAAGAGCTGCATCCTGTTCTAAGAAGGCTGAAATCCAAATGTTCTTTGCTTTGCCATGGCGATAGGCGTTGTTGGTTAGCTCCTTAGTTAGTTCGACGAAGCATGCTTGAGCTGATTCGTTTTCGTCCAGTGTTGAAAACACCTCTTCGGGTATTTCGAAATGGACATCACAGATCTCTTGCCATGATTTTTGGATTGATTGACACATTTCGTGGGTTCGATAACTGAAATCAATGGGTTCTTGCAGTGCGCGCTTTGCCTTCTCAACGTCTTTGATTACTTGGCTGACAACCTCTTTTGTTGGCTCCGCTTTGAAAACCAATCTTGATTGCGCGACAGTGAGGGCGCCTTGAACAGTGCCATGGATGAGGTAGGCCCATTTTCTTCTTGCCAGCCAGATTGATTGATCAATAAGTGCCAGCTCTCGTGAGATCTCCTCCTGCTGGGAGGTGATTGCTGCGAGCTGCTCATCCCTGGCTCTTTGGAAGGCCGCCCACATCGAGAAGCCAAAGACCAGGGAGAGGATTATGAGAAACGCGGTTATTTGAATCACTTCCAGCACCGGAAACGCGTTTGCAAAGTAGTTGATTACCCAGAGAGTAGGCAGGTAGCTGATCAGGGTCGCAAAGACCATCCAGAGAATTGCACCCTCGAGCCGAACCCTCACACTTGGCTGCCAAATAAATGTCAAGAAAATTGCGATCAGTGGCGATAGGGCCGAAACCACAAACACCTGAGCGGCAATCAATACATCAGTCAGTGGGCCAATCGTCAGCGCGATATTCACCGAGGCCGCCAGGTAGGCGAGCCCGAGCCTGGAGTCCAATCTCGGTGCAAACCTAAGCTCGCGCAACTCTTTGCGACCGAGTGACTTGCGGGATTTCAAATCAAGTCGGGCGAGCAGGTCAATGCGCTTGATTAGCTCATGGCTCAGCGGCCGAACTTTGTTTGTGATCAAGTTTTTAATCTCGGCGCTGATCCGCCAGGCGTCTTTCGATTCCGCGACGGCCTTGAGGCCATGAGTGATTTTGTCCAATTCGGTTTGCAGAGAATCGATGGCTAGAAACTTTAGTTTTTGGTTTGCAACATCGGCCGCAACGGTTCTTGCTTGGCGCTGAGTCTCAAGTTCATCTGAGATCTCATTTAGTTTGTGAAGCGAGATGCGATAGTCGCGGTTCGAGGTCACGGTAACCGAGAGTGCTATCCATGAAATCAAAGCCACGCTCATGTCTCCCGGAGCTCTAATCACCCAGAGTTCAATGGCCGCCGCTGGCTCAGCGGCGACAATTAGAACGGTAACAGCGGCCTTGGTTAGGTAGGCGATGGTGACCACCAGCCCCTTGCCAAATGCGGAGCGCTGCAAGGCAGGGACCTTGTAGAACGGATACATCAAAACCAGGTAGACGCTGATCATTGCAAGCGAGGAGAGGCCAGCGCCAATCCAGAGTCTTGGGTTATAGAACCCGTATTGGGATGCCTCATACAAAACAGTCGAAACTAGTGGCCAGAAGGTGAGGAACCAGCAGCATCACCTTGTTATAGGGATTGGTGCGCCCGACGGTGCGCCAAATGGCTTTGGCTCTGGTTTCTTGGGGGGCTTTTTGGGCTATCACTTCACTGAGCCGGAGACTCTGAGGAAGCTCAGTGCCGCCTTCACTCTGCCCGCTCCTCTTGGGCTGTCGATTCCCATTGCCCGAAACGCGCGGGCAACAATCATTCTCACGGCTCTAACGCTGGTCCCCCTGGCAATTGCTATTTCCTCGTTACTCAATCCCCTTGCCACCATTTCGATGACTTCAAACTGAGATCTTGAGAGGCCGCTTAGTTCGTGCCTTGCCGCCAGATCGTCCCGCATCAAACCGCCAAAGCCCCTCGATGCCTGATTGATTGCAAATGCAAGAGATGCAGAATCCCCCATGTTGCTCTTTAGAAGGTAGGCGGCGTTTTTTGGGATGGATTTTGGTGAGACCCCAACCATCTTCGAAGAGGGCATGTTGGACAAAAAGACGATTGCCAGTTGGGGGTTGGTGTGGCGAAGGCCGGTTTCGAGATCAAAGCCGTTTGGACCAGCGCCCAGGTCGATATCTAAAATCGCAATGTCTGGATCAAACCTCTTTGCTACCTCCCTGGCGCTAGGAGCATCATGAGCTGACTGCACCTCATACCCCATCGAGCTGAGTACCTCAGACAACAGGCCTCTCACCAACGGCTCATCATCGACGACAAGCACCTTGAGGTTAAATTCCATGTTCATAGAATGCCAGCTGGCAACCCTGAAGCGATAGCCTCCTGTTCCTTTATAGGAACAGCTGTCGTAGTGGGAAAACCTTCGGTTTTCCACACCCAATTGAGTTTTGACTAAAGATGGCATCAGGGTGAACCAAATAGGCTTATCTCGATGAAACTAAAACTTCTTGGGCTTGTAGCCATTGGCGTTCTGGCGCTCACCGGTTGCACTGCAGCTCCTGCAACCCCCAGCACGCCTCCGGCAATAGAGAACTATGTTGGGGATGCTGAATCGACTGAGCGAGTCATCGGCTATGCCGAGGCCATCGAGGCTAGCTACCAAAAGCTCTATGAAACCGGCATGGCCGAGAGCGTTACCTCCGCTGGCGATCAATACATCTTGAGCTATGCGCCAGGAGATGAGTTTGTTGCAGGTCTTTACAACGTCGAGATTGACGATGTGATTTTGGTGAATGACGAGCTGTTCTTTACTGTCGCAACTGCGTACCAGGCGATTCAAGACCCCGTCACCGAAGTTACTGAAACCGAAACCGGTGTCTCGCTCAGCCACCCTGAATTCGGTGATTTCACGGTCGTCATTGAAGACGGGCTAATCGTCTCTGGCTTTGACAATGGTGGCAGCTGGAGCGGTGACTTTGTCTACCAGCCAGATGCCAGAGTGAGTGAGCTAGTGGCTGAGGTTTTGGCTGAGGAGTCGAGCGAGTAAAAGCCTCGCCTCTGACGGGTCCTTTTTCGAACCTCTAACGTCCGCAGCGTTTTACATTAGGCGCGTTTATGTCAAAGTCCCCGGACATTATTTGAACTTTTTGGAGACCATTTTCGCCACGACCTGAGCTGAACCCAGCACCGCAGGAATTCCTCCACCCGGGTGAACCGATGCGCCAACTCGATAGAGCCAGGGTCTAAACGGGTTGTGATATTGCGGGTTATGGAAAGGACCAGATTGCCAAAGTGGTTTGGTCGCTCCGTAGAGCGCCCCACCTGGGGCGCCCCAGCCGGCAAAATATCCCGGATCCAAAATCGCATAATCTTCAAATAGCTCGGTGATTGGTTTGTCTAGACCCAAGAGCTTTGAGGCTCGCTCGATCTCCCTTTTCACCCAGTCCGATTCAAGGTCGTAGCCATTGCCGTCTGCCGAAGCCGTCAACAGCAGCGCGACCGTTGGTTTTTCGTTCGGGTAGATCTCGTTGGCCTTGTAGTAGTTCACAAACATCATGGTCTGCTGAGGGGGAACGCCCTCATGCAGTGAGGCGTAGAGCTCGGATGGATCATCGGGCATCACCACGGAGTGGGTAACGGTGCCCTCTGGTAGGTCCTCTTTCAATACCGCATATATGGCAACCCCGGAGCAGCTGCGCTTTTTGGCTAGCTGCTTGGGCTTGCCGGTCATCAGGTGCTTGAGGACCTGCGGGTCTAAAGAGCTGATGATGGCATCGGCCTTGTAGTCACCGACCTCGGTGAAGACTTCCTTTGTCCTGACCCGGAGCACCTTTTCTCCAAGGTGAATCTCAGCACCTGCCTCGAGGGCTAGCCGCTCGAGGGCGAGTGCGATCTCGTTGACTCCTCCCACCGGGACCGAGATGCCATCGACCGCCATGATGGCGGTCATGGATGCGTAGAGGGCCAGGGTGTCCTTGGGGGAGACGCCTGCGTTGAGGGTGTGAATGGAGATCAGTTCCCTCAGGCCCTCCGGCATCCACTTCAAACCCTTTACATAGGCATCGGTTGTGAGTCGCAGGCCGTATCTAGAGGTGATTTTTGCTAGGGCGGGGAGAGTGGAGAGATCGTTTGGTGCTTTGGTGAGGAGCTTGGTGACCTCTGGTGTTAGCGGGGCATGCTCCTTGGCAAATCTTTGCCAGGGCTCAAACCAGGGGTGGTCTTCTTTGACCGGCAGGTCGCTGACGTCACCTCTGAAGAAGTAGCGGCCAAGCTCTTTGAGCTTGACTAGCTCCAGGTTGGCAATCTCTCTTGCGGTCTTGCTGCCTTTTTGCCCCAGTGCGTCATAGCTATCAAAGAGTTGTTCGAGGACTCCGGGGAATGTCACCAGGGCTGGACCGGTGTCCATTCTTTGGCCAGCGACCACGATCCTTCTGGACTTGCCACCAACCCAGGTGTTGGCTTCCAGCACGGTCACTTCGTGACCGGCTTTAGCCAGCAGTGCTGCTGAGGCTAGTCCAGATAATCCGGCTCCTAGAACGACAACCTTCATTTAGGGATACACCCCAAAGGTGATGCCGGCGACCAGTTGAACTCCGGCAACGGTGCCGGCAACGTATGGGAAGGCGATTGAGTACTTGTAGAGATCATGGGCCTTTTTTGGGGTTGGGTCTTTGAAGATGCCATAGACCAACAAAAAGGCTAGGGCCGCATTGGCAATAGCCAATGGGATATTCACCAGGGCAAAGAACAATGTTGATACTGCCCACCAGAAACTTGACCAGATGGCGGTCTTGGTTGGTCCTAGGTGAACGGCGGTTGTGATGATGCCGGTGTCACTGTCCTGCGGGATATCTTGGATGGCGTCATAGGCGTGCTTGGCGATTGACCAGGCCATCAGTCCAATTACTGCAAGCCAAACGGGTTCGTGGCCAAGCGCCAATGGCACAAACGCCAGCGGGAAGGCGTAGTCGGTGTTGGAAAAGGCGTCGAGATACTTTCTGGCCTTGAACCTCAAGGGAGGGGCTGAGTAGAAGGTGAAGAACAGGCTGTAGGCAACCATCCAAGCAACTGCCTGCCAGGGCAGAGTTATTGCGAAGTAGATCAAGAAGGGAACGTTGGTGGCGATCACGCCAATCCAGATTGGCTTTACCTCGTGAGGATAAATATGTGCACCCTCGTAGGAGCCCTTGCGAGCGTTGATGTTGTCGGTCTCTTGATCAAAGATGTCGTTGATGCCGTAGATCAAAAGATTGAAGGGAAAGGTCACCCAAATCAAGATCGGAATGATGGCCGGGGTGAAGAGGTAGCCGGCTAACCACATACCCATTACTGTCGTGCCAATCGTGTTCACCCAGAGCACTGGTCTGGAGATTTCGATTAGCCGTTTCAACACCTCACAAGCCTAAGCCCCAGTTATCCACAGCCCCCAACTATTCCCCAAACGGACTAACCGGACTAAGGTTAGGTTCATGGTTATGACAGTGAACATGCATGAGGCAAAGACGAACTTCTCCAAGCTCGCCAAGTTGGTTGAGCAGGGTGAGCAAGTGTTCGTGGCCCGAAATGGCAAGGTAATCATGAAAATGGTTCCAATCCAGCCAGGTGAGCGCACGGTCCCTCGGGACTTCAGCGTCATCCGCGGAACCATGGGTTACATCTCTGATGAAGAGTGGGAGAAGCTAGACCAAGAGTTTCTCGATTCCATTGAATATGGCGAGTGGGATGAATAGCGGCTTTCTCCTGGACTCTCAAGTTTTGATGTGGATAAATGAGAGACCCAGTCGAATCGGCAAGCAAGCAATGCAGCTGCTGAAGTTCCAGGATTTGTACTATTCAACGATCTCGATTGCCGAGCTCGGCTTCAAGTCGAAGTCGGGCAAACTGGCCTTTGGCCAAGTAGACGTCGTTCGTTGGCAAGACAGCGGTATTGGGGAGCTGTCATTCGGTCGCTCCTCGGCAATCGAGTTTGCAAGTTTTTTCAGCCACCAGGTTCCCGATCCGATGGACCGCCAAATCATGGCTGTGGCAAGAGCCAACGGCCTCGGGCTAATCACCTCAGATCGAAGGATTCTCAGTCTGAAGTTTGATTGGGTAATTGACGCGACAACCTAGACTTGGCTAAGTCGCAGGGAGCTATAAGTGTCAGAAATCCGTCAGGTCAAGCCCAGAACAGAGGGCTGGACTCAGCGCAAAGACGAGAGCGGCAAGCCGCTCTTGCAGTTCTCCGAAGTGAAGCGCGGCAAGCCCCCTATCCACCTAGCCGACTTCACAATCGACCAGCGCCAAGAGCGCATCAAAGAACTAGGCATCCCAGGCTTCAGAGCAAAGCAGCTTTCGACACATTATTTCTCTCACTACACAACCGACCCCGAAGAGATGACTGACCTCCCTAAGGAAGGTCGGTCAGAGCTAGTTGAAAAGGTCTTCCCAACGCTTTTGACCGAGGTCAAGAGACTGCAGACCGACAAGGGTGACACCATCAAGTTTCTCTGGAGGCTGTTTGATGGCGCACTGGTCGAGAGTGTTTTGATGCGCTATTCGAACCGCATCACGCTGTGTATTTCTTCGCAGGCTGGCTGCGGCATGAACTGTCCGTTTTGTGCAACTGGTCAGGCAGGGCTGACCAGAAACATGTCAGCTGCTGAGATCGTGGACCAGATTGTGCGTGCCAACAAGGCAATCCAAAATGGCGAGCTTGGACCAAAGCGTCACGATGAAGAGCGAGTTTCCAACATTGTCTTTATGGGCATGGGTGAACCACTTGCCAACTACAAAGAGGTGATGAGTGCGCTGAGGACAATGGTTGAACCTCAACCAAATGGTCTTGGCATGAGCGCTCGTCACATCACCGTCTCAACAGTGGGACTCGTTCCATCCATCAAGAAACTCGCGGACGAGAACTTACCCGTCACATTTGCACTTTCACTGCATGCACCAGACGATGAGCTTCGTGACGAATTGATTCCAGTGAACTCGAAGTGGAAGGTCGATGAGGCTATCGATGCAGCTAGGGAGTATTTCGAGAAGACTGGCAGAAGAGTCTCCATCGAATACGCGCTGATCAAAGACATGAACGATCACAAGTGGCGAGCAGAGCTACTTGGCACAGAAGCTGAACGAACGCGGCAAGGGCTGGGTCCACGTGAACCCAATTCCTTTGAACCCAACGCCGGGCTCTGTTTGGACCAGCTCCACTAAGGAGCAAATGAACCTATTTGTTGACACCCTGGAAGCCAACGGAATCCCCACCACCTTGCGTGACACCAGAGGCAAAGAGATTGATGGGGCTTGTGGGCAGTTAGCTGCGGCTGAGTAGAGCAAGGTCGTTGCAGTTCTCACCGTTCACTTCTTCAAAGAACGTGTAATAGAACCAGAGGGTCTGCCCAGAAACAATGGGATTTCCCTACCCTTATTCAATTTGAGACATTTGTTGTTTGCTGGCAAGCGCGCTTTTGGTGATACTGGCCAAGTGAAACTAAAGCTGGGGATTTGCGAGGACGACCCGTTCACGCTTGCAACGCTCACCGCGGCAATCTCGTTTAGAGATGTTGATGTTGTGTTCTCGGCTTCTGATCCATCGATTGCAATAGCTGAGTTCAAGAGTTTGAGGCCTCACGCCGTGCTGATTGATTTGCACCTCGGTGATGGACCAACTGGCTTGGATCTGGCGAGGGCCATTCGCAGGGAAGCGCCTGAGGTTGGCATTGTGTTTTTGACCTCTTTCGAATCACCAAAGTTGATTGAGAAGAACTTCACCGGAGTGCCATCGGGGAGCCAATACCTCACCAAGCGCGACGTGGAGTCGGTCGAGGAAATACTCCAGGCAATTCAGCGCTCAATTGGTAGGGAGCGCAAGACCAACGTTCCCGATATGGGAAAGCTCACCAAGCTCACCAATCACCAGCTCTCTGTACTCGAGCTTTTGGCCCAGGGCGGCACCAATGCTGAAATTGCTGCCCAGCTCGAGGTCGATAGCAAGAGTGTCGAGCCAGTGATTCGAAGAATCGCAGAACGATTGGGAATCAAGTCGGAGCAAAACAAGAACCAGCGCATCCAAATGGCTCGTGCTTACCTGCGTGGCGTTGGCAGGCTGGATGAGATCTAGAGACCGCTCACTGCCCGGCTTTCGTTGGATTTTTAGAAGAATCGGCTCAAGCAGTTTCTTGGAGCCCGCCAGTCTTCTCGCCCTCCTTGTCCCACTGTCGCTTGTCGCCTCCGTGGTGACTTCAGACCCTTCAAATCCAGTGAACTATCTCTACTGGTTGATTGCAAATGTGCTTGCACTTGCGGTCTTGGCAGTTCCCGTTCTTCTGCTCCGCTGGGTCTGGCAAAAGAAGTCTCCCGATTTTGTGATCCCAGCTCCAATCGCCATCTTGGCATCGGTCGCAATTAGCTTTGTAAAGACTCTGCTGACCGTTTTACTGGTGTCGGATTTGGCTCAAATTCCACTGCCAGACCTGAACCTCAGTTCTAGGTTGTTGGGAGGAACTCTCTCGGGATCAGCAGGGCTTCTGGTTATCTCAGCAAGCGTGCTACTGCTCAGAGAGTTTCAAGCGGAGAGAGCGATCTTGCTGACCGCTAAGACCACATACCTTGTGCCCATTGTTACCAGCAGTGAGTCGATAAAGCTTGCTCAGCTGAATGAGGGAATCAGCTCTGTCTCCAAAACTCTGCAGGATCAAGCCGTTGGACTGAAGATGGAGTTGAGCATCCTGCGCGAGTTGGTAGATAGGTATGTCAGGCCGCTCTCGTCTTCGCTGTATTTAGATCTCGAGCAGAGCTACCAAAGCTTCTCTGCGAGGGAGTTGCTGAGCAGTTCGATCAGGCAGGCCCCACCAGCAATGGCTATGGGCGTGCAATTCCTAGTTGTCGGACCAAGATTCATCGATTGGTTCGGGCTGCAGTCCGGGTTAGCAATCACCGTGTTTGGGTCAGCGCTTATCTACCTATCTCTACTATTTTTGGGCAAGCTGCTTCCTGCCTCTGGGTTCTGGTCGCCAACAACCTTTGTGCTGGTTTGTGCGAGCGTGCCCATCGCCGCAGTCCTGGTCTTAGCCAGCCTCTTTTCTCCCGGCCACAACTACACCGCAGCCATATCTCTGATCATGATTTTGTGGTTTGTTCAGGGTGGTGTCATTTTCTCCATGGCAAAAGTGGCACTCCAGAGCGCAACTCGGAACCGGCGCGAGGTCAGTGAGCTAGTTCAGCTAGGTGACGCTGACGCGGCGCTCGCGCTGCTTCGGCGAAACCGCAAGCTAATGGCAAATCAAATGCATGGCGAAGTCCAGTCGCGGCTTATGAACCTTGTTCTGCGGGCAGAGGCGGGTAATGAGCTTGAGCGCAAAGTCGTGATTGAAGAGCTGGAGGCAATTTCAAAACTCATTGCATCAGTGCGCAGTCAAAGTCAATCGTTCAATCAGTCGCTCGCGGGGTTGGCGCAAACCTGGAGTGGGTTTGCAAAGCTGACAATGAATCTGTCGGGGCTCCAGGTTCCGCCTGAAAAGCAAGAGCTGGTCTTTGCCCTCATCGAAGAGGGCGTCTCAAATGCGGTTCGCCATGGACTGGCAAGTGAGATTGAACTTCGTTTTGAAAGACCGAATATCTTGCTAATCGAAGACAACGGTATGGGCCCCACCAGTGGTAAGCCGGGAGTTGGAAGCAAGCTAATGTCCGCAAGTGGCAGCTGGTCACTCAGTGCCTTGGAGGAGGGCGGTTCTCGCTTGCGAATAGAGATGCGACTCGGATGATTTGTGTTTTTGTCAAGACCCCCTAGACTGTTAGCCATGACTGAGATCGAGTTTGGACTAGACACCTTTGGCGATATGTCACTTGATGACGACGGCAACCCTAAGTCTGCCGGGCAGGTGCTGCGCGATGTTGTTGAGCAGGCAAAGCTAGCTGATGAGCTAGGTCTCTCTCACTTCAGCATCGGCGAGCACCATCGCGATGACTTCGCAGTCTCTTCACCAGACACTGTCCTGGCAGCTATCGCCTCTGTGACCAAGAACATCAGACTTGGTTCTGGGGTGACAGTTTTGTCTTCCGAAGATCCCGTTCGCGTCTACCAAGCCTTTGCAACCCTGGATGGCCTCTCCAATGGTCGCGCTCAGATCACTGCGGGTAGGGGATCGTTTATTGAGTCCTTCCCGCTGTTTGGTTATGAACTTCAAAACTACGGCGAGCTTTTCGAGGAAAAGCTCGAGCTGCTAGTTGAGCTACTCAAGGAGCAGCCCGTGACCTGGTCTGGTTCGATGCGGGCACCATTGGTGAATCAAGAGGTCTACCCAAAGACCGAGGGCGGTGCTATTCCACTGCGAGTAGGAGTCGGCGGTTCTCCAGAGTCCGTGATTCGTGCAGCAAGATTAGGGATCCCAATGGCGCTCGCGATCATTGGTGGCGACCCGGCTCGCTTTGCACCATTTAGACGTCTATATGCAGAGTCACTCGAGAAGCTCGGGCAGCCACAGCTGCCCGTCTCGATTCATTCACCCGGTCACATTTCTGACACGAACGAGCAGGCCATTGAAGAGCAGTGGCCGCATTACGAAGAGATGTTTGGTCGCATCGGTCGCGAACGCGGTTGGGGACCAACCACCAAGATGTCCTTCATTTCTGAGGTTCAGGGTGGATCGATGTATGTCGGTTCTCCTGAAAAGGTCGCGAAGCAGATTGTTCACGCAATTCGAAGCGTTGGGGTAACCAGGTTTGATTTCAAGTATGCGAACGGCCCAATGCCGCACTCCAAGCTGATGAAGTCCATTGAGCTCTATGCCACCAAGGTTGTGCCAATGGTCAATGAAATGTTGGTCACCGAGGACGTTTGGGCCTAATTCTCAGCTCATTTTGCTGCGACTGTAAATTTCGTAAATGTTCGCAGATGTTCAGAATTGTTCGTTTGTGATTATTTTGTTATGAAATGAGACCTATTCCCCTGTTTGGCGGGTCTATTGTTTTTCCTAAGAGTCCAAATAGGAGGTTCAATGTTGAACAAAATTGCAGGTCACGAAGTTGACCGTCGCCTTGTACTAAAAGGTGCGGCTGCTGGTGGCCTAGGTATCGCCGGTGCGACAATGCTGGCTGGCTGCTCATCGAGCGTCGGTCCATTGACATTCGGTGTCAGAACAGTTGACGAGTCACCGGTTCGCCAGGCAGAGGCACTCATGGAGGCCTACACCGCGAAGACCGGCAACGAGGTCACAGGTAACTTCACAGAATCAAACGCTTTCCAGAACAACCTTTCGCAGTACCTGCAGGGAACCCCAGACGACGCTTTCCAGTGGATGGCTGGTTTCCGTATGCAGTTCTTCGCTGAGCAGGGCCTACTAACCGACATCTCAGATGTTTGGGATGAGATTGGTGACCAGTACACCGACGCCTACAAGATCGCTTCAACCGGTCTAGACGGCAAGCAGTACTTCATCCCACAGAGTTGGTACCCATGGGGCTTGCACTTCCGCAAGTCCATGATGGCCGAGATCGGTTTGAACCCAGACGACATCTACAACTGGGATGACTTTATGGGCGCTCTTGGAGAGTTGCAGGGCCAGGGCCTTATTGGTCTAGCCGCAGCTGACAAGGGTGGCTGGGAAGCAATGGGCACCTTCGACATTCTGAACGCTCGCATCAACGGCTACCAGTTCCACGTTGACCTACTAGGTGGCCGCGAGAAGTGGACCGATGACCGAGTCAAGGAAGTCTTCCGTCACTGGGAGATGCTGCTTCCTTACCAGAACGCAAACGTTCTAGACCTTGAGTGGGACGGAGCAATGCAGTTACTACTGCAGAAGCAGTCTGGATTCTTCATGAACGGTTCATGGTTCGGAGCTAACTTCCTAGAGCAGAGCCAGGAAGACTACGACGACCTGTGGATCATTCCGTTCCCAGAGATCAACCCAGACCACGGTCGCGACACTGTTGACGCACCTATCGACGGTCTTTGTGTTGCTGCAAACGGTGGTAACCCAGATGGCGGTAAGGACTTCATGAAGTTCGCTGGCGACATCGAGGGCGTCCAGGCAATCATTGACGTTGGCATTCCTTACACCAGCGCTAACAGCCTGCAGGACACCAGTGCTTACGACCCATTCCAGCAGCAGCAGCTTGCTGTCATGGGAGAGGCTAAGTACATTACCCAGTTCCTAGACCGCGACACCCGTCCTGACTTTGCTGGCCCAGTAGTTGGCCCAGCACTGCAGAGCTGGTTCAGGGACCCATCGAGCACCGACTCGATCCTTGAATCACTGCAGTCACAGTGGGACGCACTACCTCCGCTGTAAGGCTGGGTTAGTAGAAGTCAGTCATAAGAGCAAATGAGTCAAGTTGAAACGGCGGCGCCGCCGCGGGTGATTGCACCCCAGAAGCGCCGCCGTTTCTTCTCTCGTAGCGACAAGGTCACCCTCGGATTCTTTATTGGAATCCCAACAATTTTGCACGTGGGTCTGGTGTGGTTCCCAGCATTTGCCACCATCTACCTCTCTTTCACCTATTGGACCGGAATCAACCCCGAAGACATCGTCTGGGCCGGATTAGCAAATTACGAAAACATCTTTTTCAACACCCCTATTTTTTGGGACGCACTGCGGGTCAATGCCATCTGGCTGGGCTGGTTCTTCCTGATAGCAACGCCACTGGGCGTTTTGCTTGCTTATCAGATTGACCGTGAGATTCGTGGCCACAAGTTCTACCAATCAGCTTTTACCTGCCGGTCGTGCTCTCCTTGGCCGTTACCGGAATCATCTGGAACTTCCTACTTCGCCCAGACGGGTTCGTGAATGGTCTTCTAGGTAGAGATATCGTCAACGCCATCTCGTTCTTTGGCGATGATCGCTACAACGTCTGGGTGATCATGATTATGGCTTCCTGGCGTCACATCGGCTACATCATGCTTTTGTATTTAGCTGGCCTCAAGGCCGTCGATGCTGCCCTCAGAGAGGCTGCAACCATCGATGGTGCAACCGAGTGGCAGACCTTCCGCAAGGTGGTCTTCCCAGCAATGCGACCTGTGAACATCATTGTGATGGTGATCACCATCATCGAGTCCCTCAGGGCGTTCGACCTGGTGTACATCATCTACGGCTCGTCCGGTGGTTTGCCGATTCTGGGTGTTTTGGTGTTCAACAACATCGCCGGTGAGGGTGCCTCGATGAAGGGTGCCGCCTACGCCGTGATTTTGTTCTTACTCTCGATCGTGCCGATCATTGCCTATCTGAACCAGCAATTTAAGGAGGACGCAAAGTGACCAGCGTTAACCTTGAAGCGCAGCAAGAGAAGCAGAGCCGCAAAAAGAAGTTGCACGCTCAGCAAATTAAAGACCGTTTCATTTCGCTCTTCATTGGCTTCTTTGCTCTTGTGTGGCTGTTCCCAATCGCATGGACACTCTGGTCATCTCTGAGGCCATACAAGGAGATCCGTGCCGGTGGCGTATTTTCACCACCGCAGGAGCTTGGTTTATTCAACTATGGCGACGCCATCGATCGAATGCAGCTGCCGATCTACTTCACCAACTCGGTTCTGATCACGCTGCCAGCGGTGTTCTTGATCTTGCTGTTTGGATCACTGATTGCTTTTGTGGTGACAAGGTATTCCTTCAAGTTCAACGTTGCCATGCTGCTGCTCTTCACAGCCGGCAACCTGCTGCCACCTCAGCTGGTGTTTATCCCGGTGTTCAAGATGTATCTGGCAATTGGTGATTTGGTGGGTGACCGCAGGTTCTTGTATGACTCACCATTTGGTGTGATTTTGATTCACGTTGCCTTCCAGATGGGCTTTGCCACCTTCGTGCTCTCTTCCTACATGAAGACCATTCCAAAAGAGATCTCGGAGTCAGCGATGGTGGATGGAGCCTCGGTGTTCCGGCACTACTTCAACATCATCCTGCCGCTGCTTCGACCACCACTTGCGGCACTGGGTGTCTTGATGACTACCTGGATCTATAACGACTTCTTCTGGGCGCTGGTTTTGATGTCCACGGATAATAAACGGCCGATTACTTCCGCGCTCGGAAGGTTGCAGGGAGAGTTTGTCACCGACTACAACCTGCTTGCCGCGGGCGCCATGATTGCCGCCCTTCCAACACTCATAGTGTTCTTCGTCTTGAGAAAACAGTTTGTTTCTGGCCTCACCCTTGGATCAACCAAGGGTTAGGCACTATTGAGCCTCTAGGCTAAGAATTCAGTTTCACTAAGGGGTTATTCTTGCGCTCGTTTCTAGATGCTGTTCGCTACAGGTTTGACAATCTGATGTCCAAGGGGCTGTTGTCGCTGACTGCGCTACTCACCATTGTCACCGTGATTTTTGTGGTGTTGATGACCCTGTTGGTCATTCTCTCCTCCTCCTACCCTGTCCAGGGTGAATCCCTAGGGGAGATGATCTGGTTCAGCCTGATGCATGCACTTGACCCTGGCACTGTCGTTGGGGCTGAGGGCATTGCCTATCGGGCAATTATGCTGATCACGACCTTTGGCGGCTTGGTGTTCCTAGCTGGCTTGATCGGTATCGTCTCCGGAGCTTTTGACGACAAAGTCGAACAGCTCCGGAAAGGCCGAAGCAGAGTCATCGAAACCGATCACACCCTGATCCTTGGTTGGAACTCGCGAGTCTTTTCCGTTGTGAAAGAGATATCGCTTGCGAACCTTTCGAGAAAAAAGGCAAGCATCGTTATCTTGGCTCCAGGTGACAAGGTCGAGATGGAAGATGCCATCAAAGAGCAGGTTGGCAAAATCGGCAAGACGAGGGTTGTTGTCAGATCCGGCGACCCAATGTCACTTGCAGACTTAGAGCTAGCAAGCCATGGCACAGCCCGAGCCATTGTGATCTTGGCGGCTGATGAAGCCGAGAACGCCGATTTGGTAACCATGAAGACCGCTCTGGCTTTGGTGAATAATCCAAACCGCTCAAAAGAGAATTACCACATCGTCGCGGAGCTGCAGACCCTCGAGAATCTCGAGCGAGCGAAACTGATTTCCGATTCAGAGGTGAGTTGGATATTGGCCGGTGATGTCATGAGTCGAATCATGGTTCAGACCTCCAGGCAGTCTGGCTTGAGTCTGATATTTTTGGATCTGCTCGATTTTGATGGCGATGAGATCTACTTCACCAAGCAGCCGCAACTGGTTGGTAAGACATATCTTCAGGCTCAGCATGAGTTCTCAAATTCATCACTGATTGGTGTCCTAAGAGATGGTGAGGTTTCTCTAAACCCTGCCCGCACCATGAAGATCAAGGCCGAAGACCAACTGATTGTGGTGGCTCCAGATGACAGCATGATCCACACCTCAAGTGTTTACACCTTCGATACGGGAGCCATCTCTAACAGCAAGATCGCCCCAGCAAAACCCGAGAAGGCTTTGATTCTTGGTCAAAATGAGAACCTCCCGGTGATCCTCTCCGAGCTTTCCCAATACGTCGCAAAAGGCTCCAGCGTGACGGTGGTCTCGGACAGCAACAAGATGCCGCTTCCGGACCATGCCAATCTCAAGCTCAACTTTGTCTCGGGAGACCCAACTCTGCGGGCAACTCTGGACAAGGTGAAGATTGCAAGCTTTGACCACATCATCGTTCTGGCCAATCGTGAGCTTAGTGAAGAGCAGTCGGATGCGATCACGCTGATCACTCTGCTGCAGCTGAGGTCCATCGCTAAGAAATCCGGCAAGAGTTTCAACATAGTCACGGAGATGCTAGACGATCGAAACCGTCAGCTGGCCGAGAGCGCGGAAGCAGACGATTTCATTGTTAGCGATCAGTTGATCGGCTTGATGATGTCGCAGATTGCTGAGAACAGCGATCTCGCGGATGTCTTTAGCTATCTATTCTCATCGGAGGGCTCCGAGATCAGCCTGCACCCGGCCAGTTGGTATGTGAAGCTCGGGGAGATGGTCGATATGCACGTTCTGATTGAGGCGGCAGCAAAGCGTGGTGAAACAGCCATTGGCTATCGCAAAGCAGAGCTTGAGTCTTCCCAGCAAAATGCTTATGGCGTTGCGCTGAATCCAGAGAAGGTGCGCCGATTCAAGTTGGTCGAGGGTGACAAGGTAATTGTCCTAGCCGAGGGCTAAGCCTTTACAAGGACCTTCTCATAACCCCTGAGAACAAAGGTTGGTCTCAAGAACCGGCTCTTGAGCCAAGCTCAGGTTTGGGTATTTCTCGATCAGCATCGGCAGTGCGGTTGACATCTCTAACCTTGCTAAGCGGTGCACCGATGCAGAAGTGAATTCCCGCTCCGAAGCCGATGTGGGGGTTGGGGGAGCGAGCTAGGTCAAGCTCGGTAGGTCTTTCAAAGATTTCCTCATCGTGATTGGCAGAACCCAAAAGTGCTGCAATCTTCTGACCCCTTGAAATCTTTACGCCACCAACTTCGGTGTCCTCTGTTGCAGTTCTCTCAAATAGGTGCAGCGGGGAGTCAAAACGCAGAAACTCGTCAACGGCGGTTTCGGCCAGATCGAAAGGATGCTCCTCTAGCTTCTCCAGCTGGGCAGGGTTATTCAGGGTCGCAACCATGCCATTGCCAAAGCCGTTGACGCTGGCCTCATGGCCGGCGTTCAAAAGCAGCACGCAGGTGGCGATCAGCTCATGAGCGTTCAGCTTCTCACCGTCTTGCTCCACCGCCGCAAGTTCCGAAATTAGATCGGTTCCAGGGTTTGCTTGTCTTTCTAGCATGAGGGCCTCGACGTATTCGGCGAACTCCTTGGAGGCCTTTTGTGCCTCGAGCTTTTCTTGCTCGCTTGGGTTCACCTCATACATCTTCACAATCGCCTGTGACCAGGGGCGAAGTAGGTGCTCCTCGGATTCGGGGAAACCTAAAAGGTGTGAAATGACTCTCACAGGCAACGGTTCGGCGAAGTCGGCAATGAGATCAAAGCTTCCCTCACTCTCCAGCTTGGCGCTGGCTTGGGCGAGCAGTGTCTTGGTGATGGCCACGATTTGAGGCTCGAGTGCTGCGATGGTTCTTGGATTGAAGGCCTTCATAACCAAGGAGCGGAGCCTGGTGTGTTTTGGAGGTTCGGAGTCGAGAATCGAATCGGCATGCAGCCAGTTAAATGTGTCCCAAAGCTCGTTTGGCTCTTTGGGTTTGAAGACCCTGCCGAGCTTGCGATCTCGCAGCACCTGGTTGGCATCTTTGTAGTTGGCGGCTAAAAAGATGCCCAGGTCTTCGTGCCAAACGGGTTTGCCGTGAGCGCGGAGCTCAGCCAGTTGGGGGTAGGGGTTTAGAACAAAGTCTTTGTCGCTGAGATCAATCATTTGGCTTTAGCTTGATGTTCTCAATGTCAATGCGCTCTGCCTGGAAAGAGTTCACGCTGTGGTCGGAGGGGTAGCCCAGGGCGATTCCATAGAGCAGCTTGTATTTCTTTGGCACCTTGAATTCGTCTCTTACCGGCTTAGCCCAGAGCGCACTGGCTCCCTGAGCACATGCCCCAAGACCATGGGCATGAGCGGAGAGCATCAGGTTTTGTGCAAACAGCGAGGCATCGGAGACTGCGTACTCACCCAGGCCGGAATGGGCGAAAACAAAAAGTGAAACCGGAGCTCCGAAGAACTCGTAGTTGCGGCCCCACTGGTCTCGCCTTGCCTTGGTGTCATCTCTTGCGATGCCGAGTGCTCCATATAAGTCCGCCCCAACTTTTTGCTGCCTTGGAACTAGTTCTTTGGGGTAGGGGCGAAAAACTCGGTAGTCGGATGCGGGCAACCCGTAGCGGGTAATTAGTAGCTTGAGCTTGCCCCAGATTCCCTTGTCCAGGGCTTTCTGGGCCGCGTCCCAGCGGGATAGGAATTCTTTGGAGATTCGGTCTTTGGTTGGTCCTTGAGCAATCCCAATCATGTAGGGGCGGGTGTTAGACCATGAGGCAGCTGCCATGCCGTCTTGGAGGAGCTGATCGATTAGCTCTTGGGGGACTGGAGTGTCGAGGAAGTCTCGAGTGGTTCGTCTTGATTGGACAAAGTTTTCCCACTGTTCGGAACTGATGCTATTGGTCACCCGAAGAGACTAGCGATAGTTAGCGAAAAGGCTTGGGAAGATTGCGCCGAAGGCAATCATGCCCGGCAGCATGCCAACCAACACGACGATCTGAATTAGTTCCCAGTCAATCTTTTTCACAGCTACTCCCTTGTACGTGTAAAGCCTAAAGGAAAAGGGCACCGGTTTCCCGGTGCCCTCTCCAACCAGTTACTAGAACTAATTAGTCCTTGTACTCGGCCTTTGCGAACTCTTCGCTGTCCTCGGCGCTCTTGATACGAGCGATGGTGAAGATCACCAGACCGAATAGACACTTCGCCAAGATGTCAGCGATGGTGTATCCAGTCTCACGAAGTACGAAGCTGGTCTCGTCGAAACCAGTTGCGTTCATGTTCGCAATAAATGCGATTGGGTATACACCCCAGGTTGCAAGAAGGAGCAAACGTAGCTCCTTGATCTTGCGCTGTACAGCTGCAGACTGACGCTCTAGGGACTTGCCTAGCTCAACGAACAGTACATACAGGATGTATAGGAATGGGATGGTTGAGAGTAGGCCCCATAGTGGAGCGTCGCCCTGGTAGAAAACGTTTAGCTGAGCGTCACCTGGGTAACCAAGTGCGATCATTGCTGCTGCTGCTGGAACCAACTTCACTAGTAGCTGGGTCTGCATCGCACGTGCCAAAGCAAGTACGGCAACAGTCTCAACTAGCAATAGTGGAACGGTTAGGAACCAGTCAACGTAGCGGTAGCCAACGTTGTAGGCAACGACTCCCATGCCTTCGGGACCGAAAGCTTCCTTGAAGTCGTCGAACATCCTGAAGTAGTGGTACGCAGCGATTGCGGTAACGGTACCGGAAACCATGACGGCCATGCGGTAACGAGGCAATACGCGCTCACGCGCTACGAACAAGAAAACAGTTGTAAATAGCATGCTCGCGATTCCAAGCGAGAGCATGTTGTAAATGATGGTGTAGCCACCATCGCTCATTGTTGAAGATAGGTTCACGTGAATCCTTTCAGAAACGTCTGTTACAGGGGAACTTGGTGACAGACGGTCAGGACTTGTGATCCCGCCCGGCCATGCCACCTTGCATGACCTGCAACGAGTTAAACCTTAGCGCAATACTGTTAAAATCCTGTGAGATGTAACGTTTTAGTAACGCAAGGTTATTTCTTTAGACCATTGCCCCTTGTTCCTGCAGCAATCGAGCCTCGAGCTCAATGAGCTCAGCGCGAAGTTCTTGCGGCAGTTTGGCCCCGAATCGTTCAAAGAATTGCTCAATCGAGCGCACTTCGTAGAGCCAAGACTCGGGGTCAACTTCAAACAGTGCCTCGAGCTCACCCTCTTCGAAGTTCAGACCATCCAGGTTTAGCTCGGAGATGTTTGGCATCAAACCAATCGGGCTTTGCTGCCCCTCAGACCGCTCCTCAAGCCTGGAGATAATCCAGTCAATCACTCTTGAGTTCTCACCAAAGCCGGGCCACAAGAAGCTGCCATCAGAACTCTTGCGGAACCAATTCACCTGGAAGATCTTTGGCAGTGAGTCTTCCGCGATTTTCTCCCCGAAAGACAGCCAGTGCGCGAAGTAGTCGGCCATGTTGTAGCCGCAGAACGGCAGCATCGCAAATGGGTCACGGCGCAATACTCCAACCGGACCCTCCGCTGCTGCGGTTTGCTCGCTCGAGATGGTGGCTCCCATGAAGACGCCGTGTTGCCATGAACGCGATTGCACCACCAGTGGCACGTTGGTGGCCCTGCGGCCACCAAACAAGATTGCATCTAGTTCGACACCCTCTGGGGACTCCCAGTCGTCACAAAGCGTTGCGGTGTTGGACATTGGGAAACAGAACCTGGAGTTTGGGTGAGCGGCCAGGGTGCCTGAGTCCTTGGTCCAAGGTTTGCCCTGCCAGTCGGTCAGGTTCGCAGGTGGCTCTTTGCTCATGCCCTCCCACCAAACATCACCATCTTTAGTGGTTGCGACATTGGTGAAAAGTACGTTCTGGTCCATGGAGTCCATGGCTGCCTTGTTGGTCCCCTCAGAGGTCCCTGGTGCCACGCCAAACAAACCGTTTTCTGGGTTGATGGCTCGAAGTTTGCCGTTTTCTCCCGGGGCGATCCAGACGATGTCATCCCCGATGGTCTCGACCTTCCAGCCAGGAATTGTTGGTCGTAGCATCGCGAGGTTTGTCTTGCCGCAGGCGGAAGGGAAAGCTGCCGCTAGGTGGTAGCGCTTGTTCTCAGGCGATGTGACGCGAATCAGCAGCATGTGCTCGGCCAACCAGCCCTCATCGCGCCCCTGGACTGAACCGATTCTGAGCGACATCGCCTTTTTGCCAAGCAGTGAGTTGCCGCCATAGCCAGAGCCGTAGGACCAGATCTCGCGGGTCTCGGGGTAGTGAACGACGTAGACCTCTTCGGGGTTGCAGGGCCAAGCAACATCAGCAATTTTGTTCTCCTGGGAATCAACCAGTGGCATGCCAACTGAGTGGACCGCTGGAACCCAGGGTTTGCCAGCCTGAATCTCCTCGAGAACCTTTTGCGAGACCCGTGTCATGGTGTGCATGGATGCCACCACGTATGGCGAGTCGGTGATTTCAATTCCGTACCTGGCAAATGGAGAACCTACTGGACCCATGGAGAAGGGAATCACATACATCGTTCTGCCGCGCATCGAGCCAATGAAGCGCTCGCGCATTAGCGTGCGCATGACGCTTGGCTCCATCCAGTTGTTGGTTGGACCTGCGTCTGCTTCCTGCTCCGAGCAAATAAAGGTTCGCTCCTCGACCCTCGCAACATCTCGTGGGTCGGTGCGTGCAATGAAGCTGTTTGGTCTGGTTTTTGGGTTTAGCGCCTCAATGGTTCCTTGACGAACCAGCAGCGCTTGAATGGATTCCAGTTCATTTCCGGAACCATCGCACCATTGGATTTGGTCTGGTTTTGTTAGCGTGGCAATCTGGCTGACCCATTCTTTCAATTCTGAAAGTGGCATGTAACCCTCCTATTGGGAAGCCTAAAAACTAGTTTTTTGGCATTCGAACTTGTGGGGGCCTTTGGGTCTTGGCCTTCTGGGATCTAATCGCAGTTGGTGTCTAACGATAAATCTGTTTTTCTTTTCTAGCTCTAAGGCTATCTAACACTCAACAGTTCAAGCTGAAAAACTTCCAGAAACTTCCCAGAGATTTCAGTAGCCGAGTCTGAGCGTCGCATTCAAAATTGCCTCTTTTTCACTCACTAAGAGAAATTCCGCGATTGTTCTGTTTTTCAGGCCCAGTTTGATCTCGGTGCTCGCCATCTCAAGTGTTCGGCCATCGGCAGATTCGACTTTCAGCCAAAGCTCTCTTTCACCTTGCAAGAGCTCGTGGTTTGTGAAGTCAAGCGTGAGTAGATAGCCAAAGCTGCGATCTTCGATCTCGCCCACCGCTTCCAGCTCCGTTTGTTAGCTCAAGCCCTTGGATTCTTGGGCACTCTGAGATCTCGCAGTAGTTCACATTTTGGGGATCTAGCTGAACAATCTGACTCCTCGGGCTTTCAACCAAATTGAAATTGATGACGAAGGCGACAAATAGTGCCAGTGAAACCAGGTTGGCCAGGTGCATAGAGGCGCGCTGCCCTTTTGGGGTCAAAAGCCATGGTCTTTTCAAGCGTGAGTCACTACCTAGTTGTGTTTAGACAAAGGTATTGCATCCACTTAGCCAATTGCCTGAAGTTAAGGTGGTTGATGGCAAGGCTCGTAGCTGGGATGACATCTGCGGAGTCAGTAATCAATGAATCCGCGCTTCAGTGCGTGTTCGTAAACTTCGGAGTCCCTGCGACCGATGGCAAGGACTCGAATCCTTCCGGCGTTTGCATGAATCTGATACACAATTCGGAGTCCTGCCCTTCTAAGTTTTATCTTGTAGGTATCGGGCGAGCTGCCGCTAAGCCTTGCTTTTGGGACTGCGGGCTCATTTAGCCGAGATTCCAACCTCGCCAAAGCCTGTCTTTTGAGCTCAGGGTCGAGTTTCCCCAGCTCACGAAGAGCTGTGGGATGAAACTCGATGACCCAATTCAAAGAAGGTCATCGAGTTTCACCTCAATCCACTCATCGCTCTTCCCAGCCTCGATAAGTTCCGGCATCATCTTGAGCTCCCAAGCCTTCTCCAGAAGGTCGTCAAAGACCTCTGGAGTGAGAACATAAAAGGTCGGCTTGTTGTTCGTTAGGACAGCAAAGGGCTTGCCCTTAGCTTTTTTAACAGACAGGTTTGGATTCTTCTTGAACTCAGATATCGGCGTGACTATCTCGGTCAAAATCTCGTCCATGTTCTCCTCGGCTTCGTACTCAATTAAGTGCTGAATTTTGTGTAATGTTTGCATGCTAGCACCTCCTTCCTTTTGGCTCGATAGCCCCAAATGCTAGAGAAAACCCGACAATCCTGTTTTGAGTTATCCACAGCCAGCTAGCCTTGAAGCGTGCAAAAAGACCTAATCAAAATTCACCCGCAAGTTCAGAAGGCTCTGAACGAGGGCAGGGCCGTAGTTGCTCTGGAATCCACCATCATTTCTCACGGCCTACCTCGCCCCAGAAACCACGAGGCCGCTTTAGAGTTCGAGGAAATCTTGCGCTCCAAGAACGTCGTCCCGGCAACCATCGCGGTCATTAACGGAGTTGCCAATATCGGCCTTGATGTCACCGCGCTGGACATCATCTCGAACCAAGACATTGCCAAGGCATCGGTTAGGGATCTGCCAATCCTGGCGGCCAAGGAGTTATCTGGCGCAACCACTGTTGCCGCCACCGCCCACCTCGCAGCCCTTGCTGGAATCCGAGTCTTTGCAACCGGAGGGCTTGGCGGTGTTCACAAAGGTGCAAATCAGACCTTTGATGAGTCTGCAGACCTCAGTGTTTTAGCCAACACCCCAATCACTGTGGTGAGTGCTGGTGTGAAGTCGGTGCTTGATATTGCTGCCACCTTAGAAAGACTCGAGACCTTGAGCGTCCCAGTCGTTGGCTATAAAACCAACATTTTCCCAAGTTTCTGGCTGAGGGAATCTGAATACACCCTGGAATACCGGGCTGACAGCCCTTTAGAGATTGCCCACATGATGGTGGCTCAGGATCTGATTGGCGAGGGCGGCGGCATCGTGGTTGCGAACCCCGTGCCGGAGGATAAGGCCTGGAACAAGCAAGACCATGACCGCGTGCTGCAAACTGCGTTTGCTGCCGCTGAGAAGGCGGGGGTGAGGGGCAAAGAGGTGACACCATTTTTGTTGCAGTTCATCGTGGAAGAGTCGAAGGGCAAGTCCTTGGAGGTCAACCTCGACCTTGCACGCAACAACGTTTCTGTTGCCGGGGATATTGCCCTTGCCTATGCAAACCTCGGAGATGACTAGTGGTCCTAGTTGTTGGCGATGTCATCGACGACATTCTGGTTAGACCCAAGGGTCCTATCAGGCCGAACACCGATGTCGACTCTGAGATCAGAGTCTCCCCGGGAGGCTCGGCAGCAAACTTTGCCTGCTGGATGGCATCGCTTCACACCAAGGTCAACTTTGTTGGAAGAGTCGCCGAGACCGATGTCGATAAGCACGCAAACAATCTCAAGTCTTTTGGTGTGAAGCCGCATCTGCAGTCAGATCAGAAACTGCCAACCGGTTCGATTGTGGTTTTGGTTGAGGGTGAAGACAGAACATTTCTCACCGATCGCGGAGCAAACAAAAACCTTGACGTCTCTTTGATCCCAGACGAGCTCTTCGGAAACCTCGTCTACATCTCCGGCTATTCGCTCTTGAGCCTGCAGCCGATTGCGATTGCAAAACTTATTGAACGCTCTCACGAGCTAGGTGCAAAGGTTGCTTGCGATCCCGGGAGCGCTGGGTTCATTGAGGACTTTGGGGTGAAGAAGTTTCTCGGTGCACTTTCGGGAGTGGACATCTTGCTTCCAAATCTTGAGGAGGGCAGGTTGCTCTCCGGTGAAGATCGACCAGAGCTGATTTGCGGGTTTTTGAGCGAACGGTTTGAAACCGTTGCCCTGACCATGGGGAATCAGGGTTGTGCGGTGCAAGGCGGGGAGGGGTTCTTGCGTTTGGAAGCCACCAAGGCCGAGGTTATTGATCCGACCGGTGCCGGTGATGCCTTTGCTGCAGCCTTCCTAGCAATGCTGGGCAAAGGTGAGTCTTTAGAGGATTCGGCCGCTGCGGGCATCAGACAGGGTGCGATTGCCGTCACGCTTTCAGGCGGACGCCCAGCCCCTACTCTTCGAAGCTAGCCAGTAATTCGGCTGTAAGTTCGAGCAGACCTTCCTGAAGCTCGGGGTCAACGCGGTATTTAAACTCGGCAGTCCAATCAAAGTCCACGCCCTTGGCGCCAACCACCAGGCCATCTTCCACGAAGTACTCGATCGGGTTGAAATCATCGGCGCTCGCGATAAAGCCCGCATCAGTTATTTCAACCATTGAGCTGGGGGAGTCGAGCATTAGGTAGCCAACAAAGAGCGTGAAGTAGTCGGTTTCAAAAACCAATTCACGATCTCCGGTGTCGAGATTGAAAAGCGCAGCCTGATAATCGGGTTGCTCCGGGTCCATGACGAGCTTCCAGGTTTCACCATCCGAGACCACGGTCTCGGTCATGCCCTTTGCTTCAAACTCGTCATAGCTTGCGAGCATGATCTCGCGCGCGAGCTCTTCAGTCAGTGCGAGGCTCTGCTGGCATCTGCGAGGCTTCCGGCTCAGGGGCAGCCGTTTTTGTTTCCAAAACCGATGGCTCAGTTGCTGGCAAGCGTTCTGATTCGATGGCGCAGCCGCTCAAAAGCAGTGCTCCCGCAAGCTAGCACGGCAATCTTTTTCACGCTCAGCCCCCGAGTTTTGATCTAGTAACCCTTTGGGTGCCAAACGGTTTTCAGTTCCATCAAGTCCAGAATGTGCTGCAAAGAACCCTTAGATCCGCTGCGGTTGTAGCTGTCAGGTCTAATGACTCGCTTCAGTGTTTGCGCTGCATCCATCTCGAGCTCTGCAGGGCTTGTAGCACCCTCAAGATCAAGAGCATTTATGTCTGCATGGCTCGCCATCCAGGAGCCGAGCTCTTGGGCATTGCCGGTAAGGATGTTCACAACACCACCGGGTAGGTCAGAGGTTTCTAGCACCTCAGCTAGAGAGATGCCACAAAGTGGCAGCTTCTCGCTGGCGACAACCACGATGGTGTTGCCGCTGACGATTGCCGGCGCGATTGCGTGAACCAATCCCAGCAGCGCACTGTCTTGCGGAGCAAATGCACCAACCACGCCGGTGGGCTGGTTGGTGGAGATGTTGAAAAACGGTCCGGCTACTGGGTTCATAGAACCTGCAACCTGATCAATCTTGTCGCTCCAGCCGGCATACCAAACCCAGGCATCGATGGCTGCTTCAACCTCTTGGGTTCGCAGCCTTTTCGCTCTTACCGGTCAGTAGCGAGATCTCACTCAATGAACTGTTCCTTGCGACCCTCGAGCATTTCGGCGATGCGATAGAGAATCTGCCCACGGTTATAGGCACTGGCTGAGGCCCAACCTGCTTGCGCAGCTCTGGCTGCAACGACTGAGTCGCGGACATCTTTCCTGGAAGCCTTGGCCGCATTGGCTAGGTGGTTGCCCTTGGAATCAACGACCTCATAGCTGCGGCCGGATTCGGTCCTGGGGAACTTGCCGCCGATGAAGAGCTTGTAGGTTTTCTTGATTTCTAACCGCATTAGAAACCTCCCTTCAGGTAGGCGGCGAGCCCTGCTCGGCCGCCCTCCCTGCCATAGCCAGATTCCTTGAACCCACCAAATGGGCTGGTGGCATCGAACTGGTTGAAAGTGTTTGCCCAAACCACGCCAGCGTTTAGCTGATCGGCAAGCTTCAGGATTCTCGAACCCTTCTCGGTCCAGATGCCTGCACTCAAGTCCGTACTCGGTGTTGTTTGCTTTGGCGACCGCCTCGGCTGGTGTTCTAAAGGTCATGACCGATAGCACCGGACCAAAGATCTCTTCCCTAGCGACGGTGTTGGTTGGTGAGACGTCCATGATCAGAGTTGGTTTGAACCAGAAACCATTTCTTGGAATCTCGCAGGCTGGCTGCCAAACCTGGCCGCCTTCTTTTTCGCCCTGCTTTACCAAAGCGGCGATTTTGTCCATCTGCTCCTTGGAGTTGATGGCACCAATATCAGTGTTCTTGTCCATTGGGTCGCCGAGTCTGCAGGGTTTCCATGCGGCGCTTGAGTTTTCGCAAGAGCTCGTCCTTGATGGATTCTTGGACCAAGAGTCTTGAGCCTGCGCAGCAGACGTGACCCTGGTTGAAGAAAATGCCGTTGATGATGCCCTCGACCGCTTGGTCCAGAGGAGCGTCGTCAAAGACGATGTTGGCGGCCTTGCCGCCAAGCTCGAGTGTGGCCTTCTTGCCGGTTCCGGCGATTGCCTTGGCAATGATTTTTCCGACCTCGGTGGAGCCGGTGAAGGCGATCTTTTGGATGCCCGGGTGGTTCACGATCTCGGCTCCGGTGTCACCAAAGCCGGTGACGATGTTCACAACACCAGCTGGCAATCCAGCCTGCTGGCAGACCTCGGCGAACATCAGTGCGGTTAGCGGTGTTGATTCGGCTGGCTTTAGAACAACGGTGTTGCCGGCAGCAAGGGCTGGGGCAATCTTCCAGGCCAGCATCATCAGCGGGAAGTTCCAAGGGATGATCTGACCTGCAACGCCATAGGGTTTGGGGTTTGGGCCAAGGCCTGCGTAGTCGAGCTTGTCTGCCCAGCCGGCGTAGTAGAAGAACCAGCTGGCAACCAGTGGGATGTCGGCGTCTCGGGTTTCCTTGATTGGCTTGCCGTTATTTAGGCTCTCTGCAACGGCAAACTCTCGGGCCCGCTCCTGCAGGATCCTTGCGATTCGATAGAGGTATTTGCCTCGTTCGGTTCCGGAGAGTTTTGACCAAACACCGTTGAAGGCAGTCGGTTGCTGCCTTGACCGCAAGGTCGACATCTTTTTTGGTGCCGTGGGTGATCTCGGCCAGCACCTCTTCGGTTGCTGGGTTGATGGTCTTGTAGGTCTTGCCGGGTTTTGTGAACTTGCCATTGATGAAGTGGCCATAGCTCTTTTCAAAGCTGACTATCGCCTTGGATTCTGGCGCGGGTGCGTATTCGAACATGTCTCTCCTAGTCCACGCTCACATAGTCAGGGCCCGAGTAGTGCCCTGTTTGAAGCTTTTGTCTTTGCATCAGCACGTCATTGAGCAAACTTGATGCTCCAAACCTGAAGTATTCGGGGGTCAACCATTCCTCGCCTGCAATCTCTTTGACGACCACTAGGTATTTCATGGCGTCCTTGGCGGTTCTGATGCCACCAGCTGGCTTCACGCCAATCATGATGCCGTGCTCGTCATACCAATCGCGCACCGCTTGCAACATCAAGAGCGTGATTGGCAGGGTGGCGTTCACTGAGACCTTGCCGGTTGAGGTCTTAATAAAGTCAGCACCTGCGAGCATCGCTAGGTGGCTGGCGCGTCTGATGTTGTCGTAGGTCTGCAGCTCGCCGGTTTCGAGAATTACCTTCAAGTGCGCGTAGGAGCCGTCTTTGCGTTTGGCAGGCCTCTTTGATGGCAACAATCTGTTTGAAGACCTCTAGGTAGTTGCCACTCAAGAATGCTCCGCGGTCAATCACCATGTCGATCTCATCGGCTCCTGAGGCAACCGCCTCTTTGGTGTCCAGGAGTTTTACTTTCAGGCTTGCTCTTCCAGATGGGAAGGCGGTTGCAACCGCTGCGACAAAGATGCCGGTGCCCTCGAGGTATTTCTTTGCGTGCGCCACCATGTCGCCATATACACAGATGGCTGCAGGAGATGGGGTGCTGAGGTCCCTGGGGTCCGGAGTGATGGCCTTCAAACATAGGCTTCTGACTCGCTCCGGGGTGTCCATGCCCTCCAGGGTGGTGAGATCCATCATCTTGATGGCGGCATCGAGTGCCCAGGCTTTGGAGGTGGTTTTTATCGATCTTGTGCCAAGCGATGCGGCTCTTTGCTCGAGGCCGACTTTGTCCACGCCAGGCAGCGAGTGCAGCCAGCGCGCAAGGCTCCGATTGGTGATTCTGGTGCCCAAAATGGCGGTGGGGTCGATGCTTTGCAACTTAGCTCCTAAGTGCCTAAAGCCTACCTCTAGGCCAGGAACTTGATTCCTATCAGTTCTTCGGTGGCTTCCCAGAGTTTCTTGGAAAGAGCGAGATCTAAAGAGCGCTTCGAACCCCTAATCTGCTTCGGCTCGCCCCAGAGTTCGAACTTGGGTCCAATGAACTCTCCTCCGCCAAGGGTTGGGTCAGTGGCAGCAAGAATCTGCGACCTGGCCCCGGTCTGGGCATCCTGGGCAAAGGGGTCGAGGGTGTGAGGGTGGTTTTTCTGCAAGCCTGTCACCGCCCAGCCGGGGTGAGCTGTGACCGAGATGACTTTGCTACCTGCCTGCTTGAGTCTTAGATCGAGCTCCCTGCCAAATAGCAGGCAGGCAAGCTTGGTGTCGGCATAGCGCTGCCACTTGTCATACTGCTCTTTTTTTGCACCCTGCAAAACCTGTGGTGTGAGCTCTTGGAACTTGCCCTTGCGATGCACCACGGAGCTGAGGTGGACAACTCGGCCCTGAGCTCTTTCTAGATTTTCCATCAGCTCTGCAGTTAGTAAGAAGTGACCAACATGGTTGGTTGCCATTTGGGATTCGATGCCGTCAATTGAGAGCGAGAAATCAGGTCCCATCAAACCCGCGTTGTTCATGAGCAAATCGACTTTGTGGTCGATGGCTTTGGCAAAGTTTCGGACCTGGTCCAGGTTTGAGACATCAACCACGTGCTCGGAGATGTTTGCGTCGGGATGGGACTGGCGAATTTGGTTTGCCGCCTCAAGGAGCTTCTCCTCGCCACGGGACACCATCAAAACCTTGAACCCTTTGGCCACAAGCGCCTTTGTGGTTTCAAGTCCAAGTCCCGAGCTTGCGCCCGTGATGATTGCAGTCTTGTTTTGAGTCAAAGCTCTCCGGCCAGTGAATTCTCTAGAAGACACTAATACAGATGCACAAATAAACTAGAGGTCTAACTTTTATATAGGCGGCGCATAACTTGAAGCCCAGTACCAGGCTCGTGATACGGCTTGGCCTCACCCAAATCATTGGATGGGGAAGCGGTTTTTATCTCCCCGCAATCCTTGCAGTGCCAATTTCGCTCTCTTTGGGCATCGCCACGGAGAGCTTCTTCTGGGCTTTTACGATCTCTCTATTGGTTTCAGGTTTGCTGGGACCAAGGGTGGGAAAGGCGATTGATCGCCATGGGGGTCGCAGGGTTCTTCCAATCGGGACCATCTCCTTCGCTCTGGGATTGAGCCTGTTGGCACTCAGCACCAACTTCCCCATGCTGGTTGTTGGTTGGATACTTATCGGCATCGGCGGCTCGATGGGTAACTATGACGCCGCGTTTGCAACTGCCGTGAATTTCTTTGCCGAGAAATCCAACAAGGTGATTGCCGGCATCACTGTCTTCGCCGGATTTTCTTCGACTATCGCGTGGCCGCTTTCAACTTTGATGCTGGAGCAGTTTGGTTGGCGCGAGGCCGTTTGGCTGTGGGTGATTTTGCACCTCGTGGTGAATCTTCCTCTGCATCTCACCATTCCGAAGTCGGAGATGCGAGAGGTCACGGACCTCACCGGACCTATTCGCAAATTGGTCAGGAACCGGTTCAGGTTTGACATTTTGGTGGTTATTTTTGCGGTGATGTTTGCCCTAGAGGGCTTCATCGTCTCCTCCGTGAACACCACCTTGCCGTTCTTACTTAGCGAGCTTGGAGCAACCAGCGCCATTGCGCTGCTTGCAGCCACAATCCTTGGTCCGTCGCAGGTGATGGCCAGGGTCTTGCTGGTTGCACTCGATCGCTGGATGACTCCGATGTGGGTGGCGTTCATCTCGATAGTCGCTCACCCAATAGGCGTTCTGCTGGTTCTGCTCTTCGGCACGGATGCCCTCATCCCGTTTGTAATCCTGCACGGAATCGGGGTAGGCCTGAACCCATTCATCCGCGGTTCTCTGCCCCTTCTGTTTTTTGGGGCTGATCACTACGGGCAGCGTCAGGGCTACATCATGATGCTTTCGAAGATTGTTTCTGCGCTTTCGCCAACCTTGCTGACTCTCCTCGTCCTGAGCGATCCGATTCTGGGCATTCAGATCACTGGATTGTTAGGTGTGCTGGCCCTAGCTCTCCTGGGAGTACTGGCTTTTATTTATCGTCAGAGGGCCTAGTTCGGGAGCCATTTTTCAGCGAAGCTGACAATACCTTACGTCTTATCTTCGGTTAGCCGTAAATCCCGGATGCTGACTCCGCTGCCACAAATAGCCTTATCGAAAACCTTCCTAAGGCGGAACTTTATGCAAAATGTCTCCTCAGTCAGAAACCTGGCCTTTGCCACCGTCTTGGCGTTGCTGTTCTCTGTTTTTAGCCCAGTGATAGGTAGCTGGAATCCATCACAGTCAGCCAGTGCAGCCTCCGTGGATTTCTCGGGTGAATATCTCAACTTTGACGCGTCGACCATGGTGGTTCTCAACGGCAACAGCACAAGTCCGACCGTGGGCAACATCTTCTTGTATCCAAGCGCAGGTGTTATCGAGGGTGTCTCTGTCGATGTGACTGTGGAAATAGTGGCCTCATCTGGAGCAAATAATGGCTTCGATTGGGATGCGGCGTCCAACGGACAATTCGATGGAGTTACTCTCAACCAGGCCCAAAAAGATCTCTTGATTTTGTACATGGATGATCTAGACGTGACCTTCAGATATAAATTCTGGGAGTCTGGAACGGCGATTTACGCTAATTCTGCTGTCACTGGAATTGCTGTTGAACTAAAAAATCTGGTCATAAACACCTACGATTTGGACCTGAATCAGTGGGTTGCATTTTCATCTTTCCAGCAGTACGAGGTAAACGATGTGAACCCGGTGAATGTATCGCTGATAGCCGGCACAACTCTGGTTAAGTTTCTCGGGCCCTCAGGTGGCTACAGTGGCGATGACTCATTTACAAAGGGTCGAGCACGTGTGCTTTACGACCAGGTCAGTACAGTTGATATTCGAGTCAATGCTCCTGGGGGCTCGCTCTACGGAATACAGTTCGGAGCCGGTGTCCCGTGGACAACTTTTGACACTTTTGCCAACTCATTCAACATCGCGCCAACCTCGTCTGACACCACCAAGTACCTGGTTCCAGGCACTCAATCCACACTTAATGTCGGGGATTTTGGAGACTACTCGGACACAGAGAACAACCCATTCTTTGACGTGAAGCTTGAGTCCTCAGCGGATCTCAGCGGCCTTCGGTACTTTGACGGAACCTCTACTGTTTCTCCGTCTGCTGGTTCTACTGTGAGCGTGGAGGCAATTACGGCCGGCCGGCTCAGCTACTTGCTCCCGTCTGCAACTGCTGCCACAGTTTCCTTCCGTGTTGGTGATGGACTGACCTATAGCCCAGCCGTTTACTCTCTAAACCTCTTGCCAGCGACCCAGCCTCAGGTCATTACTTTCCCCGAGGTGGTTGGCCCTATTGACCCAAACTCAGGTGCGTTCTCGTCCTCAGCCACCACATCTTCAACACTTCAGGTGACGCTCAACTCAAACACACCAAGCGTTTGCACAATTGATGCCAATGGGACGGACATAGTTCCACAAATCACCAATGCTCGAAGCGCTTGTTCGGTTACTGCAACCCAGGATGGCGATGCAACTTTCGCTTCCGCTGAGCCTGTGACCCGAATTTTCTACTTCTCTGATCAGGTGATTACGTTCCCAACGATTAGTGACCAAGCCTTTATTTCTGGTGGAGCCATCAGTTCCAGTGCAGTTGCCGACTCGACCTTGCCGGTGACGCTGACGTCATTGAATACAGCGATCTGCACGATCTCAGGACTAGACATTCAGTTTGTGTCAACGGGAAGCTGTAACGTGCGAGCCGAGCAGGCTGGCGGATCAACCGGTAGCCCATCCGTGACCTACCTTTCTGCATTCCCAGTCGTCCGCTCTTTCCAGCTAACGAGCTTCAACCTCACCTATGACGCGAACACTGGAACTGGAACTGCACCTTCTGATCTTGTGAGCGTAACCACGGCAACCGTTGGTACAGGCAGTCTGGTCAAGAGCGGCTTTGACTTTGCTGGATGGAACTCGAATAGCACCGGATCCGGTACGGATTACGCCACGGGGTCATCTATCGCGCTGACATCAGACTTGACCCTATTTGCCAAGTGGGTTGCCACACTGACATTCGATGCGCAAGGCGGATCTGCAGTTGCCGATGAAGAGTACGTCTTTGGTCAAACAGCCATAACCCTTCCCACTGCCAATAAGTCAGGCTCCAGCTTCCAAGGCTGGGCACTCACTCCAACAGGTGCAGTGATTTCTGGCATCTACTCTTCAGGATCGGCAACTCTTTATGCGATCTGGAGTGGTGGTGGATCTGAATTGCCAGCCCCGGTGTACAACGGTCCCATCGTGACTCTGGTAGCTCCAAATGTGGTCACGACAGAGGGCGGCGAACTTGTGACGGTGACCGGTAAGCGATTGGGCGTGGGACAACACGTTGTGATTGATGGAAACCAGCTTCCACTTTCTTTCTCATCTCCGACAGAATTCTCATTCCTTATGCCAAGTCTGGAAGAGGGAGTTTGGGATCTCGAGTACACCTACGATGGCGGCGCTCGACTCACCATTCTGAGGGCAATAACAACAGTCCCACCGGCAACAAACCAGCCGTCCGAATCTGAAGGCGATGATCCCACGACCTCAATCGAGGCTGAGGTGAAGCCTTGGAGTGCAATGGCCGTTGCAAGCAAGTTTGCTCCGGGATCACCTGTCATCAACAAATGGGTTCGTACTGAAGTTGTCTTGATGCTTCGCAAGTACTCGAGTATCGCAACACATATTGACTGCACCGGCTTCACCATGGGCCCAACAGTGTTGAGTGTGGATGCCAAGCTGTCTATGGATAGGGCGGTTGCGGTCTGTGGTCTGATCAAGAAGCTGCGACCACGACTCGAGGTAATCTCCATGCAAGGCAAGCAGGAGCTTAGACTCGGCGGCGAAATCCGCCGCGTGGAGGTTCGCTTCTTTCGCCGGTAGCCAATTTTCTGCTTTGGCCACACGCGAAGTCTCGTAGCAGAGTTGACCAACTCTGAGCCTCATCGGCCTTTGGAATATGCACATTCGGTTGATTGCACACTTCTTGCTGCAGCGAGACCAGATTGTTTACTGGCACTCGGTCGAAGCTCCCAATCCCGTAGCGGAGTTAAGGTCGACGCTGACAAGCAGGACTTGGTGCTAGTTGATCGTAGTCGCAGGTCAGAAGTCACTTTCTATAGACCGGGCATCAACCTCGATTAGCCAGCGCTTCAGAATTGGGATTGGAAACCCACTCCAAGAGCCCTGGCCAAGCTCCCCAGCCATCATCTAAGGAGAAGTGACCTGCACCCGGCAACACGACCGCTTGCTGTTGCAGAGCATCTTCGTAGATCTCAATACCCCTTGGGAGCCAGCGATCGTTGTCGCTGGCGACAATCGTGAAGCTCTTTGCATTTGCTTCAATTGCAGGCAGTAGTTCAGGGTGATGGATATCCATCGGTTCACCCTTGATGCCCTCGGCCTCGTTTGTTTTTATGGGGTCCGGGGGAGCCACAAACAAAACCCGATCAAAGGGTGTTTCAAACTGCCCACTCATGGCTGCCAGCATCCAGTTCATGCAGCCAAGTGAGTGGGTGATTGCAATCTTTTCTTCCCCTTGAACCTCATCCATCATCTGCGCCTCTTGGGTAATGATGGTTTGCCAATCAATCGGGTTTGGCTGATCTGGTTCAGGGAACTGCGGATACCAAACCTGGTTGCCACGATTTCTTAGCTCTGCTGCGGTGAGTCTGAGCCAGTGACCCTGAGGTCTTTTATTGGTCCAGCCGTGGTGGAGGAGGATTTTCTTCACGCCAAAAGGCTACATAGTTTTCCACAGGTCATCGATAGTGCTTGCTTAGCTAACCTTAGCTAAGTTAGGGTGGAACTATGACCCACATTTTCAACATGCATGAGGCGAAGACCAAGCTTTCTAAGCTGGTCGAGCTGGTGGAAGCTGGCCAGGAGGTTCAACTAGCTAGAAACGGTAATCCCGTGGTGAATCTAGTCCTCGCGGAGAAAACCTCGAGGCCAATGTTCGGAGAGTTTGAGCCCATCCACGCAGTGATTCCAGAAGACTTTGATATCGATGCACCAATGCAGGAGTGGGAAGAAGCCTTCTTGACCAAAGACAGCTTCCTGAAACCTCCTCAAAGCGGTCAAAGCAGTTGAGCAACCTACTCCTCGATAGCAACGCGGTGGTGGAATACGCGGCCGCATCGCCCCGATTCGGTAGGAAGACGATTCGGTTGTTGAACTCTTCCCAGCTTTACTTCTCGTCCATCACCTTGGCAGAACTGAAGTTGAAGGAGCTAAAGCGCCCTGGATACCGGTCCAATCTCGATAGCGACAAGCTCGCAAAACTGGGCCTGATCGAACTTCCCTACCAAGCCAAAGACGCGGAGCAAATGCTAGAAATGCAGACCAACGATCCCTTCGACATTATTTTGGTGGCGCAGGCAATTTCCCGTCAGATGAAGTTTGTGACAGCTGATCTCAGAATCTTGCGCTCAGGGCTCGATTTTGTAATTGACCTGACTGACTAAGTCATCGGCAGATTTATTCAATAGCCAATGGCGCCTTCAGCGAGAGCTGTTTTGCCAGCGCAAGCGCATCGAGTTAGCGACTACCGAAACCGAGGAGAACGCCATTGCGGCTCCTGCCAGCATGGGGTTCAAAAAACCAAAGGCAGCCACTGGAATCAGCAGGACGTTATAGCCAAAGGCCCAACCCAGATTCTGCCAAATATTCACATAGGTCTTCTTGCCCAAGCGAATGGCAAACGGGATTGCCCTCGGGTCATCATCCAAGATGGTTACGGCGCTCGCCGCTTGCGCGGCGTGAGCACCGGAACCCATGGCGATGCCGACATCTGCCGCAGCTAGTGCTGCAACATCGTTGATGCCATCGCCAACCATGGCGACGTTCTCGATCTCTTTGACGTGCTCAAGTTTTTGCTCGGGGCTAACCTCTGCCTTGAATAGCTCCATGCCCATTTGGTTGGCAAGGTCTTTCACCCTGGCATTGTTATCGCCAGAGAGCAGTTCACTCTGAATACCCATTGCCTTCAAAGAGGCAATGGTGTCGATCGCTCCATCACGAATCTCATCGCTAAGTTCAATTAGCGCTCTTGCCCTGTTACCCCAGGCAATCACTACCAGGGTGTTCGGTCCGGCATTCGACAGTGCTTGATCTAGTTCAGCCTGGTTTTCATACTTGCCTGGCTTTTCAACCGCCACTTCTTGTCCCGAGACCATTCCGACCATGCCGCGACCGGCGATCTCTTTGACATCGGCTGCGCTTAGGTCGCTGCCAGTTGCGGCGATGGCCTTTGCGACCGGGTGCTTCGAACCCGCCTCGATGGCGGCTGCGTAGGAAAGTGCTAGAGGGAGGTCGTTGTCACCAACTGCTTGAGTGTTGACAATCTTCAGGCTGCCATCGGTGAGCGTTCCAGTCTTGTCAAAGACGACCCGCTTGATTTTGGCCATCAGGCGCAAGGAGTCTGGGTTGCGAATCACAACTGAGCGCTTGGTGCCAATGCTGGTCGCCACCACAAGACTCATTGGGACCGCTATTCCTAGAGCGCAGGGGCAGGCAATAACCAAAACCGCAACGGCTGCTTCAAAGCCACGGGTCGGCTCATCGAATGCCAACCACCAAACAAAGAAGGTGATGATGGCAAACACGATCACGCTTGGGACAAAGACCTTGGAAATCGAATCGGTTAGCGACGCCAGCTTGCTCTTTTGGCTGGTCGCTTCGCGAACCAGGTCTGCAATTCTGCTCAATCTGCTAGTGGCTGAAGAGCCGATTGCCTCGATCTTGATTTCACCCGAGAGCGAGGTCGCTCCTGCCGAAACATTGACTCCCTTGGAGAGTTCCTGCGGCAGTGATTCACCGGTCAGGGTGGAGTTATCGATCGATGCAAACTCCGATAGCAAGATCCCGTCAACCGGAATACGCTCTCCGGCGGCAACAAAGACGATTGCGCCCTTGCGAAGGGTGTGGGTGGCGACGGATTCGCGCTTTCCATCAACCTCAATGGTTGCGGTCTCTGGGATGGCGCTCAGCAGTGCGCGCACCGAATCGGTCGCGCTTCTTCTGGCTCGAACCTCGATATACCTTCCCAGAAGCACCACTGCTGGCACCACCGCGGCAACCTCGAAGTAGGTGTGCATCGCGCCGGTTAGGACCAAGAAAACGCTGTAGCTGTAGGCAGTCGTGGAACCCAAGGAAACCAGGGTGTCCATGGTGGCATCACGGTGACGCAAGTTCTTGATCGCTGCTGAGTGGAAGGGGTAGGCAACATAGAAAAACACCGGGGTGGCAAAGGCCCAAACCAGATACTGGCTGCCCATAAACATAAGTGGTGGGACCATGGCAAACAGAGCAGCCAGGGTGGCAAAGATTGCTCCAACAATCAGCCTGGGCTTCAGGGTCTGAAGCTCAGGCTTACCCTCGCCGACTTTGTAGCCGGCGGATTCAACTGCCTTTTTTAGCTCATCGAGTTGGTACTCACCCTTGAACTGCAGGTGAGCCTTCTCGGTGGCAAAATCAACATAGGCGCTAACGCCTTCGACCTGGTTGAGATTCTTCTCGACTCTTCTTGCGCATGCCGTGCAGGTCATGCCCTCGATCTCGAGTTCGAGCAGCTCGGGGTTAGGCATCTATGGTCTGGAACCCAACTGCCTTGTAGCCAGCCTCGGTCACAGCCTCTTCAAACTGCTCGTTGCTAACACCATCGGACTCGACAATGGCGGTGCCCAGGGTGTGGTCCACGCTCACGCTCTTCACGCCCTCAAGGGTTGCGATCTCGTTGGTAACTGACATTTGGCAGTGACCACAGGTCATGCCCTCAATCGTGATTTCAATCTTGCTCATTTGGTCTTTCCTGGTTCGTAGTGGCAAACATCTCCGGAACAGAGCTGTGGTTTTTCTTTTGCAAATCTCGTGTGCAGCCAGCAGCCGGCGCAAAAGCCAAAGGCGGCCTCGGCAAACAAAAAGGTCATGCAAACACCGCAGAGGGCAAGCACAACCTCATCACGCATGCCAAGCCAGCCCATCATGAAACACGCAATGATGACCATGACAAGACCAATGGCCCAGGCAGTCTGCTTCGGCTTGGCATCCACCCATTCCGGCCTTTGCTTCCTCACAAAGAAGTCGGCGATCAACAGCGACGGGGTGAATCTTTGACCTGCAAAGAGTCTCAAAAACATGTCGATCATGAAGGTTGCGCCAAAGGCCCTCAAGAGCGAGAAGTCTCCGGTGTTGAGAGCTACCAGCCAACCCGAGAAGCCAAAGACAAAGAGCATGCCCGCGGCTCCGCGCACGGCACGCTCATTGAAGACGGCGTGGTCGTGCTCGGGGGTTATCACGCCAAAGGAGGTGTGGGTGATGCTCATGCGAATAGCTCCGCTATCTGGCCCCAGCGCTCACGGTTCAGGGAATACCAAACCCAGGTGCCGCGGCGCTCGCGGTTGACCAGGCCAACCTCGGAAAGCTTCTTGATGTGGTGGCTAACCGTCGGTTGAGTGAGCCCCAGGGGCTCGGTCAAATCACAAACACAAGCCTCTTGGTTCTCGGTGTCGGCAATCATTGCCAGAATCTGCAATCGAGTTGGATCAGCGACTGCCTTTAGCAAATCTGCAATCTCCGCGGCGGTGGAACGCGCCATTGTTCCGGCAGAGGAAGTTGGGGCACATTGGCCCAACGTAAGTGCCGAAACTCGATTCATTTGGTTCACCTTTAGATAGATGTTCATCTATAAACTGCTCCTAGCCTAAATCAAAAGGACGGAAAAATGGCTCACAATCTAAACCAAAGGCTTCTAGCTGAATTTCTTGGCACCGCCGGCATCGTTACGGCTGTTGCTGGAGCAGGGTTCATGGCAAGCAACCTGGGTGCCGACTCAACTGTTGCACTAATCATGATTGCTTTGGCAGCGGGTGCGGTGCTGTTCGGTGGCATCTCAATCCTTGCTCCCATCTCGGGAGCACACTTCAACCCAGCGGTCACAATCGTGCTGGGGTTACTAAAGAAGATCTCGGTCAAAGACGGTGTTGCATACGTCACTGCTCAACTGCTTGGTGGTTTCTCAGGAGCCATTGCGGCCAACCTGATGTTTGGTAGTGCCTGGGTGAGCGCCAACAACACCGCACGCGCTACCGGCGGAAACCTGCTCGGTGAGGTCATTGCAACCTTCGGTCTGGTGCTTTTAGTGATCCTGCTAATTCAGCACAACCAAACCAATCTGATTGCAGCCGGAGTCGGAACCTGGATTCTTGCGGCTCACTTCTTCACCTCCTCGACCTCCTTTGCAAACCCTGCTGTCACCTTTGGCCGTGCATTCACCGACTCCATCACCGGAATTGAGCTTGCTTCGGTTCTGCCATTTATCGGGGTGCAGGTGCTCGGTGGACTGGTTGCACTGGCTGCCTTCAAACTCTTGAGCGCAAAGGCTAACTAGGGCGCGTGTCGGAAAAATCGCATCGGTGATGTTCGTCTGCATCCACAACGCAGGCCGCAGCCAGATGGCTGCCGCCTACCTAAGTCATTTGGCCGGGGATCGCATTGAGGTGCGATCCTCGGGCACCATGCCAAAGGATCAGGTGAACCCAGCCGTTGTGGAGGTGATGCTTGAAGAGGGCATCGACATTTCCGGCAATGTGCCCAAGGTGCTGACTGATGAGTTGGTTCAAGACTCTGATTACGTCATCACCATGGGCTGCGGTGACACCTGCCCCTACTACCCGGGCAAGACCTACCTGGACTGGCCACTCACAGATCCAGCTGGGCAAGGGGCGGACTTTATTCGTCCAATCCGCGATGAGATTAAGGGTTTGGTTGAGGGCCTAATCGCTCAGATTGATGCCAAAACCTCCTAATTGACAAACTAGTTAGGTTTACCTAACCTATTCAGAGCAGCGGTGCTTGACCGGTGCTCTTTTTAGTTAGGGACGAATTTGAAGAAAGTTGTTTGCCGCAGCCTTGGCTGCTGTTTCTGTTGTTGGCCTTGCGGGTTGCGCTCCTGCCGATTCCGATGGTGATTTCGTGGTTTATGTCGGTCGCAGCGAAACGCTGATTCAACCGCTAATCGATCAGTACATTGCGGAAAGTGGCATTGAGGTTCAGGTCCGCTATGCCGGCAGTGCTGAGCTAGCCGCTCAGATTCTGGAGGAGGGCGAGAACTCTCCAGCGGACGTGTTCTTTGCTCAGGATGCGGGAGCGCTAGGCGCAGTTTCAAAGGCCGGTTTCCTGCGTGAGCTAGATGCCGATCTTTTGAACCTGGTAGACCCCGAGTACCGAGCAGCCGATGGCACCTGGATGGGAGCATCGGGTCGAGTGCGAGTCTTCAACTACGACACCGACAAGGTAACTCAGGCTGAGCTACCAAACTCGGTTTTGGATCTTGCCGGTCCTGAGTGGCGCGGCAGGGTTGGCATTGCACCAACCAACTCCTCCTTCCAGGCTTTTGTGACTGCACTTGCAAAGGTTGAGGGCGAAGAGGTTGCCTCGCAGTGGTTGGCAGCAATGAAGGAAAACGGCGTGATCTATGAGAAGAACTCGACAATCTTGGAGGCGGTAGAGAGCGGCCAGGTTGATGCCGGTCTGATCAACCACTACTACTGGTATGCCAAGGGCAACGAGGTTGGGTTTGAAAACCTAAACAGTGAGATTGCCGCCTTTGACTCTCAAGATGTTGGCAACCTCAGAAACGTTGCCGGTGTCGGAATCGTGAGTGAGGATCCAAGGGCAAAGGACTTTGTTGAGTTTTTGCTTTCTGAAACCGCTCAGCAGTACTTCGTCAATGAAACCAGCGAGTACCCGCTGATTGATGGTGTTGAACCGCCAGCGGGTCTGACTCCACTGGATGAAATCCCAGCACCTGAGTTTGATCTAAACGACCTAGAGGCCCTGGAGGAGACACTTCAGCTCATCCGAGCCGCTGGGCTAATCTAGGCAGGTTATGCAAAAGCCCCCGGTCCTCACAGTAGTGCTGGGGGTTTTTGCTGCCCTGCTGGCAATCGTGCCGCTTGGTTATCTGGTCTTGCGACTGGCCGAGGGCATCGAAGCCGCTAGCGCGGAATTGGCAAGACCGAGAACCTTTGAACTTCTTTCCAACACCGTTTTGTTGGTGGTGAGCGTCTCGCTCACCGCACTTGTTGTTGGTGTGGTTCAGGCCTGGTTTGTGGTCAGGACAAACCTTAGGTATCCGGGGTTCTATGCAGTGGTTGCCACCGTGCCACTGGCGATCCCGAGCTATGTCTTGGCGCTTGGCTACGTTTCGATTTTTCCATGGTTCTCAGGTTTTTGGGCCAGCTGGTTGGTGCTCACGATGGCAACCGCTCCCTATGTCTTTCTCGCGGTTTCGGCTGCGCTTTTGAGAGTGGACATCGCGGCCGAGGAGGTCGGCAGATCGCTTGGGCTATCGAGGCTGCAGGTCTTTTTGAAGATCACCTGGCCGCAGGTTCGCACCAGTGCGACAGCGGCAGTGCTGCTCGTCTCGCTCTATGTGTTGAGTGAGTTTGGCGCTATCGCACTGTTGCGCTTTGACACCTTTACCAGAGCTATCTACAACGCCTACCGCTCATCCTTTGATCGCACCGCAGCCGCTTCGCTGGCGCTGGTGCTGGTGGCACTGACCCTGGTGATTGTTTTACTAGAGCGCCGCTATCGCGGCGACTATCTAATGCAGCGACCCGCGAACCCCAGAAGACTGAAGCAGGACCTTGGCAAACTGCAGACTCCGGTCACACTTTTGTTGGCGCTCTTTGGGTTATTGGGCGCCGGGCTTCCAATGGCAGCGCTATTGAACTGGACCATGATCGGTAGCTCCAGCACTGATCTGGCAAAGCTTGTCAGCGCGACTCTAAGTTCGTTTGGTATCGCTTTGCTTGCCGCAATTCTGGTTTCAATCTTTGCCCTGGCGGTTTCGATCTGGGTCGTGCTGCATAAAAACAAGCTCGGCAGTTTTATTGAGGGTCTGCTGTGGTCTAACCATGCGCTGCCCGCGATTGTGGTGGGTTTGGCCCTGGTGTTCTTTGGTGCGAATGTGACCCCTTGGATCTACCAGAGCATTTGGCTCCTAATGATCGCCTACCTCATCCTGTTTTTGCCAAATGGTCTGGCAGCGATGTCAACACCGCTGGCTCAGGTTCCAAAGGGTCTGACCGAGGTCTCGCAGTCGCTCGGTCAGAGCTATCGCAAGAGCCTCACCAAGGTGATCTTGCCGATTGCAAGCCCGGGCCTAATTGCGGCGGCAGCACTGGTGATGCTGACAGTTCTCAAGGAGCTGCCGGCAACCCTGTTGCTCAGGCCCACAGGTGCTGAGACCTTGGCAACCAGGCTCTGGTCGGCAACCGAGGAGCTTGCCTATGCGCAGGCAGCGCCCTTCGCGCTGGTTCTGGTTATCATTGCGGGGCTGCCCGCGCTGGCACTAAATGCCAGCGTGCGCAAAACCTATGCGGAGGTGAATGAGGAATGAGTCTTTTAGCACTCACCGGCATCACCAAAAACTTTGGCGAGGGCAATGTCCTAAAGGGCATCTCCCTCGAGGTTCAAGAGGATGAACTGGTTGCCATCCTGGGCTCCTCGGGAGCCGGCAAGTCCACGCTGCTGAGACTGATTGCCGGTTTTGAAAAACCGGATCAGGGCGAGATTGTCTTTGATGGCAACGTGGTTGCTGGCGAGAGTTTCTTGCCTGCGGAAAAGCGCAAGATCGGCATTGTTCCCCAAGACGGAGCGCTTTTCCCGCACCTGAATGTCTATGACAACATCGGGTTTGGCATCGCCAAGGACCCAAACAAGGACTCCAGAATCCAGCAGCTGTTGAAACTTATTGAGCTTGAGGGCCTAGAAAAGCGCAAACCCCAGGAGCTCTCGGGTGGTCAGCTGCAGCGGGTTGCTCTAGCAAGAGCGCTTGCCCCCAAGCCCAAGCTGGTTTTGTTGGATGAGCCCTTTGGTGCTCTGGATGCCGAGCTCAGAGATCGACTCAGGAACGATGTCCGCCGCATCATCCACGCCGAGGGCGTGAGCGCGATCCTGGTCACCCATGACCAGGAGGAAGCGCTCTCGCTAGCTGACCGGGTTGCGGTGTTGCGTGAAGGGCGAATCATTCAGGTTGGCACCCCAACCGAGATCTACAACTCTCCGGCAGATATCGGCATCGCCACCTTCCTAGGTGAATCGGTCTTGATAGATGGCAAAGTCACCGATGGGAAGGTGACGACTGACCTTGGAAAGCTCACCGCGTTGAACCAGGTGGTGGAGGGTCAATCGGGGGTGGTTGCAATTCGAAGTGAGAATTTCTACCTGCAACCAAACCCAGCTGGAGACTCCGAGGTGGTGGGCAGGGTGTTCTTTGGGCACGATGCCGTGGTTGAGGTTCAGACTCCCTCTTTGAAGATAAAGGCCCGCTCCAATGGGCCCTTTGCTCCCGAGGTGGGCATGAAGGTGACGGTTTGGGTTCGTGGAGCAGTCAATTTCTACCCCACTAAGTAACCTGACATTTACCCTAGTAACACCAAAAAGACAGCAGTCATTCGTATTTTGCAAGGGTGGTAATGCGCGTAGCGATTGTGACTGAGTCCTTTTTGCCCAAGGTCAACGGGGTAACAAACTCGGTTTTGCGAGTTTTGGAAACCATCAAGCAAAACGAGTTCGAGGCCATCGTTATTGCCCCGACCTCCGAGAGTGAAAAACACCTGGGGTTCAATGTCTACACCGCCAACTCAATCTCGGTGCTGCAGTTCCCGGTTGCGATGCCAGGGCCCTCAATCTCAAAGGTCCTAGAAGACTTTGCACCGGATGTCATTCATGTCGCAGCACCGTTTTTGCTGGGTGCTCAGGCCATTAGCTGGGGACAGCGCAATTACGTTCCAACAGTTGCGGTTTATCAAACCGATGTCGCCGGCTATCTCGAGCGCTACAACCTAGCCTTTGCAAAACCGGCGATGGAGAGGGTGCTTTACTCGATTCACCAAAATGCCACCTTGAATCTTGCCCCCACCAAGATTGCCGCCGACTACCTCAAATCCTTGGGGTTGGGCGGAGTTCGAATCTGGGGCAGGGGCGTTGACCTAGATCTTTTCAACACTGAAAACGCCAACCACGAAGATTCGATTGCGTTCAAAAAGCGCCATGCTCCAAATGGAGAAAGACTCATTGGCTTTGTCGGCAGGCTGGCTGCCGAAAAGCAGGTCGGGCGCATGGCCGAGCTCTTTGGTTTGGAGGGCGTCAGGTTTGTGGTTATCGGCGATGGCCCGGAGCGCCAAAAACTAGAGGCGGCCTTTAGTGGCCACCCGGTTAGCTTCACCGGCACCATGACCGGGTTGGATCTGGCAAGGGCCTATGCGGCGCTGGATGTTTTTGTTCACTTTGGCACCGAGGAGACCTTTGGTCAGACCATTCAGGAGGCGCAAGCCTCCGGGGTTCCGGTCATTGCACCCAATGTTGGTGGTCCCTCACAGTTGATTGAAAGCGGCAAAACGGGTCTGTTGGTGAACCCGGATCGGCCGCTTGGGTATCGCGAAGCGGTTAGTTATTTGCTCAATGATGACAGCGTTTTGCGAGAAATCTCAAAGCTTGCTGTGCAATCAGTTCAGGGACGTTCTTGGAGTTCCAACAACGCTAGGCTCGTGTCGTATTACCAAGAGGCGAGCCTAAGTTTGAGGGCTTCAAGAGCGGAGCAAATTGAACTGGCTTGACGCCCAAGAAATCCTCAGCGCGTTCGGAGACTGGGCCGCCATTGCGGTAACGGTAATCATTTTTCTAGAGACCGCCTTTATCTTCACCTCGTTTTTGCCCGGCGACTCGCTTCTGTTCCTAACCGGTCTCACGCTCTCGAACTCCGAACTCCTGGTTGCCAGATTGGCTTGGCTTCGTTTTGATTTGGACCGCGGCCTTTGGCGGCACCCAGGTCGGCTACTGGGTCGGTAAGAAAATTGGGCCACCGCTGTTTGAGAAAAACCGCAACTTTATTTTGAACGAGAAAGTGGTGGCAAAGACCCACCAGTTCTTTAACAAATACGGAGCCAGAGCGGTGATTCTGGCTAGGTTCGTGCCGATCCTAAGAGCCCTGATCCCAATGCTGGCGGGTATTTCCAAGATGGACTACAAGCGCTTCACCAAGCTGAACCTGATTGGCGCAACCGTCTGGATTGGCGTGTTCATGGTTCCTGGCTACTGGCTCGGGACCATACCGATGGTGAAGGAAAACCTAGAGATCACGGTGTTGTTAATCATCATTGGCACCAGCTTGCTGTTGCCAATTGAGATCCTGCGTGATCGCATCTCGAACCGCATGAAGACAAACAAGCTCAAGAATGAGGAACTAAAGCCGGAGTAGCTCCCAGTTTGGGTGATCCAGCTTGGGCTTGTAGGCCTCTAGCTTTAGGTGTTTGGGGTCCATGCCATCACCCGAGGTCACACCCTTGAGCTTCCGGCTAAAAAATGGCACCACATCTCGCCTGATCCAGGCCGCAGTCTCCAGAATCGATCTTGTGATTGGGGTCAACTCCTGCGGATCCAGCTCTGGGAATCGGTAGTTGAGATCTAAAAGCTTTGCCGCTCTGTTTGCCACGGCGATGTGGCCGTGGCCGGAGAAGTGCACCATGTCCTCGGCCCAGAACATCAGCTGGTTGAAATCTTGAATGCCGTAGACATCTAGAACCGGGATTTCAAACTCCGCTGCGACATCCTCGATCATCTCCGAGAAGCGCTCGGCGCGATAGCGCAGCGGTTTGAAAACTCGCAGGTGCAGCGGGTTGATGGTGTTTGCCACCACGACATCAGCTCCCGCTGCCAACAGCTGCTGCAGACCCTCGCGATAGCTGGTTCGAAGCCTTGGCAGGGTCTCCTCTTTCGAGAGTAGGTCATTGGACCCTGCCATCACGGTGACCAGATCCGGTTGGAGAGCCAGGGCCTTGTAGAGCTGCCCGGTCATGATCTTTTCGAGCTTGGTGCCCCTCAGGGCCAGGTTGGCGTAGTGGAATTCATAGCCTGCATCCTGGGCCTCTTTGGCCATGATGCAGGCCAGCCTGTCGGTCCAGCCGTTGTAGTGGCGGTCAAGATTGAAGGTGAAGTCGCCCAGGCCCTCGGAGAGTGAATCCCCGATTGCCACATAGCTTCGGTAGGGCTTACCAATCACACTGGTATGGCACCCAAACTAGGTGAATTTCAATCAAACCATTCATGTCGTGTTGCCAAGAATTACGTGAACCAGCGGTGGGTTATGCCCTAGGTTTTGCCGCTGTCACTTCTACACTGGCTGAATGCGTATTGCTCCAAAGTTAGTCTCAGCCGCCCTGGCCCTAGCACTGGTTCTCACCGGCTGCACCCAAGAGCCAGAACCAGAGCCAACGCAAACCCCCACCCAAACCGCCACAGCGACTCCAACTCAAACCCCAGAACCAGAACCTGAGCCGGTCTACGAGATCGCTCCCCTCACCGGAGTTAGCTACCTGGAGGGCGAAAACCCCTACATATCACTGCCAGCAGTCTCGGCAAAGATCGATAACTCAGGCCCTGGAAGACCGCAGCTGGCTCTAAACGATGCCGACATCGTCTATGTCACCAGGGTCGAGATTGGCCTAACGAGACTCTTGCCGGTTTGGCACTCGGTGATGCCAGAGGCCATTGGTCCGGTCAGATCAGTTAGACCGGTGGATGCCGCCATCGCCCACCCATATGACGGAGTCTTTGTCTACTCCGGTGGCCAAGCGCCGTTTAAGAACGCCGCAAAGGCCACGGGCTTAGTGATGAGTGATGAAGACACCGAGATGAATAACGACACCTACTATCGGGAGTCCACCAGAAGCGCACCCTGGAATCTCTACTTCGAAGCCCAAAAGCTCCAGGAGCTCTACAAAGACTCTCAGCCCGCTCCCGAGGCGCACTTTGTTTTCGCCGATATCCCAACCGCGGTCTCCGAGGGCATTGCAGTCCAAGGGCTAGCGGTCGACTACCCGCAAATGCTCTCCAGCTGGGAGCTTGGCACCGCCAGCTACCCCTGGGCAGTTGGAGAGCAAACCGCATGGCTTAGAACCCAGGACAACCGCGTTCACCTCCAGCTCGATGGCGAGCAGGTGGCGGCAAAGAACGTGGTGGTGATGGAGGTTGTCCATGACCTGAGCTTCGTGGATCCAAAATACGGAGCGATCCCCAAGGCAAAGCTTGAGAACAACGAGGGCATCGCCCACGTGTTCTCAGATGGCTACTACATCCAAGCCAGCTGGTCCAAGGGCGAGAGCGCCGAGGGCATCAGGCTCTTCACCGAAGCTGGCGAAGAGCTCACCCTGGCCATTGGCAACACCTGGGTGGAGATGATGGATATTCCAAGATCAAAGATGACCATCGAGCAGCTAGATAACGGGTAGCAAGTGCGCGGGGTAAAAAAACAAGACCTACCCAAAAAGAACTGTCAGCGCTGCGGCCGAGAGATGGTCTGGCGCAAGTCCTGGGCCAAAAACTGGGAAGAGGTCAAATACTGCAGCGAGAAGTGCAAAAGAACTAAAGATCTTTAGAAAAGCCCTTTAGCCATTCTCTTAGTTCAGGACCGATGTCCTCGCGGTCAATCGCAATCCTGAGTGTTGCCCTAATAAAGTCCAGCTTGTCTCCGGTGTCATACCGGCGCCCCGAGAACACCACACCGCTCACTCCACCTGCGACCTCGGGGTTTTGCGCGGCAAACTGCAGAGCGTCGGTGAGCTGAATCTCACCGCCGCGACCAGGCTGGGTCTTTTCTAGAACATCAAAGATCTCGTGCCTGAGCACATACCTACCAATAACCGCATAGTTCGAGGGGGCAACCTCTGGCTCTGGCTTTTCGACCAGGTCGGTGACCGTAACAACATCGGTTTGCTCACCCACCTTGATTGCAGCTGAGCCATAGAGGTGAATCTGGTCCCGTGGGACCTCCATAAGGGCAATCACATTGTCACCGGTTGCGGCGTGGACTTCGAGCATTCGCTCTAGGAGCGGGTCTCTTGAATCAATAACATCATCACCCAACAGCACCGCAAACGAGTTTTCTCCAACGTGGCTCTTGGCTCGAAGGACTGCGTGGCCAAGGCCCCTGGGGTCACCCTGGCGGGTGTAGTGGATATCGGCTAGCTGCGAGGACTCCTGCACCGCAAAAAGGCGCTTCTCATCGCCTTTTTTGCTGAGCACGTCCTCGAGCTCTGCGACTCGGTCAAAGTGGTTCTCAAGGGCATTTTTGTTTCTACCGGTGATCATCAGGAGGTCAATAAGCCCTGCGGTCACGGCCTCTTCGACCACGTATTGGATTACGGGCTTGTCCACTATCGGAAGCATCTCTTTTGGCATCGCCTTGGTGGCGGGGAGGAACCGGGTGCCAAGGCCGGCAACGGGAATTACCGCCTTGGTGACGTGGTAGCGCGAATCAGCCATGGCTAAAGCCTAGACTCGTTTCACAGGAAATCTTTGCCTTAGCTGGCTACACTTTCCACGCAACTGACAAAGGGGATAGGGATTGTTTAAGCGTTTCATTGCAGGTGCTGCGGTTGCCCTGCTGTCGGTTGTTGGACTAGCACCAAGTGCGCAAGCCTCGGTTTCAGAACCGGCCTTCAATGCAATCAACGCCGCAACCCTCTGGGACCGCGGCTTTATCGGTGAGGGCAGCTCAATTGCCTTTATCGACCAGGGCGTGAATCTCTCCCACGAATACTTCCAAGGTGAGGTCAGTTGATGGCTTTTGCCTCTATGCCGCCTTCACCACTAACTTTTGCCCCAATGGCCAAAAGACCCAAACCGGTGTCACCGCTGCATCGCAGCGGATCTTGAATAACTTCCCAGTCATGCAGGAGAACCACGGCAACATGGTTGCCGGCATTGCCGCCGGCAAGCCCAACACCGTTGCCCCCGGTGGCATAGCTCCGGGTGCGAAGATCGTGATGGCAAATATCGACCTCACCCTGGAGGGCATCACCGCTGCCGCGCAATACATTCTCGATCGCTCGGATGCCAACAACACCGTCGCCCTCTCACTATCTTTTGGTGGTCTGTTTCAAGAGATTCCCCGCTCCTGGCTAAAGTGCGATGACAACCCGGCGCTCGCGGGTCTTGCAGGAGTGTTCAAACAGCTTCGTGACAAGGGCATCATCACCTTTGCATCAGCCGGCAACACCCCAACACTGGATATCGCAACCTCGGTCTTCCCAAGCTGTCTTCGTGAGGTGGTTGCGGTTGGTTCGGTGAACCAGCTCAATGAGATCTCCTGGTATGTCACCATGAGCCAAAAGATTGAGCTTTTGGCTCCTGACTATGCGATCAGTGCCAACACCATTGGCTACCTAACCTCCTCCGGCACCTCTGCCGCAGCTCCGCTGGCGGCAGGTGCCTTCACGCTGTTGCGTGATGCATTTCCAAATGCCACCTCAGAGCAGATCTTGAATGCCATGAAGTCAACCGGGACCATTGGTCGACGATGTCTTGCGCAAGCAGATTCCGATGGTGAATCTCGCAGCTGCCTATAACCAGCTTGCAAGTGGGACCACACCCACCACGCCAACTACTCCAGTAGAGCCTGCAGAATCCAGACCAAAAGGTGACCATCGGAACCTTCAATGGCTACATCGCCATCTACACCCAGGGCTATGAGGGTCAAAGAATGACTGCCAAGGTTGCAGGTCGCTGGTTAGTGGTTGACCCAATCACCCTGGCAGCTGGCAAGAGCTACTCGCTCACCAAGCGCAACACCGGAGCCGGATACCTAATCAATGTCGAGGTCTATATCGACGGCGAGCTCATCAAGACCCAGCAGGTGCTAACGCGCTAACACAAAAAGCGCGAGGTTTTTAATTCCGCCAAGCTCCCTTATTCGCCTCAGGCCAAAGGCCAGGCGAATAAGCGGAGCTCCTCTTCCAAAAACCCGAGTAAATATCGCCGCTCTTGCGACCCGGTCCTCTTTGGTTCCCCAGCGAGAACCGGAAGACTCCTCGGGGTGAGTGGCAATCACGATTGGCACGAACACCGCCTTGCCACCTGCTGACAAGAGGTCAACTATGAAGATGTATTCGTCTCCGAGATAGTTTTTGGCTCCGGCTCCAAACTCCTCGTCAAACCAAACCCCAAGCTGCCTGATGGCATCAACCCTGACAATCATTTCGTAGGTGGCGGCCTTGGCGGAGTTGAACTTTGTTAGCTTCTCTATCTTTTTGGGATAGCGCTTTCTGATCTTGCCAGCACTGTCTCTGGCCATTGCCAATAGCAGTGAATACTGCGGGTGGTCATCGAGATAGGCAATGGCCTTGGTGAGGCCATCAACATCGAACTCGATATCGTCATCACCAAAGACCAAGTACTCGCCCCTGGCGAGCCAGATGTTTCTATTTCTGCTCTTGGCAACCCCGAGGTTATTTAGTTCCTGGACCTCGATGTCTTCGCGCAGCATTAGCTGCGCGAGACGCTCGCCTCTCCAGGCAATTGATTCGGGGTTTTGAATGACTATTGAGACTCCCCAGTCACGATGGACTGGGGGCGCGATTATGGTGCCAACCCGGTCTGCCAAGGTTGAGTAGCCGATGGTGAGCTTTTGCATTAGAAGCTGTTTGCTTTTGCCCTAGCAAATCTCATTAGGGAAGAAGACACAGAACTAAAGGTGGTGTTCTGCAGGCGCAGACCCAAGAAGAACACGATGGTGTTGGAAAGCGAGATCATGCCCTCAATGCTGAACCAAATCAGCCCTCCCATCAAGAGCACTACTCCAAAGCTTGCTAAAAGCGTCCCAAACTCAGCCTGTTGAATTCTTGAACCAAGTCGCTCCGCAGGAGTGACAATCTTCTTGGCGCGCTTTTTCTCAACAAAGCCGCGCTGCTTTTTGAGCTGCCGCTTGAATAGCACTCCCATGACCTGCAAAACCACCAGGATCAAAACCAGGTTGATTCCAGCAAAGGTTGGGTTCAACAAAAAGAAGAAGCCGCCAATCACAAACAGCTGAGTCAAAAACGAAAGCACGTTCACAAGCTCAAGACCCATTGCCCACTCCCAAGACTCCTTGGTTGAGCTTCGTTCTCGATCATCAGCACCAAAGGCCTTGTCAAAGAACTTCACCCGGTAGGTCTTCTGGGCATAGTTGGCAACTCTGGTAGTTGCAAACAAGATTGCAAACAGCACCACTGCCAGCACAATCTCAGAGATTGGTCTGCCAGCGCCATCGACCACCAGGTCGGTAAAGAGCTTGGCAACCAGCAGCTCTGTCACTGGTATCGCTGCCGCGATTATCACCAGCATGATCAATTGCCAGCGATAGCGGCCCTTCGGGACTAATAGTCTCGAAGAGGCCCAGAGCTCGGTGGCAATTTTCTTCACTTAGAGTCCAAACCTAGAAAGGGCTTCTCGCATTGCATCGCGAACCTCAGCCTTTTTGGTTTCACTGACCTCGATGGTTCGAACAAGTCCCTGGTAGTCAAACTTGCGAAGATCCAGTGGCACAACACTTGGGTTCATGACCTCAACCCCAGCACCCAGGGCGTAGTCCTCGTATTTGATTCCAGTTCCGTGAACGTTTTCCTCAGCACCCTCAAAGCTCACCAGCGCGCATGGAATGCCATAGGACTGGCAGGTGATCATCACGTGCATGGCGCTGGTGACCACCTGGTCATAGCCAATAAGCGCCTTCACAAAACTCTCAATGTCTTGAGGTCTTGAGCGCATCACCGAGATCTCATCAAAGTTCTCCGGCAACTGCATCGGCAATCCAGTGTGAGAGAAGTGACGAACAAAGGCCACCCTCCCATTGGTCGCTCCACGAGATAAGTCATAAACGTCTGAAAGCAAGACACCTGGGTCACCGAAGCTAGTCACCGTTGGTCCTCCGGACTGCTTTAGCAATTCGGCGGTGAGGGGACCGCGAACAGAGATGTATTCAGCCTTTTTGTTTAGCTCGATGTCCATCGAGCTAATGCCGGTTCCAAGCACCACGGAGTTGGACTTGATGAACCTGCCGATTGAGCCCAGGGAGATGAGGTGCTTTTTGCTTGCAGCATTCACGGGTGACTGCAGAATGATCCTGGAGTCGGTGTATTGAGAAACGATTAGAGGGCTGAGCCAGTCACCAAAGTTTCCCGGGAATGGTTTTGACCACCAAGCCAAGCGCAGAGTCTTGTCAGAGTTCTTACCTGCATAGAACATGAAGCTCTGTGCGGCCTCAATCATGCTCTCTTCGCCATAGCTCGCGATGTACTTGGCTTCAAACTCGGTCTTGGCCTTTTCGTAGAGCGCAGCATCACCCTTGATGCCACCTCCGAGCATTTCGCCAACCATGCGCAAACGCTCGGGGTCGATGTTCTTTGGCTTTCCAACGGTCAAGATGCCGGTGAGGCCCGAAGCATCGGCAATTCTTCGCAGTGGCTTTTTGATGCCATCGGGCAAGGCCCTCTCAAGCTTTTTGGCCTGCTTCAGAAGCTGCTTGCGGGTTCCAACCTTCTTGCCCTGGCCGTGCTGAACAACCTTGTCCTTGAAATCTGCAACGTTGCCCAGAGGAGCCAAAGGCAAAGAACGCGTCTCTTGAACCGGGCTCCTGCAACTTGCGCTCACGAACAATCGCGGTTGAGGGAATCATCTGGAAGGTGAGCTTGCGAGCATTAGCGCGCCAAGCCTCTTCGAGGAAGTAGTCATCGGTTGCCTTGATGGTGGCGCGCTGCTCTAGCTCGTAAGCATCGGCAACGAGTTTTCTGCCCTGCTCGGTGGCATTGACTCCCCAGAAGCTTGGCTCCCAGAACCGGGTGCGGTTCTGGTAGCCAATCTGAAGTGGGCTGCCAAAGCTTCTCTGGAAGCCGATCAAATCCGCAGTTGAGTTAGAGATGTAGTCCGGCAGGTGAGTGATGCGGCAGTCAACATCAATCCAGAACACCATCTTGTCCGGGTGCTTGTCGCAGATGTCTTTGATGAAACCGATCTTGCGACGGGTCACATCTGCCCAGTCTTCGCCGTCTCGCTTTTGCACTTCGAGGAGCTCGTAGCCAACACCTAGAGAATCAAGTTGAGTCTTTAACTCTTTAGCGTGACCGCCGTAATACTCATCAGGGGTATAGAAGCTACAAACAACGACATCGCGGTTACTCACGAGCCAAAATCTACCAGCGAATGGCTATTTTGCCCCTCGGATAAGCCCCAACCAGAAACCCGCTCCCCAACAAAGATGCATGGTTGGCAAGACAACCATTAGCCAAAGCTTGGATCTAGAACCCAAACCCTTGGCAGCAATTGCAACAACCGCAATGGCGCCGAGGTAGAACCAAAGTGGAAAAACAAAGATCAAAGACAACACCAACATCGGCGGCACCCAGTACCGAACAGCACTCTGCCCAGGGTTCTCACGAGTCAAAGAACCTCGCCAAATACCGGTCTTGAAAAACTGCTTGGCAAGTGCCTGCCAAGAGCCTCTTGGGCGATAGATCACCTCAAGCCTGGGATCAAACCAAACCACAGTGCCCTGCGGCACGGAGTCTTTGGTTTAGCTCCCAGTCCTGACCCCTAACCCACTTGACATCAAAACCACCAACCGCAAGCAGCTTCTCTTTGTCGAAGACACCCAGGTAGACGCTCTCCGCTGGACCTGCCTTGGCGCCAACGTGAAAAGCACCACCACCTAAACCAACCCGGTTGTTATAGCCATAGGCAACCGCTGATTGAAAATCAGTCTCTCCAACAGCCCGCATCAAACCACCAACATTGGCAGCACCGGTTGATTCCAAAACACTCAAGGCAGTAGCGGCATAGCCGCTAGTGCAGCTCTGCATGGGCATCAACTCGAACCACAACCGAATACTTTGACTTCTCTATTGCGGCATTTAGCTGCGCAGAGGTGTTGGCCATTGCAACATTCACCAGCTGCAGCTTGGTGCCGTATTTCTTTTTGAGCTTCTTGGCAACATCGTTTGTTGCATCACTTGAAGGTCCAAGAGCTAGCACCAGCTCCATCTCACCTGGAACATCCTGATTGAACACACTCTTTACTGCGGCCTCTAGATACTGCTCCTCATTGAGCACCGGCATCACAAAGGAGATGTCTTTAGCCATTGACGATGTTTCTACCCAAAGCCAAAACCTTGAAACCAGCTGCCTGCCACTTCGCAACATCCAAGACATTGCGGCCATCAATGACGGTCTTCACCTTGACCACATCTGCAACCTGCTTGGGATCAAGTTCTTTGTAGTCCCGCCACTCAGTGCCAAGGATCACCAGGTCAGCATCTCGAAGTGCTTCAAAGACATCGGCTTCAGTCTCAAGACTCGCATCGCGAGTCTTGAGGGCATCAAGCGCTACTGGATCGTGAACCACGACCCGCGCTCCAAGAGCAACAAGTCGCTGAGAGATCTCGAGCGCGGGGGAGTCACGAAGGTCATCGGAGTCGGGCTTGAAGCTAATGCCGAGCATGGTGACCTTCTTGTTGGCAATGTCTCCAAGCTCGGCTTTAGCTAGCTCGACGACTCTGTCGCGCCTGCGAAGGTTGATGGCGTCAACGTCCTTGAGGAACTCAACGGCTGAACCAACACCGAGTTCTTCGGCTCTTGCCATGAAGCCTCGAATGTCTTTTGGAAGACAGCCACCACCAAAGCCAATGCCGGTTCTTAGGAACTTGTTGCCAATGCGCTCGTCATAGCCAATGGCTTTGGCAAGAGCCACAGCATCAGCACCTGACACCTCAGCTATCTCTGCCATTGCGTTAATAAAGCTGATCTTGGTGGCTAGGAAAGCATTGGCAGAGACCTTCACTAGCTCTGCAGTTGGAACATCTAGTTCCAAAAACGGTGTTCCGGTGTCAGTGATTGATTTGTAGACATCGCGCAGAACTTGAGCGGAGTGTTCGTTCCAGGTGCCAATCACGATGCGGTCTGGGTTCAAAGAATCTTCGAGGGCTGTGCCCTCGCGCAGGAACTCTGGGTTCCAAGCGAGGTTCACCTCAAACCCTGCAACCTTTGACATCTGCTGTTGCAGGGCAAGTGCGGTTCCAACTGGAACCGTTGACTTGCCTGCAACGACAGCATCTTTGGAGATCCACTTGGCTAGCTCTTTGGCTGCCGAGAAAACATAGGTGGTGTCGGCAGCTTCTGAGCCTGCTCGCTGAGGTGTGCCAACGCAGATGAAGTGCAGGTCAGCTTCTGTGGTGCGCTGGTCGTGTTGGCTGGCGAACTGAATGTTGCCCTGAGCAATGACTTCTTGAAGGGCTTTATCGAGGCCTGGCTCGTGGAAGGGGAGGATGCCAGAGGCAAGAGCGTTGAGTTTCTTGGTCATCGGGTTCGATGCCAAGAACCTCGTGACCGAGCTTTGCCATTGCGACTGCGTGGGTGGCACCTAGGTACCCCAAACCAATAACCGTTACCTTCACAGTCCTTGAGTTTAGCTATCTGAGCCGTAACGGCTATTGACATGCCACGTATATTGGAAACGATGGCAGAAAAGCTACCGGGCGACTACGAAGCCCAAGATCCTCTCGAGCAGCTCTTAGATGAAGAGTCTGACGAGGAGTTTGGTCTGCCTGAATTCAAAGAGCACCTAGCTGACTCTTTGACCCCTGCAGTTCTCAAAGACTGGACTGCCGCAGACTTTGCATCTATCTATGTTCGCTTCCGCCCACACCTAGAGCGTCACGCAAAACGCTTCCTGGTAAACCCATCACAGGTTGAAGAGGTAGTTCAGGATGCATTCCTCTATCTAATGACCACCCTGCCTGAGCTCGACTCAGAGCTTGGTGTTCTGAAGTTCTTGAAGTGGAAGACCAGGCTGTCTGGCGCTGGATGTAATCCGCGCAAACAGCCGGGCCTCTTTTGCTCCTATTGATGAGCAGCCAGAGATCGCAGCACGAGATGAAGAGATTGGCATCGACCTAGAGCGCGCCGACGATGCCGCCATCGTCGCGCTTGCTCTAGCAAAGCTTCAGCCTCGCCACCGCGAGGCTCTAATTGCCACCCTCTATGAGGAGAAGGCCAGCGAGGTTGTTGCAGCTCAAATGGGCCTCAACGAGAACGCCTTCCGTCAGCTTCTGTTCCGTGCAAGATCAGCCTTCAAGAAGGCCCTTGTTGGAGAGGCGGAGACCGCAGGTCTTCGCGCATCAGAGATTCTTTCCATTGCTGCCCGCAAGGCAGCCAAGGAATCCGGCAAGTACATCTCAGCTGCCGGAGCATTCCTATTGGTTCTAGCAATCTCAGTTGGAGTTCTTCCAAACCTTTCGCAGCCAGCTCAGGAGCAGATCTCTGCTCCAGTGCCAGCTGCCACCAGCACTCAGGCTCCATGAGGGCTGGCGCAACTGAAGCTGCTCCAGCCCCTCAGGGCTGGAGTCACTCAGGAGACCGAAGGTTCATCTGAGAACCTGGCAGCTGGTGGAAGCCGAGAATCAGACTCAGGCTGGCAGAAACGCAGGCCAGCTGTCTCCAGCAACTGAGCCAGAGCTCAACTTTGGTTGCCACCGCGGCAGTTGCTATCGAGGAGCCAGCAGTAGACTGAGGTCGCAGTGCTCAACTCCGAGCGTGCTGTTCTTGAGAACTTTATGAATGACACCCTAAATGCCGATGCAGTCAGGTCGCTCTCTCACAGGACACTTCCGGTCAGGTTCTGAGCAGCACTCAGGAGTGGCTACTGACCCTGAGTAATGGTTCTGGTCTAACCGCATACCTTTCTTATGATCTTGCAACCGAGCAGGGTATTCAGTACTCATGGTTCTCTCTGAAGTTGATGGACTAGAATTTGCTGCTGTTCCGCAGGTCCTGGTCACGCAGAATCGAGAAGTTGCCAGACGGTTCTCACAGACTCTCTCACTTTGTCGCCACGGACCTGCTAGTTGGTGACGTTGAGTGGGGATCTCGGCTTACATCGCGTCCGAACGATTCAGCTGTCTCAACCGGAGCTCTGAGGATGGAAATCCTGAGATCAATTCAGTCGGAGAGTCACTCTCGTCATCGATTTCCGTTGACTCCAGAGCCTAAAACCAGCCAGACATTTGTTTTCGAAAACTTACGTTCATTGCGTAATGGAATGAACAAACCTCCGCTACCTTATAACTGAGGGCAAGTAATCTCCTGCTTGGTTGGTGGTTGCGCGCTCTCAAACCGTTGGTCCCCAAGGATCATCGGAAACCAAGAAAGAAAGAGAACTAATGTTCAAGAAAGACACTCGTAGAGGTCTTGCACTTGGAGCAGCATTCTCGCTACTCGCATCATTGTTTGTTTCCGCACCCGCGGCACAAGCAGACGAGTCTGGCGTGGTTGTAACTCCATTTGTTGGAACTTCTGACACGATGTTGATTACTGAGGAGTTCGTGCTGAAGACCCGTTTGGGGCTGAATGTTACGGCAACTCGTATTGACAACTTGAAGTACTGCATTGAGAAGCCAGCGGGTTACAACCTGTCTGTTTCGAACACTGTTAGTGCCGACATCGCAGACAGCGCATTCGCTGGAACCACAGCCGGAGGCACGACTTTCTGCAATCGCATCTACCGCCACAAACTCGTATGTCACCCCAGGGTGCTTCCCAACACTGGAATCAACCAGCTGAGAATCATGCCGTGGAGTGCGCTCGGCTGCTGCGTCAGTCTCCAAGGCTGTCACCGTCAAGGTGACTGCATTCTTGGACATTGACCCAGACGGAAAGTTCAACGCATCGACAGAGCCGTACCAGACTTTCGAGATCAAATTCGTTGCCCTGGTCGACTTTGAACGGTTCAGTAGCGTTGGCCCAGCCTGTTTTCGCTGGAACTACGGCCAAAGCCTCCGCAGCTGTTTCAGGCGTGAACTTTGAGCAGTTGAACAACGATTTCTACATCGGATTTACCAATAGCTATTCAGTTGCGCCAACAGTGAACTATCACGTCTCTGGGGCACTGAATAACTTCGTTGCATCAGGCTTGATGTCGCACTCCGCTGCGATCCTATCTGCCTCTGCTCCGGTGAATTCCTCTAGTCAGTGCGGTGCTTTTCTACTCATCAAACAACAGCATTTGACGCTGGCGAGCAACTGTCAGTCTCAAAACTTGGAGTTAAATTGCAACAATTGACGACGTAACTGTTTCCCCAGTAGCTAGGTGCGAACCTCGTGAAGAGTGGGTCAGCAGAAGCGAAGGCCCGTATCAACTCGACATTCGTTTTGAACGCGTGGGGTTACACTGGATCTGCCGTGGTAGCTGCTCAGGTGCCAAGTTTCACATTTAGCACTTCGGCAGCGTTGTCCAACACAACCTACCTGGTGGTGAATGGCGTAACTTACACCCAGAGTGCAACAGTAAATGCAGCCGACGTTCAGCTTGTGGCTGGCACAAACGGTAAGGGAACTATCACTGTTCAGACTGTTGGTTTCGCGGACGGCAACACCGTCAGCTTTACCGTCGCAGCTGAGAACGATGACTCCACCTATACCGTTCACGTGCAGGACATCGACTGGACCGTCGCCCGGACCGCTGGAAACTTCCTCAACACTACCCCAGGCACCGCGGTCTCCGTCGTGTTTGATGTTGAGGACCAGTTCGAAGTGTGCCTCCGGGGCTTACCTGACCAGAACAGTTCAGATCAGTGTCACTGGAACAGGCTTCACTGCTCAAACCATCAGCGCCCCGGTTGTTGGCGGTAAGGCTACCTTCGATGTGACGCCATTAGCGGCCACGCAGACCGGCTCTATCGTTGTAACTCCGAACCTGTGGTACACAAACCGCAGCGGAGTTCTGACTGAAGAATCCAGCTCAACTGAGACTGCGGTCACGGTCTTCGTTCTGTCATCTTTGACAAACACCACTGTGACCAAGCCACTCACTAGCTACTCACGCAAGCATTTCTTACGGAGCAGCGATGCAGCTACTCGGCAGACATCACAGCTGTGTTTGCACTGCCACCGGCTCGACTGTCGTTGCCACTGGAACTGGAGTCATTTTCTTGTATGACTCCAAGACATTACAGCGACACTGTCACCATGACTGCCGGTTCAGGCGGATCTGTAACCTTCAAGGCAACTTCAAGACTTGCAGGAAACCACACCATTAGCATGGTGTCCGGAACCGCAACTGCTTCCACCCTGCTCAAGGTGGCCGCAGCAGCTCACGATGCTGGTAAGACAATCACCTATGACAAGTCCAGCATGGAGGCTGGTGCTACTAGCACCATCACCGGAACACTTGTGGACGCTAACGGCAACCCAGTTGCAACAGGCGGAACAGCAAGCATCGCTGTGACTTGGACTGGTAAGGGTCTTCCATTCGGCAACTCTGCAGCAATGCAGACCAACAAGGATGGCGAGTTCTCATTCCAGGTGCTTGTTCTAAGCTACCGAGATTGGTGAAGCAGCTGTCTACTCAACCCACCATGCCGAGCGGGCTCACGCCACCGACACACAAGAACCTCACCTTTCAGTTGCAGGCAATTGACATCGTGGCTCCAGGCACCACTGCTGCTCCAGCATCTGACCAGAAGCTAACCGTTGGTTCATTCAAGGGCTTCGTAGCTATCTACGCCTTGAACTACACCGGCCAGAAGCTATCTGCAAAGGTTGCAGGTAAGTGGCTTGTTGTTGAGGACCTAATCCGCTTCCAGCGTGTTGTTCGCAACACCGGTGCGGGTTACACCATCAAGGTAGACCTCTACATTGACGGTGCGTTTGTTCGCAGCGAGACCATTGTTACCAAGTAACAATCTCTAACCAAACTGGGTGGATCCTTCGGGGTCCACCCAGTTTCATTTAACTCTCAGACTTCTCCCAATCGGAGCTTTAGAATTGTGGGGTGCCCCCAATCAATTTTCAGTCGTCGGTCAGCGACGACATAGTTGGTTGGTTCGATGTGATTGGCCCGCTTCTCTTCTACACAGTCGTTTTTGGCCTTGTGTTCGCTGGTACCGGGCTTTTTATTGGGGCCTTCATTCCCTTCATTACTGGTGACTCACTCGTATTTGCTGCTGGACTTGTGGCGGCAGCCAATGCCGATGTCATCAACATCTATGTGATGGTGATTGGTGTTGGTATTGCTGCCTGGCTTGGGGATCAGGTTGGCTACGCCCTGGGACGTCATTACGGCAGGCCATATTTGGACAAACGGCAGGGCAATTGGATCAAGACTGCAATCACCAAGTCTGAGATCTACTACGTTCGCTATGGCTGGTGGTCAATTGTGGTGGCAAGGTTTGTTCCCTGGGGCAGGGTAATCATTCCCGCACTTGCTGGTATTTCCAAGATGAACTACTACAAGTTCTTCAGTGCCAACCTAACTGGTGCCCTTCTTTGGGGCTGTGGACTGACTCTTGCTGGTTACTTCACCTACTCAATCCCTTGGGTGCGATCAACGGTTTACGTAATTGCAGCTGTGGTGATTCTCTTGAGCGTTATTGCAGGCGTTAGAACCTGGAGGGCAAACCGCGAGGTTTAGTTTCTTGGCCTCAGCCGTTGAAACTAATTGTTCACAGTTAGTTGACACAGCTGCTCAGAGTGCTGCTCTTGAAAGAACTCATCCTCTTGGGCTGACCAGCTGTTCCAGAAGTTTGAGAAGACTCCTCGGTCTCGGGCTTCAAAGCCTTTCTTTCTGGTTTGCCGCTCAGCTTCGATCCAGATTGTTAGGTCTGCAAGTTCAGCGCTCTGAGCTGTTACTGAACCGCAGCCTTCAACAATGAGCATGTTCTCGCCATCAAACTCTCTCCAGCCATTGCCAGGGTCCGAACCACCTCGTTTGTCATTTGCCCAGTCCCAGCGTTGCCACTGGGCTTTGCCTGCGAGTTTTATTGGCTTCAAGATGTTTTCAACCAGGTAGAGGGAGCCTTGGGCAAGACCCTCCCATCCCGGGTAGAGATCATCCATGTGGATTACCTTTGGGCTTTGCTTGGTCTCTTGAAAGACCTGGTCCTGCAAGAGTCTTGCAAAGGTGCTCTTGCCAGAGCCCGCCCTGCCGTCAATCAAGACAACCGGAGTTGGCTTTGATTGGCGGAGGTCCAGAAGTCTTGGCGTGAGGGCCTGTGCGGCGCTTAGAAGGCTCTCTGGGCTCTGTTTCACAACCTTGAGTCTAAAGCTCCTCAATTAGCACGTCAGGGTGCTTATCGAAGCGGTAGCCAAGTCCCCTTGCGGTTCTAACAATGTCCTCATAGCCTGCGATCTTTGAGCGCAGTCTTCGGACATGGACGTCAATGGTTCTGAAGTTTGGTCTTGATTCTCCGCAACGCTCAGAGATGCTTGCGATCTCTTCTCGAGTTACTGTCTTGCCGGTGTTCTCAATCAAGAACGCCAGTAGTTCAAATTCTTTGCAGGTTAGCTGGGCGTTGCGACCATCAACAAAGAGTCTTCTGCGCTTTAGGTCAACAACCAGTCCCTTAGCGGCGTCCTGATCCTCTTGCTCCGGAGCAGCGATTTTGCCGGTGGCTCTTGGTTCTTTAAGGGCCAGACGAGTGAGGTCCAGGTTTTTACCCTGTGCGGTTTCAGGCGCTAGAGCAAGTGCTGCATAGGTCTGGTTTGCTTGCTCAGGGAGCAGCTCTGTGAGTTTGGCCTTCAGAGCCGTTGCTATCTCAGCAAGGCTCAGGCCTGCGGCCTGGGCCTCAGTCTCTGAGATGCCAACGTAGAGGGCGAAACCTACTGCTTTGGTGGTGGTTTTTAGAGTTGTCATTTGTGTTTAGTCCTTTTAGTTGAGTACCGGGATTAGTGCACGAATCACGTGCGTTTGTCGGGGTGCTGGTGCCTTGGGGCTAATCGCTAGCTGGCGATTAGAGGCACTGGGACATACACATCGAGCAGCACATCATGGCGCAGCTTGGCTGCGCTACGGAGAAGGCTCGAGATGACATTGGTAAAAGTGTGAGCAATTGGGCGCTAAATGTCAAATCATTACCCAATGTTTCAAGATGTTGCTTGGGTAGGCTTAGGGGGCACTTAGGAATTGAGGCAGAGCGTGAAAAAGGCGTTAATCATTGGGATAACCGGTCAAGACGGTTCCTACCTGGCAGAGCTGTTGCTGGATAAGGGTTACGAGGTTCACGGCCTAATTCGCAGAGCTTCAACCTTCAACACCGCAAGGATTGAGCACCTCTACCAGGACCGTCACGACGGTAAGCCAAGAATGATCCTGCACTACGGCGACCTGTCTGATGGTTCCCGTCTGGTTTCACTTATTGCAGAGCTAAAGCCCGAGGAGATCTACAACCTTGGTGCTCAGTCTCACGTTCGGGTCAGCTTTGACGAACCTGAGTACACCGGGGACATCACCGGTGTTGGAACCACAAGGGTCTTGGAGGCGGTTCGCCTAGTTTCACCAGAGAGCCGTTTCTACCAGGCGTCTCAGTTCTGAGATGTTTGGTGCCACCCCACCACCACAGAATGAAGAGACTCCCTTTTACCCGCGCTCTCCATACGGAGCAGCAAAGGTTTACTCCTACTGGATGACCAAGAACTACCGAGAGGCCTACGGCCTCTTTGCAGTCAATGGCATCTTGTTCAACCACGAGTCACCACGTCGTGGTGAGACCTTTGTGACTAGGAAAATTACTCGTGCTGCAGCCAGAATCAAGGCCGGTGTTCAAAAGAAGCTTTACTTGGGAAACCTGGACTCAGTTAGAGACTGGGGCTACACACCAGAGTATGTTGAGGGCATGTGGCGAATGTTGCAGCATGACAAGCCAATGGACTTCGTGCTTGCAACCGGGCATGCTGCAACCATCAAAGACTTTTTGACTGACTCCTTCTCTCACATTGGTCTTGACTGGGAAGAGTTTGTTGAGTTTGACCCAAGGTATCTGCGCCCAACAGAGGTTGATGCCCTGATTGGCGATGCCTCTTTGGCTGAGCGCGAGCTTGGCTGGAAGGCAAAGACCCTTGCCCCTGAGCTTGCAAAGATCATGGTTGAGGCAGATGTTGAAGCTCCTGAAGCACGAGGGCTCACACTGGATAGACAAGCCAAAGTTTCTATGAGCCCCAAGTTTCCACTTGATCGCTCAGCCAAGTTCTACATCGCCGGTCACCGCGGCATGGTTGGCTCAGCAATTTGGCGGGAGGCAGAGCGACAGGGCTTTCACCAACCTGGTTGGAAAGACCTCCAAAGAGCTAGACCTAACCGACCGCAAGGCGGTCTTTGAGTTCTTTGCGAAAGAGAAGCCAAAGTACGTTGTCTTGGCTGCCGCCAAGGTTGGCGGCATCCTTGCCAACGACACTTTCCCTGTTGATTTCTTGAGTGAGAACCTGCAGATTCAGGTGAACGTGATGGATGCAGCTTTGGAGCACGGGGTCGAAAGACTTTTGTTCATGGGCTCAAGCTGCATCTATCCAAAGTTTGCCCCGCAGCCCATCACTGAAGACTCTCTGATGACTGGGCACCTAGAGACCACAAACGATGCCTATGCCATTGCAAAGATTGCAGGCATCAAGCAGGTTCAGTCCGTTCGCAAGCAGCACCACAAGAACTGGATCTCTGTCATGCCAACCAACTTGTATGGTCCAGGGGATAACTACTCAGAGCAGGGCTCACATGTTTTGCCAGCTCTGATTCGACGCTTTGAGACTGCACGACTTGAGGGCGCTTCCAAGGTCACCAACTGGGGAACCGGCTCGCCAATGCGAGAGTTTCTCTACGTTGACGACCTGGCTGAGGCGAGTCTGTTTTTGATGGAGAACTATGACGGGGATCAGCAGATCAACGTTGGTGTTGGTGAAGACCTAACCATCAAAGAGCTTGCTGAGCTTGGTGGCCTCAGAGGTCGGTTACGAGGGGGAGATTGAGTGGGACACCACTAAGCCCGATGGCACCCCAAGAAAGCTTCTGGATGTTTCCAAGATCCATGAGATGGGCTGGAAAGCCAAGACCAGTCTCAAAGACGGCATCAAGCTGGCTGTTGCCGATTACCGCTCCAGGGTCTAGTCAGCCACTCCATAGAGGCGGTCTCCAGCATCGCCAAGACCTGGGACGATGTAGCCGATCTCATTGAGTTTCTCGTCCATTGCACCCAGGACAATGTGAACACTCTTGCCCGGCCACTTGCCCTCAAGGTGCTTCTTCACGTTCTCAACGCCCTCTGGTGCTCCAATCAGGCAGACGCAGGTGACGTCCTTGGCACCGCGTTCAAAGACGTAGTCAATCGAGTCGTTTAGCGTTCCACCGGTTGCCAGCATCGGGTCGATGATGAAGACCTGACGATCTCCTAGATCGTCAGGTAGTCGGTTGGCATAGGTGAACGGTTCTAGGGTCTCTTCGTTTCGCTTGATGCCCAGGAAGCCAACCTCAGCGGTTGGAAGCAGCTTGGTCATGCCCTCAAGCATTCCCAGTCCTGCCCGCAGGACTGGAATGACTATTGGCCTGGGCTCTGCAATCTTTGCGCCTTTGGTTTTGGTCAATGGGGTCGTGACCTCAACCTCGGTGAGAGCGACCTCTCTGGTTGCCTCATAGGCGAGCAATGTCACCAGCTCCTCAACCAGCAGCCTAAAGATTGGTGATGGTGTCTTCTCGTCTCTGAGAATGCTGACCTTGTGGGTAACGAGGGGTGATTGGCAACTGTTAGGCGCATTTCAATACCTTACGACTTTCGATTAGTTCTAATGCTGACTAGTTTTCCTGCGGCCCAGGTGGCCAAAATCACAAATGGTTCCCACAGCCACCAAAACAGCTTTGCAAGTCCTCTGTAGTGACGTCTGCGGACTCTGGATGCTTCGGTTGCCGAGCGCATTCTGCGCTTCACAGACAACGAGGTTGGGTGCCAACGGAACTGAGCCAAGGTCTTGTCCAGGTAGGCAAATTTGCCCTGGTTCTTGAGTTGCAAGAAGAGATCAAAGTCAAAGGCAAGCGCAAACTCGTTGCTTAGGCCATTTGTTTTCTCAAAAGCTGCGCGTCTCATCAGTGAGCCTGGCTGGGGGATGAGCTGTGGTCCAAACCTCAGAATCTTGGATGCCCACTCACCGCTCTGGTTTGTGAAGATGACATCACCGTTTGCATCTATGTAGTCGCAGCCACCGTAGGTCATTACAACCTCAGGGTCTTTCTCAAAGGCTGCGACTGTTTGAGCCAATGAACCTTCAGTCAAGCAGGTCATCATCACCAAGCCAGCCAATGATGTCGCATTCCACACTGAGCTCTCTGAGAAGCAGATCTAGCTTCTTTGCTAGGCCTGGCTCGGTGGATTCTGCAACAACCTTTGCACCTGCGGGCAGAGCCGCTCTGACGGCTTCTAGCTTGTCCTCAGGCGTGCCAATCAAGATCTCTAGTTCGAACTCTCCCTGCTGGTTCGCAATGGACTTATAGGCCAATGGCAAGTACTCCGGCCTATTGAAGGCGGTTGGGATAACGATGCCGATTTTGGTCACCAAAGGATGCTATCGGAGTCCTGAGCCTAGGATTTGAACGTGGATTACGAGCACTTCATGCAGCTAGCGCTTAGCGAGGCTAAGCGCTCAGGTGATGATGTCCCAGTCGGGGCAGTCATCGTCAATTCGGACGGTGAAGTGATTGCCTCAGGTCACAATCAAAAAGAGGCCAAACACGACGCCTCCTCTCACGCTGAAATCGAAGCTATCCGTGCTGCTGGAGAAAAACTCGGGGACTGGCGACTGGAGAACTGCACTCTCTTCGTGACTCTCGAGCCATGTGTGATGTGTGCGGGGGCGATTGTCGCTGCGAGGATTCCTAGGGTTGTCTTTGGCGCCTGGGATGCCAAGGTCGGAGCAGCTGGTTCTCTCTATGACATCTTGCGTGACCCAAGACTGGGCAATCCCGTTGAGGTGGTCGGGGAGTACTTGAGCAGGAGTGCTCAGCTTTGCTTGAGGACTTCTTTGCCTCGAGGCGAGAAAACTAGGGCTAGATAGAAACCGCTATTTTGCTAAGCTTCTCGGCGGTGACGTGTCCGAGCGGCCGAAGGTGCAACTCTCGAAAAGTTGTGTGGGTGAAAGTCCACCGTGGGTTCAAATCCCACCGTCACCGCTCGCGGAATTGGGGCTCTTAGGGTCCCAATTCCTACTTAAGGTTGGCTTGCCATTGTTGAATTGAGTATCTTCAATAATCACAAAGGGTAAAAACCTGCGAAATATTAAGTTGCGTAGCATAATTCGCACCCCTTAGGATAGAGGTTTGCTCCCCTGACCTTTGTCTGGCCTCAAATTGCGGTTGCCTGACATGTAGCAAATGGTGGTTACATCAGGATTCAGGGAGCTTGTCCGCCCAAATACACAACTTCCCTAGGGGTATTTACTTTGGCAACTGCTAAATCAGCTAAAACCACCAAGTCCGCAAAAAACACTCGCTCAGCAATGCGTCCAACCTTTGCTAAGCACCCAGACCCAATTGAGATCCCAGATCTACTCTCCCTTCAGACCGAGAGCTTTGACTGGTTGGTTGGCAACCCCGCATGGCGCGAGATTGCAGGCAAGGATGCCAAGACCGGTCTAGACGAGGTCTTTGAAGAGATCAGCCCCATTGAGGACAGCGCTAACGCTGCCCAGGATGCCAAGATGGGCCTTTCCTTCTCAGAGCCAATGCTCTTCGAAGCCCCATACACTCCTGACGAGTGCAAGGAAAAGGGCAAGAGCTACACCCAGCCGCTCTACATCAAGGCAGAGTTCACCAACTACCTAACCGGTGAGATCAAGAGCCAGACAGTATTCATGGGTGACTTCCCGGTCATGACCGGGAAGGGCACCTTCATCATCAATGGCACCGAGCGTGTTGTTGTTTCTCAGCTAGTTCGTTCCCCTGGTGTCTACTTCTCGGTGTCAACCAACACCACTGGAAACCTAGACGTTAGAAACAACAAGGCTCAGATCATTCCAAGCCGTGGTTCCTACTTGGAGTTTTTGACCGAGTGGGTCAAGGACGAGCGTAAGCCGGCTGCAAGATTTGGACTTCCAATCTTGCAGGTGCAGGTTGACCGCAAGACCAAGGTCTCGGCAACCATCTTCCTGAAGGCCCTTGGTATGTCCAAGGAAGAGATCCGCGCTGAGTTCGCAGACATCAAGGCAACCACCGAGGCAAGCCCACTGAACTTGCGCTTTGACGAGGACATCATCGAGAGAACTCTCGAGTATGACGAGTCCAAGGTGTTCCCAAACCCAATCTTGAGCAAGGAAGACGCTCTTCGTGAGGTCTACCGCAAGGTTCGTGGTGAGGCTGCTGGTGCTGAGGTTGCAGAGGCATGGCTACGTTGCACCTACTTTGAGGGCAAGCGCTACAACCTAGCCCGCGTTGGTCGTCACAAGCTAAACCGCAAGCTCGGTATTGCTCAGGACGCAGAGACCACCACCTTGACCAACGCGGACATCGTGGCAACTCTGAAGTACCTGCTTCTGTTTGACCTAACCCTTGCTAACAACGTTTCTGCCAACACTCAGAACGCTGAGTTCAGCGTGAAGATGAATGGCAAGAAGACCTCGTTGATTGTTCGCTCTGACGACATCGATGACTTCTCCAACCGTCGTATTCGCTCGGTTGGTGAGTTGATTCAGAACCAGGTTCGTATTGGTCTTTCCAGGATGGAGCGAGTTGTTCGTGAGCGCATGTCCACCCAGGACATCGAGGCGATCACTCCTCAGACCCTGATCAACCTTCGCCCAGTGGTTTCTGCCATCAAGGAGTTCTTCGGTGCAAGCCAGCTCTCCCAGTTCATGGACCAGAACAACCCACTGGCTGGCCTTGCACACAAGCGCCGCTTGTCTGCTCTAGGTCCAGGTGGTATCGCTCGTGAGCGTGCCCAGATGGAGGTTCGTGACGTTCACCCATCTCACTACGGTCGTATGTGTCCAGTGGAGACCCCAGAAGGTCCAAACATTGGTCTAATCGGTTCTTTGACCGCATTCAGCCGCATCAACGCCTTTGGTTTCATTGAGACCCCTTACCGCCAGGTCAAGAGTGGCAAGGTCACCTCAAAGGTTGAGTACCTAGACGCTGCAGCTGAGGATGGCAAGGTCATCGCAGGTGCTGACACCGAGTTGAACGCAGATGGCACCTTGGCTAAGCCAAAGGCCTTCGCAAGATTCCGTGGTGACATGGTTGAGGTTGACGCTGCAGATGTTGACTACATCGACATCTCCCCACGTCAGCTTGCTTCTGTCTCCACCTCACTGATTCCATTCCTTGAGCACGATGACTCATCACGTGCTCTGATGGGTGCAAACATGCAGCGTCAGGCAGTTCCACTGCTGCGCGCTGAGAGCCCATACGTTGGAACCGGTATGGAGCGCATTGCTGCCATTGACTCCGGTGCTGTTGTCATCACCAACGCCGCAGGTGTTGTTGAGGAGATCGACGCAGACGAGATCACCGTCATGAATGACGATGGTTCACGCTCTAACTACTCACTTGCGCAAGTTCGACCGCTCCAACCAGGGAACCGCTATCAACCAGCGCGCAGTGGTTGAGGTTGGACAGCGAGTTGAGCTTGGTTCTGTTTTGGCAGATGGTCCTTCCACCGAGAACGGTGAGTTGGCTCTGGGTAAGAACCTGCTCGTGGCATTCATGCCATGGGAGGGTTACAACTTCGAGGACGCCATCATCCTGTCTCAGGAGATCGTCAAGCACGACGTGCTTTCCTCCATCCACATCGAGGAGTACGAGGTTGATGCTCGCGACACCAAGCTGGGTGCCGAAGAGATCACCGCTGACCTACCAAACATCTCCGCTGAGGCACTAGCCCAGCTAGATGACCAGGGCATCATCCGCATTGGTGCCGAGGTTCGCCCAGGCGACATCTTGGTTGGAAAGGTAACTCCTAAGGGAGAGACTGAATTGTCTGCCGAGGAGCGACTACTGCGCGCAATCTTCAACGAGAAGAGCCGCGAGGTTCGCGACACCTCTTTGAAGGTGCCACACGGTGAGCAGGGAACCATCATCGGCGTCAAGGTATTTGACGCCGAAGAGGGTGACGAGCTCGGTGCTGGTGTCAACAAGAGAGTTGTTGTCTACATCGCTCAGAAGCGCAAGATTACCGAGGGTGACAAGCTTGCTGGTCGCCACGGTAACAAGGGTGTTATTGCCAAGATCTTGCCAGTTGAGGACATGCCGTTCATGGAGGATGGCACCCCGGTTGACATCGTTTTGAACCCACTGGGTATTCCAGGCCGAATGAACTTCGGTCAGGTGCTCGAGTCTCACCTAGGTTGGGCTTGCCGCCAGGGTTGGGACATCAAGGGTGTTGCCAAGTGGGCAGAGGGCATGGCCAAGGATCTCTACAACGCAGAGCCTGGCACCAAGGTCGCCACTCCTGTGTTTGATGGTGCCACCAAGAACCAGGTGACTGGTTTGCTGGAGAGCACCCTGCCAGGCAAGGACGGAAAGCGTCTGATTGATGGCTCCGGCAAGGCCAAGCTGTTTGATGGTAGAAGCGGTGAGCCATACCCAGAGCCAATTGCTGTGGGTGTGAAGTACATGCTGAAGCTCCACCACCTGGTTGACGACAAGATCCACGCTCGTTCCACCGGTCCTTACTCCATGATTACTCAGCAGCCACTTGGTGGTAAGGCTCAGTTCGGTGGACAGCGCTTTGGTGAGATGGAAGTTTGGGCACTGCAGGCCTACGGTGCTGCACACACCCTGCAGGAGCTTCTAACCATCAAGTCCGATGACATCGCAGGTCGTGTTCGCACCTACGAGGCCATTGTTAAGGGCGAGAACATCCAGGCTCCTGGTATTCCAGAGTCCTTCCGAGTATTGGCCAAGGAGATGCAGTCTCTAGGTCTAAACGTCGAGGTCTTGGATCAGAACGGCAACACCGTTGTGCTCAAGGACGAAGAGTTCGAAACCGACAGGGCTGCCGAGGAGCTGGGTATCAACCTAAGCCGCAACGAGCAGCTATCCGTCGACAACGAGTACCCAACCTACTAACCCGAATTTTCAAGAAAGAAATTAGAAAAATATGTCAGTGAAAGTTGAAAACTTCAGTGCCCTTCGGGTTGGTCTAGCCACTTCCGAGGACATCCGCTCCTGGTCATCTGGTGAGGTTAAGAAGCCAGAGACCATCAACTACAGAACCCTGAAGCCTGAGAAGGACGGATTGTTCTGCGAGAAGATCTTTGGTCCCACCAAGGACTGGGAGTGCTCCTGCGGTAAGTACAAGCGAGTTCGCTTCAAGGGAATCGTCTGTGAGCGCTGTGGCGTTGAGGTGACCAAGTCATCTGTTCGTCGTGAGCGCATGGGTCACATCGAGCTTGCAGCTCCTGTTACCCACATCTGGTACTTCAAGGGTGTTCCTTCCCGTCTTGGGTTACCTACTCAACATGGCTCCAAAGGACCTTGAGAAGATCATCTACTTTGCCGCCTACCGAGTCATGGACATCGACCACGAGCTCAAGGACGCCGAGTATGACCTAGTGCGCGAAGAATACGTTTCACGTATTCGCGCACTGGTTGATGCTCGTGACGAGGAGTTCGAGGCAGCAGCATCCGCAGAGATCGCAGAGCTTCGTGAGCTAGGTCTAGAGATGCAGATCTCAAACAAGTTCTGGGAAGCGCCACGCTGGATTGAGAAGCAGTTCTCAAAGAGCGTTGAGCAGCTGATCATGGCTGAGGAGAAGGACGTTGACGGTTTCTGGTCAGCACGTTCTTTGGCTCTTGAGACCGACGAGGAGCAGGACGACGCAGTTGTTCGCACCTCAGACGAGACCAAGAAGATCAAGAAGCTGATGGCGGATGCCAAGAAGAAGACCGACAAGATCGTTCGTGAGTATGCCCGCCTGGAGCGCCCAGCCAACCTGCACAAGGAGCAGTTGGCATGGCGCATGTTCCTGTCGGCATCGGTGGGACAGCTAGTTCCTAACGACGTTGTCTTTGACCACTTCGACTACTACTTCTCTGACTACATCATCACCTCGATTGGTGCTGAGGCAGTCATGCAGGTGTTGGCAGCGTTTGACCTGGAGGGTGCTGCAGCTGAGCTTCGCGCTGAGATTGCAACCACCAAGGGTTCCAAGCAGACTCAGGCCATTAAGCGTCTAAAGGTTGTGAACAGCTTCGCTCAGTCGGGCACCCCACCAACCTCGATGGTGCTTTCTGTGCTTGCCTGTCTTGCCACCAGAGATTCGTCCAATGGTTCAGCTAGATGGTGGCCGCTTTGCGACCTCTGATTTGAACGACCTCTACCGCAGGGTTATCAACCGCAACAACAGGTCTGAAGAGATTCGTTGACCTGGGTGCTGTTCCAAAGACCATTCTGAACAACGAGAAGCGCATGCTGCAGGAGGCTGTTGACGCACTGTTCGACAACGGTCGCCGTGGTCGCGCCGTTACCGGTACCGGTAACCGTGCTCTGAAGTCACTGTCTGACCTTCTAAAGGGTAAGCAGGGTCGTTTCCGCCAGAACCTACTTGGTAAGCGCGTTGACTACTCCGGTCGTTCCGTAATCGTGGTTGGTCCTCAGCTGAAGCTGCACCAGTGTGGTCTTCCAAAGCTGATGGCACTGGAATTGTTCAAGCCATTCGTTATGAAGCGTCTTGGTCGATTTGGGTCTAGCCCAGAACATCAAGAGCGCGAAGCGCATGGTTGAGCGATCACGCCCACAGGTTTGGGGTGTTCTAGAAGAGGTTATCCGTGAGAGGCCTGTGCTACTGAACCGTGCACCTACTTTGCACCGTCTAGGTATTCAGGCGTTCGAGCCACAGCTGGTTGAGGGTAAGGCTATTCAGCTTCACCCACTGGTCTGTGCTGCGTTCAACGCTGACTTCGATGGTGACCAGATGGCAGTTCACTTGCCACTATCTGTTGAGGCTCAGGCCGAGGCTCGCATCTTGATGCTGGCATCGAACAACATCTTGAAGCCATCCGATGGTCGTCCGGTTGCAACTCCAACCCAGGACATGATCATTGGTCTCTTCCACCTAACCACCGAGGTTGAGGGTGCTAAGGGTGAAGGCCTTGCCTTCACCTCAATGGCCGAGGCTCAGATGGCATTTGACATCCACGAGCTAGACCTGGGTGCCAAGATCCGTGTTCGTATCGAGGATGAGCTCAAGGAGACCACCTTTGGTCGTGCTTTGTTCAACGAGACCCTGCCAGCGAACTACCCATATGTGAACAGCCAGGTTGGCAAGAAGCAGCTGGGTCAGATCGTTTCTGACATGGTCGAGATGTTCTCTCGCACCGAGGTTGCCACATCCCTGGACAAGCTAAAGGATGCCGGTTTCTACTGGGCAACCCGCTCCGGTGTATCGATGGCTATCTCCGACGCTAACTTCGACCCGAAGGGCACGTTTGATAAGGAGCGCGCCTCGAGGATCCTCAAGGCCGAGAAGCTACACACCAAGATTCAGGAAGCGTTCGACAACGGTCTGAAGTCAGACCTCGAGCGTCGTGATGAGCTTGGTGCGCTATGGGCCAAGGAGACCAAGGAGATTGAGGAGCTATTGCGCACCTCAATCCCAACCGACAACGCAATCTTCAAGATGGTGACATCTGGTGCTCGTGGTAACTGGCTCCAGATTCGTTCCATCATGGGTATGCGTGGTCCGGTTGCTACCTCCTCCGGTGACTTTGCTCCGATGCCGGTGAAGGGTAACTACCTGCTGGGTCTAACCCCGCACGAGTACTTTATTAATGCAACCGGTGCCCGAAAGGGTAACGCGGACACCGCTATGAAGACCGCTGCCGCTGGTTACCTAACCCGTCGTTTGGTTGACGTCGCTCAGGATGTCATCATCCAGATCGAAGACTGTGGCACCTCTAAGGGTCTTGAGAAGGACCTGCTAGATGATGACCAGATTGAGCTATCGATTGTTGGTCGTTCATCACTGGTTGATGTCAAGGTCGGTAAGGATGTGCTGGTCAAGGCTGGCGAGAACATCGATCACTCAACTGTTAGAAGGCTCAAGGAAGCTGGCGTCGAGACCATCCTGGTTCGTGCCGTGCTCACCTGTGAGGCTGAGAGTGGTATCTGTGCGAACTGCTACGGCGTATCGCTTGCAACCAACCAGAAGGTAACTGTTGGTGAGGCCATCGGTATCATCGCAGCCCAGTCAATTGGTGAGCCAGGTACTCAGCTAACAATGCGTACCTTCCACACCGGTGGTGCTGCCGAGAACACCAAGAAGCAGACCATTTTGAAGTCCATTGGTGGTCAGAAGGTTCGTGTTGAGCGTCTGATCTCCTATGACATCACTCAAGGTCTGAACGGTGTTACCGACTTGCTCGAGGCTCGTGTTGGATGGCGTCAGGCTGGCAAGGTTGCCGTAATGGCATTCTGGGCTGGCAAGGTCGACATCATCGAGAAGGTCTCCGCAACCGGAACCAAGTCCTACGAGGTCTACGTTCGCCCACAGGGCGAGGGAGCCGAGAAGGAGGCTGAGGCGCTAGCGCTGCAGTACAGCTTCTCGAGAACCGCTTCGAAGACCTTCAAGAAGCTAAGCCCTTACCTGCCAATCACCGTGGTGAACTCTCCAGATGATCTGATCGTCGAAAAGGGTGACATGGTTGAGGCCGGCGACTACCTGGTTGATGGAACTCCAATTCCACACGAGGTGTTGATGATCAAGGGTGCCCGTGAGGCAGCTGCCGAGATCATCCGCGGTGTGCAGGCTATCTACGGCTCACAGGGTGTTCCACTGCACGACAAGCACCTCGAGGTGATTGTTCGTCAGATGCTGAACAAGGTAACCGTTATCGACTCCGGCGACACCGACATGTTGCCAGGTGAGATCATCGACCGTCAGAGGTTCGCGACCAAGAACCGCGCTGCAGTTGCGCAAGGGCCTCCGCCCAGCATCTGCTCGTCAGGAAGTAATGGGTATGACCCGTGCCTCACTGGCAGCGCAGTCCTGGCTGTCCGCAGCTTCGTTCCAGGAGACCACCAGGGTGCTAACCCAGGCGGCCCTAGACAAGCGCGAGGACAGACTGGTTGGTCTAAAGGAGAACGTCATCATCGGAAAGCTGATCCCAGCTGGTACCGGTCTTGCCGCTCACCGCAACTTCGAGGTCGACGGCACCGAAGAGGCAAAGGCCGAGCGCTACCCGAACCGCATCTGGTCGGACGCTTCCTTTGACTCCTCAGACCTAGATTCTCAGGAGCTCTCCTTGTCCATTGCAGATCCATTCGCAGTAGACGAGAACTAACAACTAAAAAAACCATTTGACCCGCTTTAGTGGCTACAGGTATGCTTGCCAAGGTTCATGCGAAGGCATGATTCAAGGCTCCAAGTCTCTAGTCGCTGAGGCGGGGTCAACAAAATTCGGTCTAACGCCTCTTTCGGCGTGCCGGAGACAACGAACAAGGAGTACTAGTGCCAACAATTCAGCAGTTGGTTCGCAAGGGACGTAGCCCTAAGGTCACTAAGACCAAGGCACCTGCGTTGAAGGCTAACCCTCAGCAGCGCGGCGTATGCACCCGTGTATACACCACCACCCCAAAGAAGCCGAACTCGGCTTTGCGCAAGGTGGCTCGTGTGAAGCTTTCAAACGGCGTTGAGGTTACCGCTTACATCCCAGGCGAGGGCCACAACCTGCAGGAGCACTCGATGGTGCTAGTGCGTGGTGGTCGTGTGAAGGATCTTCCTGGTGTGCGCTACAAGATCGTGCGCGGTGCTCTAGACACCCAGGCAGTCAAAGACCGTAAGCAGGCTCGTAGCCGCTACGGCGCAAAGAAGGGTAAGTAATGCCACGTAAAGGCCCAGTAGCCAAGCGTCCAGTCGTATCCGACCCGGTATACGGCTCCCCAGTAGTTTCTCAGCTCGTAAACAAGATCCTGCTAGATGGCAAGAAGTCCATCGCAGAGTCCATCGTTTACGGCGCTCTAGAGGGCACCAACCGCAAGACCGGTGACGACCCAGTAGTGCTTTTGAAGAAGGCCCTGGACAACGTGCGCCCAACCGTTGAGGTTAAGTCACGTCGTGTTGGTGGATCCACCTACCAGGTTCCAGTTGAGGTAAAGAGCCACCGTGCTAACACCTTGGCAATGCGCTGGTTGGTCCTCTACGCAAAGCAGCGTCGCGAGAAGACCATGACCGAGCGTCTAATGAACGAGATTCTCGATGCATCCAACGGCCTAGGTGCTGCTGTGAAGCGTCGCGAAGACACCCACAAGATGGCAGAGAGCAACAAGGCTTTCGCTCACTACCGCTGGTAAAACTTTCATCCGCAATCTCACCTAGTGTGAGCTGGCGGATGAACCAATTAACAAAGAAACCAATTACTTTTCGGAGGCAACCGTGGCACAAGACGTGCTCACTGACCTGAACAAGGTTCGTAACATCGGCATCATGGCTCACATCGACGCCGGTAAGACCACCACTACTGAGCGCATCCTGTATTACACGGGTATCACTCACAAGATTGGTGAGGTGCACGACGGTGCCGCCACCATGGACTGGATGGAGCAGGAGCAGGAGCGCGGTATCACCATTACCTCGGCTGCCACCACCTGTTTCTGGAACCAGAACCAGATCAACATCATTGACACCCCGGGCCACGTGGACTTCACCGTTGAGGTTGAGCGTTCACTCCGTGTTCTGGATGGTGCAGTTGCCGTCTTCGACGGCAAAGAGGGTGTGGAGCCACAGTCCGAGACCGTTTGGCGTCAGGCTGACAAGTACGACGTTCCTCGCATCTGCTTTGTCAACAAGATGGACAAGCTAGGTGCCGATTTCTACTTCACCGTCAAGACAATCGTTGACCGCCTAGGTGCTAAGCCACTGGTTATCCAGTTGCCAATTGGTGCCGAGAACACCTTCGAGGGTGTTGTCGACCTAGTGCAGATGAAGGCCCTCACCTGGCGCGGAGACGTCGAGATGGGTGCCAAGTACGAGATCGAAGAGATTCCGGCGGAAATGAAGGCCAAGGCCGACGAGTACCGCGCTCAGCTAATCGAAGCTGTTGCCGACACCTCCGAAGAGCTGATGGAGAAGTTCTTTAACGGCGAAGAGCCAACCATCGAAGAGGTCAAGGCCGGCATTCGCCACCTGACCGTGAACTCTTTGATGTACCCAATCCTTTGCGGCAGTGCGTTTAAGAACAAGGGTGTTCAGCCAATGCTGGACGCCGTTGTTGACTACCTACCTTCACCACTTGATGTCGCATCGGTTGAGGGTGGAGATCCTCGCGATGAGGAGAAGAGACTTACCAGGAAGCCAGACACCGCAGAACCATTCGCAGCTTTGGCATTCAAGGTCATGACCCACCCATTCTTTGGTCGTCTTACCTACATCCGCGTTTACTCGGGCAAGGTTGACTCTGGTGCTCAGATCATGAACTCCACCAAGGGTCGCAAGGAGCGCCTTGGAAAGTTGTTCCAGATGCACGCCAACAAGGAAAACCCAGTTGATGGCGTTACCACTGGCCACATCTACGCGGTCATTGGTCTAAAGGACACCACCACCGGTGACACCCTTTGCGATTCAGACAACCAGATTGTTCTAGAGTCGATGACCTTCCCAGATCCAGTTATCTCGGTTGCCATTGAGCCAAAGACCAAGATCTGACCAGGAGAAGCTGGGTCTAGCTATCCAGAAGCTTGCCGAAGAGGACCCAACCTTCCGCGTTGAGCACGACCACGACACCGGCCAGACCGTTATCTCGGGTATGGGTGAGCTTCACCTAGACATCCTGGTTGACCGCATGCGCCGTGAGTTCAAGGTTGAGGCAAACGTTGGTAAGCCACAGGTTGCCTACCGCGAGACCATTCGTCGCACCGTTGACAAGCACGACTACACCCACAAGAAGCAGACCGGTGGATCCGGACAGTTTGCGAAGGTGCAGATCAAGCTTGAACCAATGGAGGTTGAGGGCGAGAAGACTTACGAGTTCGTAGACGCCGTAACCGGTGGTCGCGTTCCTCGCGAATACATCCCATCTGTTGACCACGGAATCAAGGACGCAATGGTGTCCGGTGTTCTTGCTGGTTACCCGGTGGTCGGCGTGAAGGCAACCTTGTTGGATGGTGCCTACCACGACGTCGACTCCTCGGAGATGGCATTCAAACTTGCTGGATCGATGGTCTTCAAGGAGGCCGCTCGTCTAGCCAACCCAGTTCTGCTCGAGCCATTGATGGCGGTCGAGGTGCGTACCCCAGAGGAATACATGGGAGACGTCATCGGTGACCTGAACTCAAGGCGTGGGCAGATCCAGTCCATGGATGACGCCAGTGGCGTGAAGGTTGTCCGTGCTCTGGTTCCACTATCCGAAATGTTCGGTTATGTTGGTGACCTTCGTTCCAAGACCTCTGGACGCGCGGTGTACTCGATGACATTCGAGACCTACGCCGAGGTTCCAAGGAACGTCGCTGACGAGATCGTGCAGAAAGCAAAGGGCGAGTAGGCAACTACTCTCTTTTTCACTAGGATAGAAAGTCTGTAAACCCCAAATCAGAGTCGGCCACCGAGGTCGATGATTTACTACGGATCCATCAGGAGGACCCACAATGGCTAAGGCGAAATTCGAGCGCACCAAGCCGCACGTCAACATCGGAACCATCGGTCACGTCGACCACGGTAAGACCACTCTGACTGCGGCAATCACCAAGGTGCTTCACGACAAGCACCCAACGTTGAACGACTCATATGCGTTCGACCAGATTGACAACTCCCCAGAGGAGAAGCAGCGCGGTATTACCATCAACATCTCTCACGTTGAGTACCAGACCGAGAACCGTCACTACGCACACGTAGACGCTCCAGGTCACGCTGACTACATCAAGAACATGATCACCGGTGCTGCACAGATGGATGGTGCCATCCTCGTAGTTGCAGCAACCGACGGTCCAATGCCTCAGACCAAGGAGCACGTGCTTCTTGCTCGCCAGGTTGGAGTTCCTTACATCGTTGTTGCTCTGAACAAGAGTGACATGGTCGATGACGAGGAGATCCTAGAGCTCGTTGAGGTTGAGGTTCGCGAACTTCTAAACCTGTACGAGTTCCCAGGCGATGACGCACCAGTTATTCGCGTTTCAGGCCTCAAGGCACTTGAGGGCGACGCCAAGTGGGGCGACGCTGTCATGGCGCTAATGGACGCCTGTGACGCAAGCATCCCAGAGCCAACCCGTGACTTCGACAAGCCATTCCTAATGCCAGTTGAGGACGTCTTCACGATCACCGGTCGTGGAACCGTTATCACCGGCAAGATCGAGCGTGGCAAGGTCAACGTCAACGACGAGGTCGAGATCGTTGGTATTCGCGACAAGCAGAAGACCACCGTTACCGGTATCGAGATGTTCCGCAAGCTACTTGACTACGCAGAGGCCGGAGAGAACGTAGGTCTGCTTCTTCGTGGTACCAAGCGCGAGGACGTAGAGCGTGGCCAGGTTGTTTGCAAGCCAGGTTCGATCACTCCACACACCAACTTTGACGCCAACGTCTACATCCTTGCTAAGGATGAGGGTGGCCGTCACAACCCGTTCTACTCGAACTACCGCCCACAGTTCTACTTCCGTACCACTGACGTCACCGGTGTTATCACCCTGCCGTCCGGTACCGAGATGGTAATGCCAGGCGACACCACCGAGATGAGCGTTGAGCTGATTCAGCCAATCGCCATGGAGGACGGTCTACGCTTCGCGATCCGTGAGGGTGGCCGCACCGTAGGTGCCGGTACCGTTACCAAGATCAACAAGTAAGTTCGACAAAACTAAAGCGGAACCCCTCGAGGAAACCGAGGGGTTTTGCTTTACCCAGGTAATCCCAATCTCGGCCCAAATTCCTATGGTCTCCGGAGTCTTGCTAATGTCTGTAATTTACATACAATAGAGTCATGATTCTCAGTGAACCGACAGCGGGTCTTCTCAGTCCCACGCTTGCCAAGCTCCTTCGCGTTCTGCTCGGTGGCACAACCCCCAAGTCTGGAAGGGAATTAGCCCGCATGGCTGCCATTTCCTCAGCGCAGGGTAACGCGCTTCTGAGGCGCCTGACCGGACCTAGGAATAGCTAATCGAGACCTTTAGGCCTCCAGCCAAGCTGTATGAAATCAATCAGTCACACATTCTGGTTCCGCAACTTCGCGCAATCCTTCAAGGTCTCGATTCAATCTTTGAGGAGCTCAAAGAACAGCTGGTCGAATTGCCGACAGTTCCAATCATTGCGGTTCTATTTGGGAGCGTTATGCGTAAAGAAGATCACGAGGCCAGCGACCTCGACCTTTACCTGGTCTTTGATGACTCGGTTCCTCTGGACAAAGGTCAGCTCCTTGAGAGCACCGCAAACCTCTCGGAAGATCTTTTCACTCGAACTGGAAATAGCTTGAATGTCATGGTTCAAAAGATGTCGGACCTGCGCAGTAACTTCGAAGCTAGAAGCAGGTTTTTAGAAAACCTGCTTTCGGACGGCAGGGCAATAAAGGGGTGGGACGTCCTCAATCAATTGAAAGAGGAGTACCAATGGAGCATCACCCAGCACAGTCAATCAAACTAGCCGACCAGTATTTGGCAGCAGCCAAGCTATGCCTTGAACTCAGGCTTATTAATCCCGCAATCTCCATGGCTGTTCACAGCGCAATCCATGCTAAAGATGCGGTCTATTTGAAGGAGACAAAGACAATCCCCAAGCCTCGCTCACATGGCCAGGCTGCTGGAGATCTAAGGTCGCTGGGAGTCTTGAAAGAGTCTGCTATCAGGCAATTTGCCAGGCTAATTGCAAGTAAGTCGGAAGCTGAATATGGACAAGAGGAATTGCTAGTGCTGGATGCAGTTGCTTCAATTCAAGACGCTGAAAGATTCCTTTCAGCGGTGAAGAAATTTTTGGGCTCAAATTAACTTGCACCTGGCCCTTGCCCTGTGGCAGACTTTACAAGTTCATGAGAAGCGGGTCCTAGATCCGCCCACTGCAGGATACGTGCACAGGTAACTGGGCCAACCGCAGCAAAGAACCACAAAAAACTTATCTGAGATTTTTTCTTGGGTGATTCGCGAGTTCATTACTTGCGACACGCCCGAGTCAAGGTGTCGGACCGGGCCCTAGAAATAGGGCGTTGACAGAAGAACAGTGCATCAGCATCACGGCAGTCAATAAGATTTGCGTTTTTTCGCAAAAGGAATTGACTTCCAAAACTGTGTGATCGAGAGATCACCTAAGGAAACGGAAGCGAGTCAACATGGCGGCTAACAAGATCCGCATTCGACTGAAGTCGTATGACCACGAGATCATCGACTCCTCGGCGAGCAAAATCGTCGACACAGTCACCCGCGCCGGTGCAAAGGTAGTAGGCCCAGTGCCACTGCCCACCGAGAAGAACATCGTGACGGTCATTCGCTCGCCACACAAGTACAAGGACAGCCGTGAGCACTTTGAGATGCGTACCCACAAGCGTCTCATTGACATCATCGACCCGACTCCAAAGGCCGTTGATTCGCTGATGCGCTTGGACCTCCCAGCTGACGTCAACATCGAGATCAAGCTCTAAGGATCAGGAACATGGCAGTAGAGACTAGAAACGTGAAGGGCCTGCTGGGCAAAAAGCTCGGTATGACTCAAGGGTGGGATGAGAACAACAAGCTTGTTCCGATCACAGTCGTTGAGGCTGGCGAGAACATCATCACTCAAATTAAGACTTCGGACACCGATGGCTATGAAGCCATTCAGGTTGCCTACGGCGCAATCGACCCACGCAAGGTCGACAAGCCATCCACCGGCCACTTCGAGAAGGCCGGCTCCACTCCAAGACGCTTCCTAGCTGAGATCCGCACCTCTGACATTGCTGAATACACCATGGGCCAGGCCCTGGGTGTTGACATCTTCGAGGTTGGCTCCAAGGTCGACGTTGTTGGAACCAGCAAGGGTAAGGGTTTTGCCGGTGTTATGAAGCGTCACGGCTTCTCCGGTATTCACTCATCACACGGTGCTCACAAGAACCACCGCAAGCCAGGTTCCATTGGTGCAGGTACTACCCCGGGCAAGGTCGTAAAGGGCAAGAAGATGCCTGGCCGCATGGGAACTGACCGCGTCACCACACTAAATCTCACCCTGCACGGCGTGGACCTAGAGCGTGGTCTATTGCTAATCAAGGGTGCTGTACCAGGTCCAAAGGGCCAGTTGGTATTCGTTCGCAACGCCGTGAAGGAGAGCAACTAATGCCTAGCGTTGACCTAATTGACGTAAAGGGAAAGAAGTCAGGTTCCGTCGATCTGCCAGAGGCACTATTCGACGTCCAGACCAACGTCCCACTAATCCACCAGGTAGTGGTTGCCCAGCTGGCAGCTGCTCGCCAGGGAACCCAGTCGACTCTTCGTCGTGGTGAGGTTTCCGGTTCTGGTCGCAAGCCATTCAAGCAAAAGGGAACCGGCCGTGCCCGTCAGGGTTCGATCCGCATGCCGCAGCACCGCGGTGGTGGCATCATCCACGGTCCAAAGCCTCGTGACTACTCACAGCGCACCCCGAAGAAGATGATTGCTCAGGCTCTGCTTGGTGCTCTGTCTGACCGCGCTCGCAATGGCCGCATCCACGTAATCGACCAGTTCGGTATCAAGGATGCTCCATCCACCAAAGCAGCAGCAAGCTTTCTGAGCCAGATCTCAACCGCTAAGAACATCCTTGTGGTGCTCGACCGCGCAGACGAGGTCAGCTACATGAGCCTTAGAAACCTGCCAACCGTTCACGTGATTCCAGTTGACCAGCTAAACGCCTACGACGTGCTGCACGCCGAGGACCTGGTCTTCACCGCAACTGCGCTAACCAGCTTTGTTGAAGGTTCAGTCAAGTCCGAGGAGGTCAGCGCATGAGCACCGTTCAGAAGGATCCGCGCGACGTAATCATCAAGCCAATCATTTCGGAGAAGAGCTATGCGCTCATCGACGAGGGTAAGTACACCTTTGAGGTTGACCCACGCTCGAACAAGACCGAGATCAAGCAGGCCGTGGAGCAGATCTTCAACGTGAAGGTTGCAACCATCAACACCCTGAACCGTCAGGGAAAAACCCGCCGCACCCGATTCGGCATGGGAAAGCGCAAGGACACCAAGCGTGCCATTGTCACCCTGCACTCGGGCTCCATCGACATCTTTACCTACATCGGCTAAGGGGAATTGACTAATGGGAATTCGTAAATACAAGCCAACGACTCCGGGTCGCCGTGGTTCTTCGGTAGCAGACTTTACCGAGCTCACTCGCTCGACCCCTGAGAAGTCACTTCTTAGGCCGCTGCCAAAGACCGGTGGTCGTAACTCAGCTGGTCGCATCACCACCCGTCACATCGGTGGTGGTCACAAGCGCCAGTACCGCGTTATCGACTTCCGTCGTAACGACAAGGACGGCGTTCCAGCGAAGGTCGCTCACATCGAGTACGACCCGAACCGCACCGCTCGCATTGCACTTTTGCACTACATCGATGGCACCAAGCGCTACATCTTGGCTCCAAACAAGTTGAAGCAGGGCGACGCAATCGAGCAGGGACCATCGGCGGATATCAAGCCAGGCAACAACCTGCCATTGAAGAACATCCCGGTCGGTACCGTAATTCACGCCATCGAACTGAAGCCAGGCGGAGGAGCCAAGATGGCTCGTTCCGCCGGTGCTTCGGTTCGCTTGGTTGCTAAGGATGGACCAAACGCGCAGCTTCGTCTGCCTTCTGGTGAAATCCGCAACGTTGACGCCAACTGCCGTGCAACCATCGGTGAGGTCGGCAACGCCGAGCAGTCCAACATCAACTGGGGTAAGGCTGGCCGCATGCGCTGGAAGGGCGTTCGCCCAACCGTTCGTGGTGTAGCCATGAACCCGGTTGATCACCCACACGGTGGTGGTGAGGGTAAGACCTCTGGTGGACGTAACCCTGTTACCCCTTGGGGTCAGAAGGAAGGCCGCACACGCAAGCCAAACCTTCCATCCGATAAGCAAATCGTTCGTCGTCGTTACGCCGGCAAGAAGTAGGAGATTTCTAGATGCCACGCAGTTTGAAGAAGGGCCCCTTCGTCGACGAGCACCTAATGAAGAAGGTGCGAGTACAGAACGAGGCCAGTACCAAGAACGTGATCAAGACCTGGTCTCGCCGCTCAATGATCGTTCCAGCCATGCTGGGCCACACCATTGCAGTCCACGACGGTCGCAAGCACATTCCAGTTTTCGTCACCGAGACCATGGTCGGTCACAAGCTTGGCGAATTCGCACCAACCAAAACCTTCCGTGGTCACGTGAAGGACGACAAGAAGGGTCGTCGCGGATAACCCGCGGCGATAGAGAGTAGAGGAAGAAACGATGGAAGCGATCGCCAAAGTGCGTAACATCCGCGTGACCCCAATGAAGGCTCGCCGTGTCGTCAACCTGATCCGCGGCAAGCAGGCCACAGAGGCCCTTGGAATTCTGAAGTTTGCACCACAGTCAGCATCTGAGCCGATCTACAAGTTGGTAGCCTCCGCGGTTGCCAATGCGCAGGTCAAGGGTGAGAGCGCCGGCACAATCGTGGACGCGGATGACCTGGTCATCTCGCAGGCATTTGTGGACGAGGGAGTGACCCTGAAGAGGTTCCGCCCACGTGCTCAGGGCCGTGCATTCCGCATCAACAAGCGCACCAGCCACATCACCGTGGTGGTCGCAACCCCAGACGAGTTTGAGAAGAAGGCAGGTAAGTAATGGGTCAGAAAGTCAATCCCTTCGGCTTCCGCCTAGGAATCACAACCGACCACCGCTCACGTTGGTTCGCCGACTCAACCAAGAAGGGTCAGCGCTATGCCGACTACGTGGTTGAGGACGTTCGCATCCGTGAGTTCTTGCAGGAGAAGCTAGACCGTGCCGGCATCAGCCGCATCGAGCTCGAGCGAACCCGCGACCGTGTTCGTGTCGACATCTTTGCTGCTCGCCCAGGACTGGTCATTGGCCGTCGTGGTGCCGAGGCTGAGACCCTGCGTTCTGATCTAGAGAAGATGACTGGCAAGCAGGTCTTGCTAAACATCCTCGAGGTCAAAAACCCAGAGGCCGACGCACAGCTTGTTGCACAGGGCATCGCCGAGCAGCTTTCTGCTCGTGTTGCTTTCCGTCGTGCAATGCGTAAGGGCATCCAGGGCGCCATGCGCGCCGGAGCAAAGGGCATCCGTGTCCAGACCTCTGGTCGTTTGGGCGGAGCTGAAATGTCCCGCAGCGAGTTCTACCGCGAGGGACGAGTGCCACTACACACCCTTCGCTCCAACATCGACTACGGCTTCTACGAGGCCAAGACCACCTTTGGTCGCATCGGTGTCAAGGTTTGGATCTACAAGGGCGACCTAACCGCAAAGGAGCTTGCTGCGCAGCAGGCAACCATGCGTGCACCTCGTCCAGGCGCTGGCCGTCGTGGCCCACGCCAGGAGGCTGCAGCTGCAGCAGGAAGTGAAGGCTAGAAATGCTGATTCCTAGAAAAGTCAAGCACCGCAAGCAGCACAGCCCGAAGCGTTCGGGTCACGCTACCGGTGGAACCAAGGTCAACTTTGGTGAGTGGGGCATTCAGGCCCTAACTCCCGCCTACCTAACCAACCGCCAGATTGAGGCAGCGCGTATTGCGATGACTCGTCACATCAAGCGTGGTGGAAAGGTTTGGATCAACGTCTTCCCAGACCGCTCACTGACCAAGAAGCCAGCCGAAACCCGCATGGGTTCCGGTAAGGGTTCACCGGAGTGGTGGGTAGTAAACGTAAAGCCTGGTCGCGTGTTGTTTGAGCTATCGGGTGTTTCAGAGACCATCGCCAAGGAAGCTATGACACGTGCAATCCACAAGCTTCCCCTCAAGGCTCGCATTATCAAGCGTGAAGAAGGTGACGCATAATGATCGGCTCAAAGAACCTAACCACTCAGGACCTCGACAAGATCGAGGACTCAATGTTGGTTGAGGAGCTCCGTAAGGCAAAGGAAGAGCTATTCAACCTGCGCTTCCAGTCCGCCACCGGGCAGCTCGATAACCACGGTCGCCTGAAGGCCGTGAAGCGCGATATTTCCCGCATCTACACCGTCATGCGCGAGCGTGAACTGGGTATTCGTGCGGTTCCAGCACCTGCAGCACCTGCAGCCAAGACCACAAAGAAGAAGGCCGAAACTGCGGCCGAGGAGGCATAAAGATGGCCGAAGAGAAAAAGCCAGCTGCCAAGACCGCCGCTAAGCCTGCCGCCAAGGCCGCAGCACCTAAGGCCGCTGCCAAGCCAGCTGCCAAGGCTGCGCCAAAGGCAACCAAGCCAAAGACCCCTAGGGCTCCAAAGGAGATCAAAGAGGTCGAGCGCGGTGACCGCAAGTCACGTCGTGGTTATGTGGTTTCCGACAAGATGGACAAGACCATCGTCGTGCTAGTCGAGGCCCGCAAGAAGCACCCGCTATATGGCAAGGTCATGCGCATCTCAAAGAAGATCAAGGCTCACGACGAGTTGAACACCGCAGGTATTGGCGATCTAGTTCAGATCGACGAGACTCGTCCACTGTCCGCAACTAAGAACTGGCGTCTAGTCGAGATTCTCGAAAAGGCGAAGTAACCCCTAGGAATAACGGTCGGAATCGTTATTCACAAAACAAGGAGAAAAAGTGATTCAGCAAGAATCCAGGCTCAAGGTCGCCGATAACTCGGGCGCCAAAGAGCTGTTGACAATTCGCGTGTTGGGTGGATCAACCCGACGCTACGCGGGCCTGGGTGACGTAATCGTCGCCTCGGTGAAAGACGCCATTCCCGGCGGCAACGTCAAAAAGGGCGATGTCGTAAAGGCCGTGGTTGTTCGCACCGTGAAGGAGACCCGTCGTCAGGACGGTTCCTACATCAAGTTCGACGAGAACGCAGCGGTGATCATCAAGCCAGACGGCGAGCCAAGAGGAACACGTATCTTTGGCCCCATCGGTCGTGAATTGCGCGACAAGCGCTTCATGAAGATCATCTCGCTAGCTCCGGAGGTTATCTAACTCATGGCAAAGATTAAAAAGGGCGACCTGGTCCAGGTAATGACCGGCGCAACCGAAGCACGCGGTGGCTACCGCGGCAAGCAGGGTCACGTATTGGCCGTCAACAAGGAAACCAACAAGGTCATCGTTGAGGGCGTCAACATTGTCACCAAGCACATCAAGGCTGGCCAGAGCGAGAAGGGTGACCGCACTGGCGGCATTCAGACCGCTGAGGCTCCAATCCACATTTCAAACGTCGCGCTAGTCGACCCAGCCTCAAAGGGTCCAACCAAGGTTGGCTACAAGGTTGAGACTGACAAGGACGGCAAGACCACCAAGGTCCGCGTGGCCAAGAAGACCGGGAAGGAGCTCTAATGGCAACCGCAACTAAGAAGGCGCCAGAGGGCAAGACCCTTCCTCGTCTAAAGGCTCAGTACCGCACCGAGATCGTGCCAGCGCTGACCACCGAGTTCAACTTCGCTAACCCAATGCAGGTTCCAGGCCTCACCAAGATTGTTGTGAACATGGGTGTCGGTCAGGCTGCCAAGGAAGCCAAGCTGATTGAGGGCGCGATTCGCGACATGACCGCAATCACCGGCCAGAAGCCACAGGTCAACCTGGCTCGCAAGTCCATCGCTCAGTTCAAGTTGCGTGAGGGTCAGCCAATTGGTTGCCACGTAACCTTGCGCGGGGACAGAATGTGGGAATTCCTAGACCGACTACTGTCGCTCTCCCTGCCACGTATTCGTGACTTCCGCGGGCTATCGGACAAGCAGTTCGATGGCCACGGCAACTACACATTTGGTCTCTCGGAGCAGTCCATGTTCCACGAGATCGATCAGGACAAGATCGATGCCGTTCGCGGTATGGATATCACTGTCGTGACCACAGCCAAGACTGACGATGAGGGTCGGGCGCTTTTGCGAGCACTCGGCTTCCCATTCAAGTCCTAACCCCTAATTGAAGAAGGTCCACTTGCTTGTAAAGCACTTGGAAACCACTTCGAGAAAGAGATAAACAAATGACAATGACAGACCCGGTAGCAGATTTTCTGACCCGGCTGCGCAACGCTAACAACGCTCACCACGAGTCGTTGAGCCTGCCTTCTTCCAAATTGAAGGAGACAATCGCTCAGATCTTGAAATCAGAGGGTTACATCGCTGAGTACAAGGTTGAGGACGCCAAGGTCGGTAAGACCTTGAGCATCACCATGAAGTACGGCAAGAACAACGAGAACAGCATTGCTGGAATCAAGCGTGTTTCTAAGCCAGGTCTTCGTGTTTACGCCAAGTCCACTGAGCTGCCTCGCGTGCTCGGCGGATTGGGTATCGCGATTTTGTCCACCTCCTCCGGTCTACTAACCGACCGTCAGGCAGCAAAGAAGGGAGTAGGTGGGGAAGTCCTCGCCTACATCTGGTAAGCGCTTATGTCGAGAATTGGAAAACTTCCCATCCCGCTACCAGCGGGAGTAACCGTTGAGCTAAACGGTCAAGATGTTGCAGTCAAGGGACCAAAGGGCGAGCTGAAGCTAACCGTTTCAGAGCCAATCAAGGTCACCTTAGAAGATGGCAACGTCATCGTTTCCCGCCCAGACGACGAGGCAAACTCCAAGTCGCTGCACGGTCTAACCAGAACCTTGATTGCCAACAACGTTCACGGCGTCTCAGAGGGCTTTTCGAAGAGCCTCGAGATTGTCGGAACCGGTTATCGCGCCCAAGCCAAGGGTTCCAACGTTGAGTTGGCACTTGGCTTTAGCCACCCGGTTCTTGTTGAGCCCCCACAGGGCATCACCCTGAGCGTTGAGGGCAACACGAAGATCACCGTTTCGGGTATTGACAAGCAGGCCGTAGGTGAGGTCGCTGCAAACATCCGCAAGATTCGCAAGCCTGAGCCCTATAAGGGCAAGGGAGTTCGCTATGAAGGCGAGCGAGTCCGTCGCAAGGCTGGAAAGGCTGGTAAGTAATCATGGCTCTAGGTGTTAGAGGCAAGTCAAAGTCAGCCGCCCGTGGCCGTCGTCACGACCGTCTGCGCAAGAAGATTGAGGGCACCGAACAGCGCCCTCGCATGGTTGTCACCAGAAGCGCCCGTCACGTTTTCGTGCAGGTAGTTGATGACGCCAAGGGCCACACCCTGGCCTCCGCTTCCACCATGGAAGTTGAGCTACGTAAGAACGATGGCTCCAAGACCGACAAGGCTGCAGCGGTGGGCAAGCTAATTGCCGAGCGAGCCAAGAAGGCCGGTGTCAAAGAGGTCGTGTTCGACCGCGGTGGAAACCGCTACGCAGGTCGCGTCGCAGCTATTGCTGATGCAGCCCGCGAGGAAGGACTGACCCTGTGAGCGAGAAGAAGGAAGAGACAGTGGCAGAAGCTACCCCAACCGAGGTCGTCGTCGATCAGGCTCAGACTACGGTTGACCCAAACGAGCGCGAGCAGCGTCGTGGATCACGTGAGCGTGGTCCAAAGAACGAGCGTCGTGACCGCGAGGACACCAAGAGCCCATTTTTGGAGCGCGTTGTAACAATCAACCGCGTTGCCAAGGTGGTCAAGGGTGGTCGTCGTTTCGCCTTCACCGCACTTGTTGTGGTGGGCGATGGCGATGGCACCGTAGGTGTTGGATATGGCAAGGCCAAGGAAGTTCCAGCCGCAATCGCCAAGGGCGTTGAGGATGCAAAGAAGAACTTCTTCCGCGTTCCTCGTGCCGGCTCAACCATCCCGCACCCGGTGCAGGGTGAAGCAGCCGCAGGTGTTGTACTACTTCGTCCAGCCTCAGAGGGAACCGGTGTTATCGCCGGTGGTCCAGTTCGTGCCGTCCTAGAGTGCGCCGGTGTTCACGATGTGCTTTCGAAGTCCCTGGGATCTTCGAACACCCTAAACATTGTTCACGCAACTGTCGCAGCACTGCGTCAGCTAGAAGAGCCAAGTGACGTCGCAGCACGTCGTGGCAAGACTCTTGCTGAGGTAGCGCCAAAGCGCCTATTGCCAGCAACTGAAAAGGCAGGTGCCTAATGGCTGCTCGTCTAAAAGTTACCCAAATCAAAAGCTCAAACGGTGGCAAGCAGAACCAGCGCGATTCACTTCGCACCCTGGGTCTGAAGCGAATCGGTGACATCGTCGTGAAAGAGGACAACAAGTCCGTTCGCGGCCTTGTTGTGACCGTTGCCCACCTCGTCAAGGTTGAGGAGATCGACTAATGGCTGAAGAAAAGAAGCCAGCCGCCAAAAAGCCAGCTGCTGCAAAGCCAGCTGCCAAGGCTGCCCCAAAGACAGCTGCCGCAAAGGCACCAGCTAAAGCTCCGGCAAAGGCTGCTGCAAAGCCAGCCGCTAAGCCTGCTGCCAAGCCGGCTGCTGCAAAGGCACCAGCTAAAGCTCCAGCGAAGTCTGCTGCTGCCAAGCCAGCTGCCGCAAAGGCACCAGCAAAGCCGCTAAGCCAGCCGCTAAGCCAGCTGCTGAGAAGGCCGCTCCTAAGGCTGCTGCTGAGAAGCCTGCTGCTGCAAAGCCAGCTGCTAAGAAGCCAGAGGTCAAGCGCGAGAAGTCCGCGATCTTGCGCCTTCACCACCTTCGTCCTGCAAAGGGTGCGAAGAAGGCGAAGATGCGTAAGGGTCTGGGTGAGGGTTCCAAGGGTAAGACCGCTGGTCGCGGTACCAAGGGAACCGGTGCTCGCACTACCACCCGTCTCGGTTTTGAAGGTGGCGGCGTGAACTTGGTTATGCGCACTCCAAAGCTGCGTGGATTCAAGAACCCATTCCGCGTTGAGTACCAGGTAGTGAACCTGGACAAGCTCAGCGACCTCTATCCAAAGGGCGGTGCCGTTACGGTTGCTGACCTGGTTGCCAAGGGTGCTGTTCGCAAGGGCGAGCCTGTTAAGGTGCTAGGTAATGGCGACGTGTCGGTTAAGCTTGAGGTCAATGTCGACAAGGTATCCGAGTCGGCTAAGACCAAGATTGAAGCTGCCGGCGGTAGCATCAACGCCTAAATAGCTTTTCAGGGAGTAGGTTCCACGTGTTTCAAGCCATAGCTCGCGCATTCCGGACTCCGGATCTGCGTAACAAGCTCGCGTTTACGCTTGCCATGATTGCTATTTTCCGTTTGGGATCGTTTATCCCTTCTCCAAACGTGGATTACAGCAATGTGCAGCAGTGTCTCGCGCAGTCTGAATCGACCTCTGGCTTGTATGAACTCGTGAACCTGTTCTCTGGTGGAGCACTGCTCCAGCTCTCAATCTTTGCGCTGGGCATCATGCCCTATATCACCGCGGCAATCATCACCCAGCTATTGCGCGTTGTGATTCCACGCTTTGAGACTCTGCACAAGGAAGGCCCGCAGGGCCAGGCCAAGCTAACCCAGTACACCCGTTATTTGACGATTGCACTTGCCATGTTGCAGGCAACCACCTTGATTACGGTGGCGAGACAGGGAGCGCTCTTTGGCGCTGACTGTACGCTGCCGATTCTGGTGAACGTCGATGCACTTTCCATCTCCCTGATGGTTATCACCATGACTGCCGGTACCGGTCTGATCATGTGGATTGGTGAGCTCATCACTGAGCGCGGTGTTGGTAATGGAATGTCGCTTCTGATCTTCACCTCGATTGCCTCGACCTTCCCAGCCAGCCTTTTGCAGATCCTGCAGACTCGCACCATCGAGATCTTCGTGATCGTGATGGCGGTTGGTTTCGTAGTTGTTGCCCTGGTTGTTCTGGTGGAAGAGTCGCAGCGCAGGATTCCGGTTCAGTATGCAAAGCGCATGGTTGGACGTAAGGCCTTTGGTGGTCAGTCCACCTTCATCCCGGTCAAGGTCAACACCGCAGGTGTTATCCCGGTTATCTTCGCCTCCTCGATGCTTTACCTGCCAGCACTGTTGGCACAGTTCAACCAACCAGATGCAACAACTGGCCAGGTTGCTCCTTGGGTGACCTTCATCTCGACCTACCTAACATCAGGTGACAACCCGCTATACATGGCGGTCTACTTCGCACTGATTGTTGGATTCACCTACTTCTACGTTGCAATCACTCTGAACCCAGAGGAAATCAGCGACAACATGAAGCGCTATGGCGGATTCATCCCAGGTATTCGTGCTGGTCGTCCGACCACCGAGTACCTCGAGTACGTCATCAGCCGCATCACTGCTCCGGGTGCCATCTACCTTGGTTTGATCGCGTTGATTCCGCTAGTTGCCTTCACGGCGATTGGAACCAACCAGAACTTCCCATTCGGTGGAACCTCAATTCTGATCATCGTGGGTGTTGGTCTGCAGACCGTCAAGCAGATCTCCGCTCAGATGGAGCAGCGTAACTACGAGGGTCTACTCAAGTGACCCGGCTCCTTTTGATTGGCCCACCAGGGGCTGGCAAGGGGACTCAAGCTTCTTTGCTAGCCGATTACTTTGGCATTCCCGCAATCTCAACCGGTGATATCTTCCGCGAGAACGTCAAGAACGAGACTCCGCTAGGTGTTGAAGCCAAAGGCTTCATGGACCGCGGCGAGTATGTTCCAGATTCTCTGACCAACGCTTTGGTCAAAGACCGTATTTCCCAGCCAGATGCACAAAAAGGTTTTCTCCTAGATGGCTATCCAAGAACTATCGATCAGGTGAACCAGCTCGATGGTTTCTTGGACGAGATGGGCAAGAAGTTAGACGTAGTGGTTCAGCTGACCGCCGACAGCGAGGAGCTCGTGCGCAGGCTTGCAAAGCGCGCTCAAGAGCAGGGTCGCTCCGATGACACCCCAGAGGTGATTCGTCATCGCCAGGACGTCTACGAGGAGCAGACCGCTCCGCTAATCGATGTCTACGTCTCGCGTTCTCTGGTTGCCAAAATTGATGGGCTCGGTGAGATCAACGATGTCACCGGCCGAATCATCGAGGCTCTTGCGGCACGCGGGCTAACCCCGGATGCGTAAGAAGTTCGAACTCAAAACCAACGACCAGATTCGCAAGATGCGAGTCGCCGGACTATTGACCCAAAAAGCGCTGGCCAATGTCAGAGCGGCTATCAAGCCCGGTGTCACCACCTTAGAACTCGACCAAATTGCTGAGAAGACCATTCGTGATGGTGGCGGGGTTCCAAACTTCCAACTGGTCCCTGGTTATCACCACACGATTTGCGCATCGGTGAACTCCGCCGTTGTCCACGGCATCCCATCAAACCGAGTGCTTCAGGCCGGCGACCTGGTCTCGGTTGACTGCGGTGCACTGGTCGATGGCTGGAATGGTGACAGTGCATTTTCGATTGTCGTGCCGGGCGATGACTCTGATCTTGCCAAGCAGCGCCAGGTGCAGTCCGATGTTTGCGAAGGCTCACTCTGGGCTGGCATCGCAGCTCTTGCCAAGGCAAAGAGGCTAAACGAGGTTGGCATCGCGATTGAGAAGTACATTCTTGACCGCGGCCCCTACGGAATCCTCGAGCAATATGTTGGTCACGGTATTGGCCGCGTTATGCATGAAGACCCAGCAGTCTTTAACTACCGAGTTCGCGATGCTGGCCCGAAGGTTGAGCCAGGGTTGTGCGTCGCGTTGGAGCCAATGATCACCGCGGGAGATCAAAAGACTTTTATTCAGGATGATGACTGGACAGTTGAAACCAGTGACGGTTCGGATGGTGCTCACTGGGAGCACTCGGTTGCGGTTCACGATAAGGGAATTTGGGTGCTGACAGCTGAAGATGGCGGGGTTGCGGGACTCGCTCCATTTGGCATCACCCCGGTTCCGCTGGACTAATTTTTTGATTTTCAAAAAACTTTGCTTGCTGCGCGGATTTTTTGCTCCTGGGCACTAGCATTCGCTCCACAAACCCCCTAGTATTGTCCCTTGGCGTTTCTGCGTGAAATCCTCTCTTATTTTCTTGAGAACTTTCGCGTGTTCGTGACGCTGAAAAGTAGTGAATAAGTGAGTGAATGGCCAACAAAGACGGCGTAATTGAGATCGAGGGATCGGTTGTCGAATCCTTGCCGAACGCAATGTTCCGGGTGGAATTGACCAATGGGCACGTTGTGCTTGCACATATCTCGGGCAAGATGCGTCAGCACTACATCCGTATTCTCCCCGGAGACCGCGTGATGGTTGAGCTGTCCACCTACGACCTGACTCGTGGCCGCATCACCTACCGCTACAAGTAGAAAGTAAGAGCATGAAGGTTAACCCCAGCGTCAAGAAGATCTGCGATAAGTGCAAGGTCATTCGTCGTCACGGCAACGTGATGGTGATCTGTGAAAACCCTCGTCACAAGCAGCGTCAGGGCTAACTAGTCCTAAACCTCAAAACTAAATAGCAAGGGCAAAACCAAGCACCTAGCGTGCTCACCCTCGGTTTGAAGGCCGGGGCCCAATTGCCAGATTGGGATGGATTTGCTGAAGACCTTCAATCAAAACAGGAGATAAATCCAACATGGCACGTATTTCAGGAGTAGATATCCCTCGCGACAAGCGAGTGGTGATTTCACTTACCTACATCTATGGCATTGGCCGGACTCGCTCGAGCGAGATTCTGAAGGCCACCAAGATTTCAGAAGAGATCAGAGTCAAGGACCTCACCGATGAGCAGTTGATTGCTCTTCGTGACGAGATCGAGAAAAACTTCAAGGTTGAGGGTGACCTCCGCCGTGACGTGGCAGCCGACATTCGCCGCAAGGTTGAAATCGGTTCCTACCAGGGCATTAGACACCGCAAGGGCCTCCCGGTTCGCGGTCAGCGCACCAAGACCAACGCTCGCACCCGCAAGGGTCCAAAGCGCACGGTCGCCGGTAAGAAAAAGGCAACCCGCTAGTCGCGGCTTAGGAATTTAGGAGATAAAAAATGGCAGCACCTAAGGCAACCGCAGCGGCTAGAAAGCCCCGCCGCAAGGACAAGAAGAACATTCCAGTTGGTCAGGCTCACATCCGCTCGACCTTCAACAACACCATCATCACCATCACCGATCCGACCGGGGCAGTTATCTCCTGGTCGTCCTCAGGTGATGTCGGCTTCAAGGGTTCACGTAAGTCAACCCCGTTTGCCGCTCAGATGGCGGCCGAGTCTGCAGCCCGCAAGGCTCAGGAGCACGGCATCAAGAAGGTGGAGGTTTTTGTGAAGGGTCCAGGATCTGGTCGCGAGACCGCGATTCGTTCCCTGCAGGCCGCAGGTCTAGAGGTCGGTTCGATCTCTGATGTAACTCCACAGGCCCACAACGGCTGCCGCCCTCCAAAGCGTCGCCGCGTCTAACTAAAACTCAAGATTCACGCATTCAGGTGCCCGCCTGGATGTTTCAAAACGAGTATCAAATAGCGGATGCTCAGATGAAAGGAACCAAATAGTGCTAATTGCACAGCGCCCCTCTCTGCACGAAGAAGTTCTCGGACCAAATCGCTCACGTTTCATCCTGGACCCACTGGAGCCAGGCTTCGGTTACACCCTAGGTAACTCACTGCGCCGCACCCTGTTGTCATCGATTCCAGGTGCCGCAGTGACCAACATCCGGATTCAGGGTGTTAGCCACGAGTTCTCGACCATCCCAGGTGTCAAGGAAGACGTTGTTGAGGTAATCCTGAACATCAAGAACCTGGTGGTCTCATCGGAGCACGACGCTCCCGTGGTTGCTCACCTCTCCAAGAGTGCAGCTGGCCCCGTGACCGCTGCCGACATCCAGGTTCCTGCTGGTGTCGAGGTTCACAACCCAGAGTTGGTTCTTGCAACCCTGAACGCCAAGGGCAAGCTGGAGATCGAGTTCATAATTGAGCGCGGTCGCGGCTACGTCCAGGCCTCTCAGAACCGCAACCCAGATGCTGAGGCTGGCGTTATTCCAGTTGACTCCATCTACTCCCCAGTTCTGAAGGTTTCCTACCGCGTCGAGGCAACTCGTGCCGGTGAGTTCACCAACTTCGACAAGCTGGTCGTTGACGTTGAGACCAAGTCATCGATGGAGCCAAGCGATGCAGTTGCATCCGCTGGTTCCACCCTGGTTGAGCTCTTTGGTCTAGCCAAGGAGCTAAACGAAGAGGCTGAGGGTGTCGAGATTGGCCCAGCACCTGTTGAGGTTGCTGCATCCAACGAGCTCTCCACCCCGATTGAGGATCTGGACCTAACCGTTCGTTCCTACAACTGCCTAAAGCGCGAGGGCATCAACACCGTCTCAGAGCTAATCGCTCTAAGCGAGGACCAGTTGATGAACATCCGTAACTTTGGCTCCAAGTCGGTTGACGAGGTGCGCGACAAGCTTGCAGGTCTAGGCCTGCGCTTCAAAGACGCCGTTCCAGGATTTGACTCCGCCTACTTCGGTGGCGGCTTCGACGAAGACCAGATCTAATCTTTAGAAACTCAAGGAGAACATAATGCCTACCCCAACAAAGGGCCCACGTCTCGGAGGCGGACCCGCCCACGAGCGCTTGATGCTGAACAACATGGCAACCTCGCTTTTCAAGCACAGGCGCATCGTCACCACCGAGACCAAGGCAAAGCGCCTGCGTCCGATTGCCGAGCGACTAGTGACCTTCGCAAAGCGTGGTGACCTAGCTGCTCGCCGTCGCGTGATGCAGCAGATCCTAGACAAGGGCGTTGTCCACGAGCTATTCGCAGAGATTGCTCCACTGGTTGCCGACCGTCAGGGCGGCTACACCCGCATCACCAAGCTTGGCTACCGCAAGGGCGACAACGCTCCAATGGCGGTCATCGAGCTAGTGCTAGAGCAGGTCGATCCAAAGCCAAAGTCCAACAAGGTCAAACTAACTAACAACATCGCCACCACCGCAGCCGCTGAGGTCACCGAAGAGGTCACCGAGGAGGCAGTAGTCGAGGAAGCAGTTGTTGAAGAGGCAGTTGTGGAAGAGGCCGTTGCCGAGGACGCAGTTGCCGAAGAGGCAGTTGTGGAAGAGGCCCCTGCAGAGGAAGCTCCAGTTGCCGAAGAGGCCCCTGCAGAGGAAACTCCAGTAGAGGAAACTCCAGCGGAGGCTGCTGCTGAAGAAGCACCGGTCGCCGAAGAGGCACCTGCTGCTGATGCTGAGCCAACTGAAGAGCCAAAGGCCTAAGTAAGAGGTAATTATGAGTAAGCCCGCTGGTATGACCGGCGGGTTTTCTCGTTTCCGGATTGACCTCGGTTATGACGGGACAGACTTCCAGGGCTGGGCCAAGCAGCCCGGTTACAGAACCGTTCAGGGCGAGCTACTGGTTGCCCTGGAGAAGATTTTTGGTCCAACTGAGGACGATTTTGGAATGCGAGTTGGCGGCCGAACTGACGCCGGGGTTCATGCGCTCGGCCAGGTGTGCCATATCGACATCACCCCTGAGCAGCAAAAGCGATTGGGTAGAACTCCATTTGGTGCAGTCAGGCTGCAGTCGCTATTGCCATCAGAGATTGTGGTTTATGCAGTGGCACCAGCAAAGCCGGGGTTTGATGCCAGGTTCTCTGCGATTGGCCGCAGTTATCGCTATCTAATCGCCGATGGCAAATCTCCAAGATCACCGCTTTCCGCCAGGTATGAACTCTGGGTCCACACAGAGCTGGATGTCAGCGAGATGAAAAAGGCCGCCAAGAAACTAACCGGCCTTCGAGATTTCGGGGCATTTTGCAAGCCAAGAGCCGGTGCAACCACTATTAGAGACCTGAAAGAGCTTCGTGTTACCAGGTTTCTAGACAATATCGAGGTCTATTTGGTGGCAGATGCCTTTTGCCACAACATGGTCCGATCTTTGGTCGGAGCGCTGATTCGCGTTGGTGAGGGAAAACTCAGTGCCGAGGAGCTATCAAAGCTTCAGCTTTCGGCTAAACGAGAGTCAAAATTCAAGGTGATTTCCGCCCATGGTCTGGCGCTCACCTCAATTGACTACGTTCCGGACGAGCTTTTGGGAGAGCAGGCCGAAAAGACCAGAAGAAGGCGCACAACCGAGGAAATTTCTGTTTGACCTTGGCCCTTGGCATCCCCTAGACTTGCACCTTGGTTCGGCCTAGCCGACAGGTTTGAAACCGCTGAGAAATAGCGGAATCACTCAAAAGAAACTAAGAGGTAATTTAGCGTGCGTACTTATTCGCCAAAGGCCAGTGAGCTGAGCCACCAGTGGTTCGTCATTGACGCCGCCGACGTCGTGCTCGGTCGTCTTGCATCTCATGCAGCAACCTTGCTGCGTGGCAAGCACAAGCCAACCTTCGCCGCCCACATGGACAACGGTGACTTCGTAATCATCATCAACGCCGAGAAGGTTGCATTGACTGGCTCCAAGCTCGCACAGAAGCAGGCTTACCGTCACTCCGGTTACCCAGGTGGCCTAACCGCTACCAGCTATGCAGAGCTCATGGAGAAAAACCCAGAGCGCGCTGTCGAGAAAGCCATTCGTGGCATGCTGCCAAAGAACACCCTGGGGGAGCAGCAGTTCGGCAAGCTAAAGGTTTACAAGGGTGCAAACCACCCACACGCTGCTCAGCAGCCAACCCCGTTCGTAATCGATCAGATCACCCAGTAAGGACTATGACCTTGGCAGAGAACACCGCTATCGAGACTGAGCCAGAGGCAGAGGCAGAGACCTCCTATTCAACTGAGTCCACCCCTGAGCCAGCCGTTCGCACTCGCGGAGAGCTAACCCAGCCAGGTGCTGGAACCGGCCGTCGCAAAGAGGCCGTGGCTCGCGTTCGCATCATGCCAGGCACTGGCAAGATCGTCGTGAACGACCGCGCCTTCGAGGACTACTTCCCAAACAAGCTGCACCAGCAGCTCATCACTGACCCATTCAAGGTCCTAGACCTAACCAACGCCTACGACGTCATCGCACGCATCGATGGTGGTGGCATTGCCGGTCAGGCCGGAGCACTTCGCCTCGGTATCTCGCGTGCACTGAACGAAATTGACACTGACAACAACCGCGCAGCTTTGAAAAAGGCTGGCTTCTTGCGTCGTGACTCGAGAATCATCGAGAGCAAGAAGGCTGGTTTGAAGAAGGCTCGCAAGGCCTCACAGTTCTCCAAGCGCTAGGAAACCTCTCCCTAATGGCCAGGTTGTTTGGCACAGACGGAGTTCGTGGAACGGCAAATCGCGAAATTACCGCCGAATTTGCCATGCGCTTGGCGCAGGCCGCGGCGATCGTTCTTGGGTCCCAGGCAAAAGAGCGCGGCGAGCGTCCGCGAGCTGTAATCGCCCACGATCCCAGAACCTCTTCCGACTTCATTACAGCAGCCGTTTCGGCAGGACTCGCTTCCAGCGGAATCGATGTCTTTGACGCTGGCGTTTTACCAACCCCAGCTGCTGCATACCTGACAGCGGACTTGGATGCCGACTTTGGTGTCATGATTTCCGCCAGCCACAACGCAGCCCCAGATAATGGCATCAAGTTCTTCTCGCGCGGTGGCCACAAACTCCCCGATGCAACCGAGGATCAAATTGAAGCCGAATATGGCAACGCCCTCACGCCGATTGGTGCAGAGGTCGGCAGGGTCGTGCGGTTTGCAGATGCCGAGGACCGCTACCTAATTCACCTGCTAAGTGCAGTCAGCAACAGACTTGAGGGTTTGAAGGTTGTAGTTGATTGCGCCAATGGTGCAGCCAGCGCTATTTCCCCCGAGGCCTTCCGCAACGCCGGGGCAGAGGTTTTTGTAATCGGTTCCGAGCCAGATGGTAACAACATTAATCAGGGCTGTGGTTCGACCCACCTATCGGCTTTGCAGGCTGCAGTCCTGGAGAACAAGGCGGATCTTGGTATTGCCACTGACGGCGATGCCGATCGCTGTCTGGCTGTTGACCACGAGGGCAAGATTGTCGATGGCGATCACATCATGGCGATTTTGGCGATCAGCGAGCTTGCCTCTGGCTCGCTTGCCAGAAACACCCTGGTCACCACGGTCATGAGCAATCTTGGTCTCAAGATTGCAATGCGTGAGGCCGGCATCGAGCTGGTCGAGACCGCTGTTGGTGACCGCTATGTCTTAGAGGCAATGCGTGAGGGCGGCTACACCCTTGGCGGCGAGCAGTCCGGTCACGTTATCTTTTCGCAATTCGCCACCACCGGTGATGGAACCCTAACCGGATTGCTTCTGGCCTCCGAGGTTGCTAGAACCAAGAAGCCCTTGGCGGAGCTTGCAAAGGTGATGACCACGCTGCCCCAGGTCTTGATCAATGTTGCAGGCGTGGACAAGTCCAAGGTCCACAAAGACAAAGAGCTAACCGATATTGTCTCCCAGGCCGAAAACGAGCTGAATGGCTCGGGTCGGGTTTTGCTAAGGCCCTCCGGAACCGAGGATTTGGTGCGAGTGATGGTTGAGGCCAAAGACCTCGGCAGCGCTCAAAGCTGGGCCGAGAGAATCGCCCTGGTTGTTGAGCGCAGGCTAGCGCTTTAGATTTTTCGCAAGAGCACCTGATCGACTCGGTGCTCATCACCCTTTTGCATCACGAGCGTGGCTCGTGATTTGGTGGGCTCAATATTCTCTTTTAGGTTCACCAGGTTGATGTCTCGCCAGAATCCTTGAGCTCTATCCATGGCCTGCTCCTCGTTTAGCTCTGTGGTGAGGGCGTGGAAATAGGAGCGTGGGTCGGTGAATGCGGTGGACCAAAGTTGCGAGAAGCGAGAAAGGTACCACTTCTCGATGTTCTTGGGGTCGGCGTCGATGTAGATGGTGAAGTCAAAGAAATCACTCAGCGCGACCTCTTGACCAATGCTTGGAGGTTGCAGCATTGTCAGGCCCTCAACGATCAAAACGTCTGGAGTGGTGACAGTCACGTATTCACCAGGGACGATGTCATAGGCAAGGTGTGAGTAGACCGGAGCGGTGACGTTTTGCTTGCCGGATTTGATGTCCGAGACAAACTGCAAGAGCGCTTTTTTGTCATAGCTCTCGGGAAAGCCCTTTTTGTCCATCAGGCCACGGCGTTCCAGTTCAGCATTTGAATACAAAAAACCATCGGTGGTAATTAGCTCGACGTTTGGGATTCCTGCCCAGCGCTTCATCAATAGCCTTAGCAGCCTTGAGATGGTGGATTTTCCAACCGCCACCGAACCCGCGACGCCAATGATGAATGGCGTTCTAGCGTGGTTGGAGCCAAAGAACTCTGAGGTGGACTCGTGCAGTCCCTGGACGTTAGTGGCATAAAGCGAGAGCAGCTGGCTTACCGGAAGGTAAACCTCGGTGACCTCTTTGAGATCCAGGAAGTCTCCCAGGCCCCTTAGGTTCTCGACCTCTTCCTCGCTCAAAGGTGGAGAGGTGGTCATTCCGAGCTCGGCCCAGTCTTCCCTGCTGATCTCAATGAAGGGAGAGAGGCTTTGAGCGCCTTGGATTGCAGTCACGAGACACTATTCTGGCGTAGATTAGTCGCCATGTGTGGAATCGTGGGCTATGTAGGTCCGGGGTCTACCCTTGAAGTTTTGCTTGGCGGTCTCAAACGCCTGGAATATCGAGGCTATGACTCCGCGGGCATTTCTGTAATTGATAGTGAAGCAGGTCTTCAAACCAGAAAGCGTGCGGGCAAGCTGTCTGTTTTGGTTGATGACCTCGACCAAGCCCCAATCAAAGACGCCCACATCGGCATTGGTCACACCCGCTGGGCCACTCACGGAGCGCCAACCGATGGCAATGCTCACCCCCACCTAGGTGGCGAGCACCTAAAGCTCTCCCTGATCCACAACGGCATTATCGAGAACTTTGCTGAACTCAAGGCAGAGCTCATCTCCCAGGGAGTCAAGTTTCAATCAGAGACCGATAGCGAGGTCGCCGCGCACCTGGTGGCTGGCGAGTATCTCAAGAGCAACGACCTGAGCGCGGCTTTCCGTGCGGTGGTAAAAAGACTCGAGGGGGCCTTCACGCTGCTCTGCATTCACGAGGACCATCCAGACCTGGTTTTGGCTGCCAGGAGAAACTCTCCGCTGGTAATCGGTCTTGGGGAAAACGAGAACTTCCTAGGTTCCGATGTCGCTGCCTTCGTTGCCCACACCAAGCGCGCTGTTTCGGTGGGGCAAGACCAGATTGTCGAACTCAGGCAAAATTCTGTCCTCGTCACAAGCTTTGATGGCGACCCGGTAGAGCTAAGTGAATTCAAGATTGACTGGGATGCCAGTGCGGCATCCAAGGGTGGCTGGCCTTCATTTATGGCCAAGGAAATCGCCGATCAGCCGCAGGCTGTCGGCGACACTCTGATGGGCAGACTGGCATCTGATGGTTCTGTGAAACTCTCGGAGTTTGCCGGCATCGATGCGCTGAGCCAGGTTGATCGAATCACAATCGTTGCTTGTGGCACTGCTGCCTATGCCGGTGAAGTCGCAAAGTATGCAATCGAGAAGTGGGCAAAGCTTCCGGTTAGCGTCGAGCTCGCTCACGAGTTTCGCTATCGCGACCCCATCATTACCGAGAACACCCTGATCATTGCGATCAGCCAATCCGGTGAAACCATGGACACTCTGATGGCAACCAGGTATGCCAAGGAGCGCGGAGCAAAGGTTTTGGCAATCTGCAACACCCAGGGAGCAACCCTGGCCAGAGAGGCAGATGCCACCATCTACACCCATGCCGGTCCCGAGGTTGCGGTTGCTTCCACCAAGGCCTTCACCGCCCAGATCACCGCGGGTCAACTTGTCGCACTTGCACTCGCCTCGTTGCGCGGTTCGATGCCGCAGGCAGAGCTAAACGAATTGGGTCAAGAGCTTCTGAAGCTTCCAAGGGCCGTCAAGGAAGTGCTCGATTCGGTTGGTCGAATGAAGGAGCTTGGCAAAGAGCTCTCTGATGCCAAGTCAATTCTGTTCTTGGGTCGAAACGTTGGTTACCCGATTGCGCTGGAGGGTGCTCTCAAGCTCAAGGAGCTTGCCTATATCCACGCCGAGGGTTTTGCAGCTGGGGAACTCAAACACGGCCCAATCGCTCTTATTGAAGAGGGCCAGCCGGTAATAGTCATTGTCCCTGCCAAGAACACTCCTGGTTCCCTGCAGCCCAAGGTGATTTCAAATATCCAGGAGATCAAAGCTCGTGGGGCAAAGGTGATTGCGATTGCGGAGGCCGGTGACACCGAGGTTGCAAACTATGCCGACGAGGTTTTCTTTGTTCCGCAAACCCACCCCTTCATGGCCGCTCAGCTGAGCGTGTTGCCGCTGCAGATCTTTGCAATGGAGTTGGCAACCGCCAAGGGGTTGGATGTTGACCAGCCTAGAAACCTCGCTAAGAGCGTCACGGTTGAGTAGTGATTATTGGAATTGGGACTGACGTTTGCTCAATCGAGAGACTGAGTGAATCTCTGAAGCGAACTCCCAATTTGGCAGAACGACTGTTCTATCGCACCGAGATAGGCCTAGCGGATCAGTCTCTTGCCGGCAGGTTTGCCGCCAAAGAAGCCCTTGCCAAGGCCATTGGAGACCCAAAGCTTTTGACCTGGAATGAGATTGAGGTCTACAACAACGAACTGGGCAAGCCCATTTTCCAGTTCCATGGCCGCACCGCATTGAAAATGGCAGAACACGGGGTTGATAAGAGCTGGCTCTCAATCTCTCACGATGCCTCCGTTGCAATTGCGATGGTCGTATTGGAGGCTGACTAGATGCGCAGGATTGAAATTGACTTAGCTGCTATCAAGCACAACTACCTAGAGCTCAAGAAAAAGCTCTCAGGTAAAGAGGTGATGGTTGTTGTCAAGGCCAATGCCTATGGTCACGGCATGCACGAGGTCTCGAAAGCTCTTGAGGATATCGGCGTTGACGCTCTTGCCACCGCGGATCTAGATGAGGCGTTGGAGCTCAGGGCAGCCGGCATCAAATCCCGCTTGATCTGCTGGTTGGTGTTGCCAACCGATGATTTCAAGTTGGCCAAGGAGTTGGATATCGAAATTGGGGTTGCCAACCACGATGTCCTGAGCGCCGTCGATAACGATCAAAAGATCCACCTGATTGTTGACACCGGTTTAGGCCGAGAGGGCTTCGTGAAGGCCGATTGGGAATCGGCATTTGAGGCGGCTGCCAACAAGAGTGTGGTTGGGATCTTCACCCACCTGTCCAATACCTCACTGAGTGACGACCTGAAGCAGCGCAACAAGTTTGATGAGGCAATCGCCCTTGCGAAATCCAAGCAGATTACTGGTTTCCAAACCCATATCTCGGCCTCCGCCGCAGCCCTTGCCCACGAGGACTTTGATTACGACATGGCCAGAGTGGGGTTGTTGGTCTATGGACACAATCCCTTTGAGGACAAGGAGTTGACCTCGGTCTCACTCACCCCTGCGATGCGAGCCGTTGCAAAGTCTGCGGGTTTCAAGAGGGTGCAGGCAGGCCAGGGCATTTCCTACGGATATCGCTATGTCGCGGGGCGCGCGACCAATTTGGTGCTGGTGCCATTTGGTTATGCCGAGGGAATGCCAAGAATTTCAGAGGGCGCAGACGTTCAGATACTTGGCCGCAGATATCCGGTGGTGGGCAGAATCGCGATGGACCAGTTTGTGGTCGAGGTTGGCGATGACCAGATTCCGATTGGCACCGACGTAGTTATCTTTGGTGACCCTGCCAAGGGTGAACCGAGCGTTGACGATCTCGCTCACAGCGCCAAGACCATCAACTACGAGATCATCACCAGAATCGGCGGCAGAGCCGACAGGGTGTTTTTAGATAAATGAAGTTGACGATCTCTTCTCCCGAGCAAATGGAGTCACTCGGCCTTGGCGTTGCCAAGAGTCTGCGTGCCGGCGATGTGGTGCTTCTGGAGGGAGAACTTGGAGCGGGAAAGACCACCTTGACCAGAGGCATTGGCGAGGGGCTTTTGGCAAATGGAACAATTCAGTCTCCAACTTTTGTGCTGGCGAGAACGCACCGAACCAAGGCTGGGCCAAACCTTGTTCACGTTGACGCCTATCGACTCGGTAGCGCGGTCGAGCTAGATGATCTGGACATCGACTTTGAGAACTCGATTGTCGTAATCGAGTGGCCCAGGGACTTTTTAGATTCGGTCATTGCCGATTACCTAAAGATCAAGATTGATCGCACCCGTCAAGACGATGTCCGAGAGGTCGAACTTATCGTCTCCGGTAATAGATGGCAGGGGGTCGAGATTGCTACTGGCAATTGATTCCTCAGCCGGGACCTCCGCCGCGGTCTTTTCTGGCAACAAGCTTTTGTCAAAGCTTTTATTTGAAGACCCATTTGGCCATGCCGAAAATATCGGAGAGGCCATTAGCCAGGCTCTATCCGAGGCTGGCATCTCAGCCTCTGAGCTAGAGGCGGTCGCAATCGGCAGAGGCCCCGCGCCCTACACCGGTTTACGGGTGGGAATGGCAGCGGGCATCTCACTGGCAAGGACCCTAAAGCTAGATCTCCACGGGGTTATGGTTCTTGATGCGATAGCGCATGGTGTCAAGGGCAATGTTGTTGTCACCACCGATGCCAAGCGCGGTGAGTTGTTCTATGCGCGCTATCAAGATGGTGAGAAAGTCAGCGGGCCAACTGTCATCTCGCCAAGTGAATTGATGATCCCCGAGGGTCACCAGCATCTAACTCAGAGTTCTGATGCCGAAGCGGTTGGCCGCTATGCAATTGCGGCGCTCGCAAAAGGCGTTGATCTAAGCGATGTCAGTGCTCTGTATTTGCGCTCTGCAGATGTCTCGCCATCTAAGGGCAAGCGGGTGAGTGGCTAATGGAGATCCGCGAACTTAGGCTGGAAGACCTGCCAGTTCTGATGGAGCTGGAGCGCTCACTGTTTGGCACTGAGTCTTGGTTGGAATCCTCGATGAAGGCAGAGCTCACCAATCCCAACACCCATTACCTGGGTGTCTTTGATCCTGATCTTGTCGGCTATGCCGGACTGAGCTCAGTCCCGGCAAGCTTCTCGGCAGACATCCAAACCATTGGGGTTCGGCAGAGTGAGCAGGGCAAGGGTCTTGGCAGGAAGCTCATGGAGCTTTTAATGAAAAAGGCACTCGCCTTGGGCGCGGAGCAGGTCCTACTCGAGGTCAAAGCTGACAATGATTCCGCAATTGCCCTTTATAAGTCTCTAGGTTTCGAGCAGATTGATCTGCGCAAGCGCTACTACCAACCATCCGGGACGGATGCTCTGGTGATGCGGGCCAAGATCCGTCAGCCAATTGTTCTCGGTATCGAATCCAGCTGCGATGAGACCGGAGTAGGGATAGTCCAGGGCAACAGGCTGTTGGCCAATGCGCTTGCCAGCTCGATGGATGAGCACGCTAAATATGGCGGAGTGGTTCCGGAGGTGGCAGCGCGTGCTCACCTGGAATCAATTGGTCAGGTTTTGGACAAGGCCTTGTTGGAGGCCGGCATCTCGATAGACAAGGTTGATGCCATTGCGGTTGCCAACGGTCCGGGTTTAGCGGGTGCACTCATGGTTGGGATTGGGGCAGCCAAGGGCTTGGCTGTCGCTCACAACCTGCCGATCTATGCGGTGAATCATCTTGTCGGCCATGTGGGTGCCGATGTCCTTGAGCGTGGCAGCGTTCAGCTGCCAACCATCGCACTCTTGGTTTCCGGAGGCCACACCTCCTTGCTGCTGGTCCGAGACTTGCTAGAAGACGTTGAGCTATTGGGTGAGACGATCGATGATGCAGCGGGTGAGGCCTTTGACAAGGTTGCAAGGGTGCTGGGTCTTCCCTATCCAGGTGGTCCGCAAATCGACAAGCTAGCCCTGACTGGCAATCCAAAGGCAATTAGGTTCCCAAGAGGGCTAACTCTTCCCAAGGATATGGAAAAGCACCGCTACAACTTCTCGTTCTCCGGGCTCAAAACCGCCGTTGCCCGGCACGTCGAGAAGGCTGAGGATCAAGGGCTAGAGCTCAACCACGCTGATGTCGCCGCGAGCTTCCGCGAGGCAGTCGTTGACGTTTTGATCTCCAAGGCAGTGGCGGCATGCAAGGCGCACGGTGTGAACAGGCTGCTTCTCGGCGGCGGAGTGGTGGCCAACGCCAGGCTTCGCGAATACGCCCAAGAGGTTTGCGACCAAGAGGGCATCGAGCTAAGGATTCCAAGGTTCTCGCTCTGCACCGATAACGGAGCGATGATCGCCTCGCTGGGTGCTCAGCTAATCATGAATGGCCGCAAGCCCAGCTCGCTCGGGTTCTCGGCAGAATCAACCCTGGATGTCACCGAGGTTCAAGCCTCTTAGTTTCTCTCAACAACCTCCCAACCTTCTCCCAAGCAAAGCCCAGCCTCTGCTGCTTTACTGCACTGAGTCTAATAAAGGAGAAAACATGACGGACGACAAACCAGCACTGCCCGAAGAGGCAGCAACAGAGCCAACAAGTAGTGACGAGGTGCAAAAGGTCAGATTCGACTGGCGCTCACTAAACACCCTCTCGGTTGTTTCGCTCGCCAGCGCCCTGACCGGAATTGGCGCACTGATGGCGATCATCACAGGTCACATCTCGCTTGCTCAGATCAAGCGCTCGCAGGAAAACGGCCGGGTACTGGCAATCGTGGGAGTGGTCCTTGGATATTTAAATATCCTGACTTGGATTATTTTCACAACTTTGGCGGTTCTTAGATTTGCATTTGTCGACTACGACATCTCCGGACTCCAGCCGGGGATGTCAGAGCTATTTGAATTCCGCAAGGGATTCGGTGACCGTCACGGTCACTAGTCACTCCGCTAGGAGAGCCATCTAGCGGATGGATTTACAGACAATTGCTTGGCGGGCGCTGCCCACCTTGGTGAGAACCAGGGTGGCGGCGCCCGCTCCCTTTAACTTGAGTTTCGGCCTGAGGGCCTCCGGGGTCACATCCACCCCACGCTTTTTGATTTCCAGGACCCCAATATCGTGTTTAGAGCAGTAGGCCTTGATCTGCTTGATATCTAGTGGCAATACGTCCTGCACCTCGTAGCCTTTGAGCCACGGGCTCGAAACCAGCTTGGCCGAGCTGAGGTAGGCGATCTGTTCCGAGATTAGGTGCAAGCCGTTTTGGTTTGCGTAATCGCCCACCAGGTGAGAGCGAATCAGGCTGACATCTGGTTCGTAGAGGTAGCGCTCAACCTGTGAGATTGCAGCTAGCTGGTCGGTGCCCACAAATTCATTAACCGCTTCGCCAACCATCACTGCCTTTTTGATCCCTGGTTGACCCAAGGACCCAGACCACAGAGTCATCTCCACGAGATCACCGTGATGTGAGACCCAGTTGGCCTCAAAGTTATTGGGGATCAGTTCGTGCGGAAACCCCGGTGCCAGCTTGATGCCGGCGGGGTATTGATTGGCGATTTCAAAAACAAAATCAAGGTTCGGAGAGAACATGCTCGGCTCTAGCCGCTGCACCGTCAGTGATTTGCGATCCTGATCTCTTCTTGCAGGATCTAGCCAAACGCCCGCTGAAGAGATCTGGTGGTTGGTCGCATCTTGCTCTAGCGCGGTTGCATTGGCGATGGTTGCGAGATTGTGCTTGAGAGCCTGAAATGACTCCGGGTGATTTTCCACCGCGGTCACCTCTAGGCCGGCCTTGGCAAAACCAATGGCATCGGAGCCGATACCGGCTCCGAGGTCTGTGACCGAGGCGATGCCAGCTTCTTTGAACCTGCTGGCATGCCAACTGGCGACCTCTTGACGCGTTGCCTGCTCGAGACCGGACTCGGTGAAAAGCATGTCAATGGCTCGCTCGCCGAATTTGACCATGCCGCGCTGCTTGTAGCTGGCCTGGTTCAACGCAAAGGTGATCATTTCAGGATCGATCCCTTGTTTGCGGTATTCGTTTATGAGGGCGAGAGAGTTATTGGCATCGAGCCTTTTGGCAATCTCAACCGCCAGTTTTCTGGCTTCTGGGGATTCAAAAAAACTCTCGGTTTGGCTCACGCATCAAAACTATCTGTAAACACCTAGCACTCACCTTGACTGAGTGCTAATAAGGCCCTAAAGTTTTGTTAGCACTCGCAAGGCGAGATTGCTAATTCATGAATCTTTAGAGAAAAAGAAGAGGTCAAAGTGTCGGTTTCTATCAAGCCACTCGAAGATCGCATTGTTGTTCGCCCACTAGAGGCAGAGCAGGTAACTGCATCCGGTCTGGTAATCCCAGACACCGCAAAAGAGAAGCCACAGGAGGCTGAGGTTATTGCCGTAGGCCCAGGTCGCTTCAACGACGATGGTGACCGCATTCCGGTCGACGTCAGCGTTGGCGACAAGGTTATTTTCTCGAAGTACGGCGGCACCGAGCTGAAGTACGGTGGTCAGGACTACCTGGTGCTATCTGCTCGCGACGTGCTTGCAATCATCGAGGGATAAAAACTTACTTTTTAGGATTCGGCCCGGGAAACCGGGCCGTTTTCTTTACCCTAGGATTTGAGAGTGAAGCAACGCTCGCAACTCAGCACCGGACTATTTTTTGGCGTCTCTGCTTACCTTATTTGGGGTTCATTCCCGCTTATCATCACGGCTTCCGCATTTGCCAACCCCCTAGAGACTGTGGTTTGGCGAGTGGTCTTTGGCTTTATGTTCGCAGCGCTGCTTGTCACCATTACTAAAACCTGGAAGCCCATTGTCGAGCTAGCCAAATCGCCCAAGAAGCTCGGTTGGATTGCAGTTGCGGCGCTGTTTATTTTTATCAATTGGGAAACCTACGTAATCGCGGTTGTCACTGGCAACACCATTGAGAGCTCACTGGGCTATTTCATCAATCCGCTTATAACCATTTTGTTTGCGGTGGTGCTTCTGAAAGAGAAGCTCCGCCCGATGCAGTGGGTGGCATTGGGCATTGGCTTGGTCGCAGTGATAGTGCTCACCGTTGATTACGGCAGACCACCCTGGATCGCGTTGATTCTCGCCTTGAGTTTTGCCACCTACTCACTTGCGAAGAACAAGGTTGGCAAGTCCATACCCGCGCTTCAGTCATTCACCCTGGAGTCTGCAATCGTGATGCCACTTGGCGCTTATTCAGTTGGCTTTTGTGGCATCGATGGGCCCGATCATGATCCTCAGCGGCGGCTATGAGGCCAGCGTCTTGATTGGCTTTGGAATCCTCACCGCGATTCCGTTGATTCTGTTTGGAGCAGCGGCAAGCAGGATTCCGCTATCGAGTATTGGCTTCATTCAGTACCTGACCCCGACCCTGCAGTTTTTGATTGCCTACTTCATTTTGCAAGAGCCAATGCCAGCGGCCCGCTGGATTGGTTTTGGGCTGGTCTGGATCTCATTGGCAGTGCTGACCTTCGATGCACTGCGTTCTCGCAGGCCATCCCTGCCGATTGCTGAGGTTGCTTAGTTTTCGAAACAAGATTGTTACTCAACCGCAGAAATCACTGTAAACAACGAATTATGAACTATATAAGTGCTTTTTGCTTCGATTTCAGTTGAAATTGACCAATGAACTTCGAAATCTAAACCGAAAACTATGTAAGCGTTTTCCGTTACCGCTTTGTTTCATGCAATCATCCGATGCCCTTACTAAACTTTCAAAAGCAATGCTGGCAACTGCCAGTGTTCGCCTTCAATTTGCTATTTCAAGGAGCAAGAATGACCAACAAGAACACTAGGTCGCGCACCGGCCTCAAGGCACTATCTGCAGCAGGCGTTTTGGCGCTTGGCGCAGCCGTCTTGACTGGTTGTGCACCAGCTACCACCGCTGGCGGCTGTGAGCTAGGTCCAGAGCAGAGCGGAGACCTAACACTAAAGCTAGGTTCAGCACTGCCATTGACCGGTAACCTCGCATTCCTCGGCCCACCAGAAGAGGCCGGAGCCTTCATGGCTGTTGAGGAAATCAACGCCGCTGGCAAGGGCATCACCATTGACTACCTTCCAGGTGACTCTGGTGACACCGACAACAAGGCTTACGACACCGAGATCCCACGTTTGCTTGCAGCTGACGTTCAGGCAATCGTTGGTGCAGCTTCCTCGGGTGTATCACTTCAGTTCATCGACCGCGTTGTCGCTGAGTGTGTGATTCAGTTCTCCCCAGCTAACACCTCCGCTGCTTTCAGCACCTACGACGACAAGGGTCTGTACTTCCGTACCGCACCTTCTGACGTTCTACAGGGTGAGGTTCTAGGAAACCTAATCGCTGAAGAGGGTCGCCAGAGGATCTCCATGATCGTTCTAAACGACTCCTACGGAACCGGCTTGGCTGGATTCATCACCGAGGCGTTTGAGGCAGCTGGTGGCGAGGTAATCGCTGCTCCTACCTACAACACCGGTGACACCAACTTCACCAGCCAGATCTCTGAGGCTCTTGCAGGCGACCCAGACGCTATCGTCTTGGTTACCTTCGACGAGGCAAAGACCATCGTTCCTGAGCTAACCAGCCAGTTCCCTGGCGAAGACCTGTACTTCGTAGACGGTAACCTAACCAACTACTCTGACGACTTCGCTCCAGGCACCCTAGAGGGCGCCAAGGGAACCTACCCAGGTGTGAACGAGGCAAACATTGCTGACTTCATCGCAGAGATGAACTCCTTCTGGGAGGGTGGCGGAAACGATCCACTAGAGCTATACGCATACGGTCCTGAGACCTACGACGCAGTTGTAGTTCTAGCACTTGCTGCTCTTGAGGCTCGTAGCACCCAGGGTGCCAACATGGCTGAGAAGCTACGTGAGGTATCCGGTGGAACCGGCAACGGCACCAAGTGCACCAGCTTCGCTGAGTGTGCTGACATCATCAATGGTGGCGGAACCGCTGACTACGACGGTCCTTCAGGTGCAATTGCTTTCGATGAGGTCGGAGACCCAACCGCAGGCAACATCCTGATTCAGGAGTACGACGGAAACAACGTTCAGTCCACCATCCGTGGATAGTAACTAGTTCCAACAAAGAATCCCCCCGGGTTTACCCGGGGGGATTCTTTATTGCCAACTTATACGGGGTTGGACAAACCTATTGGTTTTTATCTGGAGGGTTAGTCGCCTAGGGTGCCTAGGTAGAGACCGATAACCTGAGGGTCGTTCAGAAGCTCTCTACCGGTCCCCACGACTGCTTCCTTGCCCTGGTCGAGCACGTAGCCTCGGTCGGCAATCTGCAGGCAGCGGCGAGCGTTCTGCTCGACCATGATGCATGTCACACCGGCCTTGTTGATTTCGGAAACTCTGAGGAACGCCTCATCCTGACGAACAGGTGAAAGACCAGCCGAGGGCTCATCCAAGAGCAGCACCTCAGGATCCATCATCAGTGCACGACTCATTGCGACCATCTGGCGCTCACCACCTGAGAGGGATCCGGCACGCTGCTTCAGTCGCTTGCCTAGTTCGGCAAAGATTGAAACGACGAACTCAAGACGCTCCTCGTAGTGTTCGGGCTGCTGGAAGATACCCATTTGCAGGTTCTCTTCAATGGTCAGCGACGGGAAAACATTGTTGTTCTGCGGGATGAACCCAACGCCCTTTTTGACCAATTCGTTGGCCTTGAGCCCCACAATCGACTCTCCGTTGAGCGTAATCGAGCCCTCAGTAACCTTCACAAGGCCAAAGATGGCCTTGAGAAGGGTCGACTTTCCGGCACCGTTGGGACCGATAATGCCAACCAGTTCGCCTTTTTCGGCATAGAAGTTTGCTCCGTTGAGGATGTTTACCCCTGGCAGGTAGCCGGCGGTTAGGTCTGTGACCTCAACTACTCTTTCGGTCATTTTCCCTCCTCGGGAATGATGTTGATGCGGCCAGTTACCACACCTAGATCGGTGTCTTGGTGGGAGCCAAGGTAGGCATCAATGACGGCCTGCTCCTTCATCACGGTTTCTGGTGGACCTTCGGCAACAACCTTGCCCTCGGCCATAACAACAACCCAGTCGGCAATATGGCGAACCATGTGCATATCGTGCTCAACGAACAACACTGTCATGCCGTCCTTTTTGAGGTTGATGACGTGGTCAAGTAGTGACTGAGTCAGTGCTGGGTTCACTCCAGCCATTGGCTCATCGAGCATGACAAGAACAGGATCGGTCATCAGCGCCCTTGCCATTTCCAGAAGCTTGCGCTGACCACCGGAGAGCGATGCAGCGAAATCATCCTTTTTGGTGTCGAGCTTGAACCTGGCCAAAAGCTCCATGGCCTTGATTTCAATCTCGGCATCTTGCTTGCGCCAAAGAGCGGGAATCAGAGAGCTCAAGATGCCCTCTCCCCGCTGTCCAGTAGCTCCAAGCTTCATGTTTTCTAGCACGGTGAGAAGGCTCAATGCTTTGGTTAGCTGGAAGGTTCTCACCTGTCCAAGTTGGGCCACCTTGAATGCTGGAATGCCAGCTAGCGAGGTGCCCTCAAACGACCAGGTTCCAGTGTCGGGGGAGTCAAAACCGGTGAGCAGGTTAAACAGTGTGGTCTTACCGGCACCATTGGGACCAATTAGTGCCGTGATGGCGTTCTTTGGAATCTCTAGGTGCTCGACGTCGACAGCGGTCAGACCACCGAAGGACTTCTTGACGTGATCGATGATGAGCATCGGGTCGGTCTTGGCGCAGCCCGGAGCTGGCTCACCGATGTGTAGTCCGCCCGTGCGGTGTGATTTCTCGTTATTTGACAAAGGTCAACTCCCTCTTGTCGCCGAAAATACCCTGCGGTCGATAGATGACCAGCAGCATCAATCCCAGACCCACCAGTACGAACCTCAGGGTCGAGGCCTGAGTTGTTGATACCGGCAGGATGCCCGACAGCGCTAGCTGGGACAGGAAGTTTGAGAGGAATGCCTGCAGCACCCAGAAGATGATCGCTCCAATAACTGGACCCAGGATGGTTGCCGCTCCACCTAGAAGCAGCGAGGTCCAGATGAAGAAGGTCAGCGAGGTTACGAACACTCCGGGGGAGACGTTCGAGAACGCGGCGAACACGATGCCACCCAGTCCTCCAAAGACACCACCGATAATCAGCGCCTGCATCTTGTAGGCAAAGACGTTCTTACCAAGGGCGCGAACGGCGTCCTCATCCTCACGGATACCCTTGATGACTCGTCCCCATGGAGAGCGCATGAGCGCCCACAGTAGCCACAGGCACAATCCCAGAATCGCGATTCCAAAGGTCAAGACCCAAAGTGTCTGGTGATTGAAGCTCAGTGGACCAAACCCGTAGTCACCTGAGGGGAAGGGGTTTGAGTTTTGGAAGCCAGTGCCGTCTTGCCTGGTATTGAATCCAAACAGTCCATCCGCACTACCGGTCACATCAGTGAACGCGGTGGTCAGGAACATGAGTCTTGCGATCTCGGCAGCCGCAATCGTGACAATCGCGAGATAGTCACCACGCAACCTCAGGGTCGGCAGACCCAAGACAATCGCAAACAGTATCGAGCCCACGACTCCAACCATCATTCCTGCCCACCAGGGCAAGCCAAAGGTGAGCACCGAGATTGCGTAGCCGTAGCCACCAATCGCCATGAAGCCCGCGATACCAAAGTTTAGAAGGCCGGCAAAACCGAAGTGCATTGCAAGCCCGAGTGCTGCTAGCGCAAACGCAATTGTGGTCGGCGTCAAAAACGCAGCAATGGTGTTATTGAGAATTGATCCCCAGTCCATGGTCTACTCCTACCCAACCCTCTGTTTTCGGCCCAACAAACCTTGTGGTCTGACCAGTAGCACAACGATCAGTACCACCAGCGCTGCCACGTACTTGAGGTCTGCAGGGATTAGCAATCCGGAGGTCTCGATGAGAATTCCAACAATCAGTGCACCCAAGAGGGCTCCAAATGCTGTTCCCAAACCTCCAAGAACCACGGCAGCAAAAATCAATAGCAGAATCTGGGTTCCCATGTCCCACTTGATGCCGGGGCGGAAATATGCCCACAGCACACCGGATAGTCCGGCCATGGCTGCTGCAATGACCCAAACAATTCGAATAACTCGGTCGACATCGATTCCGGAGGCTGCAGCCAGATCTGGATTGTCCGAGATTGCTCTGGTCGCCTTGCCGGTCTTGGTCTTGAGTAGCCAGAACGCGAACAGGCCAATCACTGCAATGGACAATCCCATGGAGAACAGGTCGGTCACACTCAGTGCAACTGCGCCAAAGAGTGGAACCTTCGGAGAGTCAAACCCAGGCAACTGCTCGGTGGCGCCACCAACGAAGAACTGAATGACGTAGCGCAGGAATAGCGATAGACCAATTGAAATAATCATCAGCTGGACAATGCCCAGACCTTTTTTGCGAACCGGTCGCCACAAGCCCGCATCGAGCGTCCAGCCAAAGCCTGCAGACAGCGCAACTCCCAACGGAATCGCAATCCAGATTGGTGCGCCTGTGCTCACGATAAGGAAGGTGGCAACAGCACCAAAGGTAACCATCTCACCGTGCGCGAAGTTTGATAGTCCCGTGGTTCCAAAAACCAAAGACAATCCAACAGCTGCTAGACCGAGCATCAAACCAAAGTTGATGCCGTAAACCACTCGCGAGATGATTTGGTCAACCATTGAGATTTGGTTGATTACGCCCGCACCAATAAAGAAGTTCTTTACAACTCGGTCGGAGAGACCAAACTCAACCTCCTGAGTGGCTCCGCCTTCAACTCCCAACTCAGTGGAGGGAAGGGTGCTCTCGTCAATGGTTACCGAGTAGACGCCTCGAACGGGGACTCCGATGAAGTAGCGACCACGGTCATCTGTCACGGTTGCGGCACTGTAACCCTCACCGGTGAGCGAGATTCCCACACCAGCCACCGGCTCGCCCTCAACGCGGACGTTACCCGTTACGGCATCTGGGAACTCTTCACCAACAGAGTCGGCGTTAGCCGGCGTGATCGCAAGTCCGAAACCAACGAACAGCGAAACAATGCCAAAAATCAATATTTTGAGCAAACCCTGTGGTTTGCCAGTCGAGAGGAATTTCACTCGTCCTCCATGTCCATTGAGCCACCTTGCTCAGTCTTAACCTTGAAAAAGGGTATTGGAAAACAATAGCAGTGCAAGCGTTTTCACGAGAGGAGTAGTAGACCTATCGTTAGCAAACCTTATCCTTGGGCGCATCGGCTTGGGTAGGATTGGCCTTAGTTGACGGCCATTACGTAGCGAGGTTTTTGTGGAATTACCAGACCCATTTTCCCTAGTAGGCCTGACCTACGACGACGTCCTGTTGCTCCCTGGCAAATCCGATGTCATTCCATCCGGGGTCAACACTGCGACCCAGGTGACTAGAAATATCTCTATTAACATCCCGCTGATTTCATCAGCGATGGACACCGTCACCGAGGCGCGCATGGCGATTGCAATGGCACGCCAGGGCGGCCTTGGAATCCTGCACCGCAACCTATCCATTGACCAGCAGGCCGGTCAGGTAGATCTTGTGAAGAGATCGGAAGCGGGCATGGTCTCGCACCCGGTCACCACCACCCCCTACGCCACCATTCAAGAGGTGGACGACATGTGCGGTAGGTATCGAGTCTCCGGTCTTCCGGTCATCGACGAGGATGACACCCTGGTTGGAATAGTCACCAACCGAGACATGAGGTTTGTGCTTGAGGTGCAGCGCACCACCACGCTGGTGAAAGACGTGATGACCCCGATGCCGCTGATTGTTGGCAAGGTTGGAATAAACCCAGACGAGGCAATGGCGCTTCTGGCCCAGCACCGCATTGAGAAACTGCCGCTGGTTGACGACAACGGCAAGCTGCGCGGTCTGATCACCGTCAAGGATTTTGACAAGAGCGAGAAGTATCCAAACGCCTCTAAAGACGGAGCCGGCAGGCTCCTGGTTGGCGCAGCCGTTGGAGTCGGCCCAGATGCCTGGGAGCGCTCAATGGCACTGGTTGAAGCCGGTGCGGATGTTTTGGTGGTGGACACAGCCCACGGTCACAACTCAGCAGTATTGGAAATGATCACAAAGCTAAAGAGTGAGCCCGTTGCCAAACTCGTGGACATTATCGGCGGCAACGTGGCAACTAGGGAGGGCACTCAGGCTCTGATCGATGCCGGTGCTGATGGAGTCAAAATCGGGGTTGGCCCAGGTTCGATCTGCACCACTCGAGTGGTTGCCGGCGTAGGCGTGCCGCAAATCACCGCAGTCTATCTAGCAGCCCAGGCTGCGAAGGCAGCCGGGGTTCCGGTAATCGCAGATGGCGGCCTGCAGTATTCGGGAGACATATCTAAGGCACTGGTTGCCGGTGCTAACTCGGTAATGCTTGGTTCGCTGCTGGCTGGTACCGATGAGGCTCCAGGAGACATTACATATGTCTCAGGAAAGCAGTACAAGACCTATCGTGGCATGGGCTCGCTCGGAGCGATGCAGTCCCGAGGTCAGCAGCAGTCCTTTTCTAGGGATCGCTACTTCCAAGACGATGTCTTGCGGGAAGACAAGTTGGTTCCGGAGGGCATCGAGGGCAGGGTTCCCTATCGCGGCACCGTCGCATCAGTAGTCCACCAGCTCATCGGAGGACTGAGAGCATCGATGGGATATGTCGGCGGCGGAACCATTCCAGAGCTTCAAGAACGCGGCAAGTTTGTTCGAATCACCGCAGCAGGTCTAAGGGAGTCTCACCCGCACGATATTCAAATGACCATCGAGGCACCCAATTACGGCACTCGTTAGGAGGCCAAAATGAATGAAGTAGAAATTGGCAGGTCAAAGCGCGCCCTGAGGGGCTACGCCTTTGATGACATCGCGGTTGTTCCAACCAGAAGAACCCGAGACCCAGAAGATGTATCGACCAGCTGGTCGATCGATGCTTACAGTTTTGGGCTACCAGTTGTTGCAGCCCCCATGGACTCAGCCATGAGTCCAGCCACCGTCATTGAGATGGGCCACCTCGGTGGCCTGGGTGTTTTAGACCTGGAGGGTCTGTGGACTCGCTACGAGGACCCAACCCAGCAACTCGGTGAGATTGCTAGCGCCAAGCCAGAGGACGCCACCTCGGTTTTGCAGCGAGTTTATTCAAAGCCGGTGCAGCCGGAGCTGATTACCCAGCGACTGAGTGAAATCCGGTCAGCTGGTGTCACGGTCGCCGGAGCGCTATCTCCGCAGCGCACCGCCGAGTTCGCAGATGTCGTAATCAAAGCCGGCGTCGACATGTTCGTGATTCGAGGCAACACCGTCTCCGCAGAGCACGTTTCAAAGTCGGTTGAGCCGCTGAACCTAAAAGAATTCATCTACAAGCTCGATGTTCCCGTGATTGTTGGCGGTGCCGCGACCTATACCGCAGCGCTCCACCTGATGCGCACCGGCGCAGCCGGTGTGCTGGTTGGCTTTGGTGGCGGTGCAGCTGGCGCCACCAGAAAGGTGCTGGGTATCCACGCACCAATGGCAACTGCGGTTGCAGATGTTGCTGCAGCCAGGCGCGACTACATGGATGAATCCGGTGGTCGCTACGTCCACGTGATTGCCGATGGTGGTCTTGGTCACTCGGGAGACATCGTGAAGGCAATCGCGTGTGGTGCCGATGCCGTGATGCTCGGAACAGTTCTTGCCAGGGCAGCCGAAGCTCCTGGCCATGGCTGGCACTGGGGCCAAGAAGCGGTTAGCACCTCACTGCCAAGAGGCAACAGGGTTTGGGTGGGAACCGAGGGACCACTTAGCGAGATCATGAATGGTCCAGCTCACAACGCCGATGGAACGGCAAACCTAATTGGAGCGCTAAAGCGCTCGATGGCCACGACCGGTTATTCAGACGTCAAGGAATTCCAGCGCGTTGATGTCGTGCTTAACTCCTATCTCTAGATGACGCCAAGCTTCTGGGAAGTAGCCCGCCAGCCAAAGTGGCTTGCGGGATTGGCTCTCGCAGCAATAGTTGCAGCAGTGTTCGCAGGGCTAATGCAGTGGCAGCTGGAGAGAACCTTCAATGTTGTCGGTGTATCGATAGAGCAAAGAGAACCAGTGCCGCTTGACACCCTTGCAGCTCCGGCTGAGCTGCAACCCTTTGCCTTCGACCGTTCGGCGACTGCAGAGGTCGAAATAGATGGCGATAACGCCTACGTAGTTTCAGATCGCTTGCAACTTATTGATGGTGAGTCAGTTCGTGGCTACTGGGTTGTCGTGAACTCGTTTATAGATGGTGCTTCGCTGACTCTCGCAATTGGCTTCACAACCGATTTGGAAAAAGCCAAAACTGTTGCAGCAAACCTCAGCTCGGAGACCGCTCAGGTTTTGGGCTTTGTCCAGCCAACCGAGGCGGTAAAGCCGAGGGTGGATGGAGTGCTGGGCTCGGTGGTTCTTGGAGAGCTCGTGAATCTGTACTTCACAGAACCCACACCGAGCTATCCGATCTATTTAATTTTGCAATCGGGCATTGAAACCGAATTGGATCAAATCTCGATCGAGATTCGACAGCAGGAGACTGAGATTAACTGGCTGACTGCCTTCTATGCAGCAGAGTGGGCGTTTTTTGCCCTGGCCGCTTTCTATGTTTGGTGGCGCATGATTCAAGACTTCAGAATCCGTCAGAACGAGCCGAGTTTATAGAAACGTTATTTGTTTCTGTGGTTTTCTGCCCGTTTTTGTTTTATTTCCTGTGAAAGTCCTGCTAACTTGTCCGAAAGCTTCAAAAACGGACAATGGAGACCGGGCGGATGTTGGCAGAGGAACGCAGGATCAAACTCGCTGAGTGGACCCAGGTTGATGGGCGCCTTGACGCTAACGATGCTGCCTCAAAACTGGCCGTCGCCGTTGAAACAGTCCGCAGAGATCTAGATGTTCTGCAGCGCAGAGGAGTTGTCCGCCGGGTTCACGGCGGTGCGATTGCGGTCGATCGCTTCACCCACGAGTACACAATCCCGGAACGCCTTGGTCAAAATCTTGATTTAAAGCACAGCGTTGCAGCTGCGGCCGCATCCTTTATCCCGGACGAGGGCTGCATCTTTGTTGATGGCGGAACCACCGCCGGGCAAATGGCAGAGTTCCTGCGCGATCGGCCCAAGCTGGTGGTGGTGACCAACAGCATCACGCTGGTTTCGAAGTTGGCCGATAGCTCAACCCAGACCCACATGCTCGGTGGCCGAATCAGACCGGCCTCCCTGAGTGCGGTGGGAGCTAAGACGGTTGCTGACCTAAATGACCTGAATGCGGACATTGCATTTTTGGGTGCCAACGGCGTCTCTTTTGAGGGCGGGGTAACCGCCTATGACACCGATGAGGCCATGGTGAAAAGAACCATGATGGCTAACTCCCTGGAGCGCATTTTGTTGGTGGATAGCGGCAAGTTTGGGGCTTCTTATCCGGCTAGATTCGCCACCTTCGACTCATTTGACCGAGTGGTCACAAACTTTGATGCCGAGCAGCGCTATGTTGACGGCTTTGCGAATGCGGGAGTCGAAGTTGCTCTCGCGTAATGGTTTCTCCATCCGAATCGCGGCTGGAGAAAAGAAGCAACAGGTGAGGGCTGCCTGCAAGCGAACCCCCACCTGTCGCTCTAATGAATACAACCAACTATCAGGAAGGTAGTACCCATGGCTAATTTTATCCCCGCCGGTGACGGCACCCATACCGGGTGGCGCGCTTCAGTGCAGAAGTTCGGCGGCAACCTCGCGGGCATGGTGATCCCAAACATCGGCGCATTCATTGCCTGGGGTCTGCTCACCGCGCTCTTTATCCCGACCGGATGGCTTCCAAACGAAGAACTATCCTCCATGGTCGGTCCAATGATCATCAACCTTTTGCCAATCCTCATCGGTTACACCGGTGGTCGTTTGGTCCACGGTCAACGCGGTGCAGTTATCGGTGCTATCGCAACCGTTGGTGTGATTGTTGGTGCTGATATCCCAATGTTCCTTGGTGCCATGTTGATTGGTCCTTTGGCTGCATGGATCCTAAAGAAGATTGACGAAGTACTTGACCCACGCACCCCAATGGGCTTCGAGATGCTGATCAGCAACTTCTCACTGGGTATCACAGGCATGTTGATGGCAATCCTTGGATTCCTAGGCATTGGCCCAACAGTGAACGCATTCAGCGATGTTCTTGGTCGCGGAGTTCAGACTCTGATCGACACAGGCTTGTTGCCACTGGCTTCGATTTTGGTTGAGCCAGCGAAGATCCTGTTCTTGAACAACGCGATCAACCACGGTGTTCTCGCTCCAATTGGTGTCATCCAGGCTGAGGAGATGGGCAAGTCCATCATGTTCATGCTGGAGACCAACCCAGGTCCGGGTCTTGGAATCTTGCTTGCCTTCTGGCTAGCAGGTCCAAAGATCCTTCGTGGTAGCGCACCAGGTGCGATCATCATCCACTTCCTTGGTGGTATCCACGAGATCTACTTCCCATACGTACTGATGAAGCCACTTCTGGTTCTAGCTGCCATTGCTGGTGGCGCAACCGGTGTTGCTGTCTTCTCGTTGACTGGAGTAGGACTGGTTGCGACACCGTCCCCAGGTTCGATCTTCGCCTACCTAGCGGTTACCCCTCCAGGAAACCACTTCGGCGTTCTCCTAGGCATCGCACTCTCCGCAGCAGTTTCCTTCGTGGTCGCATGGACCATCCTGAGGGCAACCGGTTCGAACGAGGGCGAAGCTGACCTAGAGGCAGCCCAGGCTAAGGCTCGTTCCATGAAGACTGGCTCAAGCGAGTAATCATGGCAAAGGTGTCAGCAGACTCTGTAAAGAACATCGTGGTCGCCTGCGAGGCGGGTATGGGCTCATCGGTGATGGTTGCCAAGCAGCTGGCCAAGCAGCTGAAGGCCAACGGCATCGAGGTAACTCACGCCCCCGTGAATCAACTCGCCTCAACGACCCACGATCTAGTGCTTTGCCACCGCTCACTCTCGCAGCGAGCCAAGCAAGCAGTGCCAGAGTCGGTGGTCGTCGCGTTCGACATGTTCCTCGGGGACATGAACATCGCGCGACTTGTTGGCGCACTTCAAACCGGTCAAGACATCTCGGATGACTGATCTGATTGTCCTTGACGGCATTTCGTTAGACGCTGCGGCCTCCTCGAAGGAGGAGGCCGTGGCGCTTAGCGGGAAGCTACTGGTTGAACTCGGGGCCGTGAGCCAGGAATACGCCGATGCGATGTGGGAGCGGGAGCAAAAGTTCTCCTCTGCAATCGGGTTGGGATTCGCAATTCCACACGGCACCGATGAATCGCGCGTTCATGTCAGATTCGACCAACTGGTTTTTCTTCGCCTAGCTGAGAGAGATTCAGTGGGGCGACGAGATGGTGAAATGCGTTCTTGGGATTGCGTCCCAGGGCGATGGTCACGTTGAGATTTTGGGAAATTTTGCGGAATTGGTGCAGGACGAGACGAGCCTAGAAATGCTGGTCTCGAGTGGCACCGATGTGCAGGTGCGGGATCTGATCCTGATGCGCACCAGCGATAACTAGAACTGAGAATTTGATGTTTACAGCTAAGGACCCGATAGCGGTCCACTTCGGAGCGGGCAACATAGGGCGCGGCTTCATAGGAGCGCTGTTGCAAGATGCCGGCTATCGAGTGATATTTGCGGATGTAAATCAGGATCTGATTGATTCGATGCGGGCTAAGGGATCTTATTTACTAACCGAACTTGACGAAGAGCCAATCACCAAGGTTTATAAGAACTACCAGATTGTGCACTCGGTGAATGAGTATGACGATTTGGTCAAATGGATTGCCAAGGCCGAAATCGTTACCGCGTCAGTGGGAGCAAACGTGCTCACCAGAATTGCACCAACAATTGAGGCGGGGCTTAGTGCCAGGTCAATAAAGGAAAAACTAGTTGTGATGGCCTGCGAGAATGCGCTCGGCGCCTCCGAGATCATCAAAAGGGCAATGCAAGATCAAGAGCTTGCCAGCGCCAAGGCAATATTTTGCAACACCGCGGTCGACAGGATTGTCCCACTTCAGCTTGAGCACTCCGAACCAGATGTTGCTGTCGAACCATTCAGTGAGTGGATTATCGATAGCGCACCGCTTGGAAATCGAAAGCTCAACCTCCCCGGGGCGATTTTCGTGTCGGAACTGGATGCCTTTATCGAGCGCAAGCTCTACACCGTAAACACCGCACATCTCTCTATCGCCCTGACCGGTCAGCGCCTCGGGCACGAGACGGTAATTGAAGCGATTGCAGACCCAGAGGTCTTGGCAAAGGCACTTGCCGCCATTGAGGAGACTTCGGCAGCGCTGATTCACAAGCACGGTCTCGATGCCGATACCCACCATCTATATGTGGAGAAGACTCTTGCGAGACTGGCCAACCCCGCGATCGATGATGAAATCGTGCGGGTGGGCAGGGACCCGATCAGAAAACTATCTCGCTACGAGCGGCTTATTGGTCCAGCCGCCTACTACGCCGAGCACATCGGTGAACCTAACGCGCTTTTAGAGGTAATCGATGCCGCGTTGAGTTTCCGATCGCCAGGGGACGCCGAGGCGGCCAGGTTGCAACTGCTGTTGGCAACCCTTAGCTCGGCTGAATTCCTCTTTGAAGTTTGTGGCATTTCCGCTAGTGACGCGCTCTACCCGGCGCTTTTAGAGCTGGTTGATTTGCACAAAAGTTCCTATAGCGCCCAGAGCCACTTCGGATAGCCCGCAGCCCACTAAGTTGCTAGCATCCCCATTACTAGGAGAACAACCATGTCCACCATTTCAGCCCAGGTAGTTATTGAGGATCCAATTGGCTTTCACGCCAGACCGGCAGGTCAGATCGTCAAGCTGGTCAAGGAGTCCGGGCTTGAGGTTCGTATCGGCAAGCCCTCCGAGAAGATGGTCAAGGCCAACTCCCCGCTTAGCCTGATGGCCCTCAAGGGCAAGAGCGGTGAGACCCTGGTGGTTGAGATCGACACCGAGGACCAGGGCGTTGCCGATGGTATCGTTTCGCAAATTCAAGAGTTTCTGAAGGGCTAGCTCATTGTCCTCGAACCATAAGGTGCTATCAGGTCTAGGCGTTGGCCTTGAGGCAGTAGCGGCCGAGGTCTTTAGAGTCGCCCCAGCAAAACCGCTCCCAATTCCAGCAAATCACACCGGCGACAAAGAAGCCGAGATGCGCAAAGTTCGCAGCGCCGTTGATGCCGTCTCTTCCCAGTTGCAAGAACTCGGGGCGAAGTCCGAAGAAACCACTAGGGAGATCTTCGAAGCGCTAGAGATGATTCTGCAAGACGAAGCACTGTTTGAGCAGGCGGTTGAGCAAATCGATCAGGGCTTCGAAGCCGGCACGGCTTTTGTGAATGCGGTTGAGACCTTTGCAGAGTTGCTCGCAGGCGATGAGACCTTTGAGGAGCGGATCGCCGACATTCGGGATCTTGGTCGCAGGGTCGCAGGCCATGTTCACGGCATCTCACTTGGCCTCGATCTGCCAAATACCGGCAGCTATGTTTTAGTCGGCGAGGATTTCTCACCAGCCGATACCGCCCAGTTCACCGATGCCGTTGTCGGGGTGGTGACAATTGCCGGAGGCCCCACCTCCCACACCGCAATCATTTGCCGCTCAAGATCGATTCCGGCAGTGGTGTCCTGTCAGGGCGCTAAGGATCTATTGTCCGGTCAGTTGGTATTGGTGGACCCGGTTGGAGACCGGGTCGTGGTGGGTGCCGATCTATCAAGTGCGACCAGAGCATTGAGTTTTGTTAGTAAGTCACAAGAGCCACTGGTTTCGGTGCGAGCAAACATCGGCTCTTTAGAAGATGCGGTGACAGCTGCGACCTCGGCCGCTAAAGGGGTGGGGCTATTTAGAACCGAGCTTTTGTATTTGTCTTCGAAGCAAAAGCCATCCTTGCAGCAGCAGATCGATAGCTACACCGAGATTCTTGCCGCCTGCCCCGAGGGGCCGATTGTGGTTCGGACCATTGATGCTGGCAGTGACAAGCCGGTTCCCTTTTTGAACATGCCCCATGAGGAAAACCCGGCTTTGGGAGTGAGGGGCTTCCGGCTTATCAAAGAGCACCGAGATTTCATCACGGAGCAGCTGAAGGCCATTGAGAGTGCCAGGGCCAAAACCGGAAGAGATGTCTGGGTAATGGCTCCGATGATCGCGAGCTACCAGGAAGCGGTTGAGTTTGCAGAGCTTGCTCGCTCGCTGGGTGAATACAAGGTCGGGATCATGATCGAGACCCCTGGAATCATCAGTGCGATAAAACACCTCGGGGGGAAGCTGGATTTTGTCTCGGTTGGGACCAATGACCTTTCTCAGTACCTGTTTGCAGCAGATCGCATGCACTCCCAGCTCGGAGCGCTCATGAACCACTGGCAACCGGGGTTGATATCGGCGCTCGCGGACATTGCCAACCTCAGCGCCATGGCGGGTATCCACTCGGGGGTTTGTGGCGAGAGTGCATCGGATCCAGCTTTCAGCATCGTGCTGGCCGGACTCGGATTCAATTCAGTTTCCGCCTCACCCTCACAGGTTGGCCAGGTCCGCAGCGCCCTCATGAGCGTTGACAAAGACCAGGCAATGCTGGTCTCAAAGGCAGCGCTGGAGGGATTGAGTGCGGAGCAGTCAAAGAGCTTGGCTTTAGAGAAACTGGCAAGTTTCGAAGGCTAAACTTGCCAGCATGCCGCTAGCCCAAAGCCAAATCGAACCAGCCAAGAAACTGCTTCGGTATTTCAAGATCTCCTCTTATGTCACAGGGGTCTTCCTGATTCTGTTGATGATCACCTGGGGCATCAGAAGGCTTCCCTTTTTGGGTTTTGACCTTTGGTTATTAGGCCCAAACGGCTTTATCACTTTTGAGAGCTATGGCATCGAGGGCGAGGGTCTTCCAGATGTTGGTTTCAATCTAACGGTCTGGATTCTGATTGTTCACGGCTGGCTCTACGTGGTGTATCTGCTGATTGATTTCCGGTTGTGGACAATCATGAGATGGTCGGTGGTTAGGTTCTTGCTAATTGCCCTGGGTGGTGTCGTACCACTTTTGAGCTTCATCACCGAGGCCCACTACCAAAAGCTTGCCAGGCAAGAAATCCAAGAAGCGGAGCAAAAATCTTGAGCACAGTCCTAGTCGTTGATTTTGGTGCTCAGTATGCGCAGCTGATTGCAAGGCGGGTCAGAGAAGCGAACATCTACTCTGAGATCGTTCCCCACACCATCACAGCCCAAGAGATCAAAGAGAAAACCCCAGCCGCAATCATTCTCTCTGGTGGGCCATCGAGTGTTTATGAAGCGGGTTCTCCGCAGCTCGATGAAGAGATATTGGAACTCGGAGTTCCAATCCTTGGCATTTGCTATGGCTTCCAGGTTCTCGCTCAGGCCCTCGGCGGCAAAGTGGATCAAACCGGTAAGCGCGAGTATGGCGCAACCGACTTAGAAGTCTCCTCCTCTGGCATCTTGCTCAATAACCAACCAAATGTTCAGGTTTGCTGGATGAGCCACGGCGACCAGGTGGTTGCCGCTCCAGCTGGTTTCGATGTTCTTGCTTCGACCAGCACCACCCCGGTCGCCGCCTTTGAATCCAAAGAGAAAAAGATCTTTGGCGTTCAGTGGCACCCGGAGGTCAAACACTCTCCCGAGGGTCAGAAGGTGCTCACCAACTTCCTTTATGAGGGCGCTGGCCTCAAGCCAAACTGGAACTCGGGCAATGTGATTGCCGACCAGGTTGCAAAGATTCGTGAGCAGGTCGGCGATGCCAGAGTGATCTGTGGTCTTTCCGGGGGCGTTGACTCGGCGGTTGCCGCAGCCCTAGTCCACAAAGCCATTGGCGACCAGCTGGTTGCGGTTTTTGTGGATCACGGTCTATTGCGCAAGGGTGAGCGCGAGCAGGTCGAGCGCGACTATGTTGCCGCCACCGGCATCAGGCTGGTCACAGTCGATGCCGAGGACACCTTCCTGAGCGCCCTCAAGGGAGTTTCAGACCCTGAGCAAAAGCGCAAGATTATTGGCCGGGAGTTCATTAGGACTTTTGAGCAGGCCGAGGCGCAGTTGATCGCCGAAGCAAAAGCAGACAATCGTCCAATCAAGTTTTTGGTGCAGGGGACTCTGTATCCGGATGTTGTGGAATCCGGTGGAGGTGTGACGGCAGGCATCAAGTCTCACCACAACGTCGGAGGCCTGCCTGAGGACATGCAATTTGAACTTGTCGAACCACTTCGAACCCTTTTCAAAGATGAGGTTCGGGCAATTGGTGCAGAGCTGGGTCTTCCCAAGGAGATTGTTCAGCGTCACCCATTCCCAGGCCCTGGCCTCGGCATCCGCATCGTTGGTGAAGTTACCAAGGACAGGCTGGAACTGTTGCGTGATGCCGATGCAATAGTTCGAGAAGAGCTCACCTTGAGCGGCATGGACCAGGAGATCTGGCAGGCACCGGTTGTGCTACTCGGCTGATGTTAGGTCGGTAGGGGTTCAGGGCGATGGCAGGACCTACGGCCACCCCATAGTGCTGCGTCCGGTCTCCTCGGAGGATGCCATGACCGCAGACTGGTCAAGGCTTCCCTATGACCTGTTGGCAAGAATCTCCAACCGCATTACTAATGAGGTTGAGGGCGTGAACCGAGTGGTCTTGGACATCACCTCAAAGCCACCCGGCACGATCGAGTGGGAGTAGCGGTGCTGGTATTCGGACATCGTGGTGCCTGCGGCTATCTGCCAGAGAACACCATGGAGTCCTTAGAGCTCGCCTTTGAGCTCGGCGCAGACGCAATCGAATTTGATGTCGTCATGACAAAAGACGGCCATGCCGTCATTTGTCACGACAGAGACCTCACTCACGTGACAAACATTTTGGAGAAAGCTTTTCTCTCCACCAAAGTTGACGAGCTAAACCTTGAAGACATCTCACAACTGCGGGCAATCGAGCGCTATCCCGATGGCAGGGTGCAATCCGCTGAACGCTCGGGTGAATTCAAGATTCCAACCCTGCGTGAGGTATTTACCAATCCGGTCTTTGATAATCGAGCACCTGATCGTGGAATTGAAATACGGTGAGCAATTTCTCGCAAGCGGCCTAGATGTCGCAAGTGTTACCCAAAAGGAGCTGGAGCAAAGCGGAGCGCTAGAGCGCGGTGTCAAGGTGATGATTGAGAGCTTTGAGTTTGAAACCCTGAAGCGGGCCAAAGAGCTAATTGGGGATAGAGCAAGCTACGTCTTTTTGATTGCCCCTGAGACTCTCCCTATTGGCCAAAGCGAACCAAGCGATGACTACCTTGGGGAGATTCGCTCCGAGTTTGATGGTTTGTCGGTCGCCATTCCAATGGTGTTGCAGTCAGATTTGGTGGCAAGGACCAAGGCGCTGGGGATGCCGATCTATACCTACACCGCAAGAGTTGAGACAGCCGAGGGTGATGTTGCCGGTTGGTTCCAGCGCCTTATTGCAACCGGTGTGGACGGGATCTTTGCCGATCAGCCCGACGAGCTGATAAAAGTCCGCGACGCCCTCTAGGCTTTTGGGCGTGCAGCTAACCCCCCTTTTTCCAAATGACCCCGAGCAATTGCTTGAGGGTCTAAATCCCGAGCAGCGCAAGGCGGTTCTGCACCGAGGCCCCGCACTTCTAATTGTTGCCGGCGCTGGTTCGGGCAAGACCAGGGTGCTGACTCACCGCATAGCGCACCTTATGGCCAACAAGGAACTTTGGCCCTCTCAGATCCTGGCAATCACCTTCACCAACAAGGCAGCCTCCGAGATGCGCGAGCGCGTCGAGCAGCTGATCGGTGCATCGAGTGAGGGCATGTGGATCAAGACCTTCCACTCCGCTTGCTTGCAAATACTCAGGCGCGAGGCTGATCGCCTCGGCCACGATGCGAACTTCAGCGTCTATGACACCGGCGACACTAGAGCGCTACTAAAGAGACTGCTTCGCGAAGCCGGTGCCGAAGATGCCGACATCAAACCCCAGCAGGCGGCAGCGATCATCTCGAATGCCAAGAACGACCTCAAAGATGCCGAGGACTTTTCTCGCAACGCAGATCGTTCCAATCCAAAGGAGCGAATTGTCTCCGAGGTCTTCTCTGCCTACACCCAAGAACTAAAGCGCAATAACGCCTTTGATTTTGATGACCTGATTGCCGAAACCGTTCACCTCTTCAGGGCCTTTCCAGAGGTGAGAGCCAGGTATCAAAAGCGGTTCCGTCATGTTTTGGTTGATGAGTATCAAGACACCAACCACGCCCAGTACGCGCTGATCCGTGAGTTCACCAGAGCGCTGCCCGATGAATACGCCAACTACGACGAGAAGACCGCCGAGCAATTGCCTCCTGCCGACCTAACCGTGGTTGGTGACTCCGATCAGTCGATTTATGCCTTCAGGGGAGCGGACATTAGAAACATCACGGAGTTTGGGCGCGATTATCCCGGTGCTGAGACGGTCCTGCTGGAGCAGAACTATCGCTCCACGCAAAACATTCTCTCGGCGGCCAATGCCGTGATCTCCCAAAACCCATATCGCCCGGCCAAGAACCTTTGGACCGACCAGGGTTCGGGTGAGAAGATCACCCTCTTTACTGCCTTTGATGAGCGCAACGAAGCTGCTTTTGTTGTGGATCGGGTCAAGTCTTTGCATGCCGAAGGCGTGAACTACCGAGACATGGCGGTGCTCTATCGCACCAACGCTCTGACACCTTCTTTGGAGGCCGAGCTCAAGGTTCAGCGCATCCCCTATGCCGTTATCGGTGGCCTGAAGTTCTTTGAGCGCAAAGAGATCAAGGACGCCCTTGCCTATCTCTCCGCAGTTTCTAACTCGAGAAACGACGAGGCGGTTAGAAGGGTCATCAATCTTCCAGCTCGCGGCATTGGGGATAAGACCGAAATCAAGATCGCCCAGTTTGCTAGAGCAAATGAGCTCTCGTTCCGCCAAGCACTGGTTCGCTCATCAGAGCTAGGGCTGGGACCAAAACTCACTGCAGCGGTCCAGAGCTTTGGCGAACTATTGAATGAGATGGAAGCCCTAACGGCAACAGATGGCCCTGCGGACATCTCTGAAGTTTGTGCTGCAGCGCTCCGGCTACCGCTCGGAACTTGAAGCATCACGTGACCCGCAAGATGAGGCCAGGGTCGAAAACCTCGATGCCCTTTTGGGTCAGCTCTATGAGTGGCAGGCGCAGTTCCCGGAGGGAACTGTTGCCGACTATTTGGCAGAGGTCACTCTGGCTGCAGCAGCCGATGAGATTGAGGACGAGTCTGGAACGCTCTCGCTGATGACCCTTCACACTGCCAAGGGGCTCGAGTATGAAGTGGTGTTCCTAATCGGTCTTGAGCAAGGAACTCTCCCTCACATTCGCTCCTTTGATGAACCGGGTGGTTTGCAGGAAGAGCGCAGGCTGATGTATGTGGGTATGACTCGAGCGCGTCAAAGGCTGGTCATCTCTAACGCCTTGCAGCGCACGCTTTTTGGAAACACCGCAAGCTTCATTCCCTCTAGCTTCCTGTCAGATATTCCTCAGGAGCTGGTGGAAGCCGAGGGCACCGAACGCTCGATTTCAACCACCACCTACTCAAGACCCAAGGAGCGCAGCAGTTGGGCCGGTGCCATCAATGCGCCAAGTGCGGTGCGTGACAACAAGGATCTAACTTTGGAGGTGGGCGACAAGATCGCTCACGATGCCTTTGGTCAAGGTCAGGTTTTGTCGGTGAGCGGCAACCCACCAAAACAGACCGCAGAGATTCGTTTTGATAACGGGACTACCAAGCGGTTATTGGTCAAAATGGCGCCAATTAGCAAGCTTTAGGGCTTCAGCGCCAAGATGCTTCACTAGACTCTAGGCATCACCCGTTGGCTCAAGAAATGAATTAGTAATAGTGGATCTTTTTGAATATCAAGCCCGCGACCTGTTCGAAGCATATGGTGTTCCAGTGCTGCAGGGAGCTATCGCAGACACCCCAGAACAAGCAGAGGCAGCAGCCGCAAAAATCGGTGGAACGGTCGTTGTAAAGGCACAGGTTAAAACCGGTGGCCGAGGCAAAGCCGGTGGCGTCAAGGTTGCCCACTCACCACAGGAAGCTCGTGAAAAAGCCGAGCAAATCTTAGGTCTAGACATCAAGGGTCACGTTGTAAAGCGCGTGATGATTGCCCAGGGTGCCTCTATTGACAAGGAGTACTACTTCTCAGTACTGCTGGACCGCTCGAACCGCACCTTCCTCTCGCTGTGCAGCGTCGAGGGTGGCGTGGAGATCGAGCAGCTCGCTGTCGAGCGCCCAGAGGCACTAGCCAAGATTCCAATCTCAGCAGTCAGTGGCATCGACAAGGCCAAGGCCGTCGAGATCGCCAGAGCTGCAAAGTTTGACGAGTCACTGGTTGACAAGGTCGCAGACGTTTTCGTGAAGCTCTACCAGGTCTTTGAAAAAGAAGACGCCACCCTGGTTGAGGTCAACCCACTGGTTCTCACCACCGAGGGTGACATCGTCGCCCTAGACGGCAAGGTGACTCTGGACGAGAACGCCGAGTTCCGTCACGAGCGCGAGGCTATGGAGCGCGACTCCCTAGACCCACTCGAGGCCAAGGCCAAGGAGCTAGATCTCAACTACGTGAAGCTGGATGGTCAGGTTGGAATCATCGGTAACGGTGCAGGTCTGGTTATGTCCACCCTTGACGTCGTTGCCTACGCAGGTGAGAACCACGGAAACGTGAAGCCTGCAAACTTCCTAGACATCGGTGGCGGCGCCTCCGCTGAGGTGATGGCAGCAGGTCTTGATGTGATTTTGAATGACCCACAGGTCAAAAGCGTTTTCGTGAATGTCTTCGGTGGCATCACCGCCTGTGACGCAGTTGCCAACGGCATCGTTGGAGCACTAAACACCCTTGGTGACCGAGCCTCCAAGCCACTTGTTGTGCGCCTCGATGGCAACAATGTCGAGGAGGGCCGTAAGATCCTCGCAGATTTCAACCACCCGCTAGTTAGCCTGGCGGACACCATGGATGGCGGAGCAGATGCCGCCGCAGAACTAGCGAACCGGTAGGCATAACAAGATGGCAATTTACCTAGACAGCAATTCCAAGATCATCGTCCAGGGCATGACCGGTGCCGAGGGCATGAAGCACACCCAGCGCATGCTGGCAGGCGGCTCCAACATCGTTGGTGGCGTGAACCCTCGCAAGGCTGGCGAGACCGTAACAGTCGACGGCAAGGACCTGCCAGTATTTGGCTCGGTTGCCGATGCCATGAGGGAAACCGGTGCAAACGTATCGGTGATCTTCGTACCACCGGCCTTTGCCAAGGCAGCCATTGTCGAGGCAATCGACGCCGAGATTCCACTAGCTGTTGCAATCACCGAGGGAATTCCAGTTCACGACTCAGCTGCTGCTTGGGCCTACAACGTCGAGAAGGGTCTAAAGACCAGACTGATTGGCCCAAACTGCCCTGGAATTATTAGCCCCGAGCAGTCAAACGCGGGTATCACTCCTTCCAACATCACAGGCAAGGGCCCAATCGGACTGGTTTCCAAGTCCGGCACCCTGACCTACCAAATGATGTTTGAACTTAGGGACATCGGTTTCTCAACCGCAATCGGAATCGGTGGTGACCCAGTTATTGGAACCACCCACATCGATGCTTTGGAGGCTTTCCAGAACGACCCTGAGACCAAGGCGATTGTCCTAATTGGTGAGATTGGTGGCGACAGCGAGGAAAAGGCTGCCGACTACATCTCAAAGCACGTCACCAAGCCAGTGGTTGCCTACGTTGCCGGCTTCACCGCTCCAGAGGGCAAGACCATGGGTCACGCCGGAGCGATTGTTTCCGGCTCCGCCGGAACCGCACAGGCCAAGAAGGAAGCATTCGAAGCTGTTGGCGTGAAGGTTGGTAAAACTCCTTCCGAGACCGCCAACCTGATGCGTGAAATCGTCGCCAAGCTGTAGCCAAAGGTGAACCGGGGGCTTAGTTTTGCCATAGCAGCGCTTCAAGCGCTGATTATCGTGGCCACCGCCGTTGGCATTGTTGTCGCTCCTCTCACCCTTGCTTGGTTCATCGAAGGTGACGGCTCTGTCGACTGGCTGGTAACTCTCCGCGTTGCCGTTTACGCATTTCTACTAGCCTGCGGCGTGCCGATTCAGATCTCAGCGGGAGAACTAGCGGGCATCGAGTTTGCAAGCTTTGTGATGGCAGCAATGCCGCTTGGCATGACGGTGATGATGGCGGTGATGGCCATCCGAATCGGCTACCGGCTCTCGGCAGCCTCTTCACTCTGGCCAGCCTGGATTGGCGGAGGGCTCGCCTTTGGTGGGATCTCCTATGGCGCATCGCTACTGGTTTTGCATGAAAGCGTTGTTGTCGACGAGTTCCAACCGCTGTGGATTCCGGCTCTCTTCTTTGCCGGCTTGCTCTTGATCTCCTCGGTCTCCGGTAAGAGATTCGAACTGTTTCCTGGTGCTAACGGTCCCGAGGCAAAGGAGCGCATTGCAATCCGTGAGTTTGCAAAGCGGAGCTATGAATCGCTGCACTGGTCGCTTCGAACAGTTTTGAACCCCGGGGTTCGAGTTGGCCTTGGCGTGGTTGCCACCATGATCGCAACCAGTTCACTGGTGATCATGCTGGCTCTGGGTTTTGGCTGGATAGAGGTCATCAGACTCTATGAGGCGCTGGGCTTGAGCATCTTGGGAGGGGTGATGCTGACCCTGGGTCAGCTCGCAATCCTGCCCAATTTGATCATCTACGGAGCCGCTTGGATTTCTGGGGTTGGTTTCCAGATCGGGGTTGGCTCCTATGTTTCTCCACTGGCAACCCAGTTGGGTCCAATCCCAGCCCTGCCGGTGTTTGCAGCAATTCCCACCGGCGGCTATGACCGAGGAATCCTCTTTGCGCTGGTGCCGGTGGTAGCGGCTTTTGTTGGAACCATTTTGGTGCGCCGTCACACCGATCAGATGCGCTGGGAATATGGCACCCGCTTCTCGGCAGCTTTCTCGCTTGCCATTTTGGCTGCTGTGACTGCTGGCATCTTCAGTTTCTTGCTGGCAGCACTGGCATCTGGAAGCTTTGGTCCTGGCAGGCTGCAAGAGGTTGGCATCAATGCTCTTTTGTTCTCCGGGGTGGTTTTCTTGCAAACCCTGATTCCCAGCTTTATTGCGGGTCTTGTGGTCGCTAGGCCTTACGAAGACGAAACTCAGCGGCGGTAGGGTTTGAGCATGCTTTCGATCGTTGTCCTTGTTTCAGGGTCTGGCTCCAACCTCAGGGCTTTGTTAGAGGCATGTGACAATCCGCTTTATCCGGCCAAAATCCTGGCGGTTGGAGCCGATTCTGCGGCAGCAGGGCTTGAGCATGCCGAAGAGTTTGGTGTTCCAACCTTTGTGGTTTCAGAGGGCAATTTTGACTCTCGCGAGGCTTGGGCGGAGAGAGTTTTGGAACACATTCGCTTTTTGAAACCAGAGCTCGTTGTCCTTGCTGGTTTTATGAAGATCCTGCCCGAGGCTTTTGTTGAAGCCTTGAGCCCAGGGCTTATAAACCTTCACCCCTCACTGCTCCCCGATTTCCCAGGAGCTAATGCTGTTAGAGACGCACTTGCAGCAGGAGCCAATAAGACCGGCTCCACCATCCACCTGGTGGACAAAGGTGTTGACACCGGACCCGTGATTTCCCAACGGGAATTGGAAATCTTGCCGGGTGAAACCCAGGCAGAGCTGCACGAGCGCATCAAGGTGATTGAACGCAAACACCTGGTGGATGTTGTGAAACAGATTGCAGTGCAGGAGATCAAGCTAGAGGAGATAGCGCGGTGAGTGAACGCATCAAGGTTTCCAGGGCCCTGATTTCGGTCTCGGACAAGAGCGGACTAATTGAGCTCGCCACGGCTTTGTCAGAGGCAGGCGTGAAGTTGGTCTCCACCGGGTCAACCGCCAAGCAGATCGCAGCTGCAGGTTTTGATGTCACCGAAGTCTCTGAAGTGACCGGGTTCCCAGAGTCTTTAGATGGCAGAGTCAAGACCCTGCACCCCTCCATTCACGGCGGCATCCTTGCCGATTTGAGATTGGCTGATCACCGTAAACAGCTCGAGGAACTTGGCATCGAGCCCTTTGAGCTAGTGGTCGTAAACCTCTATCCGTTCGTGGAGTCGATTAGGGCTGGAGCCAGAGGCAGTGATGCTATCGAGCAGATAGATATCGGTGGACCAGCAATGGTCAGGGCAGCTGCAAAGAATCACGACAATGTTGCAATTGTGGTGAACCCAGATTTCTATCCGCAGTTGATCAGCGAGATTGACGCTGGTGGAACAACCTTGGAGTTCCGCAGAGAGTTGGCAGTAGCGGCTTTCAGCCACACCGCCAACTACGACTCTGCAGTGAGTTCACACCTTGCCTCAGAGTTCAGGGTCGAGCAGCGTGAGATGGCGCTTGGTTTCACCAAGCAGGCAGATCTTCGATACGGCGAAAACGCGCACCAAAGAGCCAGCATTTTTGCTTCAGGTTTTGAATCAGGAATTGCTACCGCCACCCAGCTTGGTGGCAAAGAGATGTCCTATAACAACTTCGTTGATGCCGATGCAGCACTTCGTGCTGCACACGACTTTGACACCCCAGCGGTTGCAATCATCAAACACGCCAATCCCTGCGGCATCGCAACCGATCAAGACATCGCTGTCGCCTATCAGAAGGCTCACCTCACCGACCCTGTATCGGCTTTTGGGGGAGTAATTGCTTCAAATCGGGTTGTCACCAAGGCCTTCGCTGAGTCGGTAGTAGAGGTCTTTACCGAGGTGATTGTCGCCCCGGGCTTTGAACCAGCGGCGCTAGAGCTACTCAAGACCAAGAAGAACCTGCGCTTGCTCGAGCTATCTGAGGACTACAAGCTTCCCGCCAAGGAGTTCCGCCAGGTTTCTGGCGGGGTGCTGGTGCAGCAACCAGATAGTTTTGCAAACCTCGACACCACCCAGTGGGAATTGGTTTCGGGTGAGCAAGCCTCGGAATCACAACTGGCCGATTTGAAGTTTGCCTGGATTGCTTCTCGGGCAGTGAAGTCAAATGCCATCTTGCTAGCAAAAGACCAGGCTGCAGTTGGAATTGGCATGGGGCAGGTGAATCGCCTTGACTCTTGCAGGCTTGCGGTCTCAAGAGCCGCGGATCGAGTGGTCGGATCGGTTGCGGCCTCAGATGCGTTCTTCCCGTTTGCCGATGGGCTGCAGGTTTTGATCGATGCGGGAGTGAGCGCAGTGGTTCAGCCTGGCGGTAGCATGCGCGATAACGAGGTTATTGAGGCAGCCAAGGCCGCCGGCATCACGATGTATTTCACATCCGAGCGGCACTTCTTCCATTAGAAACCCAGGTGCCTAGTTGGCACCTGGGTCCTTTTGGTTATTACTTGACTTCGTTTAGTAGTCCGGTTGCAACATCAAAGATGAAGCCGCGGACGCTATCGGTGTGAGGGATGAACGGGCTTTGCTTGATGCGAGCGATGGACTGTTTGACGTCCACCCCAAGGTCTGTGAAGGACTCGGCTGCCCACTCGGGCTTGATTCCGGTTTCTTCCTGAATGCTCTTTTTGAAACCATCATCGGTGAATGTGAGCATGCCGCAGTCGGTGTGGTGGATCAGGATAATCTCTTTTGTGCCCAGAAGGCGCTGGCTGATTGCCAGCGAACGAATCTCATCATCGGTCACCACTCCACCAGCGTTGCGGATCACGTGGGATTCACCCTCTTGGATTCCTAGGGCTGCGTGGACGTTGATGCGTGCGTCCATGCAGGCAAGAACTGCGATTTGGTTCTTTGGGGGCAGCGGCAGCGGCCCTTGGAAGTTTGCGGCGTATTTCTTGTTGTTCTCTAGGTACTGATCGGTGATCGTCATTGGATTCCTTTCCAGGAGTCATTTGAACACCTATTTGCCGGCTGGCACGTAGTGTGTCCGATTGTTACCGATAAGCTGTAGGGCTGCCCAAATGGTGGCGGAAGTGATAAATGTCAAAGACTGAAACCACAACTCTTCAGAGTTTTGCTGCGCCTGGTGCCATACGCGAAAAAGGCACTGCCAAGAATCGCACTTGGGATTCTGGCCGGTATCGCAGCCCACATGTTCGCATTGGCAATCCCTCAGCTATTGCAGGACCTGGTTAACTCGCTGGTCGAGGGCGGGGTTAGCGCCTTGGTTCCAGCGGTGCTGGTGATTTTGGGTCTTGGTGTGGCCGAGGCACTGTTTGTTTTGCTCAGACGCTGGTTGGTTTTGATGCCCGGCACCTATGTCGAGGCCGACATGCGCAACTCTTTGTATGCGAGATTGCAGGATCTACCGGTTGCGTTTCACGACCGCTGGGCCTCTGGACAATTGCTATCGCGAGCGGTCTCCGATCTTCATCTGATTCGACGCTGGTTGAGCTTTGGTTTGGTCTTGTTTGTTGCCAACCTGGTCACGATCATTGTTGGCATTGGACTGTTGTTCACCTTCAACTTCTGGTTGGGTCTGATCTTCTTTGTCGCAACCGTTCCAATCTGGGTCATCGGCTTCCTCTTTGAGAAGAAATACAAGGTCGTGGCCAGACTCTCGCAAGACCAGTCCGGCGACCTTGCCACCCGAGTCGAAGAAGCCGTGCATGGCGTCAGAGTGCTGAAGTCATTTGGCCGGGGAGTGTTCGCTGCCAGTCAGTTCAGCAATCAGGCGGGAGACCTCCGGAAAACCGAATTAGTCAAGGCAAAGGCTGTCGCAAACATTTGGCTTTACCTAATCATGATTCCAGAGCTTGCGATTGGCTTGAGCATGCTGGCTGGCATCTGGTTGGTATCAACCGGAGATCTCAGTGTCGGTGCTCTGGTTGCTTTCTTTGCCACCACCATGGTGTTGAGGTGGCCAACTGAGTCTTTGGGCTTCTTGCTGTCTTTCACCCTGGAGGCAAAGACTGCAACCGAGCGCTTTTTCGAGGTCATGGACGAGATCAACCCCATTGTTGATCCAGAAAAGCCAGTTTCAGTTTCTAAACCCAAGGGTCTCTTGGAATTCAAGAACGTTTCCTTCCGCTATCCAGATGCTCCGTCAAACCAGAAGCCTTTGATTCAAGAGGTGAACCTCAGAATCGAACCGGGTGAGTCGGTCGCACTAATTGGCATCACCGGTTCTGGAAAGACCACCCTCACTGCCTTGAGCACAAGGCTCTATGAGGTCACCGGCGGAGCGATTGAGGTCGACGGTGTTGATATCAGGAACCTCTCTCGCTCTGAGCTGCGCTCCCACATCGCAATGGCATTTGAGGATGCCACTTTGTTTAGCTCCTCGGTCAGAGAGAACGTGCTGCTGGGAAACCCAGATGGCACCGAGGAGGACCTGAAGCAGGCCCTCGAGATCGCCCAGGCTCAGTTTGTCTATGACCTTCCAGACGGTGTTGACACCACCATTGGCGAAGAGGGGCTATCGCTCTCTGGTGGCCAGCGCCAGCGCCTTGCGCTGGCTAGGGCTGTCGCAGCTAAACCACGGATCTTGGTGCTCGATGACCCACTCTCCGCTCTCGATGTTGACACCGAGGCGATGGTCGAGGATGCCCTGAGGCACGTGCTAACCACCACCACCGCTCTGATCGTGGCTCACCGACCATCAACTGTGATGCTGGCCGACAAGGTTGCCCTGTTACAAGACGGCAAGATCACCGCTTTTGGCACCCACCAAGAACTTCTCAAGACCTCCGAGCACTACCGCTGGGTGATTTCATCTTTGGATGAAGAGCAAAAAGCCAGGGAGGTGAACCTGTGAGTCTTTTTGGAACAAACGATGAGGAGAGAACCGACCTCAATAAAGAGGAGTCTCGCTATGTTCGCGCTCGCTCCAGGCGACTATTAGGAACCCTGCTTAGACCAATGCGTCCAAAGCTGGTTGCAGCCATTGCCCTGGTTTTGGTCTCCACGGGATTCCGAGTTGCCGGTCCTGCGCTAATTGCACTGGGTATTGACTGGGCCATTCCAAGGGCGCTGGTGCAAGATTTCACGCCGATGTGGACGGTGGTGATCGTTTATCTCTCCGCAGCCGTGTTGACCGCGATCCTGACCTACTTCTTCTTGATGCTCACCGCCAAGCTTTCACAGGCGATGCTCTTTGATTTGCGAAATCGAATGTTTGTGCACACGCAAAAACTAAGTGTCGAATTCCACGAGCGCTACACCGCAGGAAGAGTCATCGCTCGCCAAACCTCAGACCTGGAGTCCATCGGCGAGCTACTCTCTGGTGGCCTAAACGAGCTTGTGGTGGGTGGAATGTTCATGATATTCACCGCTGGCGCACTTTTGTTGTTGGACCCAACGAGCTTCCTGGTGCTCTTTGGTGCGCTTATACCGCTTGGGCTTTTGACTCGCTGGTTCCAGGTTCGAACCAATCGCGGTTATCGCAAGCAGCGGGTGGCATCAAGCCGGCTGATTCAATATTTTGTTGAGACCATGACCGGTATTCGTGCGGTGAAGGCATTCCGCAAGGAGCCAAAGAACCAAGAGCACTTTGGAGAACTAACCGAAACCTACCGAAAGCACAATGCCCACCTAATTCAGCTCTTCGGTATCTACGACCCGGGTCTGATCATGATCGGTAACACGACCGTGGCAGCGGTGTTGCTAGTTGGTGGCTTCCGAGTCCTAGAGGGCGATCTGGGTATTGGAGTGCTGACGGCTGCGATCTTGTATGCCAGAAGGTTCTTTGACCCCATGGAAGAAATCGCCATCTTCTATAACTCCTATCAGTCAGCGGCCTCGGCGCTGGAAAAGATCTCGGGAGTGCTGGAAGAAGAGCCGACAGTTCCAGAGTCAGAGAACCCAGTTGAGTTCAAAGATGCCAAGGGCAATGTCAGATTCGAGGGCGTCAAGTTCCAGTATTCGACCGGCCCAATCGTCTTGCACCCATTCGATTTAGACATTCCTGCAGGGCAGACCATCGCACTTGTCGGCACCACAGGTGCCGGCAAGTCAACCCTTGCCAAGCTGATCTCTAGGTTCTATGACCCGTCCGAAGGAAGGGTCACCATTGACGGCATTGACATCAGGGATGTTTCAAACAAGGACCTTCGTCGGGAAGTGGTGATGGTCACCCAGGAGGCTTACCTCTTCTCGGGCTCTGTTGCCGAGAACATCCAACTTGGTAGGCCTGATGCCACCATGGACGAGGTAATTGCAGCCGCCAAGGCGGTCGGTGCTCACGAGTTCATCCTGTCTTTGCCCGATGGCTATGACACCGATGTCAACAAGCGCGGTGGCAGGGTCTCCTCAGGGCAGCGCCAGTTGATCTCATTTGCCAGAGCGTTTTTGGCAAACCCTGCCGTTTTGATTTTGGATGAGGCGACCAGCTCGCTAGATATCCCGTCGGAGCGCTTGGTGCAGCATGGCCTGAAGACCCTCTTGAAGGGCAGAACCGCGGTCATCATCGCCCACAGGCTCTCAACCGTGACGATTGCTGACCGGGTGCTAGTGATGGAGCACGGACGCGTCATCGAAGATGATGCACCGATGACTCTTGCTGCTGGCAAGGGCAAGTTTGCGCAGCTGTACTCGTCTTGGAAGGCGTCGCAGGTCTAGTCAACCAGGAGCGCTACTGCGCTCATGGGCTCCAAGGTGGTGGTGAGCATGCCACCAACAATTTGGTAGCTGTTTCCGTCAATCAGGTTGACATATTCGCCATCTGGCAGCGTTGTCTGGACTGAAACGGGCATCTCTTTTTTAGCAAAGACGTTGGTTATGAAATAGCCAATGTTCTCTCTTGCAAACCCGTAGACACCGCGCTCAACGTGTTTTTCAACTATCGGAGCATCTTGGGCTTTGTCCCGAAAGCCGATCATGTTGATGGTTGATTGCCAGCGGTGCTGGCAGATCCACTCGTAGTTGGCATATTCGGTTTTTGGGCCAGTTACCCCATCGCAGGAGACATCCACGACGCCATCGACTCTTTCGTCGGGGCCGGCGTCGTAGCTTTCAAAGGCGTAGGAGCTATAGAGCATGGGCTGGCCGTAATCCTCGGCCAGCATCATGGCGGTTGCCAGCTCGAAATATCTGGCATCGCGATAGCTCAGGGTTTCACCGTTTCGCTCGGTGTCGTGGTTTGAGACAAATGAGACGGTTTGGTTGCTCGGGGTGAACCTTAGGAATCGAGCTCTCGAGGCGGCTGGGGTGACCACCTCGCGCTTGAAATAGCTGCGCATGTTTCTTGCGTAATCGAACTCCCAAACCTCACCGGAATCAAGATATTGCTCAGGCTGGACTGGTTCTCCACCACCACGAATGACCTCGTGAATGATTCTGGTTCCCTCGGGAGCTGATCGATTATTACCTTTAGGTCCGGGGCAAACATGTGCTTGGCCGCATCGATGCGGAAGCCTGCAACGCCCAGCGAGAGTAGGTCATTGAGGTAGGCAAGGATGGCTCTGCTGAACCTTTTCGCTCTTGGTGTCAAGATCGCTCAGACCCAATAGCTCACAGGTCTGAACCTGAGCGAGATTCTTGTAGTCCGCTATTTGATCATTCGGTGTGAGGTTGCAGTTGTGGAAGTCGGCTCTTGTGTAAAGGCCGGGGTATTCATACTTGGTGAACTCGGTGCCGGCGTAGCCGGTGCCAGAATCCTGTGCGGTCATGTGGTTGATAACCGCATCGGCAATGATGTCAACATCGTGCTCGGCGCAGGTTGAAACCATGTTTCTAAACTGCTCGCGGCTACCCAGCCGAGATTCGATTTGGTAGCTAACTGGCTGATAGACCGTCCACCACGCTGCGCCTCTAATGTGCTCTTGCGGGGGAGAGGTCTGCACCCAGTCAATGCCAGAAGCCCCTAAGAACTCACACTCTTTGGCTATGGAATCCCAGTTCCACATAAACATTTGCAGACCAACCTGGTTCTCGTATCTCTTAGAAGCCTCAGGAGTCTCTTGCGTTACTACCGCCTCCACCTCAGGTTCACTGGTAACGCAGCCCGCCAGCAGTAAAGAGCTGGTGAATACAGAGAGTATTTTTAGTCCAAATCGCACTGAGCAATGCTAACCGATAGGCTAGGCGAGGCTGTTTCTGCGCGTATCGCGCCCTTTTTCAGGAGAACAATGAGCAAAATCAAAGTGGTTGGCAAGGTCGTCGAACTAGACGGCGACGAGATGACTCGCATTATTTGGCAGGACATCAAGGACAACCTGATCCTTCCCTTTTTAGATATCGATCTGGAGTACTACGACCTTTCGGTTCAGCACCGCGATGCCACCGATGACCAGGTGACTGTCGATGCCGCAAACGCAATCAAGAAGCACGGCGTTGGCGTGAAGTGTGCGACTATCACCCCGGACGAGGCTAGAGTCCAGGAGTTTGGCCTCAAGAAGATGTGGCGCTCCCCAAACGGAACCATCCGTAACATCTTGGACGGTGTGGTTTTCCGCGAGCCGATCATTATTTCCAACGTTCCAAGACTGGTCCCAGGCTGGACCAGACCAATCATCATTGGTCGTCACGCTCACGGAGACCAGTACAAGGCCACCGACATCAAGATTCCTGGCAAGGGAACGGTCACCATGACCTGGACCCCTGCCGATGGCGGCGAAGCCGTCACCTACACAATCGCCGACTACCCAGAGGCCGGCGGTGTGGCAATGGGTATGTATAACTACATGGACTCCATCCGGGACTTTGCAAGAGCCTCGTTCAACTACGGTCTGGCTCGCAAGTACCCGGTCTACATGTCCACCAAGAACACCATCTTGAAGGCCTATGACGGAGCGTTCAAGGACGCCTTCCAAGAGGTCTTCGATGCCGAATACAAGGACCAGTTCGAAGAGGCCGGCCTCACCTATGAGCACAGACTGATTGACGACATGGTTGCCGCCGCTTTGAAGTGGGAGGGCGGCTATGTCTGGGCCTGCAAGAACTACGACGGCGATGTGCAGTCCGACACCGTAGCCCAGGGCTTTGGTTCACTAGGTCTAATGACCTCGGTGCTAACCACTCCAGATGGTAAGACAGCTCTGGCAGAGGCAGCACACGGAACCGTGACCCGGCACTACCGCCAGTGGCAAAAGGGCGAGAAGACCTCAACCAACCCAATCGCTTCCATCTTTGCTTGGACTCGCGGTCTCATGCACCGCGCCAAGCTCGATGGCACCCCGGAGGTCCAGGCATTCGCCGAGACCCTCGAGGACGTAATTATCAAGACCGTTGAGTCGGGCAAAATGACCAAGGACCTAGCTGCACTGGTTGGAAAAGACCAGAAATGGCAGTCAACCGAGGAGTTCATGGCTTCGATTGCCGAGAACCTAAAAGTCCGTATGGCCTAAAAACTAGGGCCAAAACCGGCCTGTGGATAACTCCCTGCAAGAAATTGCAGGGAGTTTTACCTTTCTGGGCATGAATAAAAAATGGTTAGCAACACTTACACTCGCGTTACTTCCGACCGCTATGGTCGTGCCCCAGTCAGTTGCCTCAACGCCAACGTGCATTGGAAACAACTGCGAAATTACCTTTTCCTACACCGGGGATTACCAAGCCTGGTCGCCACCTGAAGGCATCAAAGACCTCACGGTCGAGATGTATGGTGCAGCCGGTGGTCGCGGTGGTGCCGGTGGCAAGATCACCGCACTTTTCGATCAGGTACCCGAGACCATGTACATCTTCGTTGGTGAAGCAGGCGGCATGGGGTCTGGCATCGAGGGCGGCTTCAATGGTGGCGGGTTCTCCGGTGGCAACTCCGGCACCGAAGGTGCCGGTGGTGGTGCCACCGACATCCGCACAGATCTAGATCTTGAGTCTCGCATTTTGGTCGCCGGTGGTGCCGGCGGCGGCGGCGGCGAGGCTGGCGGCAATGGCGCTCATGGTGGAGGCGAGGTCGCTGTTCACGGTGGTTCCGGCCAGGCATCTGGGGGTGGAGGGGCAAACCAATCGGAGGGCGGCTTCGCTGGAGTCAGTAACGGCGGGTTCCAAATGGCCACTCAGGGACAGTTTGGCTATGGAGGCTCGGGTGGCTTTTCAACCTTCGCTGGCGGCGGCGGTGGCGGCGGCGGCTGGTATGGCGGCGGTGGCGGCGGTGCCGATGACAACACCTGTTGCTCAGATGGTGGCGGCGGAGGCGGCGGCTCCTCCTATGCCAACACCGAATACTTCACCGACATTGGCCATGAAGCTGGAGTCAACTGGGGGCACGGTTGGTTGACACTGAGATATCAGGTGCTGCCAACAATTACCTACCTCGACCTAATTCAGGTCAACTCCGAGCGATCCGTGTTCTCCATTGAGGCATCGGAAGACTTTGTTGGTCTAGAGATCGAGGATCTCCAATTGGAGGGAGCTGGTTGTTCGATTGATGAACTAAGCACCAACGGCAAGATTGCCTCTGGTGTAATCAATGGCTGCGATCACGGACCCGTCTCACTTTCCGTGCTGCCCGAATCTTTTGGGGTTTCTGTGCAGGGGCCACCCCAGCTTGTCTCAACCCAAATGCAATTTGACGGCCAGGCACCTGACTTTAGTTTTTCAACTCAGGGCTTCGCCTCTGCCCTCTCGGCCCATGCAATTGAATTCAACGTCAGCGACCAGCTGCAGCTGAGCTCAACCTCCTTCTCGGTGTCTAATTGCGCTGTGGTTGATGTGTTCAATAGCGAATTGCTGCTCTCGAGTTGCTCCGAGGGAGTTGTGAGTGTGGCTCTTAGGGAAAACACACTGGTGGACAGTTGGCAAAACATTGGCCCAGCGGAACCCATCACCATGAGCTTCACAATTGACCAAACGGCACCAACTGCCACCTGGTCCGAAATAGCAATCAGTGGTGATGGTCCATTTAGCTATTCGGCAGCGCTCGAGTTCTCCGAACCGGTTTCGGTCTCTAACCTCGCCTTGGCATTTGCTTCGAGTTCTTTGTGTGAGGCAAGTAGCGAGCTTCTCGACACCAAATTGCTTGTCAGCGCCAGCTGCTCCTATTCGTCTTTGGAGTGGAGCTTTGCAGGCCAGGTGACAGATGCGGTTGGAAACCAAATGGCCACTGAGCCGCTAGTGGTGAGGCTAGAGAACCCGCGCCACCTCCTCCACCGCCACCGCCAGCACCCGCTCCAGCGCCGACTCCGGTGTCCAATCCTGTGCCGGTAGCACCTGCACCAGTTGTAGTACCACCAGTTATTGAGGAGCCTGCAGCAGAACCAGAACCAGTGACCCAGTCGCCGTCCACTACTGAATCTGACACGGTGTCTGCAGTCAGCGAGTCAGCAACGGCGTCAGATTCAGTCGAGACAGAACCGGCGGAGCAGGATGTTGAAACTGCGACGGAATCGACTGCGGTTGTTATCATCCCGCCTGCACCAGTGGCGGTTGAGTCGGATCCAGCTCCCAGCGTCGGAACCGATCAGGTTGAGCTGCAACCAGTTGAGGTAGAGATTAGTGAGGAAGTTGAAGTGTTAGAAGGCGCCAGTGAAACCCCGATAGCTGAACCCACGCCAACCTTCGAGCCTCAACCCGAACAGGAGCCTGTCCTGGCTCAGCCGGTTTTGGGTGATGGGTTAGCCGAGGAGCAACACGGTTTTCCCTGGTGGCCGGTGGCGCTTCTGGTCGCGATCGGTGCTTTGGGAGTGGGGGCTTGGCGACTTAGCGGAAGATGATCGTCCGCTGACCATCTAGCAGGACGCGGTGTTCTGAGAACCACTTGACCGCTTGGGTCAAGGTCTTGGACTCCGCGTCCTGTCCTATTTCCACCAGGTGGGACTTGGAATCGGAGTGCTCAACACGAGTGACGTTCTGCTCGATGATCGGTCCCTCATCTAGGTCCTTGGTGACAAAGTGAGCGGTGGCACCAATCAGCTTTACGCCCCGGGCGTGAGCCTGGGCGTAGGGGTTGGCTCCCTTGAAGCCAGGGAGGAAGGAGTGGTGAATATTGATTATTCGCCCTCGGAACTCATCACAGAACTCTGGGCTCAGGATCTGCATATACCTGGCAAGAACAATGAGCTCGATGTTGTTAGTCGTGATGTATTCACGAAGCTTGTTCTCAAAAGCTAGCTTTTCTGAGTCATTGGAGATTGCGTGGTGTTCAAAGTCAACTCCGAAAAACTCCGCGAGCGGGGCGAGGTCCGGGTGGTTACCAAAGACCTTCGAGATTTCTATTGGTAGTGAGCCAGATCGCTGGCGGAACATCAGGTCGTTTAGGGCATGACCCGCCTTGGAGACCAAGACCAGGGTCTTCATGTTGCGACCCACAAAATCGAGCACGTATTCCATTTGGTAATCGAGCGCGATTGATTCAAATCTCTTTTCGAAGTCAGCCTTGGTGATATCGGCTTCAATCTGCAGTCTCATGAAGAACCGACCGGTGTCTTCTGAGGTGTATTGCTGGCTTTCGGTTATGTTTCCCCCGGCTTGAACCACTGCCCCGGAAATGGCATGCACGATGCCGGGTCTATCGGGACAGATAAATGTGAGCACCCAGTGCTCTTTGTTCTCGCTCATGCGCCCAATCCTATTCAGCGTGCCAAGGGTTCATGCGCCAGTTCGCTGGTAAACTCTCGCCATGCCAAATCAATCTGCTGCCTTCAATGCACCTTTGTCCGAGGTCGATCCTGAGATTGCGGCTGTGCTGCAGCAGGAGTTGGACCGCCAGCGTCACACGCTCGAGATGATTGCCAGCGAGAACTTTGCCTCGCGTGCCATCTTGGAAACCACCGGTTCGGTTCTAACCAATAAATACGCCGAGGGCTACCCAGGTAAGCGCTACTACGGCGGTTGCGAGGTAGTCGATATCGCCGAGGAGCTGGCTCGCGAACGAGCCAAAGAGCTCTTTGGTGCCGAGCACGCAAACGTCCAGCCCCACTCTGGTGCAACCGCAAACGCCGCACTGATGATGGCGCTTGCAAAACCAGGTGATCGCATTCTTGGTCTCTCTTTGGCCCACGGTGGTCACCTCACTCACGGCATGAAGTTGAACTTCTCCGGCCAGGTGTATGAGCCACACGCTTATGAACTGCACCCGGACACCTACCGAATCGACATGGACATCGTGCGTCAGCGCGCTCTTGAGACCAAGCCAGAGGTTTTGATTGCTGGTTGGTCCGCCTACTCTCGCCACCTTGACTTCGCTGCCTTCAGGTCCATTGCCGATGAGGTCGGCGCCAAGCTCTGGGTCGACATGGCCCACTTCTCTGGTTTGGTTGCAGCAGGCGTGCACCCAAGCCCAGTCCCATATGCCGACGTCGTTTCCACCACCGTCCACAAGACCTTGGCCGGACCAAGATCCGGTTTGATTCTGTGCAAGCAAGAGTGGGCCAAGAAAATCGACACCGGTGTCTTCCCAGGTCAGCAGGGTGGCCCACTAATGCACGTCATCGCCGGCAAGGCGGTTGCATTCAAGGCAGCCATGCAGCCAGATTTCAAGGAGCGTCAGCTCAGAACCATTGAGGGTGCTCAGATTATTGCCGAGCGACTCGTTCAAAAGGACATCACCGATGCCGGTATCTCGGTTTTGACTGGAGGAACTGATGTTCACCTGGTCTTGGTTGATTTGCGCAATGCCGCGATCGATGGCCAGACCGCGGAGGACCTCTTGCACCACGCCGGAGTGACCGTGAACAAGAACTCCGTGCCGAATGACCCAAGGCCACCAATGGTGACCTCTGGTGTTCGCATCGGCACCGCAGCATTGGCAACCCGTGGTTTTGGAGCCGAGGAGTTCCATGAGGTCGCCGAGGTGATTGCCGGTGCGCTAAAGCCGGGCGCTGATCTGGCCGCACTGAAGGCTAGGGTGCGAGTGCTCACGGAGAAGTTCCCGCTCTACCAAGGCCTAGGAAACTAATTCCTTGGGCGCTCAGTTACTCGATGGCCTGGCGACAGCCAAGTCAATCAAGGCTGAGCTAACTAACGAGGTCGCAGCACTAAAACTAAGGGGCATCACCCCGGGGCTTGGAACCCTGCTAGTTGGAGATGACCCCGGTTCACACGCCTATGTTGGCGGCAAGCACCGCGACTGCGCGGAGGTGGGGATAAATTCCATCCGCATCGATCTGCCGGCCTCGGCTTCAAAAGCTGATGTTGTCTCTGCGATCAATGATCTAAATTCAGCCAGTGATGTCACCGGCTACATCGTCCAGTTGCCGCTGCCAAGCGGCATGGACGCCAATCAAATGCTGGAGTTGATTGACCCTGCCAAGGATGCCGATGGCCTGCATCCAATTAATCTTGGAAAACTGGTCATGAATGTCTCTTCGGAGCTGACCTCCCCATTGCCCTGCACCCCAGCCGGGATTGTTGAACTTCTAAAGCGCTACGGAGTTGAAACCAGGGGCAAGGAGGTTGCGATACTGGGTCGAGGACTCACTGTTGGCAGACCACTTGGGCTATTGCTAACCCGCAAGGGCATCGATGCAACCCCAACCCTTTTACATAGCGCCTCTCCAGATATTCCAGCGGCGGTTCGCAGGGCAGATATCGTGGTGGCGGCAATTGGCCAACCACACTTCGTGAAGCCCGACTGGATTAAGCCCGGCGCTGCGGTGTTGGATGTTGGAATCACCAGGGTTGAGAACAAGCTGGTCGGAGATGTCGACCCTGCAGTTATGGAAGTTGCCGGCTACCTATCTCCCAACCCAGGTGGGGTTGGTCCGATGACTCGCGCGATGCTTTTGAAAAACGTTGTTCTAGCTGCCAGCTAGAACTTGCTCCTAATTGCCCAAAGATCTGGAAACACTGGATTGAAAAGCGTGCTGGCTAGATAGCCAGCCCCGGAAGAGCCGCCAGATCCAATCTTTTTCCCAATGGTGCGCTCCACCATCTTCACGTGACGATAGCGCCACTCCTGCAATCCCTCATCGAGGTCAACCAGTGCCTCGCCAATCATCGATGCCTCGGGATCGTTGACGTGCAGCCAAATCAGTCTTTCTTGAAGCTCCTCGTCTTCTTGCCAGGCGGTCGTTACATCATGAGCGTGGACGTGCTCGGGGAGCTTGGTTCTGGTCTCGAAGTATTTCAACGCCGAGTGCCAAACAGACGGTCTTGACATCGCAGCCTCGACTTTGCCCCTGGCTTTAGAGCCGGGGGCTAAGTGCTCCGCCATGCCCATGCCAGAGCCCTTGTCGGCATCCCGGCCGGCCTGATCGCGCCTTCCCAACACGGCCTCAAGTTCGCGGAACTGGGCCGACTGGAAACCGCTCGCGCTGCTCAAGCGCTCCCTAAAGGAGTTGAACTGCAGCGGGGTCATGGTCTCCAAGATATCTAGTTGCGAGACGCAGGTTTTCATGATGTTTCTCACCCTGCCCAAAAGACCCATGGAGCGGTGAGTCTCCCCTTTTTCAAGGCCTTGTTGGAGGGCGCTTAGTTCGTGCAGGATTTGCTTGAACCAGAGTTCATAGACCTGGTGAATGGTGATGAACAAAAGCTCATCGTGCTCTGGACCATCGGAGAGTGGTTGCTGGAGCTCTAAAAGCTCATCAACCTTCAGGTAGGTGGTGTAGGTGAGGTGTTTTTCGTGGTTCATGTGACTCGGTTTCCCTTATCTTCAAAACTCTTGTAGTCGCCCGATGCGACCAAATCCCTAATTCTTTTGAATCCCTCAAACACCTCTTGGTAGCTGGTGGCCAACGGGGAGATTGCCAACCGCAATGTGTTTGGTTCTCGATAGTCAGGAATCACCTTCTTTAGCTTCCTAAGAGCCCCTGCTATTTGCTTTGGCATCTTGGTGTGACAAAACGATGTGACCGCCGCGCTTTGAGGGCTCTTCGGGAGATGAGAGCTCGAAGCCCAGGGGCTTTAGCCACTGCTCGTAGAGATCGATCATGAGGGCGGTGCCGGTTTCGGCCTTGGCCTGAATTTGGCTAATTCCGGCTCTTTCAATCATTTCAAAGGCGACCTCGACGGCCCTGATGCCAATGATTGAAGGGCTGGCAATCTGGTAGCGGCGGATATTGTCTGCCGGTTCGAAAAAGGGACCCATTTCGAACTGTTTTTCTTGCGCGAACCAGCCCTGGATTGGGACTCGAAGCTTGTCTTGCAGGGTCTTTGCAACAAACAACCAGGCTGGGGAGCCTGGACCTGAGTTGCCATATTTATACGTGCAGCCAACGGCCAGCTCCACGCCGTTTTTCTCAAAGTCCAGTTCGATGGAACCAATCGCGTGAGAGCAGTCCCACACCACCGGCACTCCGAACTCTTTGGCGAGAGCGTTGATGCCCTTGATGTCCTGCTTCGCACCCGATCGGTAGTTGAGCGCCTGCAGGGTGAGAAGTGCTACGTCTTTGGACATGTGAGGCCTGAGGGCTTCAACACTGATGACCTCGTTCTCACTTTCGATAGCCACCGCGCCTGGACCTCCCGATCCATCGGTGTCGAGCGTGATGATGTTTTTTCCAAGCTGTTCGGCGAGGCCTGCGACGATGTAGCGGTCAGTGGGGAAGTTCGAGGAATCAACAATCACCGTATTTCTATCGGGGAGTGATCTGATTGCCGCGTTGCAGAGTTGGTAGAGATTCACGCTGGTGGTGTCACAAACCAGAGTTTGACCGGGGCCAGCTCCGAGAGCTGCGCGGGCTAGTAGGTCACCAGCAGGTTGGGCCTGATCAATCCAGTGACTCCAGCCATCGACCAGTTCGTGACCCCACTCTTTGGTGAGAAAGTCGTTTGTCACCTCGATGGTGCGCTTTGGGAGTCTGCCGAGCGAGTTGCCATCGAGGTAGCAAAGCTCCTCATCGGAGATGTAGAACTCGGACTTATAGGCCTTTAGGGGGTCTTTGTTGTCTAGATCGATTGCATCTTGTTCTGTTACTGAAGCAGCTTTGCTCATTGCTCCACTCTATTGCTAGACGAGGAGCTGGTGCTTCGCTAGCTCGGTATAGAGCGGAGTCGATTTCACGAGTTCGGAGTGAGTTCCAGAACCAACTATTTGTCCGTTTTCAAGCACCAGAATTAGATCGGAATCGACAACCGTGGAGAGTCGGTGGGCAATAACCATGAGGGTTCGGTTCTCCGCAACCGCATCAATCGCTTCGCGCATGCGTTGCTCGTTTGGACCATCGAGAGCGCTCGTTGACTCATCAAGCAGCAGGATTGCCGGGGTTGCCAATAGCGCTCTGGCAATGGCGAGTCTTTGGCGCTCGCCACCGGAGAGCATGATGCCATCTTCACCGACCTGTGCATCAAGACCCTTGGTGTCGCGGTTTAGCACCTCGGTTAGATTCACCTTCGCAATAACGGAGTTCAAATCCTCATCGCTTGCCGATTCTTTACCCAGCAATAGGTTGTCTCGGATGGTTCCAGCAAGAACCGGAGCATCTTGTTCGACATAGCCAATCTGCTCGCGCAGTGCAGCTCTGGAGAAGTCCTTGACCGGTTGGCCATCGAGCAGAATCTGTCCACCGGTGGGCTCATAGAAGCGCTCGATAAGCGAGAAGACCGTCGATTTTCCAGCACCGGATGGTCCAACCAGTGCAACTCTCGAGCCCCTTGGGATCTCGAAGCTAATCGAGTTCAAGATTCCTTTGGCCTGTTCGTCCTCATCGGCTTCGTAGTGGAAGGAGACGTTTTCAAAGGTGATAGCGGTTTGGTTCAGGGCAACCCGGTGAGCCTTTGGCTCTCCGGGCTCTTCCTCATCCAAAACCATGATCTCTTGGATTCTTGCCAGTGCACCCAAAGCCCCCATCACGGAGGTGTAGGCACCAAAGGCGGAAATCAAGGGTCCGACCATAAAGAACAAGAGAATTACGAATGTCACCAGTGAGGCAATCGTGGTTTCTCCGGTTGCCACTCGCAAGCCACCCAGACCCAAAACCACGATGAATGCGGTGTTGAAGGCGACCTGGGCAATTGGAGCCACAACGGCGCTGAGCTTCGCAATGCTCAGACCCTGCTGGTAGGCGGCCTCGGCGTCTTTGTAGATCTCCTCGGTCTCGCGAGCCTCGGCTCGAGCAGCACGGATTGTCCTGATTGCACTCAGCGCTCGCTCGACCGCGGCGCTCATTTCACCAACTCGCATCTGAGCCTTGGTGGTTGCGGAGCGGATCTTTCTGCCGGTGAAGGAGATTGCAAACACCGCGGTGAACACCACGACCAAGGTTGACCCCAGCAGTACCGGGTCAATAAAGGCCATCACGATGATGGCACCAAAGAACTGCAGCAGACCACCTAGGGCATCAACCAGACCTTGCGTTAGCACTGCCTTGAGCAACGTGGAGTCAGAGCCAACTCTGGAGACCAAGTCACCAATGCGGCGCTTGTCATACTGATAGATCGGTAGTCGCAACAGCCTGGCGACAAGCGCCTTTCTGGTGGAGAGCACTACGCCCTCACCGGTTCTGTAGAGCAGGTAGAACTGGAACGCGTTCACCAAGGCTCCGACAATGACCAAGGTGACAATGGCAATAGCGAGGGTTGAGATATCCAGGTTTTGTTCGACGGACTCAATTAGCTGTCCGATCAAAAGGGGTTGTGCAAGTGCAAGTGCTGAGCCAAGAACCGATAACACCAGTGCAAAGATCAGTGCTTTGCGGTGTGGCCTAACGTATGGAAACAGGTCGCTAAGTTTGGCTCTTGGACCTTTGTACTCTCTACTTTTTGGGTTTTGAGTTGGGTCTTCGTAGTAGTCGCTCACGGTAGTTATAACTTCATTTCTTTGCTAACCCGTCCCCAAGCAGCCGCTCATTTAGCAAGTGGTTGATTTCCTGAAAGGAAAGCGCCTGGGTGTAGGCGGTGTTATTTCGAAACCTGTCAAAATCAAGATCTCTTAGAAGGCTAATAGTTACGCCGCTGTTTAGCTTGAGAAACATCAGGGTGGTGTTTGGTTTGCGCTCAAAGTTCTCTAGCACCTGGCCGCAACCATAGCCAAAGACTCGCATCGCGACATCGGCATTTTCGGGCGTGGTCTTTTCCACAAAGCCATTGTCTGGGACCACAACCTTTTGCCTTTTATTTGGCCTTTTCTCCCAAATCTGGAAGCAGGTTCGAAGCTCATTCGCTTTTGCCAGAGGCTCACCGATTTCATCTTCATAGATCAGGTTCACTTCTTGATCGTGAATTAGGTGAAAGTTGAGATCTAGCCGGTTCTGAACCGACCACTTGCGCCAAGAGCGAGGCACCAAAAATGCGATGTGGGAGGAAAAGCTTGCGGCGTGATTAAAAAAAGGAATCGAGAGTGCGTTGTTTCTCCCAAAGGGGGGATTCGAGAGCGTTATGTAGTCATCACCCTCTATGTCCTGGGTGAGAAAATCGGCTTTCTGCACGCTTTTGTGCTTTGGGTTTGTATCCACCGAACGGATATTGGTTGCGCCGAGTTCACTTAGTGCGTCGATGAAGCTACCGGTGCCGCCGGCAGGTTCTACGAACTGCAGTCCTGTCGGGTTTTCCAGTTTGCTAAACAGCAGCTGGGTTAGTTCTAGAGCTAGGTGCCTTGGGGTGTAGTACTGCTCTAGACCAGTGACTCTTCGATTACCCAGTTTTTCTGACACCGACAAACCATATCAATAAGTAACGAGTTAGCATTGTCTGCCGCTATCCTGAAGGGCTGCCCTAACCGGCATTCGAATTGGAGTTTTGATTGTCAACTAACGCTGCTCGAGAGATTGTGATTCGGGCCAAAAACCTAACCAAGAGATACAAGGATTTCGTCGCCGTGGACGGGATCAACTTTGAGGTCTACCGCGGTGAGTCCTTTGGACTGCTCGGTCCAAACGGTGCCGGCAAGTCCACCACCATGAAGATGATCTCTTCGGTGTCGCAGCGCACCGATGGTGAACTGACAATCCTCGGCAAAGAGCCCAATCAGAAGGGCCCCGAGATCAGGGCGCACTTGGGCATAGTGGCTCAAAAAGACCTTCTCGACCGCGAGCTCAAGGTCTGGGAGAACCTCTATGTTTACGGTCGCTATTTCGGCCTGAGTCGAAAGTTTCTGAAGCCCAAAATCGAAGAGCTATTGGATTTTGCTCAGCTTCAAGAGAAGCGCAACTCAAAGGCGGATGAACTCTCTGGCGGTATGCAGCGCCGCTTGGCCATTGCTCGCGGTTTGGTAAATGAGCCCGAAATCCTGATGCTGGATGAGCCCACAACCGGCCTAGATCCGCAAGCTAGGCACATTCTTTGGGATCGGCTATTTCGCTTGAAGGAGCAGGGGGTGACCCTTGTCATTACCACCCACTACATGGATGAGGCAGAGCAGCTCTGTGATCGACTGGTTGTGATGGACAAGGGCCAGATCATGGCCGAGGGTTCACCACAGGAACTTATCAAGAAGTACTCCTCCAAGGAGGTTGTCGAGGTTCGCTTCGGTACCGACAAAAATGAGGCCGCAGCCAAGAAACTTGAGAGCATGGGGGACCGCATCGAGGTGTTGCCAGATCGCATCTTGATCTACACCAAACACGGCGAGCAGCTGCTGAGCGAGATCGTGGAAGCCGGCATGAACCCAATCACCTCGCTGGTGCGCAGAAGCTCCCTCGAGGATGTCTTCTTGCGTCTAACCGGTAGGACGCTGATCGACTAATGACTGATCTGAACTTTGTCCCCGGCCAGGCCGTAGACGTAAACCTGGCAGTGCGCAATGGCGCCTGGCGGGTGGCGGAGTATCGGCTGCGCCAGGTAACCAAGTGGTGGGGTTCGATCGTTGCCTTTGGTTTGGGCAATCCAATCCTGTTTTTGCTCTCGGTTGGACTCGGTGTTGGTTCCCTGGTGGATGCCAACAACGGTGCCGAAGCACTCGGGGGAGTGGGCTACCTGCAATTCGTTGCTCCCGCCCTGTTGGCGGCCGCCGCAATTCAGGGCGTGATGGATGAGGTCACCTTCCCAACAATGGATGGTTTTGTTTGGGACAAGGCGTTTTTTGCAATTGGTGCAACCTCGGTCTCCCCAAAGCAGATTGCCAATGGCGTGATGATTGTTGCGCTGTTGCGAGGACTGTTCACCACGGTTTTGTATTTGGGTATTTTGCTGGCCTTCGGGGCAATCCCGGTTGCTAGCGTGCTGCCGCTACTTCTAACCTCGATGTTTGCTGGTTGGGGCTGGGCCTCTTTGATGCTTGCCTTCACGGCAAGACTGGAAAGCGATGATGGCTATTTCGCCATCATCTCGAGGTTTGTGGTGACGCCGCTGTTTTTGTTTTCCGGCACCTTCTACCCGCTCGAGCAGATGCCGATATACCTGCAGCCAATTGGCTGGGTTTCTCCCATTTGGCACTCGACCGAATTGGGTCGATTCCTTAGCTACGGAGCCGAGATAGAACCGATTATGTTCTTCGTGCACTTTGGCTACCTGGCTCTGATGGGAGTGGTTGGTATGTCTCTTGCCTACCCAAAGTTCCACCAAAGGCTGCTGAAGTGATTACGCAGCTGGTGGTAGCGCAGGCGGTCGCAATTCAGGAGCGACGAGCCAAGAAGCTCGGCAGCTCGATCTACTCGGGACGCTCCCACACCCTGATGGAGCGGGGCTTTAAGGCTTTCAAGGGCTCGAACTGGTTCATTGTGCTCTCGGGTTTCGTGGAGCCGGTCTTCTACCTCTTGGCTTTTGGGTTTGGCATCGGCCAGCTAATTGGCAACCTCGAGGACGGTAGTGGCAATCAGGTGAGCTACGCGGCATTTATTGCGCCCGCGCTGTTGGCGACCAGCGCGATGAATGGTGCGGTGTATGACTCGACCTGGAACGTGTTTTTCAAGATGCACTTTGGCAAGATCTACCAGGTCATGCTTTCGTCATCGATGGGGCCACTGGATGTTGCCCTCGGTGAGATCTCCTGGGCGCTGTTGCGCGGAGTCGCCTACTCCGTGGGCTTCATGGTGATTGTGACACCAATCGGTTTGGTTACCAATGCCTGGGGGCTCTTAGCGATTCCGGCGGCAACCCTCATTGCGTTTGGGTTTGCCTCGGTTGGCATGGCCATAACCTCTTATTTGAAGAGCTTCCAGCAGATGAACTGGGTCACCTTTTTCCTACTGCCGATGTTCTTGTTCTCGGGAACCTTCTTCCCGGTGAGTGTTTATCCCGGGTGGATTCAGACCATCGTTCAGGCCTTGCCACTTTGGCAAGGAGTCGAACTTGTTAGGTCTTTGATGCTTGGAAACATCAGCATGGGCCTTTGGTCCCACGTTCTCTACTTTGTTGTGATGATTGCGCTTGGCCTTTGGTTCACAACCGTGAGGCTAAAAGCGCTGTTTATGCGCTAATTACCAAAACACTGCCAACACGATGTTGGTCAGAGTTAGTAGGCCAATGGTGCCAAAGACTGGCGTTGCGACGCTTTCCTTCTTGCGATAGACCATGACAAGAGTCAAAATCACCGCAGCCAAAATGGACTTGACGGCAATCTTGGTGTGGTCGACCTCGAAGTTTGCACCAAGTGCGATTCGCCACTCAGCAACACCAACCAGCGCTACACCCGTGATCAAAGCGGTCCAGGCACCGTGAATCATTGCTGGCACAATCTTGGCTGCCTTATTTGCCATCGCCTTCATTTGGGTTAGCCAGCCACCAAAAAGTGAAGCGAGACCAACGATGTGTAGAACGACGAGTGTGTTGCGAGTTAGTTCAGCAACCATTTCCATTTGTATCTCCTTGAGCCATCAATTAGCTCTCAGCCTAACTAAGGCTTCAGAGAAAGCATGTGCAGAGCGGCTTGCACGGCTTCGGCACCCTTGTCTTCCTTTGAGGCCTCAAGGCCAGCACGATCCAAAGCCTGCGCCTCATTGTCAACGGTCAAAAGGCCAAAGCCAATCGGGGTTTTACTGGACAGCTGCAGGGTTGTCAGCCCGTCGGTTGCAGACTGGCAAACATAGTCAAAGTGTGGTGTCTCGCCGCGAATCACAACCCCCAGGGCAATCACTGCGTCAGCGCCCTGATCGATTGCATAGCTTGCAGCCAGTGGAAGTTCAAATGCTCCGGGAACCCGCTGCAAAACCACGTCTGTTGGCACCTGCTCTTTCGAGCTCTGCCAGAGCGCCCTGAATCAGGCCGTCCAATATGTTTTGGTGCCAAGAAGTTGCAACAACGTAGATTTTCTTACCCGCGCCAGAAACTGCTAGCTTGGGTGCTCCGGATCCGCTCACTACTTCAGGTTAGCGGGAATCATGTGTCCCATGCGATCACGCTTGGCATCTAGATACCCGGCGTTTTGCGCAGCTAGACCCACGATCAGTGGAACGGTTTCGTTCACCTTAACGCCCAGCGTCCTCCAGGTACCTGCGCTTGGCAGGGTTGTTGGTAAGGAGCTTCACGCTCGAGATATCCAAGTCATTCAAGATTGCGACTGCTGCACCGTATTCGCGGGCCTCGGATGGCAATCCGAGAGCGAGGTTGGCATCCACAGTGTCAAGACCCTGCTCTTGCAGGGCGTAGGCCTTGAGCTTGTTCAAAAGTCCAATACCGCGACCCTCCTGACCGCGCAGGTAGATAACGACGCCGCCCTCTGGGTTTTTAGAGATTGCATCTAGTGCACCTTCGAGCTGTGGGCCACACTCGCACTTGAGTGAACCGAATGCCTCACCGGTGATGCATTCGGAGTGCATGCGAACAAGCACGTTCTCACCGGTGGGGTTACCAGCGATGATTGCGACGTGGTCCGCAGTGGTCTGAACGTCGTAGTAGCCACGCACGGTGAAATCTCCATGGGTGGTTGGAAGCTTTGCTTCGGCCTCGAACCGGATACGGTTGGCGCTTGCTCTGCGCTCTGGTGAGCGCTTCGCCATGTGGTCCTTGAGGTGTGAAATTGTAGTCATAGGCAAGTCAAACCTCTGAGCCATCTCAAATAATCCCTCGGACCGCATCATTGAGCCATCGTCGTTGACGATTTCAGCCATCATGGCGACCGGTTCTAGGCCTGCAAGCTCTAACAAATCAACCGCTGCTTCGGTGTGACCGGGGCGCTCCAGCACGCCGCCAGCCTTGGCTCTAAGCGGAATAACATGCCCTGGACGCAGCAGGGATTCAGGAACTGAATTTGGGTCTGCCAAGACCCTGCCTGTCAGCGCTCGCTCTTCCGCGCTGATGCCGGTTGAGGTTCGGTTCGCGGCATCCACGCTTACGGTGTAGGCGGTGCGGTGCGGGTCTTGGGACCTCACCCACATCAGTGGCAAATCCAGCTGGTTTGCCCGCTCCTCGGTCATTGGTGCGCAGACGTATCCGGAGGTGTGGCGAATCATCCACGCCATCCACTCCTTGGTTACGAACTGCGCAGCGATGATGGCATCGCCCTCGTTCTCACGATCCTCATCGTCGGTGACGATGATGGGTTTGCCATCGCGCAGGGCCTGAAGGACCTTTTCGATTTCGCTATAGATAATCTCTGTCAACTACTTGTGCTCCATAAGTCTTTCGATGTGCTTGGCCAAAATATCGGCCTCCACATTCACCTTGTCTCCTGGTTTCTTATAACCCAGGGTTGTAACGGTCAGGGTTTCCGGAATCAACGAGAGTCCGATAACGTCCCCGTCAATTTCATTGACGGTCAGCGAGATGCCATCAAAGGTGATTGAACCCTTCATCACGACATACTTCATGAGCTCGTGTGGCATTTTGATGCGAACCCAATCCCAGTTGTCGCTCTTTTCGCGAGATACAAACTCACCAACACCATCGACGTGACCCTGAACGACGTGGCCACCAAACCTGGTGGTCGCGCTCATGGCGCGCTCTAGGTTGATTGGGTCACCGACCTTGACCTCGCTCAGGCTCGAGCGCTTCAGGGTCTCCAGCATGACGTCTGCGGTGAAGCCGGAATCGTCGATCTCGATAGCGGTGAGGCAGGTGCCACTGCAGGAGATGGAGTCTCCGCGACCTAGATCGCTAAGCACCTTTTTGGCACCAATGGTTAGCCGGATGGCATCCTGCTGCTGTTCGATTGCCTTTACTTCGCCCAGCTCTTCGATGATTCCCGTGAACATCACGCTCTCCTTAGTCTGAGGTAGATATCCCTACCCAGCATTTTGTTTTCAACAAGTTCTAATCCCATGGCCTGGCTCATTGTTTCGACGCCGATGTCCTGCAGGCTGACGTTGTTGCCACCGAGCAGCATGGGTGCGAGGTAGACAATGATCTCGTCAACTAGGCCAGCCTTCACAAACTCACTGGCGACCTTTGGGCCACCTTCAACCCAGACGCTCTTGACTCCGATGGCCCAAAGCTCAGCCAGTGCCTTTGCGGGGTTGTGACGCTCGATGTGGATGGTCTTCGCTTTTTCGTTGAAGACCTTCAGGTGACCGGGGAGCTCACGCTTTCCTAAGACCACCCGCAGCGGCTGGTTTTCGTAGTAGCTGCCATCTGGCTTGCGAGCGGTGAGCTCGGGGTTATCCGCGAGGACGGTGCCGGTGCCAACCAGGATCGCTTCTACCTGGGAGCGCTTCAGGTGGGAATCGGCTCTGGATTCTGGCCCCGAGATCCACTGGCTGGTGCCATCCTGGGCGGCTGTTCTGCCATCCAAAGAGGATGCCCACTTCAAAATCACATAGGGTCGCTGATTTCTATTTGCGGTTAGCCAAACTCGACCCTGATCCTCAGCTTGGGATAAAAGCACCCCGGAAATCACCTCGACGCCTGCATCTTTCAAGCGCTCGGAACCCTTGCCGGAGATATCTCCGGGGTCACTGGATGCATAGACCACCCTCGAGATGCCGGCATCCAATAAGGCCTGTGCGCAGGGTCCGGTTCGGCCCTGGTGATTGCAGGGTTCTAGTGTCACCACGGCGGTGTGGCCGGGGGGAAGGGTTTCGGAGCCGGTTTTGGCAAAGAGATTCTTCAGGGCCATCATTTCGGCGTGATCGGTGCCGGCACCCTGGTGCCAGCCCTCTGAGACTATTTGACCCTGGGGGTCCAAAATCACCGCACCAACCTGGGGGTTCACTCCAATGGCTGGCCCGTTCAGAGCAAGCTCGAGCGCGCGACTCATCGCGGTCTCGAATTGCTTGGGCTCTTGCATTTGGCCTTCCCTGGTGCTTCAAACACAGCACCGCAGGGACGCGGCAACAACAAACTAGGGGCGCAAAAAATGCGCCCTAGGTTCTTCTACCATCCGGACTTTAACCGTCGGTCTCGGAATTTCACCGAGTCAACCGCCTGAAGCCTCATCGCTGGCTGCGATGTTTTCAGTCGGGTCGCGGACTCTAACCGCCGGTTCAGATTTTCACTGACCCCGAAGAACTGTGCAAATAGAACAATACTCTTTTCGAGCTTGAAATTCCCTTAGAGCTTTGGCAAAAGGCCGATGCGCTCATAGACCTTTGCCAGGGTTTGCTCCGCTAACTCATTGGCCTTCGTGGCACCAATTGCCAAGAGGCGATCCAGTTCTGCAGCATCGCTAAGCAGTTCTTGGGTCTTCTGGGCAATTGGTCTGAGGTGCTCAATCACTGCCTCCGCGAGTTCTGTTTTTAGTGCTCCATAACCAGATCCTGCGAAGTGAGCCTCGGTCTGAGCCATAGTCGTTTGAGTGATTGCGCTATAGATACCAAGCAGGTTGGATACTCCTGGTTTGTTAGCTGGGTCAAACCGAATCTCGCCATCGGTGTCGGTGACGGCGCTTTTGAACTTTTTCATGATCAGCGCTTCGTCATCCAAGAGGTTGATTAAGCCCTTGGGGTCTTGAGCTGATTTAGACATCTTGGCGCTTGGGTTTTGCAGGTCATAGATCTTTGCGGTCTCCTTGAGAATTTCCGCTTTTGGGACAGTGAAGGTCTCGCCGAATCTTGAGTTAAAGCGCATCGCGAGGTCCCGGGTGAGTTCTAGATGCTGGCGCTGATCCTCTCCGACCGGGACAGCCTCTGGTTGATAAAGCAGGATGTCAGCGGCCTGCAGGATCGGGTAGGTGAAAAGACCAACCGAGGAGTTGTCGGCACCACCTTTTTGGCTCTTGTCCTTGAACTGCGTCATTCTGACTTGCCTCACCAAAACCGGTGATGCAGTTCAACACCCAGGCCAGTTGGGCGTGAGCGGGGACGTGGGACTGGACAAACAGTGCTGACTTGTTGGGGTCAATGCCGGCGGCAATATATTGCGCAGCGGTCTTGCGAGTGTTGTCACGGAGCTCTTTGGGATCCTGCGGCATCGTGATGGCGTGCAGGTCAACGATTACGTAGTGGGCGTTGTGAGTCTCCTGCATCTTCACCCACTGGGTGAGGGCTCCGAGGTAGTTACCAAGGTGCAGGCTAGATGCCGAGGGTTGCATTCCGCTTAGCAAATTCGGCTTAGTCATTTTTGTTCCTAGAGCTCGTACTCAACGACCACCGGTGTGTGATCGCTCCAACGAGCATCGTAGCTAATGGCGCGGTCAACTCGGTATGTCTTGGCACGCTCTGCAAGCTTTGGGGTGGCGAGCTGGTAGTCGATTCTCCAGCCGGCATCGGTGTCAAAGGCCTTGCCGCGGTAGGACCACCAGGTGTAGGGGCCGGGAACCCCGGGGTGGAAATGCCTGCCGATATCGACCCAGCCCTGAGTGGCAAACTCATCAAAGTAGGCGCGCTCCTCTGGCAAGAACCCAGCTGATTTGAGGTTGCCCTTCCAATTTTTGATATCCAGCTCGGTGTGGCCAACGTTTAGATCTCCAACCACGACTGCCATCTTGTCCGCTGAGATCAGCTTTTGCATGCGAGCCTTCATTGCGTCCAGAAACTTATACTTTTCAACCTGCTTTGGGGTGTCGGCCTCGCCAGAGTGGACATAGGTGCTGATGACCGTGATCACTCCGCTCGGGGTCTCGATATCGACTTCTAGCCAACGCCCTGCCGAGTCAAAGTCCTTTGGCCCAAGCTCCACTCTGGATTCGAGAGTTTTGAGGTCTGTGAGAAGTGCGACGCCGGCTCTTCCCTTGGCGGTTGCCTCGTGATCAAAGATCTGCCAGTTCTTAGTGGCCAGTGGGCCTTCGGTGGCGAGGGCCTCCAGGTCTTGCCTCGGAGCTCTAACCTCCTGCAAGCAAAGAACATCGGGTGCTGATTCTTTGAGCCAAGAGGCCATGTCTTTTCTCGCGGCCGCGCGAATACCGTTGACGTTTACCGTTGCAATTTTGACCATGGTGAATAAACCTAGGAGCTAAATCAGCGCGTAGAGGTCTTCCCCACGGACTTCGATGGTAATTCTCCCCAAAGCGCTTCGGGCGGGACCCGCCTCAGCGGCTCCGGTTTCAACATTGAACCTTGCCCCGTGGCAACCGCAGGCAATCTGGCCATCCTGAACTCCGTTCACGATGCAGCCGGCATGGGTGCAGGTGGCGCTAAAGGCCTTGAATTCCCCAGCTCTTGGCTGGGTTACCAAAACTGTCAGGGAAGAGTCGACCATGAACTTGGTGCCAGAACCGACCATCACCTCTGATGCCGCACCCAGCAAGATCTCACCGGTTGACTCTTCGGGCTCTTGATCCACCGTCGCGGAGGGGGGAGTGGTCTGGGCTGGCTCGGGTTCTGCTGCGCAGGCCGCTAGTGTCATGGATGCGCCGGCGGCAACCATGCCACCGACTACTGTTCTTCTGTTAACGCTCATTTTGAACCCAACAGTTTTTTTGGCTAGGGCCTTCCCCGCAAAATGGCCTGCTTCACCTCGGCAATTGCCTTGGTGACCTCAATGCCTCTCGGGCAGGCCTCGGTGCAGTTAAATGTTGTGCGGCAGCGCCAGACGCCCTCTTTGTCGTTCAGGATGTCCAGTCTTACCTGAGCGCCCTCATCGCGAGAGTCAAAGATAAAGCGGTGAGCGTTCACGATTGCGGCTGGGCCAAAGTATTGCCCGTCGGTCCAGAACACCGGGCAGGATGAGGTGCAGGCAGCACACAAAATGCACTTGGTGGTGTCGTCATAGCGAGCGCGGTCCTCTGGGGACTGCAGGCGCTCCTTGTCAGGAGTGCCGCTTGCTATCAAAAATGGATTGATGTCTCTGTAGGCCTTGTAGAAGGGCTCCATGTTGACGATCAGGTCCTTCTCCACAGGAAGACCCTTGATTGGCTCAACGTAGATGGGCTGCGAGATGTCTAGGTCCTTGATCAGGGTCTTGCAGGCTAGGCGGTTGCGACCATTGATTCTCATGGCGTCAGAACCACAGACACCATGAGCGCAAGAGCGGCGGAAGGTCAGCGAACCATCAACCTCCCACTTAATCTTGTGCAGAGCATCTAGCACGCGGTCGGTGCCAAACATCTGCACGTCGTAGTCCACCCACTTTGGCTCCTGGTCCGCCTCAGGGTCAAAGCGCCTGATCATCAGGGTGACCTGGAAGGTCTCGACCTCTGCAATAGCTTGTTCCGCCATTAGTACTTACGCTCCATCGGCTGGTAGTTAGTAATGACAACTGGCTTCCAGTCGACCTTCATGTCGACTCCGGTTGCCTTGTCCTTCTTATCGGTCTTATAGGCCATGGAGTGAACCATGAACTTCTTGTCGTTGCGGTCTGGGTAGTCCTCACGCAGGTGAGCGCCTCTTGATTCGCGGCGCTCGCGACATGTGATTACGGTCACCTCGGCTAGATCTAGCAAGAACCCAAGCTCCACCGCCTCGAGCAAATCGGTGTTGAAGCGCTTGCCCTGGTCCTGAATCGAGATGTTCTCATAGCGAGCACGAAGCTCGTAGATCTTCTCGAGGGCTTCGTCCAAGGTCTCTTCGGTGCGGAAAACCTGGGCGTTTTTGTCCATGGTCTCCTGGAGCTCCTTGCGAAGCTGAGCTACTCGCTCCTTGCCCTTGGCCTTGCGAACCTTATCGAGCATTGCAATCACGTCTGCTGCAGCGTTCTCTGGGACCGGCACCTGCTCGGCACTCAGTGCGTACTCAACTGAGTACTGACCAGCACGCTTGCCGAAAGACGTTGATGTCCAGTAGCGAGTTGGTGCCAAGACGGTTGGCTCCGTGAACCGAGACGCAGGCGCACTCACCAGCTGCATACAGTCCTGGCACCACGGTGTCGTTGTCGCTCAGCACCTCGGCCTTGATGTTGGTTGGAATGCCACCCATTGCGTAGTGAGCAGTCGGGAAGACCGGCACCGGCTCGGTGTAGGGCTCAACACCCAGGTAGGTCCTTGCAAACTCGGTGATGTCTGGAAGCTTGGCGTCAATGACGGCTGGCTCCAGGTGAGTTAGGTCCAGGTAGACGTAGTCCTTGTTTGGTCCTGCTCCGCGACCCTCGCGAACCTCGTTGGCCATCGCTCTTGCGACCATGTCGCGTGGGGCCAGGTCCTTGATGGTTGGCGCATAGCGCTCCATGAATCTTTCGCCAGAGGCATTTCTAAGAATTCCACCCTCACCTCGAGCTGCCTCGGAGAGCAAAATTCCCAGACCTGCAAGGCCGGTTGGGTGGAACTGGTAGAACTCCATGTCCTCCAGCGGAAGTCCCTTGCGATAGATGATTGCCACGCCATCACCTGTCAAGGTGTGAGCGTTTGAGGTGGTCTTGTAGATCTTGCCGAAGCCACCGGTTGCAAACACAATGGACTTGGCGGCAAAGACGTGAATGTCTCCGGTTGCAAGCTCGTAGGCAACAACACCGGCTGGCTTGCCATCGTTCATCACGAGGTCAAGGACATAGAACTCGTTGTAGAAATCGATGCCGAGTTTGACGCAGGTTTGGTAGAGGGTCTGCAAAATCATGTGGCCGGTGCGGTCGGCTGCGTAGCAGGACCTTCTGACCGGGGCCTTGCCGTGGTCACGGGTGTGACCACCAAAGCGGCGCTGGTCGATCTTGCCATCTGGGGTTCTGTTGAATGGAAGACCCATGTTCTCTAGGTCAATGACTGCCTGGACGGACTCCTTGGCCAAAATCTCAGCTGCGTCCTGGTCGACCAGGTAGTCGCCACCCTTGACGGTGTCGAAGGTGTGCCACTCCCAGCTGTCTTCTTCGACGTTGGCAAGTGCTGCCGCCATGCCTCCCTGGGCGGCCCCGGTGTGGGATCTGGTTGGGAAGAGCTTGGAGATTACGCCCACCGAAGCCTTGCTGCCGGCCTCGATGGCTGCTCTCATGCCGGCGCCGCCGGCGCCCACGATCAAAACATCGAATGAGTGGTAGGTGACGTTGTCATCCTGTTTTGTCTTTTGAGCCAATTGCAAACCTCTAACTAGTTAGTGCGGGACAGAAAGATGGGAGTAGATCCGCAGCTGCTCCAGCTGGGCATGGGTCGAAGGTGAAGATGACCAGGGTGCCAAGCAGAATCAAAAGTGCGCAGACTGCCCAAAGCGAAGTGTTTAGTGCGGTGCGCACCTTCACCCTCTCGGTGTAGTCATTCACGATGGTGCGCATGCCGTTGGTGCCGTGAATCATGGCTAGCCAGAGCATTGCCATGTCCCAGTACTGCCAGAACGGGTCAGCCCACTTGCCGGCTACGAATGCGAAGTCAATTGCCTTGATGCCCTCACCGAGCACCAGGTTCACAACCAGGTGGGTGAAAACTAAAACGATCAGCAGCGGTCCGCTGATGCGCATGAACAACCAGCCGTACTTTTCCCAGTTGGCCTGGTTGCGAGTCCTTGGGCTGTTTGGAGTTTCGATTACAACGCTCATGACCCCCCTTATCCGAACACTCTTGCGAGGTGGACTGGCGTGAAGGCGGCTACCAAAACGATCGTTATGACGATGATTGCCCAGAACATTGCTGCCTGGTACTTGGTGCCTTGGGCCCAGAAGTCAACTGCAATCACCCTGAGGCCATTGAGGCCGTGGAACAGGATGGCGCCGACTAGGCCAAGCTCAGCAATACCGATGATGGGGGTCTTGTAGACGGCAATCACGGCGTTGTAAGCCTCGGGGCTCACTCGAACCAGGGCGGTGTCCAAAATGTGGACGAGCAGGAAGAAAAAGATTCCAACTCCGGAAATGCGGTGTAAAACCCAGGACCACATGCCCACTTTTCCGCGGTACAAAGTCCCTGCCGGCATAGTTACCAAGCGAGCCTCCATGGATAGATGTGTGCTAAAAGTCTAACCCAGCCAGCGGCCTCACTTTCCTATTAGAGGCTAAACATCTAGGGTGAATGCGTGAGTGAATTCAATAGTCAGTTGCTCGATCAGTTCTTTGCGATTATCCCCGCCGGTGGAGTGGGTTCGAGACTCTGGCCACTGTCCAGGGCAAGCACGCCAAAGTTTCTGCACGATCTGACCGGTAATGGTCAAACTCTGCTTCAGGACACCTTCGATCGACTCGAGCCAATTGCCAAGGGTCGCACCATGGTAATCACCGGCAATGTGCATGCTGGTGCGGTCGCAGAACAGCTTCCTGATCTCAAAAGCGAGAACTTGATTCTGGAGCCCTCGCCGAAAGACTCAACCGCAGCCATCGCGCTTGCGGCCGCGGTGCTCTTTGAGAGAAATCCAGAGGTGATTATTGGTTCCTTCGCCGCTGACCACGTGATTTTGGACCAGGCGGCCTTTGAAGCCAGCGTGCTGGAGGCCATCGAGGTTGCCAGCCAGGGCAACATCGTGACAATCGGGGTGAAGCCAACCGAGGCATCTGCGGCCTTTGGATATATCCAAAAGGGCAAGAAGCTCAAAACCGCAACCGCCTATCGAGTCGAGAAGTTCAAGGAAAAGCCCTCCATCTCAGTTGCCAGAAAATACGTTGAATCCGGCGACTACCTCTGGAACGCCGGCATGTTTATCGCTCCAGCAAAGCTCTTGCTCGATGTGCTGAAAGCCAATGAGCCCGAGCTGCACGCTCAGATCTCTGAGCTTGCCAAAGCCTGGGGCACCAAGGACCAGGTGAGCGCGATGGCAACAATTTGGCCGGGGCTAAAAAAGATTGCGATTGACTATGCCCTTGCGGAGCCTGCCGCGAAGCAGGGTTTGGTCGCAGTCGTGCCCGGTGAATTCGAGTGGCACGATGTCGGAGACTTTGCCTCTATCGCCGAGTTGCAGTCCCAGGGGCGCAAGGGCAACCTCGCTGTTTTGGGCTCTGCAAAGGTGCTGTCCGATTCGTCCTCGGGAATCTTGGTCTCTGATACCAATCGCTTGGTTGCCCTGATTGGCCTAGAAGATGTGATTGTGGTTGACACCCCAGATGCTCTTTTAATCACCACCAAGGAGCACGCTCAAAAGGTGAAATCTTTGGTCGATGCGCTGAAACAAACCGGTCACTCGGAGCTTTTATAGACCCAGTTAGTTGCAGTTTTGTAAATCCTGCAGTTTTCCTACCGTTTACGGCAGGTTTGAGAGATAGAGTTCTCCCAATTAGGGCGCTTACCCCGCCAACCATTTATTCAGGAGGAACCTTGAAGTTCAAGAACGTATCCGCCGCCTTCGCCCTATTGGGCGCATCGGCACTTGTTCTGTCTGGCTGCGCAGCAGCCCCAGAAGAGGCAGAACCAACAGCTACCAGCACAGCAACCGCCACCGAGGAGGCCGCAGCTCCAACCGTGGACTTCCTAGCGTGTGCAGTTTCTGACGAGGCTAGCTTCGATGACAAATCATTCAACGAGTCCGTCAAGGACGGACTTGAGAGATCAGAAGCTGAACTAGGTGTTCAGATTGGTCTTCTAGAGTCCGCATCCGCCGATGAGTTCGGTGCAAACCTGCAGGCAACCGTGGACCAGGCATGTGACATCACCTTCGCAGTTGGCTTCAACTTGGTGGCTGACGCAAACGTTGCTGCTGCTGCCAACCCAGATGTTGAACTTCGTTACCATCGACGGCTGGAGCGAGGGTAACCCGAACCTAAAGCCGGTTACCTACGCGATGAACGAGTCCAGCTACCTAGCTGGTTACCTAGCAGCTGCTTACTCAACCAACAAGGTCATTGGTACCTACGGTGGAGTTCAGATCCCTGCGGTTACTGACTTCATGGACGGCTTCTACTACGGCGCAATGGCTTACGCTGCCGATAGTGGCACCGATGTCACCGTTGTTGGTTGGGATGCCCCAAACCAGGCTGGTTCGTTCACCGGAAACTTCAATGCCAACTCGGGCGAGTCAAAGGCGATTGCCGCCACTTTGATTAACGAGGGTGCAGACGTTCTGTTCCCCGTTGGTGGTGACCAGTTCGGTGCCGTATCAGAGGCCATCAAGGAGGCCGGCGTTGACGGTGTCATGATTGGTGTAGACAAGGACATCGCGCTTACTTCGCCAGAGTACGCAAGCCTGACCCTGACCTCCGCTGAGAAGAGAATGGGCAACGCCGTCTACGACGTAGTTGCTGAGCTCTCCGCAGGCGGAGAGTTCTCAGGTGACGCTTATGTTGGCACCCTGGCAAACGGTGGAACTGGCCTAAGCCCGTTCTACGACTTCGATTCTGAAATCTCTGATGAGGTCAAGGCCCGCCTTGCCGAGTTGGAGGCCGGAATCATTGCTGGAGAAATCAATCCACTTAGCTAATTAGCTAAAAAAAGAGGGGGGGTCGCAGATGTAATTCTGCGGCCCCTTTCTTTGGCAGAATAGGTTCCTGCACGAAGGAGTGCTCACATTGAAATTAGAGCTTCGCGGAATCACGAAACGCTTTGGCACACTTGTTGCTAATGACTCGATAAACCTCACCGTTGAGGCTGGCGAAATCCACGCACTGCTGGGTGAAAATGGCGCGGGTAAGTCCACATTGATGAACGTGCTCTACGGCCTCTACACCGCTGATGAGGGCCAGATTCTGCTTGATGACAAGCCTCAAGATTTTGACGGACCGGGCGATGCCATGGCGGCCGGCATTGGAATGGTCCACCAGCACTTCATGCTGATTCCCGTCTTCACCGTCGCCGAGAACGTAGCGCTTGGCAATGAGCCGACCGGCCTACTTGGTTCGATGGACATGGCTGCGGCCAGAAATAAGGTGTTGGAAATCTCCGAGCGCTTTGGGTTCAATGTCGACCCCGATGCCCTGATCGAAGATCTTCCCGTTGGAATTCAACAGCGGGTGGAGATCATCAAAGCCCTCTCTCGTGAGGCTCGAGTTCTGGTGCTCGATGAGCCAACAGCGGTTTTGACTCCGCAGGAGACCGACGAGCTGATGGAGATCATGAGACAGCTGGCCAAGAGCGGAACCTCAATTGTCTTTATCACTCACAAGCTTCGTGAGGTGAAGGCGGTTGCCGACAAAATAACCGTTATCCGCCTGGGCAAGGTTGTCGGCACCGCATCTCCGGATGCTTCCACCAACGAGCTGGCCTCGATGATGGTCGGCCGCGAGGTTGAACTCACCGTCCAAAAAGAACTATCCGAGCTCGGCCCGGCACTTGTTGAGGTGAAGAACATCTCGGTGCTCGATGATCGCCTCCACCGAGCGGTAGATGATGTCTCGTTTGATGTTTTTGGCGGCGAGATCTTGGCGATCGCCGGGGTTCAAGGTAATGGTCAGACCGAGCTGGCGGAAGCGCTGGTGGGGGTCAGGAGCGTCATCAAGGGCGCTGGCTCAATCGCCGTGAAGGGCAAAGACGTCACCTCCGCCTCGGTGCGTAAGGTTTTAGAAGCGGGTGTTGCCTTCATTCCCGAGGACCGCAAGAAGGACGGACTGGTTCCCGAGTTCACCATTTCTGAGAACTTCATGCTGAATCAGTCCTTTACCTCGCGCTTCACCAAGGGCCTAAATATCAACTTCCCGCTGCGCAAAGAGATTGCGACAGATCTGGTTGATCGTTTTGATGTCCGGACACCTTCGATTGACACCCCAGCCGGAAAGCTTTCTGGTGGAAACCAGCAGAAAGTCGTGGTTGCTAGGGAGTTAGCCAGAGATGTTGAGGTGTTGATTGCCTCGCAACCAACCAGGGGAGTGGATGTGGGTTCGATTGAATTCATCCACGAGCAGATTGTCTCGGAGCGAGATCGAGGAAAGGCCGTGATCTTGATTTCTACCGAGCTCGACGAGGTCTTAGCGCTAGCGGATCGAATCGCGGTGATGTATCGCGGAAAAATAGTTGGAATTGTTGGTCCCGAAACCCCGCGTGAGACCCTTGGAAAAATGATGGCTGGAGTTAGCGCATGAGTGAGAAAGACGATCGTTTCTCCCAGGCTTTCAAGGAGATACTCTCCGGTGGTTTGACTAGGACGCTGCTGGCAATCATTCTGGGCTTTTTGGTCGGTGCGCTGTTCATGATTGTCTCCAACAAGGAGTTCATCGAAGCGCTTGGCTACTTCTTCTCTCGACCAGCGGATGCTTTTGCAGCGGCATGGAATGTGGTGGCAAATGGCTATGGAGCACTTTTCCGCGGCGCCATATTTAATGCTGATGCCGATAGCTTTGAAAAGGCCATCAGGCCCATCACTGAGACTCTCAGGCTCGGAGCCCCGCTGATAGCTGCGGGTCTTGGAATTGGCCTCACCTTCCGAGTAGGGCTTTTCAACATCGGTGGTACCGGGCAGTTGATTTTTGGAATGATCTTTGCAACCTGGGTTGCAACCCGGTTGGAATTGCCATTTGTGATCCACATGCTGGTAGCGGTGATTGCGGGCATTTTGGGGGCGACCTTCTTGGGTGCATTGGTCGGTTACCTAAAGGCCCGAACCGGGGCTCACGAGGTTATCTTGACCATCATGTTCAACTACGTGGCGATATCGATCTTTACCTTCTTGATGCGCGATCCAAACCTGTTGCAGGAAGAGCGCGCAACAGGAAATCCAAAGGCGGATCCGGCAGCCGAGACCGCACTGTTGCCGAAGATTTTTGGCGATGAATTCTCGGTTCACTTCGGCTTGATCTTCGCGCTGGTCGCGGTGGTTGTCTACTGGTGGCTAATGGAGCGCTCCACCATCGGATATCGACTTCGCATGGTTGGTCACAACCCAGATGCGGCGGAATCAGCCGGCGTAAACGTCAAGCGCACCTACGTCATTGCCATGGCACTCTCCGCTGCGTTTGTCGGAGTCGCTGCGGGCAACCAGGCGCTTGGAACCTCGATTGGAGTGATCCCGTCCTCACATGCCAACATCGGTTTTGATGCGATCACGGTGGCGCTGCTTGGCGGCTCCTCCGCCCCTGGCATCTTGCTGGCTGGACTGCTCTTCGGAGCGTTCAAGGCCGGCGGACCCTCGATGCAGGTGATTGGCATTTCTCCCGAGGTGCTGGGAATCGTGCAGGCTGCGATCGTGCTCTTCATTGCTGCCCCACCTTTGATCAGGGCACTTTTCCGGCTTCCAAAGCCGCAAACCACTAACGCCCTTGCCGCAATTCGAGATCGCTTCTTTCGCAAGGGAGGTGCCAAGTGAATCCGCTAGTTGAAGAGAAGGTTGGCTTCAAGGCACCCATTGTCATGGCCTCACTTGGCTTTGTCGTGATTTTGTTCTTTGGGTTCTTGGGCAAAGAGGGCGACGTCGCCTTCCAGCTCTCCAGAAGACAGGACGTCATTCAGCTTGACCCGATCATCATCAATGCGGTCTTGCTTGGCATTGTCTCGGGCGCTTTGATGCTGTTGATTGCTGTCTTTTCAACCATCCAGGCGGTTCAAAACAAGAGGACTCCGGTTTGGGTGTCCGCCATCTTTGGACTAATAGGTGTGATTTCGCTATTGGGTTGGCTCGCTACCGGCAATTCAGTCCCAGTGGCATTTATCGCGGGAACCGCCCTGGTCCTAGCTGTTCCAATCATCTTTGGCTCGATGGCCGGCGTGATGAGCGAGCGAGTCGGTGTTACGAACATCGCCATCGAGGGTCAGCTGTTGACCGGTGCCTTCATGGCAGCAGTGGTTTCAACAATCACCAAGAGCTACACCCTGGGCATCATCTTTGCCATGAGTACAGCGGCGATCTTCTCAATGATTTTGGCAACCTTCGCCATCAAGTACCTAGCGCAACAAATCATCGTTGGGGTTGTATTGAACGTGTTGGCAATTGGTGTCACAAACTTCTTGTTCCAGCAATGGCTCAAGGAGGATGGAGAAAACCTAAACTTCCCTGGCACCTTGGACGTCATCAGAATCCCGGTGCTGAGTGATATTCCAATCCTTGGCCCGGTGCTGTTTGAAAATCGCCTGACCGTTTATTTTGCTCTGATCGCGGTTCCGCTTTTGTGGTTCGTGATGTTTAAAACCAAGCTTGGGCTTCGGGCCAGAGCCGTTGGTGAGCACCCACTGGCTGCCGACACCGTTGGTATTAATGTTGGCAGGACTCGTTTTTGGTGGGTGACCCTGGGCGGTGCGATGGCCGGTCTTGGTGGTGCTGCGCTAACGATCGGCAACGCTGGTGCTTTTGGTCGCGAGATGACCGGTGGCATCGGGTTTATCGCATTGGCGGTAATGATTCTTGGCCGCTGGCACCCAATCACCGCTTCTCTTGCCGCCCTCTTGTTTGGTTTCTCAATCATCTTGAGAGTCTGGGCCAACCAGGTTTCTCCTGGTATTCCATCGGATTTCATCACGATGGTGCCCTACGTTGTGACAATCATTGCGGTGGTGGGCTTCGTTGGTCGCTCGAGAGCGCCGAAGGCGCTCGCGCAACCATATGTGAAGGGTTAGTAAATGGATATCAACTGGGCAGAACTGAAAACCGCCGCTATCAAAGCACTCGAGAACTCCTACGCTCCCTATTCCAAGTTTCCGGTTGGGGTGGCAGCTCTCACAGATCGCGGTGATGTAATAACGGGAGCAAATGTTGAAAACGCTTCCTACGGTCTTGGGCTTTGCGCTGAGTGCTCGCTGGTCAGTGAGCTTTTCAGAACCGGTGGCGGCAAGCTGGTTGCCTTTGCCTGTGTTGACAAGCACGGCAACGAGCTGATGCCCTGCGGCCGCTGCCGCCAGTTGCTCTATGAGCACCGAGCACCGGGCATGCTGCTAAGCACCGTCTCCGGAATCAAGACTATCGACGAGGTGCTGCCGGATGCGTTTGGACCCGATGACCTACTGGAGCGAAATTGAAATTCAGCGCCGTTGAACTAATCATCAAAAAGCGCGAGCACCAGGCGCTAACAACCGATGAGATCAACTGGCTGGTCGATGCCTATACCAAGGGCGCGGTTGCCGATGAGCAGATGTCGGCGATGGCCATGGCGATTCTGCTCAATGGCATGGAGCGCGAGGAGATCAGGGACCTCACCATGGCCATGATTGCTTCTGGCGAGCGGTTGGACTTTTCAGGGCTGAGTGCCAAGACCGCCGATAAACACTCCACCGGTGGTGTTGGCGACAAGATCACTTTGCCACTGGCACCGCTTGTCGCCTCCTATGGGGTAGCGGTTCCGCAACTGTCTGGTAGAGGCCTTGGTCACACCGGAGGAACGCTTGACAAGTTAGAGGCAATCCCGGGTTGGCAGGCGTCACTGTCAAACACCGAGCTCTACTCACAGCTAGCCGAGATTGGTGCTGTGATATGCGCTGCCGGTGCTGGGCTGGCTCCGGCTGATAGAAAGCTCTACTCGCTCAGGGATGTCACCGGCACCGTCGAAGCCATTCCCCTGATCGCATCATCAATCATGAGCAAGAAGATTGCCGAGGGAACCTCGGCACTGGTGCTGGATGTCAAGGTTGGCTCGGGCGCTTTTATGAAGACGCTGGATAGGGCAACCGAGCTGGCAAAGGTTTTGGTTCAGCTTGGTCAGGATGCTGGAGTGAAGACCAGCGCACTGCTAACGGATATGTCCACCCCGCTAGGTTTCAAGATCGGCAATGCCCTCGAGGTTGAAGAGTCTGTCGAGGTGTTGACCGGCGGGGGTCCTAAGGACGTTGTCGAACTCACGGTTGAGCTTGCCAAGGAGATGCTCATGCATGTTGGCATCACGGGCGTTGACCCCACAGAGAACCTAAACAACGGCAAGGCAATGGATATCTGGCGCAAGATGATCACCGCACAGGGCGGTGATCTGGATGCGCCAATGGCAAAGGCCAAAGAGTGGCACACCATCCGCGCTAGTTCCTCAGGTTTTGTTTTCCAACTCGATGCGCTCGCACTTGGTGTCTCGTCATGGAGATTGGGTGCTGGCAGGGAGCGCAAAGAAGATGCCGTGCAGTTTGGTGCCGGCATCGAACTGCACCACCAGGTCGGCGATGAGGTTGCCGCGGGCGATGCTCTAATGACCCTCTACACAGACACCCCAGAGAAGTTTGAACGAGCAATCGAAATAGCTGAGAGCGGCATCTCGATTTCAGAGGCCATGCCCGCGGAGCGTAAGCTCATCCTTGGCAAAATCAGTTAGGACCAAATAAATGGACATCGCCAAGCTTCCCAAAATTTCGCTCCACGATCACCTGGATGGAGGCTTGCGACCCCAAACAATCATTGAGTTGGCCGCCGAGGTTGGTCACCAGTTGCCAAAGGACAATGCGTTAGATCTAGCGGACTGGTTCAGCGTGAACGCAAACTCGGGCTCTTTGGTGCAGTACCTGGAGACCTTTGACCACACGGTTGCCGTGATGCAGACTCGCGAGGGACTCGAGCGAGTTGCCTATGAAGCCGTGATTGATCTAGCTGCCGAGGGCGTTATCTACGCCGAGCTGCGCTGGGCACCAGAGCAGCACCTGACTAGAGGCTTGAGTCTTGATGAGACCGTTGAGGCGGTGCAAGACGGTCTAGAGCGAGGCATGGCCGAGGTTGCCGATCAGGGTGGATTCATTAGAACCGGCCAGTTGGTGACTGCCATGAGGCATGCCGATCGCGGTTTAGAGATCGCAGAGCTTGCAGTCAGACACCGAAACGAGGGAGTCGTTGGGTTTGATATTGCGGGTGCGGAGAAGGGCTTTTTGCCGTCTAGGCACAAGGTTGCCTTTGACTATCTTGCTAGTGAACTATTTCCGGTCACCGTTCACGCCGGTGAGGCAGACGGAATTGAATCGATCAAGGATGCCATTGTCTCTGGTCGCGCACTGAGACTTGGCCACGGAGTCAGGTTGGTGGAGGACATCATGTTCTCTCGCACCGAGGGCGACACCGATCTTGTGGTCCTGGGTCCGGTGGCGCAGTGGGTTCACGACAGAGGCATTGCCCTCGAGACCTCGCCGTCATCGAATTTGCAGACCGGAGCGTTCGCTGAGCTCGGTGACACCATGGCCGATCACCCCTTTGACATCTTGTATGACTTGGGATTCAAGGTGACGGTGAATACCGATAACCGCCTAATGAGTGGCACGAATCTGACAAAGGAGCTCGAGATTCTGGTCGACACCTTTGGCTACTCGATTGCCGATCTAGAACAGTTCCAGCTAAACGCTGCGGAGGCAGCCTTCCAGGGCTTGCCCGAGCGTGAAGAGCTAATGGAAATGATTGAAATCGGCTTTCAAGAGGCAATGGGTGCGAGCTAGTCTTTTTGCCCCAGGGTCAATAGCTGTCATAGACAGCGCGGAGAGCTTCTCCGAAGCGATTGCGCAATCCGCCAACCTGCTGGTTATTGCCGGTCACGCTAAGGCCGAATATGTCGATCGCGTGCTTGCGAATTTTCAAAAGCTCGGGCCCTATTTTGTGGTGGCGCCTGGAATCGCAATCGCTCATGCTCACCCGGCTGAAGATGTGATTAGCCCGGGGCTCAGCCTTTTGAAGCTCAACAATCCGGTCAGTTCGGGGGCAACAGCTAACGATCCGATCAGCCTCGTGTTCTCACTTTGCACACCAGATAGCGAGAAACATATTGAGATGTTGGGGGAGTTTGCGCTTTTGATGAGTGAGCAATCGATTGTGAACAGTTTGTTAAAAGCTTCCGCTGAAAGCGTTATTCGCCAAATCCTGAGCCACTAGTTGGTTGAATTAGGTGTGTTGATTTATGCGGTCTGCGGTGCGGGCATTGGAACCTCTGTTTTACTGAAGTCCAATGCGGATCGAGTGCTCTCAGATTTGGGCATCGAGGCGACTGTTAGGGCGGTCGCAATCGAGGAAGCCATCAGCCCAGATTCGCTGGCTCAGATTCTTTTAATTACCCCAGAATTAGAGGGCATCGCAAGCGATATTCGCTCTGAGGTGGTGGTCGTGAAAAACATCTTCGACCTTTCGGAGCTAACCCAAAAGCTTTCAGAGGCACTCAGCTAAGTTCGGCAATCAATTCTTTTGCCCAATTTGCCAATTCGCTCAGCTTCTTTTGCGAATCTGCGCCCTTGAACTGCAGGTAGCACTTGAGCTTTGGTTCGGTCCCAGAGGGGCGGAAAATCACCCTTAGTGAAGATCCGGTAAAGATCAGGGCGTCGGTTTTTTTAGTGCCTGTCTTCTCTAGGTAATCCTCAACTAAAACATCGCTGCCCAGAATCTCGGCTGGTGGTTGGTTCCTTAGGGCGGCCATGACCTTGGTTATTTGTGAGAGATCGCTGACCCTGATTGAGACCTGCCCGGTGGCACTTTCGCCAAAGAGGCTTGCGAGCCTTGCAAGCTCATCACCGAGGGTTTTGCCCTTGGCCTTAAGTTCGCTCGCTAGCTCTGCTATCAAAAGGGCAGCGGTAATGCCGTCCTTGTCCGGGGTGTAGTGAGGATCCACGCAGTAACCCAGTGCCTCTTCATAGCCGTAGTCGAGGTTTGCAACTTTTGAGATCCACTTGAATCCCGTGAGGGTTTGCTGATATCCAATGCCGTGGTGCTCAGCTAACTGGCTTAGGTCCTCAGAGACGATCGAGTTTGCAATCACTCTGGCGCCTTTTTGGGCCATCAAATCTGCCAGCAGCACGCCAACCTGGTCACCGGTGAGCATCCTGGGGGCGCGCCATAGCCCACTGCCAGCCGATCGGCATCCGGGTCATTGGCAATCACCAGGTCCGCTGCAATAGCTTCCGCAAGGCTAAATGAGAGGTCCATAGCCCCCGGCTCTTCGGGGTTTGGAAATGCCACAGTGGGAAAACTGCCATCGGGTTCTTGCTGCTCTTCGACGCTGTGGATTTGGAACCCGGCGTTTGCGAAAATCTCAGCGAGGTAGCGGTGGCCAACTCCGTGCATTGCGGTGTAGACAATCTTGATTGCTGCTCTTTGAGCCCTGAGGTTTTCTGAATTCCCAATTAGCTCTAGAGCTCTGTTTTGATAAGCGTTGATTTCTGCGTCTTCCAGGTACTCGAAATCAACAGAGCGAGCTATCTCAGGAAATACTGTGTTGTTGGCTATCTGAGTTATCTCGCTTGCGATTTGAGCATCTTGGGGCGGCACCAGTTGGGAGTGGCCATTTTCGCCACCGAGGTAGACCTTGTAGCCATTGTCCCTTGGTGGGTTGTGGCTTGCGGTAACGACCACCGTTGCGCTGGCAGAGAGCTGTCTTCCGGCAAAGGCCGCAACTGGGGTTGGCACCAGTTTGCTAAATAGCCTTGCCCTGATTCCCGCAGCTGCGAATATCTCGGCTGAGAGCTTTGCAAAAACATCCGAGTTCACTCTTCCGTCATAGCCAATGACGACACTTAGTTGGCCTGCGGCATCCAAATAAGAAGACTCGTTCTTTTTCAAAAACCTTGCAATGCCCAAATGCGGTTTGCGCCACCACAATCTGGTTCATGCGGTTTGGGCCTGCCCCCAGTTCACCTCGCAGGCCAGCGGTGCCAAATTCCAGCCTGGAGCTAAAGCGTGCCGCTAGCTCTTCTAGGTTTTGTGACTGAATGAGCTTTTCAAGTTCTTGCTTGGTAACTGGATCGGGATCTTGTTCGAGCCAGGTTTTTGCAGCGGATAAATGGTCCATTTAGAGCTTGACCACAATCTTTGCCAACAGCTCCGAGATCCTTGCCTCGGCATCCTTGCCGGCTTGCAGGACCTCTTCGTGTGAGAGCGGGGTGGACTGCACCCCGGCTGCGAGGTTGGTAATCAAAGACATGCCCAGCACCTCCATGCCGGCCTGTCTTGCGGCGATTGCCTCTAGGGCGGTTGACATGCCAACGATGTCCCCACCCATAGTCTTTGCCATTTGAACCTCAGCTGGGGTTTCGTAGTGTGGGCCTCGGAACTGGCAGTAAACACCCTCATCAAGTGTCGAGTCGACCTCCCTGGCCAAATCCCTTAGCCGCTTGGAGTAGAGGTCGGTTAGGTCAATAAAGGTTGCACCCTCCAAAGGGCTTGCGGCAGTCAGGTTGATGTGATCAGAAATTAAAACTGCAGCACCACCAGCCCACTCCTTGCGAATGCCTCCAGCGCCATTTGTCAGCACCATCACCTTTGCACCCGCTGCCGCGGCGGTTCTTACTGAGTGAACCACGGCTCTGACGCCGTGGTTCTCATAGAAGTGGGTTCTAGCGCCAATCACCAGAGCGTGTTTGCCATTGGGAAGTCTCACCGATCGGATGGTTCCGACGTGTCCAACAACTGCCGGCTTTGAAAATCCAACGATCTGACTGGCGGGTATCTCACTCACGGTTTCGCCAATCAGATCTGCGGCTTTGGCCCAACCAGACCCGAGGGTTAGCGCGATGTCGTGGTTGGTAATTCCGGATTTTTCGGCGATCTGTTTCGCGGCCTCTGAAGCAATAGCAAAGGGGTCTACGCCCTCGGCGTTGAGTGGATGAGTCATAAAAAATGAGTTTAGCTGGCGAACTGATCACCAGAACTAAGGAAGAATAAGCCCGTGAGCTCAAAACAAACTGCAATCCATCGAATCGTAATCATTGGCGGTGGCCCAGGCGGCTACGAGGCCGCAAAGGCGGGCCGCCAGCTCGGAGCCGAAGTGGTTCTGATTGAGGAAAACGGGATTGGCGGTAACGCGGTTCTCACCGACGTGGTCCCCTCCAAGACCCTGATTGCAACTGCCGAAGCCGCTCAAAGAGTGTCTGTTGCCAAGACCCTCGGGGTTAACTTCTCACTCGATGGCAAGAAGATAGAGCCAAAGGTAGAGATCGATTTCTCGGTCATGAACAAAAGACTTTTATCGCTCGCCAAAAACCAGTCCGAGGACATGCTCACCACCCTCAAAAAAGAGGGCGTCAAAATCATTTCTGGTCGCGGCTGGCTGGATGGTAACCACCACGTGATGGTGCAACCAACCGTTGGCGGAGAACCTGAACGCATTGAAGCGAAGACCATCATCTTGGCGATGGGCGCTTTCCCGCGGGAGCTTGAAGACTCGATGCCAGATGGCAAGCGAATTTTGAACTGGAAGCAGCTTTACAACCTCAAAGAACTCCCCGAGCACATGATTGTGGTCGGTTCTGGTGTCACCGGAGCAGAGTTTGCCTCCGCCTACCTCTACCTCGGCAGCAAGGTCACACTCATTTCCTCTCGCGACAAGGTGTTGCCAGGCAGCGACGAGGACGCAGCAGATCTGATTGAGGATGTCTTCAAGCGCCGCGGCATGCAGATTATGAATAAGTCCAGAGCCCAAAAAGTCGAGAACACCGGCAATGGTGTCAAGGTGACTCTAGAAGACGGCAGGGTGATCGAGGGTTCTCACGCCCTGATGGCGGTTGGTGCTATTCCAAACACCGCAGGCCTAGGCCTCGAAGAGGCCGGAGTCAGGCTAAACGAGTCTGGTCATGTGATTGTGAACAAGGTTGCAAGAACCTCGCGGGCAAATGTATACGCGGTTGGTGATTGCTCAACCGCACTGCCGCTGGCTTCGGTTTCGGCAATGATGGGCCGCACCGCCGTCTACCACACCATGGGAGATGTCTCCTCGCCGACTCAGGCTGCGCAATGTGGCATCTAACGTCTTCACTGCACCGGAGATTGCTTCGGTCGGTTGGTCTCAGTCCGAGATTGAACAGGGTCTGGTTCGAGGTGAAATTGAAAAGGTGATGCTTGAGACCAACCCAAGGGCAAAGATGCAGGGCATCCGTGAGGGTTTCATCAAGCTCTACGCATCCACCGGTTCGGGAACCGTGATTGGTGGAGTCGTGGTTGCCCCGAGGGCATCAGATTTGATCTATCCAATCGCAATGGCAATCGAGAACAGGTTGACGGTGGACCAATTAGCCAGGACCTACACCGTCTACCCATCGCTATCGGGTTCGATAGCGGAGGCCGCTAGCGCACTGCACCAGCCGATCGACTAGTCGGCTATCTCCAATAGCTTGGTGCCAGAGGAAATGGTGTCACCGACCTGCACTCCGATGCCTTGAATCTTTCCGGCTCGATGAGCCGTGATTGGCTGCTCCATTTTCATGGCCTCCAAAACCAAGACCAAATCGCCCGCCTGCACGCTGTCGCCCTCTTTGACATTTAGCTTCACGACCGTTGCCTGCATTGGGGCAACCAGCAAGTTGCCCTTGGCTTTGGTGTGGGAGGTGGAGTGGGCAGAGCTCCTGCGCTTAGGGGCATGACCCTGAGCTGAGCCAATCTCGCCAACAAGTAGTCGCTTCGGAACACTGACTGCGACTCGTTTGCCCTCAACCTCAACCACGACTTCCTTGAGCGGCTCAAGGGCTGGAATCTCAACACTCTCGCCACTCCAAGGCTCTAGGTCGTTATCCCAGTCGGTCTCAATCCAGCGGGTGAAGATGCCAAAGTTCTTGCCATCACCAATAAAGCTCGGGTGATTAACGATTGCTCTGTGGAAGGGTAAAACTGTCGGCAGTCCGTGAACCTGCATCTCCTGGAGAGCTCTTCTGGATCTCTCTAGCGCCTGGTTACGGTCTTTGCCGGTGACGATGAGTTTTGCAATCATCGAGTCGAAGTTCCCAGAAACCACATCGGAGGAAACCACACCCGAGTCCACCCTCACCCCGGGGCCGGATGGTGCAGCAAAGAGCTGCACTGGCCCGGGGGCAGGCAAGAAGTTTTTCCCGGGGTCCTCGCCATTGATGCGGAATTCAATCGAGTGGCCGTTGATGACGGGGTCGTCATAGCCAAGTGCCTCGCCCTGAGCAATTCTGAACTGCTCGCGAACTAGGTCAATACCAGTGACCTCCTCGGAGACCGGGTGCTCGACCTGCAGCCTGGTGTTGACCTCTAAAAATGAAATGGTGCCATCTTGCGCAACCAAGAACTCGCAGGTGCCGGCACCCAAGTAGCCAACTGCCTTGAGAATGGCCTTCGAGCTTTCGTAGAGTCTTTGGTTTTGCTCCTGAGTTAGAAACGGAGCGGGAGCCTCTTCGACGAGTTTTTGGTGTCGGCGCTGCAGTGAGCAGTCTCGAGTTGAAATCACGACCACATTGCCATGGGCATCGGCAAGGCACTGGGTCTCAACATGGCGAGGTCGATCCAAATACTTTTCGACAAAGCACTCGCCGCGGCCAAAGGCGGCTACAGCCTCTCGGGTCGCGGATTCGAAGAGCTCTTCGATCTCGGATTCTTCCCTGACGATCTTTATGCCGCGACCACCGCCACCAAAAGCCGCCTTGATTGCAACTGGTAAGCCGTGCTGAGAGACGAAGTCTTTGACTTCCTGCACCGATTCGACCGGGTTGATAGTTCCTGGGGCTAGAGGTGCACCAACGCTTTCCGCAACTTTTCTAGCGGATACCTTGTCGCCGAGCTGGCGAATCGAATCTGGGCTCGGGCCAATCCAGATTATGTCTGCATCTATTACCGCCTGAGCGAAATCTGCATTCTCGGATAGAAATCCGTAGCCGGGGTGGATAGCGTTTGCGCCAGAGCGCTTGGCAATGGCGATTACCTTTTCGATGGATAGATAGGTGTCGGTCGCACTCTCACCTGCGAGTGAGTAGGCGGTGTCGGCGAGTTTGACGTGCTGAGCGCCTCTGTCGCCGTCTGCATAGATTGCGACGGTCTCGATGCCGCTGTCCTTGGCTGCCCTAATGACTCGAACTGCTATTTCACCGCGGTTTGCAATCAGCAATTTTTTTATTTGTCGAAGGGCCATAATCCGATAGCTTATTGGCGAATTCCCACTTGGAATTATTAGGTTTACACAAAAAATTCGGCTTTTTGCTGGGTTTATCTCCAGAGCGCCTGGTAGTCATGGCCCAGGCCAATCACCAGCTTTCTCAACTCAACCAGCGATAGTCCAACCACCGTGTGGTAGTCGCCACTGATCCGCTCTATAAAGGCTCCGCCCAGCCCATCAATCGTGAAGGCACCCGCGACATTTAGTGGTTCACCGGTTGCAACGTAGGTATTGATTTCTTGATCACTGAGATTGGCAAAGTGCACTTCGGTTCTAGAAACCGCTGAGAGCGCTTTGCCACTGGAAGTGTCAATCAAATGGTGACCGGAATACAAAAAGCCAGACTTGCCGCGCAGCTGTTGCCAGCGCTCTATTGCAACCTGCGGTTGATAGGGCTTTCCCAGAATCTGACCTTCAAACTCCAAGGCCGAATCACAACCAAGCACCAGGGTCGATTCAAATTGATCGGCGACCGCCATGGCCTTTGCTCTGGCCAAGAGCTCTGTCATTTCATGCGCAGTAGTTGGAGCCTGGCTAATAACCAGAGCGTCCTCATCAACCCCGGGAGCGATGGTTTCAAAAGTGATTCCAGCCTCGGTGAGCAACTTTTTTCTAGCGGGCGAGGTGGAGGCGAGGACTAATTTGGTCACGCTGCAAGGCTAGCTGTGGAACACTTGGCCCGTGAGACTTACCCTCGAAATTGAAAAAGTTGCCCATGGTGGCGTGTTTGTTGCCCGAGACAAAGGGCAGGTGTTCTTCGTAGCCGGTGCGCTTCCCGGCGAAAAGGTCGAGGTCGAAATAACCGAGAGCGCGAAGAGCTTTTCCAGGGCCGAGGTCGTCGAGGTCCTAGAGCCGAGCGAGCACCGCGTGCCGCACTTCTGGAAGGCGGCAGCCAAGGGCGCCGGAGGTGCAGAGTTTGGTCACATCTCACTTGACTATCAACGCGAACTCAAAAGCCAGGTGCTGAGAGAAAACCTCTCAAGAATGGCCAAGGTCGAATCAGATGTTGAGGTTGAGGCGGTCAAGGACGATGCGGAGATGGCCTTCGCTACCGAACTCGCATTCAACTCAATGTCGACCAGTCTGGTTTAGCCGGACCCTCCAAATCGCGCAGCAATGAGATTGTCTTCACCAAAGAACTTCCCTTGGCGGTGCAGGAGATCGAAGAGTTAGGACTGCACCTAAAAAACTTCAGTGGCGTTGAGAAGATCAAGATCGCAGCCAGCAACACCGGTGATTTGCAGTGGATGGTTGATCAAAAGGTTCAGGGTTCAAACCAGCTCGTGGAGCGAGTTGGCGGCAGAACCTTCCGACTGGCTGTCGGAGGTTTTTGGCAAGCCCACAAACACGCTGCTTCCACCTTGAGCGAGCAGGTGATCGAGGTTGAGAAACTGTTGGACTTTGATGCCGGCAAGCAAAACCTTGATCTCTACGCGGGAGCAGGTCTGTTCTCCGCAACCAGCTCTGTGGTGTTTGCAAACGCCAACTTCACTGCCGTTGAGTCCTCAGCGAAGGCCGTTGCAGCTGGGGAGAAATCCTCGGCGGATCTGGCAAATCTGAAGTTTCAAAAGGCGGACGTCTTAAAGTTTTTGCGGACCCGAGCCGAGGGCAGCTTCGACACCGTGATCCTCGACCCACCACGATCTGGAGCTGCGAGCAAAGTGGTGAACCAACTGATTCGGCTAAACCCAAGAAACATTATTTACGTGGCATGCGATCCGGTTGCTTTATCAAGGGACCTTCAGTCCCTGATAGCCGCCGGCTATCAGATAAAGACCATGAAAGCCTTTGATATCTTTCCTCACACCCACCACTTCGAAACAGTTGTCGGTCTGTCCCGCTAATCTGTTCGAATGGAAAGAGTGCGGGTTGCCATAGTCGATGACCACGAGGCCGTGCGGCTTGGATTCGAAGGCAGTTGTGACAGCTTTGGTTTTGATCTGGCAGGGTCGGCGGGAACCGTTGATGAACTGCTTGCACAAATCCAGGGCAAAGACTGCGAGGTCGTTGTTACCGACCTCTCTTTGGATGATGGTTCCCTGGTGGCAACAAATGTCGAACGCCTGGTTGATGCCGGTCCCGCAGTTTTGATTTTTAGCATCGCCGACAAACCAAACTTGATGCGGTCTGCTTTGCGAGCCGGTGCAATTGCGATTGTTCCAAAGTCTCAACCGATGGCTGAGCTGGCGGAGGCAATCCGACTGGCGGCCAAGGGCGCAATCATCAATAACTCCGAGACCTCGGCAACTATCGATGCCGACAAGTTGTTCAAAGATGCCAACCTTTCGGTGCGGGAGCGCGAGGTGCTCTCGCTCTATGCCTCGGGCATGAGCTTGAAGCAGGTGGCATTTCAGCTTGAGATAAAGCAGTCAAGTGCCAAGGAGCACATTGACCGCGTGCGAGTGAAATATGCCAAATTGGGCCGCGAGGCTGCTACCAAGGTGGATCTGTTCAAGCGCGCTCTCGAGGACGGGATCTTGTCGGGAGACATGCTCTAGTGCCGCAGCCGCTAGCCTCATCCGTCAGTTCGGGTTTGGAGCGACAAATCCGCAGAGTGCTCTCCGTAGTGCTGTCACTTTCACTTTTTGAACTGGCAGCCAACTCATTTGCCCAGCGAGATGTGCTCAATGGTTTATCAACTTTGCTTTTTGTGCTGTTGGTCATTGCCACTCTGACCTCCTTGGTCCAAAGTTGGTTTTTTGGGCCCAGCAATGTGATTTTTATGGTTCACGGCCTAGTTGCGGGTGTCTCACTTGCGCTCTGGCCACTGATGATGGTTAGTTCAGAGTTGCTCCGACCTGATTTCAAGCCTTGGATTTGGTGGACGCTGGGGATTGGAATTCTGAGCTTTGGGCTATTTGTTAGGTGGTGGCTGGGAGGCATCTATCTAGTCCTGATTTGCGGTGGGTGGTTTGTGTTGTCAGCCTCTGAGGTTGGCGGATCTGCGGGCTTGCCGCTTGCGTTGCAGGACTCGGTTTATCTGTTTTTGTTTGGTGGCTCGGTGCTGGGCATGATCAACCTGGTGCGCAGAGGCGCTAAGCGAGCGGACGATGCCAATACCAGTGCCATCAAGAGCGCTATCGAGCAGGCCCGAACCGATGCGGTCGAAAGAGAGCGCCAGCGACTAGATGCCTTGATTCACGATCGGGTGCTCAACACTTTGCTGGTAGCCGCCAAGGCAAAGACTAAAACTGAGCGCATCGGAGCCAAGCAACTAGCTGAAAATGCCATCAGCAGTCTGCAAGAGGCGCTCATCGAACCGCGATCTACCCCGAGCGTCACACCGCTGGGATTGTTTAGGGCATTGCGCAAAGCGGCACTGCAACTGCTGCCTGCGATTGAGGTCCGCACTCTGGAAGGTGGCTCGGAAGAGATCCCTGCCGAGCAGGCACAGGCAATCACTCAGGCCACCCTGCAGGCCATTGATAATGCCGCAAGGCACTCCAGGGCAACTTCGATTCGAGCTAGTGCTCGACTCGCCCTCTCAAAGTGAAATTGAGATCACTGTTCGGGACAACGGAGTTGGGTTCCGCCTAGATCGAGTGCCAAAGGCTCGCATTGGCTTGCGCACCTCCGTGATTGCAAGAATGCAAGCCATTGGCGGTGTGGCTGAGATTAAAACTGCTCCGGGCCAAGGCACCGAGATCAAATTGAGGTGGCCAAAGTGATTTCATTCTCCTCGAGGGCACTGCAGGTTTTTGCGGGCACCTTTGGTCTCTACCATGCGATTTTGGGACTGATAAACATCACCTCGTATGAGTTCCCACTTCTAATTTGGGTATCTCTCGTGGTCTACCTTTTTGCTCTGATTACAAGCGTTTTCTATTACAAGGACATCGTTCTTCCGAGTTGGATAGCCAGCATCAACCTGGTGGTTGCGTTCGTGCTGCCACTTTTTGTCGCGGCCGGTATCGGATCATTTTCGCCCACCACCTATGCGACGTGGCACATTGCCGCGATTGGAACCCTGCTTGCGATTACTGCGGTCCGGGGTCAAAGGGCGGTTGCGTGGATAGGAATTGGTTCGCTGATTTTCCAAGTATTGGCCTGGGGTGGCATATCCGTGTTGTTCACATCGGGCCTAATTGGTGCGGTGCTGTTGGTGCTTGGTGCGCAGGCTGCGGCAACGGCCCTGAGCCAGTCCGAAGAGCTGGCCACTATGTTCCGGGAGCTCGCACTCGCAACCGAGGCCGCCACGGCCGCCAAGTCCGCGGCTCGAATCGAGCGCGAGCGAAGAATCAATGCCACCCTCGCCGGCGTGCTGCCGCAATTGGAAAAGATCGTTGAAAGCGATGGGCAGCTGCGTGCAGCGGACAAAAAGACCGCGATATTGACCGAGGCTGCGCTGCGCGATCAGATTCGAGGTCGGAACCTTACGCATCCCGAACTCACCGAACAGGCCAGACTCGCAAGAGCTAGAGGGGTTGAGGTCCAGCTTTTAGACGACGGTGGGCTAGAAGATATGGACCAGGCGGAGCTAGATGAGATCTTCAGTCGGGTCGCCAGAGAGCTTTCGAACATCAAGGCTGGCCGCGTTGTTATCAGATCTGTCGCTGGAGAAGACTGGACGCTGACGATGGCGGCAATTCAAAAGGGCTCTGAAAAGCCGGATTTGTTTCTCAGGCTCTGAGCGATATAAAGAGAAGGAGCGATTGTTAGTCGCTCCTTGTATCCCCTCGATGATTTCTCACCAGTTCTCTGGCGCCCTTATCGCCCTAAAGAGAACTCCCTCAGAAAACCAGAGTTAGACCCCAATAGCTAGCTTGAGTCAAAAATGAGTCACCCTCTTTAGGGGACAGAGCTGGTGCTAACTGATGTTGTGGCGGGAGTTCCAACCGGGATTGAGGCCATTTCTCAGGCCCTCCGGGGAATCGTTCCAACGATTTTTTGGCTTCCGAATTGCAATTCGACCAAGCCGCCTGGATTCGATGATTGCCTGGGTGACAACCACCATTGCCGCAGCCTGATCCTCCGCATCGCCGCCGGTTGCGGTGAGGGATTCGAAGATTTCGTCAGATCCGTATTGGCGCATCAGAGTGGAATGTTTCCGTGCTTTTTAGGTGGCAAGGATGCTCGCTTGGTGCGAAGGGCTCTGAGCGAACGAGCAATTGCGGTTCTGGTGGCGGCCGGTTCGATGATGCCATCGAGTTCGCCACGCTCTGCCGCGAGGAATGGACTTGCAACGTTGTAGGTGTATTCCTTCGCGAGCTCGTCTCTGACCTGTTCGATGTCGTGACCCTGGGCTGCAGCTTCCTTGAGCTTGTCTCGGAACAGGATATTCACAGCACCCTGGCCACCCATCACCGCGATCTCCGCGGTTGGCCAGGCCAGGTTGATGTCTGCTCCGAGCTGCTTTGAGCCCATGACGATATATGCGCCGCCGTAGGCCTTGCGGGTAATCACGGTGACCATTGGGACCGTTGCCTCGGCATACGCATAAAGAAGCTTGGCGCCTCTTCTAATAACTCCGGCCCACTCCTGATCGGTTCCGGGAAGGTAACCGGGGACATCAACGAGGGTCAGAATCGGAATCGAGAAAGCGTCGCAGAATCTAACGAATCGAGCGGCCTTCTCGCCGGCATCGATGTTTAGCGTTCCAGCCATTTGCAGTGGTTGGTTGGCCACGATGCCAACCGACTCTCCATCGACTCTGGCGAATCCAACAATGATGTTTGGGGCGTAGAGCGGCTGCACCTCTAGAAACTCGCCCTCGTCCACGATTGTCTCAATCAGGGTGTGGACGTCGTAGGGCTGGTTTGGGCTATCTGGGATCAGCTCGTTTAGTTTTTGATCGCTCTCGGTGATCTCGAGCTCGGTCTCTGATTGATAGGTAACCGACTCGGAGAGATTGTTTTGGGGCAAAAAGCCAACCAGGGCCTTGACGTAGTCAAAGGCGTCTAGTTCATCCTCGGCTAGATAGTGGGCAACACCGGAGGTTTCGTTGTGGGTTCTGGCTCCGCCGAGCTCCTCCATCCCGACATCCTCACCGGTCACGGTTTTGATGACATCGGGTCCGGTGACAAACATGTTTGAAGTCTTATCGACCATGATCACAAAATCGGTGAGGGCGGGGGAGTAGACGGCGCCTCCGGCGGCCGGACCCATGATCATGGAGATTTGCGGGATGACCCCGGAGGCCATCGTGTTCAATCGGAAGATCTCACCGTATTTGCCAAGGGCGATCACACCCTCTTGAATTCTTGCCCCTCCGGAATCCAGCATTCCAATGATTGGCACTCCAGTCTTGATGGCAAGCTCCATGACCTTGATGATCTTGTTGCCGGCCGTCTCACCCAGTGAGCCTCCGAAGATGGTGAAGTCTTGGGAGTAGACGGCGACCTGACGGCCGTGGATGGTGCCAAGACCGGTGACGACCGAGTCGCCATAGGGACGCTTGGCATCCATTCCAAAGCTCTGCGAGCGGTGACGGGCGTATTCGTCTAGTTCGACAAAAGATCCCGCATCCAACAAGAGTTCGATGCGCTCGCGTGCAGTCTTTTTGCCCTTGGCGTGCTGCTTCTCGATTGCGGTTTGACCGGCAGCGTGAACGGCCTCGTGGTAGCGCTTTTTGAGGTCAGCAATCTTGCCTGCTGTGGTGGAAAAATCGGGAGTCTCGGGCAATCTGTCTCCTGCGGGTTATGGGGTTACTTTAGCGGTTCGGTGGATGAACTCATTGACTACAACCAACAAAGGATTTGGCCTAAACGTCTTGGATTCATACAAATAAAGCGCTGTGCGCTACCTTGATTCAATGCTGCTAGACAAATCCAACCAGGTGTTTTCCTCGGTGAGCTGGTTTGACGAGATTGACTCCACGAACCTGGAACTTGGGAGGCAGCTGGCAGCCGGCGGCGGGGATTTCAGTGCGGTGATTGCAGGATCTCAAACCAGGGGGCAGGGCCGACTCGGCAGAGAGTGGCTATCTCCAAGTGGCGCTTCGCTATCGCTATCGATCGCCATCAAAAGGAAACTGGAGAACCCGGGCTGGCTTTCACTCTTGGCGGCGCTCGCGGTTCAGCGAATGATCAAGAATCAAAAAATAACGGAAGTGGGCATCAAATGGCCCAATGATGTTTTGGTGCAGGGCAAGAAGATCTCTGGGATCCTCGCTCAGCTAATAGACGGTGCGGTGATAGTTGGCATTGGTCTAAACCTCAAGAAGCAAGCCCCCGAGCTCAATGCAATATCCATGGAAGAACTCGGACTGGATTTAGACATCGACACTGCAGCCAGCGAAATTGGGGGATTGTTTGGCGACCTGATTAGGAATTTTGAACTGAATCCTGATGAAGTCAAAAAAGAGTTTTCCAAGGCCTGCATCACCCTGGGGCAAAGCGTCAGAGCAGAGCTTCCCTCGGGAGATCAGCTCTTTGGCATTGCAAGCGAGGTCGACTCTTTGGGACAACTGGTAATTTTGACCCCGGAGCCAAAGCATTTGAGTGCGGGCGACGTCTGGCACCTCAGAAGCTAACGAAAGGCAAGCGTGTACTCAGTAGGAGTTATCGGAGCAGGTCAGCTAGCTCGCATGATGCAGGTACCAGCAATTGAACTCGGGATTGATCTCAGGGTTTTTGCAGAGGCCGATGGGGCCTCGGCCGCTCTGAGTGCCAGCAGAGTTGGCGATTACACCGATTTTGATCAGCTGCTGGATTTTGCCAAGAGCGTGGATGTCATCACCTTTGATCACGAGCACGTTCCAGCTGAGCTTCTCCACAAGCTAGAGGCCCAAGGCCTCAGCGTCAGGCCGGGTCCAGCCGCTCTGATTCATGCCCAAAACAAGCTCACCATGCGCAAAAAGCTCTCTGAGCTTGGCCTGCCGCAGCCTGCCTGGCTCGCGGCCAAGACAGAGCAAGATGTTGCGAGCTTCCTGTCTGATCACGGCCCAGAGATTGTGGTCAAGACTCCAATTGGAGGCTATGACGGCAAGGGGGTCCGGGTCATTTCCGAGGTGAGCGAGGTGCAGGATTGGTTAGAAAACCTCGGAAAACTCGGCGGTGAATTACTGCTCGAGCAAAAAGTTGACTTCTCGAGGGAGCTGGCTCAGCTCAGCGCAAGGAGCCCCTCGGGAGAGTTTTCAACCTGGCAGGTAGTCGAAACCAGGCAGGCACAAGGGGTTTGCTCAGAGGTTATCTCCCCGGCACCAAATGCAGATGGGGCCAAAACCGCCGAGATCGCGAAGCGCATCTCGGAGGGACTCGGGGTTATCGGCGTGATGGCGGTTGAGTTATTTGAAACTGTCGCGGGTGAGATTTTGGTCAACGAGTTGGCGATGCGGCCCCACAACTCCGGACACTTTTCGATTGAGGGATCTCAAACCTCGCAGTTCGAGCAACACCTCAGAGCGGTGCTCGATCTGCCATTGGGGTCGACAAAACCCACAGCTCCCGTTGCCGTCATGGTGAATCTTTTGGGGGTTGATGACCAAAACGATTTTGTGTCTCGCTACCCAAAAGCGATGCGGGAGTTCCCCGAGGTGAGTTTTCACAGTTACGAAAAAAGCGCCCGCAAGGGTCGCAAGATGGGTCACCTGACCGTTATTGGCGATAACCAAGAGTCACTGTTGCGCAATGCCCAGGCAGCTAGAGCAGCACTCTACGGCCCAATTGCCTAGACTTTGGGCTAGGAGGAACTGATGTCAAAAGTTGCAATAGTGATGGGTTCGGACTCGGATTGGCGAGTCATGGAGCACAGCTACAAAATCATTAGAGAGTTTGGCATCGAGCCAAGGGTCGAGGTTTTGAGTGCCCACCGCACTCCAGAGAAGATGCTGGAGTTTGCATCGAGTGCCCAAAAAGATGGTTTCTCGGTGATCATTGCCGGAGCTGGCGGAGCCGCTCACCTTCCCGGCATGATCGCCTCCAGCACCTCGCTGCCTGTGATTGGCGTGCCAGTCTCGCTCGGCAAACTAGATGGTATGGATTCACTTCTTTCAATAGTTCAGATGCCCGCCGGGGTTCCAGTCGCAACCGTCTCAATCGACGGCGGCAAGAACGCAGGTCTTTTGGCCCTGAAAATTCTCGCCACCTCGGATGCCGACTTAATGAGAAAACTTGATGACTACCGCGAAGACCTAAAGCAAATCGTGGCAGGCAAAAACCAGTCCCTGAAAGACTCGCTCTAAGCCAACTTTCAGCTAATTAACATTTCTCAAAACGCCCTAACCATCAGGGACTTCTAAGAATCTCAACCTAAGGTTGAAGGTACCTTGGAGGTGAGCTGTGCGCAGATTTTTTGTGGTTTTGAGTGCCGCTGCACTCACCCTCACCCTCGCTGGGTGCTCCGCCTTCTACCCGAACTGGGGTGCGACCGGCCTTCCCGAGGAGCCTGAGGTTACTCAAACGACCGAACCCACCGAAGAGCCAACCGCGACTCCAACTGAGACCGAAACCACCCAAACCGCGGAACCAACCGAGGAGCCAACCGCTGAAGTCACCGAAGAGCCAGCGGCAGAGCCAATTCAAACCCAGGTCGACATCATCATGGCAATCCCAGAACCAGACTTTGGTGTTTTGACCGTGGTCGCGCAAGTTCCTGGAATTGCTGAGGCCGGCGGTAAGTGCATAATGCGCTTTATTGGCTCAGACACCGAGGCAACGATGGAGGTTCGTGCCGAACCCTCCTCGGATTACACCCAGTGTTTCCCAATCGAATATCCACTAAACGAGTTACCTTCTGGAAACGGCATCGTTACCGTCTCATATGAGTCCCCATTTCACTTCGGCACATCACCTGCGACTTCGGTGGTGATTCCGTAATTGTTTAAGAAGCTTTTAGCACTTCTTTCTTCGGCAACCATGGTGGCCATTGGTCTGGTCGCATTGCCGCTGTCTCAGCCACCGGCAGAGGCCGCTCCCCCGGGGAGCGCTTTTGATCCTGGGCTGATTGTCTCGGACAGTGTCTTTTTTGACTTTGGATCAATGACCGTCGAAGAGATTCAAGCGTTCTTGGATTCCAGAGTGGTGGATTGTCGAGCCACCGACACCGCGATTGATTGCCTGAAGAACTATCGGATTGACATTCCGGAGACTGTGGCCACCGGCCCAGAGGAAGTTGGCCCCTGCAGTGCCATCCCTGCTAAAGAGCAAGCGACCGCGGCCGAGGTAATCCACGCAATCGCAAACGCTTGTGGCATTAGCCCAAAGGTTCTAATCGTCACATTGCAAAAAGAGCAGGGGCTGGTCACCTCAACAAAGCCAACCGAATACATGTACCGAGCGGCAATGGGATTTGGTTGCCCGGACTCCGACCCGGCCATTTGTGGCAAGGTCTTTGTGGGTTTGTTCAACCAGCTCTATAGAGCGGCTCGGCAGCTCCAGTGGTATGGCAACCCAGAGGGTTCCTTCACCTACTGGAAGCCAGGCCGGACCGTAGCGATGCGCTATCACCCGCGCTCTTCCTGTGGCACCAAGAGCTTCGTTTTGCAGAACCAGGCCACCGCAAATCTTTACTACTACACCCCCTACACCCCGAATGATGCAGCGCTCAATAACCTCTACGGTTCAGGCGACAGTTGCTCTGCATATGGAAACCGAAACTTCTGGCGCTTTTTCCACGACTGGTTCGGGTCTCCAATTGGTGGTGGCTATCTTCTAAAGGCAGCTGGAACCGACACCTACTTGATTGTTGATGACAAAAAGTACCTGGTGACAGATGCCAGGCTGATGGCAGCCTTGCGACCACTTGGTCCGCTGGGAGAGATCTCGCAGGCCTATCTAGACAGCTTTGAAACCGTTGGCAACGCGGGCCAAATGGCCAAAAACCGATCAACCGATGAGATCTTCATGCTGGTGGATGGACTTCGATATCGAGTTTCCGATTGTTCGATAGCGGCAGCCTTTGGCCAGAGTTGTGACACCGCAATGCCACTGACTGCATTGCAACTCGGAACTTTCAAGGATGCCGGAGAGCTTTCTCGTCTGGTGCAAACTGCTGACGGCTCTCGGTTCTGGATCGAAAATGCTCAGTCCAGAGTCGTGGTTGACGACCTGGCTCTGAACACCATTGGTGCGGAGGCGGTGACCGCAAGCCCAATGGTCATTGAGCAGGTGACAACCCTGACTCCAGGCCCAGCACTTGCCTCTGAATTGGTTAGCTTCAAGGTTGCCGGCCTGACTGACACCGTGATTGCCGCTGGTGGTAAGACATATCGATTTACCCCCTCGCTGGTAACGGCCACGAATCTAGCTCGCTGGTTCACCCAGACCTCGCAGGTAATTGAGCTGCAGGCGATCCAGTCCACGCTGCATGAAGATGTTGTGCGCGGGTTTGTGAAAAACGCGGCGGGAGAGCACTTTGTGATCACCGCTGACGGCAAGCTCGTGGTCAATGATCCAGAAAATTGGACAGAGGAGGTCGTTGAACTTCCAGATTCGATGTTGAATTCCATCCCCACCGTTCAGGGCACGCTGGCCGCTCCCGCGGTGGTGACCTCGGAGGGCAACAGGCTTTCCTACTTCGTGCAGGCCGGAGAGCGCCGGATCTCCTCCACGGCAGCGATGACTAACGAATTCCTAAGCCTGATTAGCCAGCCCAAGGCCGTGGTTTTGCCGCAGTCTGCAATCAACACCGTTCCAAATGTTGGTCAGGCGATGGCTCCTGGAACAATCGTGAAGGCCGACAACTCAAGCAGGCTCTTCCTGGTCGATGACCTGAATCGGAAGATCGTCCTGGCGTCTTCATCCCAGGCCAAGAGCGTTAGTGATTCTCGGACCTTTACATTCTCGGCCGCTGAACTTGCCAAGCTCACCACCAGAAATGGCTTCACCAGCTTCAAGGTGCAGTGCAATTCCGAGATCTACCTGCTAGATCGTGGCGTTCTTTACCCAGTAGCACCCGAGGTCGCATCTCACTTCCCAGGCGACGCTTACCCACTTGCGACCTCGACCTGCGCCTCTTTTGAGCTTTCGGGACGTTCGATTGGCCAATTCATCCGTGACTCCCGAGGCATCCTCTACTTCATTGAAAACGGTGTCAGGCAGCGCATCAGCAACTGGGCTCACTTCGCTGACCTAAGAGGAGATGGCCCCGGATTCTTGCAGGCATCGGCCTGGGTTAGTTCCAAAATCCCAATCTCGGGTCGAGCTCCTGACAGTGTCACTCTCGCCTCGCTAGTTGGCACTCCGACTGGAAACTTTGGAGAGCTCAGCTTTGTTGGTGACGTGCCACAGCCGGTCGCACCAGAGCCAACCCCGACTACCCCTGCACCAGCTCCCGCAACAACACCAGAACCTGCTCCCGAGCCTCAGCCAACAACGAATCCAGCACCAGAGCCAACACCTGAAAACACAATTCAGGAATATCGTGTTCAGCCTGGAGACAGCTTGAATGCGATTGCGGCGAGGTTTGGAACCAGCACCGCGGCCTTGCAGGAGTTCAACAATATTTCTAACCCGAACCTAATTCGAGTTGGCCAGCTAATCAGGATTCCAGCTGCAGGGGCACAGGCTCCAACTCCAACCCCTGCTCCTGAGCCAGAACCAGAACCAGAACCAGAACCAGAACCGGAACCAGAACCGGAACCAGAGCCAGAACCAGAACCAGAGCCGCAAGAGGTTGAGTACCGGGTGCAGTCCGGCGACACGCTATTGCGGATTGGCTTCAAGTTTGGTGTTGCTCCAAGTTTGATTCAGTCCTACAACAACATCTCGAATCCGAACCTAATTCGGGTCGGTCAGCTAATAAAGATCCCCACCTCGGTCGCAAGTTCAGTAGCCCAGGAAGAGGTCGCTGAACCAGAACCTGAACCCGAACCGACCACCTATCGGGTGAAATCAGGCGATTCGCTTTGGGGGATTGCAAGAAGGTTCGGGGTTAGCTCTAGGGAGCTGGCAGAACTAAATGGCATCAACAACGCCAATTTCATTCGAATTGGCCAGCTGCTAACTATCCCTAGCTAGCGTCCCAGGCGCTCTGAACGATTTCGCCGAGATTCTTTTCACACTCAAAGCCAAGCTCGTTTTTGATTCTGGAAACATCTGCAACCAATCGCGGCGGGTCTCCGGGACGTCGATCTCCGATTTCTATTTCGAAATCCACGCCGGAGGCCTTCTTGAGTTCGTCTAACACCTCAATAACGGAGGCTCCAACGCCTGTTCCGACGTTGAAGGTGTCAAAGCTGCGCTTGGGTTGGTCGAGGTATTCAACTGCCCTTAGGTGGGCGGCAGCGAGGTCTTGGACATGAACGTAGTCTCTGATGCAGCTGCCATCTGGGGTGGGGTAGTCATTTCCAAAAACAATTGGGCTCTTACCCGATTTGACCTGTCCGATTGCAATCGGGATCAGGTTTAGCGCTGCGGTGTCACCAAGACCAGGGTGGCCGGTGCCCGCAACATTGAAATAGCGCAGGTTAACGCCCCTGAGACCCCAAACCCCTGCCGCTTTGACCAACCACTCGCCAACCAGTTTGGTTTGCCCATAGGGGTTGATCGGGTTTGGTGGATAGTCCTCGTTCACTGCCTCAACATCTGGCATCCCGTAGGTGGCAGCTGAGGATGAGAACACTAGCTTCAGGGTGTTGGTCGCTCGCATTGCCGTTAGCAAATTTGCAAGCCCGCCAATGTTGTCCTTGTAATAGCTCTCGGGTTGCTCGACCGATTCCCCAACCTGCTTTTTGGCAGCGAGGTGAATAACGGCATCAAACTTTGTTTCGGTCATTAATTGAGTGAGCTGTGAAACAGCCCCGTCATTCGCGAGCTGGATTTCCTCTAGAGGGCAACTGACTCGATTTACAATCCCGGTGGACAAATCGTCTACTACGGTGACTTCGGCGCCAGAAGCTTCGGCAATCCGAACAACATGGGAGCCAATGTAGCCAGCACCGCCAGTCACCAGAAGTTTCATGCCTCAAGGTTACCTTGAGGCTTTATACCCAATTCCCACTTTGGGGGAAAAATACAACTTGACACGGGCATACTTACACCGTTGTAATTACAGCATCGCAATTTAGAAGCAAAGGGGATCCCGGCATGGAACAACGTAGTCAGGTGCCAACTAACTGGTTTGTAGACGTTCTCAAACTGGGGGTGGCAAAGGCTTACGGCGACGGAGAGTCGGATCCGCTAGCTTGGCAAGAAGACGCTCTTTGTGCGCAGACCGATCCAGAAGCCTTCTTCCCTGAAAAGGGTGGCTCCACCAGGGATGCCAAGAAAATCTGTGCCCAGTGCACCGTGAAGTCTGAGTGCCTCGAGTACGCGCTGAAGAACGACGAGCGCTTTGGAATTTGGGGCGGTCTTTCCGAGCGTGAGCGCCGTCGTCTGCGCAGGCGCGCCTAAGAAATCGTGGCTTCGCTCACCGTAGCGGCCGTCGTTATTTCGCGTGGTAACGCGGAGACATTGCACCAAACCCTAACCGCACTGCAAAATCAGACTCACCCCCTGCAGCAGGTGGTTGTCGTTGAGACTTTGGAATCTGAGCAGTGCCTAGATCTTGCGAAGAGCTTCGGCTTTGCCGCGTTGATGTCGGATTCAAAAAAACAGGGTGCGGCTATCGAAGACGGCATTCGGGCTTTTCAGGGCACCCCGAGCTGGCTCTGGATTTTGCATCACGACACCGCGCCCGAGCCCGAGGCGCTAGAGCGGCTCTCTAGAGCCGCGGAGATATCACCTTCAGTAGCGGTGATTGGACCCAAGCTGCTGGATTGGGAGCACCCGATTCAGATTCGTCAACTGGGTTTGACCACCACAAAGACCTCAAGGCCATTCACCCTGGTTGAAGACGAATACGACCAGGGTCAGTTCGATTCCACCGGCGACACCCTGGCGGTCTCAACCGCCGGGATGCTGGTCGCAATGGGCCTTTGGCAGAACACCGGAGGCATCGACGACAGCTCTCCGAGCTATGCCCAAGATATCGAGTTCTGCATCAAGGCTCGTGCCATGGGCTTCAGAGTCATTGTCGAGCCGAGTGCCAAGGTGCTAAGCGCTGGGAGTCTGACGACAAATCTGCACCCGGCAAAAAAGCTGATTGGCGGCAGGGCAGAAGCGCTCTCCAAGGCACACACTCACCTGGCGACGATAATGTGGCCGGGTTGGCTGATCCCTATCTTGTATCTCGCGATGCCCCTGATCGCAATAGCTTCAGTTCCGTTGAACCTTTTCCAGAAGCGGCCCGCGCGCATAGTTGGCCAGTTCAGCGCGTGGCTCTATAGCTGGTTCACGATAAGTCAGCGACTAGCTGCGAGAAAGCGAGTTCGCAAACTTGGCTCGCTGGCCTCGATCCCACAGCTCTATGCAACCCAGGAGCAGATCAGCCAGCGACGATCAAGAAGGTTTGAAGAGGAGCCAGAACCTGAGGCGCGAGCCCTTGGTATTTGGGAGTCCAAGTCGTTTTGGCTCGCCCTAGTTCCGCTAGCCGCGGGCTTTGGCCTATTGCCACAGGGTGCTATTTATGCCGAGCGACTTGTTCCACTTGGCAGAAGCTGGGATTCAATTTGGAGCGCCACCGCTGCTAGCACGCAGAGTTATCTGGATGGGGTCAGTCTTCCAAGCGATCCGTTTAACTGGTTCTTTACCCTTATCGCCACGATCTGGCCAGGCAGTGCTTCAAGTGGCCTGGCCTGGTTTGTGTTGTTCGCCCCGGCGCTGGCTTTTTTTGGTGCATGGCTACTTGCGAGCACCGTTTCTAAAAGCAGCTGGGTTCGCAATGGGGTTGGTCTAAGTTATGCACTTGCCGCACCGGTCTTGCTATTGCAGCGTGACGCTGCGGTCTTGGAGTTGGTGGTCCACGCCTTTTTGCCCTGGACCGGCTATTTCCTGGCCAAGGCCGCCTTTGCTTACAACCTCGCTCGGTCCTGGCGCTGGCTCGGTCTAGCGGGTCTGTCGGGTGCCCTGATCGCGGTGAGCTCGCCGGTGCTTTTTGCTTTGCTGGTGCTAGTCAGCATCGGTCTTGGTGCTCAGCGGCTTCGAAGGCTTGGGGTATTGATCTGGTTCTTTGTTCCCGGTGCTGCACTTTTGGCACCGTGGCTGCAGTTCATCATTAGCCAACAGGCCTTTGAGTTTTTAACCGTTACCTCAAGCGCGCAGCAGGGGCCGGTTTCAATTTACGAACAGCCAGTTTGGCTTTATTTGCTCATTGGTTTGGCGCTGATTGCTCTGGTTGGCTCAGTTTTCCGCTTGGGGCTGGCTGCCCCGCTCTGGGTTTTGGCAATTGCGCTTCTCTACGCCTCGAGTTATCAACCGGTGGGCGGCAGCCAGCCACTACTGATTGCACTACTTCTCACCCTGCTGGTTTTGATTGCTGCCTCTCTAGATCGCCTCAGCGACGAAAAGTTGAGGATTACCGGTGCGGCGCTGCTAACTGTTTCGGCGCTGGCATCAGGGGTGGTATTCGGGTCGATGCAACCTAAGGCTTTTGAGTTTGGTCTAGAGCGCCAGGTTCCTGCACTCGTGCTTGCAGCCAGCGATGTGAACCCAGGGACCAGGACCCTGTTGATTAACCTCGATGCTCAAGAGATTGAGGTTGAGCTGATTTGGGGAGATGGCCGCAGTCAAGACGAGACCTCTTTGCTCTATGGATTCTTCCGACCCAGCTCTGAGATCGATTCACTTTTGGCGCAGCTGAGCGGTTCGTTAATTGCCGGGAACCCAGCTGGGGTTCAGGAACTGAACCAGGTTTTGGGAGTCGACTTCGTGTTGCTAAGAGGATCGGGAGAGATCTCCAGGTCTGTCGCGATAGCGCTTGACTCGCTTGTTATTTTGCAGCCCGCCGGGCAGACGAGTTTTGGCCAACTTTGGTCTTTCGTGGAATCAAATTCGATTCCGACTGATGAAATCGATCACTACCCACTTCGCGAGGTGCAACTGATTGTGCTGGCCGCCTTTGCTCTTTTGGCTCTCCCGACTGCCGGATCGATTACGGGTAGAAGGATGGTGAGAAAAACCAAGTGAAGATCTTTCTAAGAGCTCTGACCGCACTACTAGTGCTTGGTCTATCGGTTGCCCACTGGCAGCTATTTCCCCAGTTTGGTGAGCTGGAAACCAAAGCCAGCGAACTGCAGTCAATCAGCGTTGAGCCGCTACCGCTGAAGGTTGTTTGCCCGGGAGCACTCGCCGAGGTTGGCGGTGAGAGCGGTGTCGAATTGGGCACGGTCGAAAAGGTGGGTGAGGCCCTAATCTCCTCTCAGCTAACCGCCGAGAGGATTTTGGTCACACCACCTGTCACCTCCGTGCTCGCGGCTCTTGCCGAGGTCGGAGACAAAGAGCAATCGACCAACCTGGTTTCCATGATTCAGACGCAGGTAATAGACAGAGAGCGGGCGAAGGGTTTGGCTGGCACGTTCTGCCAGTCTCCAATGGCTTCTGGTTGGCTCATCAACGGTTCGGCCGTTGTGGGCTTTGAATCGGTAATCATTGCTCACAACCCAGCCGAGGTAGAGGCCCTGGTCGAACTTGAGATTCATCTTCCCGCTCGAATAATCACCGATCGCTTCGCACTGGCTCCCGGCGAGGAAAAGCTGATTACCACCTCGCAATACGCAAACGGCGAAGTGTCGTTCGCGGTCTACTTCGAAAGCTCCGGACCAAAAATTTCAATGGCGATGCAAAATCGCCAAACCCGAGGGCTGACGCCAACCGGTGTTGAAATAGAGGGGCCAACCCTTGGCCCCGATACCGACTTTGTCTTTGCTGGCCTGCGGCCTTTGACGCAAGGTTTTCAAAACCCAACAATGCGCGTTTATAACCCGGGCGATGAGATTGCCGAGGTGGTGGTAACGGTTTTTGGTGAGGACAACGTTGAACTGTTCCGAGAGCTGGTGAACCCAGGAGGTTTCTCGGCAATAGAGCTTGAAATCTCTGGAACTTATCAGCTCGCAACTCTGACCAGCAACACCGAGGTGCTGGCAGTGATTCTGAATCCCAGTATCGAACCGGTATTGGATTTTGCCTGGATTCAGCCTGCGGAGCTATTCACCTCGGTGACTTTGCCGCTGTCGAGCTATAAAAACTCCGTGTTGATTGCGAACCCCAGCTCCTCGGCCCTTGAGGTGAGCTTAGAGACTCGGACTGGAGATCGCTTGAGCTACCAAACCCTGGTTATCGCACCTTTTGGTCAGGCGGCCGTGCCGACATCGGCGAACAGCATCAAGATTGATGGCTCAATCGAATTTGCTGTGGCTCTTGAGGTGTTGGACCCCAATGGCTATTCGGTTATTCACCCACGAGAAACCACGAACCTTGGCAACAACCTGGAGATCAGGGTCAACTAATCGGGGTGGATTAGTTCCCAAGGGTCTTTGTCAATCAGCGATGCAGCGGCGGAGATGACGGCCTGTTCGATATGGATTCGGGGATCGGGAATTCGCTTCTTGCCAAATCGCTCGATCGGGATTCGATACAGGGTGATTGTCATGCTGCTCTTTTTCGCACTCCAGCGTCTGACCTGCTCACCCTCTTGTAGGTAGGGGACCTCTTCGATTCGCCATTTCAGATCTCCGAGTTCCTCACTGAAGGTTTCTTTCAGATATTCGCAAGTGTCGGAAACCACCTGCTTGAAAAAACCGCCGCGTTGAATTCCATGCGAAAACAGCTTTGAGGGGATTGGTCGGCGCAGGCCCCTGCCGTGCCGATCTCGGTGGTTCAGCCCTGGCGCCATGAGCCCATTGTATTCTTGGCAGGCTAACCAACCGGAGTGTGAATGTGATCGACTTTGATGCCTTTGTGAAGACCTATGACGTCAGGGGTCTGGTGGACAAAGAGCTCACCGAGGATGTCATCGAAGCATTTGGTGCCGGCTTTGCAGATGAGCTTGAACTAGCCGGTAAGGCATTGGTTGTTGGGCACGATATGCGAGATAGCTCTCCGAGGTTTGCCGTAGCTTTTGCCAAAGGAGCAAATGCCCGAGGGGCGGATGTGAAATTGATCGGTCTTTGCTCAACCGATATGACCTACTTCGCCTCGGGTAAGTATGAACTGCCAGCGGCAATGTTTACCGCATCTCACAACCCTGCCAGCTACAACGGAATCAAGTTCTCCCGGGCTTTGGCAAGAGGCATCAGCATGGACACCGGGTTGGCAGATATCCGCGATCGCGCCAGGGCGTATCTAGAGACTGGGATTACTGCCGTTTCTAAGCAGGGCTCAACGAGCGATTTGGATGTTGGCATTGACTACGCCAACTACATGCACGAGTTGGTGGATCTAAAAAGCATTCGGCCGTTGAAGATTGTGGTGGATGCCGCCAATGGCATGGGTGGTTACACGGTTCCTCTTGTTTTGAAAGACCGGGGTCTACCAATAGAAATCGTGGAGATGTACTTTGAGCTCGATGGCAGCTTCCCAAATCACGAGGCCAACCCGCTTGACCCAAAGAACCTGGTTGATTTGCAGGCGAAGGTGTTGGAGGTCGGGGCGGATCTAGGTTTGGCGTTTGATGGCGATGCCGATCGCTGCTTCGCAGTTGATGAGAAGGGCGAATTGGTGAGCCCCTCGGCATTAGCGGCAATTGTCTCGAAGCGCGAGATTGAGCGCGTCAGGGGGTTGGGTGAAAATGATGTGGTCGTGCTTCACAATCTCCTAACCTCTAAATACGTTGAAGAGGTGATTAGCGAAGCGGGTGCGAAGCCGGTTCGCACCAAGGTCGGACACTCGCTCATCAAAGATCAGATGGCAGCCACGAATGCCGTTTTTGGTGGGGAGCACTCAGCGCACTACTACTTCAGAGACTTCTGGGGAGCCGACAATGGCATGCTCGCGGCTCTTCATCTAATAAGCGAGCTCGGTTCAGACGATGCCCCCATGAGCGAAATCTCTGAGCATTACACGCCCTATTTCTCATCGGGAGAGATCAATTCCACGGTCCAAGACCGCGGTGCTGCGATTGCAAGGCTCAAGGCGGCATTTCCAGAGGCGAGTGTTGAGGAATTTGATGGGCTCACCTTTAGTTCTAATAAGGAGCGTTGGTGGTGGTTCAATGTTCGCCCCTCAAACACCGAACCATTGCTTAGACTTAACGCAGAATCAAACCACGAGGCCTTGATGGTTGAGATTCGAGACAAAGCAATCAAAGCAATTAGAAACAGCTAGTTTCGATAACCAGAAAGGCCAAATGCCCATGAGTCAGACAATGACATCAATTGATTTCAAGGTCGCAGACCTTCAGCTCGCTGAATCAGGTCGCCACCAAATCCGCCTAGCCGAAGCAGAGATGCCGGGGCTGATGGCTCTTCGCGAAGAATTCGGTCCACACCAGCCTTTGAAGGGTGCTCGCATCTCGGGCAGCCTGCACATGACCGTGCAGACCGCAGTGTTGATTGAGACCCTAACCGCCCTGGGCGCCTCGGTGCGTTGGGCAAGCTGCAACATTTACTCAACTCAGGACGAGGCAGCAGCAGCTGTTGTGGTTGGCCTAGGAACCCCGGAAGAGCCAAAGGGAACTCCGGTCTTCGCTTGGAAGGGCGAGACCCTGGAAGAGTACTGGTGGTGCACCGAGAAGATCTTTGACTTCTCAGCCCAGGGCTTTGAGGGTCCAAACCTGATTCTGGACGATGGTGGCGATGCCACCATGTTGGTCCACAAGGGTGTCGAGTTTGAGGCAGCTGGTTCGGTTCCTCCGGCCGGTGTCGATGACTCCGAGGAGTACCAGGTAGTTCTCGATGTGTTGCGTGAATCACTGAAGCGCGATGGAAGCTACTTCACCCGGGTCTCAAAGGAGATCATTGGCGTCTCCGAGGAGACCACCACCGGCGTTCACCGCCTCTACGAGTTCTTTGCAGCCGGCAAGCTATTGTTCCCAGCCATCAACGTCAACGACGCTGTCACCAAGAGCAAGTTCGACAACAAGTACGGCATTCGCCACTCACTACCAGATGGCCTAAACCGTGCCACCGACGTTCTAATGGGCGGTAAGACCTGCTTTGTTGCCGGCTACGGCGATGTTGGTAAGGGTTGCGCCGAGGCACTTCGTGGCCAGGGCGCCAGAGTGATTGTCAGCGAGATTGACCCAATCTGTGCACTGCAGGCCGTCATGGATGGCTACCAGGTTGCAACCCTGGAGTCAGTAATTGACCAGATCGATATCTTCGTGACCTCAACCGGCAACGAGAGCATCATCACCGCAGATCACGTGTTGAAGATGAAGAACCTTGCGATTTTGGCGAACGTTGGTCACTTCGACAACGAGATCGACATGGTCAGCATTGGCAAGATTCCAGGTGTCGAGAAGATCGAGATCAAGCCACAGGTTCACGAGTGGAGACTGCCAAACGGCCGTGCCATTTTGGTGCTAAGCGAGGGCCGTCTGATGAACTTGGGTAACGCAACTGGCCACCCCTCATTTGTAATGTCGACCTCATTTGCTAACCAGGTACTGGCTCAGATTGAGCTCTTTGAGCGAGCTGACGAGTACGGTCTGGGAGTCCACATCATGCCGAAGGAGCTAGACGAGAAGGTAGCAAGACTGCACCTCGATGCCCTCGGCGTGGAATTGACCCACCTAACTGAGCGCCAAGCACGATACATTGGTGTTCCAGTAAACGGACCTTACAAGGTAGACCACTACCGTTACTAGCTAGGAGGGCGCAGTGACCCAGAGGATTCTCGTTGTAGATGACGATGATGCACTGCGTGAAATGGTCGGTTTGGTGCTCTCGGGTGCCGGATACGAACCCCTGTTTGCTAGCGATGGCATAAGTGCTGTTTCCATATTTTCGGAGTCGAAGCCCGATCTGGTTTTGCTAGACATCATGCTTCCCGGTCAATCGGGAATTGAGGTCTGCAGGCAGATCAGGGCTCACTCTGGAGTACCAATCATCATGCTCAGCGCCAAGAGTGAGACCGAAGACGTTGTCTTGGGTTTGGAGGCTGGTGCCGATGACTACGTCGTAAAACCTCATAACGGGGTTGAGCTGATTGCAAGGGTCAAGGCGAGGCTTCGCCCAATGGGTGATGATTCTCAGCGGGTAAGCGTTTCGGGCCTGTCCCTGGACCCCAAGACCTTTGAGGTCAAGCGCGGCACACAGTCGCTTTCCTTGACACCGCTGGAGTTCAAACTGCTTCACACCCTGGCCGCGAAGCCCGATCAGGTCTTCAGTCGCGAGATGCTCTTGGAGCAGGTCTGGGGCTATCAGTACAAGGCTGACACCCGGTTGGTGAATGTTCACGTCCAGCGGCTGCGCTCAAAAATCGAACAGGACCCCGAGAATCCAAAGATCGTCATGACTGTTCGTGGCCACGGTTATCGAGCCGGCACTGAGTCTTGATTTCGCTTTTTCGGCGCTCGCTGACCGCTAGAACGGTCTTTGCAACGGTCTTTTTGAGTGCTCTGGCTCTGGTGACCCTCGGTGGGTTCTTGTCGTATTCACTTGCCAATGGTTTTTATCAAAGCCGACTTTCGCAGGTGTTGTTTGAGACCGAGAGGGCTGTTAGTTCCGTTCAAAATACGGTTGCAGCAGCCTCGCTGACTGATGAAACCGCGTTGCAAACCCTGATCAACTCGGTGGTGCCATCGCTTGAGATCACTGATGGCGCAGCGACCAGGCAGGTTGCGCTGCTGCGCAGCCCGGGCCAGCCGCAGTTGCAACTGTTCCAATCCCCAATCTCGATCGACCTAGATCTGGCCACAATCCCCGAGGAACTGCGTCAAGAGGTCCGGCAATCCCAGTCGGTATTGAGCTATACCCCGGTGGCGATCTTTAGAGATGGGGTATCAATCCCCGGCATCACCGTCGGAGCTCCGCTCACCATTCCGCTCGCGGGTGACTTTGAGCTCTATCTGGTCTTTGACCTAAGCCCCGAACAGCAGTCACTCGAGCTGGTGCAAAACGCACTCGCAATCGCCGGAATCATAATGATTGGCATGATTGCAGCTGTTAGCTACCTGGTCACCAGGAGCCTGGTTCGCCCGGTCGAGGAGGCAGCCGAAGCCGCCCAATCACTCTCAGCCGGCATGCTCGATCGGAGGCTGCCCGAGAAGGGCGAGGACTCCATCGCACAGCTGGCCAAGTCCTTCAACAAGATGGCGGGCAGCTTGCAGCAGCAGATTCAACAGCTTGACCAACTCTCGAGAATGCAGCGCAGGTTCGTTTCCGACGTCTCCCACGAACTCAGAACACCGTTGACCACAATCAAGCTTGCCGGGGAAGTGATCTTTGGCAATCGAGAGAAGTTAGATCCCGCCCTATCGCGCTCTGCTGAGTTGATGCAAAACCAGATCGAGCGCTTCGAGAAGCTGTTGGCGGACCTATTGGAGATTTCACGCTATGACGCCGGAGCGGTCACCCCAGAGCTAGAAACCCAGGATCTCAATGCAGTGGTTGGTGCTGCGATCGCATCAATTGAGCCGCTAGCCAGATCCAAGAGCACAGAAATCAAGATTGCATTGCCGCCAGGTGCGGTGGAGGCGGAGATTGACGGCAAGCGAATCGAGCGACTGCTGCGCAATCTGCTCTCAAATGCCGTTGAGCACGGCGAAGGCAAGCCGATTACGGTGCGGGTTGGCCAAAACGATCAGGCGGTTGCGGTTTGCGTTTCGGACGAGGGCGTTGGTATGTCAAGAGCCCAGTTGGAGCGCGTCTTTGACCGCTTCTGGCGGGCTGATCCAGCGCGCCAGCGCTCGGTGGGTGGAACCGGTCTCGGTCTGGCAATTTCCAAGGAGGACGCCACTTTGCACCGCGGTTGGCTGCAGGTTTGGTCTAAGCCAGACAGCGGGACCAGTTTTAGGCTCACCCTTCCAAGACAGCGCGGCTCAGTGATTGCAAACTCGCCAATCGCCTTGCCACCCGAGGGGGTCGAAAAGTGAGGCGTCTAATTGCAGTTCTTGCGACCCTGGTGCTTTCAGGCTGCGCAACGTTGCCAATGGAATTGGATGTGCAGGCGGGCCCAGAGCTGGTTGCGCCAACCGGGCAGGAGTTCTCCTACTACTCACCTGCCGGTCCGGTTCGCGGAGCTACTGAACAGGAGATTGTGTCGGGCTTTTTGGCTGCCGGAACCGGTCCGCAGAGCGACTACGCGGTTGCCAGGCAGTTCCTTTCCGAAGACTTCGCTCAGCGTTGGCAGCCGGCGACCGAGACCCTGATCCGAAGTGGCGCACCGGTCTTCCGAGAAACCGGCAGCACGGTTCAGTTGGTGGATGTGAATGTCGCCGCCAGGTTGGACGAGCATGGTCGATACGCAGACATCTCACCGGCCAATGCCACCACCTTGCGCTTCCAGCTGGTTCAAGAGGCCGGGCAGTGGCGGATATCGGCAGCGCCCAACCTCACAGTTGTAACCCAGCCAGTTTTCTCAGTTGTGTTCCGAGAGTTCCCGGTCTATTTCGTGGATGCTCGCTATCGATATCTAGTTCCAGATCTCAGGTGGTTCCCATCAAGGGCCTCCACCCCAACCAGACTCGTGGCGGCCTTGTTGACGGGACCCTCTGAGTGGCTGGGGAGCGCTGTCACATCTGCAATTCCCGAGGGAACCAGGTTGACGATCAATGCGGTGAGCGTTCAAGATGGCGTCGCGAGAGTCGACTTCGATGCCAATGCACTAGCTGCTGACGCCGCTTCGAGGGGCGTCATGCTTACCCAGCTTCGATCAACGCTGTTGCAAATTTCTGGGGTGACCCAGGTTGCGATATCGGTAAATGATTCGCCGCAAGAGATTCAACCCTCCGAGCTCTCGGATGCCACAACCTTGGGACCGACCTTCGCCCTCACGGATTCGGGCGTGCAGCGACTAAGCGTCGCTGAAGAGCTTCCCCTGAGTGGCACGGGCAACATTGTTGAAAGGTTCAACCCGGTCCATTTAGCTTTGTTTGACGGTGGAAGAAAAGTTGGCTTCAGCAATGAAAACGGCGTCTATCTTTTGGAACGCGATGGCCAGTCGCTGAGTATTGCTCAGCTCAGCGAAACCAAAACTATTGTCTCGCTCGAGTTTGACAGTTTTGGTTCGCTCTGGGCTTTTCCACTGGATGCTGCAGAACCAATTGAGATCTATGACCCTCGGGGCTCGACAAAAACCTTGGTTTCAACTCTTGAGGGAACCCGTCTATGGGGAGCCATTTCTCCGGAGGGTGGCCGGCTCGTGCAGGCTATTGAGCGTCCCACTGGCGAGTCGAGGCTAATCGTTGAGACCATTAGTCGCGACTCGGCAATGATTCCGCTTCGAACCAACGAGGGTCTAGAGCTAAGACCAGTGGTGGGAAAGCCAATCTCGCTGACCTGGCACGGTTCCAATTCCCTGAGGGTGCTTGAGCAAACCGCGAGTGGGCTGAGCGCGCTGAGCGAGTATCCGCTAACCGGACCCAGGCGAGCGCTGACGATGCCTCCGGTGGTTGGCATGCAGTTGCTATCTGGAAGCTCATCTATTTCAACGTATCTGCTATCCGAGGACGGAGAGCTTTGGATCTTGACCGGCAACACCTGGCGTCAGGGTGCAACAGGTGTAATCGCGCTCTCAGCGCTCCGCTAACAAATCCTTGATTCGCTCAGTTCTCCACAGCCAAGAGGGTTTCGCTCTCGCCCGAGGGCAATCTCCGAGATGCTTCCAAGATGATTACAGAACTAATTGACATCACCTTTCCCAGTGTCTGTTTGGCCTGCGGGGCCAAACCCAAACCGATTTGCGATGGCTGCATTCCGGAGTTTGCGGTGAAGCAGGATCATCAGGGTGTTTACTACGCCGCCGAGCTAACAGCGGAGCTAACTGCGATTTTCGGGGCATTAAAGGACCGAAATCGCACCGCGCTCATTGCACCTTTGGCCCGCGGTCTAAGGCCGGTGCTTCAACAAGCCGTTTTGGATTGCAAACCAACTTTGCTGGTTTGCCCGCCGTCTTCAAAAAAGAACTTTAGAAAGCGCGGGCTGAATCCCGCACTAAATCTTTTTAGGGCTGCCAACACCTCCAAGATCGCATTGACTGACAGCGCCTTGGCTCATAGCTTCCAACCGCTGGACCAGCGCGGTTTGAATTGGCCAGGACGTCAAAGAAACGCTCTGGGGCGCTACCGAGCAGAACCTAGAGCTAATCGGGTTTTGCTGGTTGACGACGTCATGACCACGGGAGCAACCCTCAGGGCAGCAACCGATGCACTCGAAAAAGCCGGTGCCGAGGTGGTTGGAAAATGTGTGCTAGCTAGGAGATTTGCCAATTCCGCCCATAGCCAATTGAAATAGGCGTATTTTACTTTTAGGCACAGTAGCCCGACTGGAGGTAAGAACATGGAACTAAGAATTTCAGCCAAAAACCTCAAGGTATCGGAGCGTTTTCGAGATTACGTTTCGGAAAAGTCTGGAAAAGTTGAGCAGTTCTCGCATCGACCACAAGAGCTAAACATCAAGGTCACTCGCTACGAACACAGCAGAACTGCTGGTCCCGAAGACCAGGTTGAGCTCACCGTCTATGAGCCAGGCCACGTTGTAAGAGCCGAGGCTAGAGCCGAAGACAAGTTCGCCGCATTCGACATTGCCTTTGGAAAATTGTTGGAGCGACTGCGTCGCTACGCGGACAAGCAGAAGGTCCATCGTGGCGGAAATCACAGGCGGATTGGCACCAGCGAGCTTGCTGCCACAGACTTTGCTGATCTCGATGTGACACCGGTGGATCACAACTTGCTCACTGGCGAGATCCCGATCATAGATCTGCAGGACCAGGAACAAGAGCCAGTGAACAAGCTTCTGATCAGAAGCAAGGAATTTGAGAAGGTGCCGATGAATCGAGAAGATGCAGTTGGGCACATGGAGCTGGTCGGACATGATTTCTACCTGTATCACGACGTTGATTCCGACAAGCCCGCTGTTGTTTATCGGCGTCATGGCTACAGCTACGGGGTCATTACCCTCAGCTAGCATTTGCAGTCGAGGGCTAGAATTGCACCCGAAAACCAAGGAGTAACTTTTGGCCTCAATATTCGACACCCTGCTGCGTGCGGGCGAAGGCAAGATTCTAAAAAAACTGGAATCTATTTCCCGTGAGGTCAATGCCCTAGAGCCCAACTATCAGGCACTCAGTGACGAAGAATTGCTCGGTGAGACTGCAAACCTGAGAGAGCGCTACTCAGCCGGGGAGAGCCTGGATGAAATGTTGCCCGAGGCATTTGCGGCCGTCCGCGAGGCCTCGGTTAGAACGATTGGACTAAGGCACTTCGACGTCCAGATCATGGGTGGAGCCGCTTTGCACCGGGGCAACATCGCTGAAATGAAAACCGGTGAGGGTAAGACCCTGGTTGCCACCCTGGCTAGCTATTTGAACGCAATCCCAGGCCGTGGAGTTCACGTCGTAACGGTGAATGACTTTTTGGCTGGTTATCAGTCAGAGTTGATGGGTCGAATCTTTAGGGCGCTGGGCATGACCACCGGATGCATCATCAGTGGTCAAGACCCTCAAGAGCGACGCGCTCAGTATGAGTGCGACATCACCTACGGCACCAACAACGAATTTGGTTTTGACTATCTTCGCGACAATATGGCCCTGAACCAAGCCGATCTAGTTCAACGCGGTCACTTCTACGCACTGGTCGATGAGGTTGACTCGATTTTGATTGATGAGGCCAGAACCCCACTGATCATCTCTGGTCCTGCGGCCCAGGATGTCAATCGCTGGTTTGGCATTTTTGCCAAGCTTTCGCAAACTCTGGTTCGTGATGAGGACTACGAGGTTGATGAGAAAAAGCGCACCATCGGTGTCTTGGAACCAGGTATCGACAAGGTCGAAGACTATTTGGGCATCAACAACCTCTACGAGACTGCAAACACACCACTGATTTCCTTTTTGAACAACTCCATTAGAGCCAAGGAGCTCTTCCGCAAGGACAAGGACTACGTGGTCGTCGATGGTGAGGTTCAGATTGTTGATGAGCACACCGGCCGACTGCTTGCCGGAAGGCGCTACAACGAGGGTATGCACCAGGCGATTGAAGCCAAAGAGGGCGTAGCCATCAAGGCTGAAAACCAAACCCTTGCGACCGTCACCCTCCAGAACTACTTCAGGCTCTACGACAAACTGGCCGGCATGACCGGTACTGCGGAGACCGAGGCCGCTGAGTTTATGTCGACCTACTCCCTCGGAGTCGTGCCAATTCCAACCAACAATCCAATGATTCGCAAGGACGAGTCTGACCTCATCTTCAAAAACGAAGAGGTCAAGTTCAAGATGGTTGTGGAGGACATCTTCGAACGCAACGAGAAGGGCCAGCCGGTTTTGGTTGGAACCACGAGCGTCGAAAAGAGCGAATACCTCTCCAAGCTGTTGGCCAAGCGCGGTGTTAAGCACGAGGTCTTGAACGCCAAGAACAACGCCCGTGAGGCGGTGATTGTTGCCCAGGCTGGTCGCTTCGCTGCCGTGACGGTCGCTACCAACATGGCGGGTCGTGGAACAGACATCATGCTCGGTGGTAACGCCGAGTTCCTCGCCGTTCAGCAAATGTCGAAGCTGGGGCTCGATCCCGAAGAGAACCCGGTGGAGTACGAGGCCAGGTGGAACGAAGTTTTCGATTCGATTCGTAAAGAGGTGGAGCAGGAAGCCCAAAAGGTTTTAGAGGTCGGTGGCCTCTACGTTTTGGGCACCGAGCGACACGAATCTAGGCGAATCGACAACCAGCTGCGTGGTCGCGCTGGTCGTCAGGGTGATCCCGGTGAATCCAGATTCTACCTATCGCTTACTGATGATCTAATGCGGTTGTTCAACTCCGGTGCAGCGGCAGCGCTAATGAACCGCTCCTCAGTTCCCGACGATTCCGCAATCGAGTCCAAGGTGGTTTCGAGGGCCATCGCCTCAGCACAGTCTCAGGTCGAGGCCCGAAACGCTGAGATTCGAAAGAACATCTTGAAATATGACGACGTGATGAATCGTCAACGTGAAGCCATCTATACCGACCGCCGAGCTATTTTGCAGGGCGAGGACATTTCCAAAACCTTCCAGGAGTTTTTGGAGCAGGTGATTTCCGAGACCGTGCTTGAGGGCGTCTCTGACACCAACGCAGCGGATTGGGATCTGGAGTCCTTGTGGACCCAGCTCAAGGTGATCTACCCGATCACCCTGGGAATCGATGAGGTCCTGGAAGAGGCCGGTTCTCGTTCGAAGATTTCCGCGGATTGGCTGGTTGAGGAGGTCCTCAGTGATGCTCGACTGGCTTATCAGCGCAGAACCAGTGAGATCGGTGAGGAGCTGATGCGCGAGCTAGAGCGTCGTGTAATGCTCTCTGTGATTGATAGAAAGTGGCGAGACCACCTCTACGAGATGGACTACCTCAAAGAGGGAATCGGACTTCGCGCCATGGCGCAACGTGACCCCTAATCGAATATCAGCGAGAGGGGTACTCAATGTTCTCCGAGATGATGGCGGGGGTTCGCGAGGAGGCCGTGCAGTTCTTGTTCAACGTTGAGGTCAGGCAGAACACTCCTGAGATACCTCAAACACCACCAACGCAGCTCACCTACTCGGCACCCACTGAACAGGGTGTTGCCGAGGTGAAGCGCGCTCCGCAGCAAAAGAAGCAGGCGCCAGTAGCCCCTCAAAAGCCAAAACCCTCGGGTCAGGGCAGCAGCTTCTTTAAAAACTAGATCAGACAGAGGTCCGTTATGCGATAGCGGGAGTGGACCAGCTCTGCTCTGACAGAGACCGCTCTGGTGCTGCCAGATATCTGGAGCACGACAACGCCTTGATAACTCATTAGGTCGGTCAGGAAGGTTTTGGAGTTTCTCAGCACGATGTCTGGGCGAGTGTTGGTGCCCGTCAGCTGCCTGGCTCGAGACTCTCTTTTGGCACGCTGACAAACGTCGTAGTAGGCCCGATCAGATAACCAGCGGGCAAGCTGCTCAGGTCTTCTCACCCCTGCCAAGACTTCGATATAGGCAGCTGAAATCTGAGCGAAGAACTGCGCAGGATCAGGCTGCTGCTTGATTATTGTCTTTGCTGGTGCTGTTAGCTGTGCCACTTGAACCCCCTGGATCAAATAGTTATTGGTTTTAGAATTCTCGGCTTTAGTGGGAAATATAAAAAGCAAAATATTTGGCCTGTGGATAACTCTTTTTCGAGTTTCTGAAAATGCTGAACTATGGCCTCATGAATCTAATTAGTGAACTAGAAAAAGAATTTGTCAGTCTCGGTGAAGCACTCACTCCAAATCTGGTGAGGGTGGCAACAAAGGACAGAGAGTATGAGTTACGACTACCCCAGCTGGGACTCGACTTTGTTGCCGGCCTGCACCATGGGGTGGTGTTGGTCTTGCCAGTGCAAACAATCTCTCAGGTCATGGGCAGCTATCTACCAATTCGCACCGAGCTCACGCTGCAGGATTTTCTGGCCAGGCAGCGCACCCCGATAAGGCTGCGGCTCACCACTTCAGACCAGCAGAGCAGCTGCTGGCTGCTCAACCTAGAAAATGGCTGGCTCAGAGTTGCAATTGCAAAGGGTGTGGGCTGGGTGCCGATTAGCGCCATCAGGAGCCTCGAGATAGTGGCTGTGGATAACTCAAATCACTGATTTAGAAAATCTGAGAGCTTTTTACCAAAGGAGACATAAATGGCAAAAAGACTTAGGGCCAGGCCCAGCAACACAATGATCCTGATCGTGGGGAGCTTTCTAATTCTCGTTCTGGTTGCAATCGCCGGGCTAAATCGACCACTTCCCAGCTACCTAATTGCAGCCAGCAACCTAGCCCCCGGTACTCAGTTGCGGGCCGAGTCGCTAACTAGCGAAGCCTTGGATCTAGGCTCCATAGCCCAGAACTATGTCACCTCAGAAGAGCTTGGAGACAGCTATTTGGTTTTGCCGGTGGCGGCCGGAGAGCTCATTCCCAAAAGAGCTCTGGGCCAAGCACTGGGACAGAATCAAACTTCAATCCGGATTGTGCCTAACCTGAAACCCGCAAGCCAAATAGTTTCCGGCGCGAGGGTGGCAATCTGGCAAGTTGTTGAGGTCGAGGATGGGTTCCAGTCTCAGCTTTTGGTGCCATCGGCACTGGTTACAGACTTGGTTTATGGCGAGGGCCTGTTTGCCGGTGAGGTTCCCGAGGTAGAGCTTGTAATCACCAGGGAGCAAGCCACCCTGGTCCTGCAAGCACTCACCGAAGAGGCCGCAATCTACCTGTTGCCGCTGTCATGAGCACCGCAGCGCTGATTGAGCAGCCGGACACCAGGCTTCAGCTGGTTACTGACCGCATGGTCGGAGGCCGAGTGGTCAGTTGCTGGGGAGCGGCGGGGAGCGGCAAAACCACTGCCACGGTGAACCTCGGCTTTGAGTTGGCATCACTGGGTAAGCGGGTGCTGATTATTGATCTCGATAGCTATCGACCCTCAATCGCAGCGCTTCTTGGGCTAGTGAATTCCGGTCCTGGCATCACCGCGGTATTGCGCTTGGCAAAGACCGGCCGCTTGACACTTGACGAACTGGAGCGCTTGGGCGAGGAGCTCTCGTTTGGCAAGACCTCGCTCCAAGTGGTGACCGGTCTAAAGTCACCCACGCGCTGGCCAGAGCTTGATGGCGATGGCATCTCGGAGCTGTTTCGGTTCGCAAGGGAAAACTTTGATTTCATCCTGGTGGATGTCGCATCCGAGTTGGAAGAGGGGCTCTTTAGCCAAACCAGCGATGTCCCAAGGAACTTTGCGGCCTCGGAGGCAATAAGGCTCTCAGACCTAGCCCTTGGCTTCTTTGCAGCGGATCCGGTGGGGGTGAATAGATTTCTCTCTGACTTGCGTGAGGCTGGTTTTGAGTTTTGGCCGATTGCCAATCGGGTTCGCTCTTCGGTGCTTGGTAGAAATCCGGAACGGCAGGTGAGGGACACCATGTTTCAAATCGCACAACTAAAGATTCACACAACAATTGCCGAGGACGGGGCAGCCATGGACATCGCTCAGCAGCGAGGCCAGCCTCTTCTCATGGCTGCCAAATCCTCCAAGGCCAGAGAGGCGCTAAGACTGCTCGCTCTTGAGATTGCGGACCTCTAGCGAGGCTAAACTCGACACTCGTGGTGGAAAAAAATCAGGTCGATGAAAGTTGGGTGCGCTCCTTATTGGGCGACTGGCAGCTAATTGCTGATCTGGCGTTTTCGGATTTGGTGCTGTGGGTGCCCCAGCGCAAAAAGCTGGTGGCTCACGCTCACGCCCGCCCAGCTGCAGCGGCAACGATCTTCTATAGAGATATCACGGGAAACCTGCCCCGGTCCGATTGGGAGGAAACCATAAACCAGGCCTGGGAGCTTGGTTCAGTGGCTGTGCCGCAGCAGGTCGCACAGTATGAGGGCAGTACCACCCGAGTGAGTGCCTATCCAGTTTTTTCAAAAGGGTCGAAGTCGCCAGATCGACCCTTGGCCATCATCACCAAGCACACCAACCTGGGAGAGGCCAGGCTCCCGAACAGACTGCAGCTGAGCTTTGTGGCAGCGGGGGAGCAGCTTCTCAAGATGGTGGCAACCGGAGAGTTCCCAATGAGCGAGGCGGGCACCGCGCAGCGGCGAGGCGCCCCAAGAGCGAATGATGGTTTTGTGCGGCTCGATGAAGCGGGTCGAGTGCTATTTGCTAGCCCCTCCGCGCTATCTATTTTTAGTCGAGCCGGGGTGGTGGGTGAACTCGAGGGAAGGCTGTTCTCAGAGACGGTGAACAATGTTCCGGTTGGCTTTGGTGCTGTCGATGAGGGTCTGCCGCTGGTGCTAACGGGTAAGGGTGCTTGGCGCACCGATCTGGAGTTTGAGGCCCTAACAATTGCGGTTCGCTCGGTGCCGCTGATGGATAACGGCAAACGCATTGGCGCTTTTGTGCTCTGCCGCGACGTTTCGGAGCTCCGCTTTAGAGAGCGCGAACTGATCACCAAAGACGCAACCATTCGGGAGATTCACCATCGGGTGAAAAACAACCTGCAAACGGTCTCCTCGCTTTTGAGAATTCAGTCCAGGCAGTCTTCCTCCGAGGAGGTGAAGGCATCGCTGCAACAGGCTCAACGACGTGTGAGCGCTATTGCCGTGGTCCACGACGTGCTCTCCGAGGGAGTGGACCAAGAGGTGCCGTTTGATCAGATCTTCAAGAGAATTTTGCAACTGATTCCTGAAACCACCTCCAGCTACCACAACACAATTACTTCGGAGCTTGAGGGCTCATTCGGCGATCTCAGCGCTGAGCGAAGCACGACGCTGGCTCTGGTGCTGACCGAAATCGTTGCAAATGCAGTTGAACACGGCATCGTTGACCGATCCGGAAAGATCTCTGTCCGCGCCCAGCGCGACAAAAAGACACTTCATATTGAGGTGGTTGACGACGGGGTCGGTTTACCTGAGGGCAAAGTTGGTTCCGGGCTTGGGACTCAAATTGTCAGAACCTTGGTCGAGTCAGAGCTGCGTGGAACCATTGCCTGGACATCACCAATTAGGGGTGGAACAAAGGTTGTTTTAGAGGTTCCGCTCTAGCCTGCGCGACGAGCGCGAGCGTAGCGGCGCTTTAGCGAGCGGCGCTCATCCTCGGATAGGCCACCCCAAACACCGGTGTCCTGGTTTTCTTTGATTGCATACTCGAGGCACTGGGCGGAGACATCACATTGGCGGCAGATTGTTTTGGCCTGCTCGATTTGCTCTAGAGCTGGCCCAGTGTTTCCCACTGGGAAGAAAAGCTCTGGATCCTCGTTGAGGCATCGGGCCTTATTTAGCCACTGCATATCCATATGTTCTGTTATTCCTAAGGTCGATACTGGTCAGGCCGGTTCAGGATGTAACATCCTTTTAGCAACCCCAAAATCGTTTCACAGGCCAACTCAGAAATCAATACCCAATTGCCAATGCCGACCAAAAGTCACCTCACTATTGCCATAGTGCTCTCGCTTCAGGCGCTGGTTTTGTGGGCATTGCTCGGATGGTCGATTTACTCAGTAATTACGGGTGATTCGGCCTCTTTCATCAGTGCCGTGGGCCTCACATTTATTGTGTTTTTAGCCACTGTTTGGGTGAGCAATATCGCTTATGGGGTAATCAGGCTTCGACCCTCTGCCCACACCCCTGCCATGGTGATTCAGCTTTTGATTGCCTCAATAGGTGCTGCCAGTTTTGGTGGGGAGTTTGGGAACTTGCTGATTGGGTGGCTGGCAATCTTGCCCAGCACAATCGCCTTTTTCTTGCTTTTGTCAAAGGCAACCCGGGCAGCCTTTGGGAAGAACTAGTTCCCTAATCGCCTCAGAAGCATGTTTGTGTGGCCGGTGGCTTTGACGTTGTAGAGCGCCTCTAAAACCTTGCCGTCCTTGATCAAAATGGTTGAGCGCAAGACGCCTTTGTAGAGCCTTCCGTAAAGACTCTTCTCGCCGTGAGCGCCAAAAGCCTTGTGAGCGACCACATCCGGGTCGCTGAGCAAGGTAAATGTGAGCTCGTGTGACTCTTCAAAATTCTTTAGCTTTTCGACTGAATCGGGTGAGACACCGACTATTTGAAAGCCAAGGGAGCTGAATTCGTCGAGGTTAGCTTCAAAGTCGCTTGCCTCTTTGGTGCAGCCCGGAGAACCGGCCGCGGGGAAGAAGTAGAGAATCGTTGGGGTCTTTGTTAGTTCGCTAGCGCGTCTGAGCACTCCGTTTTGGTCCTGCAGCTCAAACTCAGGGACATCCTGTCCTGCTTGAAGCCTTTGAACTTGCTCGGTCAACACTGCTCCTTAGGCGATTTACTCAAGGTTATTAGCAGAGCTGGTGCCCCAAACTCGATTTCGCCAAAAGCGTTCAGAAACATTTTGGGACGCGGGTTTTGCGCTGCTACTTTTTTAGTGTTCTTGCGTAAAAGACGATGCCGGCTCCCAGTGCTGTAAGCAGCAGTGGGATGAGGTAGTCCTGGCTAGAAAGAGTCAAGGCCTCAAGGTTGATGGTGACGAAAAACAGGGTGACAAAACCAACACCACCGATTGCGTAGCCAATCAGTGCCGTCGACTTGGGGTCGACCTTTTGCAGGTCTTCCTCAGATCTCGCAAGGCTCTTGCCGCATTCGCGACAGCTAAGTTCTTGGGGGTCATTCTCCGCGTTACAGCTTGAACAGTTCATGCTTCGAGATTACCTTGCCCAGGGCATCGGGATGTCTCTTATGGGCACCGCATCGGAAGGAATGGCTTCGAGGGGTCCAGTTCCTGCTCTGATACACAGCCACCTCAGTTGAGAGGGGCTATCCGGTTTGCATCTCCAGGTTCGCATCACTCCGGTGCCAACATGAATCACTGTTCCCGGCTCAGTATCAACGACCTCGTCATCTAGACCCATCTGGCCATAGCCATCTAAAAAGACATAGACCTCCTCCAACTCAGAGTGGGAGTGCCAGTAGCCAGCTTCCTCGCCTGGTTCATAAGCGGTCACCGAAATCCCAATAATCTCGGCATCAAGTTCGTGATCGACAACCCGGCGGCCCTGTTTGTTGGTGGCCTCAACAAACCCACCAAAGTGGTCTCGCCATGAATCCATTGAGCCAATGTTTGTAATGCTGTAATTACCCATCTGCCAAGGCTAACAAGGCTTAGAAACTGTAAGCGCAAGGCGATAAGTGCTAGTATTTCTGGCTGTCGCACCTCTAGCTCAATCGGCAGAGCAACTGACTCTTAATCAGTGGGTTCTGGGTTCAAGTCCCAGGGGGTGCACCAGGAAAATAATGCGATAAACCCTCAAACCTCGAGTCACGAGCGATAGAGAACCCCGCTTAGCTGTGGTTTACTCAAGGGCATGGCTAAGTTTCTGCCGCAACGCATTCTTGCTCTAGCGAGCTTTGGCTTTGTGTTGGTGATGAACGCAGTTGCAACAGCGCTTCCCCTAAGTGGTCTTTCAGTTGGTGCAGTCTCAAGGCGATACGACACTTTGTTTGCACCGATTGATTTCACATTCGGAATCTGGGGTTTGATCTACCTTGGGCTAACTGTCTACAGCCTCACTCAGTTGGCCACTGATACACCAGCCATTAGGGCCATAACACCTTGGTTTATTGCTGCCAACTTGCTAAACGGGTCCTGGATCATTGCATGGCGTTTAGAGCTCTTATGGGTCTCGGCACTCATTCTTGCGCTGCTACTTTTTTGCCTCTTCAAAATCAATCAGGCAACAACTGCGAAGCGTGAAGACCTGGCGAGCACTCTCACAATTCGAATCCCTTTTGCCATCTACTTCGGTTGGGTGACTGTAGCCACCATTGCCAACATCTCATCCCTGCTGGTGCAGCAGGGTTTGGGGGATGGCTTTGGCCTAACTGCAGAGTCATGGACCGTGGTGATCTTGGTTGTTGCAGTTCTTATTGGCTCCGCCACCGCGCTGGTGAATGCCTCGCCCGCATACTCCATGGTGCTGGTTTGGGCATTCTGGGGCATTTACTCTCGGCACATGGCTGAAACTGAATGGAATCAGCAGTACCCGGCGATAATACTTGCGGTCCAGATCCTTCTACCGGTGTTGGTGCTCGTGAGTATCGGAGCATTCGTCAAATGGTTGAGGCAGCCAGCTGTCGCTGGAGTTCCAATCCAGGCGCAAGGATCCTAAGAGCCTGTTGGGTATGGAGCTAGATGTTCATCGTTCCAAGAACGATGACCCAACCAAGAACTGATTTGGATACCAGGCTGAGGACGATGTATGCCTTCTCACCATATGGGTAGTTCTTCCACGGCCCGACCTTCTTGTATTGCAAGAACATGTTGATGGCGAAGGTGTTGAAGAAGATAAAGGTCAACAGGAAGCCAAGTTGTGCGTAAACAGGGATCGCGTCAGCAATGTTGTTGGTGGAGACCCAGAAGTAAAGGCCACCCATAATCCATGGAACGATTCCGGCAACAACACCAATGTTGAATGGCAACCAGCTGACCTTGTCGGTTAGCTGGTTGTGCTTTTCCATCATGAGCCCCATCAGGTTCATGATGAAGTTCAGTGTGAAGACGAATACGACTGCAGAAAGCTCGATCAGACCGCCAAGCATCAGTAGCACAACCAGCATGAGTGAGGAGCTAATTGAGTACTCCCACCAGCGCGGTGGGTTGATGCCCTTGGCAATGTTTTGCTCGTAGCGCTGGATGTAGAAAGGTGCGGAGATAAGTAGGTGCGCTACTGCTGAAAGCAATAAGAAGATCGGTGCAATCAGTGCGACGGGAAAATCGAACAGGGTCTCGGTTAGCGGGCGAATTCCCTCGGGGGTGTCATTGAAGAAGCGGGTGATGACCGGGATTTTGGTTTCATCGTTGAGGATGAAAAACAGCACGACGGCTTGAATAAGGTGGAAAATGCCTGCAAATCTGTTGAAAGTTTGCAGCTGCTTACCAAGTTTTGTTTCCGGCTTCATTACTTTGACCTCTCAGGCTCTATTGCTTTTCGCTCCACTCTAAATGGTTGCGGATAGAAACCCTGAGAAGTTCATGTGAGCGGCAAGGTCAAAAAAGAGCGGGCAATTTGGCCCGCTGGGATAATTGCAAAATGTCTCAGGGTGGGTTCTAAGTGCAACGCCTCATTTGGTTGGCGTTCACCATTTCGGGTCTGTTGTTTTTATCGGCCTTCACCCCGACAGTTCTATTAGCGCCCAACGAGGTGCAGGATCCCAGAACTGTATTCGTCATAGACCACGGCACGCACTCGAGTGTTGCAATTGAGACTGGGTCTGGCGAAATGATGCGCTACGCCTACGGAGACTTGCGCTACTACGCAAACCGCGACACCAGTCTTGGTGCTGGCGCAGCAGCGCTGCTCTGGCCAACACCCTCCACTCTTGGGAGAGCGGAACTCGAAGGGCCGGCAACAAAACAGGTTCTTGAAAATCAGCTGAGGGTCGTGGTGGAGATTATTTATGAACTTCAGGTCGAGGGAGATAGCGCAGATCAACTGATCTTGGAGTTAGATGAAATTCACGCTCGCACACCTGCCGAGCACATCGACGTTCCGGCATATGGTTTGGTCTTTTCTCCGCATCCAGTTGATTATTTCTGGGGTCACAACTCATCGAGTGTGATCGCGGGTTGGCTAAGGAGCATGGGAGTAAGGATGTTTGGTTGGGGTCTGATCGCATCTTGGCGAGTCGTGGGAGCCTGATTGGGTCTTTCTTAAAACGTCAGAGTTGGGGTCTTATGGCCCGACTACTGACCCAAAGCCACTTAGGCTTTGAACTATCCATAAGCGGAGCGACCAAGGTGGAACTCCCGGGAGAAAGAGGATGGCATGTCAGAAAAGGATTTAGTAGAGCTTTGGAACTCCAAGCGCTCTCAGCTCACCCGCGCACAGCTTCACTCCGTTATCGCGATTGCTGTTCTCGCATACGTTGCAGCTTTGGGCGACCTGCAGATCGCAAGCATGGAAGCGAAGCTTTTTGCAACCGCATTTCTAGTGACCGTTGGCGTTTTGGGGAACCTCACCCAGTTCGCAATTATTCGTGAGGCTCAAAGCGTTGTTGCAGAGCTTGCTACTCACGAGAACCCAGGACCTGTTGCTAGCACCATTGCTCAGAGTGGTCGCTATCTGACCATGACCTTGGGGCTAATGATTGCCTTCAGTCTGATTGTGTTCGCTAGCTTCGCTCTGGTCATTCTCTAGAAATAAAGCTGAATTAAGAGCCTAATTCTCGTAATTAAGTTTCTGTAACGATGAGGCATCGATGAGGTGCCGAGCTCAGTCCACCCCTAGCTTAGTTTTTGGGGAGCGTAACCAGCCGAGACCCGGCTGCCATGCGCTCTACCTAATTTCTTGAAAGGGGAATTAAATGAAGAAAGAATTAACTCTGCTGTCAACCCTCGCGGTTGCGGCGTTGGTGTTGGCAGGATGCGCCGCTGATGATGGATCCCAGCCCAGTGCCACCACTACAGTCACAGTCCAGGCGGACGGATCCACTGATGGAGGAGCCCAGGTCTCACTTCTTGAGAGCGTTAAGGCAGCTGGCACGGTTCGATGTGGAACTCGTGACGCACTTCCTGGTTTTGCGGTTCTTGACTCTTCCGGTGAGCACGTTGGATTCGACTCCGACTTCTGTCGCGTTATTGCGGCCGCCGTTTTGGGTGACGCAGGTGCAGTTGACATGGTCGACTTGGAGACCTCTGACCGCTTTACCGCGCTTCAGAATGGCTCAATTGATGTCCTAGTTCGCAACACCACCTGGACTGCAACTCGTGACGGCGCTGAAGCCTCCACGTTCTTGCAGCCAACCTTCTACGATGGTCAGGGTGTCATGGTTGCTACCAACAGCGGCTACAACTCCGTGTCTGACATGAACGGCGCAATCGTTTGTGTTGCAAAGGGAACCACCACAGAGGGCAACGCAGCTCAGGAGTCATCAAGACTCGGATTGAACTGGGAAGTTCGCGCATTTGACGAGGTCGATCTGATTCTTGAGGCCTTCCTAGCTGGACAGTGTGATGGCTGGTCTTCGGACGTTAGCCAGCTAACTGGTCTAAGAAGCGCATACCCAGATGGCACCAATGCCTTGAAGATCCTTCCAGAGGTGTTCTCAAAGGAGCCATTGGCCCCAGCCGTTCTAGATGGTGACACCGCATGGGCAACCGCTGTTCAGTGGGCAGTCCTCGCAACCATTCAGGCTGAGGAGTTTGGTCTTACCAGCGCAAACGTTGACAGCATCAGAAGCTCCACCACTGATATTGGCATCCAGCGCTTCCTTGGTGTTGAAATTGAGACCAGCGACGGTTCCGCAGTTTTGGATCCAGGCCTAGGTCTTCCAACTGACTTCGCCTACCAGGTTGTAAAGCAGGTCGGTAACTACGGAGAGATCTTCGAGCGTCACCTAACACCTTTGGGTCTAGAGCGAGGAGTCAACTCCATCTGGTCTGATGGTGGATCTGCTCTACTCACCACCATTCCGTTAAATCCATAAACTGTAAAAATAAATTGCAATGCTGCACTTGAGAGGGGTCTTTAAACCATGAGTCCCCTCTCAAGTGTTAGCGCAAGACCCAAGTTTTGGCGCGATGTCAGATTTTTGCGTTGGGTTTTTCAACTTCTCGTGCTGGCGGTGGTATTCGGGATTCTTTACTGGATCTATGGCAACTACCAGACCAACGTTGAGCGAAGCGCCGTACCGACAGACTTTGGCTTTTTAGATAACCCCGCTAGCTTCACCATCCCCGGCACCGACTTTGATCAGAGTTCTCCAGTTTCTGCTGCCTTTGTTCGAGGCTTTCAGAACACCATGCTGGTTGCGGTTGTCGGCATCATCTTCTCGACGATTGTCGGAACCCTGGTCGGCATAGCCCGACTCTCAAAGAACTTTCTTGTTAAGACTCTCGCGTCGGCCTACGTTGAGATTATTCGTAATCTCCCACTTCTTCTTCTGATCACATTCATGAACTTGGCTGTTGTATTACAGACATTTCCTCGCATCGAAAATGCCTGGCAGCCCTTTGACCTATTCGTGATTTCCAACCGCGGCTTGGCCCTGCCTTGGTTTGAGGGATCAGGGCTGATTCTCCTGCTCATCTTTGCTGCATCAATTGTCGTGAGCCTGGTAGTTATGAAAATCGAGCGAGCCAGAGCGGACCGCACCGGTCAAAAGTCTCGAGCCGGAATCTTTGCAATCTTGATAATTTTTGGTTTCTTGTTGGTCGGCTGGATGTTGCTCGATTACAGCTGGACCCTTCCGTTCGTTGATGGCCGCGGCACAACCGGCGGACTGCGAATGGACCCATCGTTCTTCGCCTTGATTGTTGCTCTGGTGCTCTACACCAGTAGCCACGTAGCCGAGATTGTTCGTGGTTCGATTCAGGCGGTTCATAAGGGCCAGGGTGAGGCAGCCGACGCCCTGGCGCTTTCTCCTGGGCAAAAAATGCGAATCATCATCTTGCCGCAGGCTTTCCGAATCGCTATGCCAGCGATTGGAAACCAGTATCTAAACCTCACCAAGAACTCTTCGCTGGGCGCAACCATCAGCTATTTCGAACTGACCCAAATTGCTCAAATTACCGTTGGTAATGGTTCTCCAGCGGTCCCCGCTTTCACGCTGACACTCTTTATCTACCTGGCAATATCGTTGGTCACATCGTTGATTGTGAACTTCTTTAATAGAAGATTGGCTTTGGTGGAGCGATGATTTTGTGGCTGCGCAGAAACCTCTTCAGGTCTATTTGGGACTCCATCACCACAATCGTGTTTGGCGGTATCGCGCTTTGGTTTATTTGGATTTCGATCGAGTTCGTTTTTATTACTGGACGCTGGGAAATCGTTGAGGTTAACCTCAAGCTATTTTTGGTGGGCCGTTTCCCCGAAGAGCTGATGTGGTTGATTGGCGCATCAATGGTGGCAATCGCTTTTTGGGTTGCTGCAGTTGCCGGCGGTTCACCACTTGGCACTGAGCCCAGGTTGAGACTAGCCGAACGAATCGTTGACTACGTTCGCCGCTTTGGGTTGATATTCGCGCTGGCTATCTTGCTTGTCGTGCTCTCGAATAGCCTCGACTCACTTTTGTGGGTTGGCCTGTTAGGAATTGGCGTCTTCGCGGGCCGTGTGGTGGGTCGGATGCGCAGGGATAACAAAATCATCCAAAAGCTTCCAGGCATCATTTGGCAGCCCATGATTGCAACCCCGGCGATCGCACTGGTGATTTTTACCCTGCTGGAATCTACCCTGGAGCTTTGGGGTGGGTTCCTAATCAATTTCTACATGGCGCTAATCAGCATCATTTTGTGTTTCCCGCTGGGTCTTTTGCTGGCGCTTGGAAGGCGATCATCCTTCCCGGTAATTCGTTTTATTTGCACTGCATACATTGAGTTGATTCGCGGGGCACCACTGTTCGTGCTGCTGTTGCTTGCAGGAGTTGCTCTTGAGTTTTTTATCCCCCCAACGATTTCTCCTGACGCAGTGTTCCGCGGCATCACGGTCTTCACCCTGTTCACCGCTGCCTACCTAGCCGAGATAGTCAGGGGCGGGTTGCAGGGTATTCCAAGTGGCCAGATCGAGGCTGGCAAGGCACTGGGCCTTAGCACCGTGAAAATCAATTCCCTGATTACTTTGCCGCAGGCACTAAGAAGCGTTATCCCCGCTCAAATTGGACAATTCATTAGCCTGTTCAAGGACACCACCCTCGCCGGTGTTGCGCTGAATTTGTTTGATGTCATGACTGTCGGCAAGGTCATAACTAAGCAGGACGACTTTTTGGGCCAGGGGTTGATCTACGAGTCATTGATATTTGTGGGTCTTTTGTTCTGGGTAGTTTCGTACGTAATGAGCAAGGAAAGCCAAAGGCTTGAAAAGCGATTGGGAGTTGGTATCAGGTGAGTGAATCAGTTTTTACGGATGCAACCAAAATGTCCGGGGACCGCAAGGCGGAGGACGCGATTGTTGTTATGCGCGGAGTTGTGAAGAAGTTCAAGGACTTCGTGGCCCTCAAGCAAATTGACTTTGCTGTTGGCAGGCAAGAGGTGGTTGTAGTCATTGGTCCGAGTGGTTCTGGAAAGTCCACCCTGATTAGATGCATCAATCGGCTCGAGGAGCACGACCAGGGTGAGATCATCGTGGATGGCACCGAGCTCACCATGGATGTCAAAAACATCCAGGAGATTCGCAAGGAGACCGGAATGGTCTTCCAGAGCTTCAATCTCTTCCCGCACCTAACCGTGCTCGATAACATCTCCCTTGCTCCGAGGCAGGTTCGCGGTATGCCAAAGGCTGAGGCCGAAGAGCTCTCTCGGGAGCTTCTGGAGCGGGTAAAGATTCCCGAGCAGGCCGATAAGTTTCCAGCTCAGTTATCTGGTGGTCAACAGCAGCGAGTTGCGATAGCACGCTCGCTAGCGATGAAGCCAAAGGTGATGCTTTTTGATGAACCCACCTCCGCTCTGGATCCTGAGATGATCAACGAGGTGCTGGACTCAATCAAGCAGTTGGCCAGTGAGGGAATGACCATGGTCGTGGTCACCCATGAAATGGGCTTTGCTCGCGAGGTTGCTGACCGAGTGGTGTTTATGGCCGATGGTGAAATAGTTGAGGTGGGGACCCCTACAGAACTATTTGACTCACCCAAGGAGCCCAGAACCCAAAAGTTCCTGGCGCAAATCCTTTAGGGGTGTTAGACCAAGCCGCTAATTTATTCGACGATTCAGCACTGTCGAAGTTGTATTCTTTGGCCATGGCTCGAGCGTTCCTTCCTGCTGTGTCAGTAGAGGTAAATTCTGATGAATAGCAACAACCTGATAGCCCTCGAGCCAAGACAATTTCCCGCCTACTCTGCGGCTATTGAGTCTGCTGGGGCAGTAATCACGGCGCTAACAACTGAGGTCGAGGCACTGGTCTGGACTGACTACGCAAGACCCGATCTTTTGGCAAAGACCCTTGCTGAGAATCCTCAGCTTCGTTGGGTGCAGCTGCCTTTTGCTGGAGTGGATGCATTTCAAGAGCTTCTGGGTCACGATGTCATCTTCACCAGCGCCAAGCGCTCCTACTCCGAGCCCGTTGCCGAGCACGCGCTAATGCTGTCGATGGCACTTGGAAGAGTTATCAAACAGCGCTCGCTCGCAAAGAGTTGGGGCAAAAAGCATGCCGATTCCCTCTATGACGCAAACGTATTAATTGTCGGCGGAGGCGGGATCGCTCAGGAGCTGGTCCATTTGCTGGCTCCATTCAGGTCGAACGTGACAGTGGTTCGAAAGCGGCCTGAGGAGCCATTTGAGAAAGTGGGAACCACAGAAGTTGTCGGCTTTGATCAGCTCGATAGCTATCTCGCTGAGTCTCAGTTTGTGATTCTTGCTTGCGCTCTAACCCATGAGACCCGGTTTTTGTTCAATGACGAGCGCTTCTTGGTGATGGCTGAGGGTTCTTATTTGGTGAATGTCTCGCGTGGTGAGGTAATCGATCAGGATGCCCTAATGAGGGCTTTAGATAGCGGCAAGCTTGCGGGCGCTGCGATTGATGTCACCTACCCAGAGCCGCTGCCCGATGGGCATCCGCTCTGGGAACAAGAGAATCTGATCATCACCCCTCACACCGCCGACACCATGCAGATTGTCACCGGGCTATTCGCGATGCGCCTCAAGGAAAACGTTGCGGCCTGGATCGCTGGACGCGAGCTAGTTGGCGTTGTGGACAGGGAGCTTGGCTACTAGTGGAGCTATCGACCTGGACACTTTATGCACTCGCGGCAATTGGTTTGAGTCTCACCCCTGGGCCAAACGGGCTTCTAGCTCTAACTCACGGAGCGCTCTACGGGTCTAGAAGAACCATTGCCACCATCTTTGGTGGCCTCACCGGCTTTGCTCTGGTGATTGCCGCATCGCTGTTTGGAATCGGTGCGATTTTGGCGGCCAATGCGGGTTTGTTGACCTGGTTGAAGTGGCTGGGTGGTGCGTACCTGGTGTTTTTAGGTGTTCAGATCTGGCGCAGTGATCCCATTGGTGACACTCCAGCCAAGCCTTCTTCCGGAGGCTCAAAGAATCTCTTCAGCCAGGGGCTGCTGTCTGCGGTGAGTAACCCGAAGGGCATCTTGTTCTTCGTGGCCTTCTTGCCGCAGTTTGTTGATCCCGCGCGCTCGCTTTGGCTGCAGTTTTTGATCATGGCCGGAACGTTTTTGTTCGTGGAGTTTTGCTACGAATATGGCGTTGCGTTTTTTGCCACCAAGGTGCAGCCATTTCTAAAGCGCGCTGGCAAAAACTTCAACCGGTTCTTTGGCGGAGTGTTTGGTGTTCTAGGGGTGTTGTTGCCGCTGCGCTAGATGCCTAGTTTGGTGCGAAGCATGTCGATGTGGCCCTTGGCCTTGACGTTGTAGAAGGCGTGGGAGATTCTTCCAGCCTCGTCGACAACAAAGGTGGAGCGAATGGTTCCCATGTACTCCTTGCCATACATGCTCTTTTTGCCATAGGCGCCATAGGCCTGCTGGATCGCATTGTCTGGGTCGCTTAAAAGTTCGAAGTTCAATCCCTCTTTTTCCTGGAACTTCTTTAGCTTCTTAGGCTCGTCAGGTGATATTCCTAGGACCGTGTAGCCGAGGGACTTGAGGGAGTTGATGTTGTCGCGAAGCTCGCAGGCCTGGGTGGTGCAGCCGGGGGTGGAGGCGGCTGGGTAGAAATAAACAATTACCTTCTGACCCGCGTGGTCAGCTAGTGATACGTGCTCGCCATCCTGGTTTACAAGGGTGAAGGTTGGTGCAGGGTTTCCGGTTTCTAAAGTCATGTTTTTCTAAACCCTCAGGGCTAGCGAGGTTATTCCGCTGAGGAGCGCTTTGCGCTCCTGCTAATGTTTTGAGGTTCCCACTTGAGAAAGTTGATCAGATTCTCGCTGTCGCTACAGGCTTTCTAACTGGCCTCACCCTCATCATTGCAATTGGCGCACAAAATGCCTTTGTGCTGCGCCAGGGGCTGCGCCGTGACTACATTCTGATGGTGGTCGTGTTCGCATCGCTGAGCGATGCGCTGTTGGTCTTTGCAGGCATCTTGGGTCTTGGGCAGCTAATTACCTCTGTTCCCTATTTGTTAGAGATTCTGAGATTTGCAGGCGCTGCGTATCTATTGTGGTTTGCCTATGGCGCCATTCGAAGGGCGATGAACCCGGAGGTGTTAGTGCCGGGGGAGAAGGTCGAATCAAATCGCTGGAAGGTGCTTGGCACCATTGCCGCCCTCACCTACCTAAACCCTCACGTCTATATCGACACCGTGTTGCTCCTAGGAACAATTGGCAATCAGTTTGGTGATGATCGACTGCTGTTTGGACTGGGGGCTGCAATAGGCAGTGTTGTTTGGTTTTTCTCGCTGGGTTATCTAGCGACCACGCTATCGAGGTTTGTGGGAAACAAGATGTTTTGGCGAGTGTTTGAGTCCTTGGTTGCGGTGGTAATGATTGCTATCGCGCTAACTCTGATATTCAGCCCATTGAAATAGATTCACTGCCATAATCGAAGGATGAATGATCCAGATAGTTTTGGCAATTTCGCAAATCGATCAAGTTCAAAGTGGCGAAGGTTTCCCGAGGATGTTCTCCCAATGCACGTCGCGGAGATGGACTACGAGGTCGCAGCACCAATAAGAGAAAAACTCCTAGAAATGGTGGCCGCATCGGACATTGGCTACCTAGGAGCACTGCCCGAGCTAGGGCCAGCGTTTGAAGGCTTTTCCCTGGAGCGCTGGGGTTGGCAGATAGATCCCAACCAAATCAAAATGGCCACCGATGTCGGTGTTGCCGCGACGGAGATTTTGCGCTCGGTAACTCGCCCGGGCGACAAGGTGCTTATCAATACCCCGGTTTACTCCTCGTTTTTTGGCTGGATCAAAGAAGTCGAGTGTGAAGTTGCCGATGCTCCACTGAGCTTGGAGGGCGATCGCTGGCAGCTGGACCTTGCCGCAATCGAGGATCAGTTCCGAGATGGCGTGAAGGTCTACATGCTCTGCTCGCCGCAGAACCCGGTCGGCACCGTCCACACCGCAAAGGAGCTTGCCGAGGTTGCAAGGCTTGCTAAGGAGTATGGAGTTTTGGTCATCTCGGATGAGATCCACGCACCGCTGTCCTGGGTGCCATTCACTCCCTATTTGATGGTCTCAGACGATGCGGTGCAGACCGGAGTCACTATTACCTCCAGCTCGAAGGCTTGGAACACCGCCGGGCTCAAGGCAGGTTTTGCCATTACGCAGTCCGAGGCCGTAAGAATCAGGCTGAAAAACCTGCCTGATGCCATGCAGTGGCGAAGCTCAATTCTTGGAGCTTTCTCGATGGTTGCCGCCTACTCCCAGGGCCAAGATTGGCTAGATCAAACCGTTGCCACCCTGCAGGAGAACCTCTCTCACCTGCACCAAGAGGTTGCAACCCAGTTACCCAAGGCAAGGCTTTTTGAGATGGAAGCAACCTATTTGGCATGGGTGGACCTCAACGGCTACCGAGTCGCTAATCCGCAGCAGGTAATCCTTGATGAGGGCAGAGTCGGGGTCGTCCCAGGTCAAGACCATGGCGGGGAGCAATATCAGGGCTACATCCGCTTTAACTTCGCAACTTCAAAACCAAGAATCACCGAGGCGGTTAGAAGAATCGCCTCAGTTCTTGAGGGCTAAAAGAAGATCCTCGAGGAGGTCTTCTTGATCCTCAAGCCCCACTGAGATTCGCAACATCGAATCGCTAATACCGAGTTTTTGTCTGACCTCTGGGTCGAGGCGGTGGTGCGTGGTGGTTGCCGGGTGAGTAATCAAAGACCTCGAGTCCCCGAGATTGTTTGAGATGTCGATGACCTCGAGAGCGTCAATTAGTTTGAAGGCAGCTTTCTTGTTACCCGCAAGCTCAATTGCGATTGTGGTTCCGCCAGCGCTCATTTGTTTTTTGGCGAGAGCGAAATCGGGGTGGGAGTCAAGGTGTGGGTAGATGACTCTTTTGACGCCCTTGGCGACCGAGAGCTGCTCGGCCAGATACTGAGCGCTCTTGGTCATTTGGCTCACTCGCAGCTCATAGGTCTCTAGAGATTTCAATAACACCCAGGCATTGAATGGGCTCATGGTTGGGCCGGTGTGACGGGCAAAGAGCCTCACGGTGTTGTTGATGTAGTCCGAGCTTCCAATAATCGCTCCACCAAGCACTCGACCTTGACCATCGATGTGCTTGGTTGCCGAATACATCACTGCATCCGCTCCAAGCTCGAGTGGCTTTTGCAACAGACCGGTCGCCATTACGTTGTCGACAATCAGCATGGCACCGGCTTTGTGAGAAAGATCTGCAATTAGTTCAATGTCCAAAACCTCAAGCAGGGGGTTGGAGGGGTTTCAATAAAGACCAGCTTGGTCTTTTCAGCTAGCGCTTTGGACCAGGCTTCCTCGGTGTTCTCATCGACCACCACAACCTCAATACCCCAGCGCGGAATGAACTCGGTCAACACCACGAAGCAGGAGGTGAACATCGCTCTTGAAATCACAACCCGGTCACCCTGGGAGACCACCGCGGCAACCGAGGTGAACATTGCTGCCATGCCGGTGCCGGTGGCTATTGCAGCCTCGGCACCCTCCATCAGGGCAAGCCTTTGCTCGAACATTTGGACCGTGGGGTTAGAAAACCTTGAGTAGACGTGGTGCTCTTCGGTTTGCTGAAAGGCAGCTTCAGCCGCTTGCGCCGACGGGTAGGTGAAGCCGGAGTTTAGAAACAGCGCCTCCGAGGTTTCCCCAAAGCCGGTTCTGGTCAGCTCACCACGAACCGCCAGAGTCTGGGGCCTGAGCACCCTTTTGCTCTTGCGAGCATTTGGCGCCACGTAGCCCCAAGGTTTTGAAGGTTTGGTCATAGCTCTAAAAGATAGTGCCCTGAGCTAACCTTTTGTTGTGTCAGTCGAGGTGAATCAGCTAGCAAGCCGACTTTTTCAGAAACATGGCCTGGTTAATTACTCGTTTGGTTTTGACAGAGCGGTCCGCAGAGCGGGCCTTTGCAATTACACCCAGAAAAGAATCACACTCTCAAAGCACTTTGTTGCCAATTCCGATTTAGACGCCATCGAGCAGGTCTTACTTCATGAGATTGCTCACGCGTTAGCGGGCCAAAGTGCAGGTCATGGGTTTTTGTGGAAGCAAAAGGCCTCGGAGATCGGCTACCGTCACGAGAAGCTATCCGGAGACGAGATTTCAAAATCAGCGGCCAAGTGGGTGGGGCTTTGTCCAAACGATCACACGCACTATCGAATGCGAAAGCCGACCAGGCCGCTTAGCTGCAAGCACTGCGCTCCGAGGTTTTCTAGGGCCTATCTGATTTCCTGGACTACCAGGTAGGGCCAATAATCAGCGAGCTGATTATTGCGCCAGCCAAGAAGTTCAACCAGATAAATCTCTTCCAGCCACGGTTCGCTCTCTCACAATTGGCATCATCAATGTTCCACTCCCGACCAACCACGAACAGGTAGGGAAGGGCGGCAAGAATTGCCCAGGAGTAGCGATCTCCAATAAACAGTGTCATCGCTCCCGCAATCACGTATCCGAGCATTGCAAGCCTTACGGTTGACCTTGCTCCAAGCAAGGTTCCAATTGAGGAGATGTTTGCTTCGCGATCTGCCTTGATGTCCTGCACCGCCCCAAAAGCGTGCGAGGCCATTCCCCAAAGGGCAAAAGCCGCAATTATCAAAATCAAAGTTTGATTACCAAGATCTCCACCGGCTAGTGAGATGCCATAGACCAGGGGTCCAACAAAGTGGGCGGCGGAGGTTATGGAGTCCAAAAACGGAATCTCTTTGAACCGCAAATACTTCAACGAATAGGCCAAAACGCTAAACAGCACCACTGCCAAAATCAGGTTTGATTGGGCATCACCTTGAAGGGCCAGGTACCAAACAAACGGCACCGGCAAATGCAGCGAAACCAGCAGCATCGGCAGGTGATACTTCGGTTCTAAAAGGGCACCCTCGATGCCACCCTTTCTGGGGTTGCGCAAATCAGACTCGTAGTCAAAGACGTCGTTCACCCCATACATCAGCAGGTTGTAGGGGATAAGGAAGAACAGAAAGCCAACGGCGAGGGTCAGATTGAGCTCACCCAAAACTAGAAAGTATCCGGCTGCAAATGGAAAGGCTGTGTTGATCCAGGAGATTGGCCTAGAAGACCAAAACAACTTTGGAATCACAATTTCGTCCTAAACAGATTAAACAGCGTCGGGACTAAAACTAGTGCCACGGCCGTGTAGGCGAAATCCTCAATTGGTGCGTAAAGAATCTTCACCCCCAGCAATAGCTCATCGTCGTAGGCGACGATGCCGGTACCAATAATCACGTTGTCAAAAATTGCGGTGAGGGTGAACATCACAATCGCTGCAAAGGTTAGTGGTCTGATGTTTAGCCAGCGGCGCATCAGGATTGCGTAAACCGCAAAGATTCCCAAGACAATGATCGTCAAAAGCGGATAGCTCATTTACTCACCCGCTTTGCAAAAAACTGATACGCCAAAAGCGCGTTGTAGCTCAGGAGAATAAGAAAGAAGACTTCTTCCAGGGGCAACTCGGGAGCCAGTGTGATCCCGGTCAGATGCGGGGCATCGCCCCGGAAAAAGATTCCAAAGTAAATGCCAACCAAATCCCAGATTAGAAACACCACGACCGCAATACCTACGCTCAATAGCGTTGGGAGCGGATAGCGCTTCAGTGCCAAATCGTGTTTGAAGTCCAGCAGTCCCAGACCCATGATCGAAACGATCAGGGCAATCAAATACAGGTAGGGAACAATGTCCATTACTTGATGCCCTTGAAGCTCTTTCTCGGTTTTGAGTTCGCCCTTGATCGGCCCTGAGCTGCGGTCATCAACCAGGTGTTTGTAGACCAACTCGGCACCAATCAGACACATTGGCAAACCAATGCCCGGGATTGTGTTGTGTCCCGAGTAGTAGAGGTTTTTAAGCTTCTTAGAAAAGTTCTTGGGCCGGAAAAATGCACTCTGGGTGAGGGTGTGGGCCATTCCCAAAGCTGTTCCACTCCAGGCGTTAAGTTCACTTTCGAAGTTTGCAGGACCCTACGGTCCTGCGCAGCACGATGCGCTCTTTCAGGTCTGGAATCTCACACCACTCAGAGATCTGGTCCAGGATGCGGTCGGCCTCTGCCTCAAAGGCCGGGTCACCATCGCCGTTGATGCCACCGCGACCAATTGAGACATCGGCTGCGATTGGCACCAGGACGAAGACGTTTTCGTAACCCTCGGGTGCGACGGTCTTGTCGGTCTTTGAAGGCATGCACAAATACAGCGATGCCGGGCTTGGCACCTTGCGCTTGCCATCGGCCTTGTGGAAGACCTCAGCAAAGTTTTTATCCCAGTCCTTGGTATACAAAAGGGTGTGGTGGTCGAGCTGATCGATTTTGCCCTTGATCCCCAGATACATAAGTAGGCCAGAAGGGCCGGGGACCTTCTTGTCCCACCAGGACTGCGGGTAGGTCTGGTGCGCGGGCTCTAGGAGCTTGGTCTCAACGTGGTGTAGATCAGCGGTTGCAACCACGACGTCTGCCCGATGCTCAATCTTGCCAACCTGGACCCCGACCGCTTTGCCGTCCTGGGACAGAATCTTGGTCACTGGAGAGCCGGTGTGGATCTCCACGCCATTGGCCTTTGCCAGTCTCTCGATGGCCTCAATCACGGTGTAGACGCCGCCCTGGGGGTAGAAAACTCCCTGGTTCATGTCCACGTGAGTCATCAGGTGATACATACTCGGGGTGTCATAGGGGGATGCTCCCAAGAACACCGCCGGGAAGTTCAGCATCTTTTTGAGTCGGTCATCTTTTACGTACTCGCCAGAGAAGTTGTAAAGCGATTTCAGCAAGAGCTTTATGAAGGTCGGCAGCTTGGCCAACACTTCGGGTTGGACAAAGCTGCGAGCATCGCGGAAGTTTGTGTACAAGAAGTGCTTGATTGAGAGGTCATATGCTTCCTGCGAGCTCTTTAGGTAGCGCTCCAGGTTTTTGCCGGCACCGGTCTCGATTGATTCAAACAGCTCCTTGATGCCCTCGACGTTGTCGGGCATCTCGAGCCGGTCGTTCATGCCTTCATTTCGGGTTTGATACGCGGGGCTGAGTCTTTGCAGGTTTAGTTCTTTGTCGGCAGTGGTGCCCATCAGGTTAAAAAACTGCTCGAAGGCATCGGGCATCAAATACCAGCTCGGTCCCATGTCAAAGCGGAAGCCATCTTTCTCCCAGAGATAGGCGCGGCCGCCAAGCACATCCTTGGCCTCAAACAGCTTCACCTGCATGCCTGATTTGGCCAAGAGGGCGGCGGTGGCAAGACCTGCGATTCCGCCTCCGATAACGACAGCTGTTTTTTGCATTAGGGCTTTGCTCCTAGGTAGGACTTGATCAAAAGAATTAGTTTCTTTGCATTGCTAACCGATATGCGGGTCGAAATAAGTTCCGAGGCGCTGGTATTGGCAATTTTTTCGTTGAGTTCCTGAAACAAAAGCTGGGCTGCGGTGACGGCTCTTCTGGCTGCGGGGTCCAATAACGGCAGCGTCTTCGCGGACTGTTCGAGATCTTTCCTGATGTCGATCACCAAGCGAAGCTTGGTGTCCTCATCGAAGCTTTCAACATTTACTCCAGGGAAATAACTTCGTCCGAGCCTTTTGAAATCAGCTGCTAGAGTCTCTGAGAAAATTCACCTTCTGGAACGCAGCTCCCAATGCCCTCGCGCCTGCCACAAGGGTGATCTTTTGTTCCTTGGTGTATTGCTTGCCGTGAACAAAAACCGCCAAACACATCAGGCCCACGACCTCGGCAGAGCCATAGACGTATCTTTCAAAGGAAGCCTGGTCATGCTCTTTTTGGTTCAGATCTTGTCGCATTGAGTAAAAAAATGGCTCGACTATGTCCTTGCCAATCGCAACTTCTCTGGCGGTCTGGGCGAAGGCGTGAATAACGAGGTTTGTCGAGTATCCAAGCGCCATTGCCCGGTAGGTCTCTTGTTCAAACTCATCAAGCAGCTTCCCTGGATCCACACTTGACTCGACCAGTGCAGCCTCTGCCGCAGAGCCGTCAACAATCTCGTCGGCGACCCTTACAAGCGCGTAGATATTTTCAACGTGAGGGCGGATTGTCTTGCCGAGGATTCTGGTGGCAAGACCAAAAGATGTGGAGTAGCTGTAGATGACCTCTCTGGCCGCACGATGTGCGGCTTGAGAATAGAGGGCTAGCCCCGTTGGGTTATGGGTTGTGTCTTCTCGTTCCACCCCTTCAGGCTACCGCTTTAGAGAAACTATGATTGGGCTATGCCAAATCCAATGAAGCCTCGCTCGTTTGAAGTTACCGACGGTATTGAGCGCGCAGCAGCGCGCGGAATGCTTCGGGCAGTTGGAATGGGTGATGACGACTGGGAGAAGCCACAAATCGGCATCGCTTCCAGTTGGAATGAGGTCACCCCTTGCAACCTCTCGCTTGATCGCCTAGCAAAGGCAGCAAAGCAGGGCGTGCACCAAGCCCATGGTTGGCCGATGCAGTTTGGAACCATCTCGGTCTCCGATGGTATTTCGATGGGCCACGAGGGCATGCACTTTTCACTCGTGAGCCGAGAGGTGATTGCGGACTCGGTAGAGACCGTGATGCAGGCCGAGCGCTTGGACGGTTCTGTTTTGCTAGCAGGTTGTGACAAGTCACTCCCTGGCATGCTGATGGCCGCTGCGAGACTAGATTTGGCTTCCGTTTTTCTCTATGCGGGTTCGATTGCTCCAGGTTGGGTCAAGCTCACAGACGGCACCGAGAAGCAGGTGACCATCATCGATGCCTTTGAGGCGGTTGGTGCCTGCAAGGCCGGCAAGATGAGCGAAGAGGATCTAGGTCGCATTGAGCGAGCAATTTGTCCCGGTGAGGGTGCTTGTGGCGGCATGTACACCGCAAACACCATGGCCTCGATTGGTGAAGCACTGGGCATGAGCCTTCCAGGCTCCGCCGCTCCGCCATCGGCAGACCGTAGGCGTGATGTCTGGGCTCACCGCTCTGGGGAAGCAGTTGTGAATCTAATTGCCAAGGGCATTACCGCTCGCGACATCATGACCAAGGAGGCTTTCGAGAACGCAATTGCGGTTCTGATGGCATTTGGTGGTTCCACCAATGCCGTATTGCACCTGCTCGCGATTGCTCGCGAGGCTGAAGTGGATCTGCAGCTTGACGACTTTAACCGCATCTCGGACAAGGTGCCGCACCTAGGTGACCTAAAGCCATTTGGTCAGTTCGTGATGAACGATGTTGACCGAGTTGGCGGAGTGCCTGTTTTGATGAAGGCCTTGCTGGATGCAGGTCTGATGCACGGTGATGTCATGACCGTTACCGGAAAGACGCTGGCAGAGAACCTGGCTGACATTTCTCCACCGGACCCAGATGGCAAGATCATCCGGGCCATGAATAACCCAATTCACAAAGTTGGCGGCATCTCTGTATTGCAGGGAACCCTCGCTCCCGAGGGCGCGGTTGTGAAGACCGCTGGTTTTGACCTAGAGAAGTTTGAGGGCCCAGCCAGGGTGTTTGACCGAGAAGGTTCTGCAATGGAAGCTCTTTCAGAGGGCAAGATTGGCGCTGGTGACGTGGTTGTTATTCGCTACGAGGGGCCCAAGGGCGGCCCTGGAATGCGCGAGATGCTGGCCGTCACCGGGGCAATCAAAGGTGCGGGATTGGGTAAAGATGTCCTACTATTGACCGACGGCAGGTTCTCGGGCGGCACAACCGGACTGAGCATCGGCCACGTCGCACCAGAAGCTACCGATGGCGGACCAATAGCCCTGGTACAAGATGGAGACCTTATTCGGGTCGACATCGAGGCTCGATCCATTGACCTACTCGTCGATGCCAGTGAGCTGGAAGCCAGGAGACAAAACTGGCAACCCTTGCCCCCGCGCTACACTCGCGGCGTTTTAGGCAAGTACTCAAAGCTTTTCCGTTCTGCCGCAGAGGGCGCCTACTGCGGATAGAAACCGCAGTTCTACAAGAAGGATCTAATGGCTACAGAAACCCTGACCGGGGCTCAGGGCATCATCCGTTCACTGGAGATGCTCGGGATTGACACGGTCTTCGGCCTACCAGGTGGAGCAATTTTGCCTACCTACGACCCTTTGATGGATTCCCAAAAGATTCGCCACATTCTCGTCCGTCACGAGCAGGGCGCAGGTCACGCAGCCGAAGGCTACGCCGCAGCCAGCGGCAAGCTCGGTGTCTGCATCGCAACCAGCGGCCCGGGAGCTACCAACCTGGTGACTCCGATCATGGACGCGATGATGGACTCGGTGCCGCTGATGGCAATTACCGGTCAGGTGAACTCGCACGCGATTGGAACTGACGCTTTCCAAGAGGCCGACATCGTCGGTATCACGATGCCTATTACCAAGCACAGCTTCCTGGTCACCAAGGCCGAGGACATCCCAGGGGTCGTGGCAGCGGCCTACGAGCTAGCGACAACCGGCAGGCCGGGACCGGTCTTGGTTGATGTTGCTAAAGACGCACAGAACGCCAAGTTTGAATTCTCCTGGCCACCAAAGATTGATCTTCCTGGCTACAAGCCGGTGACCGACCCGCACGGCAAGCAGGTTCAAGCCGCAGCGGAGATGATCCTCGCTTCTGAGAAGCCGATTCTCTATGTTGGCGGCGGAGTTATTCGTGCCGGTGCTCACAAGGAGCTTTTGAAGCTAGCTGAGCTCATTGGAGCTCCGCTCACAACCACTTTGATGGCACGCGGTGCATTCCCTGACTCTCACCCGCAGCACTTGGGCATGCCCGGCATGCACGGCACCGTCCCTGCGGTGACGGGCTTGCAAAAAGCAGATCTGTTGATCACGCTCGGCGCTCGCTTTGATGACAGAGTCACCGGAGACATCAAGAGCTTTGCCAAGGGTGCGAAGGTTATCCACGTCGATATCGACCCTGCCGAGATCGGCAAGGTTCGTCACGCTGATGTCCCAATCGTTGGCGATGCCAAGGTGGTTATTGGCATGCTCTACGACGAGCTCAAGAAGCAGCTGGGCAACAAAAAGCCGGACTACTCGGCCTGGTGGGATTTCATCAATGGCTTATTGGAGAAGTACCCACTTGGCTACAACGATCTTGATGACGGCAAGCTTGCTCCGCAGTATGTAATCGAGCGCATTGGTGAGCTTTCGGGCCCGGAGGCAATCTTCACTGCCGGTGTTGGCCAGCACCAAATGTGGGCGGCGCAGTTTATTAGCTACGAGCGCCCCAATTCCTGGTTGAACTCCGGTGGTGCTGGCACCATGGGTTATGCGGTCCCAGCGGCGATGGGTGCGAAGGTCGCTCAACCGGAGCGTTTGGTTTGGGCTATTGATGGCGATGGCTGCTTCCAGATGACCAATCAGGAACTTGCCACCTGCGCTATCAACAACATTCCAATCAAGGTTGCGATTATCAACAACTCTTCACTGGGAATGGTTAGGCAGTGGCAAACGCTGTTCTACAACGAGCGCTACTCAAACACCGATTTGCACACCGGCACCGACACCGTGATGATTCCGGACTTTGTCAAGATGGCGGATTCCTATGGCTGCCTGGGAATCAGGGTTGAAAAGCCCGAAGATGTTGATGCGGCCATCAAGCTTGCGATGGAAACCAATGACAGACCCGTTGTTGTCGACTTCATCGTTGGAAGAGACGCTATGGTCTGGCCAATGGTTCCAGCCGGTGTCTCCAACGATGCCGTGCAGTATGCAAGAGATGCCGCTCCGATTTGGGATGGGGACGAGTAATCATGACTCAGCACGTGCTATCACTTCTGGTTGAAGACAAGCCAGGTATCTTGACCCGCGTTGCAGCTTTGTTTGCTCGTCGTGGATACAACATCCAGTCACTTGCGGTGGGAACCACAGAGGTCGAGGGTGTCTCCCGCATGACCGTGGTTGTTTCACTTGACGGTCAACCGCTTGAGCAGGTCACCAAGCAGCTCAACAAGCTGGTGAATGTTCTAAAAATCGTTGAATTGGAAAACGACAATGCTGTTGCACGTGACCACATGCTGGTGAAGGTTAGAACCGATGCCTCTACAAGATCACAGGTCCTAGAAGCCGTTACCCTTTTCCGCGCCCGAGTCATTGATGTCGTTAGCGACTCCGTGGTTATTGAGGTCACCGGAGACAGCGCCAAGTGCCAGGCCTTTATCAAGGTCTTGGAGCCATTTGGCATCAAAGAATTGGTTCAGTCCGGCGCAATTGCTATTTCGCGGGGTTCTAAGTCAATGAGCGAAAAAGTCCTGCGCTAGCTGGGCAAAGAAACTAACAAGGAGATACAAGTGGCAGAAATTTTCTATGACTCCGATGCAGATCTGAGCATCGTCCAGGGTCGCAAGGTGGCAGTTTTGGGCTTTGGCTCACAGGGTCACGCTCACGCGCTAAACCTGAAGGACTCCGGCGTTGATGTCGTAGTAGGCCTTTTGGAGGGCTCAAAGTCCCGTCCAAAGGCGCAAGAACAGGGCCTAACCGTTATGACTCCATCTGAGGCAGTCAAGTGGGCAAACGTGATTGTGGTGCTGGCTCCAGATCCAAAGCAGCGCGATCTTTACTCGAACGACATCGCTCCAAACCTGGAGGCTGGCGATGCTTTGGTCTTTGGACACGGCTTTGCGATTCGCTTTGGCCTTATCAAGCCACCTGCAGACATTGACGTATTTTTGGTTGCCCCCAAGGGCCCGGGTCACCTAGTTCGCCGCGAATACGCTGCCGGCCGCGGTGTTCCAAACCTGATTGCAGTTGAGCAGGACTCAACCGGCAATGCAATGGCTCTTGGTCTTTCCTACTCCAAGGCAATTGGTGGCACCCGTGCGGGAACCATCAAGACCACCTTCACCGAGGAGACCGAGACCGATCTATTCGGCGAGCAGGCAGTGCTTTGCGGCGGTGCTTCTCAGCTGGTGATGTATGGCTTTGAGGTTCTGACCGAGGCTGGCTACCAGCCTGAGATCGCGTATTTCGAGGTGCTGCACGAGCTCAAGCTAATTGTTGACCTGATGTATGAAGGTGGTATCGCGAAGCAGCGTTGGAGCGTCTCCGACACCGCCGAGTATGGCGACTACGTTTCTGGCCCAAGGGTTATCGACCCATCGGTCAAGGAGAACATGAAGGCTGTGTTGAAGGACATTCAGTCCGGTGCATTTGCAGAGCGCTTCATTGGCGACCAGGATGCTGGCGGACCAGAGTTCAAGGCACTGCGCGACAAGGGTGCAGCGCACCCAATCGAGGCCACCGGCCGCGAGCTGCGCAAGTTGTTCAGCTGGATCCAAAACGACGACGACTACCAAGAAGGTAGTGCTGCTCGCTAGAGACTAAAGATAAAGGCCTCGGAGAAATCCGAGGCCTTTTTCGTTCCCTACTATTTGGTTTCTGGCAGGTGCTTTGCCATCGCCATAATTAGCGGCACACCGATTGCGAAGTGAGTTGCTTGGATCCAGAAAATGGCGGCAAAGTCGGTTGTGCCGGAAAGCGGCGTTGCAATTGAAGCGATCAGCACGAACCAGCCAACGATCTGGCCGGTCTTTTTTGGGGTGGCTGTCTTGAGCAGGTAACCGCTCACCAACCAGGCTCCCAGCCCACCAAATACCGAGAAAATAACGAAGGCAGCAACCGGAATTGGCATGCCGAGAGTGGAGACGGTGAAATCAACTCCCAGTGCTACTGCAATTGCCCAAACCGCTAGCACGGCGACAATGCCCATGCCGGTCGCAATTGCGAAAGGCTTTAGAAGATCTTTGCGAGTCATAAAAACTCCGTTTCTTTGTTTGTAGTGCAACGAGTCTTACACTATTATTGCCACTATACCCCTGGGGGTATCTATTGAAAGGTTTATTTCCAAATATGTGCTCAGCAGTTATGTGCTACGAATGCTCAAAGCCAACCTGGCAAGGTTGCGGACAACACATCGAAGAAGCTCTCGACGGTATTCCAGAGTCCGACCGCTGCCAGTGCGAAAGAGACTAACTAAAACTTTTTCTCGCTAGACTTGGCGGCAATCCCATCACCGAAGATTGCACCGTTAGGTCAGCCATTGTCTAAGCCAGTCGTTTTAATCGCTGAGGAACTATCCCCGGCAACTCTTGAAGCCCTCGGTCCCGATTTCGAGGTGCGCAACGTCGACGGAGCTGATCGCTCCGCACTTTTGCCTGCTCTAAAAGACGCCAATGCGGTTTTGATTCGCTCCGCCACAAAGATGGATGCCGAGGCAATCGCCGCAGCTCCAAAGCTCAAGGTCATTGCTAGGGCCGGCGTTGGTCTAGACAACGTTGATATCAAGGCGGCAACCACCCACGGTGTGATGGTCGTCAATGCGCCAACCTCCAACGTTATTTCTGCCGCAGAGCTTGCAATTGCTCACATCATGGGTCTCGCCCGTCACATCCCTGATGCCCACGCATCGTTGAAGGCCGGAGCTTGGAAGCGAAGCCAATACACCGGCATCGAGCTATATGAAAAGACCATTGGAATCATTGGCCTTGGCCGCATCGGAACCCTGGTTGCGCAAAGACTCGCTGGTTTTGGTGCCACTTTGATTGGCTATGACCCTTACGTGACCCAGGCCAGGGCCGAGCAAATCGGTGTTGAGCTTGTGGACATGGAGCAGATGATGAAGCGCAGTGACTTCATCACTATCCACATCCCAAAGACTCCCGAGACCACTGGAATGATCTCCACCAACGAATTCAAGATCGCAAAGCCTTCTTTGCGCATCGTCAACTGCTCTCGCGGTGGCATCATCGACGAGGACGCTCTTTATGAGGCTTTGAAGAACAACCAGATCGGCGCAGCCGGCCTGGATGTTTTTGTGAACGAGCCACCAAAGGATTCACCACTTCTAACCCTGGACAACATTTTGGTCACCCCTCACCTTGGTGCCTCCACCGATGAGGCCCAAGAGAAGGCCGGTGTCTCGGTAGCAAGATCGGTTCGTCTCGCACTCGCTGGGGACTTGGTCCCGGATGCGGTGAATGTTGCGGGTGGCGAAATCGATTCTTCGGTCAAGCCTGGTATCCCACTGGCCGAGAAGCTCGGCCAGTTGGTGGCAGGCCTTGCCCACACCTCAATCGTCTCGATTGAGTTCGAGGCCAGGGGAGAGATCGCCGCACACGATGTAACTGTTTTGAAGTTGGCTGCACTCAAGGGGCTGTTCCAGACCATGGTGACCGAGCAGGTTTCCTACGTCAACGCACCACTAATGGCAGAGCAGCGCGGGGTTGATGTTCGTTTGGTTCAGGACACCGTTAGCGATGAATATCGCAACGTCACCACGTTGAAGGCGGTGCTGTCTGATGGCAGTGTGGTTTCGGCTGGTGGAACAGTAATTGGCCCCAAGCACCACCAGAAGATCGTTTCCATCAATGGCTATGACGTTGAGCTTGCGATGGCAGAGAACCTGGTCGTTATGGTCTACCAGGACCGACCCGGAATCGTTGCCGTCTATGGCAAGGCATTCGCTGAGGCCAACATCAACATTGCAGCAATGACGATTGCGCGTCAGCAAAAGGGCGGCAAAGCTCTGAGCGTCATCACTATCGACTCACCTGTCGAACCTGATGTCTTGGAACAACTACGTAGTGCCATTGAGGCCGACACCGTCAGGGCCGTAGCGCTAGTGGAGCAGTACTAAAGAAAAAGGCCCCCTAAGGGACCTTTTGCTTTATGTGCTAGCTCTTTGACGAGCATCCATGGCAGTTCGCCAGGTGGTGTAGCCACCATCTAGGTTTCTTGCTTTGATGCCGTAACCGCGAAGTAGTTGGACTGCGGTGTGACCGCGCTGTCCAACAGCGCAGGTAACAATGATTTCCTTGCCCTTTAGCTCATCAACGTGCTCACGCAATACATCGACTGGGATCAGCTTGGTGTTTGGAATATTGCCCTCTTGGTGCTCACCATCGGTCCTGACATCAACGACCATTGCGCCATCGGCCTGAGCTTTTTCGAGCTCGTGCCACTGAATGTTCTCGGTCTTTCCGGTTCTGATGTTGTTGCCAACATATCCGGTCTGGTTGATGGCATCCTTGGCGGATCCAAAGGCTGGTGCGTAGGAGAGCTCTAGGTTCATTAGGTCGTCGATGGTGAGACCTGCATAGATTGCTGTTGCAATCACGTCAATCCGCTTGTCGACTCCATCACGACCGATGCCCTGGGCTCCGAGAATCTTGCCGGTTGCTGGATCAAACAAGACCTTTAGGCTCACCCGCTCAACCCCGGGGTAGTAGCCGGCGTGATTGCTTGGGTGCAGGTGGATGATTTGGTGGGGAATGCCCATTCGAATTGCAAGCCCCTCGGTGATTCCGGTGAGGGCGGCGGCCATGCCGTAGGCACCAATGATGCCGGTGCCTATCGAGGGCCTTGCCTTCACGGTTTCGCCGGCAATGACATCTGCAACCAAGCGGCCGTGACGGTTGGCAAGGTTTGCCAGCCAGATCATCTGGTTTTGACCGGTGATAAAGCTGGTCTTCTCTGCGGCATCGCCAACGGCATAGACATGCTCGTTGGAGGTTTGCATCTGGTCGTTGACCAATATGCCTCCGGCTGAGCCGATGTCCAATCCAGCGTCGATGGCCAGACGGTTATCTGCCACCACGCCAATTGCGGCGACCACTAGATCGGCTGGGATGACCCTGCCGTCCTTTAGTTTCAGAGTGTCTTCTAACACCGCTTCGGTCTCTGCACTCAGTGCCAGCTTGATGCCGTTTTCAACCAGCACCTGTTGCATTGGCTCAATCATCTCTGGGTCAAACTGAGGCAGGATGTTCTCGCGGAACTCGACGATGGTGGTCTCGATGCCGCGGTGCTGAAGGTTTTCAGCTAGCTCGACACCAATGAAGCCAGCGCCGATGATTGCGGCACTTTTGATCTGTTTTTCATCCACCAGTTTTTTGATCTTGACGGCGTCCTGCACGTCGCGAAGCACGTGAGCTCGCTCAAGGCCTGGGATTGGCACCATTCTTGGCTTTGCTCCGGTGGAGAGAATCAGCTTGTCGTAGCTCTCTTCATAGCTCTGAGAAGTCTCGAGGTTTGAAACGGTGACGGTCTTGTTCTCTAGGTTGATGCTTTCAACTCGGTTATTCACCCTCACATCGAGTCGGAAGCGATCGTGCAGAGACTTTGGAGTCTGCAGTAGCAGATCGCTTTCTTCTTTGATGACCTCACCAATGTGATATGGCAAACCGCAGTTTGCATAGGAGACGTGGGGACCTTGTTCGAAGACGATGATTTCAGCGTCTTCCTTGAGTCTTCTTAGCCTGGTCGCGGCAGACATGCCGCCGGCTACGCCACCGACGATTAGAACCTTCATTACCTAATTACCTTCAATCCTGAGCGCTGCCAATTGGTCATGCCGCCCGATACGTTTACTACCTGATAGCCATTTGTTGCCAGCATCTTTGCGGCCTGCGAGGAGCGCATGCCGGACTGGCAAATAACTAGAATCTGGCGCTCCTTGGGGATCTCTTTGAGCCTGCGCTCAATTACCCCGAGAGCCATGTGCTTTGGCTCCGGGCGCGTGTCCCGAGCGGTACTCGTGAGATTCGCGAACGTCGATTAGAACCGCGCCCGCATCTTGGAGCTCCTTCGCCTTTTGAGGAGCGACGGATTCAAACTTTTTCTTGAAGATGTCAAAAAGGCCCATTAGAGAGCTGCCTCAAATGAAACGTCTTTGCCGGCACCAATCCAGGCACCGGTGCCACCGGCTACCGAAACTGCGTCAAAGCCATTGGCCTCTAGGTAGTTAGCTGCCGTCATTGACCTGCCACCAGACTGGCAAATGACCCAGACCTGCTGGTCCTTTGGAATCTCGTTCAGTTGGTCTGGCACCGAGTTCAGTGCGATGTGGTGGGCCGTTGGCGCGTGACCCGATTCAAACTCCCACGCTTCGCGGACGTCAAGAACATAAGCTCCTTGAGCGATTGCGGCCTCTAACTCGTTGATGGATACTTCCTCAGCCATTACTCCTCTTTCTTTTCTAGCTCAGTGACAAGAAGGCTTTTTCAAGCTTCTTGAGGTCTTGTTGGCCCTGCTCATCCGCTGCGCAGTGGGTGATGCCGGTGGTGATTAGCGCAAAGGCTGCGCGGCTGATAGCAGCCTGCGCTGCTGAGAGTTGCATGAGCACGTCAGTGCACTCCCGACCCTCTTCCAGCATCTTTTGGATTCCACCAAGTTGACCCTGGGCCCTGGCTAGTCGCTTCTTGACTGCCTCTAGTTCTTCCTGAGGAATTTGCACGGCGCGCTCCTTGATTGGCTTGACTTGTGTTACTGTAGCACATACCCTAGGGGGTATCTGAAAGGACACCACGTTGAACAAGCTTTTGAAGTTTTTGATCGCCAGCATCGTTGCCGTATTTGCAGTTTCCGGGCTTACCGCCTGCGCCGAGGCAGAGCCAATGAATGCAGCGGACTACGCATCAGTCATTGATGTTCGCACCGTAGAGGAGTGGAACTCCGGCTACCTAGAGGGTGCAGTTCTGATTGGAATTGCTGACTCCGATTTCCGCCAGCAGCTTTCCACCCTGGACCTATCCGAGGATTACTACATCTACTGCCGCTCCGGTAACAGAGCGGGACAGGCAATTAACATCATGCGCGACATGGGCTTCAGCGGTGAGTTGGTAAACGGCGGTTCCGTTGCCAACGCTTCAAACCAGCTGGGCCTTGCGGTTGTCAGGCCCTAATTCTGACGCAAGCTCCTGGGATGCACGCTATGCATCTCAGGAGCTTGTTTGGTCTTTAGAACCTAACCAGTTCGTGGTCGAGCACCTCGAGCACCTAGCGCCTTCAAAGATGATCGACCTCGCCGGAGGCGAGGGTCGAAACGCACTCTGGTTTGCTCAAAGGGGCTGGCAGGTGGAGAACGTTGAAATCTCCCAAGTCGCGCTGGATAAATTTCTCAAGCGTGCCAAGCACGCTGAGTTAGCCGAAAACACTATCGCCACTCACGGCGATGCCCTGAGCGCCAAGTTCGAACTGCAAGCTGACCTGCTAGTTGTGGCCTACTTGCAGCTGCCGGCGGCGTCTTTGGCAAAGGCGTTAGATAACGCTTGCAATCAACTTACTCCGGGGGCAATGGTCTTTGGTGTCTGGCATGCCAAGCGCAATCTCACCGAGGGCTTTGGGGGTCCTCCAATGCCAGAGGTATTGCCAACTCCCGAGGAATTAGAGATTTGGGCCAAGCAAAACCTTGTGAATCACGAGGTGTTTGAAGTCGAGCGAATCGTTGAAAAAGACGGAGCGAAGCGGGTCGCCATCGACGTTATCTTGAAGGGTCAGCTAGCCAAAAGCGAATAGGGTTGTCTTAGTCAACCTGTGAGGCAAATCTTGAGCACCCTTAACCTAGCTGTCATCGCTGGCGATGGCATTGGACCCGAGGTCACCACTGTCGCTTTGGCCGCGCTCGAAAAGGCGCTGGGGCAAAGCGTGGAGCTAAAAACCACCAACTACGATCTTGGTTCAAACCGCTATCTGGAAACCGGTGAAGCCCTCACGGATCAAGATCTGGCAGCGCTTCGAAACCACGACGCCATTTTGCTTGGTGCGATCGGTGACCCAAGGGTTCCATCCGGGGTCCTAGAGCGCGGTTTGCTGCTAAAGCTTCGCTTTAGTTTTGACCATCACATCAACCTCAGGCCCTCCAAGTTGTATCCGGGAGTTGAGTCTGTTTTGGCAGGTGAGCGTGATGTTGACTTTGTCGTGGTGCGGGAGGGAACCGAGGGTCCCTATGTTGGCAATGGCGGAGCGATTCGGGTGGGCTCCGACCAGGAGGTTGCCAATGAGGTTTCGGTCAACACCGCCTTTGGTGTTCGAAGGGCCGTTGAATACGCCTTTGAGTTAGCTCAGACTAGAGCTCGCAAGCATGTGACCCTGGTTCACAAAACCAATGTTCTGGTGCATGCCGGATCGCTCTGGGCAAGGCTGGTCGAAGAGGTTTCTAAAGACCACCCGGAAATCTCTCACGACTACATGCACATCGATGCAGCCACCATCCACATGGTGCAATCACCGGAGCGCTTTGACGTAATTGTCACCGACAACCTCTTTGGCGACATCATTACTGATCTAGCAGCGGCTATTTCCGGTGGCATTGGACTGGCTGCATCGGCTAATCTAAACCCAACCGGTGCCTATCCGTCCATGTTCGAACCCGTTCATGGCTCGGCACCAGACATTGCTGGAAAAAACCTGGCAGACCCAACCGCGGCAATCCTTTCCGCGGCGTTGTTGGCGGAAACGCTCGGCCACACTCAGGCCGCATCAAAAATTAGGCAGGCTGTTGCCAATGACCTGTTGAGCGCCCAAAAGGGTCGCACAACAGATCAGGTGGCAGCTGCAATCTTGGAAATGATTTAGGTCTCATGGAATTCAGCGTCACGAAAAACCCGAACCCGGTTCCAGATCTCGAGCGCGAAGCGCTGATCGCGAACCCAACTTTTGGCACCCACTTCACCGACCACCAGGTGGTCGTGGTCTGGGAAGAGGGCAAGGGTTGGCACTCGGCAGAGGTTTTGCCCTATGGCCCAATCATGATGGACCCATCATCATCTGTTTTGCACTACGGCCAAGAGATCTTTGAGGGAATCAAGGCCTACCGTCACCAGGATGGCTCCATCTGGACTTTCCGACCAACCGCCAACGCTGCGCGCTTGCAGCGCTCAGCTCAGCGCATGGCGCTGCCTGAGGTCCCCACCGAGGTCTTTGTCGATTCGCTCAAGCAGTTGATAGCCGTCGATGGAGCGTGGGTACCAAAACCGGAGAACGAAAAGACCCTTTATTTCCGCCCCTTTGAGATTGCGGCGGAGAACTTCTTAGGCGTGAGGGCTGCAAAGCGCGCTGAGTACCGGGTGATTGCATCGCCGGTTGGACCTTATTTCACCGGGGGGCTGAAGCCAGTTTCGATTTGGATTGCACTTGATTCAGCCAGGGCTGGCAAGCACGGCACCGGCGAGGCTAAGACCGGCGGCAACTACGCAGCCTCTTTACTCGCCCAGGCCGAAGGCAATGCCGAGGGTTGCTCTCAGGTGATGTTCCTAGATGCCGAAACCGGAAGCTACATCGAGGAACTTGGCGGCATGAACCTGTTCTTTGTCTTCAAGGACGGTTCGGTCCTCACGCCATCGCTTGATGGCACGATCCTGCGTGGAATTACTCGCGATAGCGTGATTGCCCTTTGAGGGACCGCGGTGTCAATTTGAGTGAGCGCAAGGTCACTTTGGCTGAGATTCGTCAGGCAGCTGCCAGCGGCGAGCTCGCCGAGGTCTTTGCGTGCGGAACTGCTGCCGTGGTGACTCCGGTTGGATTGTTGAAATCACGCGAGGAAGAGATCAAGATCTCAGACGAGCCAGGAGAGCTGACGGCATCGATCAGGTCCGAGTTGACCGGCATCCAATACGGTCTTTTGGAAGACCGCCATGGCTGGATGCATAAGTTGGCGGACTAAGGGATGCGAGTAGTTAGAGTCCTCCATGCTGACAAGATTCAGTTTGGAAAATTGGAAAACGACCAGGTCACCTTTTTTGATGGTGACCCAATTGCCGGGGCCAGGCTAACTGACCAGGTTGTCTCTTTGGCCGAGTGTGAGCTGTTGGCACCGGTGGAACCCTCAAAGGCAATTTGCATCGGAATGAATTACGCCGCTCACGCCGCCGAGATTTCCCAAAGCGTCCCGGATGAGCCGCTGATGTTCTTCAAACCGATCAGCGCAATCATTGGCCCAGGTCAGAGCATTGTCTTGCCGCATCAGTCAAAAAGGTTGAGCTGGAGGCCGAGCTAACCATCGTGATTGGCAAGAGGGCCAAGGACATCTCTATCGAGCAGGCCGCAGAGCACATCTTTGGCTACACCATCGCAAACGATGTGACCGCAAGAGACCTGCAGTTCTCGGATCTGCAGTGGGCAAGGTCAAAGGGTTTTGACACCTTCTGCCCCTTGGGCCCATGGATAGAGACCGAGTTTTCTCCAGCAGGCAAGCTGGTGCAATCTCGCATCAACGATGAGGTGCGTCAGAGCGCAACCACTGAGGACATGAACTTTGATGTTGCCACCCTGGTTTCTTACGTCAGTGAAAACGTCACGCTGATGCCGGGAGATATCATCCTGACCGGTTCGCCAGCTGGCATTTCCAAGATCTCCGCGGGAGATTTTGTGGAGTGCGAGATAGAGGGCATCGGAGTGCTTTCAAACCCCGTGGCCTAAGCTTTAGCCGCTATGGATTTGATTACTGCCCCAACCACCAACGCCACCGGTAACGAGGTTCGCGTTCGGTTTTGCCCGTCCCCAACTGGAACCCCACACGTTGGTTTGATTAGAACCGCGCTGTTTAACTGGGCCTATGCCAGAAAGACCGGCGGCACATTCATCTTTCGTATTGAGGACACCGATGCATCGAGGGACTCAGAGGAAAGCTACGAACAACTAGTTGAGGCTTTGCGCTGGCTTGGTTTGGACTGGGACGAGGGTATCGATGTCGGAGGACCCCACGAGCCATATCGTCAGTCTCAGCGCGGCGAGGTCTACCAGGACGTAATTCAAAAGCTAAAGGCAGCCGGGCACCTCTATGAGAGCTACCTCAACGCCGACGAGATCAAAGAGCGCAACCTGGCAGCTGGCAGAGACCCGCAGATGGGCTATGACAACTCGGAGCGCGAGCTCAGCGATTCCGAGCGCGAGCGCTACATCGCTGAGGGTCGAGAGCCAGCCCTCAGGCTGCGAGTTCCGGATCAGGACATCAGCTTTACCGACCTGGTTCGCGGTGAGATTACATTCCCGAAGGGCTCCTTCCCAGACTTTGTTTTGGTTAGACCCGGTGGCCAGCCGCTCTACACGCTGGTGAACCCGGTTGATGATGCCCTGATGGGCATCACTCACGTGCTCAGGGGAGAAGACCTGTTGTCTTCAACCCCTCGGCAGATCGTCCTCTACAACGCAATGTATGACATTGGAGTTGCCAAGTTCATCCCGCAGTTTGGTCACCTACCGTTTGTCATGGGGGAGGGCAATAAAAAGCTCTCGAAGCGTAACCCTGAATCAAACCTCTTTTTGCACAGAGACCGGGGCTTCATCCCCGAGGGGCTTCTGAATTACCTCGCGCTTTTGGGTTGGTCGATTGCGGCGGACCGAGATATCTTCACCCTCGAAGAGATGAAGCAGAGCTTTGCTATTGGTTCGGTGAATCCAAACCCGGCACGCTTTGATCAGAAAAAGGCAGATGCCATCAACTCCGCTCACATCAGGTTGCTCAGCGATGCCGATTTTGCCAACCGAGTGCTGCCCTATCTTCAGTCAGCGGGTCTTATCACCTCAGACCCCACGGCCAAGAGAGCTGGAAATCATCAACACCGCCGCACCGCTACTAAAAGAGCGCATGATCGTGCTCTCAGAGTCGGTTGGCATGCTCGGCTTTTGCTCTCCGATAGTGCTGAGGTGGAGTTCGAGCAGGCGGCAATCGAGTCGCTTCCCGAGAACGCCAAAGAGGTTGTCAGCGCGGCGTTGGAGGTCCTGAAGCCGCTCCAAGACTTTGGTGCGCAGAGTATTCAAGCAGCACTGAATGCCGAGCTGGTTGAAAGACTCGAACTCAAACCTCGCATTGCTTTTGGTCCGGTTCGGGTTGCGATTAGTGGCCGCAGAGTCACCCCACCGCTGTTTGAGTCCATGGAGATCCTGGGTAAAGATCTATCGCTAGGGCGACTAGAGGCTTTCCTTATCCGCCCACTAAGATAGAGGCTTGCGACCTGGGTTCGCCCTTGGGGTATGGTGTAATTGGCAACACGGAGGTTTCTGGTACCTTTGTTCTTGGTTCGAGTCCAGGTACCCCAGCAAGTTAGATAAGCATCAGCATTCGCTGGTGCTTATTTCCATTTAGATCTGATTCGGAGTGAGCATGCTGGCAGATTTCGCCTCCGGTTTTCTGGTCTTTTCAACCCTCGCAGTGGCTCTTCTGCAGCTGGCCATCGTGCTGGGCGCCCCGGTCGGAGATTACGCATTCGGGTCTGTTTCGAAAGAAAAATTGCCTGCCAAATACAGGTCCCTAAGTTTTGCTTTGATGCTGGTGTTTTTGGCCGTGGCAGGTCACTACCTGGCACAAATTGGACTTTTCTCCCCGCTACTAGATGAAGCAGGAAATGCGATCGCCAACTGGGGGTTTGCTGGCTTTTTTGCGCTCACTGCGGTTTTGAGCAACCTTTCAAAGAATGAGAAACAAAAGCGGGTTTTTGGTTCACTAACCATTGCCATGCTGCTCTCGGCAATCTTGGTCGCTCTCTAGGGATTGCACCACTCACAGCGCTCTGGCAGGACTGAGGTTGCAATCATCATGCCGCTCTCTTCGTGCTCACACCTCACGCAGCAAAGCAGCTCGCTGGCTATCGCATCTTGCTGCACAATGCCGCACTCACTGCATTTCAAGCCGGTTTGGTAGCGCACGAGCCCAAACCCTGGCACATTGCACTTGGGGCAGTGACTAGCGATTCGCATCGCTAGCTTGTTTGCAGCTAGCTGGATGTTTTTCCTTCTCGAAGGGCTCACTATGAGCGCGGAAATCGGTCTCGAGACGAACCCTTTCACCGCTTGAATCTTTAGAGAGCTCTGCAATTACTTGAACCAGGTGGTCATAACTCTTTATGCCCTTGGTGATTGGCAGTTTTGGCGAAGTCGGAACAGAGGCAATCAGGGCGTGATTCGGGAAATCAATTGAGGATAAAAATTGCGTTAGGTCATCGCCTTTCGCAACATCTTTGCTGCCCGCGACAATCTCGAACGAGCGATAGGACTCATGAATCAACAGGTCCTCACTGAGGTCAACAAAAACCACCGTCTCAACATTGGACACCAAAAAGGGGTTTTGGAGATCCGGTCCGATTGAGCCCTCCGATGCAATGCCGAGGGTTTGATTGGATTCGCCAAGACCCATCTTGGCCTTGGCAATTGCGGTGTTCAGCGGGGTGTCAGTCCTTGGGGTTTCCCCGCTAAAGGTTCCAAGCAGATCGGTGTCGATTTCTACCGCCTCCACCACTAGGCCTGCTTGCTCGAGCATTGCCGGGGCAATGAGGTCGAGCTTCTCATGCTTGGTGCTGAGCCAAGCGGTTCTTCCGCGATAGCTATTCACGCTCTTAGCCTGCGGCAGCTCTTTGGATCCGGTCCCGAATTGCTATCGCGATCCCATCGCCTTCGGGGGGCAATACATGAACCACATTCAAGTTCTGCTCGTCCGCGGCCCTGAGGGCCGAATACAACACGGCTGCGAATTCATCATTGTTGCTGGGTTCAGCTAGGCGTATTGCACCTATAGGTGTTGGGTGATCGGAGAGTGCGATAAATCCCTCACCCGCTTGCGCCTCTGAGCCAACAATGACTCTTGCTTTTGGGGAGTAGTGCTTCGCGTGAGAGCCGGAAACCCGAATGCTGTTTGTGGATGGGTCGGCAACCACCATGGAGGTTGACCCTTCGATCATCTCGGCCGTTATGGCTCCCGGTCTTAGGATCTTGGGGCTGAGGCCGGTGCAATCAATGATGGTGGATTCCAGACCGACCTCGGATGTTCCACCATCGAGAATCATGTCGTCCGCATCGAGGTGATCTCCGAGCTCTGTCTCAACCGCTTTGGCATCGGTGGGGGAGACCGAGCCATATCTATTTGCGCTTGGAGCGGCTATGCCGTGACCACCTTGGTTTTTGTATGCCAGCAATAGAGCAAGGGCCACTGGGTGATTTGGTATGCGCAACCCAACGGTTTCTTGGTTGCCGGTGATGAAGTCTTTTGCGTTTTTGGTGCGGGGCAAAATCAGAGTCATGGGCCCTGGCCAAAAATCCCGCATTAGGTCATTTGCGTAGTCGGGAACTGCTGAAGCAAAGTGATCTAGATCACTTGGGTGAGCAATGTGAACAATCAGGGGGTGATCTGCAGGCCGATTTTTTGCCAAATAGATTCTTTTCACTCCCGCCTCATCCTCGGCATTAGCGCCAAGGCCATAAACGGTCTCGGTCGGAAACGCCACCAGACCGCCTGCCATTAGGCGAGAAGCGGCCTGGGTTAGAGCCTGAAGAAACTCGGCTGGGTTTTTGCTCACCCTAAAAGCGTAGGCCAAAGCCAAAAAGGGTCTATGTTTATCCGCAGATTTGAAAGGCAAGAGAGGCAATGAAGCCAATCGGAGTAATCGTCAATCCCAAGGCCAACCGCGGCAAGGGCAAACAAAGCGGTGAAGAGGTCTTTGCGGAGCTAGCAAAGCGCGGCATCGCAGCCATTAATCTCTCTGGACCAGATGCCATTAGCGCACTCGAAAAAGGTCAGTTAGCCATTTCAGAGCAGGATCTCTCGGGCATAGTTGCGGTCGGGGGAGATGGCACCGCCCAGTTGGCAGTCAATCTCTGCGTTCCAAATCAGCTGCCAATGGGCCTGATCCCGGCTGGTTCGGGAAACGATCAGGCCAGGGAGCTCGGGGTTCCAAGAAACTCAATCACCGCTGCGGTGAACCACTTGGTTCAGCACCTGGAATCACCGCGCCGAGTGGATGTCATGCGAGTGAAAACCAACACCAGGGAGTTCTGGTCGCTAGGTTCAATCTCTGCCGGCTTTGATGCGCTTTGTGCTCAGCGTGCCAATGGACTTAGGTGGCCAAAGGGCTCCAACAGCTATGTGGCAGCCATGCTTTTGGAGCTGCCCAAATTTGAACCCATTGAATATCACCTGGACGTCGATGGCGAGAAGCGAACCCTGAAAGCGATGCTGTGCGGGGTGGCAAATGTGAAGAACTTTGGCGGTGGCATGAAGATCTCACCTGAATCCGAAATCACCGACGGTGAGCTCGAGGTCTTTATCCTGCACGAGGTCTCAAGGAGAAGACTCCTGCGGATTTTCCCCACTGTTTACGAGGGCAAGCACTTGGCTTTTCCCGAGATTGAAATCTTCAAGGCAAGAAGCGTTTCGATAGCAAATGACTCATTCCCAATGACCTGTGATGGAGAGTTGATTGGCCCTGCACCGTTCAGTGCTGAGCTCCACCCTGGAGCTCTGCAGGTGTTTGCCTAGGCATTGCTAAGAGGCTGCATTTATGGCAGAATTCTCGGGTTGCTCTTCGGCCCCATCGTTTAGCGGCCTAGGACGCTGCCCTCTCACGGCAGTAGCGCGGGTTCAAATCCCGCTGGGGTCACAAATCTCGCTCTTGATGACAAAATCTCGGGAGCGAGATTTCTTTTTTAGCGCCAACGCCTCGAATACAGTGTCGCGATTGCAATAAACACCACGGGGAATAGGGCAGCGGCATTTAGCCCACCAAAGGTGTAGAGGGTGAGAATCGTCCCCGCCACAGCCCCGCCAAATGCTCCCGATAGGTTCATCAGAGAGTCGCTAAAGCCCTGAACCTTGCTGCGGTCACCGGTGTCCAGCGACTCAGACAACAGTGCGCTGGCAGCCACGGTTGTGGCTGACCAGCCCAAACCTAGAAGAAACAAGCCAATGACTACCGCGGTGAAATCGGATTGGCCAAAACCAGAGACGCCTAGCGAGACCAGGAAGATCAGTTGACCAATGGCAATAACTCTTTTGGCTCCAAGTCGATCCGAGAGGTTTCCAAAAATGGGAGCAAAGGCATACATGCCGGCAATGTGAAGTGAGATCGTGAAGCCAACTTCAGCAAGCGAGTGGCCCTCTGAATCAAGGTGGGCGGGGGTCATTGCCATTACCGAGACCATGACCATGTGGCTAAGGGCAATTGTCAAAACCGAGAAACCGGCAATCGGGTACTGCCGAATCACAACGAGCGCTCCGGCTATGCCGGGATTGGTTCGTTTTTCGGGTAATCCAGCAATATCACGGGCCACGATCAGCGGGTCAGGACGCAGACCAAACCAGAACACCAGTGTTGAAGATAGCTGAGCGATGATCGTGAAAATAAAGGGTCCTGCCAGATGAGGCATTCCAAGCCAAAGGCCCAGAGCTTCCCCTGGAGCGATTAGATTCGGCCCAATCACAGCACCGAGCGTCGTTGCCCAGACAACAATCGAGAGATCTTTACCCTTTGGCTTGCCGGTTGGGATATCTGCGGCCGCAAATCTTGCCTGCAGTGAAACCGCTGACCCAGATCCCAAGAGCATCAGAGCAACAATCTCAACTGGGAATAGCCTGGTGTAGGTGGCGACAATCATCAAGATTGCGCCAAGGATTGCCAAAAAGGCTCCGGATGCCAGCGCAACTCTTCGGCCTTTTCGATATGCCAGATTGGCAAGCGGCATTGCAACCGCCGCTGCACCCAGGGTTGAAAGCGTTGCGGCGGCGCCGGACCAGGCCGGTGAACCTGAGAGGTCCACTGCTAGAAGAGCCCCAACCGAGAGGGTTGCGCCTAAGCCAAAGCCGCCCAGTGCTTGGCCAGCCGCCAGCACCTTTACGGTGCGGCGCTGCATTTGAACTAGTGCTTCAAGTGAATTGTGAGACACCGTCCAACACTAGCGCTTGGGCTAAACTCTAGGGACGCAATCGCGAGGTGAGTAAATGTCCGATAAGCCAATGACCCTGGCCGAGAAGCTATGGCGCGACCACTTAGTGGTCGAGGGAGAAAACGGCGCACCCGATCTTCTTTACATCGACCTCCACCTGATTCACGAGGTGACAAGCCCGCAGGCCTTTGACGGCTTGCGACAGGCTGGCCGCGACATTCGACGCAAAGACCTGACGATCGCAACCGAGGATCACAACACCCCAACCCAGGACATCCACCTGCCTATCGCAGAGCCAACTTCTCGGGCTCAGGTGCAGGCTTTGAGGGATAACACCAAGGAGTTTGGTGTTCGCATTCACTCCTTGGGAGACAAGAACCAGGGCATCGTGCACGTGGTTGGACCGCAACTTGGCCTAACGATGCCCGGACTGACGATTGTTTGTGGTGATTCCCACACTTCCACCCACGGCGCCTTCGGCTCTTTGGCGATGGGCATCGGAACCAGCGAGGTTGAGCACGTGCTGGCAACCCAGACCTTGCCATTGCAGCCCTTTAAGACCATGGCAATCAATGTTGAGGGCACGTTGCGCCCAGGAGTCAGCGCCAAGGACATCATCTTGGCCGTGATTGCAAAGATCTCAACCGGAGGCGGCCAGGGCTACGTGCTCGAATACCGCGGTAGCGCTATTCGATCGCTATCGATGGAGGGCCGCATGACTATTTGCAACATGTCCATTGAGGCTGGTGCCAGGGCGGGCCTTGTTGCACCCGATGAGATTACTTTCGAATACCTCAAGGGTCGCCCACACGCACCCGAGGGGGCTGACTGGGATGCGGCAATGGAGGACTGGAAGCTTCTGAAGACCGACGACGACGCGGTCTTTGATGCCGAGGTGTTTATTGATGCGAACACCCTCGACCCATTTGTCACCTGGGGCACCAACCCCGGTCAGGGCGTTTCGCTGATGGACTCGGTTCCAAACCCTGCCGACTACGAGAACCCAAATGAGCGTGCAGCTGCAGAGCGAGCGCTCGAATATATGGATTTGAAGGCTGGAACCAAGATGAAGGATATTGCGGTGAACACCGTGTTCCTTGGTTCTTGCACCAATGCTCGCATCGAGGACTTGCGAGCCGCCGCCTCAATCATCAAGGGACGCAAAAAGGCCGATGGCATTCGCATGATGGTTGTCCCTGGTTCGCAGCGAGTTCGCATGCAGGCAGAGGAAGAGGGTCTGGATCAGATCTTTAAAGACTTCGGAGCAGAGTGGCGCTTTGCCGGTTGCTCGATGTGTTTGGGGATGAACCCAGATCAACTCGCCTCGGGTGAGCGTGCGGCCAGCACTTCAAACCGTAACTTTGAGGGTCGTCAGGGCAAGGGCGCTAGAACCCACCTGGTTTCACCAGTTGTGGCAGCTGCCACCGCGGTGCGCGGAACCCTCTCGGCACCTGCAGATTTGGAGAGCTAATGGAGCGGATATCAGTTTTCGAGGGCATCGCAGCTCCCCTGAAGCGCAGCAATGTTGACACCGATCAGATCATCCCAGCTGTCTACCTCAAGCGCATTACAAAGACTGGTTTTGAGGACGGACTGTTTGCCTCCTGGAGGCAAGACCCTGAGTTTGTTCTGAACCAGCCCGCCTATCAGGGCGCGGCCGTGATGATTGCCGGTTCCGATTTTGGAACCGGTTCCTCACGTGAGCATGCGGTTTGGGCACTTCGTGATTTTGGTTTCAAGGCCGTGTTTAGCCCCAAGTTTGCAGATATCTTCCGAGGCAACTCGGGTAAGCAGGGGCTTATCGCAGGCGAGATCTCCGATGCGGATACCGAGCTGCTCTGGTCGCTAATCGAGGCCAATCCCGGGGTGCAGGTCAGGGTGGACTTGCCGGCGCAACAGCTGAGCCTGGGAGATGTCATCGTGCCTTTTGAGATTGACGAATACACTAAGTGGCGCCTCATGGAGGGCCTAGATGACATCGGCATCACAATGCAGAGCGCCGATGCAATAGCCTCTTACGAGGCGAAAAGAGAGTCGTGGAAACCCACCACTCTCCCTGCAAAAGGAGTCTGAGTGTCTCAGATCACCATCAATGGTGGCAAGCCGCTAAGCGGTCGAGTCGACCTCAAGGGCGCTAAGAACCTTGTCACCAAGGCAATGGTTGCCGCTTTGCTCGGAGAAACCCCCTCCACCTTGTTAGACGTTCCCCACATCTCCGATGTCGAGGTGGTCTCAAGACTTCTAAACCTGCACGGGGTCAGCATCTCCCACGATGACAAAACCGGCGACATGGTTTTAGACCCTTCGAATGTCGAGCAGGCCAGGATGACCGACATCGATGCCCACGCCGGATCATCGACGGATTCCAATTTTGTTCTGCGGTCCGCTCTTGCACCGCCTCGGAGAAGCGTTCATCCCGGGTCTGGGTGGTTGTGAGATTGGCAATCGTCCGGTTGATTTTCACTTTGACGTGCTGCGGTCTTTTGGTGCCGTGATTGAAAAGCTGCCAACCGGCACCAGGCTCAGCGCACCAGATGGCCTTGTTGGCGCAAAGATCGAGCTTCCCTATCCATCGGTTGGCGCAACCGAGCAGGTCTTGCTCTCAGCAGTAGCTGCCCAGGGTGTCACTGAGCTGCGCGGGGCCGCTATCGAACCCGAAATCGTTGACCTGATTGCGATTTTGCAAAAGATGGGTGCCGTGATCTCTGTCGATACCGATCGAGTGATTCGCATCGAGGGCGTGAAAGTTCTCAAGGGCTTTACCCACCGAGCACTCTTTGACCGCAATGAGGCCGCCTCCTGGGCATCGGCAGCCCTCGCGACCGGCGGCGACATCTTTGTTGGGGGAGCATCTCAGGTTGAGATGATGACCTTCTTGAATGTCTTCCGCAAGGTCGGTGGCGGTTTCGATATCGCTGATGACGGCATTCGCTTTTTCCACCCCGGCACTCAGTTGCAGCCGGTTGTGATTGAGACCGATGTTCACCCAGGATTTATGACCGACTGGCAACAACCGCTGGTTGTTGCACTCACTCAGGCCCAGGGGCTTTCGATTGTTCACGAGACCGTTTATGAGCAGCGCTTCGGTTTCACCGATGCGCTGAATCAGATGGGTGCTCAGATTCAGATCTATCGGGAGTGTTTGGGTGGTAACCCCTGCCGCTTTGGTCAGCGCAACTTCAATCACTCGGCGGTTATTTCGGGACCAACGCCTTTGAAGGGTGCAGACATCAGGGTTCCCGATCTCCGCGGTGGATTTAGTCACGTGGTGGCGGCCTTGGCCGCCAGCGGTACCTCAAATGTCTCGAATGTGCAGCTAATCTCTAGGGGATATGAACGCTTTATTCAAAAGCTTGAGGATCTCGGTGCAGATTTCCAGTTTGAGGCCTGAGCATGGCTGAGAAGAATCTCCCGAAGATCAAGCGAGAGAGCAACTTCGCCTTTGTCTTGGTGGCGATGGTGCTGGCTCCAATACTTCGATTGATGTTCAACATCAAAACCAGTGGCAAAGAGAATCTCCCCGAGGGCGGCTACATCCTGGTTGGAAATCACCTGAGCTACCTGGACCCCTTTTCTTTTGCCTACTCGGTCTACATTCACATGAAGCGGGTGCCGCACTACTTGGCAAAAGAATCAATCTTTCGGATTCCAATCATTGGCAAAATCCTGCCGCACGTCGGTCAGATTCCGGTCTATCGCGGAGGCAAGTCCAACGAGGAGCCACTTCGGGCAGCCAAGGAGTACCTAAAGGCCGGACAGGTGGTCGTGGTCTTTCCGGAGGGAACGCTCACCCGTGACCCCGATCAGTGGCCAATGCGCGGCAAGGCCGGGGCAATTCGCCTGGCAGTAGAGCTTGGTTTACCGATTGTTCCCTGCGGTCAGTGGGGAGTGGAGAAGGTCTTGGGGAACTATTCAAAGAAGTTCCGTCCCAACCCTTTTCACGTGGTTCGGGTCAAGATCGGCAAGCCGATGAACTTCGAAGAGCTCCGTGGCAAGACTCTCTCAGCAAAGGAGATCGCAGATGCCACCGACAAGGTGATGCGAGAGATTTCCAAGATTGTTGGCGAACTACGCGGAGAAACTCCACCAAAAGAGCTCTGGGATCCAACCAAGGTTGGCCAGAGCGAAATCGGTAACTACAGGAAGCAAGCTTGAGCGAGATAGTTGTTTTAGGTGCCGGAAGTTGGGGCACCACAATCGCCAAGGTGATTGCCGATGGCGGCAACGAGGTGACGCTGTGGTCAAGGCGACTTGAGCTCGCCCAGGAGATTGCTCAGACCGGTCGCAACGGCGAGTATTTGCCAGGTATTGATCTTCCCTCAGGTCTTTCTGCAACCTCAGACATTGAAGCCGCCCTTCAGGGTGCCAAGCAGATCTACCTAGCGATTCCATCGCAATCGCTAAGAGAATCTCTCTTGGTTTGGCAGCCCATGATCCCTAAAGACGCAACCCTGATTTCTTTGATGAAGGGCCTCGAGCTTGACACCGGTCTTCGGATGAGCGAGGTAATCGTTGAGGTGTTGGGGTGTGATGTAGAGCAGGTTGCAGTCATATCTGGCCCGAACCTAGCGCTTGAAATCGCCAAAAAGGAACCGGCTGCCGCTGTTTGTGCAGGTGAGAGCGCTGAGCGCACCACCGAGGTTGCCAGAGTGTGTTCGAGTGATTACTTCACGGTCTTTACCAACCAGGACATGATTGGCACCGAGCTGGGAGGTGTTCTCAAGAACCTGATTGCCGTGGCAATCGGCATCGTGAATGGTTTGGGGTATGGCCAAAACACCAAGGCTTCGATTATGACTCGTGGACTCAGCGAGATCACCGCCTTCGCCATTGCCCACGGGGCCAGGCGAAGGACCATGTTTGGCCTGGCAGGACTCGGGGATCTGATCGCAACCTCGGAATCCTCGCTCTCGCGAAACTTTAGGGCTGGTGAGATGCTGGGCAAGGGTTATTCCAAGCTGGAGGTCCTAAGGCGCATGAAGCAGACCGCAGAGGGACTTAGCTCCGTGGAGCCGGTATTGCAGATTGCTGGGCGGTTGGAAATCGACATGCCGATTGTGACCCAGGTGAAAGATGTTCTGGAGGGGAAGATGAACCCCAAGGAGTTTGGCCGTCAGCTAAATCTCGCCGACGATGTTGAGATGGAGTTCTGATGCTAAGAATCGCACTGCTTTATGGCGGAGAGTCCGAGGAGCACTCGGTCTCTTGCGTTTCCGCGCTCGGAGTGAGACGAGCAATCGATAACGACAGCTACGAAGTCATCGAAGTCGGAATCACTAAGACCGGCAGGTTTGTGCTGAGCCCGATCGACTCCGAGTGGCAGCTGGCAGTATCGCCAGAGGTGCCAGAGGACGCCCCCGAGCTGATATGGCCGGTCGGTGGCGGAGAGCTCCGAATGGCATCGGGTATTTCCTTGGGCAAGATCGATTTGGTCTTTCCCGTCCTGCACGGCCCAAATGGTGAAGATGGCTCTATTCAGGGTCTGATGCAGCTGTGCCATATTCCCTATGTCGGTAACGGCGTGATGGCATCGGCGCTCGCGATGGACAAGGCCAGGGCCAAGGCGGTTCTGAGTAACGCTGGTCTAAGCGTCGCCAAAGACGTTCGCATCACAAGAGCTAATTACCTACTCGATCCAGCTGCGCAGCTGGAAAAAGCCAAGACCATGCTGAGCCCAGACTGCTTTGTGAAGCCATCAAGATCCGGCTCCTCCGTTGGTGTGAGCCTTGCGAAATCCGAGCAGGATCTCAAGATCGCCATTGAGTTGGCCTTGAGTTATGACCACACCTGCTTGGTCGAAGAGCGAATTTTGGGTCGCGAGGTCGAGTGCTCGGTGCTGGAAAAAAAGACCGGCGAGGTAGTGGTTTCACTGGCCGGCGAGATTATCGTTTCTGGGCGTGAGTTCTACGACTACGAGGCGAAATACCTTGATGGTTCTGCAGAGCTCAGGGTTCCCACGGATCTCACCAATAAAGAGCTCGGTGAGATGCAAGACCTTGCCACCAGAGCCTTTGAGGCTCTGGGTTGCCAAGGGTTAGCAAGGACAGACTTTTTCCTAACCAAGGATGGCTTTGTGATTACTGAGGTGAACACGATGCCTGGGTTCACGCCGATTTCTATGTATCCGGCACTTTGGGGAGCTTCCGGCATTTCCTACCCAACGCTCATTGAACACCTGATTCAAACCGGAATCAGTTTTGGTTCAGATCCGCGCTAGTTCGTAATCTCACTGCAGAAGGCGCTCGGCTCCAGTTTGCTTACCGCCTGGGCAAGGGAATCGAGTGCCGAGATGCCACTGGCATTTTCCGAATCAACAATCACCTCGACTGCGGGTGACCGGGCAAAGGTTATAAACCTAAAGTTTGGCGCGTTGGAGTCATCAACCAACCAGTCGATGTTGCTAGCGCTCACACACGGCAGGGTCGAGGCGTAGACGGGCTCGAGGCCACAGCGCACCAAAACCGCTGCCGGGTCCCCATAGGCGGTGGTGGCCTGAGCGTTGGTCCAACGCTGCGCTAAATCGCCAATTTGGTCTGGGTAGCGCACCGAGACCTCTGCACAAAGCGGATCATTGGCATCTTCGGCCGCCTCAATGTTCACGATTGCGGCGCAGCCGCTGAGTAGAAACAAAACTGGAATCAGGGTCAATTTACGCATCTGTTTAAGGCTAGCGTTGTGAGGTGGAATATACGGGCCCAACTATCTTCGAGCTTGGTGAGAATCAGGCGCTGAAACAAGCGCTTAGCGTTTTCAAACCCGTTGAATCGACCCTGGTTGGTTCCGGAGATGATGCAGCTGTGATAGCCCTTGGTGACCCCAGGTTTGTTGTCACGACCGACACGCTAGTTCAAGACCACGATTTCAGGCTCGATTTCTCCACCGGTTACGACCTTGGATTCAAGGCGGTCGCCAGCAACATCGCAGATGTTGCGGCAATGGGTGCTAGACCAATTGCACTAACAGTTGCGATGGTTGTCACCAGAGATACCACCCAGGCCTGGCTGGAGGACTTTGCTCGCGGTCTGCAGGCTGGACTTGATGAGTTGGCACCAACCGCTGAGATAGTCGGGGGAGATTTGGCAGCGGGAAAACAGATTGTGATTGCAGTCGCTGCCCATGGAGAGTTGTTGGCAGAGCCCGTATTGCGCTCAGGGGCAAAGGTCGGTGACCAGGTGGCAATTGGTGGAACCTTGGGGAAAGCAGCGGCCGGATTGGCACTACTGATGCACGAGGATAGAACGCTGGCCGCTAGCTATCCCGAGCTGGTTGATGTGCAGCTCAGGCCAACACCTCCTATCGAGCTGGCTCTGAGCGTTTCCGAGCACGCCACCGCGATGATGGATGTTTCTGATTCTTTGGCGCTCGATGCCAATCGAATGGCAAAGGCTTCCGAGGTTGGGATTGATCTTCACTCCAGCAAGCTCTTTGGTTACCAGGCCGTTCTCGAGTTGGCTGCGCAGTCGATTAATTCTCGCGGCAGTGCCCAGGTCAGCGAAGTGGACTGGGTGCTCTACGGGGGTGAGGATCACAGCTTTTTGACCACCTTCCCGCAGGACTTCGTGTTGCCAAGAGGGTTCAAGGCGGTTGGTGAAGTGGTGGCGGCAAAAGAGCCTGTCGTGCTTTTAGATGGCAAGCCCCTTGAAATCAAGGGCTGGGACTCGGTTAGTTCCTAGGCGTGTAGATCGGAGTTGAGTTCAACCCCGACACCTTCGCGAGCAATCGCCTCTATGCCACCAGTTAGTGAGTTTCGGCGAAACAGCATTTTGTTCAGACCACTAAGTTCGCTGGCCTTTACCACCTGAGTCTTGCCCTCAACAATCAGGGTTAGCTTGCTGCCGCCGGTTAGATAGAGCCCTGCTTCGACTATGCAATCATCGCCAATTGAGATCCCGATGCCGGAGTTAGCTCCAAGCAGCGAGCGCTTGCCGATTGAAACCTTGTGCTTACCGCCACCCGAGAGGGTTCCCATGATTGAAGCGCCACCGCCGATGTCGGAGCCATCGCCCACGGTTACTCCCTGTGAGATGCGGCCCTCCACCATCGATGCCCCCAAAGTGCCTGCGTTGAAGTTCACAAAGCCCTCGTGCATGACGGTGGTGCCGGGTGCGAGGTGGGCGCCAAGTCGCACTCGGTTGCCATCTGCGATGCGAACCTTTTTGGGAACCACGTAGTCAATCAGCCTGGGGAACTTGTCTATTGAGTGAGCAACCACGCCAGCGGAGCGCAGTTCAAAGGCCCTGGATTCAAACTCGTCGAGTGCGATGACTCCCTTGTTTGTGAATGCCACGATCGGCAGGTTAGGAATCAAACCATCTAGGTTGAGCTGGTTTGGCTGAACCAAGAGGTGTGAGAGCAGGTGGAGCCTGAGATAGGCGTCTTGAGTGGAGGAAACCTCGGAGCCAAGGTCGATTTCACATCTCACAACCTCGGTTCTAACGTTGCGCAGTTCATCACGCCCCGCCTTCTCATCCAGCTCCTTTGGGGGAAACCACTGCAGGTCTGACTTTGGTGCGGGGCCTAGTTCAGGGCTGGGGTAAAAGACATCCAGCACGCTGCCATCGCTTGAAATGGTGGCAAGACCGTGCCCCCAGGCCTGATTACTGTTTTCCGCACTCACGCCCCCAAGAATACAGGTAGCCTTTTTTGCTATGGCAGCTTTGGATACCAGTGCAACACTCACCGAACTCACCATGGCCATTTGCGATATCGAGTCGGTGTCTGGAAACGAAGCAAAGCTGGCCGATGAAATCGAAGCGGTGCTTGCTTCCTGCAATCACCTGAGCGTCACAAGAGATGGCAACGCGATCGTTGCCAGCACCAACCAGGGCCTAGACCGAGTGCTGATTGCAGGTCATATCGACACCGTGCCGATCGCAGATAACCTGCCCACCGCGCTGCACCACTTTGAGCGCGAGCAGGTCATCTTTGGCCGCGGCACCGTGGACATGAAGGCCGGGGTCGCCCTGATGCTGAAGCTAGCGGTAGAGGTAACCAACCCGATTGTGGATGTGAGCTGGATCTTCTATGACAACGAAGAGGTTGACTCCCACCTAAATGGTCTTGGGAGGATCTCGAGAAACAGTCCGGAACTGCTTCAGGGGAGCTTTGCGGTGTTGTGCGAACCGACCAGCGCGATGGTCGAGGGTGGTTGCAATGGCACCATCCGAATCGAGCTCAAGGCAACTGGCAAGAAGGCTCACTCCGCAAGACCTTGGATGGGGAAAAACGCCATCCACGAGCTACTGCCAGCCCTCCAGCTATTGAAGGACTACGAACCAGCGGTGGTGAATGTTGATGGCCTGGACTACAAAGAGAGTCTGAACGCGGTGATGGCGAATGCCGGAATCGCGACCAATGTCATCCCAGATGCTGCGACTCTGATGATCAACTACCGCTTCGCTCCAGATAAGTCCGCGAGCGAGGCAGAGCAGCTGTTGCGGGAATGGTTTGAAGGCTACGAGATCAAAGTGGTGGATGCCGCCGAGGGGGCAAGGCCTGGGTTGAATACCGAACTGGCGGCGGCATTTATCGATGCCACCGGCGCAAGTGTGAACCCAAAGTATGGCTGGACCGATGTCGCAAGGTTCTCCTCACTCGGAATCCCAGCCGTGAACTACGGCCCTGGAGACCCATCTTTGGCACACGCGGACAACGAAAACGTTCCCGTGGGGCAGATTCACGATTGCTATGAAGGCCTAAAAGGCTGGCTTAGCAACTAATCGGGTTGGCTATTGCCCGCGATTTCTGGAATAATTGGGCTTTGCACAAATTTCTAGGAGTCAAGACTCATGGCAGCAATGAAGCCTCGCACCGGTGATGGACCAATGGAGGCAGAACGCGAACCACGTGGCCTTATCGTTCTTCGTGTTCCACTAGAGGGCGGCGGTCGCCTAGTCGTCTCGGTAAATGAGACAGAAGCGAAAGAGCTTCACAAGGTTCTAGCAGGCGTTATCAAGAAGTAGCTAGTCGGTCTTCACCACTAGCAACAAGCCATCTCCAACCATCGACAATGAGGCTATAAAGCCCTCGCTGTCGCCAAAGTTTCTAATCGCTTGCCGATAGGCAGCGGTTTCATCATCCCTAAGCGCTGGGTTTGGCACCCGATCTCTCCAAAGCGCATGGGAAATCACTATCCCCGCACCCGGTTTTGCCAGTGCAACGGCAGAACCCAGCATCGATTCGAGGTCTTCGGGGTCGGCGTCTAGAAATACCAGATCGTAGCCAGACTCGGCCATGTTTCCCATCACTGCGGCGCCTCGCCCCGCGATCACGCGGATTCTCGATGGGGTAACACCGGCGGCCTTGAAGTTCTCTTTGGCAACGTTTTGATACTCGGGCTCATCGTCAATGGTTGTTAGGACGCTGTCCTGACTCGCAGAGAGCAGCCACAGCCCCGAGACACCGGCTCCGGTGCCAACCTCGACGATGCTCTTTGCCTTTGAAAGTCGGGCTAAGAGTGCAAGCTGATTGCCAGTTGCGGGGGTTATGGCCTCAACCCCAAGCTCCTCAGCGCTGCGGCGAGCAGCTTGGATCACCTCCGGTTCGGTTACGTAGTCCTCGGCGTATTTCCAGCTTGAAATTTTGTCAATCATCTTGAGTGAAAGCTTAGGTCTGCAGTGAGTGAATTAGCCGCATTCAAACGAGCTAAACTCTCTAACATGTTTGGTCTTAGCGCAGAGAAACTATTGCTTCTTGCGCTGCTCGCCGTTCTAATCATTGGACCGGAGCGACTGCCCTATTACTCCAAGCAATTGGGCGAGTGGGTGCGCAAGGGTAAGCGCATGTTTGATAACGCTCAGGTCCAACTCAAATCTGAGCTCGGCGAAGATTTCCAAGACGTGGACTGGAAGAAACTTGACCCAAGGCAGTACGACCCAAGGCGAATTGTTCGCGAGGCGCTGCAAGAGGAAAAACGCAATCCAAACGCTGCTGAGAAACTAAACAGAGCTAAGCCCCCGCAAAAGCAGCTTGAGCTGGGGGAGACCCCGCCATTTGACCCTGAGGCTACCTAGAGCTTTCCCATAAATCGTGCGAGCTTCGTCATTAGCGGAGCCATCTTTTTATACTGCTTTGCCCTGGTCGGTAGTCCAATCGGAGAATCGTTGGCAACACCAATGGTTCTTGACTCGGTGAATCTCAAAAGTCCGTTGACGCCTGATCTGCGCCCCATGCCGGATTGCTTCATGCCACCCATCGGAGCGGCCATCGAGGCCATCGAGGCGCGATAGCCCTCGTTCACGTTCACAGAGCCAGCCATCAGCCTTGAGGCAACCTCAATACCCTTTTTGCGATCTCCAAAAACGGCCGCGTTTAGACCAAACTCGGTGGCGTTTGCAAGCTCCACAGCCTCATCCAAGGAGTCGTAGCCGACCAGAGCGATGACCGGACCAAAGACCTCTTTGTGCAGAATCTCGGCTCCGAGTGGAATATCGGTTAGCACCGTCGGAGCATAGAAGTTTGGTCCAATGTCGCTAAGCACTTTGCCGCCGGTTACCAACCTGGCACCCTCGCCAATTGCTCGCTCAACGAACTCGCTGACTCGGGTCAGCTGGTTTGAGGAAGAAAGCGCACCTAGGTCAAAATCGAACTGGTTCGAAGAGCCCAGAGTCAGAGTCTCCACCCTGCGCTTGAGGATCTCTTCAAACTGCTTGATGGCGTGATTTGGGACATAGAGTCGCTCAATCGAAACGCAAAGCTGGCCGGAGTTTCCAAACGCTCCGCCGATTGCGGATTCCGCCGCCTTCTCAAGGTCTGCTCCCGGGAGCACGATCATGGGATTTTTGCCGCCGAGTTCGAGCGAGTAGCCAATCAGACGGCTGGCAGCTCTTTGGGCAACAAGTTTTCCGGTCGGAGTTGAGCCTGTGAACGCCACGTAGTCGGCGTTATCGGTGACTGCGTTGCCAACCTCTGCCGCATCACCGTGAACCACGGTCCAAACATCGCTTGGGATGCCTGCACTAACTGCAATCTCTCTTGCCATTTGGACTGTTAGTGCGGTTTGGTTATCCGCCTTTTGGACCACGGCATTGCCCGCCATCAGGGCGGGAATGACATCCATCATGGTGAGAGCGAGCGGGTAGTTCCAGGGAGTGATGATTCCCACCACCCCAACCGGAGCTGGCTCGACATAGGCAGAAATCAAAAAGGGGACTCCGGCTTTGACCTTGTTTCGACGCATGGCCTTCGGGGTTATTTTGGCGTAGTACGAAATTGCTCCCAGGGCGCCAGTGACCTCTTCAAAGGCGTGAGCTCGGCTCTTGCCGGTCTCGCGCTGCAGGACATCCATTAGTTGCTCTTGGCTGGCAATGAGGGCATCTGCAATTTTGCCAGCAATCTTGGCTCGGGTCTTGGGGTCGGTGCTGCCCCAACTGCGCTGTGCCTTAGAAGCCTCTAAGAAACGCAGCGCGACATCCGCGGCAGAGTGGGAATCGATTTCGTGCAGCTTGGACCCGGTCAGCGGGTCAATTACGTCAATGGTTGCCATGGGTTTATTAACTCACATTTAGCGGCAAAGATTTCCCGGCCAGGCCTCTGGGGTTGGTTGCCAGCACTTTGGCGATTCTGATGATCTCACTCGCTGCAGGGTCACTGGGGTTGGAAATCACAATCGGAATTCCCAGATCCGCTTCGCTTCTGAGGTTCGAGCTAAGGGGCAGCTGGCCCAAAAGCTCGACCTTCTTGCCAGAAATCTCTGTCAATCGGTCGGCAACTGCCTGACCGCCACCCTCGCCAAAAATGAACTCTTTGCCACCATTTGTTGGCAGATAGCTCATGTTCTCAATCACACCCAGGATCTCTTGGCCGGTCTGCAGGCCAATTGCTCCGGATCGCTCGGCAACGTTGGCGGCGGTGTGCTGAGGCGTTGTCACAACAATCGACTTAGCATCGGGGAGTAGCTGCCCGAGGCTGATTGCAACATCACCGGTTCCAGGCGGTAGGTCAACCAGCAAAAAGTCCAGATCTCCCCAGTAGACGTCGGTCAAAAACTGCTCGACTGCGCGGTGCAGCATGGGTCCGCGCCAGGCAACCGGTTTGTTGTCGCTGACAAAAAAGCCGATTGATATCACCCTGACATCGTGAGCAATTGGTGGGAGCATGAGCTCATCTACTTTGGTTGGTCCAGTGGTTATCGATAGCAGCCCCGGGATCGAGTAGCCAAAGATATCGGCATCAATCAATCCAACCTTTTGCCCCTGAGCTGCAAGGGCGACTGCCAGGTTCGCGGTCAGCGTTGATTTTCCAACCCCGCCCTTGCCGCTCCCAACGAAAATCACCCTGGTGAGGTTGCCCGGTTGAACAAATGGGTTGTGACGAATTGGCTTATTGCCGCGAAGTTTCAACTTGAGCGCATCGCGCTCCTCGTTTGTCATGGTGGTCATATCTAGTTCGACGTTCTTGAAGTGCGCTTCGAGAGCGTTTCTGACATCGCGCTCGATGGACTGGGCTGCAGGGCAGCCCACGATCGTTAGTTTGATTTGAGCGTGGATGGAATCGCCTTCGACCTTGAGATCGCCAACCATCCCAAGCTCGGTGATCGGTTGGCGCAGCTCAGGGTCGATTACTCGACTAAGTGCCTTGAGGGCAAGTTCGCTCATTTGGATTTCTTGTCCGCTGGCTTTTTCTGACTGCGAAGCTCTTCGAGGATCTCTTCTAGAACACCCTGCACCTCATCGCGAACGAACTCCTTGGTGGCAACCTCTTCGATCGCGAGTCTCAGCGCTGCTACTTCCCTAGCTAGATATTCGGTGTCGGCAAGGCTTCTTTCCACCCGCTGGCGGTCCTGTTCGAACTTGACTCGATCTCTGTCGTCTTGTCGGTTCTGGGCCAAAAGAATAAGAGGAGCTGCATAGGAGGCCTGCAGCGACAAGATCAGCGTGAGCAGGGTGAAGTTCAGCGCCCTGGGGTCAAACTGGCCACCTACCGGGGCCAGTGTGTTCCAGGTGATCCAGACAGCCACAAATACAGTCATTGCAATCAGGAAGGCGCCGGTCCCCATTGCCCTGGCAAAGCGCTCTGAGATGCGGCCAACGGTTTCTTGCGAGACGTTGGGGACTCGGAACAGTGGCCTGCGAACTAGTGGACGCTCAAGGTCTGATTGGTTTCTAGCCATCAGGCATCCTCCTCACTTCGCCAGTCATCTGGGAGCAGGTGGTCCAATACGTCATCGACCGTGACAGCGCCGATCAGGTGATTCTCTTCATCAACTACCGGGAGTGCCACCAGGTCATAACTCGCAAGGTCACGGTGGATTTGCGAGATCGAAGTATCCGCAGAGATTGCCTCCAGCTCGGTGTCAATTAGCGAGCTGAGTCTTTCGTGCGGTGGATAACGAAGCAGCTTTTGGAAGTAGACCACTCCGAGGTACTTCCCGGTTGGCGGCTCATAGGGAGGCAGGGTGACAAACACCTGAGCTGCCAACACCGGCTCGACTTCCCGGCGTCTAATCAGCGCCATGGCCTCAGCCACGGTGGTGTCGGCAGCGCAAACGATTGGCTCCGGAGTCATCATTCCGCCTGCGGTATACGGTTCATACTGCAAAAGAGCCCTAATATCTTCGGCCTCTTCATCATCCATAAGTTCTAGGAGAACTTCAGCACGCTCTGCGGACAGGTTTGCCATCAGGTCGGCGGCATCGTCGGGGCCCATGAGGTCCAAAACCTCTGCGGCTCGCTCATCATCAAGCTCATTCATGATTTCGAGCTGCTCTTCTTCGGGTAGTTCCTCGAGCAGGTCTGCCAAGCGCTCATCATTGAGGTTTCCCGCTAGCGCAAGCATTCGTTCTTCGGGAAGATCCAGCACAGCTGTCGCCAAGTCGGCAGGTCTTAGGTCTGCAACCGTGGATAACAGCTGCTGAGCATCTTGCTCGCTCGGGTCTTCCTGGTCCTCTGAGACCTCGCTCCAGGAGACAAACTCGGTGGCGCCCTTAGCAAAGGGGAGGGCTGAGGTCTTGGGCTTTCTGACAAAGAGCTCTGCTAATACCCACTCGCCACGCTTCGAGCGCTCAATGGAAAAGTCTTCGATGGTGGCGTGAATGCCGGATGAGATCAGCGTTACCTTACGACCGAGCATCTCTGCAATTGCTCTGGTTTCTTGGCCTTTTTGGTTGAACCGACGCAGGTCGATAAGACCATTTGTGATCAGCTGTCCAGGTGCGATTGCGGTGACACGGGCTACTGGTAAAAAGACCCTGCGACGACCAGATATCTCAATCACAAACCCAATAGCTCTTGGTGGGAGGGTTTTTCGGTAGGTCATCAGCACGTCGATGACTTTGCCCACCCTGTCTCCGAGTGGGTCAAAAACGCCACAGCCAGCCAATCTGGCTACGAAGACTCTGGTTGCGCTCACAGAGATAACCCTAATTGCGAAAGGTTAATCCATGGAACAATGCCCTCATGAGCGAGCTAAGGAATTCGGGCCGCAAGAAGCAATCCGGCCCCGTAATACCTCGCGGTCACACCGTCGGGGAGTTTCAGAACTATCAAGATGCCAGTGCGATGGTGACCAGGTTGGTGCAGGGAGATTTTCCAGCGGCCAAGATCTCAATCGTGGGTCATGACCCAGTGATAGTTGAAAGCGTTCGTTCCAAACTTGGCTATGGTCGAATTGCCCTCTCGGGGTCGCTGACCGGATTCTGGCTTGGGCTGATTTTCGCCCTTTTGCTAGGGGTTGGCTTCACCACGACTCCAGATGGCGCGGCCACCTACCAACCCCAGACCTTTGCAGCTGTTTTGATCGTTGCCGCCGGCATTGGAATGCTTATCAACATCTTGAGATTCTCATTTTCAAAATCCAAGCGCGGTTATCTCAGCACTCAGATGCCGGTTGCCACCCGCTACGAGGTTATTGTGCCCTCCGAAGAGGCCACCGATGCCACTAAGGCCCTATCTCAAGCGCAATCAGATTAGTTTTTGAAGCCACGCCTCTAGGGCGTCGGGATCTCTTGGCAGAGCGCTCGAGAGGTTCTCTACTCCGTCTTTGGTAACCAGCACGTCGTCTTCGATCCTCACACCGATGCCTCGGTAGTTCTCGGGAACCTTTAGGTCGTCTTTGTGGAAATAGAGTCCGGGTTCAATCGTGAAGATCATCCCCTCTTCCAAGATTCCGTCTTGATACATCTCTCGTCTTGCCTGAGCGCAATCGTGGACATCAATCCCTAAGTGGTGACTGGTGCCGTGGACCATGAATCTGCGGTGGTGCTGGTTGTCGGGCTTGAGGGCATCCTCGCTACTGACTGGAATCAACCCGAGCTCAGATACCTTCGCAGCGATGACCTCCATCGCGGCGTTGTGGACATCACGGAATTTCACTCCCGGTTTTGCCACCGCGAATGCCGCGTCGGCTGCTTCCAATACGGCCTGGTAGACAAAGCGCTGCTCCTTGCTGAACTTGCCGTTGATTGGCAAGGTTCTCGTGATGTCAGCGGTGTAGAGGGAGTCGACCTCGACGCCAGCGTCAACCAAAATCAGATCACCATCGATGACCTCACCATCATTTTTGGTCCAGTGCAGAATGCAGGCATTTGCTCCTGAGGCGGCGATGGTCTCATAGCCAAGATCGTGGCCCTCGAGTCGTGCCCTGGCGAAAAAGGCACCCTCAATCACGCGTTCGCCGCGCCTGAGGGTTGTCGCGCGCCTTAGGTTTCTAGCGATATCTTCAAAACCTGTGATGCTTGCCGCTACCGCCTTGCGCATCTCTGCAATCTCGTAATCGTCCTTCACAAAGCGCATTTCCGAGAGGAAAACCTTGAGTTTTGGGGATTTCTCGGTCAAGACCTTTTGGAAGCCCTCGCGGTGTTTTTCTAGTTTTTTGATGTCGGCGGTTTTGATTCCAAGCGACGCTTCGACTTCCTCAAGGGTTGGCCTTTGGCCCACCCAGAATTCTCCAATTGCGGGGTTCGCGAAGAATTCATCGCTGTCCTTGCCTGCGGTTGGCATCAAATAGAGAGTCGTCTTAGGTGTTTTCTTTCTGGCGTCAATCACCAAAACTGAGCCCGGCACGGTCTGAGATCCCCAGCCGGTTAGGTGGGTGAATGCGGTTGCGGGTCGGTAGCGATAGTCGGTGTCGTTAGACCTGATTCTTGGAAGGCTTGCTTCGATCACAATCACGTGACCGGCAAAGGCCTTGGCGAGTTTTTCTCTTCTGGCTTTTGCGAAGGGTGCGACCTCGTGCAGCGGCGGCAGTGGCTTTGGGTTCTCTGCCCAATCGCTAGCGATGAATTTGAGAAATTCTTTGGAGTGAGGGGTGCGAGAACGGTTGGTCGCGTTTTTCTTTTTAGCCATGGGACTATTCTGCTCCTGTGATCGACCTACATACGCACTCAACTAAATCTGATGGCAAAGATACTCCCACCGAATTAGTTGCGAACGCCAAAGCTAATGGCATAAGCGTGCTGGCGATCACAGATCACGACACCACCGCGGGCTGGGAAGAGGCGCTAATGGCGGCCCGCTCCCACAAAATCGGTCTGGTTCCAGGTATTGAGGTGTCGACCAGGCAGCTGATCTCTTCGGATCGGAGAATTAGCGTCCACATGCTGGCCTATTTGCCCGATCCAAACAATCAAGCGCTTTTCACGGAGCTTGAAAAGACTCGAACCTCGAGAATTTCGAGGGCCAAAAAAATGGTGGAGCTTTTGGCAGAGGATTATCCAATCACCTGGGAGCTGGTCCAAGCCGAGCTTGAACCAGGGGCAACCATTGGGCGTCCCGCAATTGCTGATGCGATGGTGAGCGCTGGGATAGTGCCCACCCGCTCGGATGCGTTCACTTCGATCCTTCACAACAGGTCGAAGTATTACGTTTCGGATCACTCGCTCGACACCCTCGAGGCGATTTCGCTAATTCGTAAGGCCGGGGGAGTCTCAGTGATCGCTCACCCGCTAATTGATTTTCCGGCGGGGGCCTCAATCCAGGACCTGCCCACTCAGTATTTTGAAGAGCTGATTTCAGCAGGGCTTGACGGCATTGAGGTTTACCATCGTTCGGTTCCGGATCCTGCGAAAAAGTGGCTCGAGGATCTTGCCCTGAAGCACAACCTGATTGTTACCGGTTCTAGTGACTACCACGGCCTAACCGGCAAGGACAATCGACTGGGAGAGAACCAGACCAGCCCCGAGATGCTCGAGCGAATTATCGATCAGGCTTCTGGCTTCGAGGCGTTTTTGTAGTTTCGGTTGCGCTGACGCTGCCGATTCGGTCTTGCCGGAGCTGCGGCTGCACCCTCGCGAGGCCTGGAACCACGATTTTGCTGCGGGGACTTTGCCCTGACTGGTTGCTCAATCTTTCTTGAAAGCCTGCCCTTGATGCCCTCTGGAATCTTTAGATCCTCCAGGAAATGCTTTGAGCTGGAGTAGGTCTCGACCGGTTCTGGCATTCCCAGCTCCAGTTCGCGGTTGATGTGGACCCAGCGAGCCATGTCCTCCCAGTCCACAAATGTCACTGCGACTCCGAGCTTTCCGGCTCGGCCGGTGCGACCGATGCGGTGTAGGTAGGCCTTTTCGTCTTCTGGGACTGAGTAGTTGATTACGTGGGTGACATCATCGACGTCAATGCCTCGAGCTGCCACCTCGGTGGCAACCAGGATTTCTTTTTTGCCCTCGCGGAAGGAAACCATAGAGCGCTCTCTGGCTTCTTGTGACATGTCACCATGCAGCGGGGCGGCCTTGAAGCCACGGTCCATGAGCTCTTCGGCGACCTTGGCACTGGCACGCTTGGTGCGCACAAAAACAATGGTCTTACCCCGTCCGTCCGCCTGCAGGATGCGTCCGACAATCTCATCTTTATCCAGCGAGTGGGCTCGATACACAAACTGTCGAATGTCGGCCTTGGTCTTGCCTTCATCCGGGTCTGAGACGCGAATGTGGATTGGTTTATTTTGATACCTGCGAGCCAGATTCAGAATCTGTGCCGGCATGGTTGCCGAGAACAGCATGGTCTGGCGCTCTGGTGGAGTGAGTGAAAACAGTTTTTCAACATCTGGCAAGAAGCCAAGGTCCAGCATCTCGTCAGCCTCGTCCAGCACCATGAACTTGACCTTGGAAAGGTCCATGAGTTTTTGCTTGGCAAGATCCAAAAGCCGGCCCGGTGTTCCAACCACGATCTGGGCACCGGCCTTCAGCGCTGCAATCTGGCCCTCGTAGGCCTTGCCACCATAGATTGCGACTACGCCGCAATCTCGATTCGAGGTGGCAAGTTCCAGGTCTTCAAAGACCTGCAGTGCCAACTCTCTGGTTGGGACAACTACCAGACCCTGAACATAGGGCTCGGGGTTTTTGCCCAGCGACTGGATCAGTGGCAGCCCAAATCCTAGGGTTTTTCCGGTTCCGGTCTTGGCCTGGCCAATGACGTCAGAACCAGATAGCGCTACCGGAATAGCTTCTTGCTGGATTGGGAATGGTTCCGTGATTCCTCTGGAATGTAAGGCTTCTAAAATGTCGTCGTCGATGCCCAGTGAAGTAAAACTCAAAAATTTCTCCGTAATGTTTGCAAGCAGCGCTTTACCGTCTGGCTTGCCTTGGTTATAAGCTTGGCTGGTGCTGGATTGGTTTCGAAGAATACGCAAGGTGTCGGGGAAGTTTTCACTTCCCTCCCGGGAATCCGGTAGCGGCCGTAGCCAAGTCCAGCTGAACCCTTCAAAGCTTACCCCACCGAACAACGTTTACCTATCCCACTTCGCTCAGGTGCAGCTCACCATTTCCTACCTGATGCAGGACGATTCCCTCAATGCACCCACCCCTGAGATAAGAGAGCGTCAACTCGAGATTTCCAAGAAATACAAAGAGCGGTCCGAGGACATCGAGGCAATGATCCTCAAGAGCGGCGGGAGCGAGATGGATCTGCAGGCCGAGATTCGAGACCGCCTGGACCTTTTGATTCAGCGCACCGAGGGTCTTGGTTGGCATGAGGATCTGATGCGGATCTACATCGTGTTTGGCATCCTAGAAGATTCCCTGCAGCAGGTCTCCAAGGGGCTTTCTCCGGCCAGGCGCATCAAGATCGAGACTTTGATGCTGGATAACTCACTGCAGAGCTTTTGTCACGACGAGCTAGAAAAGGCCATTGCCGAGAATCCAGAAATCACGGGCCGGCTCGCAATGTTTGGTCGGATGGTTGTTGCAGATGCGCTGCTCGAGGTGAGAGATTCGGTGAGCCTGGATTCGATTTTGTCCGATCCGCTTCCAACCGATCCAACTGATTTGGCTAGGGAGCAGTTCAAGTCCCTAGAGCCCTTTACCTCTGAATTAATCTCAGAGCACACCTTGCGAATGGACCGCTTAGGCCTTACCGCGTAGTCGGAGCGATTGAAGCTCTGCGGCCTCCTGGGCAACGCGAGTTTTTTGAATAAAGCCAACCGCAAACCAAGTCACAGCGGGCATTCCGAGCATCACAATGAACCAAATCCAAGCAGCTTGATGGTCAAAGCCGAGCCAGGTGAACAATACCCAGAGCAAAGAGCCAGAACCCAAAGCCAGGCTAAATGGCACCAACTTGCCATAGAAGTCTGATTTGGGAAGCACGAATGGTGCGACCAGCGCTAGCAAGATTGCGTAGACGAAAATTACTGCCAGTTCCATTAGGAGATGAATCCCACTCTGCGGTTTTTATCCGCGCCAATTTCAACGTAGGCAATCGAGGCGGTCGGAATCAGCATCGTCTTGTCTTTGTCGTCGTTGAGTTCAAGCAGTGCTGCGCTTTTCGCGATGGCGTCGCTGATTTTCTCAGTGAGCTCTTTGGCACTCAATGGAGACTCAAATGTCAGGTCTCTACCGTTTTCTCTGATGCCGATGCGTACTTCCATTACTCTCCTTGCTAAGGCCTCTAGGTTACGACAATAAAATGTCACCCTTCGCCCCTAGGTTAATCAAATGGCAAAAATCTCTCTGGGCAGAACCGAATTAGACCCCTCGGTCAGCTCAGTGATTCTGGGCTCTCCGGGATCCGGGAAAACAACTGCGCTGATTGAGTTGGTTTCAGTACTGGAGAACCAGGGAGCTACCCCCGAAGAGATTTTGGTGCTGACACCTTCTCGCTTGGCCGCGAATTCACTTCGTGACCAAATTGGCGCGCGGTCTTCTTTGGCTTCAAATAGCGTTCGTGCCCGCTCAATTTCCTCGTTTGCATTTTGGGTGCTGAGTCAGAAAAACCCAGACCTAAAGCTGTTTTCGGGCGCCTCCCAGCAGGCCCTGGTTGCCGAGCTTTTAGCAAAAGCCGTTTCTCAAAAGCAGAATTCAGCCTGGAGTATCGATGCGCTCAGTTGCGAACTGCAGGGCTTCCAAAACGAGGTCCGAGATCTACTGGCCGTTGTTATTGAGAACCAGATCGGTTTAGAGGAACTAAAAAAACTCCAGCTCGAGTTTCCAAAATCCAAGCTCCAGGTCGCAATCGACCTACTCCCCGGATATCGAGATGAACTGGCGAGGCAGAATGCTCTCGACCCCTCAGAGCTTTTGGTACACGCCCTTGATGAGCTAGCTGTAATTGACCCACCAAAGTATTTGCTGGTGGATGATGCTCAGGATCTATCTCCTGCCGGGATGGAACTGGTTGCCGCGCTCAGTGCGAGCGCAACCACATTTATCTTTGGCGATCCAGACGCCGCTGTCTTGGGTTTTAGGTCTGCTGCGGAGTCGTTTGTAGCGCAGTTTTCTAATTTCACTCAGCTGGCCATGCCACAGGCCAGCGCCACAGCCCAGAAGCTCTCCTTGCTGCAGCGTATATCGGGAAGAATCCCCACCTCGCTGGCCTATTCGCATCGCCCGAAAGGCAATCAGGAAGCCAGTGTCACGGCCGAGTTTTTCGATAATCAATCCTCCGAGGCAGACTGGCTTGCGGCGCAACTGCGCAGGGCAAAACTGATTGATCACACTGACTGGAACCAAATGGCTGTTATAGCCCGAACCAGAACCCAGCTCGATCAACTGGCAAACGACCTCAGTGCGAGAAACGTCCCGGTGCGAATCGTTGGCGTGCAACAGGCTCTTCGAAACCAACCAGCGGCCAGAGCGATTTTGGAGTTTGGGCAGCTTGTTTATGACCCAGAGTCTTGTCCAGATCGCGAACAGCTGCTCTACTCACCACTTGTTGGCCTAGACGCCCTTGGGATTCGGAGGTTGTTTCGAGAGCTGAATCAGCTCCCTGAGAATCAGGGACTTACTCGCACTCAGTTGCAACAGGGTCTCTTCGAGGAATTGATAGACGCCGATATCTTTGAAATCAAGGCGCTGAACAAAGTGACCGAGGCGCGATTCAAAATCGCAAATCTTGGAACCATCACGGCTTATCAATTTGTGAGCCTCGCCGCCGAGCTAATAAACCTCGAGCGACTCAGGACCCTGTCTCGATCTCGCAGCTCGGTAGCACTTGCTGCCGGTCGCGATCTCGATGCACTGCTCGAGCTGTTCGCGGCAGCGCAGCGGTTTGATTTGCGCGCCGGGGGAGATGCCAGCGAGTTTGTCACTAATCAGCTTGAGCTTTCAATCCCGGAGGACTCACTTGCGCCAATCGGGATTCGGTCTTCGGTGACTCTCACCACCAGTGCACAACTAGCCGGCAACAGCTACGAGTTGCTCGCCATTCCAAGGCTTCAGGAGGGCATATGGCCAAACCTAAAGCCCAGAAGCTCACTGCTGGGTGCCAGCAGCCTGCAGTCTTTTTTGTTGGGACGCTCAGTTAGCCCGGAGCAGCCTGCTGGCAATGAGTTGGCAGATGAGCTGCGCGGGTTTTACAAGGCTGTCGGAGCTCACCGATCCAAGCTCTTGCTCTCAGCGATGAGTGCGCAGGACGAGCAGCCCTCGCAGTTTTTCACGATGTTCTCGATCTCAGGCAACAACAACGATGACGAGATTGATTTTGACCTCAGGCGCCTGGTGGGCAAGCTCAGGGCGAAGGCCCTGGGTGGAGACAGCGGTGCTATTGCCACGCTTGCAGCACTGAGCCTTGCGGGGGTGCCAGGAGCCCACCCGCGCAACTGGCAAGGTTTGCAACAGATATCCTCCAATGAACCGGTGGTGGCTGGAGATGAAGCGCTGCGGATTAGCGCATCGAAGCTCGAGGCGTTTGAGAAGTGCCCACTGCACTGGTTTATTCAAACCTTTGGAGGCCAAACCTCCAATTTCCAGGCGTCTTTGGGAACCCTGCTTCACGCTGCGCTGGAGGCCAGTTCGCAGGGTGTCGAACTCAATGATTTCGTTCAATCCAATTGGCACACTCTCGAATTTGAGTCGAAGTGGCAGGAGCTTTCGCAGCTAAGGCGTAGCGCAAAAATGATTGCGCTGATGACCCAGTACCTAAGTCAGGCCAACGAACTTGTCGCTGCCGAGCAGTCATTCGAGCTAAAGGTGGGAAATCTCACCATCTCGGGAAAAATCGACCGAGTCGAGAGGATCGAATCCAGCGCTGTCGTGGTGGACCTCAAGACCGGCAAAACTCCTCCCACACAGGCGGAAGTGAATTCCAACCGGCAACTAGCGCTGTATCAGCTTGCTCTCAAGGCGCAAGGTACCAAGGTCGCGGGAGCCAAAATCGTCTCGGTTGGCTCTGATTCACTAAAGGTCATTGAACAGCCAGAACTCGAGGGCGAAGCGCTCGAAAACATAAACGAGTTGTTGTCTCGAGCCGCAAATGAAATCGGTTCCGATCAGTTCTCCGCCAGCATCTCCTCGCACTGTGCCGAGGATGGCAGCTGCCAGCTACTGCTCGCAAAGGCGGTGCAGCATGGCTAGGTACTCGGCGCAGGAGATCTTCAGCGTGGTCTCGAAGTTTGAGCTCACCGATGAGCAGCGCCAGGCGATTGAGCACCGGGACGGCTCGGCATTGGTGGTGGCCGGTGCCGGTAGCGGTAAGACCGAGCTGATGTCTGTTCGCGCCATGTATTTGGTTGCTAACCAACTGGCACGACCCGAGCAGATTTTGGGCTTAACCTTCACGAGAAAGGCGGCATCCGAGCTCGGCATCCGAGTCTCAAACGGGCTGTTTGCGCTCCGGGAGTCTAAGTACTGGCCGACTGAGCTAGGAGACGAGTTCCAGCCTCCAAAGATCGCCACCTACAACTCTTTTGGTAACGATATCTTCCGCACCCTGGCATTGCAGATTGGTTATGAGGTAGACGCCACTTTGATTACCGAAGCGGCGTCGGTCGCACTGGTCAAAGAGCTCTTGCGCGATGTCGATCTGAACAGTTTCGAAGCACTTGGAGAATACGAAAAGACGCAATCCCACCTAATCTCACTGATCTTGCAGGCGGCGGCATCGCTCAGTGACAACCTGGTCCATGCGGCAAAGGCGATCGCTACCTTTGAGCAATTTAGCGAGCTGGCCTCAGCGCTCCCGCAAAAGCAAGGTGGCAAGACCGAGTTGCTTGGCTACACGAGGGGTCACATAGCCCAAGCCGAGCAAAACAAGCTGGTGTTTGAACTAGCCGGGGAATATCAAGTGCTGAAGGCCAAAAGGAGTCTGGTTGATTTTTCTGACCAGGTCGCCTTGGCCTATCAGGGTGTCATGAAGCATCCAATCCAACTTGATTTTTCGCACGTCATGCTCGATGAGTATCAGGACACCTCTTCTATTCAGACCATGCTGCTATCAAAACTATTTGCTCAGGCAGAGGTGATGGCAGTGGGTGACCCAAACCAGTCAATTTATGGCTGGCGCGGGGCAAGCAGCGCAAATTTGGAGAACTTCAGCGCTGATTTTTCCGCGAAGGCCAGTTATTCACTGTCAAAGTCTTGGCGCTCCTCCGCTTCGATAGTTGCGGCCGCAAACCAACTAAGTGCCGGACTCTTGAACAAGAAAATCGCTCCCGTCACCCTGAGTCCGGGCCGAGACTTTGATGACCGAGTGGTGGCTGCGATTTTCCAGGACGAGAGAACAGAAGCCCAGGCGGTTGCTCGTTGGCTTGATCAGAATCTCAATCCAGATTCCTCGGCCGCGGTTTTGTTCAGGTCGAAATCTGCAATGGGCATCTTCGTTCAAGAACTCAGCGCTCTAGGGCTAGCTTTCGAGGTCACGGGGTTGTCGGGGTTGATAGAGACCCCAGAGGTAATTGACCTGGTCGCGGCGTTGCGGGTCATGATTGACCCCGAAGCCGGAGTGCATCTGATGCGACTTTTGGCCGGACCTAGATTCCGCATTTCGGCGAGGGATATTGCGAAGCTAAATGCCTGGGCGAGGCGGCTATCGAGATTGAAGCGGGTTGGTTTTGAAAACCCGATCACTTTGGTTGAGGCGCTGGACCAGTTGCGCTGGAGAGACTCCGTCACAGACTCAGAGCTTTCGGAAACCGCGCTGGAGCGCCTGAAGTCAGCGGCCCAGCTGCTTCACAACATGCGGCTACACAGCTCACTGAGCTTGACCGAGATGGCGTGGGCCGTGGTCTCAGAGTTGGAAATCGACATCGAGCTCTACGCATATTCTGGGGCCAAGAACCCGCTTGCCAATCTCCAGGCGTTTATTGCAAGAATCTCCGACTACGAGCAGAGCACGCAGCGGCCAAGCCTGCGGGGGCTGATTTCCTGGTTGGATTACGCACTCGAACACGAGAGCTTTGAGCTACCAAAAACCGGTGCCAAAAAAGGCGTGGCCCAGCTCATGAGCATCCACGCTGCCAAGGGTTTGGAGTGGGATCTGGTTGCGGTGACCGGGCTAGTCGAGGGCTCCTTCCCAGTTGGACCTAGGGATACTGCTGGCTGGCTAAGCGCTGGCAAGCTGCCCTTCCAACTTCGCAAAGATGCTGCAGCCCTTCCCGCTCTGAATCTCATGGTTGAAAATCAGAAGGAGCTCGATGATGCCATCAAGGACTTCAAAGATCGCAATCGGGCACACCAGCTAATTGAGGAACGCCGGCTGGCGTATGTTGCCACTACCAGGGCAGCCAAAGAGCTGCTGTTGACCGCCGGCTATTACAAGACTGGCAGCAAAAGGCCGAGACCGGTCTCTCAGTTTCTGGTTGAAATGCTCGAGAGTGGGGTTGCTGATCTAATCGGAGAGACTCCTGTTCCGCTCGAGACAAACCCGCTCACTGCTATCTCAGAAACCGCCTCCTGGCCAGTAGACCCGCTAGGAGCCAATCGCGAACGCGTTGAGGCCGCAGCAGCCGGGGTGCTGAGCGCTCAGCCCGCCACGCTCGAGAGCTCGCTAGAACTTTCGGCACTCATGGAGGAGCAACTGGCCCCGCCATTTAGATCGCTACCAGAATTGCCGATTCGCCTCTCGGCATCAAAGATTGTGCAGCTTATAACTGATCCAGATCTGTTCTATGACCAGCTAGTTAGGCCGATGCCGCAGCCCTATAGCGCAGCCGCCAGAATCGGCTCTGAATTCCATGCCAGCCTTGAACAATCATTTATTGAGGGGAGTGAACTCGATTTCTCGAGCTGGTCTGAGGAGCAAAAAGAGCTGGGGCAAAACTTTGCCGAATCTAACTTCGCTGGCCAAACCCCATTCGCAGTTGAGATGCCGATCGAATACTCGCTTGGGCAGACGGTGGTGGTCTGCAAACTGGATGCGGTTTTTGAAACCGCAGATGGCTATTTAGTAGTGGACTGGAAAAGCGGCAAGTCACCGGCGGACAATCAGCTGGAGTCAAGAGCGATTCAGCTGGCTCTTTATCGAATCGGTTTGGCCAGGGCGCTCGGGGTTGCAATCGAGAAGATCGAAGCGGCCTTCTATTTCGCAGGCGATAACAAAGAGGTCAGACCGCCACTGATCGCACAGGCCGAATTGGAGCAGCGGCTTTTGGAACTTAGAAAAGTTCCTGATCTGAAGAGTTAGGCTCCTGAGCCAGTTCCGGCTCAGCCATTTCTTCAAACTCATCGGGCTCGCTTTGGGTCACTGCAACCGCGGCGGCTGTGGTGGTAAGCCCTGCGAAGCTTGCGGCCCTGAGGGCGGGCAGGGAGCCGGCATCCAGTTGATCTCGAAGTTCATTCAGTAGATCCTCGGCCTTTGCCACCTCGGCCTGATCTTCGTGCTCTAAGCAGTGGACCAGCCAGTTTCCTAATTCGAGCTCCGAGTAGAGCAGGGCTCGAAGAGCCAAGTTCTCATCGGCGGTGGGGAGGTTCGCGCGGTAGTGCAAGATGATGTCTTCGAAGGTGGTGCTGAGGGCTCCGCCAGCTACCCAGCTGAGGTCCTCCGCTGGGTCAGAGATGGAGACTGAACTCCAGTTTCCAACTCCGATTACTTCCTGGTCTGAAACGACGAGTGAATCTTGATTAATTGCACCGTGAGTGACAACCGGGTGGAACCTAAAAAGGGCAATGTCTTCCAACGCCTTTTCCCAACGGGATAGTAGTTGAGGAGAAACTCTGCCGGTTGCGGCGATTGCATCCACCTCGGCGACACGTTGGTGCACCAAATCGGCGCTTGGGTATTCAGGGAGCCCTGCATCTTTGACATAACTTGGGTCAATCGAGTGAATTGCGGTTAGGGCTTTAGCGATCGATTGGGAGAACTTCCCTGGGGTGTACCGGGAGAGGTCCGGGGTTTGACCACCTAGCAGGGTCATTAGCACGACCTTTGAACCATCCAGGTCTCTGGTCTGTCCCAAAAGAGCCGGAATCTCAAATGGCAGTTCTGATTTGGCCATCGTAATAACTCGAAGGCCCTCGAGTTCGAGGGCGAGCTCGCGCTCTCCGGTCGAATCACCCGGTGTCTTGAGAACAAAAGCATCACCGAAGCTGTCCCAAAGCTGCAGCTGCTCCAGCTGCTTATTTGACGAGTCAAGTCTGTAGTTTGTGAACTTTTTCCCAGGGGCAGCGTCGGCCGCTAGCGCAGCTAATATCAAGGAAGGTCGTCCCACGCGCCAAGGTTAGATTGCGCGGGGTCAATTCCGCCTTATCGCCACGCCAAGCCAGAGGATTCTGAATGAGTTCAGTGCAAAATCCCAGCGAGATTCTCGCTCAGTTGGATCAGGCGCAGCAGGCTGCGGTGACAAACCTGAAAGGGCCGCTTGCGATTATTGCAGGAGCTGGCAGTGGCAAGACCAGGACCATCTCGCACCGGATTGCCTATGGCATCGCCACTGGCGAATACTCCGAGAGCAAAGTGCTCGCACTTACCTATACCAATCGGGCTGCGGCAGAGTTGCGCTCCAGGCTTCGTCAGCTTGGAGCGCCTGGAGTTCAGGTTCGAACTTTTCACGCCGCCGCCTTGGCCCAATTGCAATTTTTTTGGCCACAGCTGACCGAATCCATGGCTCCAAAACTGGTGACGCAAAAATCAGCACTGGTGTTAGAGGTTTTGTCTCAGATGGAAATTCGAGTCTCCGATACTGAGCGCTTCAGCTTGCAGTCCGAGATCGAATACCTGCGCTACTCGATGTTGGACATCGGCGATTATGAAAAGTTGGAGCGAGAAAAGCTGGCTTTGAACCCCGCGCGTTTTATTGAGTTTTTCCGTGGCTACGAGGCCCTCAAGCAACAAAAAAGAGTGGTGGATTGGGAGGATGCCATTTTGCTGACCTGCGGTCTACTGCGCAATGAATCCAGAATGCTCTCTCACGTTCAGCAGCAATATCGTTATTTCACCGTCGATGAGTACCAGGACATCTCGCCTTTGCAACAGGCACTTTTGGAGACTTGGCTTGGAGAGCGTGAGGAACTTTGCGTGGTGGGGGATCCCAGGCAAACCATTTACAGCTTCGCCGGCGCAACAAGTGGCTATTTGACCGGATTCGATCAGCGCTTTCCCAATGCGACGATCTTGGAGCTCGATAGCAACTATCGCTCCTCTCAGGAGATTGTCGCCCTGGCTAACAAAGTTTCTCCCGATCTGCCGCTTAGAGCCGTGCGGCAGTTGAGTTCAAGGCCAAAGGTGCAGCCATATTCCAGCTCTGCAGCCGAGAGCCATGCGGTTGCCAAGCAGGTTCAGGAAGCAGCAAAGGAGCAACCGCTAGCTTCGATTGCCGTTCTGGCTCGAACCAATTCGCAGCTCTTGCCGATTGAGAAGGAGCTTCAAAAGCTCGGCATAGAGTCTCAACTCAGGGGTAGTGGCAGGTTTTTCCGCAGGCCGGAGGTGATGCAGGCCCATGCCGCGATCCGAGCACTGAGAACGGTGACAACTGACGAACCACTTTTTGTCGAAGTTTCGAAGATTCTTGCTGCGCTGGGCTGGAGTTCGGTGGCTCGGAAATCAGAGAGTTGGGAGGCCCTGAACTGGTTTGTTGAGGTGCTGGACGAGCTGGCTAATCCTTCCCTGGATGAGTACTTGCGTGAACTTGATGACTGGGAGAGATCCGGACATGAGCCTCAGCGCGAGGCCGTCACGCTCGCGACCATCCACGGCACCAAGGGCCTTGAGTGGGAGAGCGTCTTTTTGATTGGGGTGAATCAGGGAATTTTCCCAATCGGATATGCCAAGACCGACGCCGAGAAGGCGGAGGAGCGCCGTTTGTTCTACGTTGCAATCACCAGGGCTCAGGAGAATCTGCAAGTCTCTTTTTCAAAAGACAAGGGCAGCTCGGAGTTTATTTATTTAGTCGACAGCCACAGTTAGCCTCTGGAATCGCTAACTGCCTGAGCTCACTGGTTCGAAGTAATTTAGAGGCGACCGCAGGTGAGCTGGGCTCAAAGCCATCGATCAGATTCAGGCTTAGATTAAGTGCAATCGAGGCGGCAAACAGGATCATGGAGCTGTCTGCCAGATCTCTATCAAGCTGAGCCAATTGAGGAGCCGTGGTTGCCCAATTGGCGTCCGTTTCGAGGCGCTGTATCTCTAGGCATGCCAAACAGGGTGTGATTCCAGGTAACACCAGGTGAGAGACCGTTGCGGCTTGCTCCGAGAAGACGATTGAGATGTGAGGGATGTCCCTTGATAGCCACGGAGCGTAGCGACTGGGGTGGATAACGTCTGTGCCCAAAAGGATTGCCACATCGGTCTTGGCATAGGTTTCGCTGACTCTGGAGTGAAGCTCGACACTCGTGGGGGAGATTAGGCGCTTGGCTACCCGGCCACGCTGATTACCCAACTCTTGTTTGGGGTAGCCAAGCTCCAAGGTGTCAGCGGGCAACACCATTTTCTGGTCGTCGGTGAAAACGGTGCCAATCCCACTTGCCGCTAAACCGCGGGTTATCACCAATCCAGATCGATCGAGACTCGAGATGAAGACCTTTGAAGCCAGCCGTTTTCTCATGGCGGCGGCCGGGTCGGAGTGTTCCAAAAGATATAGCCGCATGATTTCGCTGAACTCCCGCTGCACGCCGGCGCTATCAAGCAGAGGCAAAAACGAGGAGGTTTTGCTGATTAATGGCGCTAATCGCTCGAGCAGGGACTGGGTTAGCTGCTTATCCGCATTTGCCATTTTATGAAGGTGCGGCAGCTGATTTTCGGTGACGCCCACCTCCAAATAATCCAGCACTCGCAGTTGCGGTTCGGTGAGGGATTCAAGTAGGAGTCTGTTATCCGAGCCATACTGCCTGGAGTTATCGCTGACCCAGAGTCGCGCGAGTGAGGGATTAATCTGTCTAACCATTTCTCAAAGGTAAGACGAGTTGGGTTTTCTAGTTTTTAGTTCTCCACAGGCCTAGTCGCCCAGGAGTTTGCGGAGCTGATCATCTAGGTCATCGCCAGTGGATCCAAGCCTGGCGATTAGTTCTGCGGGGTCTTTGACCTCCGCCTCTGTGGGCAACTGATCTGGGTGCGACCAAAGCGTGTCTCTCACGGTCGTGCCAAGTTGCTCCTCAATTGTTCCCCACATCGCCTTTGCCTCCCTGCGGAGCTTTGGCTCAAGCTGCAATCCAAGTAGCGTCTCAAAGGTTTTTTCAAGAGCACCGGATGTTGCCCGGTGCCTATTGAAAAGTTCGGTGATCGATGCCAGCGATGGCAGGCGCTTGCATGCCAGTTCGGTGACGTAGTCGGCCCAGCCCTCGATTAGGGCAAGCATCAATTCGATTCTTGCCAGCGCTGCTTCCTGCTCATCGGTGCGCTGAGTAATGAGGCTACCGGCCTGCAAAATCTGGTTTATCGAGTCCTGATCACTTGGGTCAATCGACTCCGCGAGGTTTTGAATTTCAGCGACATCAACCTCTAGTCCAGCCGCAAACTCTCTTACCTGGGTGACAATCTGGTCGCTGAGCCACTTATTGGAGCTGTAGAGCGATGCCAGCGCCAACTCGCGGGTCGAGAGGTATATGAGAACTTCTGATTTAGGGGTTGGAATGTCCTTGATTAGCTGCTCGATATTTTGTGCAATGAGCGATGGCCTTGCGCTAATTGGAATGCCAATCTCGGAACCGGTGAGGGTCTGCTCGGACAGCTTTCCAACTGCTTGCCCCAGCTGCATGGCAAAGATTGAAGCACCGGCGTTCGAGATAAAACTCTTGGCGGGTCCCAGCATTTGGCTGAGCTCTTCGGGCATGAGTTTGTCCATGTTCTCGCTCAGCGCTTTTGACATGCTGATTGCCACGGGCTCAGAGAGTTGCTTATAGAGGGTCATTGCATCCTGGACCCAGGCTTGTCTTGAGAGAACCTTGAGCTCGGCAGAGGTTGAGAATTCGGTTGCTTCACTAAGCCACAGCTTCGCCATTTCGAATGCCGGTTCGAGCTCTCGTGCCACAGCCTCTGCGCCGTTTTGATTCTTTTTGGCGAGAGCTTGGGCTTGATCCAAAGCAAGCTTCCAGTTCACTGGCTCATCAGTGCCTGAGAACATGGACTGCGCTTGCGAGAACATTTGGGACATCGCATCGGGATTCTGCCAAAGCCCTGCGATGCGCGCTATCTCTTCTTCGGTGCCGGCATCACCAAGCAGCTGGCGAAGTAGTTTCTCTAAATCGTCTTTTCCCTGATTTTCGTCCACGTGGCTGTCCCTTCAATAATGACGCTACCTTGAGACAACCCGCTTCACCAGTAGTTGGCACTCAGGGTTTTCACATGTTCGCCTAGGGCGTTAGTTTCGCTAAGCGAGTATTGGCGGGGGCAATCTAGCATTATTCGAATGACTTTTTTCTCTGGCCAGAATAAGCGAGCTGGACGCTCACTAGCAGGCTGGGCAACGCTCAGTCTGTTTTTGATTGCGCTCGGTGGAGTGTTCTTGCTACCTACTGGCTTCGTGATTGAAAGACCCGGCCAAGTCTTCAACGTAATGGGCGAGATCAATGACAGCCCGGTTATCTCGAGTTCCGACTTAGAGGTCTATCCATCGGAATCTCGATTTGACATCACCACGATTTCACTTTTGGGTAATCGCGAGGCGACCCCGAACTGGGTTCAGGTGTTGGTCGCGTGGGTTGACCCAGACCAAATTGTTTTGCCGCTAGATGAGGTCTATCCACCAAATCGCAGCACCGCTGAGGTTAGAGCGGAGTCGACTGCGCAAATGGAGATATCGCAACAGGATGCGATAGCGGTTGCCCTCAAAGACCTGGGTTACGAGGTGCCAAGAAACCTCTACATTTCATCGGTGTTGGAAGACACCCCGGCCTCGAGACTCTTGATCGCCGGTGACTTTGTTTTTGAAGCCGGGGGTCAGCCGGTTACCACTTTCGATGAGCTTCGATCCCAAATCCAGCTGAGTTTGGGTGAGCCAATGCCCATCGTCGTGATGCGCGACGGGGAGCTAACTGAATTGGAAATCACTCCAGAATTTAGAAATGACGCCTACGTAATCGGGGCAATGATTGGTTATACCTATGAGTTTCCTGCGAATGTGAATCTGCAGCTTGGAGACGTTGGTGGACCAAGCGGCGGGCTGGTTTTTAGTCTTGGAATAATCGATGCCCTGACCCCGGGTTCGCTAGCCGGGAACAACCACGTAGCTGGCACCGGAACCATTGCACCAAATGGTGATGTAGGGCCAATTGGTGGCATTGGACTAAAGATGATTGCGGCACGCGAGGCTGGGGCAACCTTATTTTTAGCCCCGATTGGGAACTGCGATGAGGTCGTGGGCGCCATCCCGAGCTGGCCTCAATGTAGTAGCCGTGAGAGACTTGGCAGAAGCAAAAAGCGCGGTGGAGAGATTGGCCAGTGGCCAATCTCTTCCAGCACTCGGATGCACCAACTAGGAGATAGCACGTGACACAGCCAGCAGCAACAGCAAACAGGAGGGTTTCACCACTCTCAATCGCACTAGGTATTTTGGGTGCGATTATCTTCATTCTGTTCAGCGCAGCGGGCATCTACACCGACTGGCTTTGGTTCGAAAACCTGGGATACGAGGTCGTATTTTTCACCGAAATCATCGCTCAGCTAGTTGCGTTCTTGGTCGGCTTCACAATCATGGCAATCATCGTCGCAGTTGGACTGACGCTGGCATGGAAGACCCGACCGATCTACATCCAGATGTCGGAAGAGTCCCCGTTTGCGGCCTACCAGCAGTTGCTGGAGAGCTTGCGCAAGGTAGTGATGTTTGGAACTCCCGCAGTGTTGGGTCTTTTTGGTGGCTTGGTTGCATCTCGAGAGTGGCAAACCGCGCTGCTGTGGCTAAATGGCGGAGAGTTTGGAACCACCGACCCCCACTTCGGCCTAGACGCCGGCTTCTTCGTATTTGATCTGCCATTCTTTGTTTTCGCAACCGGCTACATTTCAGGTGCGATTCTGCTTGCGGCTCTTATCAACGCCGCAGTTCACTTCATCTATGGCGGCATCCGAGTTACCGGTAGGGATGTCAAGGTTTCTAAGCCTGCCCGAATTCAGTTGGCCATTTTTGTTGCTGTCTATTTGATCATTCAAGGTGTGAGCCTGTGGCTTGATCAGTACTCCACAGCAGTGACATCGGGATCACTTTTCACCGGTGTCAACTACACCGATGCCAATGCAGTGATCCCTGGATTGCAGATTCTTGGCTTTGATCTCAATAGCCGTTGCCGCAGCCTTCTTGGTGACCGCATTCATCGGTCAGTGGCGAATTTCCATCATCGCGACCGCACTCATGGTTGTCAGCTCACTGGTGCTAGGTGGCCTTTACCCATGGATCGTTCAGACCTTCCAGGTGGTTCCAAACGAGCGAACCCTAGAAGCACCGTTCTTGCAAAGAAACATTGAGGCCACCAGGGCGGCTTATGACCTCGAGGATGTCCAGGTCGTCGACTACGACGCCACTATCGTGGCGGAACCCGGAGCCTTGCGTAACGACGCCAAGACAACTGCTTCGATTCGTATTTTGGACCCGGCTTTGGTCTCTGACGCTTTCCGCCAGCTTGAGCAGTACCGCCAGTACTACAGCTTCCCAAACCGCTTGCACGTCGGTCGCTATGAGATTGATGGCGAAGTCCAGGACACAGTTATCGCGGTTCGCGAGCTAAACCAGGCCGGTCTTGGAGAATCGCAATCTTGGTATAACTCCACAGTTGTGTTCACACACGGTTTTGGAATTGCAGCGGCCTACGGAAACAAGCGCGATAGCGATGGCAAGCCAGTGTTCTTGCAGTCCGGTATTCCATCGGTTGGTGAACTAGGAGACTTTGAGCCTCGGGTTTACTTCGGAGCCAACTCACCTGAGTACTCAATCGTTGGAGCGCCAGATGGCGCTGAGCCCCTCGAGTTCGACTTCCCAGCCGGTGAAGATGGCCAGCGCGAGACCTACACGACCTTCTCTGGCGATGGTGGTCCCGCAGTCGGCAATATTTTCAATCGAATTGCTTACGCGCTGAAGTTCCAGAGCGAGCAGATCTTGCTCTCTGACGCCATCAACGCGGATTCTCAAATTCTGTATAACCGCACGCCTGCGGAGCGCATTGCAGAGGTAGCGCCATTCCTCACCGTGGACTCCGAGATCTATCCAGCCGTAGTTGATGGTCGAATCAAGTGGATGGTTGATGGTTACACCACCAGTACCAACTACCCATACTCGAACCTCGAGGCCTTCAACCTGGCGGTGCTAGACACCTCCTCAGAGACCTTCAACCGTGAAACCGGAGAGATTAACTACATCAAGAACTCCGTCAAGGCCACCGTTGATGCCTATGACGGCAAGGTGGAGCTTTACCAGTGGGATGAACAAGACCCAATCCTGAATGCTTGGATGAAGATCTTCCCAGACACCATTCAGCCCAAATCTGCAATCTCAGGCGAGCTGATGTCTCACATCAGATACCCAAGTGACCTGTTCAAGATGCAGCGCTCAGTGCTTGGTCGCTACCACGTAACCGAGGCCGGAGCCTTCTACTCGCAGCAGGATGCTTGGATGACACCGAATGACCCAATCGGTGGAACTGGTCTTGGTACCTTGCAGCCTCCTTACTACCTGACCATGCAGGCACCGGGTGACACCGAGAGTGCATTCTCGCTTTACTCGACCTTCATTCCGCAATCCACCGGAGAGACCACGAGAAACGTGCTGACCGGGTATCTGATTGCAAATGCTGATGCTGGAAGAGAAGCCGGCGTGGTTGCAGAGGACTTTGGCAAGCTCACGCTTTTGAACCTGCCGAGAGAGACCGTTGTGCCAGGTCCTGGTCAGGTCCAGAACAACTTCAATGCCGATAGCGACGTCTCCTCGCTTTTGAACATTTTGCGTCAGGGTTCGACAAGGGTTCTAAACGGTAACTTGCTCACGCTGCCAGTTGGTGGAGGTTTCCTCTACGTTCAGCCTGTTTACATCGAGTCCACTGGTGAAACCAGCTATCCGCTGTTGCAGAAGATCCTGGTTGCCTTCGGTGACCAAATCGCCTTCGAGGACACCCTGGAAGAGGCACTTGACTCACTCTTTGGTGGCAACTCCGGAGCCGTTACTGGTGATGGCGACCTAGTTGTCGAGCCGGGCGAATCCCAAGATGCGGATTCGGGCAATGTCGCACTCGATGTTGCTTTGAACGCAGCTGGACAAGCTTTGAAGGACAAAGAAGCGGCGCTTCGCGCCGGTAACTGGGAAGCCTTCGGTGAGGCCGACGAGAGGCTAGCTCGGGCAATTCAGGATGCTCTAGACGCGCTGGACTAACCCCCAGCGAACCTGCTAGAGTTTGAACTTCGCCGCGGGGTGGAGCAGTTCGGTAGCTCGCCGGGCTCATAACCCGGAGGTCGTAGGTTCAAATCCTGCCCCCGCAACCAATTCCCCTCCCAGCTTTTTGCTGGGAGGGGTTTTTACTTGTGGATAACTAAATTCAAGAAATCGCAATCCTCGCTATCTTGCTGCAATGCGATTTTTACTAATGATTCTTTTGCTCTTCACCACAGGCTGTGGCAGCAATACGGCTGCTGTTGAGAGAGTCCTAAACGACTACGCTTTGGCCGCCTCAAACCAATCTAATCTCGATGCATATCTCTCCGGAGCGGCTCTAGAGAGCGCTCAGCAATCGAAAGATCTAATTGCTGAGCTCGGTCTCACAAGCTATGGCGCCAGTTCATTTTCGCAAACCAAGCAACTCGGCCCGCAGGAGTTTCAGAGTTGTCTAGATGTATCGCAAACTTCGTTTCGAACCATCTCGGGGGATCGAATTGAGCTGGAGCGAATTGAGCGCCAGTTAGTGGAAATCCACCTTGTCGACCAAAGAGTTGCCGATCTCAATCTCCTGGGCATGCCATGTTAGTGGAATTGGCAATCTTGGCCGCCAGCTGCAGCGCGACGGGGGCCGCGCTCGGGGTTTGCTCGACCGAGTGCCCTACGGTTCAAGGTGCCGGCTACACAATTTGCTCCGAGCGGGAAACCAACAAGCAGGTTTCTAAAAAACCACAAACCCCAAAGCCCAAAAGGCTGTGTTCTTATTACGTGAACGGAACCATCGATGTCCCAACCATTTCAACAATTACTGCATGGGTCGAGGTTGGATCGCGGCTTTGTATCGGGGATCCGGCTCCGGTGGAATTCAAGCCGGTTGTGCGCACGATTGCGGAGCAGGTCAAAGACGCCTTCACCGCTTATGCAACGGCTCCTTTTGCCTACCTGAGTCCGAACCGGCAGGTTGAGATCACGGAGCCGGTGAATTTCGGTGTCAATGTTGGTGGTGGTACTCACGGCGGCACGCTGTTTGGGTCAGCAGCGGAGATCAGGTTCATCGCCACGGGCGTGAACTGGAACTTCTCAGATGGCCAATCGAGGTCCGGTCGTTTTGTGAGCGTGGCATTTTTAGATCCGCAAGTCATTACTGCTAAAGCGCAGGTCAGTTATCGAATCGACTACCGCTATCCAGCATCAGAATGGGTTATCGGTGCATCAAGTGCCAGCCTTGCAACAAACACACTGTCGCTTGAGGTGATTGATCCACCCCGCCGCACTTTACTGAGAGACTAATCAGAATACGTTCAGCCAGGACTCATTGTGCGTCCAGCTTTGTTGGACATAATCGTCTAAGCGACGAAAGGTATTACTGATGAATGAATGGAATAGGTCTGGCTCAAGCCAGTTCAACTTCAATTCGCCTTACACTCCACCGCCTATTGCACCGGAGCCAAAAAAGCGCAAGCCTTTCCGTCCGCTGGCGATCGCAGCCTTAGCAATGAGCGCTGCGTTAGTGGGTGGAATCATCGGGTTCCAGCGCCTTCACGCTTTCATACATGAACTTTGCACAACCAGCACCGGTTGTTGTCAATAACTCCCAGAGCGTTAACTGGGTCACCGGCGCAGCGGCAGAGGCGTCGCCAGCCGTGGTCACACTCTCTGTTGTTTCTTCGAACGGTTCTGGTTCAGGATCCGGTGTTCTCTTGACCGAGGATGGATATATCCTCACCAATGCTCACGTTGTGACTCTTGGTGGCAGGACCGAAACTGCGGCTTTGAGCGTCCGGTTATGGGATGGACTGGTTGTGCCGGCCGAACTGGTTGGCTTTGACAGCATCTACGACCTAGCGGTGATCAAAGTCGAGATGGAGGGGCTCAAGACCATCAAGTTTGCTGACTCGGCAAACCTAAATGTTGGTGAGAATGTTGTTGCTATTGGAGCGCCACTGGGTCTGACCTCAACCGTCACAGAGGGAATTGTGTCGGCGCTAAACCGAACAATTCAGGTCGCCAGCTCAGAGGTGAGCGAAGACAGTAACGGCCTGCAATTCTGGACAGGTTCTGGGGCTGCACCGATTTCTATTCAGGTGATTCAGACCGATGCTGCCATCAACCCTGGTAACTCGGGTGGTGCGCTGGTAAATGAATATGGCGAACTGGTTGGTATCAACGTTGCAATTGCTACGGCCGGTAACGGCGAGGCTGGCAGCATCGGAGTGGGTTTTGCGATTCCTTCCAACACTGCAAACCGGATTGCCAACGAGATTATTGAACTGGGCTATGCCACCCACGGACTGCTCGGAGCACTGGTTCGAGACAATATTCAGGAAAACTCCTCCTTCTCGACCGGTGCTTATGTTGAGCGCGTAACCGAGCAGGGAGCGGCCGAGCTTGCAGGCATTCGTTCGGGTGATGTGGTGATCAGCTTCCAAGGCCAGCGAGTAAACAGCTCGGCAGATCTCACCGCTTTGGTGAGGGCTGAGGCAGCCGGTGCCGAGGTTCGACTTGAAGTACTGAGGGGCACAAACAAGATTGGCTTTGATCTCACCTTGGGTGATGCTTCAGATCTAGGCTAGGAGTCATGGCAAACGACACTGACCTTCTCAACAAAGAAGAGGTAGTCCTAGATCAGGGCGACCACGAGCGCTTCTCGCACTATGTAAAAAAGGACCGCATTATTGAGTCTGCGGTTATGGGTAGCGCGGTTGTGGCGCTCTGCGGCAAGGTGTGGGTGCCATCCAGAGACCCGGAGAAGTTTCCGGTTTGCCCAGACTGTAAAAAGGTCTTTGAAAAGCTAAAAAAGGGCTAGCTGTAGACGGTTGGTATCACAGGTTCACCCTGCGAGAGTCTTCTGCCTGATTCTGGAAGTTCGCTAATGACTCTTGCGTGATGCTCCCTGGCGGCCTGCACCCACTCACTCGGAGTTAGTTGTTTCGCGGCTTTGCCCGAATCAATGATTGCCACCTGCAATTCACGACCTTCTTGCTTAGTCCCCACGAGTTCGGCCTGAGCGATTCCAGATTTGATGGCCCTGGTGGCAACTTTCTTGCCACCCTTTGTAGCTTTGTTCTCCGAGTGCTTCTCAACAGAAACCCAGTCCTCACCGGCTGCGTGAGAGACGAGTTTGTAGACAAAGCCTGCGGTTGGGTGATTCGAGCCCGTCACCAAAGATGTGCCAACGCCATAGCTGTCAACCGGTGCTGCTTGAAGGGCAGCGATGGTGTATTCATCGAGATCACTGGTCACGACAATCTTGGTGTTTTTAGCTCCTAGCTCATCGAGCAGAGCTCGAACTCGAACTGCGGTGCTACCCAAATCTCCAGAATCAAGTCGAACGGCTGCGATCTTGCCCACCGGAGAGCTCAACTGCGCTCCCAACCGCCTTGTCAATGTCATAGGTGTCAACCAGCAGGGTGGTTTGAGTGCCCATCGACTCAAGCTGCGCCTTGAAGGCAGCTTCCTCACTCTCGTAGAGCAGAGTGAAGGAGTGAGCACTGGTCCCCATTGAGGGAATGCCGTAAGTGCGATGCGCTTCCAGGTTGCTGGTGGCATCAAATCCAACAATGTAGGCGGCTCTGGCAGCTGCAACAGCTGCGTGTTCGTTTGCCCTGCGAGCACCCATCTCCGCGAGATATCTATCGCCAGCGGCGAATCTCATGCGAGCAGCCGCAGAGGCAACCGCGCTGTCGTAATTCATGATTGAAAGCAGCAGGGTTTCGATCAAAACTCCCTCTGCAAAGCTTGCCTCGACGGTCAAGATGGGGGAGCGGCCAAAGTAGAGCTCGCCCTCTTGGTAGCCAGAAATATTGCCGGTGAATCTAAAGTCGGCCAGGTAGTCAAGGGTTTGAGCATCGACCACGTCATTTGCCGCTAAAAAGTCCAACTCTGCGTTGGAAAACTTGAACTCTTGAAGAGAGTCAACGAGGCGTCCGACACCTGCCACAACCCCAAACCTTCGACCCGAGGGCAGGTTTCTTGCAAAGGTCTCAAACACGCAAGGAACTTCGGCCCTCCCTGATTTCAGGGCGGCCTGAACCATGGTCAGTTCGTAGCGATCAGTTAGTAGCGCGGTGGACACCCAATCAGCCTACCGAGCTATCAGCGGGCATAGACTTGCCCAGATGGATACAAGGCCAATTGGCATTTTTGACTCCGGGGTCGGCGGACTCACGGTGGCGAGGGCAATCATTGATCAGTTGCCCAGTGAATCCATTCACTACGTTGGTGATACCAAAAACTCTCCCTACGGCCCCAGGCCAATCTCCGAGGTTCGCCAGTTTGCTCTCGAGGTGATGGATGAGCTGGTTGCCAGTGGCGTAAAGATGCTGGTGATTGCTTGTAACTCGGCCTCAGCTGCGGTGTTGCGGGATGCCAGAGAGCGCTACACCAAACAGCTCGGGGTTCCAGTTGTCGAAGTGATCCAACCCGCGGTTAGAAGAGCGGTCGGCACCAGCAGAAACAAGAAGGTCGGCGTCATAGGAACCGAGGCAACAATTTCATCGAGGGCTTACGACGACGCCTTCGCAGCCGCAGTTGATTTTGAAATCACCTCCAACGCCGCGCCCTTGTTTGTTGACTTTGTTGAACGTGGCGTGACCTCTGGGCCAGAACTCCTCAGCGCTGCCGAGACCTACCTTGAACCGCTAAAGAGAGCGGGGATTGACACTTTGGTTTTGGGTTGCACTCACTACCCGCTCTTGCAGGCTGCGCTTGCGTATGTGATGGGAGACGGGGTGAACCTAGTTTCCTCCGCAGATGAAACTGCTAGCGACGTCTTTGCTGTATTGACTAAGCATGATCTCTTAGCCCCAGCGGGCAATCTGCCAAGCTACAAATTCTCCGCCACCGGCGATGCGGGTCAGTTTGAGGAACTGGCAAAGCGATTTTTGGGACCCGAGGTTGCAAATGTTGACCACCTAGAACGAAGGACACTTTCTTGACAAGACCAAACGACCGCCCTGACAACCAACTTCGGAAAGTTAGTTTTGAGCGCGGCTACACGATCTATGCCGAGGGCTCCTGCCTGGTCTCTTTTGGTAATACCAAGGTGTTGTGCAACGCGTCTTTCACCCCCGGAGTTCCAAGGTTCAAGAAAGATTCTGGCGAGGGCTGGGTGACAGCGGAGTATGCAATGCTGCCAAGGGCCACCCACGACCGTTCCGATCGCGAGAGCGTTAGGGGCAAAATTGGCGGCCGAACCCACGAAATATCAAGGCTGATCGGCAGGTCACTGAGGGCCGTTATTGATTTCAAGGCGCTTGGCGAAAACACCATTGTTATTGACTGCGACGTTCTGCAGGCAGATGGTGGAACCAGAACTGCGGCAATCACCGGGGCGTTTGTTGCACTAGCCGATGCGATTTCTTGGGCCCAGCAAAAGGGCCACATCCCCAAATCCTCAAGACCAATCATTGACACGGTTAGTGCAGTCTCGGTGGGAATTGTTGACGGTGTTGCAGTGAGCGATCTGGAGTATGTCGAGGATGTCAGGGCCGACACCGATATGAACGTGGTGATTACCGGCAGAGGTTTATTCGTTGAGGTGCAGGGCACGGCAGAGGCCGAGCCTTTTGATCGCGATGAACTAAATAAGCTCCTCGAGCTGGCGCTAGATTCCACCGCAGAGCTGTCAAAGCTGCAGCTTGAGACCCTTGGCAGCACTCTGGAGCTGAAGTAGTGGAACTGGTTTTTGCAACCGGCAACTCTCACAAGCTCCAGGAGGCGCAGCTAATTCTGGGAAGCCGGATTCCCGAGCTAACCCTTTTGCCACACGACGGCTCGGAGCCGATTGAATCTGGCAGCAGTTTTTTAGAAAACGCGCTGATCAAAGCCAGGGCGGCGTTTGAGGCAACCAAGAAGCCGGCCTTTGCCGATGACTCTGGAATCTCAGTAGAAATCATGGGTGGAGCTCCGGGTATCTTCTCCGCTATTTGGTCCGGCACTCGCTCTGATAAGACCAACCGAGAATTGCTTCTGGCTCAGCTAAAAGATATCCCCCAAGAGCATCGCCAGGCGGCATTTGTTTGCACCATTGCTCTGGTGGAAGAGGACTCAGAAACCAGCTTCACGGGCATTTGGCCGGGCCAAATTGCCCTAAGTTCCACCGGGGATGGCGGCTTTGGTTATGACCCGGTTTTCATACCGGAGGGTTTTGAGGTTTCTGCCGCGGAGTTGGAGCCAGAGGTAAAGTCCTCGTTCTCGCACCGCGCGCTGGCGATGCAGCAATTGGCGGATTTTTTGAAACAAAGGTGAGCGCCCCCAGCAGGATTCGAACCTGCGCTCCCGCCTCCGGAGGGCGATGCTCTATCCCCTGAGCTATGGGGGCTCGGTGGCAGTTTACCCTTTGAGCACTCCATTTCAGCTAGCAGGGGATTTCTAGCTTGATTTGGGATTAGTCTGAAATCACAAACACCCTGGAAAAGAGTCATAGGTCCAATGCCAAAAAATCAGCTACCCGGTGATGCGCACTGGTGGCGCAACGCAGTTGTTTACCAGATCTACCCTCGCAGCTTCGCCGATAAAAACGGCGATGGTATCGGCGACATCCAGGGCATCATCTCCAGGGTTGACTACCTCGATCAGCTTGGGTATTGATGCGGTTTGGCTAAGTCCGTTTTACCCATCGGCACTGGCTGACGGCGGTTATGACGTTGATGACTACATGGATATTGACCCAAGAATTGGCACCCTCGATGAATTTGATCAGTTGATTGCAAAGCTGCACGAGCGTCAAATCCGAGTGTTTGTTGACATTGTTCCAAACCACTCTTCAAACCGTCACGTTTGGTTCCAGGAGGCACTGGCTGCCGAGCCAGGATCGGCGGCGAGAGATCGCTACATCTTCAGAGATGGCAAGGGTGAAAATGGTGAGGAACCACCATCAAAACTATCGAGCCACTTTGGCCCAGAGGGTTGGACCAGAACCGAGGATGGTCAGTGGTACATGCACCTGTTTGCCAAGGAGCAGCCAGATTTCAACTGGGATAACCCAGAGGTCGAGCAGTACTTTTTGGACACCCTAAAGTTCTGGTCCGACAGGGGAGTTGACGGCTTCCGCATTGATGTCGCGCACGCTTTAAAGAAAAACCTCGACCCACTGCCAGATCGTGATTCCTACTCGCTGAGTGCGATGAAGGCTGATGGCACCGACCCGATCTTTGATCGGGATGAGGTGCACGAGGTGTACGCCGAGTGGCGAAAGCTTTTCAATCAATACGATCCGCCAAGGGTTGCGGTTGCAGAGGCCTGGGTCCATCCAGAGCGAGTATTGCGATATGCATCCGAGAAGGGGCTTGGTCAATCATTCAACTTTGACCTGTTGGCAGCGGCCTGGTCCGCTGACCAGTTCCAGCCAAAGATTCAATACAACCTCGAGATGAGTAAAAAGACCGGTTCTTCCTCGACCTGGGTGATGTCAAACCACGATGTGATTCGTCACGCGACTCGCTTGGCAATTCCGGGCCTGGGCCAGAGCATCGACTTCTTTGCCGATGAGGGTGCTTGGTATGTGGAAAACCGAACCAACCCCAACCTAGATTTGGAGTTGGGTCTTAGAAGAGCTAAGGCGGCAACCATGATGCTGCTGGCTCTTCCAGGCTCCACATACCTCTACCAGGGCGAAGAGCTCGGGCTACATGAGGTCTTGGATATTCCCGCCGAAAAGATGCAAGATCCGCAGTGGTATCGCGGTGAGGGCAAACTCAAATCCCGTGATGGTTGCCGCGTGCCACTGCCATGGAGCAGGTCCGGTTCGTCATTTGGCTTCGGTCCAGGGGGAGCTCACCTGCCCCAGCCCGCTTGGTTCTCCGAGGTATCGGTTGAGGCTCAAGAAGCTGATGGCAACTCGACTCTGAACCTCTATCGCAGGGCAAACGCCCTAAGGCGAGAGCTCTATCTCGATGAGGAGCTGAACTGGCTGAATCTCGGTGACGAGGTAGTTGGTTTTAGCCGCACCGGTGGTTGGGTTTGCATAACCAACTTTGGCTCCGAGGCAATTGATTTGCCTGAGGGAGAAGTGCTGCTGGTCTCGGCGGAGCTGGAGGCTGGAAAGTTGGCCTCCGATTCCACCGCATGGCTAAGAGTCCACTAGCCGATAAGGGCTGCAAGGGTATGATTTAGGTTTACCGTCGCCCAACCCCCAAAGCTGCGCCTTGGCGCAAGACCAGGAAATTTCCATTGACTCCAGAACAGCTCTCCGAGGCAATTTTGAGTGCTCTGCACTCGGTTGCTAAGGCTGCAAGCCTGGATGCGGCACTGATTCCTCAGACTGTTGTGGTGGAGCGCCCTAAAAACCGCGATCACGGAGACTGGGCAACCAACATTGCAATGCAGCTCGGTGGAAAATATCAAATGGCTCCCCGTGCTTTTGCAGAGCTGCTGGTTGAACACCTCACCGGCGTCGAGGGCATTGAAAAGGTAGACATCGCGGGCCCTGGGTTCATCAACCTCTTTGTCTCAAACCAGGCTGCCGGCGGGCTTTTGAAGACCATCGTTGATTTGGCCGAGAGCTATGGCCGGAACGAGTCTTTGGTTGGCACCAAGCTAAATCTAGAGTTTGTCTCAGCGAATCCGACCGGCCCTATCCATCTCGGTGGAACTCGATGGGCGGCGGTCGGGGATTCGCTTGCAAGAGTTTTTGAATTCAATGGTGCGAAGGTGACGAGGGAGTATTACTTCAACGATCACGGAGCGCAGATTGATCGCTTCTCGCGCTCGCTGATGGCTGCGGCCAAGGGTGAAGCTGCTCCCGAAGACGGTTACGCGGGTCAGTACATCACCGAAATCGCGCAGGCGATTCTCACCCTAGAACCAGATGTCCTAGCGCTTGAAGAAAAAGATGCACAAGAGCTCTTCCGCGCTCGCGGCGTCGAGATGATGTTTGCCTCAATTCAAAAATCACTCGAGGAGTTTGGCGTCAAATTCGATGTCTATTTCCACGAGAATTCGCTCTACGAGTCCGGTGCTGTGGAGAAATCAATTGCAAGGCTAAGAAGCCTTGGGCACATGTTCGAGGCCGAGGGCGCTCTCTGGCTGCGCTCTTCCGAGTTTGGCGATGACCGCGATCGCGTGGTTTTGAAATCCGATGGTGAGGCTGCGTATATCGCGGGGGACATCGCCTACTACCTAGACAAGCGTGAGCGGGGGTTTGACCGCTGCATTTATATGCTGGGTGCTGACCACCACGGTTATGTGCCAAGAATGTATGCACTTTGCCAGGCCTTTGGGGACACCCCTGGCGAGCACATGGAAATCTTGATTGGTCAAATGGTGAACCTGGTTCGTGATGGCGAGCCGGTGAGAATGTCAAAGCGTGCGGGCACTGTTGTGACCATGGAGGACTTGGTTGAGGTGGTCGGCACTGATGCCGCTCGCTACTCGCTCGCGAGGTCCTCGATTAACTCCTCTTTGGATATCGATTTGAACCAGATTTCGAAAAAGACCAATGACAACCCCGTCTTCTATGTTCAATACGCTCACGCCAGGACCATCCAGGTGGCGAGAAATGCTGCGAGTTTCGAGGTTGACCACTCTGAGTTTTTGCCAGAGCTGCTAACCCACGCGAGCGAAGAGGAGCTGATCGCCAAATTGGCTCAGTTCCCGAAGGCGGTCAGTGCCGCGAGTGAATTCCGCGAACCTCACCGGATTGCCAGGTATCTGGAGGAGGTGGCTGGTGCGTACCACCGCTTCTATGACAACTGCCGGGTCACTCCGCTTCCGACCAAGCCGGTGGAGCAGGTCCACCGCACCAGATTGTGGCTAAATAGCGCAACCGGCGTTGTGCTTCGCAACGGTCTTGGTTTGCTTGGCGTGAGCGCGCCAGAGAGGATGTAGGGACGATGAAAAACCCACTCTCTCCAGAATGGCTTGAGATTCCAGCTGATCCCAACCTGCTCGATTCAAAAATCTGGCCAAGAACCGCTGCACGAAGTGCAGCGGGTGAGATGAGTATTGGCGGGATTGCGGTGTCCGATTTGGTTCGCCAGTTTGGTTCGCCGCTCTATGTTGTTGATCAAGAGGACTTTGAGTCGAGGCTCTTGATGGCCTCAAGGGCATTTAGCGATGCGGCCAACAAAATTGGTACGAGTGCAAAGGTGTATTACGCATCTAAGGCACTACTTACAACTGATGTGGTGCGGTGGGTAGATGCAGCGGGTCTTTCGATCGATGTTTCAACCTCTGGCGAGTTGGCGGTAGCCCTCGCTGGTGGCATTGATGGTTCGAGAATTGGGCTGCACGGCAATAACAAATCCCTGGTCGAAATTGGTCGCGCGGTTGCAGCGAATGTGAGCGCGATCGTTATTGACTCTGAGATAGAGATTGAGCGCATTGCATCGGTTGCCGGAGCTCAGGACAAGATTCAGCCAGTTCGCATACGAGTGAACTCAGGCGTACATGCCTACACCCACGAATATTTGGCGACGGCAAGAGAGGACCAGAAATTCGGCATTGCAATCAGCGATGTGCCGGCTCTGGTTGCGAAAATACGCTCCCACTCGCACCTAAAGTTCCTAGGCCTTCACTCCCACATCGGCTCGCAGATATTTGTGGTGGACGGTTTTGTTGCCGCGGCCGAGCGACTGATTGATTTGCATGCCGAACTACTCGCCAAGGGCGATGTTCCCGAGCTAAACCTCGGGGGCGGTTTTGGAATTGCCTACACCGCCAACGACAGGCCAATGCCGCTTGATGAGATGGCAGGGCGAATCACCACTGCGGTGAAGGCCAAGTGTGATGCTCTTGGCATCGCGGTGCCAAAGCTCGCTTTTGAGCCGGGTCGAGTTATTGCAGGTCCGGCCGGGGTTACCCTTTACTCGGTTGGAACCACCAAAGATGTGCAGGTCTCCGACCAGGGTGCAGGAGCAACCCGCAAGTATGTGAGTGTTGATGGTGGCATGAGCGATAACATTCGTCCGGCACTCTACGAAGCCGAATATCTCGCGACCATTGCCTCCAGGTCCAGTTCTGCAACGCCGGCATTAGCCAGGGTTGTCGGCAAGCACTGCGAATCGGGAGACATTGTTGTGCGGCACTCCTACCTACCCTCCGATGTTGAGGTTAATGACCTTTTGGCAGTTGCGGCTACCGGCGCCTACTGCTTTTCGCTATCTTCTAACTACAACTTCCTGCCTCGCCCCGCAGTCGTGGCGGTCAAGGGATCAAAAGCCCAGCTTTTGGTTCGTGCCGAAACTGAAGCAGACCTACTGATGCGGGATGCTGGATTTGAATCGAAAGAGGCCTAATACGATGCAAAGCGCCTACCGCCCAATTCGCATTGGCCTGCTCGGAGCCGGATCTGTCGGCTCGCAGGTCGCCAAGCTATTGATTGAGAATCAATCAGAGCTTGCAAAGCGCGTTGGTGCTGAACTCTCACTCACTGGCATAGCGGTTCGAGACCTGAAATCAAAGCGTGATGCGGAGCTGCCAGCTGAGCTGTTCACGACCGACGCCGAGTCTGTGATTTTGGGCAGCGACATCGTGATTGAGCTGATTGGTGGAATCGAGCCCGCAAAAACCTGGGTGATGCAGGCACTGAACTCCGGAGCAGATGTCATCACTGCCAACAAGGCGCTGATCGCAGCTTGCGGCCCAGAACTTTTTGCTCTGGCAGATCAGCTTGGCGCACAGCTTTATTTTGAGGCTGCGGTCGCAGGAGCAATCCCGATCATTCGCCCACTGAGGGAGTCATTGGCTGGCGATCGCATCGACCGAGTCATGGGAATCGTCAATGGGACAACCAACTTCATTCTTGACCGGATGGAATCAACAGGTGCTGACTTTGATGAAGCATTGGCCGAAGCAACCGCGCTGGGGTATGCAGAGGCAGATCCAACTGCAGACATTGAGGGTTTTGATGCTGCCAGCAAGGCTGCAATTCTGGCCTCCTTGGCATTTCATTCTGAGGTTCCGGTTGAAAAAGTTCACCGAGAGGGAATCACTTCGGTGACTGCAATGCAGATCGAGACTGCAAAGCAGGCCGGCTACGCCGTGAAGCTCTTGGCAATTTGTGAGCGGGTCGAGAGCGGTGGTCTGGTTGCCAGAGTGCACCCAACTTTGATCCCACTTGAACACCCACTGGCAGCGGTCCGAGGTGCCTATAACGCCGTGTTTGTTGAGGCACAATCCGCTGGTCGATTGATGTTTTATGGTGCAGGAGCAGGGGGCCCAGAAACTGCCTCTGCGATTCTGGGCGATTTGGTTAGCGCTGCCAAGCGCCACCTAGCTGGTGGTCCCGGACTTGCTGATTCCACTCACGCAAACCTAGAGGCACTGCCGGTTCAGTTCGTGAATACCAGATTCCAGATAACGCTTGAGGTTAGAGATAAGGCAGGTGTGCTGGCAAAGATCGCCTCGGTGTTTGCGGGCCACGGGGTGAGCGTAGAGACTGTGCAGCAATCGGTTGCTCCCAATAATGCAGCTCTTCTAACCATCATGACCCACGTGGCATCAGAGCGAGACCTCGAGGCAGTGGTTGCAGCATTAGAGGCTGACGATTCTGTGGTCTTGGTCGCATCGGTCATCCGAGTGGAGGGTTTGTAATGGCACACCAGTGGCGTGGAGTGATCCGCGAGTACTTTGACCGACTTCCATTTACCGAGTCGGATCCGATTGTGACCCTCGGGGAGGGCGGCACTCCCTTGATCGAGGCTCCGGCGCTCGCAAAACTGCTGGATGTCGGATCCGTGCACCTGAAGTTTGAAGGCATGAACCCAACCGGGTCTTTTAAGGACCGCGGTATGACTACCGCTGTATCAAAGGCCAAGGGCAAGGGCGCGAAGGCCGTGATTGCCGCTTCCACCGGAAACACCTCTGCTGCCGCCGCCGCCTATGCGGTGAAGGCCGGGATGACTTCGGTGGTCTTGGTTCCCGCCGGAAAGATTTCCTGGGGCAAGCTCTCCCAGGCGGTTGCCCACAAAGCTCAGATATTGCAGGTCAGGGGTAACTTCGATGACTGCCTGCGATTGGCAAGAGAACTGAGCGAGAACTACCCGGTCTTTTTGGTCAACTCGGTAAACCCTGATCGCTTGCAGGGTCAAAAGACGGCGTCTTTTGAGGTGGTCGACGTTTTGGGCGAAGCGCCCGATCTGCACGCCATGCCGCTTGGGAACGCGGGAAACATCTCGGCCTATCACCTCGGATACAAAGAGGAACTAGAAATCGGAAGAATCAAGCAGTTGCCAAAACTGTTTGGCATCCAAGCTGCCGGAGCCGCACCATTTATTCAAGGCTCTCCAGTTAGTAAGCCAGAAACGATTGCGACCGCGATTCGTATTGGCAACCCAGCTAGCTGGGATTTGGCCCAGGAGGCCAAGCGCAACACCGACGGTGGTTTTGGTTCGGTTTCCGATAAAGAGATTTTGTGGATGCACCGCTTTTTGTCTCAGGAGTGTGGAGTTTTTGTTGAGCCATCGAGTGCAACTGGGGCTGCTGGCCTGTTCAAGCTTTCCCAAAAGGGTGAATTGCCAAAAGCAAACACCGTTGTCATTACCGTCACCGGCCACGGACTAAAGGATCCCGACTGGGCGCTCAAGGATGAGCGTGGTCGTCAGATTAAGCCCAAGAGGGTTGCAGCTCAGGCAGCCTCAGTCGCGGAAGTCATTGGACTGGAGAGAAACAAATGACCAAGGTTCTTGCCCGAATTCCTGCCACCAGCGCCAACCTGGGTCCCGGTTTTGACACGCTTGGTATGGCACTGTCCTTCTATGACGAGTATGAGGCGGAGGTCATCGACTCTGGCCTTGAAATAGTTATTCACGGCGAGGGAAAAGACACCGCGCCGACCGACGAGACCAATCTGATCTACAAGACCATGAAGCTGGTCTTTGATGCCAATGGCAAAAAGATGCCGAACATTAGGCTCACCTGCCACAACAACATTCCCCACGGCAGGGGAATGGGCTCCTCAGGCGCAGCGGTTGCCGGCGGAGTAATGCTGGCGGCGGGGTTGCTCGCACCAGAGATTGAACTTTCCGAGCAACAGCTTTTGGAATATGGCACTGAGCTGGAGGGCCACCCAGACAATGTTGCACCTGCATTATTTGGCGGGCTAACAATCGCATGGGTAGATGAGACTGGACCGCATCACAAAAAACTTGCTGTCCACCGCGGACTTTCACCGCTGGTTTTGGTTCCGCCACACCAGATGTCAACTAAGTTGGCAAGGTCATTGCAACCCGAGTCCGTTCCTCACACCGACGCAGTTTTCAATGTCTCTCGCTCGGCCCTATTGGTGGCAGCTTTGACTCAGAGCCCAGAGCTACTTTTGGCCGCAACCGAGGATCGCCTGCACCAGAACTACCGTGCCAGCGCTATGCCAGAGACCAGCGAGCTGATCGAGGCTTTGCGCGCCGAGGGTCACCCGGCAGTGGTGAGTGGCGCTGGACCATCGGTTCTGGTTTTGGAAGATGACCCAGCCAAGCGCCTGCGGGCAGTTGAGCTTACTGAGCAGAAATTCCCACAGTGGCGAGCACTAACTCTTGCAGTTGATGTCAAAGGTGCTAGTGTTAATGGGCAGTCTGGATCAGGCAGCTAAACAGCCCGCCACTGCATCTTTCTTCAAGTTTCCAAAACCGGCAAATCGCCGCAAAGAAATGAGTAATAACCACATGGATGAAATCCAAGATGACAAGCCGGTTCGCCGTGCTCGTCGCGTCACCAGTGCAACGGTAAAGGCTGAGACCGAATCAGCTCCAAAGGCCGAAGAGTCCACTCAGGCCAAGCCAGCAGCTAAGAGGCGCACCACTAAAAAGCCTGCGGAGTCAGCGAACTCCGAGACCAGCAACCAAGACACCTCAGCTAAGGACTCCGGCGCAGAGCGCTCCGAGACCAAGGGTGAGGGTGGCGAAGAGAAGTCAACTTCGGAGCGTTCCTCGCAGCGCGAGGACCGCGAGACTCGCGGCAATGATCGCGAGAACCAGCGTGACCGTGACGACGACCGCAGGGGCAACTCTCGCAACCGTCGTGGTCGCTACCGCGACCGTGACCGCAGACGCGGACCCCAGGAAGAAGCCGAGCCAGAGATTCTCGAGGACGATGTCCTGATCCCGGTCGCTGGAATCTTAGATGTCCTAGAGAACTACGCATTCTTGCGCACCTCTGGTTACCTGCCGGGCACCAACGACGTTTACGTCTCGTTGGGCCAGGTCAAGAAGTATTCAATGCGCAAGGGTGACGCTGTTGTTGGCTCAATTCGTCAGCCTCGCGAGGGCGAGAACAATCAGCGTCAGAAGTTCAATGCGCTGGTCAAGATTGAATCAATCAATGGCCAGACCATGGAAGAGTCCGCCGAGCGAGTCGAGTTCAGCAAGCTGACCCCGCTCTACCCGGACACCAGGCTGCGCCTGGAGACCGACTCCAAGAAGCTCTCTACCAGAATCATTGACCTGGTTGCTCCAATTGGTAAGGGGCAGCGTGGTTTGATCGTTTCTCCTCCGAAGGCCGGAAAGACCCTGGTCTTGCAGGCAATCGCAAACGCAATCAGCACCAACAACCCAGAGGTTCACCTCATGGTGGTGTTGGTTGATGAGCGTCCTGAAGAGGTCACCGACATGCAGCGCACCGTCAAGGGTGAGGTTATTGCCTCCACCTTCGACCGCCCTGCCGAGGATCACACCACCGTCGCAGAGCTAGCTATCGAGCGCGCAAAGCGCTTGGTTGAGCTTGGTCACGATGTGGTGGTTCTACTTGACTCGATTACCCGCCTGGGTCGCGCTTACAACCTAAGCGCACCGGCATCGGGAAGAATTCTCTCCGGTGGTGTTGACTCTTCAGCCCTCTACCCACCAAAGCGCTTCTTTGGAGCCGCGAGAAACATCGAACACGGTGGCTCACTGACAATTTTGGCAACCGCTCTGGTTGAGACCGGATCCAAGATGGACGAGGTTATCTTCGAGGAGTTCAAGGGAACTGGAAACATGGAGCTTCGCCTTTCTCGCCACCTGGCAGACAAGCGAATCTTCCCAGCGGTCGACATCAACGCATCTGGTACCAGACGCGAAGAGATGTTGATGAGCCCTCAGGAAACCAAGATCATCTGGAAGCTTCGCCGAGCCCTTGCAGGTCTCGAGCAGCAGCAGTCACTAGAGCTCGTGCTCTCACGCCTAAAGGACACCGCGTCTAACGTGGAGTTCTTGCTAAAGCTTGAGAAGTCGATGCCGGTACCTTCCGAGACTGACGGAGAATAACTTGCTTGATTCGCTTGCAGGCCTAAGAGCCGAGCACGCGAAGCTGCAAGAGCAGCTCAGTGACTCGGCCATCCACGCAAACCCTGGAATGGCCAAGAAACTAAACCGTCGCTATGCCGAGCTCAGCGCGATCGTTGCGGCCCAGGATCTGGTGCACCAAATCAACGATGACCTAGAGGCCGCAAAGGAACTCGCGAAAGAGGACGCCTCTTTCGCGGCCGAACTTCCCGTTCTCGAAGAGCAACTCGGCGAAGCTTCTGAGAAGCTCCGCCGTATGCTCATCCCGCGCGATGAGTCAGATGGCCGCGATGTCATTATGGAGATCAAGGCCGGTGAAGGCGGAGCAGAGTCTGCGCTATTTGCGGGAGATTTGCTGCGCATGTATTTGCACTACGCATCCTCAAAGGGTTGGAAGACCGAGATATTGGATAAGACCGAGAGTGATCTCGGGGGAGTCAAGGACGTCCAGGTTGCCATCAAGTCCAATGCTTCGGACCCAGCTCAGGGAGTTTGGGCACACCTGAAGTATGAGGGCGGAGTGCACCGGGTGCAGCGTGTTCCAGCCACCGAGACTCAGGGACGCATTCACACCTCCGCAGCCGGAGTGCTGGTCTTTCCAGAGGTGGATGTTCCTGAAGAGGTCGAGATTGCAGCCAACGATCTGCGCATCGATGTCTACAGGTCCTCAGGCCCTGGTGGTCAGTCGGTCAACACCACGGACTCGGCCGTAAGGATCACCCACTTGCCAACCGGAATCGTTGTTGCAATGCAGAACGAGAAGTCCCAGCTGCAAAACAAAGAGGCCGCAATGAGAATCCTGCGAGCCAGAATATTGGCCGCCGAGCAGGAGGCAATCGAGGCAGAGCAATCGGCAGCCAGAAAGTCTCAGGTTCGTACAGTTGACCGTTCCGAGCGCATCAGAACATACAACTTCCCAGAGAACCGGATTGCCGATCACCGCACCGGCTACAAGTCCTACAACCTTGATCAGGTCATGGATGGAGCGCTGGAAGCAGTTGTGCTCTCATGTATTCAGGCCGACGAGGAGGCTCGACTAAAAGCGCTGGGGAATGACTAATCTCCGCTCTCTTTTAGAGCAAACCGCAACCAGGTTCAAAGCCGCTGGGATTGAGAGCTTTCAAGCCGATGCCGAACAACTGATTGCCTTTTCCCTTGGAATTTCAAGAGGTGAGTTGGTTGCCAAAGCATTTCTCAATTCGGAATTCACTGCCGAGCCATCTCTTCTTGCACTAATTGACAGGCGAGCAAATCGCGAACCCTTGCAACACCTCACCGGCGTTGCATTTTTTCGTCAACTGACCCTGTCAGTTGGCGAGGGGGTTTTTGTCCCAAGGCCAGAGACCGAGGCGGTTGTTTCGGTGGCACTGGAGTTTTTGCGCTCAAAGCCAAATGCCAAGGTGCTAGACATTGGCACCGGGTCTGGTGCGATTGCAATCTCGATCGCAACCGAGGCCGGTGTTGAGGTTGATGCGATTGAACTTAGCGACACTGCCGCAAAGTTTGCCAGGGCAAACATTGCCAGCAATAAAGCGAGGGTAAACCTGATGGTTGGGGACTTCAGAGATTTGGAGCTTGGTTTTGGTGAATACGACCTGGTCATCTCAAATCCTCCGTATATCCCGATTTCTGCCGTGCCTATTGATCCAGAGGTGAGGGATTACGATCCCGATCTAGCCCTTTACGGCGGTGAAGATGGGCTTGATTTGATTCGAGACATTGAGGAGCTGTCACAATTGCTGGTTCGCTCAGGTGGAATGTTGGTGCTTGAGCACGCCGACGGGCAGTCGGATTCGGTGTGTGAATTACTATTGGCTAACTGGCAAAATGTGAAGGCTCATCCCGATCCAACGGGACGACTTCGCTTCGTTAGTGCCATTAGGTAATTGGGAGGCAGCATTGCAGCGAATCTATGACTGTGCGGTAGACACCGATCTACTCACCGGATTTCGCCAAGCCAAGGTCGCGCTGCAGCGCCACGAGGTTGTAGTCATTCCCACTGACACCGTCTACGGCATTGCTGCCGATGCTTTCAGCGCCAAAGGCGTTGAGCTTTTGTTGAATACAAAGGGTCGTGAGCGCACCATGCCGCCACCGGTATTGATTCCCAAGGTGGAAACCCTCTCCGCCCTTGCCGCAGATTTGCCACTGGTCGCAAACCAGCTTGCGGCAGCGTTTTGGCCGGGTGGGCTCACCATGGTTCTCAAGGCACAAGCTTCACTGGATTGGGATCTGGGCGAGACCCGAGGAACCGTTGCGCTGAGGGTCCCGGATCACAAAATCACCCTGGCTCTTTTGGAGGACGTCGGCCCACTGGCCGTTTCGAGTGCGAATTTATCTGGTGAGCCGGCAGCTGTGAATGCCCAGCAGGCCTTTGACTACTTCGGCGACAAGGTCCCCGTTTACCTTGATGGCGGCGGAAGCCCCAAGGGCGAGGCGTCAACGATTTTGGATCTGACGCAGGTTCGAGCCGGAGAGCCAATTCGCGTGCTGCGCAAGGGCGCTATCTCACTTGAGCGAATCCGCTCGGTTATCGGTGATGTGGAGCTTGAGGTCGACTAGTGCGCGCTTACCTGTTGGTAGCACTAATCACCGCTCTGGTGACCTACTTCTCGACCTGGGGAGTTCGGTTCTTTGCAAAGCGCTACAACATCCACCCCGCCATTAGGGAGCGCGATGTTCACAAATCACCAACCCCGAGAATCGGCGGGCTTGCGATGCTCTTGGGCTTGGTTGCAGGACTCTACGCAGCCGGGAGTTTTGGTTGGTTTGAATCAATCTTCTTGGACCCTGCGCCAATCTTGGCCATTTTGGGAGCCGGTGGGCTGATTGTCTTAGTTGGTTTACTCGATGACCTGATTGAGCTCGACTGGACGGCCAAAATGGGCGGTCAGATGGCTGCCGCCTGGATTTTGGCGTCCTCCGGTGTTCAGATCGTCTCGCTGCCGATTGGTGGACTGACGGTCGGAAGCTTTGGGGTGTCGCTGGCGGTGACCATCTTTGTAGTGGTGCTTGTGATGAATGCGGTGAACTTCATCGATGGCTTGGACGGGCTGGCAGCTGGGGTGGTTGGAATTGGAACCTTTGCCTTTTTCATCTACAGCTACGTCTTGGCGCAGCAGACCTCTCCCAGCAACTACTTTTCGACCGCTGGTCTTATTTCGGCGCTGATTCTAGGCATGGTGGCGGGATTCTTGCCGCATAATTTCAGGCCGGCAAGAATCTTTATGGGAGATTCGGGAGCGATGCTGCTCGGTCTATTGATGGCTGCGAGTGCAATCAGCGTCACCGGATCGATTGACCCGGCCACTGTGACAAGAAATGACCTTCTCCCGGCCCTGATACCGCTAGCACTGCCGGTGTTTATTTTGGTGGTGCCGCTAATGGATCTGCTGCTTGCGGTTCTGCGGAGAATTCGCAGGGGCAAGTCTCCGTTTGCACCCGATAAGGAGCACCTGCATCACCAATTGCAAGACATTGGGCACTCGCATCAGGGTGCTGTGCTGGTGTTTTATCACTGGACCGCTTTGGTTGCGACCACGCTGCTGCTGTTTTTCTGGCTTGAAACCCCACCTGTTATGGTCTTGTTTGGAATCTGGCTGATCATCGCTCTTATTCACACCTACTGGCCCGTGTTTGTCCGGGCTAGCCGAGCAAGGAGAAAAGTTGGCAATAAGTAGCGCCCAAGACCTATTCAAAAAAGCGATTGTTTATGGCACTTTCTTAGCGGTTGCAATTGCCGCGGTGGGTTCTTTGGTGTCGGTCCTAACCGTTGGCATTTCCGGGGTCTATGCCGCGCTAGTTGGCGCGGCAATTTCAACCTCATTTAGCTTGATGACAATCGGTTCTGTTTGGTTTGGTTCCAGGCTTGGGCTCAATGGCTTTTACGCCTTGGTTCTTGGGGGTTGGCTGATCAAGGTGGTGCTCTTTGGAGTCGTCCTGGCGATTCTGCAGGGGGCGCAAAATTTCAATGGGCCGGTATTTTTCTTTGCCATTGTTGCAGGGGTATTAGGTGGTCTTGGTATTGACTCTTGGCTGGTTCTGAAGGCCAGAATCCCTACCGTAGATAATTAGCGATAAATTTTTCGAGTTTGGTGATTTTGTGGGTGATATTTCTTATAAACTCGGGATAAATTCCGTATCCACCCCGCGACGATTTACGACGCCCGAGCCAGGAGAACGAAGCTGTTTAGTGTGCTAGGGCTTTTCGCGGCGGAGGACGGTGAATACAAACCACCGACAATTTACGAGTTCTATCCACCCGCCTTCCTTTTTGAGGGAACACCATTCGAGCTCAACCGAATCATGATGATTCGCTTGATTGTCATGGTTGCGATCATCGTTTTGTTCTGGGTTTGGACCTCAAAGTTCAACAAGGCCGTGAAGACCGGCAATGTTGTCCCTGGAAGGTTCCAGCTGCTGGGCGAAATGGCCCTGAACTTCATTCGCAAGGGCATCGCTCACGACCAGCTCGGTGAGAAAGATGGCGAGCGCTTCTTGCCACTTCTGACAACAATTTTCTTCATGGTGTTCGGCATGAACATCACCGGTGTTATTCCGTTTGCGAACATTGCTGGAACCTCGGTGATTGGAGTTCCGCTTGTCCTTGCCGCCGTGGCATACGTGACGTTTATTTACGCCGGAGTGCGCAAACACGGGGTTCGCTTTTTCACAAACGCCCTGTTCCCAGCTGGCGTGCCAAAGCCGTTCTACGTGCTTGTGACTCCAATTGAGCTCTTGTCAACGTTCATCCTTCGCCCGGTCACCCTGGCCCTGCGTCTTTTGATGAATATGATCGCCGGCCACCTGCTTTTGGTTTTGTGCTTCTCGGCAACGCACTTTTTCTTTTTCCAGACCGATGGTCTGTTCCCGCTCTTTGGTGCAGGAACCCTCGTAGCTGGATTCTTGGTCACTCTGTTTGAGATCTTGGTTTCAACTTTGCAGGCCTACGTATTTACACTTCTGACCACTGTCTACATCCAGTTGGCATTGGCAGACGAACACTAAATAAACCCCCACGGAAGGAAATAAAGTGGACGCAGTAAACATCGCCGAACTAACCGGCAACATCGCAGTGGTCGGTTACGGCCTCGCGGCTATTGGTCCTGGTATTGGTGTAGGTCTGGTGGTTTCAAAAACCATCGAATCAATCGCCCGTCAGCCAGAACTAGCAGGTCGTCTACAGGTCACCATGTGGCTAGGTATCGCCTTTACTGAGGCTCTAGCACTTATTGGTCTGGCAACCCCATTCATCTTCGGATAAGCGAAAACTAAATGATGATTACCAGGATTTTTGCAGCGACTGCACCAGAGGGTGGCGAATTGCCAAACCCACTATTGCCCGCTGACTACGACATCATCTGGTCATCGGTCATCTTCGTAATCCTGCTCACCTTCTTCTGGATTAGGGTCCTCCCTAGCTTCAAGAAGATGCTTGATGAGCGTGCCCAGGCAATCGAAGGCCGCTTGGCCGAGGCCGAGGCCGCTCAGAAGGCAGCCGAGGAGCGCACTGCGCTCGTCGAGGCCGAGCAGGCTCAGCTCCGGGCAGAGTCCTCTTCGATTCGTGAAGAGGCTCGCAGCGAGGGTGCCGCAATCTTGGCAGAGCTAAAGCAGCAGGCAGCGCAGGACGCAGAGCGTATGGTTGAGGTCACCAAGGCCTCGCTCTCCGCTGAGCGTGATGCAGCTTCGAATGCTTTGCGTGCCGAGGTCGGTGCTTTGGCAATTGAGCTGGCATCTCGAATCGTTGGCGAGAAGCTCAAGGACGACGCGGTTGCAAACCGCGTAGTCGATGAGTTCATCTCCGAGCTAGAGGGCAAGAAGGTATAACCGATGGCATCCAGCACCAGACAAGCTCGAATCGTTGCTCAGGAGGCGCTTGACGCGCTGGGCAGTGTGAATTTGGCTACCGCTACCGAACTATTTGCAGCTGCCAACGCTTTGCACTCTTCCAAGCAGTTGCGTGCCGCGCTTTCGGATCCTTCCGCCGAGGCGGCAAGCAAGGAGCAGTTAGTTCACAAGGTATTCGGATCCAAACTTTCAAAAGAGGTTGTCTCGGTGCTGGTAACGGTGGTTCAGGCTCGTTGGTCATCCCCAAGGGACATGGCCGACAGCATGGAATCACTAGGCGTCAGGGCCCTGGCCAGGGCCTCGAAGAACCTCGATGGCCTGCAGGTTGAACTCTTTGAGATTCAGCAACTGGTCTCCGTGGACCCCGAGCTTGAGCTCGCTCTGAGTTCAACCAGGGCAACCGCTGAGCAGAAGCAGGCCCTGGTCTCGAAGCTCATGGCTGGAAAGACTTCGGAACCAGCTCTGGAGCTTGCGCTCCAGGCCGTGTTCTCAAAAACCTACAAGCGCTTTGCCGAGGTTTTGGAGCAGTACGGCTTCTGGATTGCAGAATTCGCAGGTGAGTCCGTCGCTCACATTCGAGTTGCTAGTGAGTTGAGCAAGGCTCAACTCGATCGACTCGCAAAGGCGCTGGCCGGTTACTTCGGTCGAGAATTACAGATCAACGTCGAGGTTGATCCAGAGATTATGGGTGGTGTTCACATCGCAGTAAACGGCGAGGTGCTAGACGCCACCGTCCTAACCAAACTACAGAACGCAAGATTGCAACTCGGCTGAGTTGAAACCAAATAAAGAAGCAGAGGACCAAATGTCAGAGCTAAAGATCAACTCGAATGAGATTCGGGATGCCCTGAACGACTTCGTTTCGTCTTACGAGCCCAGCTCCTCAGACAAGCAAGAGGTCGGCTACGTCATTGACGCCGCCGATGGTATTGCTCACGTCGAGGGATTGCCATCAGCGATGGCCAACGAGCTGTTGCGATTCGCAGACGGCACCATCGGACTGGCCCTAAACCTAGATGAGCGCGAGATTGGTGTGGTTATCCTCGGTGAGTTCGCCGGTATCGAAGAGGGCATGGAGGTCTACCGCACCGGTGAGGTGCTGTCGGTTCCAGTTGGCGATGCCTACATGGGCCGCGTGGTGAACCCGCTTGGTGACCCAATCGATGGCCTTGGTGAGATCAAGAGCGAGGGTCGTCGTGAGCTCGAGCTTCAGGCACCTGGTGTTATGGACCGCAAGAGCGTTCACGAGCCACTGCAGACCGGCATCAAGGCGATTGACGCCATGATTCCGGTTGGTCGCGGACAGCGCCAGCTGATCATTGGTGACCGCCAGACCGGTAAGACCGCAATTGCGATTGACACCATCATCAACCAGAAGGACAACTGGGCTTCCGGCGACCCAAACAAGCAGGTTCGCTGTGTTTACGTTGCCATCGGCCAGAAGGGTTCCACCATTGCTGGTGTGAAGAGCGCCCTGGAGGAAGCCGGCGCCATGGAGTACACCACCATCGTGGCCTCTCCCGCTTCTGACTCCGCAGGTTTCAAGTACCTAGCCCCCTACACCGGTAGCGCCATTGGCCAGCACTGGATGTATGCCGGCAAGCACGTTCTGATCATTTTCGATGACCTCTCCAAGCAGGCTGAGGCTTATCGTGCGGTGTCACTGTTGCTTCGTCGTCCACCAGGACGTGAGGCTTACCCAGGTGACGTCTTCTACTTGCACTCTCGCCTTCTAGAGCGCTGTGCAAAGCTTTCAGACGCCATGGGTGCCGGTTCGATGACTGGACTTCCAATCATCGAGACCAAGGCCAACGACGTTTCTGCATTCATTCCGACCAACGTGATTTCGATTACCGATGGTCAGATCTTCTTGCAGTCAGACCTCTTTAACGCGAACCAGAGACCAGCTATTGACGTTGGTATCTCGGTTTCTCGTGTTGGTGGTGCAGCTCAGGTGAAGGGAATCAAGAAGGTTTCTGGAACTTTGAAGCTAGAGCTTGCTCAGTACCGCTCACTGGAAGCTTTCGCAATGTTTGCTTCCGACCTCGATGCCGCTAGCCGTCGCCAGCTAGAGCGCGGCGCGCGTCTAACCGAGCTATTGAAGCAGCCGCAGTTCTCGCCATACCCGGTTGAGAACCAGACCGTTTCGATCTGGGCCGGAACCACCGGCAAGCTTGACGAGGTTCCACTTCAGGACATCCTGCGTTTCGAGCAGGAGTTCTTGGACTACCTAGGTCGCAACACTGGCATCTTGACCACGATTCGTGAGACCGAGAAGCTCGAGGATGACACCATCAACGAGCTTGACAAGTCAATCGACAAGTTCAAGAAGATGTTCCAGCTGCACACCGGTGAACCACTTGTGAAGACTGGCAAGGAAGCCGTTGAGGCATTGGCCGATGAAGATATCGACCAAGAGAAGATTGTTCGTCAGAAGCGATAGTCAGGTAAGGGAAAACTAATGGGAGCGCAACTTCGGGTCTATCGGCAGAAAATTAAGTCTGCCAAGACGACCAAGAAGATCACTCGCGCAATGGAGCTGATCTCGGCATCGAGAATCCAAAAGGCTCAGCAGCGAGTGGCGGCCTCGAATCCCTATACCCGGGCTGTCACCAAGGCAGTCTCAGCGGTCGCAACCTACTCGGACGTTGATCACCCACTCACGCGTCACGTTGAGAATCCGACCAGAACCGCCGTGGTGATCTTCACTTCGGACCGCGGTCTGGCCGGAGCCTTCTCTTCCAGCGTTCTCAAGGAAGCAGAATCCCTCATCAAGAGACTCAGCGATGAGGGCCAGGAGATTGTCTACTACCTGGTGGGTCGCAAAGCTGTTGCCAACTTCAAGTTCCGTCAGCGCAAGTTCGAGAAAGAGTGGACTGGGAACACCGACCTGCCAGAGTTCTCTACCGCTCGTGAGGTTGCGGCAGCGGTTACCGAGAAGTTCTCGCAGGATGCTAAAGAGGGTGGGGTGGACCAGATCTATTTGATCGGTAACCACTTCGTGTCAATGATTCTGCAGGAACCCAAGACGGTTCGACTATTGCCCTTGGAGGTAGTCGAGGAAGAGGTTGCTGAATCCAGCGACATCTTCCCGCTCTATGAGTTTGAACCAGAAGTTGAGCAGGTTTTGGATTCACTGCTTCCTGTTTACATTGAAAACCGCATCTACAACGTCATGCTGCAGTCCGCTGCAGCTGAGCACGCTGCTCGCCAGAAGGCGATGAAGAGTGCGACAGATAACGCAGACAAGTTGATTCTGAACTACACCAGGTTGGCCAACGCGGCCCGCCAGGCAGAGATTACCCAGCAGATTTCGGAAATTGTGGGTGGCGCTGACGCGCTGGTCACGGTGTCCGAGGACTAAGAAAGAGAAAGCACAATGGCCGAGAGCACAAAGACAGCAACGGGTCGTATCGCACGAGTGAACGGACCGGTGGTAGACATCGAGTTCCCACACGACTCGATCCCTGGAATCTACAACGCCCTGACCACGGAGATCGCCTTTGGTGACCAGAAGAGCATCCTGACCCTTGAGGTCGCTCAGCACCTTGGTGACGATCTGGTTCGTGCCATTGCGCTGAAGCCAACCGATGGTTTGGTTCGAGGCGGCATTGTTCACGACTCCGGTGCACCGATTTCGGTGCCGGTTGGAGATGTGACCAAGGGCAAGGTGTTCAACGTGCTAGGCGAGGTGCTGAACGGTGAGCCAGGCGACAAGCTTGAGGTCTCCGAGCGCTGGCCAATCCACCGCACCCCACCAGCCTTCGACCAGCTCGAGTCCAAGACTCAGATGTTTGAGACCGGCATTAAGGTCATCGACCTGCTAACCCCCTACGTGCAGGGTGGAAAGATCGGTCTATTCGGTGGTGCCGGTGTGGGTAAGACCGTTTTGATTCAGGAAATGATTTACCGCGTGGCAGAAAACCACGACGGTGTGTCCGTATTTGCCGGTGTTGGCGAGCGTACTCGTGAGGGTAACGACCTCATCGAGGAAATGAAGGAGGCCGGCGTTCTAGAAAAGACCGCTCTGGTCTTCGGTCAGATGGATGAGCCACCTGGAACCCGTCTTCGCGTAGCGCTATCGGCATTGACAATGGCGGAGTACTTCCGTGATGTGCAGGGCCAGGACGTGCTTTTGTTTATTGACAACATCTTCCGCTTCACTCAGGCAGGTTCCGAGGTTTCCACGCTGCTAGGCCGCATGCCTTCAGCAGTGGGTTACCAGCCGAACTTGGCCGATGAGATGGGTATCCTTCAGGAGCGCATTACCTCGACCCGCGGTCACTCGATTACCTCACTGCAGGCCATTTACGTTCCTGCCGATGACTACACCGACCCAGCCCCTGCAACCACCTTCGCTCACCTGGATGCAACCACAGAGCTAAGCCGTGAGATTGCAGCTAAGGGTCTCTACCCAGCTGTGGACCCACTGACTTCGACCTCTCGTATCTTGAACCCTGCCTACATCTCAGAGGAGCACTACTCAACTGCAATTCGCGTCAAGGCGATTCTGCAGAAGAACAAGGAGCTGCAGGAGATCATCGCCATCTTGGGTGTTGAGGAGCTATCCGAAGAGGACAAGATCACCGTGTCTCGTGCTCGCAGGATCCAGCAGTTCCTATCGCAGAACACCTTCATGGCTACCAAGTTCACCTCGGTTCCAGGATCAACCGTGCCACTGAAGGACACCATCGAGGGCTTCTCAATGATCGCTAACGGCGATTTGGATGACATCCCTGAGCAGGCGTTCTTCAACTGCGGTGGCATTGACGATGTTATGAAGGCCGCTGAGCGCATCAAGAAGGAAATTGGCTAGTGGCAAAGGACATTCAGGTAAACCTGGTTGCTGCCGACAGAGAGATCTGGTCGGGCGAGGCTTCCATGGTTGTAGCCAAGACCTCGGTTGGTGAGATCGGCCTTTTGGCCGGCCACGAACCGATGTTGGCAATCCTGGTCCCCGGCGAGATCCGCATCACTCAGAACGATGGCCAGAAGGTCGTTGCCACGAGTGAAGAGGGCGGCTTTTTGTCGATGGAGCACGACATTGTCACCGTCGTGGTTCGAGACGCCAGCCTGAACTAATCTTGCTAATTCTGCTTCCGCCGTCAGAGACCAAGCGTCCTGGCGGCGTTGGCATTTCCATGGACAAAGCTGCCATCATCTGGGCAGCACTGGATCCCACTAGGGAGCAAGTGATAGCTGCCCTTGAGAAAGTCTCGAAGGATCCTGAGGTGGCGGCCAAGGCACTAAAACTTGGTAAGAAATCCATTTCGGAAGCTAACAAGAACCTTTCGCTTTGGTCTTCACCGACAATGCCCGCCCTCGAGCGCTACACCGGCGTCCTCTATGACGCCCTTGACTATCCAAGCCTTAGCCAGGCCGCCATCGCTAGAGCGGGCCAGCAACTATTTATCCAATCGGCGCTATTTGGATTACTGCCTGCTCTAGAGCAGATTCCCGATTATCGACTCTCTGCAGATAGTAAATTGCCGGGATTGAATCTCAAGGCACTTTGGACTGATGCCCACCAAGAGGTTTGGCCAAGGCTCACCGGCCCGGTTCTAGACATGCGCAGTGAGAGCTATGTCGCACTGAATCCCGTGCCAGGGGAGTTTGAGAGTTATTTCGTCGAGGTTCTCGACATGGACAGTGGCAGAGCGCTGAATCACTTCAACAAAAAAGCCAAGGGTGCATTTGTTAGGGCCGCCCTGAGTAATGGACTTGATTCAGTGGCGGACATCAACAAAGTCGCCAGCAAAGCCGGGCTTGGTTCCGAGCTTGCTGGCGACAGAGTTTTGTTGATGGTGCCGGCGGGTTTTTAGCCCTCAGGCTCGATCATTGGCATGATCTCGTAGTCAAATGGTTCCGGCAGTTCAATAACGCCCTCCTGCAAAGAAATGATCGAATCAAACCAGCCCTGTTCGTTATAGAGGAGATAGCCGGGGACGTACCAGTAGTTTCCTGCGGCATCGAATACGGACAGAGTTACAGCTTCCGCTGATTCGATGCGCAACTCAATACGCTCAGGCTCTTCAAATATCGGTTCTGGGAATTCTTCTGCCGCGCCCATGTCATCTTCTCTAGCGAGAGATGAGGTGGCAGTGGCGTCTGATGTGACACTTAGGTTTTCGTAGTACTGGTAGGGAGCGGCTCCCATCCAGCGACCATCCGAAATCCGGGCGACCGCATCAAAAGCTCCGATGGTTTCGAATTCACCACGGTCAACCAAGGTGAAGCTATAGCCGGCGAGGTAGTTCAAATCTCCGCGAGCATCCCAACCGGCATAGAAGTCCATGCCGGTGTTGATTCCATTTTGAATGTTAGGAAAGCTCACCGATGCGCCCCATTCGCCGCGCCAAACCCTGGCCTTTGAGCGCTCCACAGGAAAACCTAGTTCTTCAAATGCGACAGCTGCTTGACGGACAAGGTCAGACTCAATTGGGATCAGCTCGGGAGTGGGCTTAGGGTTGCACTCCTCGTTTCTCGAGAGGTCGTCACCATCACTCGAAACCACGCAGTTGTAACTGTCGCTGTTCCAGTTTGAGTAGTACCAACTGCCCGTTCCCGAGAAGTACATTCCCAGCCAGGTGTTCCCCTCTTGGATCGAGTACGAAGGGTACTCATCGGTTGACCACTCATCGAGTGTTGGCTCAGCTTCGATGCCAAAGAACTCTGCGATGCGAGAGAGAATCTCACTTGGGTTACCAACCAGTTGAGCTTGGTAGACCTTGCCTCTCCCAGGCTCATTGGATAGATCACCGGGGATGTAGTCATAGATATATCCCGGCCAGATCATCATGCTGTCAGCACCAATGCGGCCAGGCTCAGCCGCACTCATTTCCTGGGTGCTGGCGCTTGCATCAGCGCCCATTGCCTGGCCTTGAGCTGCGCCCGCCAGAGTGAAGAGCGGTTCATTGGCAGCTGGTTGGAATAGGGAAACGGAGGTGATTGCAAGGCCCACTATTGAAAACGAGGCGGCCGCGACTGTGAAGCGAGCGAGCTTGAAGCTTGTTAGGCGCTTTGGCTTTGCCAAAGCTGCTTGAGCTACCAATCCCTCGTTCAGATCCGGAGCGTTGCTGCCAGGGTCTGCCTGTTGAAGCCTTTTGCGTAGTTCGAATTCTTCGTTCATACCTTGGTTATGTCCCAACCTGTGAGTTTCTTTCATCAAGCTTGCTCTTTAGAGAAGTCCTGGCCCTCGAGAGCCTGATGTTGGCTGCGTTTATGGAGATCTCAAGCACCTTTGATATTTCGCTAACCTCGAGGCCCTCAAAGGACCAAAGCGCCAAGATTTCGCTGTCTTTGGGGCTAAGTTCACGCCAAACCTCAGCAAGTTCGATGTCCGCAAGCGCTATCGATTCAGCCGAGGGAGCGGCTATTGGCTCCTTGAGTGTTGAGAAGATCCTGTTTCTGCCGGATTGTTTGCGGTGGTGATTTGCAATCAGGTACCGAGCGCTTTTGTAGAGCCAGGGCAGTTCTAATCCAGCTTCTATCTGGGAGCGCTTTGACCAGGCCAGTTCAAAGAGATCAGCCGCGAGGTCCTCTACATCACTTTTGTCGACTCGGCGTGCTAGAAACCGCGAGACATCAGGTAGCAGGGCGCGAAACACCGCGTTGAATTCTTCGGGTGACATTAGACCTCCAAGGGTTTAATGTAGCGAGCTGCTGGTTATTTTCAGGGACGTCGAAAACAGCCCGGGGCGTGGTCTTGAACCATTCCAGTGGATTGCATCAATGCGTACATGGTCGTGCTACCGACATAGCTAAAGCCCAAGCGCTTTAGCTCCTTACTCATTGACTCGGACTCGGGGCTCGTGGCACGCCACTCAAAATCTTTATCTGACGTCAGTGGCTTTTTTGGTGCAAAGGACCACATCAGCGTCGATAGCTCTATCTGCTTTTCCACAATCACCCTGGCGTTATTGATCGCAGAGTTGATTTTGGCCCGGTTGCGGATGATAGAGCTATCAAGCATGAGCGATTCGACCATTGAATCTGTCATTCCGGCAACTGACTCGATGTCAAAGCCAACAAAGGCTCTCCTGAAACCCTCTCGACGCTTCAAGATCGTTAGCCAGCTCAGACCTGCCTGAAAGCCCTCCAGGCAGATGCCTTCAAACAGCTGCCGCGAATCGGTTTTGATTACACCCCACTCGGTGTCGTGGTAATCGCGATAGATAGAGTCATCAGTTAGCCAGCCGCATCGAGTTAACCCGTCTTCGAACTCTTTGGTGAGATTCATCGATACTCGATTTGTTCGTGTTCTAGCAGCCAAAGCTTGGTCTTTAGGCCTTGGCCACCTGAGTAGCCGGTGAGCTTCTTGTTGGACCCAAGAACTCGGTGACAACCAATCAAAAGGGGCACCGGGTTTGCTCCCACGGCCCCACCCACAGCCCTTGAGGCCTCTGGTTTACCAATGCTGTTGGCGATTTCGCCGTAGCTTTGGCTCGCACCAAAACCCAGGCCGGCTATCTCGCCCCAAACAGATATTTGGAAATCGGTTCCAATCAGATCAAACTCCAAATCGAAGACTTCTCTTGAAGAGTCAAAGTATTCGCGCAGCTGTGCTGCTGCCGCATCGACATGTTTTCGAGACTGGCTGGAATGAAAGAATTCGCTCCGAGATCTTTCCGGGAGCATTATTTCCACGTCGCAAATTCCAGCATCGGTGGCCCCAATTGCTATCTGGCCAATAGGGGATGGGATGATGCGAACTGCCTGTAGTGAAATCATGAACTCAATTGTGGTGACTGCGGATTCTCAAATGGACTGCTTGGACAAATCTGTGGATAACTTTTTTTCTCCACAGGTTTGAATTGCGGGTTTTTGCAAGAACCCATTTCGGGCATTGTGGGTGCATGAATCTTTTGTTCCTGCTGCCATCGCTTGGCTACGGCGTGATGCTCTTCACCACGACCGGCAATGCGATGCTGCTTTGGCTATCACTTGCAACCATGGCCGTTTGGTTGATTCACTCGGCGCGCAAGAGTCTGGATCTTGGCCAAGAGGTCACTTTTGTCGATGGTCGAGTTTGGATTGGTGAGCGACGGCTGGGTTTATTTCCGCCACTTTGGGGGAGTGACGTGAGGAACCGGGTCTATGCGGAGGCGTTTTCAGTTAGTCCGCTTGAGGGAATGAACACGGCGGAACTGTTCGAATCTCAGATTGGCATTACGGCCAATGGCGATTCGGTGCACCAGCCAATTTCCGCCCACGCCCCGCACGCACTGCTAATTGGACCAACTGGCTCGGGCAAGACCGAGTTGATGAAACTGATAGCCGCGCAGTATCACGCCGAGATTTGGGCGATTGATTTCAAAGGCGGGGCTGGCTTTGGCGGTTTCCCTGGTGTTACAAAGCTGATCACCGATCGAGATGTCAGCCAGCTAGAGGAGGTTCTAGAGCTGTTGTCAAAGCGCCAGGAGCAGCCTGCCAACCAGCGATTGCTATTGGTGGTAGACGAGTTGGGAGAGGCCCTCAGGGAGCCAAAGGTTGCCAGGTTGATAGAGCAGGTTGCCTCAAAGGGCCGCTCGCTGAACGTCATGCTGCTTGGCTGCCAATCAAACCCTGAGTCAAATTCCGCGCACGGTCTGGGTCAACTGCGCTAACAGGTTCTCCGTTGCAGCAGATTTGGTGGATCGGTCTCAACTTGGATTCGCGTGGAAAGCCGGCGGCCAGTGTTGGAGAAATGCATTCAGCCGAGCTATGGCAGGGCGGAAAGCAGGTTGGCTTCGGGTTCCCAGTTGGCCTATCTCATCAGAGGGTGGCCAAAGAGCCGCCAATAGTCGGCAATCCGTTGCTGGCTAGAGTTTCGACCAGGCCTCAGTGAGCACCTTTCGCAAGATTCGCTCCAGCTCGTCAAACTCCTTGGGTCCAATGGTTAGCGGGGGAGCCAGTTGCACCACTGGGTTCCCACGGTCGTCCGCTCGGCAGTAGAGACCCTCTGCCCACAACGCCCCGGGCATGAAACCACGCAAGAGCTTCTCTGCCTCAGCCGGAGTCAGGGTCTCCTTGGTCTTTTTGTTCTTGACCAGCTCGATTGCGAAGAAGTAGCCATCGCCTCGAACATCCCCAACGATTGGCAGATCGTGGAGTTTCTCAAGTGTCTTTCGGAAAATCGGTGAGTTCTTGTTCACGTTTTCGACAATCTTTTCTTTGTCGTAGATATCGAGGTTTGCCAGCGCGACCGCGCAGGCCACCGGGTGAGCGGCGAAGGTGTAGCCGTGGGGGAAGATGACCGTTCCCTCTTTGAAGGGTTCAAAGAACTTTTCCTTCACGAAAAGTGCTCCCAGCGGCGCCGTGGCATTTGTGATGGCCTTGGCGGTGATGATCATGTCTGGCTGGATGTCGTAGCGCTCGGATGCAAACATGTGGCCGGAGCGACCGAAACCGGTGATGGTCTCGTCAGCGACCAAAATCACGTCGTACTTCTGGCAAATCTCTCGGACCCTGCGGAAATAGCTGGGGTGTGCGGTGAAGCAACCACCAGAGTTCTGAATCGGCTCGACATAGAAGGCTGCGACCGTGTCGGGGCCCTCGAACAAGATCGCCTCTTCAAGGCGATCTGCCGCCCACAATCCAAACTCCTCCTCGTTTTTGAATCGAGGATCAGCTCTGTAGAAGTTTGTGTTTGGTACTCGGAAGGTTGAGGGCACCAGTGGCTCAAACATCTGCTTCATCGCCGCGATACCGGTAATCGAAAGCGCTCCGTGGCTGGTGCCGTGGTAGGCGGTCATGCGGGAGATGACCTTGGTCTTGGTTGGCTTGCCGGTGAGCTTGAAGTACTGCTTGGCAATCTTCCAGGCGGATTCAACCGCTTCACCACCGCCGGTGGTGAAGAAGATTCGGTTTAGGTCCTTTGGAGCGTATGAGAGCAGTCGCTCGGCAAGCTCGATGGCCCGGGGGTGCGCAAATCCCCAAAGCGGCATGAAGTCAAGCTCCATGGTTTGCTTTGCAGCGGCCTCGGCTAGTTCGATGCGGCCGTGGCCAGCATTGACGGCAAATAGACCCGACAAGCCATCAATAACTTTGCGGCCCTTGGAATCGATGATGTAGTGGCCCTCGCCGCGCTCGATGATGTTGATGTCTTTGCCGTTGAAAAATGGGGAGTGGCGAGTGAAGTGCATCCAGAGATGAGCCTTGGCGCTTTTTTGCAGCATGGCATCGTTTAGGGGTTTGCCGGACTGCATGGCTTCAAAGACCTTGAGTTCACGATCGCGAACCTGGTGGTGTTTCGTGCTCTTCTTGGAGCCGAAAATCTTGGTTAGGGCACTAGCCCGCTGTTGAATCGTCATCGATTATCACTTCTCCACGTCGGTTGGGTTCTGAGTTAGCGTGTTCCCCAGTTGTAGAACTGCTTATGTAGTTTTAGGTAAACGAAGGTCTCTGTCGAGATTACGTGTTCTAGCGAGCGGATTTGCTCGTTTATCAAAGAAATCAGGTGCTCATCATTCTCGCTCACGACCTCGGCCAAGATGTCAAAAGAGCCCGCTGTCATCACCACGTAGTCAACCGATGGGATATCGGAGAGCTGCTCGGCAACCTCGGTGGCATTGCCGGAGCACTTAATGCCAATCATTGCCTGTCTTGAAAAACCAAGTCGCAAGGGGTCTGTGACGGCAACAATTTGCATGACTCCGGACTCTGTTAGCTTCTGAACTCGCTGCCTAACCGCGGCTTCAGAGAGTCCGACCACCTTGCCGATTTCGGCATAGGACTTGCGGCCGTCGTGCTGAAGTTGTTCGATGATTCGCTTGGAAACATCGTCGAGTTGGGACTTACTTGTCCGGGCCATGCGTGACATGTGACGAGTATGGCACTTTTGGGAGGTGAATTGCCCCTATTCCGCAGTTTTTTACCCAAACAGTTACGAAATCGGCTTAGTTTTTGAATTTGACTTTTGAAAACCTCGTTTCGGGTTTAGAGTCAAAGCATTAATCTCAAAGAGGAGTTATCAAAAGTGGCCCCCAAGCAACTGCAAAATTTCGTCGGTGGCAAGTACTCAACCCCGACTTCAGACAAAAACTCTCCCGTCATCAATCCCTCAACCGAGGAAACCTACGCTCACGCTCCGGTTTCCAACGAGGCTGATGTTCAGCACGCCTATGAGGTGGCTCAGAAGGCATTTGAGAGCTGGTCGCAGACCACACCGGGGGAGAGGCAGCTTGCGCTGTTCAGGATTGCAGATGCTCTTGAGGCAAGGGCCGAAGAGGCTGCTGATGTGGAGTCGGAGAACACTGGCAAGCCCAGGACCACTCTGGTTGATTACGAGATGGCACCATCGGTCGACCAGATCAGGTTCTTTGCAGGTGCCGCTAGAAACCTTGAAGGCAGAGCCACAGCGGAGTACACCCGCGACCACACTTCTTCTATCCGCCGTGAGCCAATCGGCGTAATCGGCCAGGTAACACCTTGGAACTATCCACTGAACATGGCGGTCTGGAAGTTTGCACCCGCCATCGCAGCTGGAAACACGATTGTCCTAAAGCCATCGGACACCACACCAGCGTCGACTTTGCTTTTGGCTGAAATCGCCAGCGAGTTTTTGCCGGAGGGTGTGTTCAACGTGATCACCGGTGATCGCGACACTGGTCGAGCCATGATTGAAAACAAGATCCCACAGATGGTGTCGATCACCGGATCGGTTCGTGCCGGTATGGAGGTGGCTAAGAGCGCTGCTTCAGACCTAAAGCGCGTCCACCTGGAGCTTGGTGGCAAGGCCCCGGTAATCGTCTTCGACGATGCCGATTTTGAAAAGGCAGCCGCTGGCATCGTTGCTGCCGGATTCTTTAACGCCGGCCAGGACTGCACGGCTGCAACCAGGCTCTTGGTGCACGAGCGCGCCTACGACGATTTCATGGCTGCCCTGATTGCAGAGGTAAAGGCCTCGGCAAAGGTTGGCATGCCATCGGATCCAGACGTTTTGTTCGGACCGGTGAACAATGCCGGTCAGCTCGAGCGCGTTAAGGGCTTTATCGACCGACTCCCAAGCCATGCCCGAATTGAGCACGGCGGCTCGCAGATTGCGGGCAAGGGCTACTTCATGGAGCCGACGGTGCTATCAGGATTCAAGCAGGATGACGAACACATTCAAGATGAGATCTTTGGGCCGGTATTGACTGTCCAAAAGTTCTCCTCTGATGCTGAGGCCTTGAAGTGGGCAAACGATGTTCGCTACGGCCTGGCCTCCTCGGTTTGGACCTCAAACCACACTCGTGCGATGCGTTTTGCAAAGCACCTAGACTTCGGTGCCGTATGGATCAACACCCACATTCCACTAGCTGCTGAGATGCCACACGGTGGTTTCAAGCACTCGGGATATGGAAAGGATCTTTCTCACTACGGCTTCGAGGACTACACCCGCGTCAAGCACGTAATGCACTACATCGGAGACTAAAAGTAAAGATTAGATTTCGCAGCTAACAATCAAGGTTAGTTTGTGACAAACTTTCCTAGCTTCCATCTTGGATGGTTGGCCTAGGAACCAAAGAGCTCACCAAGTGGTGAGAATTAGGAGAAATGCAATGAAGCGAGGACTTCCTCAAGACCCAATGCTCGCCGAGCTAGTAACCATGGCACGGAAGCACCAGATTTCTAGGCGAACAGCTCTAGCCGGCATCGGTGGTACCGCCGCGGCTCTGACTCTTGCCTCCTGTGCTCCAGCTGAAGAGGGCCTAACCCCGGCTGCAGACATGTCAGACACCGAGAAGGTAATTACCTGGCACAACTGGCCCGCCTACATGGACGAGGACGACGACGGTAACTACCCAACCCTCGAGCGCTTCCAGGAGCAGTCCGGCATCACCGTGGACTACCGCATTGAGATTGACGACAACGACACCTGGTACGCCAAGGTCAAGGACCAGCTAGAACTAGGCCAGGACATCGGTGCAGACATTGCCTGCCCAACCGGCTGGATGGCATCACGCCTTCAGGGACTTGGTTACCTGCAGACCTTCGACAACGGCAACATGCCAAACAAGGTCGCGAACTTGGCATCAAGCTACCTAGGTAGCGCGGATGACCCAGACCGCATCTACTCGATTCCTTGGCAGGCAGGCTTTGCCGGCATCGGCTACAACAAGGCCGTCTACAAAGAAATTACCGGCAAGGACGCCCCGGGCAGCGTTGCAGACCTTTGGGCTGCAGAGCTAAAGGGCCGCGTTGGTTTGCTGTCCGAGATGCGTGACTCCGTGGGTATCGTTTTGATGAGCCAGGGAGTTGACATCACCTCTTCCTCCTCATTGACCGAGGACTCATTCATGGTCGCCATCGAGGAGATCAAGGCTCAGATCGACAGCGGACAGATCTTCAACGTTCGCGGTAACAGCTACCTCGATGACCTAGCGACCGGCAACATCGTTGCCTCCACCGCATGGTCAGGCGACATCACCGTTTTGAACTACGAGGCTGGAACCGATGACGAGCCAGAGCCATTCGGCTTCGTCTTCCCAGACTCTGGTGCAACCCTGTGGGCTGATGTGTTCATCACCCCAATGGGTGCAACTCACAAGCGCAACGCTGAAGAGTTGATCAACTACTACTACGACCCAGTAAACGCTGCTGAGCTAGCCCTTTGGGTGAACTACATCACTCCAGTGGTTGGTGCTCAGGATGTTGCAGCTTCGGAGGACCCAGAGCTGGCAGAGAACCAGTTGATCTTCCCCAACGCTGACACGTTGGCAAAGTCTGCAGCCTTCCGCTCTCTCACCGGTCAGGAGGAGCAGCGCTTCTCATCGGCTTGGCAGAACCTATTGCTAGGCGCCTAATTGGCAACTGACTTCGTCGCTCAAGGTCAAGATCTTGAGCTACAAGGTATTCGCAAGGAGTTCCCCGGCTTTGTTGCGGTCGATGACCTCGACCTCAAGATTCCGGCCGGGGAGTTCTTTGCGCTATTAGGTCCATCGGGTTGCGGTAAGACGACGACCCTGCGGATGATTGCCGGGCTTGAGAGCCCGAGTGCGGGCAAGATCTTGCTTGGCGGTAAGGATGTCACCAACACCAAGCCGCACGAGCGCCCTGTCAATACTGTTTTCCAGAACTACGCACTGTTTCCGCACATGAGCGTTATCGAAAACGTTGCCTTCGGTCTTCGCCAGCGCAAGGTGGCGGAGCCTTTGGTTCAGGCCAAGCAAGCCCTGGCAATGGTTGAGCTTGAGCACCTCGGAGAACGCAAGCCACAACAGCTCTCCGGTGGTCAGCAGCAGCGTGTCGCGCTAGCTAGGGCAATGGTCAATAGACCCTCACTTTTGCTGTTGGATGAGCCGCTAGGAGCGCTGGATCTGAAGCTTCGTCGCCAGATGCAGATTGAGCTGAAGGCCATTCAGATGGAGGTTGGCCTCACCTTCCTGCATGTCACCCACGACCAGGAGGAGGCCATGGACATGGCCGACACCGTAGCGGTTATGAACCAGGGCCACATTGAGCAGTTGGGTGCTCCGGAAGCTTTGTATGACAGGCCCAGGACTGCCTTTGTTGCGAAGTTTTTGGGTCAGTCAAATATTTTCGTCGGTGACGTTATCGATAGCGGAGAGGTTGTCAGCATCAGCTACAACCAGACCAAGCTCTCGGCACTTGCCAAAGCGCTGTGAGAAGACCAGCGGCAAGGTGGCGTTTGGTGTTCGACCCGAGAAGGTCGAGTTCCACGAAGAGGTGCCAAGCGAGAGCAGCGGGCGAAACATTCTTGGCCCAGGCCAAATTACTGACATCAGGTTTACCGGAGTTTCAAACCAATACCAGATTGAGATTCCAGGCGTTGGAGAGATCACCGTGTTCGCACAGAACATTGGTCGCTCACCGGTTGTGGAGTTGGGTGCAACCGTTTGGGTGAGCTGGAAAGTCGAGCACAGCTTCGGACTTTCTGATTTGCCTACCGGAACCGAAATCGAAGAGTAGCCATGGCCTTTGTCGCACTTGGTCAATCCACCCCGCAAAAACAGCAGGGGCCGGTCAAGACCGGTCGCATTGCCCTGGTGCTGCTTACTCCGGGCCTTGCCTACCTCGGCCTGTTTTTTATCACCCCGCTGATCTCGCTCATCACCACCTCGCTCAAGGCGCCCAGCGATTCGGGCTTGATTGGCCGCTATGACTTCGCGTTCGAGCTTGGTAATTACGCTTTCGCAATCGGGCAATACGCTCCGCAGATTTTCCGCTCCTTCACCTACGCCCTGATTGCAACCGTCGTCGCTCTGTTGATTAGCTATCCGATCGCCTATTTCATCGGTGTGAAGGCAAGGGACAAGCCACTGCTGCAGGGATTACTGCTCACCTTGGTCATTGCACCGTTCTTCATCTCTTTTCTACTGCGCACCTTCGCCTGGAAGCAGATCTTCTCAAACGACTCTTTCGTGGTGAACTTTCTAAAAAACATCGGGATCTTTGGGCCCGATGCGAATATCATCGGCACCGACTTCGCGGTGGTTTTTGGACTGGTCTATAACTTCATTCCATTTATGACACTGCCGATTTATGCGAGCCTGGATCGATTGGACATCAGGTTGGTCGAAGCCGGTGGCGACCTCTATGCCAACCCTGCCACCACCTTTTGGAAGATCACCTTCCCGCTATCTTTGCCAGGTGTGATCTCTGGAACCCTTTTGACCTTTATCCCTATCAGTGGTGACTACGTGGTGGCGAGCCGAGACTTCCTGGGATCCTCCTCGACGGCCATGATTGGCAATGTCGTGGAGACCAACTTCTTGAGGATTCAGGACTACCCAACCGCATCTGCGCTATCGGTGATGCTGATGGCAACAATCGTGGTCATGGTCTCTGCGTATGTTCGTAGAAGCGGAACGGACGATCTGCTATGACCCGGTTCTCGCTTGGCAAGTACTTATTGCCCACCTACGTCGCCCTCACCTTTTTGTTCTTGATGATCCCAATTGGCTACACATTTGTGTTCTCGTTCAATGACTCCATCAAGTCCAACATCATCTGGCGTGGCTTCACTCTTGATAATTGGCTGGATGTTTGTGATCAGGCCGAGGTCTGCACCGCCTTTAGCAATTCAATTCTGATTGCCGTGAGCGCAACTGCAGTTTCGACAGTTCTCGGAACCATGATTGCGATCGCTCTGGTGCGCTACCGCTTCAAGTTCCGCAGTGCCACAAACCTCTTGCTATTTTTACCCCTGGCAACCCCCGAGGTTGTTATGGGAGCCGGTCTAGCAGCGCAGTTCTTGGACTTCGGTTGGCCAAAGGGGCTGCCAACGGTCATCATCGCTCACGTTATGTTCACTTTGAGCTTTGTGGTCGTGACGGTCAAGGCCAGGGTCGCAACCTTGGATCCAGCGCTTGAAGAAGCTGGCCGTGACCTCTATGCCAACCCAGCTCAAGTGTTCATGAAGGTGACGCTGCCGCTATTGCTGCCAGGCATCCTGGCTGCTGCAATGCTGGCCTTTGCATTGAGCTTTGATGATTTCATCATCACCCAGTTCAACTCGGGGGCGGTTGACACCTTCCCCAAGTTCGTCTACACCGCCGCTGCCAGGGGAATCCCACCAGAGGCAAACGTGATCGGTTCGTTCGTGTTCATCGTTGCTATTGCAATCGTGGTCACGGTGCAGGTCCGGGCGTCTTTGAAGCGCAAGAAGCTAGCCAAATAGTTTTTCGACAGCCGCCTCAAAGTGCTTGTGGTGACGAATCACATCGGCTTCGGTTGCCTCTGGCGAGAACAGCGCCATGTTGTGAAATGGCGTCATGAGAATCCCGTGATTTATTGCGTGTAGCTGCAAAAACTGCTGAAGCTCAAAATCCTCGGCATCGGCCGCTTCGCGGCCAGTCACAGGAGCACTCTTACGGAAGCTGAACTCTGCTCGGCATCCCACTCTCGAGACTTGCCAGGGAAGTGAGTACTTATCAATTACTTCCTGGACGCTGGCCTCCCACTTCTCAGCCATCTTTGTCATCAGTGCAAAGTTTTCCTCAGTCAAAACCTCTGACAGCGTGGCGTTCACGGCGGCCATCGAGAGCGCGTTGCCGGCAAGAGTTCCACCAACACCGCCAACGTCAATGGTTTCTAGATTCAGGGCATTGGAGATGCGATCCGCAAGGGCTTGACTCATGCCAAATGCCCCAACAGGGATTCCGCCTCCAATGGTCTTGCCCAACACAACCGCATCCGGTTGCAGGTTTAGATCTCTGGTCATGCCGCCGATGCCGGCGGAGAGGGTGTGGGTCTCATCCAATATCCAGATCACATCGTATTTTTTGCAAAGGGCCTCAAGGCCCTCAAGGTAGCCGGGTTCTGGGAGGACTATGCCGATGTTGGTGAGGGCCGGTTCCATCAGTAGCGCTGCGATCTCGCCAGATTGGAAGGCCTTTTCGGCCGCCTCAAGGTCATTGAAAGGAATCGACCAGGTGGTTTGGTTCAGTTCTACCGGCTTACCGATATTGTCCTTGCGGGCAACGGTGTTGCCATCATCATCCAAAACCGCAAAGGTCTCATCTACGGTGCCGTGGTAGCACCAGTCGTGAACGGCAATCTTTTTGCGCCCGGTGACCTCTCTGGCATAGCGAATCAGGTGGCGGTTGGCATCTGTCGCACTCAGCGTGAACTGCCAAATTGGTACCCCGAATCGCTCTGCGAGGATGCTCGCATTCTGCTGGGCCTTCTGAGTTGGCAGCATCAAGGTGACCCCATTTGCCACCTGCTCTTGCACGGCCTTGACCGTGGCATCGGGGGAGTGGCCGGTCATGGCACCGGTGTCGCCCAGGCAAAGATCTGTGAAGTCGTTGCCATCGATGTCTCTAAAGTGAGAACCCTTGGCAAAATCCACATAGAGCGGGAATGGACCTGGCCACTTTTTCATCCAGATCATCGGCACGCCACCTAGCAAATTGGCATTTGCTCTTTCATGGGCAGCCATTGAGCTTGGGTGGCGTTCTCTATAGATTTCAACTTGTTCTTGGTACAGCGTCTCTAGACGCTCGCGATTGGCATAGCCGCTCACAAAAAATCACCTTCGATTCTTACTTTTTTGTTTTGACCTGAGGTCTGTTTTTACTCTAAGGGTTCACTCAGGATATTTTTGCCAGTCCGGCAGCTAGCACATCTAGAGCTTCGTGCAAGAGCTCGTCGGTGATCACTAGTGGCGGCAAGAACCTGATCACGTTGTTATAGGTTCCGGCGTTTAGGATGACAACTCCGTTTTGGTGACAGTGCTTCATCAACTCGGTCGTGGCATCAGGGTTTGGGGTTTGGGTCTGAGGAATTACGAGTTCGATAGCTTGCATCGCGCCCTTGCCTCGAACATCACCAATTATTGGATAGCTCATCTGAAGCTCATTGAGCCTGGTCTTTAAGATCTCGCCAATTTCGAGCGCTCTTGCAAACCAGTTTCCAGAGGCGTACTGCTCCATAACAGCAACACCGGCTGCCACCGCGGTTGGTGATCCACCAAAGGTTCCCCCGAGGCCTCCGGCATGCGCGGCATCCATGATCTCCGCGCGGCCAACCACGCCGGAGAGCGGCATGCCGCCAGCGATACCCTTGGCGACCGTCAATAGGTCGGGGTCATAGCCCTCTTCCCAGCTAGATGCAAACCAGGCACCGGTTCTCGCCATGCCAGATTGAACTTCATCGGCAACCATGACGATGCCGTTTGCCTTGCACCAAGAATCTAAGGTTGCAAGGAATCCTGGGGCAGGAACGATGAAGCCACCCTCACCCTGGATTGGTTCAATGAAGACTGCCGCTAGTTGGCTCGCGCCAACTCGCTTCTCTAGGTAGTTGATGGCTCTGGTGGCGGCCTCTTCACCGCTCATTCCCTCTGGGTCCCGATACGGGTAACTCATGGGAGCGTGGTGAACGCTGCCTGCTAGGGGTCCGAATCCGGTTCCGTAGGGGTGGGCCTTGAAGTTCATTGCCATGGTGAGGTTGGTGCGGCCGTGATATGCGTGGTCAAAGACCGCGATCTCGGTTCTGCCGGTTGCCTTCCGAGCAATCTTCACGGCATTTTCTACTGCTTCGGCACCGGAGTTGAAAAAGGCAGCCTTCTTTTTGTGACTGCCCGGTGCTGCCTGGGTAAGCAGTTCGGCGGCACGGACATAGGCCTCATAGGGGGCAACTGTAAACAGGGTGTGGGTGAGCTTTGCAACCTGGTTTTGCACGGCCTCAACCAGTTGAGGGTTGGTGTGACCAATGGTGACAACGCCAATACCCGATCCCATGTCAATCAGCTGGTTGCCGTCGGCGTCTTTCAGAATCGCGCCGTGGGCCTCGGTTATAAAGATCGGAAGCATGGTGCCAACGCCTGCGGAAACCACTTCGACTCTGCGGTCCTGAAGCTTTGCAGACTCAGGTCCTGGAAGTGGGGTTAGCAAAATTCGCTTTTGTTCAAGACTCATGCCACGAGTCTAGATTCAACCTGGCCAAATTGTTCTCAACGAAAGCCAGATGCCTAGCGAGTTCTAAGCTTTGAGACATGCGCAAAGTTATTGTTTTGGGTTCGACGGGTTCGATTGGCACCCAGGCGTTAGAAGTAATTCAGAAAAACCCCGACCGTTTTGAACTGGTCGGCATCAGCTACAACGCCAATAAGGAGCTCGCGGATAGCCAGGCCAAGCAATTTGGGCTGGCTGGTGACCAGGTTGCCGTGGGTGCCGATATGGCGGCGGAGCTAGTTCTCGCAATTGGTGCAGACGTGGTGCTAAACGGCATCACTGGTTCTGCGGGTTTGAAATCTACGATTGCCGCACTAAAGAGCGGCAAGACGCTGGCCCTTGCGAACAAGGAATCGCTAATCGTAGGCGGAGAGCTCGTCACCAAGCTGGCAAGACCGGGGCAAATCGTTCCCGTGGACTCCGAGCACTCCGCGATTGCGCAGTGCCTGCGCTCGGGCAGTGAACTCGAGGTCGAAAAACTTATCCTGACGGCCTCAGGAGGACCCTTTAGAGGCTTTAGTAGGGAGCAACTGAAGCAGGTGACCCCAGCCCAAGCACTCAAACACCCAACCTGGGACATGGGAAAGGTTGTGACCACCAACTCCGCCACCTTGGTAAATAAAGGCCTAGAGGTCATCGAGGCAAGCCTGCTGTTCGGCATTGGCTTTGAGCGCATCGAGGTGAGCGTTCACCCCCAGTCGATTGTGCATTCAATGGTCGAATTCAACGATGGCTCTGTGATTGCCCAGGCCTCGGTAACAGACATGAAGCTTCCAGTCGCCCTTGGAATGGCATGGCCAGATCGAGTGCCAAATACCACCGAGCCACTTGATTGGTCAAAGGCCCACACCTGGAACTTTGAACCGCTGGATGAGAGTGTCTTTAGCGCAATAAAGCTTGCGAGGGCGGTGGGTATAAAGGCTCAGACTTTCCCGGCGGTATTCAATGCGGCAAACGAGCAGGCGGTGGATGGCTTCCATGCGGGCAAGATTGGCTTTTTGCAGATTCTCGATGTGATTAGTGAGACTGTTCAGGCTCACACTCCGGAGAGCACTCTGAGTCTGGAGAGTGTTTTGGAGGCAGAGCGCTGGGCCAGGGCGACTGCCGATTCGCTGATAGCTAAGTGGCAGTAGTGAAATCAAGCGTTAGCCTTTAGAGGTGATTGACGTACTGCTTTACATCCTTGGAATCCTGGTGGTTGTCCTTGGAATAGCGTTATCAATCGGATTGCACGAGATCGGGCACCTGGTGCCGGCTAAGGCCTTTGGGCTCAAGGTCAAGCAATACATGATCGGGTTTGGCCCCACTGTTTATTCGCGCACCAGGGGCGAGACGGAGTATGGCCTGAAGGCCTTCCCGCTCGGTGGGTATATCTTGATGGAGGGGATGTACCCTCCAGAATCAAAGCCCTACCGCGGACCTTTTTCTAAGTGGATCAGTGAGGCTCGTGCCGAGGTAAGAAAAGAATTAGATCCGGCCGATGAGGACCGTCAGTTCTACAAGCTCTCCACCTGGAAAAAGCTCACCATCATGCTCGGTGGTCCTTTGATGAACCTAGTTCTGGGAGTGCTCCTGATTGTGATTGCCCTCAGTGGCATCGGTCAGATGCAAAACTCCATGAACATCAATCAGGTCTATAACTGCGTGGATGCCACCGCCGATGGCAGCTGTTCCGCAGGTGCTCCCCTTTCTCCCGCGGCGCTCGCGGGCATGCAGCCCGGCGACGTTGTCGTTGCGGCTAGTGGCACGGAGGTGGGCCGCTGGGATGAGGTCATTGAGATCCTCAATCGCTCACCGGGCAATGCCACCGAGCTGGTTGTGCTGCGCGATGGCGAGCGGGTTGCATTGAGCATCACACCGGTGTTTATGGAGCGCCAGGTTTTTGGTTCCGATAATGCCGCGCTGATGGATGAAAATGGCTTGCCGGTTACCGAGCTGAGGCCAATCATCGGCGTGCAGTTATTGCCGCAGACTCAGCCGCTGCCGGTCGGTGACTCTATTGGCTTTGCGTTTGGCGCCACCGGAGCCATGCTCGGATTCATTCTTGAGCTTCCGCAACAGGTCTATGCCGTCGCGCAATCTACTTTCGGGTTCACCGAGCGCGACCCCAATGGAGCGGTTTCCATTCTTGGTGTTGGGCAATTGGCGGGCGAGGTCTCCTCGGCCAATGCCCCGGTTGACACCCGGCTGGCATCGCTTTTGCTCCTGATCGGAACCTTGAATCTTGCGCTTTTTGCCTTCAATCTGATACCGCTTTTGCCGCTCGACGGTGGTCACGTGTTGGGAGCGGTCTATGAAGCTGGCAAGCGCAGGGCTGGAAAGCTGCTTTTGAAGCGTGATCCCGGTCCGATTGACACCGCGAAGGCTCTCCCAATCGCCTATGGGGTTTGGGTGCTACTACTGTTCACGGGGTTGCTACTAATTTTTGCCGATATCGTGAATCCGATCGGCCTGTTTTAGGAAGCAAGTTGCTTGGATTAGAGTTGACAATTGCGATGAGAGGAACACGTTGCCTGCGATAAATCTAGGTATTCCACAAGGTCCACCACCAACACTGGCTCCAAGGAAGAAAACCCGTCAAATCATGGTCGGCAAGGTCGCAGTCGGCGGCGATGCCCCGATTTCGGTGCAGTCGATGACCACCACTCAGACCACTGATATCAATGGCACCCTGCAGCAGATCGCCGAGCTAACGGCAACCGGCTGTGACATTGTTCGCGTTGCCGTCCCCACTCAGGATGATGCGGATGTTTTGCGAATCATCGCAAAGCGCAGCCAGATTCCAGTTGTTGCGGATATTCACTTCCAGCCCAAGTATGTTTTTCAGGCCATCGATGCGGGCTGTGGTGCAGTGCGGGTAAACCCGGGAAACATTCGCAAGTTCGATGACCAGGTCGGAGCAATTGCAAAGGCCGCCAAGGATGCTGGCATTGCCATTCGTATTGGAGTAAACGCTGGTTCTTTGGACCCAAGACTTTTAGAGAAATACGGCAAGCCAACCGCCGAGGCTCTGGTTGAGTCCGCGGTCTGGGAAGCCAGCTTGTTTGAAGAGCACGACTTCCACGATTTCAAGATCTCCGTAAAGCACAACGACCCGGTGGTAATGGTCAAGGCCTACCAGCTGCTCTCCGAAAGAGGAGACTGGCCACTGCACCTAGGTGTCACCGAGGCTGGTCCTAGTTTCCAGGGCACCATCAAGTCATCGGTGGCCTTCGGTGCACTTTTGGCGCAGGGCATTGGGGACACCATCCGAGTGTCGCTCTCTGCGCCTCCGGTGGAGGAGATCAAGGTTGGTTCACAGATTCTGGAGAGCCTGAACCTCAGGCCTAGAAAGCTGGAGATCGTCTCCTGCCCTTCTTGCGGCCGAGCACAGGTTGATGTTTACAAACTTGCCAACGATGTCACCGAAGGGTTGGAGCACCTAACGGTCCCAATTCGCGTTGCCGTGATGGGCTGTGTGGTGAACGGTCCGGGTGAGGCTCGTGAGGCTGACCTGGGTGTTGCATCGGGCAATGGCAAGGGACAGATCTTTGTCAAGGGCGAGGTAATCAAGACCGTCCCCGAGGACCAGATTGTCGCCACCTTGATTGAAGAGGCAAACCGAATTGCTGCGGAGATGGACTCATCTGAAATCGGAACCGCACAGGTATCGGTCAGCGAGTAGCTAACATTGAGCCCATGCTCTACCGCCTCAGCAACCTATTTCTAAAGACCCTGCGCGAGGACCCCAGCGATGCTGAGGTCGATAGCCACCGACTACTGGTGCGCGCCGGATATATCCGCCGCGCTGCCCCAGGAGTATTTTCCTGGCTACCACTGGGCTTGGCGGTAAAAAACCGCATCGAGCAGATTGTGCGCGAAGAGATGGCCGCCGCCGGAGCGCAAGAGGTCTTCTTCCCAGCGCTTTTGCCAAAAGAGCCCTACGAGGCCACCGGTCGCTGGGAGGAATACGGCGACAACATCTTTAGGATCAAAGATCGCAAGGATGCCGACTACCTGTTGGCCCCCACCCACGAAGAGGTCTTCACCCTTCTGGTGAAGGACCTCTACAGCTCATATAAAGAACTCCCCTTGAGCATCTATCAGATTCAGAACAAGTACCGCGATGAGGCCAGGCCAAGGGCCGGCCTGCTCCGCGGTCGTGAGTTCGTGATGAAGGATGCCTACAGCTTTGATGTCACCGATGAGGGACTGGAGACCAGCTACCAGGCTCAGCGCGCCGCCTACGAGCGAATCTTTACGAGGCTTGGGCTTGGAATACGTGATCGTGAAAGCCGATGCTGGAGCGATGGGCGGATCAAAATCCGAGGAGTTTTTGAACCCCTCACCAATTGGTGAGGACACCTTTGTCCGTTCGAAGGGTGGTTTTGCAGCGAACGTCGAAGCGGTTCGCTTTGAACCGCTTCCAGCCAAGGACTATTCACAGTTAGCAGCCGCTGAGGTTTTTGATTCCCCAAAGACTCCGACCATTGCAACCCTCGTTGATTTTGCAAATGCCAACCACCCACCAAAATCCGGGCAGTTCAGTGCCGCTGACACCCTAAAGAACGTGGTGCTGGCGCTGGTGAGCCCAGAGGGTAAGCGTGAGCTAGTGGTAGTTGGAATACCGGGAGACAGAGATGTCGATCAAAAGCGTGCCGAGGCATGGTTCACACCAAACGATGTCGAGCAGGCAACCGAGGAAGATTTCCAAAAGCACAAAAACTTGGTCAAGGGCTATATCGGTCCGACCAAGGATTCTTCTCAGTTCCTTGGAGAAAAAGCTGCCAGCAAGATTCGTTACCTGCTAGACCCGAGAGTCAATGTTGGAAGCGCTTGGATCACCGGTGCGAATCAGGACGAGAAGCACGTTTTCAATTTGGTTTACGGTCGCGACTTTGAATCAGATGGCATTGCCGATATTGCGGAGATTCGCGCGGGAGACCCCGCGCCTGATGGTTCTGGCGAGCTAGAGCTTGCAAGGGGTATCGAAATCGGTCACGTCTTTCAGCTTGGGCGCAAGTATGCCGAGGCGCTTGAGCTCAAGGTTTTAGATGAAAACGGCAAGCTGGTGACAGTGACCATGGGTTCCTACGGCATTGGTGTCACCAGGTTGGTTGCGGTTATAGCCGAGGCCTTCAACGACGAAAAGGGTTTGATCTGGCCCGATACTGTCGCCCCCGCCAATGTCCACATCATCGCCGCCGGCAAGGACGAAGCAGCCTTTGAGGCAGCCGAGCAGCTGGCCTCGCAGGCTCAGGAGATGGGCTTACGCGTCATGCTCGATGACAGGCCAAAGCTCTCCCCGGGTGTGAAGTTTGCCGATGCGGAGCTGTTGGGAATGCCTTGGATTATCATCTGTGGACGCGGTGTTCAGGATGGCGAGGTCGAGCTTTGGAATCGAAGGAGCGGCGAGCGAGTTCCAGTAAAGCTAGAATCTGCATTAGCTGAGCTTGTTGCAAAGCGCTAAATAGAAGAAGGAGCGGCTGGTGGATATCGATCTTCAAGTCCTCAGGCTATTAGAGCGCGAAAAAGAAATTCCGTTTGACGATCTCGTGCAAATCATCGAGACCGCCATTTTGGCCGCCTATTACAAGCACGTCTCCGATCCCGCCAAGGGTCCAAGAGCGACCCTCGACCGCAAAACTGGTCACGTTCAGATCTTCAAGCCGGTGCTCAATGAAGATGGCGAACAGGTCGGTGAAGAAGAGGTCACCCCCGAGGGATTTGGTCGAGTAGCAGCATTTGCTGCCAAGCAGGTAATCGCGCAGCGCATGCGCGAGATTTCAGACGACAGCCTGCTTGGTGAGTTCAAGGGCAAAGAGGGCGATATCGTCGCCGGTCAAATCCAGCAGGGCTCTCGCTCCAACATGGTCTATGTGAACCTCGGTTCTCTAGAGGCACTGATGCCACCAGAGGAGCAGGTTCCTAGCGAGGACTATTCACACGGATCACGCATCAGGGTCTATGTCACCAGTGTCCAAAAGGGACCCCGGGGACCCCAGGTCACCGTTTCTAGGACTCACCCTGGTTTAGTTCGAAAGCTATTCGCCCTTGAGGTTCCCGAGGTTGCCTCCGGTCAGGTGGAGATTGCTTCGGTGGCCAGAGAGGCTGGCCACCGCACCAAGATCGCGGTTATTGCCAAAGAGCCTGGCATCAACGCCAAGGGGGCTTGCATAGGTGAACTGGGCCAGCGGGTCCGGGCTGTGAGCGGTGAGCTGAACGAAGAGAAGATCGACGTTGTTGATTACTCCGAAGACTTGGCAAAGTTTGTTGCCCACGCTCTTTCCCCAGCGAGAGTGTCCGACAGTTTTGTGATCGACGCTGCCACTAAAGCGGTCAGGGTGCTGGTGCCTGATTTCCAGCTTTCTCTGGCAATCGGCAAAGAGGGTCAAAATGCCAGGCTGGCAGCCAAGCTGACCGGTGCCAAAATCGACATCCAACCCGACAGTATTTTGCAGGAATAGAGATTAGTTGGACCCTGGGACTAGAATGAACCCCATTCGAACCTGTGTTGGCTGTCGCCAGCGAGATTCGGTTGGGCAACTGGTCAAGGTTGTGACGGAAGACAATCAGTTTTCTATCGACTTGGAGAAAAAACTCCCGGGTCGAGGAGCCTGGTTTCACCCGAACTGCATTGACTTGGTGCTTACTCGAAGAGGTTTACAACGCGCCTTGGGCGATGCCGATACGGCATTGCTTGAGACATGGCATAGGAATCAGGCAGAGAAAAATGGCTGAAACAAATGAGTAGCTCGAAATGAGACCCGCTCACCAATAAGGCCAGCCCTGTCTAGGGGTCGGCCCCAGACAGGAGAAAATCAGTGGCGCTTCCACGCGTATACGACATCGCCAAAGAACTTGGAATTGATACCAAGGATGCATTGGCCAAACTTGAGGAGCTTGGCGAGTACGTCAAGGGTGGCTCTTCCACCATCGCTCCGCCGGTTGCGGCAAGACTAAAGGCAGCATTCCCAAAGAAGGAAGCCCCCAAAAAAGAGGCTCCTAAAAAACAAGCGGCTAAGCCTGCGGCTGCGCCCAAGGTTGAAGCCCCTGAGGTAGAGCCAGAGCCAGCCGCTCAAGCCCCGCAGCCCAAATCACCAGAGGCCGAGAAGCCAGCTGCACCGCTAACCCCGGCTCCAAGAGCCGGCAACAATCCATTTTCTTCCAACCAGGACATGGGCATTCCCCGCCCAATGGCCAGGCCGGGAAACAATCCGTTTTCTTCCAACCAGGGCATGGGGCGCTCTCCAAGACCGGGAGCACCACGCCCAGCCGGCGGAGCACCTAGACCAGCCGGAGGAGCACCGCGCCCAGGCGGCGGAGCACCAAGGCCAGGTGGAGCACCACGCCCAGCTGGCGGCGGAGGTTTCAGCGCACCAGGTGGCAAGCCCGGCTTTGGTCCAAACGCTAGACCGGGCCCCGCTGGCCGCGGTGGTCGCGGAGCGGGAACCGCTGGAGCTTTCGGTAAGGGCGGCTCTAGAGGTAAGTCTCGCAAGTCAAAGCGGACTAAGCGCGAAGAGTTCGAGCAGAGAGAGGCGCCGAGCCTAGGTGGCACAATGGTGCCGCGCGGCGATGGCACCACCGTGTTGCGCTTGCGCCGAGGAGCCTCGATTCAGGACTTTGCCGACAAGATTGGCGCGAACTCCGGTCAGCTGATCACCGTTTTGTTCCACCTTGGACAGATGGCCACTGCGACCGCATCCTTGGATGAGGACACCTTCCAGATTCTTGGCGAGGAGCTTGGCTACAAGATCGAGATCGTTTCCCCAGAGGACGAAGAGCGCGAGCTGTTCGAGGGCTTTGGGCTGGACATCTCAACCGGCATTGAGGATGAGCAAGACGCCGATTTGGCTCCTCGACCTCCGGTTGTGACGGTCATGGGTCACGTTGATCACGGTAAGACCAAGCTTTTGGACTCCATCAGAAGTGCAAACGTTGTTGCTGGTGAGGCCGGTGGCATCACCCAGCACATCGGTGCCTATCAGGTGCACGCCACCCACGAAGGTAAAGATCGTGCCATCACCTTTATTGACACCCCCGGACACGAGGCCTTCACCGCCATGCGTGCACGTGGTACCCAGGTCACCGACATCGCAATCTTGGTTGTTGCTGCAGACGATGGAGTGATGCCTCAGACCATTGAGGCACTCAACCACGCGCAAGCCGCACAGGTGCCAATCGTGGTTGCCGTCAACAAGGTTGATAAAGAGGGTGCTAACCCAGACAAGATTCGTCAGCAGCTCACCGAGTTTGGTCTAGTCGCCGAAGAATACGGTGGCGATGTGATGTTCGTTGAGGTTTCGGCCTTGAAGAACCAGGGCATTGACAAGCTATTGGACGCCGTGCTGCTAACCGCTGACGCTGCGCTTGACTTGCGGGCCAACCCGGACCGCTCTGCTCGCGGTGTTGCCATCGAGGCAAACCTGGACAAGGGTCGCGGTTCGGTCGCTACCGTTTTGATCCAGTCCGGAACACTTTCGGTTGGAGACGCAATCGTTGCCGGTTCATCACACGGAAGAGTGCGTGCGATGTTCAACGAGAACGGTGAAGCGGTCGAGAAGGCATCGCCTTCAAGACCGGTTCAGGTTCTTGGTTTGCAGTCTGTTCCACGCGCTGGTGACACCTTCGTGGTTGCCGATGACGAGCGTCAGGCTCGTCAGATTGCCGAGAAGCGCGAAGCTGCTGACCGCAATGCTCTTCTGGCCAAGACTCGCAAGCGCTTGTCACTAGAGGACTTCACCAAGGCCCTTGAAGAGGGCAAGGTTGAGTCCCTCAACCTCATTATCAAGGGTGATGTCTCCGGTGCTGTTGAGGCTCTGGAAGACAGCTTGCTCAAGATTGACGTTGACGATTCAGTTCAGTTGCGCATCATCCACCGCGGTGTTGGTGCAATTACCGAGTCCGATGTCAACCTGGCAACGGTTGACGCCGCGGTCATCATTGGCTTCAACGTCCGACCAGACAACAAGGCCAAGGAGCGCGCCGATCGTGAGGGTGTCGACATTCGTCACTACACGGTCATCTACAACGTTCTCGATGACATCGAGCAGTCCCTCAAGGGCATGCTCAAGCCTGAGTACGAAGAGCAGCAGCTCGGCACCGCCGAGGTCCGCGAGATCTTCAAGTCCTCCAAGTTCGGCACCATCGCAGGTTCCTATGTCCGCAGCGGCCTAATCCGCCGCAACGCGATGGCGAGGGTCTTGCGCGATGGCGAGATGATTCAGGAGAACCTAAAGGTCGATTCGCTGAAGCGATTCAAGGATGATGCCACCGAGGTCAAGGCCGATTACGAGTGCGGTATTGGTCTTGGAGACTTCAACGACATCCAGGTCGATGACGTCATCGAAACCTACGAGATGGTTGAGAAGCCAAGGGTCTAATGGTTGATCACGCAAGAGCCAGGCGGCTTGCCGAGCGCATCAAGGTGCTGGCAGCCGAGGCTTTGGCGAAGGTTGTGAAGGACCCGGATCTAGGCTTTGTCACCTTCACAGATGTGAGGGTGACCCCAGATCTTGCTCACGCAAGACTCTTTTTCACCGTCTTCGGCTCCGAGTTCGAGGTTCGAAAAATCCAAGGAAATTCTTGAGGCCAATCGGGGTCGATTGCGGGGCGAAATCGGCAAGCAGTTGGGCATCAGGATCACCCCAACCATTGAATTAGTTTCGGACGATGTTCCAGAGACTGCCGATGCCATGAATGAACTGCTTGCCGAGGCAAGAAGGCGAGACGAGGAGCTTGAAAAGCTTGCGAAGAATGCTCAGCCTGCGGGGGAGAAAGACCCTTACCTGAAAAAACCAAGCGATGGCTAGCGGGCTAGTCCTAATCGATAAGCCCAAGGGCATCACCTCGTTTGATGTCGTGGCGAAGCTTCGTAAGATTCTCAACACCCGCAAGATCGGCCATGCCGGAACGCTAGACCCGATGGCAACGGGTTTGATGCTGTTGGGGGTAAACCAGGGCACCAAGCTCTTGCAGTTTCTAATCGGTATGGATAAGCAATACCTCGCAACTATTCGTCTAGGTGTCGCGACCGTGACCGACGACGCCGAGGGCGAGGAGGTTACTCGTGCGGATGCTAGCAAGCTAACCGAAGAGCAAATCGATGCCGAAATCGCAAAGCTGCGAGGTCCCATCTCGCAGCTGCCTAGCTCAGTTAGTGCCAAAAAGATCGACGGCAAGAGGGCCTACGACCTGGTTCGTGAGGGTCAGGAGTTTGAGCTAAAGCCAAAGGACGTTGTGGTTTCGCGTTTTGAGCGGCTCTCTGGCTTGCGAGTTGATGATGGCTTCGTTGATTTTGATGTCGTGGTGGATTGTTCGAGTGGAACCTACATCAGAGCGCTTGCCAGAGATATCGGTTCGGCCTTGTCGGTTGGCGGGCACCTAACTGCACTCAGGAGAACCTCAATCGGAAAATACTCGATCGACAATGCCAGCGAAATAAACCCTGAAATTGCGCTATCTCCAATGTTGGAATCGGCACGGGAGATCTTTCCTGAGATTGAGATAACGAGTGAGCAGGTCGTGGATGTTCGGCACGGCAAACCCCTAGAGCTTTCTAGCGAGATCGAAATGGTTTGCCTCTCTCACCAAGGATCTCTGATTGCAATTTCCAAGCTCTCAGGCGGGTTGTACCGATCACAGATTGTTCTTGTCGAGGAATCATGATCGAGTTTTTCTATTTAGTGCTGGTTTGGTATTCGGCTTTTGTTGGTGTGGTGTTGTTGGGTGCCGGTTTGGTGGGAGTGAGGCCAGGACCGGTTGCCATCATGGCAACTGCCGGCATCGAGGCTGGCCTTTTGATTCAGCTGGTTCTTTCCACGATTTTGGTGATCTCTGGCGAGCGAGCACAAACCGACACGGTTGAGTTCTTCGGCTATTTGATAGTCGCAATAATCGTCCCGTTGGCAGCAGGCTTTTGGGGCCTTGCCGAAAGAACCAAGTATTCGATGATGGTGTTGGGCGCTGCCGGTCTAACGGTCGCGGTAATGCTCTATCGAATGCAACAGCTTTGGACCGGCATCAACCCCTTGGCTATCTAAGATTGCTGTTGGGTGATTCGGTGAGCAAAACTTTAGGTCCGGGCAGGCTGTTGATTGCGGTCTATGGCGTATTTGCCCTGTCCGCGAGTGCGAGAGCCAGTTTCCAACTGCTGACCAAATTTGACGAAGCTCCACTGGCCTATTCGCTCTCGGCAGTATCGGCTTTTGTCTACATAATCGCGACCGTTGCTCTTGCTAGGGGCGCTAAGAGCCGCAAGCTTGCTTGGCTCACGGTTGGCTTTGAGCTGGTTGGTGTGATCACCGTTGGCGCATTGAGCATAGTTCTGCCAGAGTTATTTGCTCACCCATCGGTTTGGTCGGGCTTTGGTTCTGGCTACGCCTTTATTCCTTTGATACTCCCGATTCTGGGACTGGCTTGGCTTTGGAGAGAACGTGCTGGAAATAACTAGTCCTTCGGATCTCCCCGCCGATTATCCCGATACTGCCGTGGCAATCGGCAAATTCGATGGTGTCCACCTAGGGCACCAACAGCTTTTCCAGACGCTGGTCGAAATAAGCGAAGAGGCCGGTCTTTCGGCCACGGTTTTCACTTTTGATCGTCACCCAAGAACCCTGTTTGACCCGGCCGGAGCACCTAAGCCCCTAATTGGGCCAATCCAAAAGGCTGCCCTTTTGGAGGGTGAAGGTATCGACTTGGTGCTCAAGGCGAGGTTTGACCAGGAGCTGGCCGCGCTCACTCCTGAGGGGTTTGTAGCGAGTTACCTGGTCCCGCTTAGGGCGAGGATCGTGATTGTCGGAGAGGGCTTTAGATTTGGTGCGGGCGGCACCGGCACCATCGAGGACTTGCAAAGGATCGGCGCTGAGCATGGCTTCAGCGCAATAGAGGTAAAAAACGTTGACAGAGGCGATAGCAAAATCTCCAGCACCCGAATCAGGGCGCTTCTAGACGCCGGCGATGTTGCCGAGGCAGCTTCGTTGCTTGGCAGAAACCACGAAACCACCGGGGTCGTGGAACACGGTCGCAAGCTCGGCAGGACAATAGGGTTCCCAACCGCAAACATCTCTCGTTCGGCCGAGGGCTACCTGCCGGCAGACGGGGTCTACGCAGGATACTTGCACGCCGATGGCGTTAGTTATCCGGCAGCGCACTCGGTCGGCACAAACGACTCGGTGGCGGAGGTGCCCAGGCTCTTGGAGTCTCACGTCATAGGTCGTGACGATCTCGACCTCTACGACAAGATCGTCACTTGCGAATACGTGGCCAAGGTTCGAGGTTGGGCCAAGTTTGACTCGTTAGATGCGCTGGTCGAGCAGATCGGCAAGGATGTCGCGGTTGCAGCGACGCTACTTGGAGAGTAGGTTTCGTGAGATGAGCTTCACTCAAGCAATCGCCTCCGGATTCAAAAACTACGTCAACTTCAAGGGCAAGGCCTCGCGCAGCGAGTTCTGGTTCTGGGTGCTGTTCACGGTTTTGCTCTCGGCCGTGCTTTCAACTTTGGAGTCAATGGTTTGGGGCTTAGGTCCTGCGGTGCAGGTTTCGGGCGATGACCTGGTTCAGAATTTCGAGCAGGTCGTGACAACGCCTACTCCACTGACCAACATCGCGGCAATTGTTTTGCTGCTGCCAAACCTTGCAATCACCGCAAGACGATTCCATGACGCTGGCTTCAGCGCTAAGTGGATGCTTATTCAGCTGGTCCCAATTGTCTACGGTATTTTTTCCACGGTCGGCGTGGTGACGGTTTTGTCCAGTGTTCCAGGTGGGCAGATGCTCACGGTTGAACAGTCAATGTCCCTGATCTTTTTGGTGATTCCGATCTTTGGGCTGTTTCTAGCCACATTTGTGGTTTTTATATTTTTTGCGCTCAGACCATCAAAGAGCTTCTACGACGGCAACAAATACGTCGAGCCCGAACCGCTTAGCTCAATGGACGAGGGCACAACCGCCTAGCAATATCGGTCACTTTTCTCTAGACTTCTCAGGTTGCCGTGTAACGGCCGCGGATTAAGAGAGCTAAAAACACAGTGTTTTTGGCGCCGCGCAGCGGATTGAAAGGATCAGCAAATGGCTTTAGACCCAAAGGTTAAAACCCAAATCATCGAGGAATACGCCACTCAGCCAGGTGACACCGGTTCCCCTGAGGTGCAAATTGCAGTGCTGAGCCGCCGCATTTTAGATCTCACCGAGCACCTAAAAGACCACAAGCACGACCACCACACCCGTCGTGGACTGCTTTTGTTGGTTGGTCGCCGTCGTCGTCTATTGAGCTACCTGCAGAACGTTGACATTGCCCGCTACCGTGCCCTAATCGAGCGCCTAGGACTTCGTCGCTAGAGAGTTTTTCTTGATTTAGCCCTCGCCCTAGGCGGGGGCTTTATCTTTTGGTGCCTTCTCGGTCCTAGGTAATTCGTGACTAAATTGTTAGGGTTGTAACCACGAGGTTTCGAAGGCGGGTCCTCGGTGGAAGGTTTTGGGTTTACTGCCCCAAGATTTTTTACTGACGACCAGCACTTCACAAGGACAGCCTGTCCTTCCTCCAGTTGCAAATAACGTGCGATTCGCGCGCGCTATTTGCTGCGCAGTATTAGAAGGAGGAGCCATGGAAGGCTCAGAGATTAAATTCGCAGAAGCAGTAATCGATAACGGCAAGTTTGGAAAGCGCGTAATTCGCTTTGAGACTGGCCGTTTGGCACAGCAGGCAGCTGGCGCTGCCGCCGTCTACATTGACGAGGAGACCATGCTGTTCTCCGCCACCACAGCATCTAAGCAGCCAAAGGATCAGTTCGATTTCTTCCCGCTGACCATTGACGTTGAAGAGCGCATGTATGCAGCAGGAAAGATTCCTGGTTCATTCTTCCGTCGTGAGGGTCGCCCATCAACCGCAGCCATTTTGGCTTGCCGTTTGATTGACCGTCCACTGCGTCCATCGTTTGCCGATGGTCTTCGTAACGAGATTCAGGTTGTCGTCACAGTGATGTCGATTGCTCCAGACGAGCTCTACGACGTGGTTGCCATCAACGCAGCATCGATGTCCACCCAGATTGCAGGTCTACCTTTCTCCGGTCCAGTTGCCGGTGTTCGCGTCGCTCTGATCGAGGGACAGTGGGTTGCATTCCCTAAGTACTCTCAGTTGGAGAAGGCCGTGTTCAACATGGTTGTTGCCGGTCGAGTCATCAGCGATGGTGGCAAGGACGATGTTGCAATCATGATGGTTGAGGCCGAGGCCTCCGAGAACGTTCTTGACTTGATCTCCGAGGGTGCCAAGGCACCTAACGAGGAAATCGTTGCAGAGGGTCTTGAGGCTGCAAAGCCATTCTTGAAGGAATTGGTCCGTGCTCAGAACGAGCTAGCAAAGGTTGCAGCGAAACCAACGGGTGAATACCCAGTGTTCTTGCCCTACACCGACGAGGTCTACGCAGCGGTTGCCAAAGCAGCCGAGGCTGATTTGGTGAAGGTTTACCAGATCGCTGACAAGCAGGAGCGTCAGGAAGCTGACGACCAGGTCAAGACCCGAGTCAAAGAAGAGCTTGCAGCCATCTTGACCGAGGAGCAGATGGCTGAGTTCTCAGCCGCCTACAAGTCGGTCTCCAAGAAGGTAATGCGCACCCGAGTTCTCAAAGAGGGCATCCGAATCGATGGTCGTGGCTTGGCAGATATCCGCGTGATTGACGCCGAGGTTGCTGTCATTCCTCGCACCCACGGCTCCGCCGTCTTCCAGCGTGGTGAGACCCAGATTCTTGGTGTCACCACCTTGAACATGCTCAAGATGGAGCAGCAGCTTGACGCTCTGACCCCAGAGACCTCGAAGCGCTACATGCACCACTACAACTTCCCTCCCTACTCAACCGGTGAGACCGGTCGAGTCGGAACTCCGAAGCGACGCGAGATTGGTCACGGTGCTCTTGCAGAGCGCGCGTTGGTTCCAGTATTGCCTTCTCGCGATGTCTTCCCATACGCAATCCGTCAGGTTTCTGAGGCATTGAGCTCAAATGGTTCGACCTCGATGGGTAGCGTTTGTGCATCGACTCTGTCGTTGCTAAACGCTGGAGTGCCACTGCGCGACCAGGTTGCCGGTATCGCAATGGGTCTGATCTCAGACACCGTTGATGGAACCACTCAGTACGCAGCTTTGACCGACATCCTGGGAGCCGAGGACGCTCTCGGAGATATGGACTTCAAGGTTGCCGGTACTCGCAACTTCATCACCGCGATTCAGCTAGACACCAAGCTCGATGGAATTCCATCGGCAGAGCTAGCCAAGGCACTTGGTCAGGCCAAGGATGCAAGGCTTTCAATCCTTGACGTCATGAACCAGGCCATCGATGAGCCAGACGAGCTATCCCCATACGCACCTCGCGTCATCGCAGTCAAGATCCCACTTGACAAGATCGGTGAGGTCATCGGTCCAAAGGGCAAGATGATCAACCAGATTCAGGATGACACCGGAGCTGACATCTCGATCGAGGATGATGGAACCGTCTACATTGGTGCCACCAACGGCGAGAGCGCCGATGCAGCCAAGGCTGCCATCAACGCAATCGCTAACCCTCACGTTCCAGAGATCGGCGAGCGCTTCTTGGGAACAGTTGTGAAGCTGGCCACCTTCGGTGCCTTCATCTCACTGCTTCCTGGCAAGGACGGCCTATTGCACGTCTCCGAGTTGAAGAAGATCTCCGGTGGCAAGCGCGTCGAGAATGTCGAAGACATCCTCGAGGTCGGTCAGAAGATTCTTGTCGAGCTAACCAAGATCGACGACCGCGGCAAGCTATCGCTTTCCCCAGTTGTTGAGGGTGACGACGCTTCTTCCTCGGACGAGTAACTTGGATCTACACCTAGAGAAATCTCTATCGTTCACCGCTGAGGCGGCCAGGGTCTCAAGGACCCTGCTGCCCAGCGGTGTTCGCATTCTCACGGAAGAGGTTCCGGGAGCACCCTCGGTTGCTTTGGCTGCCTCGGTTCCGGTTGGCTCTCGTGATGAGGACCCAGAGGGGTTTGGCTCCACGCACTTTTTGGAGCACCTGTTGTTTAAGGGCACCAATCGGAGAACCTCGAGAGATATCTCGATCGCCTTTGACTCGGTGGGTGGTTCTTCAAATGCCGCCACCGCCAAGGAATACACGAGCTATTACGCCCGCGTTCAAAGCGCGGCGGTGCCACTCGCGCTAGATGTCATTTTGGACATGTTCACCTCGGCGAAGATCGACCCGCAGGATTTTGAAACCGAGCGCACCGTCATCTTGGAAGAGCTCGCGATGAACGAGGACGATCCGGAGGATTTGGCCCACGAGGCGCTTGCCTCGGCATTGCTGACCGACCACGAACTGGGTAGGCCAATTGGTGGTACCAAACAGAGCATTCTTGCGGTTAGCCGGGACAAGGTCTTCTCTCACTACAAAGAGCACTACGTGCCAAGTGGTTTGATCATCACGGCAGCCGGGGGAGTGAATCACGAAGAGTTTGTGGCGCTTGTCGAGCGGTTACTGGCAGAAGCCGGTTTTGTCGGTTCTGGGCTTCCTCGGCCAAGGCGATCTCACCCAGCACCGGGTGCTTTTGAGGTGAAGCCGTTTGTGAATATTGCTCACGATTTCAACCAGGCGAACATCCTGCTCGGCTATGAGTCAATGTCGGCAAGCGATCCAGATCGCTATGCCTTTGGTCTGATGAACGCCATTTTGGGTGGCGGGATGAGTTCAAGGCTGTATCAGTCAATTCGTGAAGACCGAGGTTTGGCCTACTCGACCTACAGCTACCAGCAGGGCTATGCCGAGACTGGATATTTTGGGATGTATGCCGGTTGCAACCCCGAGAATGCTCACACGGTTGTCACGCTGATGCGCGAGCAGCTAGATGCTTTGGCTCAGGACGGCGCCAAGCAAGAGGAGCTGGATCTCGCGCTCGGCTCCCTCACCGGTGGCTTGGCGCTTCGATTTGAATCCTCTCTGGCCAGAATGAACCGCCTGCTCGGAGCTGAGATTGGCACCGGCGAGTACCTGAGCATCTCCGAGGTCTTGGAGCGCTTCAGGGCAGTTGACCTAGATGCGATTCAATCCGTTGCTAGGCGCTTGGTGTCGAAGAACTCTTCTCTGGTGGTAGTTGGAGATGGCCTAGGCCATCTAGAGAAATTGGCTTGATAGGTTTTCTCTCATGATTAGTGTTGCGATACTCGGTGCCTCGGGACGAATGGGCTCTTTGACCAGGGAGTTGGTCGATGCCGATCCAAACCTAAAGCTGCATGCGGCGCTGGGATCTGGTTCTGATCTGAGCATGATGCTCGGAGCTGATGTCGTGGTTGATTTCACGCTTCCAGATGTTTCACCGAAGATGGTGAGCTTATGCAATCGAAAACGATCTGAAGATTGTGGTTGGCACCTCTGGTTGGTCAGAGGCCAAATTGGCTGGTGTTGAGAGCCAGCTCGTTGATCACCCAAAGGCTGCGGTGGTGGTGGTTCCTAACTTTTCTATCGGGTCTATGCTGCTGCAGCGCTTTAGCGCTGAGGCTGCAAAGCACTTTGGGTCAGTTGAGATCATCGAGGCTCATCACGCCGGCAAGGTCGACTCACCCTCCGGAACCGCAATCGCCACGGCCGAGAAAATCGCTGCGGCGCAATCGGAGAATCACCTGGTTCCAGGGGCGGGCCAGCAGGCCAGAGGCGAGATCCACAAGGGCGTTCCGATTCACTCACTTCGTCAACCTGGCATCTCAGCCAAGCAAGATGTGGTTTTTGGTGGCGATGCGGAGCAGCTAACGATCTCACACGATGTCTCATCACACCGTGCCTACTCGCTGGGTATCTTGCGCAGCATTGAGTATGCCCACGCACATAGTGGTTTGGTAGTTGGCCTAGAAAACGTTTTGAACTAAATGGCAACCAAGATCTGGGTTGGCGTGATGAGCGCGCTGACACTGCTTTGGGTTTTCTTACTGGCAGGTCGCGGAGTTATTTTGCTGCAGGAGCCAAGCCTGATTGCAAAGGCCATGGGGTTAGCGATCATGGTGTTACCGGTGTTTGCGATTTGGAGTGTGTTCTCGGAGTTGCGCTTTGGCTTTCGAGCTCAGCGCTTGGGGGAGCAGCTACATGCCGAGGGCGTGGCGGAGCTGGATCTGAAATACCGCCCATCGGGCAAAGCGACCTCCGATTCGGCTCAGGCCGAGTTTGAGAGAATCAGCGCTGAAATGCAACAGAGTGAAAGCTGGCAGCTTTGGTATCAACTGGGCCAGGCCTATGAGGCAAATGGTGATCGCAAGCGAGCAAGAGCAGCGATTCGCAAGGCAATTGCGCTAGCGAATGATGCCGAATCGCCTAAGCCCTAGATACATCTGGCATCCCAGGCAGAACCCGAAAAAGGCGTTTAGGAACGCTGCGATAAATATGAATGCTGCTGCGATGGGAATCAGCGCACTGACAACTAGGCCACCCAGAGTTCCCAAGATCGCAAAGCTGAAGCCGACCTTCTGAGCAAACTGCGGCGGTCTTGGGTCTTCGAGCTCGGTTGGCTCTTTCAACCTCGGACGGACCAGTTTCTGAAAAATCAGCTGATAGGGGTGGTTCTTTGGTAGGAATACGCTCCAGGCAAAGAGTACAAACAGTGCGACCATGAGCGGGTAGCCAGCAATGAATCCGAACTGAAAGCTGAGTGCAAAGCTTGCGAGCGAAAGCACCGAGGTGATGCCGGCACCAAATCTTGGTCCGCGCGGATCTATTCTTTTGATCTCTGTCATTTCACGCCTAATTTCTCTAGTTCTTGCATTAGTTGGTTCATTTTTGGAACCCCGCCCATTCGGTAAATGAGGTGACCCTTGTCGTTGAGCAGGAACACCGTTGGGGTCTGGCTGATGTTGAAATGTGCTGCCACATCTAGCCGCTCCGTGATGTCCACCTCCGCAAAGCAAAGCCCGCCAAGGCGGTATTCGAGTTGTGACAGGGTTCGTTTGACTCCGGGGCACTGGCCGCAGTAGCTGGTCGAGAACTGCACCAGGGTTGCCTTTTTGCCATATTCAGTTGTTGGGAGGCCATTGTTATTGGCCTTGAGTTTCCCTAAGTCAATGATCTCTTTGGTGCTTACTCTGTGCCCTTTGCCCTGCAGGACTTTGAATGTGATGCCACCGATTACACCGAGCGCCAAAAGGCCAAGGGTTGCGATCAGTGATGTTTCCACTTGAGAAAGGTTATGCGAAGAACGTTTTGGTCTGGCTAGTGTTTCGTTTTTTTACTTTTTCGGTTTACACATAGGCTTTGCTCCGTGAGTGAAATTGAATTCCGTAGTGATGTGACCGTTGAGATGGTGCGCTCGAGCGCATCGGATGCCGATGTGCTGTTTGCGGCCCGAGTTTCTACCCAGGGTGAGCAGACTCTAGAGAGTGCAAAGACCGTTGGTGCCGAGGTTGAAAAACGTGACCGCGGGCTTATCAACTACCTGATGCGCGACCGCCACGGCTCTCCTTTTGAGCACAACTCGATGACTTTTTATGTTCAGGCACCGATCTTTGTCTTTAGAGAGTTCATGCGCCACCGCATCGCGAGCTACAACGAGGAATCAGGTCGCTATCGCGAACTGCGTCCGGTTTTCTACGTGCCGGGTCCAGAGCGAAAGCTGATCCAGGTTGGTAAGCCAGGTGCGTACGACTTTGAGGATGGCACTGCGGAGCAGACCGCACTTGTCGAGCAGGAGACAATGGCGGTTACTCGCGCCGCATACGAGTCCTACCAGCGCATGCTGGAAGCAGGAGTGGCAAGAGAGGTGGCAAGAATCGTTTTGCCACTGAACATCTACTCCTCGATGTACGTGACCATGAACTCTCGATCTTTGATGAACTTCCTGTCCTTGCGTACCAAGCGTGAGGGAACTCACTTCCCCTCTTTCCCGCAGCGTGAGATCGAGATGGTTGCGGAGAAGATGGAGGACTTCTGGGCGGAGCTCATGCCGCTTAGCTACGCCTCGTTCAACGAGAACGGGCGAGTAGCTCCCTAGCTCTCAAAAGCGCTAAGCCATTAGGCTTAGCCAGATGGTAACGCGCGAACCCGATGTATTTGGCCAGGTATTGGTCGCCCTTGTCACACCCATGACGGCAGAGGGTGAGGTGGATTGGGATGCGACCGAGCGCCACATCGACTACATAGTCTCCAATGGCGCAGATGGTGTTGTTGTGACCGGAACCACCGGTGAAACCTCAACTCTTACTGATGCCGAGAAGATCAAGCTCGTGGAGGTTGGCAAGTCCGTTGCTTCCGGCAGAGCGAAAATCATCACCGGCGGTGGCTCTAATGAGACCGCGCACGCAATCCAGCTCTACAAGGCCAGCGAAAAGGCTGGTGCCGATGGCGTCGATGATTGTCACCCCGTATTACAACAAGCCCACTCAGGCCGGCATCCTGACTCACTTCAGGATGATTGCTGACGCAACTGATTTGCCGGTGATTTTGTATGACATCCCGGGCCGCACCGGAGTGGCTATCTCCTACGACACCTTCCACCGCGCCGCGAAGCACCCCAACGTGGTGGCCATCAAGGACGCCAAGGGCGACCTTGCTCAGACCACCAGGCTGCTGCTCGAGACAGGTTTGATGTATTTCTCGGGAGACGATTCCAATGTTTTGCCACACCTGTCTTTGGGAGCAACCGGTCTAATTGGTGTGACTGCGAACCTTGCCCCGCATGCCTATCGCGCGATGGTGGATGCCACCAATGCCAATGATTTCCATTCGGCACTCAAGGTTCACAACGCCCTAGAGCCGCTGCAGCGTGCGATTATGACCCACGTTCCTGGAACCGTGGCGGCCAAATACGTCTTGCACGGACTTGGTTTGATTAATTCGCCGAGAGTGCGCTTGCCGTTAGTGGGCCCGGAGGATCACGAGGCCGCGGCAATCGAAAACGGCATCGACCAGGTGGAAAGCGTTCCGGGATTGAACTTCGATAACTTCCGACCCGATCGGAATGCGGCTGCTGGTGGCGCTCTGCCCAAGGTAGCTGGGACAACTCGCTAGTGGAACTTCCTGGAAAACTAGCCAAGGGCACCCTTCGCATCATTCCACTTGGTGGATTGGGTGAAATCGGTCGCAACATGACCGTGTTCGAACTCGATGACCAGATCATGATCATCGACTGCGGAATTTTGTTTCCGGAGGAGACTCAGCCGGGTGTGGATGTGATCTTGCCCGATCTTGGTTATCTGGAAGACAAGCTGGATCGAATTACGGGATTGGTTCTAACCCACGGGCACGAGGATCACATTGGCGGGGTTCCCTATCTGCTGGGAATGCGCAAGGACATTCCGATTATGGGCTCGAGGCTCACCCTGGCACTGATTGAGGCCAAGCTCAAAGAGCACCGCATCACACCCTTCACCCACACAGTCACCGAGGGTCAAAAAGAGAGACTTGGGCCCTTTGAGCTTGAGTTTGTTGCGGTGAATCACTCGATTCCAGATGCCCTGGCGGTCATGATTCGATCAAGCGCTGGTTCGGTGTTGGCTACTGGCGATTTCAAGATGGACCAGTTGCCGCTAGATGGCAGGCTGACAGACTTGCGAGCCTTTGCCCGCATTGGTGAAGAGGGTCTAGACCTGTTTATGGTTGACAGCACCAATGCTGACACACCTGGCTTCACGCCCCTCGAGCGCGATATCGGCCCCGCCATCGAAACCGTGATGGCCAAGACCCCCGGCAAGGTGGTCGTGGCGTCCTTTAGTTCTCACGTTCACAGGGTGCAGCAGGTGCTGAACGCTGCTGAAGCAAGCAACCGGAAGGTCGCATTTGTTGGGCGCTCGATGGTTCGCAACATGGGGATTGCTTCCGAGCTGGGCTTTTTGGAGATTCCGGACAAGCTGATCATTGAGCAAAAGCACGCTCAGGATTACCCCGATAACCGGATTGTCTTTATGTCCACCGGCTCGCAGGGCGAGCCGATGGCGGTGTTGTCTCGAATAGCGAATCAAGACCACCAGATCATGCTCGGCGAGGGCGATACCGTCTTGTTGGCGAGTTCGCTAATTCCGGGCAACGAAAACGCCGTCTATCGAGTGATCGATGGTCTTACTCGACTGGGTGCAAACGTGGTGCACAAGGGCAATGCCAAGGTTCACGTCTCCGGTCACGCGGCAGCTGGCGAGTTGCTCTACTGCTACAACCTGCTGAAGCCAAAAAACGTGATGCCAATTCACGGCGAATACCGTCACCTGGATGCCAACGCGAAGCTTGCGATTCGCACCGGAGTGGCTCCTGAGCGCACCCTGATTGTCGAGGACGGCACGGTAGTAGAGCTCAAGGACGGTATTGCCCAGGTGGTTGGCAAGGTGCCGTGCGACATGCTCTATGTCGATGGCAAGACGGTGGGCAAAATCACCGAGGATGACCTCAAAGACCGCAGGATCTTGGCGGCCGAGGGCTTTATCTCAATTTTTGCGGTGGTGGATAGAAAGACCGGAACCATTGTTGAAGGTCCAGAGATCAGGGCTCGGGCCTATGCCGAGGATGATCACGTGTTTGATGACATTTTGCCGGCAATCGAGAAGGCGATGGCGGATGCCGCCGCCGAGGGCGTTCGAGATACCTACATGTTCCAGCAGGTAATTAGGCGAGTGATTGGTTCTTGGGTCGCCAAAGCGCACCGTCGCAAGCCAATGATTATCCCCATCGTTGTCTATTCAACCCGCCCCGCCTAAGGGCTAAACAGCCAGCTTCTTGCTAGTTTTTTCGTCATGGCATCAAAGACCCCACCCCCAAAGCGCCCGTCGGCTGCTCGCTCTGGCAGTAAGCCGTCTGCGCGTGCACAGGCGCCAGCATCGCAGTCTGGTTCGGGGCAGAAGTTTTTGAAATCGCTAGAGCGCTTTTACATGGCGCTGGCTCACCTGGTGGGCGGGGGAATCCGGGCCTTTAGCTCGAAAAAGCTCGCGAGCGAGGATCGCCGTGACGGCGCTCCGTTTTTCCTATTTCTGCTGAGCATCTTCGGAGCGCTCTTTGCCTGGTTCTTGATTCAAGAGCCCTGGGCAAGATGGCTGCACGATTTTAGTTTTGGCATGCTGTTTGGTCTCACCGCATTTGGCTTGCCGGTGGTCTTTTTCGGTTATGCGATTTACCTATATCGCAATCCTGCGACGGTGCGGGATGGTTCTAGGTTCGGCCTTGGTTTTTGGCTGTTTCTATCGGTGGTTTCTGGTTTCTTCCACGTTTTCACCAGCTCACCCTCTCCGCAGGAGGGGCCGGAGGCTTTGGCGGTTGCGGGCGGTTTGTTTGGATGGCTGTTGGCGGGCCCACTGTTGGCAGTCTTGACGATTTGGGGTGCGGTGCCGGCGCTGGTGCTTATTGCACTGGTTTCGCTTTTGGTCATGACTGGAACTCACCCAAAAAAGATTTCTGAGCGCCTAAAAGACCTGAGCAATTACCTCTTTGGAGATAGAAAACAGCCCTTAGAGACCGATGCGTTCGACGGCAAGAAATCCAGCTGGTGGCAGAAGTCCGATTCGCAAGAAGCTGCATTCGACACCGCCGTGGTTGATATAGATGAGTTTGTCGATGAAGAGATTGCTACCGAGGTTCCTTTGGAGCCAGCGGAGTCCATCACCACAGAGCCAGATTCAGAGCCGGCCTCAGAGGCAGAGCCAGAACTTGAATTCATGGATGGCGAGGAGGGGCTCACCGAGCCGATAGACATTCCAACGAAGAGAACCATCAAGCCCTACGTGCTTCCCGGCCTGGGGCTCTTGGGTGCTGGAACGGCACCAAAGGCCAAAACTGGCGTGAATGATCAGTTGGTTCTAGCCATTGATGCTGTGTTCAAGGAATTTGATATTGAGGCCAGGGTGGCGGGGTTCCTTCGTGGCCCGACAGTGACCCGCTACGAGGTCGAATTGGCACCCGGGGTGAAGGTGGAAGCGGTCACTAGGCTCTCAAACAACATTAGTTATGCGGTTGCCTCCAATGAGGTTCGCATTCTGGCTCCGATTCCGGGCAAGTCGCTGATCGGTATCGAGATTCCCAATACCGATCGCGAGACGGTGTCACTCGGAGATGTTTTGCGTTCTAAAAATGCTTCTGCATCTTCGCACCCACTGACTATTGGGGTGGGCAAGGATGTCGAGGGTGGCTATCTGGTCGCCAACTTGGCAAAGATGCCGCACCTGTTGGTTGCCGGGGCGACCGGTGCGGGTAAGTCAAGCTTTGTGAATTCCATGATCACCTCAATTCTGATGCGGGCTACCCCCGCTGAGGTTCGCATGGTGCTGGTGGATCCAAAGCGAGTGGAGCTAAGTGCTTATCAGGGTGTCCCGCACCTCGTGACCCCGATTATCACGAACCCCAAGAAGGCTGCCGAGGCGCTGCAGTGGGTGGTCAAGGAGATGGACTCTCGCTACGACGATCTGGCATCTTTCGGTTTTAAGCACATCGACGATTTCAACCGTGCCGTTGTAGCGGGTGAGATTTCGGTGCCGGAGGGCTCCAAGCGCGATTTGCAGCCCTATCCATACCTCTTGGTGGTTGTTGATGAGCTTGCCGATCTGATGATTGTCGCTCCGCGCGATGTGGAAGACGCCATTGTTCGAATCACGCAGTTGGCGCGTGCTTCAGGTATTCACCTGGTGCTCGCCACCCAGCGACCTTCGGTTGATGTTGTGACCGGTTTGATCAAGGCGAATGTGCCCTCGAGATTGGCATTCTCGGTTTCATCGGTGACCGATTCGAGGGTTATCTTGGACCAGCCCGGTGCTGAGAAGTTGGTGGGGCAGGGTGATGCGCTGTTTGCCCCGATGGGTTCAAACAAGGCAATCAGAGTCCAGGGAGCATGGGTAGCTGAATCCGAAATGGCCAGAGTCGTTTCCCACGTCAAGGCCCAGATGGAGCCGGAGTATCGAACTGATGTGAACCAGGTGAGCGCTTCTAAGGTCATCGATGCTGACATCGGGGATGACCTGGAGTTGCTCTTGGCCGCTTGCGATCTCGTAGTGAACTCGCAGTTTGGTTCAACCTCGATGCTGCAGCGCAAGCTCAGAGTTGGATTTGCGAAGGCTGGCAGGTTGATGGATCTGATGGAATCAAGAGGCGTTGTCGGGCCCTCGGAGGGTTCCAAGGCACGCGATGTTCTCATCAAACCAGACGAGCTACCAGCCTTGATCGCGAAACTGTCAGGCCAAACCACCGCGGTTGTCGAAGGCGATAGCGCCGATGATGAGCCGGATGAGGATGCCTGGCAACTGACCGGAAGGCCAGATGTCTAATAGTTTTTTATACCGCCAGACCCCGAATCTGATCACCTCTTCGAGGATATTGGTGGTGCCAGTCGTCTTTTGGCTGATTCTCGCTGAGTGGGATAGCTACTGTGGGGCGCGCGGTTGCAATTGTGCTTTTGGTGTTGGCCGCCTCTACAGACGGCATTGATGGAGCAATTGCTCGCAAGCGAGATCTGGTTTCGAACCTTGGAAAAATTCTTGATCCAATTGCGGATAAGACTCTGCTAACTGGTGCGCTAATCGCACTTTCTATACAGGGTGCGGTGCCGTGGGTGGCAACCGGGTTGATTCTGTTCCGGGAGCTTGCAATCACCGTCTATCGATTGGTGGTCGTGAAAAAGCGGGTAATTGCCGCCACCGGCGGCGGCAAGTTCAAGACCGTTATGCAGGTAATTGCGGTTTCGCTCTACGTCGCACCCCTTGGAGTGCTGGGTAATTGGTACCTGTGGCTATCTGACATCGTGCTTTGGTTCACCGTGGCGCTTACTTTGTATACCGGAGCGAGAATCGTATGGGCGAAAGAGAGTTAGTTTCTGCACTTAGTGCCCAGGGACTTTTGTGGCAACCGCGGAATCCATTAGCGCAGGTCTTGTGGCGGCGGAAATCACAAATGTTGCAGGCTCCTCCGAGGTGTTCCTAGGAGGAGTGGTTGCCTACCAGAACAGTGTGAAACAAGAGCTTCTGGGAGTCTCCTCACAGCTAATGGGGCAGCAGGGGGCGGTTGATGCCGAGGTCGCCGCTCAGATGGCATCCGGGGTTCGGCAACGCTTTGCCAAAATTAACCAGCTGGATAGTCAAAAAGTTATTGGAGTAAGCACAACCGGAGTGGCCGGTCCGGGGGAATCGGAGGGGAAACCTCAGGGGACCGTGTTTATTGGCATCAGCTCCAATGCGGGCGATGCTGTTTATGCCTATGATTTTTCGGGATCTCGTGACGAGGTTAGAAAACAAACGGTTGATGCAGCTTTGAAATCTCTTTGGGAACAATTGCAGGTTCTCGTAGGTTATTGAACAGGAAACATACAGCAATCAACTGTAACTTTGTCCGAAGCCAGCGATAGGTTAGAGACTCGTTTGAAACCAGGAGGAAACTTGGTACTGATTAGGCAAGAGATAGGCGACGTTCTTCGCACGCACCGTCAGCGTCAGGGTCAGACCCTGCGCCAGGTGGCAGCAAAGGCGTCGGTTGCTCTGGGCTACCTATCTGAGGTAGAGCGCGGTCAGAAGGAAGTTTCATCTGAGATTCTCGCCTCAGTGGCAGAAGCGTTAGATCTTCCGCTGTCGGTTGTAATGCGCCAGGTTTCAGATCGAGTTGCTGCCATCGAAGGCGTCTACTTCGATGACACCTTCATTCCGGACACCGTTCCAGATGCCTTTGTTGCAGAGGCCGAGATTTACTCTCACTAGTGAAGCTCTCTCGCTTCTATGAACTAGTCAAAGACGAGTTCGGCCCAGGCTTTTCCGAGGTGGTGCTGAACGACACCAGGCTCACCGAATTTCAAGATAAGACCCCGCAAGAGTTACTAGCCGCTGGCGAGGACACCCGCGAAGTTTGGTTTGCAATCTGCAAAGCCCAGGAGATCCCCCGTGAGCGCTGGCAGGGCAAGATCCAGACAAAAAGACACGCCGAAAAATAGTCATTCGAAATTTTGTTCGAACACTTATTGTTGCTAACAGCTGGGGAAAACCGATGGTTTTCAACAGATTTGACAGGTCATCCAAAACTGTCCGAGGGCACTAGTAACGTCCAAGGCAGTTAGACGCCACCAAGGCGTCGGAAAGAGGTAGCAATGCCAAGTGCATCGGACAGAGAAAAAGCCCTAGATACCGCGCTCGCCCAAATTGACCGCCAGTTCGGCAAGGGTTCGGTAATGCGCCTAGGTTCGCAAGAACGAGCCATGATTGAGTCAATCCCAACCGGATCCATCGCTTTGGATGTCGCACTGGGCATTGGCGGTCTTCCGAGAGGCCGCATTGTTGAGATTTATGGCCCGGAGGCTTCGGGTAAGACGACCCTCGCACTGCACGCAATTGCAAGTGCGCAGGCCGCCGGCGGCACGGCAGCTTTTGTTGATGCTGAGCACGCACTGGACCCCGAATATGCCAAGCGGCTGGGTGTTGACACTGATGCACTCCTGGTAAGCCAGCCAGACACTGGTGAGCAGGCTCTGGAAATCACCGACATGCTGATCCGCTCCGGTTCGATTGATGTGATTGTTATTGACTCGGTTGCGGCACTTGTGCCACGTGCTGAGATCGAGGGTGAAATGGGGGACTCTCACGTTGGCTTGCAGGCCAGGCTGATGTCCCAGGCCCTGAGAAAGCTAACCGGAGCCATAAGCAACACCAACACCACGGCAATTTTTATCAACCAGTTGCGTGAAAAGATTGGCGTTTTCTTCGGTTCTCCAGAGACCACCTCGGGTGGAAAGGCTCTGAAGTTCTATGCCTCGGTCAGGCTGGATATCCGCAGAATCGAGACCCTCAAGGAGGGTACCGATTCAGTGGGAAACCGCGCCCGGGTCAAGGTCGTAAAGAACAAGCTGGCATCGCCTTTCAAGCAGGCAGAATTCGACATCATGTTCGGAGAGGGCATCTCGAAAGAGGGGTCGCTAATTGACTTCGGTGTGGAGCACGACATTGTGAAGAAATCCGGAGCTTGGTACACCTTTGAGGGTGAGCAGCTCGGTCAGGGCAAAGAGAACTCCAGGCGCTACCTAAAGGAGAACCCAGAGGTGGCAACCACAATCGAGCAGCGAATTAAGGTGAAACTGGGCATCGGCGTGCCAAGGCCGGTCGCGGATCTTCCCGTGGATGAGCCGGAGGCCATCGAGGTGGACAAGGCAGCTAACGACGCCTAGTCGCTGAGGGCCAAGAATCAAAATGGCTAAGTCTGAATCCGAGAAGCTGGAGCAGCGGGCAAAAAATGTCCTGCTGCACCAGCTTTCTCGCAGTATGAAGACCCGCTATCAGCTGTCTGAGGTTCTGAAGAACCGTGAAATCCCGGATGAGATTGCTCAAGCAGTATTGGATCGCTTCACCGAGGCCCAGCTGATCGATGACGCCGTGTTTGCAGGCGCCTATGTCAGAACCCGATTGGATAACGGCAGATCGGCAAGCGCCATCCGTTCCGAGCTGCGGCGGAAAGGGGTCTCTCAGGAGCTAATTGAACTCAACCTCGCTGACATTGATGCGGAGCGAGAGCAGCAAATAGCAAATCAACTGGCCCAGAATCGCTTCGCGAGAATGTCGAAGCTAGACGATGAGGTGAGAAAGCGCAGACTGCTCGGTTTTCTGCAGCGCAGGGGGTTCTCGCAGGCGATTGCATATCGTGCAATTTCAAATGCTGCCTCGCAGGGGTAAAATCCCTAGCAATGTCTCTTACTTACGAAGTCCGCACCTACGGGTGCCAGATGAACGTCCACGATTCCGAGCGAATCAGTGGTCTATTGGAGACTGCAGGCTACCTTTCAGCCCAACAGCAGGGCCTAGAGCCCGACCTGGTCGTCTTCAACACCTGTGCGGTTCGAGAAAATGCGGACAACAAGCTCTATGGGAATTTGGGCATGATGCTCACCCAAAAAGAGGCCAACCCAAACATGCAAATCGCCGTCGGGGGCTGCTTGGCACAAAAGGACCAGGACCTAATTCAACAAAAGGCTCCCTGGGTTGATGTAGTTTTCGGCACCCACAACATGGGTTCACTGCCAACTCTGTTGGAGCGTGCTAAGCACAATGCCAAAGCCGAGATTGAGATTTTAGAGTCGCTTGAGGTTTTCCCCTCGACGCTGCCGACCAAGCGCGATAGCGCTTACGCGGGCTGGGTGTCGATTTCGGTTGGTTGCAACAACACCTGCACCTTCTGCATCGTCCCATCTCTGCGTGGCAAGGAGAAGGACCGTCGTCCAGGCGAGATCCTGAGCGAGGTTCAGGCCCTGGTCGATGATGGGGCGCTGGAGGTGACCCTGCTTGGCCAGAACGTCAACACCTACGGGGTCGAATTTGGGGACAAGCAGGCATTTTCAAAGCTACTGCGGGCTTGCGGACAGATTGAGGGCCTCGAGCGGGTGCGCTTCACCTCTCCTCACCCGGCGGCCTTCACCGACGATGTAATTGCGGCGATGGCCGAGACGCCAAATGTGATGCCTCAGCTTCACATGCCCTTGCAGTCAGGCTCTGACAAGGTGCTCAAGGACATGCGACGCAGCTATCGCAGTGAGAAGTACCTGGGGATTTTGGATCGCGTCCGCCAAGCGATGCCTGATGCCTCAATTAGCACCGACATCATTGTTGGCTTTCCTGGAGAGACCGAAGAGGATTTCCAGGCAACCTTGGATGTGGTTCGAAAATCCCGCTTCACGATTGCCTACACATTCCAATACTCCAAGCGCCCTGGCACCCCGGCCGCTGATATGCCAGACCAGATTCCCAAGGAAGTGGTTCAAGAGCGCTATGAGCGTCTGCTTGAGGTTGTGAACCAGGTTGCCTGGGATGAAAACAGCAAACAGATTGGTAAAGAGGTAGAGGTTCTGGTGGCCAACGGTGAGGGCCGCAAAGACTCTCAGACGCACAGGATGTCGGGCAGGGCTAAGGACAACAGGCTGGTTCACTTCGACATCCCAGAGGGGGAACCTGCCCCCAGGCCAGGAGATGTGGTGACCGTCACGGTCACCGACGCAAAGCCATATTTCTTGGTGGCCGATGCCGCTCAGGGTTCTGGTTACTCAGTCCGCCGCACCCGCGGTGGCGATGCTCATGACCGAAGAGAGTTGGAGAGCTGCGGAGCCCCAACTCCGGGGTCAACCAAGGTTTCTCTCGGCTTGCCCATTCGAGTGGCAAGTGCCCTTTAGTGTCCTCGCGGTAGTTGGCCCTACTGCCTCGGGTAAGTCCTCGCTAGGAATAGCGATTGCAAAATCTCTGGGAAACGTCGAAATCATAAATGCCGATGCCATGCAGCTCTACCGGGGCATGGACATCGGCACTGCGAAGCTCACTCTTGATGAGCGCGAAGGCGTGCCACATCATCTGATAGACGTAGTTTCGCCAGATCAGGACCTAACCGCGGTCGAATATGCCAAGCTCGCGCACCAAAAGATTTCCGAGGTGCTTCAGCGGGGTAATCAGCCAGTTTTGGTCGGCGGCAGCATGTTCTATGTCGCAGCAGCTCTAGATGAAATGGATTTTGCGCCCACCGATGAGGGGGTTAGGGAGCGCCTGGAGTCAGAGGCTGACGAAATTGGCGCGTTGTCCATGCATGAAAGACTTGGTGAACTAGATCCTGCAAGCGCCAGTCGAATCCCAGCACAAAACGTTCGCAGGGTCATCAGAGCTCTTGAGGTAATAGAGCTCACCGGCGACCCCTACAAGTCCTCGCTCCCAGAGCCTAGGTATTTGATCCCCACATTGCAGCTTGGCATCGAGGTCGACAGGGACATTTTGAAACAGCGCATCAGGGACAGAGTCCTAGCTATGTGGGAATCCGGACTGCTTGACGAGGTGCGGGGTCTGCAGCAGTCAGGGCTGACTCTTTCTAGAACCGCTGCGGTTGCCATTGGCTACGCTCAGGCCGCCTCCCAGCTTGCGGGTGAGTTGAGTGAAGAAGAGGCTATCGAGCAAACCATTACCCTCACAAACCGCTATGCCAGAAGACAAATGTCCTGGTTTAGAAGGGATTCCAGAATCCAGTGGCTGGATTCTTCCGCAAACCTAGAGAATCAGGCAATTGAGCAAATTAGGCTGGGTCGATGAGCTTAGCTTTTACCAAGGGTCAGGGAACCGGCAACGACTTCATTCTTATTCTCGATGAACACGGCCAAATAGATATTTCAGCCGAGCAAGTTGCCGAGATGTGTGATCGGCACTTTGGTATTGGTGCAGATGGCCTGATTCGAGTGACGCCAACAGAAAAAAGCCCGGAGGTTTCCGAGCTGTTAGAGCAAGAGCCGGCGGCTTCGTGGTTCATGGATTACCGAAATGCAGATGGTTCCAACGCTGAGATGTGCGGCAACGGCATCAGGGTAATGGCCAGGTTTTTGCTGGACAACGGCCTTGCAGAGCTCAGTTCGGGCAGCACGCTACCGATTGCAACTCGCAATGGAATTATGGATCTCACGGCAACCCAGACTGGCTTTGCCGTCGATTTGGGGTTGTTCAAGGTCGGGGATGATGAGAGCTTGGTAAAAGTCCGCGGGTTGGGAGTGCCGAGGCCTGCCCTAGAGGTCAGCCTTGGCAACCCTCATCGAGTTGTTGCGCTTGCCGATGTTGCAGAGCTTGAAGAGCTAGATCTCACCCGTCCACCACAGCTCGAACCAGAGCCAGAGGATGGGGCCAACGTTGAGTTTGTTGTCTTGGATGAGCCCTTGATTAGGGAGGGAGTGGCTGGTCTTACCATGCGGGTCCATGAGCGCGGTGTGGGGGAGACCATGAGTTGCGGCACGGGTATTGCTGCTGCTGCGATCGCCATCCGGCACTATGCCGGCGGTGAGCAGAACTATTGGAAGGTTTCGGTTCCTGGTGGTGATGTCGCCGTGAGGATGTTCCCAACCGAGGATGGCGAACACGTTTCGATTAGCGGACCGGCGGAGCTTACTTTTTCAGGTAACTGGGGGGACTGACAAGGGAAATTACTCGATAACCCTTATCGGTTCCAACTCGGCTTACCTCAGCCTCTGGAAATCTATTACTGAGCCAGCGTTGAAAAGAGTCGGCTCCTAAATTTTTCTGCACCACCAGCATTGCTCTCCCACCCGGTTCAAGCCGAGGGATGAAGCTTTCCATTAGTTCGTGAAGGATCTTCTTTCCAACTCGGATCGGGGGGTTCGACCATATTGCGCTGAAGCGCAAGTCTTCGGGGAGATCTCTGGAGTGCATGGCTGTGAAATTTTTTAGCCCCAAAGATTTCGAGTTGAGATTTGACTGCTCGATGCTTCTTTGGTTTATGTCGATGCCGTAAACCGTTGAATTTTTCTGGAGCGATGCGATGGACAGCCCAATGGGACCCCAGCCACAGCCGATATCCAACACGTTCCCGTCTTTGGGAAAGTGGTCATCATGCTTCAGTAAGACAGCTGTTCCGGCATCCAATCTGCCGGAGCTAAACGTCCCCGATGCCGCCTCTAGCTCGAGTTGTTTTCCGCCAACCTGCATCGCAATGCTGACGGTTTTCTTTGGAGCGGCAGGGTCCGAGCTGAAATAGTGCTCTTCAACCATCAGACAAACCTATTACAGGCCTAGGGTTTATATGCAATGAATTCAGAATCCGCAATTGACCGCATCCTAAGACGAGGTGCAGCAGCTCCCATTTCCGAATTCGATGGCGACCAACTGGATCTTGAGGAACGTGCCTCGCTTCGGAGGGTGGCCGGTTTATCAACCGAACTCGAGGACATTACCGAGGTTGAGTATCGCCAACTGCGACTAGAAAAGGTCGTTCTAATTGGAGTCTGGGGTTCCGGGACTCTGACTCAGGCAGAGAACTCCCTCAGGGAGCTCGCGGCTCTAGCAGAGACTGCTGGTGCTCAAGTGCTAGACGGGGTGCTGCAGCGAAGAGCTATGCCTGATCCTGCCAGCTATTTGGGCAAAGGTAAGGCGAACGAGCTTCGAGATCTTGTGAAGTCACTCGGTGCAGACACCGTGATTGCGAATGCCGAGCTGGCTCCATCGCAGCGAAGAACCCTTGAGGACATAGTCAAGGTCAAGGTGATTGACCGAACCGCAATCATTTTGGACATCTTTGCCCAGCACGCTAAGAGCAAAGAGGGTAAGGCTCAGGTCGAGCTCGCACAGCTCGAATACCTTCTCCCTAGGTTGCGCGGTTGGGGTGAATCGATGTCCCGGCAAGCCGGTGGTCAGGCTGCCGGTGGTCAGGGTATTGGGTCTCGTGGTCCTGGTGAAACCAAAATTGAGCTTGATAGGCGTCGCATCAACACTCGCATGGCGAAGCTTCGTCGCGAGATAAAGGAAATGAAGTCCAGCCGAGACACTAAGCGCTCCAAGCGCGATAGCGCTGGAGTGCCACAGGTGGCAATCGCTGGTTACACCAACGCTGGGAAGTCATCTCTCCTAAATCGCCTGACAAAAGCCGGTGTCTTGGTCGAAAACGCATTGTTTGCAACCCTGGATCCGACTATTCGCAAACACCAGACGCCAGATGGTCGTGACTACACCCTTGCTGACACCGTTGGCTTTGTTCGTTCCCTACCTCACCAGCTAGTTGAGGCGTTTCGCTCAACGCTAGAGGAGATTGCAGGGTCCGATCTGATTGTCCACGTCGTTGATGCCACTGACCCCGACCCACTGGGTCAAATCCAAACTGTTCGGGAGGTTGTCGCTCAGGTCGAGGCGAGCAATGTTGAGGAGCTTATTGTCTTCAACAAGGCGGACCTGGTCGATTCTGATACCGAGGTTAGGCTGCGCGGTCTTGTCCCCGGCGCCTTGCTGGTCTCTGCTAGAGACGGCAAAGGGATTCAGGAACTTGAACAGGCAATAGCCGAAAGGCTCCCAAAGCCTGATGAGAAGTTCGAAGGGGTAATCCCTTACGACCGAGGAGATTTGGTTTCTAGGGTTCACCTATCGGGCAGAGTGCTAGAGCTTGAGTATGTCGAGCAGGGCACAAAACTGGTTGCGCTGGTTAATCATGAGTTAGCTGCGGAGCTTGGAAAGATTAAACAGTCCTGAGGACGGCAACAACTTTCCCGAGTATGACCGCGTGATCACCAAGGATTGGTTCAAAAGCCGAGTTTCTCGGCAGTAGCCAAGTGTGGCCATCGCGTTGCTTGAAAGTCTTGACTGTGGCCTCATCCTCCAAAAGTGCCGCGACTATGTCGCCGTTCTCTGCAGTCTGCTGTTGTCTTACGACTACCCAGTCGCCATCGCAGATTGCCGCATCAATCATCGACTCGCCAACGACTTTCAAAAGGAACAGGTCACCCTGTCCCACCAGTTGCCTTGGAAGTGCGAAGACGTCTTCGACATTCTGCTCAGCGGTGATTGGACCACCGGCGGCGATTCTTCCAACCAGGGGAACCATTGCCGCATCGGGATTAAATATCTCAGCTGCGGGAGCTTCGCCCAAGAGGTCAATAGTCCTTGGACGTCTTGGGTCTCTGCTGATAAAGCCAAGCAACTCGAGCTTGTTTAGCTGGTGGGAAACGCTGGCAGTCGAGGAAAGCCCGACTGCCTCTCCGATTTCGCGCATCGAAGGCGCGTAGTTTCGATTGGTCATGGAGTCTTTGATGACATCAAGAATCCGCTGCTGAACAGTGGTTAGTTCCGTGTATTCCATGGTCCCTTCCTAAAAATGTCGGTGGCATGACATTTACTTCTTGTATCGAAAGAGTATTCGGTTTTAGTTCTAAAACCAAACACATTTTCGTAAAAAACAGAAAAAAGATGCGAACAAGCTTGCATAATTTGCTTTTTTGCCTAAAATTAGAACAAGTGTTCGAAACAAAGAATCGAACGGAAGGGAACCGAGATGTTTGCAATCGGTAACTACAAGCTACAAAACCCAGGGCGCCTGGCTCGTGCCGCGGTCATTGTCGCAGTGGCGCTGGGCTTCGCTCTCTCTTCCATCTCCGGATCGGTCGCCGGCAACGCCGGACCGGTTGAATTGCAATTCGTAACCGTTCAGCAGGGTGATTCGCTTTGGGATCTAGCCGCAGAGCACGCAGCGGGTTCCGACCCTCGCGACTGGATTGCCGAAGTTGTAATGCTCAATGCTCTAAGCACTGTAGACCTGACTCCAGGTCAACAGATTGCCCTTCCCTAGTTCCCACAATCTGTAGTCTTGGCGTGTGTCAAGTCTCGATAATCTTCCAATTCGCTCAGACCTCCGTGGTCTAGAGCCCTACGGCGCCCCTCAGTTGGATGTCTCAGTTCAACTAAACGTGAACGAAAACACCTTTGGAATTCCAGAGAGTGTCGCAATCTCTATCGTCGAGAAGGTAGCTCAGGCCACTATCGGACTGAACAGGTACCCAGACCGGGAATTCCTAGGTTTGCGAAGCGCACTTGCTCAATACCTGGGACAAGGGCTCACCTCGGAACAAATCTGGGCTGCAAATGGGTCCAATGAGATTCTTCAGCAGTTCTTCACTGCATTTGGCGGTCCGGAGCGTAAGGCGCTGAGTTTTGGACCGACCTATTCGATGTATCCGAATATTGCCAGGGGCACTCTGACCAACTACTCGGAGCTGCCTCGCGAGGCTAGCTATGAGCTAAGCCCTGAATACTTGGTCGCGGAGATTCAAAGAGAAAAACCCGACATAGTCATCCTCTGCACGCCTAATAACCCAACGGGCAACTCAATAACTCTTGAGGCAATCGCCGCAGCCTATGGCGCATTCGATGGCATGCTGCTAGTCGATGAGGCCTATCAGGAGTTCTCCTCTCAAGAAAGCGCAATTTCGCTGTTGCCCACGAGGCAGCGGTTAGTGGTGAGTAGAACTATGAGCAAGGCTTTTGCCTTTGCCGGTGCTCGCCTTGGATACATGGCAAGTGATCCATCAGTAATCGATGCGATGAGAATCGTCCGGTTGCCATATCACCTGTCCTCCTTGACTCAGGCAGCTGCACTAGCCGCCATTGAGCACGCCAAAGAACTATTGGCAAATGTCGATCAGATAAAGATTCAAAGGGACAGGATTATTGCTGCCGCGGTCGATTTCGGGCTCACTGTTCAACCAAGTGACGCAAACTTCGTTTTGGTTTCTGGGATCAAAGATCCAGAGAGGATCTTCGAAAAACTGCTGGAGCGAGGAGTCCTGATTCGCAACGTAGGCATAGCTAACTCATTGCGAATCACTGCGGGTACTGAGCCAGAGACCACAAAATTGATTGCTGAACTTGGCTTGTTGCTTGACTAAACTTGGGCGAGTCCCCAAATTAAAGGCAATCTTTTGAGTCGCACAGCAAAGCTAAGTCGAAAGACCAGCGAGTCCAGCGTTGAGCTTTCTTTGAATCTTGACGGTTCAGGCAAGTCCAACATTTCAACCAGCGTGCCGTTTTATGACCACATGCTCACCGCTTTTTCAAAGCACTCGCTGATTGATCTTGACGTCAAGGCCAGCGGTGATACCGAGATTGATGTTCACCACACCGTTGAAGACGTGGCAATCGTTTTGGGCCAGGCTCTTGCTCAGGCGCTTGGAGACAAGTCTGGAATTGCTCGCTATGGAGATGCAACCGTGCCGTTAGATGAGGCTTTGGTGCGAGCAGTCGTTGATGTTTCGGGCAGGCCGTTTCTGGTTCACTCCGGAGAGCCGCAGGGTTTTGAATACCACCTGATTGGCGGTCACTTCACCGGTTCCATGGTCCGCCACGTGTTTGAGGCAATCGCCTTCAACGCAGGCATCACGATGCACGTGAATGTTCTTGGACGGCAGGGACGCTCACCACATTGCCGAGGCAGAGTTCAAGGCCGTTGCCAGGGCGATGCGCAAGGCCGTTGAGCTTGATTCTCGCGTCAGTGGCATTCCCTCCACCAAGGGCAGCCTTTGACCAAAACGGTCGCGGTTCTTGACTACGGCAGCGGAAATGTTCACTCTGCTTGTCGCGCTTTGGAAAAAGCAGGTGCTGAGGTTGAGCTGACTGCAGATCGTAAGACCTTGCTAAACGCCAGCGGCATGGTGCTGCCCGGAGTCGGAGCATTCGCGACGGTGATGGAGAAGCTGAACGCAAAAAATGCCGCGGGTCTTATCGATCAACGACTAACCGCTCAGCGACCAGTGCTTGGAATTTGCGTCGGGATGCAGGTCATGTTTGAAAACGGTGTGGAGCACGGAGTCGAAACCGAAGGCTTCGGACAGTGGCCTGGAGTGGTCGAGAAGCTAAACGCCCCAACCTTGCCTCACATGGGCTGGAGCGAGGTCTCGGCGGATTCCTCCTCGAGGCTGTTTGAATCGCTAGAAAATGAGCGGTTTTACTTTGTTCACTCCTATGCGGCAAAGAGGTGGCAGTTGGATATTCGTCCGCCATTTCAGCCAGCCGCTATTGCATGGGCCGAGCACGGGGAGAGATTTATTGCGGCGGTTGAAAACGGACCGCTGAGCGCTACGCAGTTTCACCCCGAAAAGTCAGGGGCGGCTGGCTTGAAGCTTTTGGAAAACTGGATCAAGGGACTTTAGGAGAGAAATTGAAGCTTGAACTTTTGCCCGCAGTTGATGTTGCGAGTGGCAAGGCGGTGCGCCTCACTCAGGGAGAGGCGGGCTCGGAGGAGGACTTCGGTCACCCACTTGAAGCTTCCAAGGCTTGGATTGATGCTGGGGCCGAATGGATTCACCTGGTTGACCTGGATGCAGCCTTTGGAAGAGGTCACAACCGTGAGGTCATTGCCGAGGTTGTTGCGCAATCCGGCGAGGTCAAGATCGAGCTATCCGGCGGTATTCGTGACGATGCATCTTTAGAGCACGCGATCCAATTGGGCGCAAAGAGGGTCAACCTCGGCACTGCCGCGCTCGAGGACCCGGATTGGACGGCAGGTGCTATTGAGAGATACGGCGATCGAATAGCGGTTGGTCTGGATGTTCGCGGGACGACACTGGCAGCTCGTGGCTGGACCAAGGAGGGTGGCGACCTTTTCGAGGTGCTCGCTCGTCTGGATGAAGCCGGTTGCGCGCGTTATGTAGTGACCGATGTCACCAAGGACGGCACCCTAAGGGGACCCAATCTCGAGTTGTTGAAATCGGTAATGGATAAAACCTCAAGACCAGTTGTCGCATCCGGGGGATTGCGACTCTGGATGACATCGCGGCCTTGAGAGAGTTGGTTCCGCTTGGCTTAGAGGGTGCAATTTTGGGTAAATCGCTATACGCAGGCCGCTTCACCCTGGAGCAGGCACTCGAGGTGGCGGGCTACTAGTGCACGACAAGTTTTCGGATTCCGCCGGAGTTCCATGGGAGGGGCGCAGCTTCGAATCCAACAGCTTCGCGGCTGATAATGGAGAGACTCCAGAAGCGCTGATTCCAGTTCTTGCGGATAAGCCAGTTTCCAAGGCTCATCTCACTCAGGCGCTTCACGGCACGAGGCTCTTGATTCCCCTGGTTGCCGAGCTGGGAGAAGGGGAGATCGGCCCCAATGGCCTGATGGTTGAGAAGTCGGCTGATTTGGCGATTGTTGCCGTTGCCACCCCAGATGGTCAAAGTGCGATTCCGGCCTTCACCTCCGTTAGTGAGCTAACCGCATGGAATCCTGATGCCAGACCGGTTCCGGTTTTGGCCGAGAAGGTCTGTCTGGCAGCGGCCTCTGAGGGTCACAACCGAGTTGTCTTGAACCCCGCATCTAATGCAATCGTTCTGCGCAGGCCCCAGCTTGCTGCTATCGCCCAGGGGCTTGAGTGGGAGCCGCCCCACACCTCACCGCTGGTTCGTGAGAAGTTGCTCTTGGCAACCAAGAAGCACCTGATGATTGCAAGTGTTGATCTCTTTGATGGGGACCCGGAATCAAACCTTGCGGCAGCAGAGCTCACGATTCAGTTGGGTTTCAAGCCTGGGCTAACTCCCGAGGTGCTGAAAGATATTTTGACGCAGTTAGCCAAAGACATCCAGGTTCCGGAGTTTATGGAGCTGGTCGATTCGTTCGGTTTGAAAATAGTCGTAACTAATTAACCGGTCCGGTGTATTTTTCTCCCGGGCCCTTGCCCGGAGGGTCCTTGATGGTTGAGGCCTCTCGGAAGGCCAACTGCAGTGAGCGCAATCCATCTTTGAGTGGCCTGGCGTGGTGATCTCCGATTTCGGGCGCTGCCGCTGTGACAAGGCCGGCTAGCGCGGTGATGAGTTTTCTTGCCTCATCTAGGTCTGCGGGAGCATCCTCGCTCAGGCCGCACTGCACGGCAGCCGCGCTCATTAGGTGAACGGCGGTGGTGTTAATAACCTCAACCGCTGGAACTTCGGCGATGTCGCGGGCGAGCTCGTTGTCCAAAATAGTCCTTCTCAATTTGATTTAGCTCTGCTAGGCTACCCGAGGCTCTGGGCATAACTGTCCAGTCAGAAGTGGATTGCGATCCCACCTAACAACCGCCTTCAAAATAGGTTGTCTGGGTAGAGAGTTGATTTGTTTCTGCGCGTTCGCGTGGCCAAAACCGGTATCTAAAGGAGCAGTTATTAGCGATCCTCGCATCAATGAGCGAATTCGTGTCGCCCAGGTTCGCCTGGTTGGCCCAACAGGGGAACAGGTTGGAGTCGTAGACATCGAACAGGCTTTGAGAATGGCCCGTGAAGCCGATCTCGATTTAGTGGAAGTGGCCCCAGGGTCAAACCCACCAGTCTGCAAGATCATGGACTTTGGGAAGTTCAAGTATGAAGCCGCTCAAAAGGTCCGCGAGGCTCGCAAGAACCAGGTAAACACTGTTTTGAAGACCGTGAGGTTTGGTCTAAAGATCGACTCTCACGACTACGAAACCAAGGTTGGCCAGGTTCGCAAGTTCCTGAAGGTCGGCGACAAGGTGAAGGTGATGGTTGTCTTCCGCGGTCGCGAGCAGTCTCGCCCAGAGATGGGTGTGACACTGCTTAGGCGATTGGCGGAAGAGGTAACCGAATTTGGAACCGTGGAGTCGAACCCATCAATCGATGGCCGCAGCATGGTCATGGTGATAGGTCCGGTAAAGAACAAGGTTGAGGCCAGAGCCGAAGCCAAAAAGGCACAGCAGAAGTCTGCTAGTGCACAAGAGAACTAAGGAGAGCTAATGCCGAAGATGAAGACCCACTCGGGCGCCAAGAAGCGATTCCGCTTTACCGGCTCCGGCAAGCTGATGAAGCAGCAGATCAACATGCGACACAACCTTGAGCACAAGTCATCCAGACGCACCCGTCGTCTGAACCAGGACCAGGTTGTATCGCCAGCAGATTTCAAGAAACTGAAAAGGCAGCTCGGCCGCTAGGCGAGCGCGAATAAGGAGTAAAAATGGCAAGAGTAAAAAACGCCGTCAACTCGCACAAGAAGCGTCGCGTTGTTCTAGAGCGTGCCCACGGTTACCGTGGGCAGCGTTCACGCCTATACCGTCAGGCAAAGCAGCAGCTATTGCACTCGTTGGTATACGCATACAACGACCGCAAGGACCGCAAGGGTAATTTCCGCAGACTGTGGATTCAGCGCATCAACGCTGCAGCCCGTCTAAACGGCATGACCTACAACCGCTTCATCCAGGGTCTAAACCTGGCTGGCATCGAGGTTGACCGCAGGATCCTCTCCGACATGGCAATCCACGACCCCAAGTCATTTGCAACCCTGGTTGCAGCTGCCAAGGGCGCATTGCCTCAGGACGTGAACGCTCCAAAGGCGAGCTAATGCTTAGTGATCCTCGATCCGAGCGGGTCAAGGGGATTGCAAGACTCAACCAAAAAGATGCCCGGTATGAAACCGGGCTCTTTTTGCTTGAGGGGTTCCAAGGCTTGAAGGAACTCGCTTTTCACCACGACCTAATTGTTGAAGTGTTTGCCACCGAGGCTGCCGTTTCAGCGCGCCCGGAGCTTTTTGCAGATCTCCCGGTTGAGGTGACGCTGGTTAATGACCGCGTGATGGATCGCATCTCTGACACCAAGACACCCCAGGGTGTTGTGAGCGTCGCTTACCAGCTCGATGTCGACCTTGAGCTGGTTATCAATGACAAGCCCAAGTTGGTAGCCCTCATGGATCAGGTTCGGGATCCGGGCAACGCCGGGACTATCTTGCGAGCAGCAGATGCAGCTGGGGCTGATGGCATCGTGTTCTCGAAAGACTCCGTCGATCTCTACAACCCCAAGCTGGTGCGCTCGACTACTGGCAGCCTGTTTCACCTGCCGACCGTGATTGAAGCCGATTCAGCCAATGCACTCGCTGACCTAAAGGCTGCCGGATTGCAGGTTTTTGCAACCTCGGGCGGTGGCAGGCCAATCACTGAAATGGAAGCCGAACTGCAAAACCCAACGGTCTGGGTCTTTGGCAATGAGGCCCACGGACTCTCCAAAGATTTGCTGGATTTGGCAGATGAGGTGGTTGGGCTTCCAATCTATGGCAGTGCCGAGTCGTTGAATCTAGCCACGGCAGCTTCAGTTTGCCTTTATCAGAGTGCCTTCGCGCAGAACCGCAGTCGCTAAACTTGTGCGGGTGTCCAGCCAACTAACAGAGCAATCCGTCAGCCAAGCGCTTGAAGAGAGTCTTGCGGAACTGGCGACAGTGCAATCTGCGCAGGACCTCAGGAGCCTCAAGAGCAAATTGGTGGGGGAGTCTTCCCCAATCAGCAAGCTAAATGCACTGATCAAAGACCTCCCGAATGACCAAAAGGCCAATGCTGGCAAGCTGGTTGGTTCAGCCAGGGCTGAGCTGAATGCCGCCTTTGAGGCCAAAGAGTCCGAGCTTGAGGCTCTTGAGCGCAAAGAGCAGCTCAAGAGCGAGACCGTAGACATCACCGCTTCTCCCTCAGTCCTTCGCCACGGTGCCAGACACCCGCTATCACTATTGATGGACCAGGTTTCCGAGGTCTTTGTTGGCATGGGTTGGGAGATTGCCGATGGGCCGGAACTAGAAAACGAGTGGTTTAACTTTGACGCCCTGAATTTCCACCCGGACCACCCGGCCAGGGCAATGCAGGACACCTTCTTTGTTTCTCCGGTCGAAGCTCACCTTTTGCTACGCACCCACACCTCTCCGGTGCAGGTGCGCTCATTGTTGGAGCGGGAGTTGCCGGTCTACGTGCTTTGTCCGGGAAGGGTCTTTAGGACCGACGAGCTTGATGCTACCCACACACCTGTTTTTCACCAGGTCGAGGGTCTGGCCATCGACAAGGGTCTGACGATGGCGGATTTGCGCGGCACGCTGGAGCACTTTGCCAGGGTGATGTTTGGCCCGGAGGCCAAGATTCGCTTGAGGCCAAGCTTTTTCCCATTCACCGAACCAAGTGCCGAGCTAGATGTCTGGCACCCGGATGCCAAGGGCGGACCGCGCTGGGTTGAGTGGGGCGGTTGCGGCATGGTGAACCCGAATGTTCTATTGGCTGCCGGCATTGACCCCGAGGTCTACTCGGGCTTTGCATTTGGTATGGGTATTGAGAGAACCCTGATGTTTAGAAACGGTGTCACCGACATGCACGACATGGTTGAAGCCGATGTGCGGTTCTCAGAGCAGTTCGGGTCGGTGATCTAGATGAAGGTTCCACTGAGTTGGCTTGAGGAGCACGTCGATCTGGGCGAGGCCAAGACCCCGCACGATGTGATGGCTGAGCTTGTCAAGGTTGGCCTCGAGGAAGAGGGCGCCATCGGCGGCGAGCTAAAAGGCCCAATCGTTGTTGGAGAGGTGCTCGAGTTCCAAGAAGAAGAGCAGTCCAACGGCAAAACCATTCGCTGGTGTCAGGTTCGAGTCGCCAAAGATGGCGACGAAGCTGTTCGTGGAATCGTCTGCGGCGCTCGCAATTTCTTTGTTGGTGACAAGGTTGTTGTCTCACTTCCTGGTTCTGAGCTCCCGGGCGGGTTTGCAATCGCTGCACGCAAAACCTACGGCCACGTTTCTGACGGCATGATTGCATCCTCCAAGGAGCTGGGTCTGAGCGATGAGCACGATGGCATCTTGCGCCTAGGTGAAATAGGCATCGATGCCGAGGTCGGCACCGATGCCATCAAGCTTCTGGGTCTCGATCAGTCAGCTGCCGAGATCAATGTCACCCCAGACCGCGGCTATGCGCTTTCGATCAGGGGAGTGGCAAGAGAGTTCTCTCACGCCACTGGAAACAAGTTCACTGACCCGATTACCAAGATCCAGCCTGCAGCGGGAAGTGGCTTTGGGCTCAAGGTTGAAGATGTTTCTCCAATCCACGGGGTTGACGGCTGCTCTCGGTTTTTGCTTTTGGGCGTTGAAGGTATTGATGCCACCGCATCTGTTCCGGAATGGATGAAGCAGCGGCTAAAGCTTGCTGGCATGCGCTCTATTTCTATTGCGGTCGACATCACCAACTACGTGATGCTGGAGCTGGGTCAACCACTTCACGCCTATGACTTAGCAAAGCTGACCGGTGGAATCACGGTGCGCAGGGCCAAAGCTGGCGAAGCAGCTTGAAACCCTGGATGGCAAGGTCAGAGCACTTGATGTCGAGGATCTTTTGATCACCGACGATTCTGGACCGATTGGCATTGCGGGAGTTATGGGTGGTGCTTCCACCGAGGTTTCTGAAACTACAACCGCCGTCATTCTGGAAGCCGCCGTCTTCGACCCGATTTCCATTGCACAGAGCCTCTCGTCGCCACAAACTACCATCCGAGGCATCCAAGCGCTTCGAGCGTGGTGTTGACCCCGAGCTGGCACCCTTCGCGGCAACCAGGGCAGCTCAGCTGCTCATCGAGCTTGCCGGTGGCAAGCTCAGTGGCCTGGGAGCAGAGGTGAACGCGGTAGTTGATTCCCCGGCGATCGAAATGGACTTGCAGTTCCCCAGTAAGCATGTTGGCGTGAGCTACTCGACTGAACAGATCGTCTCCAGCCTCGAGGCTATTGGGGCGGCGGTTCATGTCGAAGGTGAAAGCCTGAGCGCCAAGGTTCCTTCTTGGCGCCCTGACCTTCGCCACAAAACCGATTTGGTTGAAGAGGTCGCGCGACTGGTTGGTTATGACAAGATTCCAGCCACGATTCCGGTCGCGCCTCCAGGTCGCGGCTTTACCCCGAGACAGCAATATCGCCGCAGAGTGCTCGGCAGCCTGACCGGCGCGGGTTTCGTTGAGGTTTTGAACTACCCGTTTGTGTCTCGCGATGACAATGAGCTCTTTGCTGGTGTGAAGGGTGTTGAGCTAGAGAACCCAATCCAGTCAGAGCGCGGTGAGCTCAGAAGATCCATGCTGCCAGGGCTGATTCAGGCTGCCAGCAGGAACCTGTCGCGTGGATTTGTGAACCTGGCGCTTATCGAAGAGGGTTCGGTGTTCTTGGATCCGCAAGGACCCACCGTCGCTGATCTTCCGGTTGGGAACCAAAGGCCAAGCGAGAAAACCCTCGAGCAGTTGAACAACTCGATTCCTTTGCAGCCTAGGCACGTTGCCGGAGTTGCACTGGGTGATTGGGTGCAGGGTGAGCTGTCGGTGAGCGCTATTGAGGCTGGGTACCCGCAGATGGTTGATGCCGTTAGGTTTATTGCCAAACTTGCCGGCACAGAGGTTGATCTGATCCAGAGCGAGATCCATGGTTACCACCCCGGACGCGCGGCCAAGGTTTTGGTGAATGGCTCTGAGGTCGGCTCGGTTGGCGAGATTCACCCGGATATTGCCAGCGATAACCACCTGCCAAGGCGAGTTGGCGCCTTTGAGCTCGACCTAGATGCGATCTTCGCGCTGGCCCCAGAGACGGTTCAAGCTGGTGAGGTCAACCCCATGCCCGCTGCGACCCAGGACATTTCTCTCTTGATTGATGAATCGATTCCTGCAGCCAGCGTGCTGAAGACGCTGAAGGACGGCGCAGGTGAGTTGCTTGAAGATATCAGGCTCACGGATGACTATCGTGGGCAGGGTATTGCCGAGGGTCAGAAGTCACTCACCTTCGCTCTTCGCTTTAGGGCAAAGGACAAAACACTCACGCAAGCCGAGGCAACAATCGCACGCGATTCAGCGGTGGCAAAGGCCAAGGAGCAGCACGGAGCAGAACTGAGGGCAAATTGACCATTCAAGTTGCAGTAGCCGGGGCCAGTGGTTATGTCGGCGGAGAGCTACTGCGCTTGATTGCCGCTCACCCAATGCTTGATTTGGGGAACGTGACCGCGAACACCAACGCAGGTGAGCGTCTTGGCAAGTTCCACCCCCACATCCCAGAGTTCAAAGACCGTGTGCTCATGGAGACGAGTGTCGAAAACCTTTCGGGTCACGAGGTCGTGTTTCTTGCTCTGCCACACACCAAGAGCGCCCAGCTTGCAGAGTCAATGCCGCTTCACACGATGATCTTGGATTGTGGTGCAGATTTCAGGCTGCAAAGCGCCGAGGCATGGGAGGCCTACTATGGCACCCCTCACGCCGGCAGCTGGCCATACGGACTACCAGAGCTAACCCTTGCCGATGGTGGCAAGCTGCGCGGCAGGCTCCGCGAGGCAAGAAGGATTGCGGTTCCCGGTTGCAACGTGACCGCTGTTTCCTTGGCTTTGGCCCCTGGGCTAACGGCGGGTTTGATCGAACCCGAGGAAGTGGTCAGCGTATTGTCGGTCGGCTCCTCTGGAGCGGGCAGAGCGCTGCGAGCAGATCTGTTGGCAAGTGAGCTCTCGGGTTCAGCCAGGGCTTACGGAGTCGGGGGAGTGCACCGCCATATCCCCGAGATTGAGCAGAACTTGATGCTTGCCTCCGGCAAGCACGCCAGTGTCTCTTTCACGCCGGTATTGGTGCCAATGTCCAGGGGGATCTTGGCTGTCAACACCGTGAAGATTGGCTCTCGGTTCTCGCTTGAGTATCTGCGCGAGATTTATCTGGATGCCTATCAGGACGAGAGTTTCATTCAGGTTCTGGACGAAGGCGAGTTCCCTTCGACGGGTGCGGTGCTGGGTTCAAACAATGTCCAGATCGGACTCAGTTTTGACGAGCATGCTGGCAGGGCTGTGATCGTGAGTGCGATTGACAACCTGGTGAAGGGCACCGCAGGAGCTGCAATCCAGTCCATGAATATCGCTCTTGGGCTCACCGAGCAGACTGGCCTCACAAACGTTGGGGTGGCTCCGTGAGTGTGAGTTTTCCCAAAGGCTTTTTAGCAGCCGGCGTAGCCAGCGGCCTAAAGGCCTCGGGTAAAAAAGATGTCGCCCTGGTGCAAAACCTTGGGCCAGAAAAGTCAGCGGCTGCGGTTTTCACCACTAACCGCTGCAAGGCAAACCCCATTCTCTGGTCTGAGCAGGTGATCAAAGATGGCGTGGCAGAAGCGGTGCTGTTGAACTCCGGTGGTGCTAATTGCTACACCGGCGCCCAGGGTTTTCAAACCACTCACGCATCGGCCGAGTTGGTGGCTGAGCTGTTGGGTGTTGCCGCTTCGGATGTGGTGGTTTGCTCGACCGGTCTAATTGGCGAGCAGCTAAATCAGGAAAAGTTGTTTGCCGGAGTGAAAGAGGCCTTTAGTGAGCTTTCGACCGAGGGCGGCGAGAGTGCGGCACTGGCAATCATGACCACCGACACCGTCCCCAAACTTAGTGAGCGAACCTCTCCTCAGGGTTACAAAATCGGTGGAATGGCAAAGGGTGCGGGCATGCTGGCACCGGGGCTTGCAACCATGCTTGTTGTTATTACGACCGATGCCAGCTTGGACTCTGGTTCTTTGGATGCCTGCCTCAGGCAGGCAACCAGGGTGAGCTTTGATCGTTTAGATTCCGATGGCTGCATGTCTACCAATGATCAGGTGACGCTGATGGCATCGGGAGCAAGTGGTGTTAGCCCTGAACTAACGGAATTCACGCAATTGTTGACCTCGCTTTGTGAAGAGCTGGCGCTAAAACTCTTGGATGATGCCGAGGGTGCTTCGCACTCGATACACATCACCACCAGTGGTGCTGCATCGGAAGAGGATGCGGTCGAGGTTTCGCGATCGGTGGCAAGAAACAATTTGTTCAAAGCCGCGATCTACGGAAACGATCCGAACTGGGGCAGGATCCTGGCGGCGGTTGGCGTCACAAAAGCGGAATTTGACCCCTACAACATCGATGTCAGCATGAACGGAGTTTTGATCTCGGCAAAGGGAGAGCCGGCCAATGATCGCTCCTTGGTTGATCTTCATGACAAGCGGGTGGATGTGCTGATCAATCTCAACGCTGGCGAGCACGCTGCGACCATCGTGACCAACGATCTGACTCACGAATACGTGACAGAGAACAGCGAATACTCGAGCTGATGATTCCACAATCCCAAGATCAAGCACTGGCAAGGATTAAGGCCGAGACCCTAATCGAGTCTTTGGGCTGGTTGCGCGAATTCCACAACAAGGTGGTCGTCATTAAATTTGGCGGCAACGCGATGGTGGACGAGGCGTTGCAGAAGGCGTTTGCTCAAGACATGGCCTATCTGAGGTATGTCGGCATAAAACCGGTCGTGGTGCACGGCGGTGGACCACAAATCACCGCGAGGCTTGCCGAGATGGGCATCGTAAGCGAGTTCAGAGGCGGTCTTCGCTATACCGATCAGGCCACCATGGATGTGGTTAGAGACGTTTTGAGAAATCAGATATCGGCCAGGCTCGCCGAGATGATCTCAGATTTTGGCGCGGAAACAACCGTGTTATCTGGTGAGGACCAGGACCTACTCAAGGCTGTAAAGGTCAAAGGCCGAGGCCCAGATGGTGAAGTTGATCTCGGGCTGGTGGGAGAAGTGAAAACCGTGAACCCCAGGGCAATCCTTGAAGCTCTAAACCTTGGCAAGGTCCCGGTGATCTCTTCAGTTGCCCCAGATGCTTCTGGGCAATTGCTGAATGTGAATGCGGATCTGGCAGCATCTGCAATTGCCGTTGCTCTTGGGGCCGAGAAGCTAATGGTGTTGACCGGATGTGCCAGGGCTCTATGCAAACTGGCCAGATCGGGATTCTTTGTTGAGCGAGATCACCCGGGCTGAGTTGATTGATCTTTTGCCAAGTTTGGAATCCGGCATGGTTCCAAAAATGCAGGCTTGCCTCAGTGCTGTCACCGGAGGGGTCCCGAAGGCCCACGTGATTGATGGCCGAGAACCACACAGCATTTTGCTAGAGATCTTCACCGAAGCCGGTGTTGGGACCCAGGTAACGAGGTAGCGAGAATGACCAGACACTTTTTGAAAGATAGCGATCTGACTCCACAGGAGCAGGCGGAAGTTATCGACTTGGCTATCGCCCTCAAGGCAGACCGCTTTCGCGAGCGTCCATTCGATGGCCCAAAGACCGTTGCCGTGATATTTGACAAGACCTCGACCAGAACAAGGGTGTCTTTTGCGGTTGGGATTGCCGATTTGGGTGGAATGCCACTGATTATTGACTCCGGTGTCTCGCAGCTAGGCAAGAAGGAATCGGTGGCAGATACCGCAAAGGTTTTGGAGCGTCAGGTCGAGCAGATTGTCTGGCGCACCTATGCACAATCCGGGCTGGAAGAGATGGCGGCAAATTCCACGGTTCCGGTGATTAACTCTTTGAGCGATGACTGGCACCCTTGCCAGTTGCTCGCCGATCTAATGACCGTCAAAGAACGCTTTGGAAAAACCAAGGGCCTCAAGCTGGCCTATGTCGGCGATGCCAATAACAACATGGCCAATTCCTATTTGGTCGCATCCGCAATGGCTGGAATGAGTGTTTCCATCAGTGCGCCCGAGGGCTACCTGCCCAATCAAAAAGTTGTTGACGAGGCTAAATCCTTCGCGGACCATTTCGGACAGGAGATTGTGATTACCACCGATCCCAAGTTGGCGGTCTCAGGCGCTGATGTGGTTGCCACCGACACCTGGGTGTCAATGGGCATGGAGGCTGAGGCCGAGAAGCGAGCAAAGCTCTTTGCAAGCTACAGCGTCACCGAAGAGCTGTTTGGTCATGCCAATAGCGACGCCGTATTCCTGCACTGCCTGCCTGCCTATCGTGGCTTCGAGGTCAGTAGCGAGGTAATCGATGGGCCCAGGTCATTGGTTTGGCAAGAGGCAGAGAATAGACTGCACGCTCAGAAGGCCCTAATGGTCTTTTTGGCAAAACACAGCTAGGCGCAGAGGATTCACATGGCACAGAGTAACGATGCCCTCTGGGGCGGAAGGTTTGCTTCCGGACCCGACGGCGCGCTAGCTGCGCTCTCGAAATCCACTCATTTTGACTGGCGGTTAGCCCAGTACGACCTAAAGGGCACCGCCGCTCACCTCAAAGCGCTGCACGCAGCCAACTACCTAAGTGATGAAGAGCTTTCAGTCTTGGAAAAGGCGGTCGAGGAGCTATCCAAGCGGGTGGCATCGGGGGCGTTTGTGCCAAAGGCCGATGAGGAAGACGTTCACGCAGCTCTGGAGCGCGGGCTGATAGAGATCGCTGGCGCGGAGATTGCCGGCAAGGTGCGAGCGGGTAGGTCTAGAAACGATCAGATTGCAACGCTGGTGCGCTCGTTCATGCTCGATGCCGCAACCGAGATTGAGAATCAACTTATTGGCTACCTAGATGCCCTTTGCTCTCAGGCGGAAAACCACCTGGGTGTTGCGATGCCGGGCAGGACTCACTTCCAGCATGCCCAACCTGTTTTGCTTTCTCACCACCTCTTAGCTCATGCCTGGCCGCAGGTTAGGAACCTGCAGCGCCTAGAGAATTGGCGAGCGCGCACCAACTACTCTCCCTATGGAGCAGGAGCGCTTGCTGGTAACACCCTTGGGCTCGATCCAAAACTGGTTGCCAAGGAGTTGGGCTTTGCTGGTGTGACAGAGAACAGCATGGATGCAACCAGCTCAAGGGACCTGGTTGCCGAGTTCGCATTCATCCTGAGCATGATTTCTATTGACCTATCGCGCTTTAGCGAGGAAATAATTGCTTGGGCGACCAAGGAGTTTTCCTACATCCAGCTTGCCGATCAGTTCTCGACCGGATCTTCGATCATGCCGCAAAAGAAAAACCCCGATATTGCAGAGCTAGCCAGGGGCAAAGCCGGCAGGATGATCGGAAATCTCAGCGGTCTGCTCGCCACCCTAAAAGGCCTGCCACTTAGCTATAACCGAGACCTGCAAGAGGACAAGGAGCCGATCTTTGACTCTTTTGACTCTCTGATGCTGGTGCTGCCGGCCTTCACCGGAATGGTTGCGACTTTGACTTTCAACAAGGAGCGCTTGGAGGAGCTTGCACCACAAGGCTTCTCGCTGGCAACCGATGTTGCAGAGTGGTTAGTGACCCAAGGGGTCGCATTCCGCGATGCCCACGAGATCACCGGGGAGCTGGTGCGGTTCTGCGAGGTTGAGGGTATTGAACTTTCAATGTTGTCCGATGAGCAGTTGGCCTCGGTTTCCAAGCACCTAAAGCCCGAGGTGAAAAAGGTGCTGAGTGTCTCGGGTTCGATTGAAGCTAGAAACGGTGCCGGAGGCACCGCAAGCTCGCAGGTTGTCGAGCAGCTGGTTCAACTTAGAAAAATTGCACCACACGGGAAGAGCTAATGGCTACCAAAGAATCTCTCAGGGCGCAGGCGAACGATCCGTCATTTGAGCACATCCTTGACGAGCTCAAATGGCGCGGCCTGGTCGCACTCTCAACGGATGAAGACGAGCTGCGAAAAGCGCTCTCTGGCCAAATTACCTTTTACTGCGGCTTTGACCCAACCGCACCATCTTTGCACCTAGGCAACCTGGTTCAGCTTCTGACAATGCGCAGGCTGCAGCTGGCAGGTCACCTGCCGCTTGCCCTGGTTGGTGGAGCAACCGGTTTGATTGGTGACCCTAAGCCAACTGCGGAGCGCACCCTGAACGATCGTGAGACTGTTGGTGAGTGGGTTGAAAAGCTTGCTGATCAGAACAGACGCTTTTTGGACTTTGAGGGCGAGCATGCAGCGCGCATGGTCAACAATTTGGATTGGACCAGCGGCTACAGCGCAATTGACTTTTTGAGAGAGATTGGCAAGCACTTCCGGGTTGGCAAGATGCTCTCGAAGGATGCGGTTAGTGCGAGGTTGAACTCTGACAGCGGCATTAGCTACACCGAGTTCAGCTACCAGGTGCTGCAGGGCATGGACTTCCTAGAGCTTTACCAGCGCTATGGCTGTGTGATGCAGACCGGTGGTAGTGACCAGTGGGGCAACCTAACCGCAGGCACCGATTTGGTTCACAAGGTCGAGGGCAAGAGCGTTCACCTGATCGCTACGCCTTTGATCACCAATGCCGATGGCAAGAAGTTTGGCAAGAGTGAGGGCAATGCGATTTGGCTGGATGCCGAGCTAACGAGCCCTTATGCGATGTATCAGTTCTGGTTGAACACCGATGATGCGGACGTCATTGATCGCCTCAAGGTCTTCACCTTCCTCACCCGTGCCGAGATTGCCGAATACGAAATCATGGTCAGGGACGAGCCGTTCAAGCGTGAAGCCCAGCGCAGGCTGGCTTTAGAGGTGACCGAGTTGGTGCACTCCAGGCAAGAGGCCGAGGCCGCCAGGGACGCAGCTCTTGCACTCTTTGGTGGGGGAGATGTTCGCTCACTTGATCACAAGACACTGATGTCGGCTTTGGTCGAGCTTCCAAATGCTGAGGTCCCTAAGGGTGTAAGCGTGATTGAAGCTCTGGTGGCAGTGGGGCTGGCATCGAGTAACTCCGATGCCAGGCGAGCAATTGAGGCCGGCTCTGTGAGTGTGAACCAGCAAAAGATTGAATCCACAGAAGCCATTGTTGAAGACCTTTTAGTAGGCGGTCTTGCCCTTATTTCTAAGGGCAAGAAGAACTTGGCGGGATTGTTTTTTAAATAATTCAAAACACAGCCCGTTTTGATTTGACAGTGTTACCAAAACGTCACTAAGCTTTCCCGAGTTGACCAAAGTTTGGCAAGATCCGATTGAGATCGCCGGCTCAAGTGCAACACTTCCAAAAGCTAAAAAATTGGCCCTTGTGGCCATGTGTTTTAGTGTCTAGGATTTAGGTCCGTCGATGGCGTGAATGCCTGAAAACTCAAGGGAAACCGAGGGTTGACAGGGGTCGCAAAGTCGGTAGACTTGAGAAGTTGCTCTGAAGATGATTCGCAAGATGAAGTCAGATGCATCCGATCTTTGAGAACTCAACAGCGTGCACAATGTCGATGCCAAAAACCTCGGCAGAAACTTCGGTTTCTGCAGAGATTCCTTTTGGATAAAGATAAATAAGAATTGTCAGTAGACAGTTCGAAAGCCAAATCAAATTGAACTCACATCCCTCGGGATGTGGGCTCGTAAATGCTTGCCTACTTGTAGGCAAACAATTTTTTACGGAGAGTTTGATCCTGGCTCAGGACGAACGCTGGCGGCGTGCTTAACACATGCAAGTCGAACGATGAAGCTGGAGCTTGCTCCGGTGGATTAGTGGCGAACGGGTGAGTAACACGTGAGAAATCTGCCCTTGACTCTGGGATAACTGCGGGAAACTGTAGCTAATACCGGATACTTTCCCTGGTGGGCATCCACTGGGGAAGAAAGAATTTCGGTCAAGGATGATCTCGCGGCCTATCAGCTTGTTGGTGAGGTAATGGCTCACCAAGGCGACGACGGGTAGCCGGCCTGAGAGGGTGACCGGCCACACTGGGACTGAGACACGGCCCAGACTCCTACGGGAGGCAGCAGTGGGGAATATTGCACAATGGGCGCAAGCCTGATGCAGCAACGCCGCGTGAGGGACGAAGGCCTTCGGGTTGTAAACCTCTTTTAGCAGGGAAGAAGCGAAAGTGACGGTACCTGCAGAAAAAGCACCGGCTAACTACGTGCCAGCAGCCGCGGTAATACGTAGGGTGCAAGCGTTGTCCGGAATTATTGGGCGTAAAGAGCTCGTAGGCGGTTTGTCACGTCTGCTGTGAAATTTCGAGGCTCAACCTCGAACTTGCAGTGGGTACGGGCAGACTAGAGTGCGGTAGGGGAGATGGGAATTCCTGGTGTAGCGGTGGAATGCGCAGATATCAGGAGGAACACCAATGGCGAAGGCACATCTCTGGGCCGTAACTGACGCTGAGGAGCGAAAGCGTGGGGAGCAAACAGGATTAGATACCCTGGTAGTCCACGCCGTAAACGGTGGGTGCTAGCTGTGGGCCACATTCCACGTGGTCCGTGACGAAGTTAACACATTAAGCACCCCGCCTGGGGAGTACGGCCGCAAGGCTAAAACTCAAAGGAATTGACGGGGGCCCGCACAAGCGGCGGAGCATGCGGATTAATTCGATGCAACGCGAAGAACCTTACCAAGGCTTGACATATAGAGGAAAAGTGCAGAAATGTACTCCCCGCAAGGTCTCTATACAGGTGGTGCATGGTTGTCGTCAGCTCGTGTCGTGAGATGTTGGGTTAAGTCCCGCAACGAGCGCAACCCTCGTCCTATGTTGCCAGCACGTAATGGTGGGAACTCATGGGATACTGCCGGGGTCAACTCGGAGGAAGGTGGGGATGACGTCAAATCATCATGCCCCTTATGTCTTGGGCTTCACGCATGCTACAATGGCCGGTACAGAGGGCTGCAATACCGTAAGGTGGAGCGAATCCCAAAAAGCCGGTCTCAGTTCGGATTGAGGTCTGCAACTCGACCTCATGAAGTCGGAGTCGCTAGTAATCGTAGATCAGCAACGCTACGGTGAATACGTTCCCGGGCCTTGTACACACCGCCCGTCAAGTCACGAAAGTCGGTAACACCCGAAGCCGGTGGCCTAACCGTAAGGAAGGAGCCGTCGAAGGTGGGATTGGTGATTGGGACTAAGTCGTAACAAGGTAGCCGTACCGGAAGGTGCGGCTGGATCACCTCCTTTCTAAGGAGCAGGACGAACGCTGGCGGCGTGCTTAACACATGCAAGTCGAACGATGAAGGCGGGAGCTTGCTCCTGCTGGATTAGTGGCGAACGGGTGAGTAACACGTGAGTAACCTGCCCTTGACTCTGGGATAAGCGTTGGAAACGACGTCTAATACCGGATACGAGCTAGGACCGCATGGTCACTAGCTGGAAAGAACTTTGGTCAAGGATGGACTCGCGGCCTATCAGCTAGTTGGTGAGGTAATGGCCCACCAAGGCGACGACGGGTAGCCGGCCTGAGAGGGTGACCGGCCACACTGGGACTGAGACACGGCCCAGACTCCTACGGGAGGCAGCAGTGGGGAATATTGCACAATGGGCGCAAGCCTGATGCAGCAACGCCGCGTGAGGGACGACGGCCTTCGGGTTGTAAACCTCTTTTAGCAGGGAAGAAGCGAAAGTGACGGTACCTGCAGAAAAAGCACCGGCTAACTACGTGCCAGCAGCCGCGGTAATACGTAGGGTGCAAGCGTTGTCCGGAATTATTGGGCGTAAAGAGCTCGTAGGCGGTTTGTCGCGTCTGCTGTGAAAATCCGAGGCTCAACCTCGGACCTGCAGTGGGTACGGGCAAACTAGAGTGCGGTAGGGGAGATTGGAATTCCTGGTGTAGCGGTGGAATGCGCAGATATCAGGAGGAACACCAATGGCGAAGGCAGATCTCTGGGCCGTAACTGACGCTGAGGAGCGAAAGCGTGGGGAGCGAACAGGATTAGATACCCTGGTAGTCCACGCCGTAAACGGTGGGAACTAGATGTGGGGTCCGTTCCACGGATTCCGTGTCGCAGCTAACGCATTAAGTTCCCCGCCTGGGGAGTACGGCCGCAAGGCTAAAACTCAAAGGAATTGACGGGGGCCCGCACAAGCGGCGGAGCATGCGGATTAATTCGATGCAACGCGAAGAACCTTACCAAGGCTTGACATATAGAGGAAAAGTGTAGAAATACACTCCCCGCAAGGTCTCTATACAGGTGGTGCATGGTTGTCGTCAGCTCGTGTCGTGAGATGTTGGGTTAAGTCCCGCAACGAGCGCAACCCTCGTCCTATGTTGCCAGCACGTAATGGTGGGAACTCATGGGATACTGCCGGGGTCAACTCGGAGGAAGGTGGGGATGACGTCAAATCATCATGCCCCTTATGTCTTGGGCTTCACGCATGCTACAATGGCCGGTACAGAGGGCAGCAATACCGCAAGGTGGAGCGAATCCCACAAAGCCGGTCTCAGTTCGGATTGAGGTCTGCAACTCGACCTCATGAAGTTGGAGTCGCTAGTAATCGTGGATCAGCAACGCCACGGTGAATACGTTCCCGGGCCTTGTACACACCGCCCGTCAAGTCATGAAAGTCGGTAACACCCGAAGCCGGTGGCCCAACCGCAAGGAGGGAGCTGTCGAAGGTGGGATCGGTGATTAGGACTAAGTCGTAACAAGGTAGCCGTACCGGAAGGTGCGGCTGGATCACCTCCTTTCTAAGGAGCATCTGGCACTTTCGAGTGTCTAGAGCCACAGCCTGGACGAATGTTCCAGGGTGGTTGCTCATGGGTGGAACATTGACTTTGGTGATGTAGAACAGCACTGCTGCACAAGTACAGCCCTTCGGGGCACGGAACGTCCGGCGGAGCCCAGTAACATCACCTGCACACTGTTGGGTCCTGAGGGACCGGGCACATCGAGCAATCGATGGGCACGCCTCGATCGGACCAGGATGCACTGGGATGGATTTCCCTGTGCGGCTGGAACCGCCCGTATATTGAGAACTACACAGTGGACGCGAGCATCTTAGATAGGCACCTTCGGGTGTCAATCTACAGATCTAGATTTATAGATCATTGGTCAATCTGAGATTCTTCTTCGGAAGAGTCTCACGATCGATTCATACTCATGTAGTCAAGTTTCTAAGAGCAAACGGTGGATGCCTTGGCATCTGGAGCCGAAGAAGGACGTAGCAATCTGCGATAAGCCTCGGGGAGCTGATAAGCGAGCTTTGATCCGAGGATGTCCGAATGGGGAAACCCCGCTGGGAGCTTCGTGCTACCCAGTGACTCCCGCCTGAATATATAGGGCGGGTAGAGGGAACGTGGGGAAGTGAAACATCTCAGTACCCACAGGAAGAGAAAACAACAGTGATTCCGGTAGTAGTGGCGAGCGAAACCGGAACAGGCCAAACCGATCATGTGTGATAGCCGGCGGGCGTTGCATGGTCGGGGTTGTGGGACTCTTACGCTGTTCTGCCGGACAGCACGCGGATAGTTGTTGTATAGACAAATGGTCTTGAAAGGCCAGCCACAGAGGGTGCCAGCCCCGTAGTCGAAATGCAGCACTAACGCGAAGAGGATCCCAAGTATCACGGGGCCCGAGAAATCCCGTGTGAATCTGCCAGGACCACCTGGTAAGCCTAAATACTCCCAGATGACCGATAGCGGACAAGTACCGTGAGGGAAAGGTGAAAAGTACCCCGGGAGGGGAGTGAAATAGAACCTGAAACCGTTTGCTTACAAACCGTTGGAGCCTCCTTGTAGGGGTGACAGCGTGCCTTTTGAAGAATGAGCCTGCGAGTTAGCGATATGTGGCGAGGTTAACCCGTGAGGGGTAGCCGTAGCGAAAGCGAGTCTGAATAGGGCGATTCAGTCGCATGTCCTAGACCCGAAGCGAAGTGATCTATCCATGGCCAGGTTGAAGCGACGGTAAGACGTCGTGGAGGACCGAACCCACTTGGGTTGAAAACCGAGGGGATGAGCTGTGGATAGGGGTGAAAGGCCAATCAAACTTCGTGATAGCTGGTTCTCTCCGAAATGCATTTAGGTGCAGCGTTGCGTGTTTCTTGCCGGAGGTAGAGCTACTGGATGGCCGATGGGCCCTAAAAGGTTACTGACGTCAGCCAAACTCCGAATGCCAGAGAGTGAGAACAAGGCAGTGAGACTGCGGGGGATAAGCTTCGTAGTCGAAAGGGAAACAGCCCAGACCACCAACTAAGGTCCCCAAGCGCTTGCTAAGTGGGAAAGGATGTGGAGTTGCATAGACAACCAGGATGTTGGCTTAGAAGCAGCCACCATTAAAAGAGTGCGTAATAGCTCACTGGTCAAGTGATTCCGCGCCGACAATATAACGGGGCTCAAGCAAGTCACCGAAGTTGTGGCATTTGTACATTGCTAGGTCGTAAGATCCAGGCGTACAGATGGGTAGGAGAGCGTCGTGTGGCGAGCGAAGCGGCGGTGTGAACCAGCCGTGGATGCCACACGAGTGAGAATTCAGGAATGAGTAGCGAAATGCGGGTGAGAAACCCGCACCCCGAAAGACTAAGGGTTCCAGGGCCAGGCTAATCCGCCCTGGGTAAGTCGGGACCTAAGGCGAGGCCGACAGGCGTAGTCGATGGACAACGGGTTGATATTCCCGTACCGGCGAAGAACCGCCCAAACTAATCCAGTAATGCTAAGTTGCTGAAGCTATTTGGAAAAGCCTTCGGGCCGATCCGGATAGTGGAGCCAACGACCCTACGCTGGTGCGGTTAACGTATTAACAGGTGTGACGCAGGAAGGTAGCCTCCGCGGGGCGATGGTTGTCCCCGTTTAAGGATGTAGGGCGAGAGATAGGCAAATCCGTCTCTCACATAGCCTGAGATCTGATGATGAGTCCGCAAGGACGAAGTGGGTGATCCTATGCTGCCAAGAAAAGCATCGACGTGAGGTTCTAGCTGCCCGTACCCCAAACCGACTCAGGTAGTCAAGTAGAGAATACTAAGGGGATCGAGAGAATCATGGTTAAGGAACTCGGCAAAATGGCCCCGTAACTTCGGGAGAAGGGGCGCCTGAGGTGTGTATGGATTTACTCCAGAAGCACTGCATGGCCGCAGAGACCAGTGAGTAGCGACTGTTTATCAAAAACACAGGTCCGTGCGAAGTTGCAAAACGATGTATACGGACTGACGCCTGCCCGGTGCTGGAAGGTTAAGAGGACTGGTTAGCCGTAAGGCAAAGCTAGGAATTTAAGCCCCAGTAAACGGCGGTGGTAACTATAACCATCCTAAGGTAGCGAAATTCCTTGTCGGGTAAGTTCCGACCTGCACGAATGGCGTAACGACTTCCCAGCTGTCTCAACCACGAACTCGGCGAAATTGCACTACGAGTAAAGATGCTCGTTACGCGCAGCAGGACGGAAAGACCCCGTGACCTTTACTACAGCTTGGTATTGGTGTTCGGTGTGGCTTGTGTAGGATAGGTGGGAGACTTTGAAGCGGACACGCCAGTGTTTGTGGAGTCATTGTTGAAATACCACTCTGGTCACTCTGGATATCTAACTTCGAACCGTAATCCGGTTCAGGGACAGTGCCTGGTGGGTAGTTTAACTGGGGCGGTTGCCTCCCAAAAAGTAACGGAGGCGCCCAAAGGTTCCCTCAGCCTGGTTGGCAATCAGGTGGCGAGTGTAAGTGCACAAGGGAGCTTGACTGTGAGACTGACAGGTCGAGCAGGGACGAAAGTCGGGACTAGTGATCCGGCAGTGGCTTGTGGAAGCGCTGTCGCTCAACGGATAAAAGGTACCTCGGGGATAACAGGCTGATCTTGCCCAAGAGTCCATATCGACGGCATGGTTTGGCACCTCGATGTCGGCTCGTCGCATCCTGGGGCTGTAGTAGGTCCCAAGGGTTGGGCTGTTCGCCCATTAAAGCGGCACGCGAGCTGGGTTCAGAACGTCGTGAGACAGTTCGGTCTCTATCCTCTGCGCGCGCAGGAAATTTGAGAAGACCTGACCCTAGTACGAGAGGACCGGGTTGGACAAACCTCTGGTGTGTCAGTTGTCCTGCCAAGGGCACCGCTGATTAGCTACGTTTGGGAGAGATAACCGCTGAAAGCATCTAAGCGGGAAGCTTGCTTCAAGATGAGATTTCCATGAC